>JAQGHU010000028.1 GCA_028291515.1 Schlesneria sp.
CCAAGGCTACAGCAGCGGCACCGAATTCCGTGACAACATCGATAACTGCGATAATACCTGCGACGTGCAAGGTTTCGATGGCCGTGGCGAATACTCCGAATGATTCTGATTCGGTAGTCACTCTCTCGCTTTGGCCGTTTCTCTGAGTGATCTGACACTCTCCCACTGACGACAAACACAGCCGCAGATCTCTTCTCAAAGAGACCTGCGGCTGGTTTGTTTCTTTGATGCCACAGTCGCTCAAGTGAGGGTGGAGGCCGCATCGACCCGCGTTCTGGCGAACGCAGCTACCGGGCCATGAATAAACCAGGCTCTGTTGATTGCTCGGGAGTCGCCTCTCGACATTGAAACACAAGGCCCTTCGCCGGTAACCTGCGGATATGTCTACACAGCCGTTTATCACGACGCACCGCGTTGAATTCTTCGAAACCGATCTGGCCGGGATCGTTCATTTTGCGAATTACTATCGCTTCATGGAGCAGGCCGAACATGCCTTCTTTCGATCCCTAGGCCTGAAGATTCATGACAAGCTACCCGACGGCACGGTATTCGGCTGGCCTCGTGTGACTGCGAGTTGCTCGTTTAATGCGCCGGCTCGATACGAAGAAGAAATCGAAATCCGTGTGACGGTGGTCCGCCGCACCAAACGATCGTTGACGACCGCCTATGAATTCTGGCGAGGGGCGACTCGTCTGGCGACTGGGGAAATGAAAACGGCATATTGCCTGGTCCCAGCGGGTGGTGGACTGCAGTCGGTCGACATGCCCGACGATTACTTCGAGCGCCTCGGTCAAGGGCTCGATGCCGTTGACTCCTGAGTGACAATCGTCGCTGGATTCCCGCCTGCGCGGGAATGACGAGTGACATCGCGAGTAATCTGTACATCTTCTTTCTTGCTTCAATCGTGTTTGGAAACAGTCATGGCATTGGACCGATCTCGCAGTCAGGCTCATTTTGCCCGCGCTCAAAAGGTCATTCCCGGCGGCGTGAACAGTCCCGCGCGTGCGTTCGGTGGCGTGGGTGGAACACCCGTGATCATGGATCGAGCTGACGGGCCGTTCTTGTTTGACATCGATGGGAATCGCTACATCGATTACATCGGATCATGGGGGCCGCATATTCTTGGGCATCGTCACCCCGACGTGATTCGCGCGATCCAGAAGGCCCTCGAAAAGGGAACCAGCTTTGGCGCTCCTTGCGAGTTGGAAACGGAACTGGCCGAACTGGTGATCGCAGCAGTCCCCTCGATGGATCTGGTGCGGATGGTGAATTCGGGTACCGAGGCGACGATGAGTGCCATTCGCGTCGCACGAGGTTTCACCGGCCGCAGTATGCTGATCAAGTTTACGGGCTGCTATCACGGACACGTCGATAGCCTGTTGGTGAAGGCGGGGAGCGCGGCGCTGACGCTGGGGACTCCTTCAAGTCCCGGCATTCCTGCTGGCTGTACGGCCGATACGTTGTGCCTGGAATACAACGATTGCCAGCAGTTGGAAGAGACTTTCGCCAACCACGGGGACGAGATCGCGTGTGTGATCCTGGAGCCAGTGGTCGGCAACATGGGGGTCGTGATTCCGACGCCTCAGTTCCTTTCGACACTACGTGCGTTGTGCGATCGGCACGGCACGGTGTTGATCTTCGATGAAGTGATGACCGGTTTCCGAGTCGCCTTTGGGGGCGCTCAGGAGCGGTTCCAGATCCGTCCCGACATGACAACCTTGGGCAAGATCATCGGCGGCGGCATGCCGGTCGGGGCCTACGGCGGTCGACGCGACATCATGAGCGTCGTGTCACCGGCCGGGCCTGTTTATCAGGCGGGAACCTTGTCCGGTAATCCTGTTGCCATGGCCAGCGGCATCGCCACACTGCAGACACTCAAGGCCACCAACCCTTACCCGCGACTGGAACAGGTGACGCAGCAACTGACCGGCCGGTTGTCCGAACTGGCGACGAAGGCTGGTCTGGAGCATACGATCCCGCAAATCGGCAGCATGTTTACGCTGTTCTTCAACAAGGCGGCCGTCACGGACCATCGAGTCGCCGTGAAAAGCGACACCACCCGGTTTGCCCGATACTTCCACGGCATGCTGGACCACGGTGTGTATCTGGCCTGCAGCCAGTACGAAGCGAACTTTGTCTCGGCCGCGCATTCCGAGGCTGAAATTCAAGCAACTTTGAAGGCCGCCGAAGCGGTGTTTGCCACTCTTTGAGCGGCCTGAGCATTTCTGAAGATATTCTGAAAAAATGCTCCAGTCGGCTGTAGAGGCCCACTGCGCGAATTCGTTTTCCCTTAAGTGAGCATTCGCAAACCACGTCGTTTGAGCTGTCCGCCAGCTCGAAAATAGATTCCGTGTCTGCCCGAAATGAACTTGTCGGCACTAACTATCGACTACGTCGTCGATAGAGGGATCGCCGCTTGCTTCGTTCGCCACTTAAGGAGCCAGCTATGCCAACTTCGTCTTTGAGTCGCCTCTCAAAAATCGGCAGCCTTGTAGTCTCTATCGCGATTTGCCTGGTGTTGGTGGGTGCCAATCGAGGGGCGATTACGAAGCCGACTCTGAATCCAGACGCTCCCGTCGTGGAGCTGTTCGAGGGAATTGACAGCGAACAATTCGAGGCACGGTTGGTGGCTCAAAATGCCCACGACGGGAAGATCTTCATCACTAACAAAACAGACAAGGCCCTCACCGTGGCCGTCCCGAAAGGGCTCGTCGGAGTTCAGATTCTGGCTCAAGCCCCCAACAACCAGTTCAATCAAATTGGGATGGGGAACGGAATGATGAATGGAATGAACAACGGGATGCAGGGGCAAAACGGCGCTGCTCAATCTGTTGGTGGCAACGCCGGCATCATGGGGCAGAACGGGCAGCAAAATGGAGCGCAGAACGGCAACAACGGAATCAACCAGGGTAATAATCAATTCCCGGGTGGGTTCATGTTCTCGATCCCTCCTGAGAAGACGGTGCAACTCGCATTCAACTCGGTGTGCCTGAACTACGGTCGTCGCGAACCGCACGCCGGGATGAAGTACAAGCTGGCGAAGGCCGAATCCGTCACCACTGATCCGGTGCTGCTGCAGTTGCTGGAAGACTATTCACCACGTACCGCTCGCGACGCCCAACAAGCCGCCGCCTGGCATCTGGCGAACGGACTCACCTGGGAACAGATTGCTCAACTGATGGATGAAAAAATCCCTGGAAACCCGACTCCGTACTTCTCTGCTCAGCAGATTCAAGCCGCGAAGACGCTGGTGGAAAAATCCGAAAAGAGTGCGGTCGATCGTCCGCAAAAAGTGGAAAAGAAGATTGAGATCGCTCGATCCGTGGTTGCGAAATAGCATCTCTGATTCCGCTATTTCGCAGCAGTCACGGCGGGTCTTCACCCGCCGTGACTGTTTAATCTCATAGAATCTCATCCAGACGTCGCAGTCCGGCGAGCGCTCCGAGTGGTAGTGAGATACCGTCTTCCGGCGTGGCAGGATCGCGAGGATTGATCCGGATCAGCCGCCCGCCACTGCATTCGGATTCATAGCGAACGGACGGGACAGCCAGCCCCGCTCCCATCTCGATGACGACTAACTGCGCCGGATCGAACTTTCTCAACCAGGCCTTGTATCGCCTCGCCTGTTCTTCCGAGCGATCATCCACCCAGCTTCGATCATGAAACATCAGGATGTTCGGCCGGGCGATCTCTCCACACTCAAGACAAGCTGGTGTCTGTGATTCGGTCCGAATCGTTGTCTGATCAACATCCATCTGCAGCGAGTCCGCAGGCCAGACGTGATTGAGACAGGGGGTGGAGCACTGCAAGTGATGAATCGATCCGTGGCATTCTAGGATCCGCTCGGACGGAAAGCCCGCTTTCTGAAACTGGCCATCGACGTTACTCGTGAAGATAAAGTAGCCCAGCGGCATTCGCTCGGCCCAGCGACGCAGGATTTGAAAACCTGCATGAGGGATCGCGGCTCGATAGAGATTCAGTCGATGCCCGAAGAACCCCCAAGCCAGCCCCGGGTCTGTCCGAAACCAATGTGGCGTCGACAAATCGCTGAACTTGCGTCCGTGAAAAGGAGGGTAGGCCTTCCAAAAACCTTCCGGCCCGCGAAAATCGGGCAACCCCGAATCCACCCCCATCCCAGCTCCGGCCGCGATCAACAAGGCCTGCGCTGACCGAATCGCCTCGGCCGCGCGACGTAATTCCTGCTCAAGGTTGTTCATGATGAGGTGCCGCTGCTGCAGACGCTTTGGATTGGAAAAATGACCAACAGTTTAGAGCAATGATCTCCGACTTGGGTTCGCTGTGCCAGGAAGTTGTGGCAGTTCAGCCTGTCCCAAAATTCCCGCCGACACATCTGTGAAGCAGAAAAGTCCTACCGACCTCAAGGCGGTCGCTGACAATCATGGCACTTCCTTAACTGGATCCAAAGCTTCGTCGAACCGGAGCACTCCAAGGTCGCCACCTGCTTTCTGGATTGATCCGTGTTCAATCCGTGTTTCATCCGTGGCTAACGCCTTCTCCTTTGTTTGTTCCTTGATTCGCCCGATTCGTAGTCCATTCCCCTCCGCGGCGAGTTCCAGAGGCCGCTGCTACAACCGGCACAAGGCTTACAATCGTTGCCTTGGCGCACCAGTCGGTGCAACGAGCAAAATCGAATCATTGTTGCCACTTTGCCACATGTCGTGAGCTATGTTTCAACCGGAACGCCTCAAATCGAAATTCGCACAGACGAATCTTCGGTCAACGGCGTTCTGTGCGGGCGCAGCTAGATTTCTGCATCGAAACCATCCGTGACATCCGGATGCGTCTGCTCAAACCCACCGAATTTTCTGGAGTTGTGACATCGTGACCGACGCTGCCATGCAATCGACTGTCGACATCAGTGCCATCCGACAAGTGCTCGCTCAACACGGGCGTTTGACCGTTGATGTCCTTACCTTGGACGAAGACTTCGACCTGTATGGTGCTGGCCTCACTTCGTTGGCCACTGTCGGAATCATGCTGGCTTTGGAAGATCGCTTCGAAGTCGAGTTTCCCGAATCGATGCTCAGCCGCGGCACATTCCGCAGTGTGTCTTCGATCGCCGAAGCCGTCGCGAATCTGACGAACTAATCATTGAGTCTTGGGCGCGCCTCCAAGTGGTCCAGCGCGCCGGTTCCCTTGCTTTTGTCCCATTTTCATTCCCGGCAACTTCTATCCCCTCGCGAGTCCCCTCATGATGACCGCCGTTGCAGACTTGCCCGTCTCTTCCGCCGCTCCCACGCCGGAAGCGTTCGATTTTGATGAGTTGCTCAGCCGAGTCCACGCGATCGGGCGTGATGTCCTCGCTGTGCATGCGGGCGACGTCGATCGTCATGCGCGGTTCCCTGTTGAATCAATCACGGCGATGAAAGAAGCGAAGTTGCTGAGTGCTTACGTTCCGGTCGAATATGGCGGAATGGGGCTGAATATGATCGAAACATCTCGCCTGTGCGAGGCGATGGGCCAGTACTGTGGCTCGTCCGCCATGATCTATGCGATGCACTGCATCCAAGTCGCCTGCGTCGTCCATCACGCTCAACAATCAGCGTACTTCCGACGTTATCTGCGTGACCTGGTCACCGAACAACGCCTGATGGCTTCGGCTACGACCGAAATCGGCACTGGCGGCGATTTGCGATCCAGCGTCTGTGCGATTGAAGTTTCGGGCGACTGCTTCACACTGACGAAGAAGGCTCCGGTCATCTCGTACGGTGAGTATTCGGATGACATCCTCGTGACCTGTCGACGGTCGCCCGATGCTCCCGCCAGCGAACAAGTTCAAGTGATGGTGAGACGCGGCGAATATACCGCCGAGCCATTGTCGACCTGGGATACGATGGGTTTTCGCGGAACCTGCAGTTCCGGATTCACGCTGACATCACATGGCTCAACGGATCAGATTCTGCCGACGCCGTTCAATGATATCTTGTCTCAAACGATGCATCCTTACTCACATATCGTATGGGGCGCACTCTGGACGGGCATCGCTGCTGACGCTGTCAATCAAGCTCGAGCCTTCGTTCGAGCGGAAGCTCGCAAGACACCGGGTGAAACGCCGATCTCGGCAATTCGTCTGGCCGAAGTAGACCTCGTGCTGCAAGAGATGCGACACAACGTCTACAGCCTGGCTCGCGAATATCACGAATTGCTGTCGAACGATTCACGTGAGTCGATCCACGGCTTCGGATTCTCGATTCGCACCAACAATCTGAAATTGTCCTGCTCACAGCGGATCGTCGAAATCGTCGGTCAGGCGCTGTTGATCTGCGGCATTCAGGGTTACCGCAACGATTCCAAGTTCAGCTTGTCTCGTCATCTTCGCGATTCCTACGGTGCCGCGTTGATGGTTAACAATGACCGTATCACCAAACTTAATGCCACGATGTTGCTAGCCCATAGAGAGGGACATTGACGATGTGCATGGCCACCATGAGTCTGAATGAAGCTTATCAGCACTGCCAGGACGAACTCGTCACGGCAGGCCTGCTGATCCGATCGGGTGTACCCGGTCTGTATGGATTCAGCGGCGTGTTTGAAGACGTGATCGAACGCTTTGAATTGGCCGTCACCAAGCGAGCTAAGCCGCTGAAGGCCGAAGTGATGCGGTTTCCAGCGATCATCAATCGCAAGCACTACCTGCAAACAACGCACATCGAGAACTTCCCGGACCTGATGGGATCGGTCCAAAGTTTCATGGGGAACGAACACGATCACGCGAAACTGCTCGACAAGAAGGCGCGCGGCGAGGACTGGACGCAGGATCTGCTGCCAACCGACGTGATGCTGACACCCGCCGCATGTTATCCGCTGTATCCAACTGCGACCGGAACGACACTGAGCGCCGAAGGCCGTCTGGTCGATTTGCGATCATTCGTCTTCCGTCATGAGCCATCACCCGATCCAGCCCGCATGCAGATCTTCCGTCAACGCGAATTTGTTCGCATGGGAACGGCCGAGCAAGCCTTGGAACACCGTGCTTACTGGTTGCAGACGGGTATGGAAATCCTGAACTCCGTCGGACTGCATGTTGAAAGCGTCGTGGCCAACGATCCGTTCTTCGGACGTGGTGGACGCATGATGGCTGCCGCCCAGAAGGAACAGGACCTGAAGTTCGAATTGGTTCATCCCGTCGCCACGACGGAAAAGCTCACCGCGATCACGTCGTGCAACTACCACCTGGACCACTTCGGTCATTCCTTTGATATCAAGACCGCTGACAACGAATATGCCCACACGGCATGCATCGGCTTCGGTCTGGAACGTATCGCGCTGGCTTTGTTCATGACACACGGTTTTGATCCAGATCACTGGCCTTCAGACGTGAAGAGTGTACTTGCACTATGACGAAACCGGTCTTCCCAATCAGTGCCGATGGCTATCAACGCCATGTCATTCACACCAGGGAACGGCACTGGGCGGAAACAAATTGCTATGTCGACGTTTGGATCGAACTCCTGCATGCGTGGGGGTTCGATCCGATCGCGGCGATGCCGTTCACGGTCGCCATCGATTTTGAAGGCGACCAGTGGACCTTCTTCAAGTTTCCACACACTGACCTGCGGTCGCTGTATGGCCTAGACATCCAGGAACTGGCGATCTGGCAACCGCTGGTCGAACATGTGGAAGAGCAAGTCGGTCTTGGTCGGCCAGTGCTGGTGGAGCTTGATTCATTCTACTTGCCCGATACCGAAGGGACGGCATATCGCCGTGAACACACCAAGTCGACGGTCGCCGCCGTCGATATCGATGTCGCTAATCAGAAGCTGGGCTATTTCCATGGTCAGGGTTTTTACGAACTCAGCGGCGAAGACTTCGTCAAAGTGTTCCGAATTGCCGGTCCACACGATCCCGCGATGCTGCCTCCTTATGTGGAGTTCGTCAAACGGCGGGCCAATCAAGGAGCGACCGGTCACGAATTGGTGAATACTTCGTTGTCACTGCTCAAACAGCAGTTGACGCTGATTCCCGAAACGAATCCGTTCGTCAAATTCAAGACGCGATTCGCCGCCGATGTAGACTGGCTCATGACCGAGCCGATGGAAGTTTTCCATCAGTACTCATTCGCGACGCTGCGTCAGTTCGGTGCCTGCTACGAAATGGCGTCGCTCTACTTCGACTGGCTGGGGGCTCATGACGTGGCCGGGCTGGAAGTGGCCCGCGACGCGTTTGGCCAACTGGCGACCGGCGCCAAGACGATGCAGTTCCAATTGGCGCGAGCGATGGCACGCAAGAAACCGATCAATTTGTCACCCGTGGATGACATGGCGGGAACCTGGCAGACGGCGATGGATCATCTGAAGTCGCATGTTCTTGCGAGTTGAATGAACAAGACATCCGAAGGGTGGCGGTCATTGCGATGGCATCGAATACCAGTGAGAGAGTGATCGCCAACCAGGGCTCGCTGAGCCCCTGGCTGTGCTGCGCTCATCGACCTGGAACGATTGCCAATCCGTCTCAATTGACAGGCGCGGCATCCGAATGGTTGCCAGCGACTGTCCCCTGCACCGTTGCTTCCACGCTGGCCGCGAACAAGCGGTGGTCGTTCGAACACTCGCCCGACATTGATACCGATGATTGGTGGTTCGCAACCTCTTTCCAAGCCAAAACTGGCGGCGGCCAGCATCCTGCCCAACTGCATCTGGATGGCTTGGCGACTTTGGCCGAAGTCTGGCTGAACGGCGAACTGCTGCTGAAAACCGACAATATGTTTCGCAGCTACTGCGTTGACGTATCGTCACGACTGCGACTCGAAAACGAGTTGATCATTGGCTTCCGGTCCATCACCGAAGACCTGAAGGCGAAACGCCCTCGGCCGCGGTGGAAAACCAACCTGGTCAACAACCAGCAACTCCGTTGGCATCGCACCAGTCTCCAAGGTCGTATCCCCGGCTGGTCACCCCCTGCTCCGGCGATCGGTCCGTGGCGAGGAGTCCGTCTTGAAACCGGCCCAATCACGCCCCATTCGCTGACTGTGCGACCACAACTCGAAGGAACCGTCGGTGTCGTCACGCTAGAAGCTCATTTGCTCTCGGCGGTCCCCATTCAACGGGCTTCCTTGCGGGTCGGCGCTCATCTCGAAGCGCTCCATCTTGAACGTGAAGTCGATGGTTATTCCGTTCGAGGGAAGCTGCAGGTCGCCAACGCTCGCTCCTGGTCGCCGCACACGCATGGTCAACCGGTGCTATACGATTGCGAACTCATCCTCGAGTCGGGCGACGTTCGTTATCGCATCGCCTGCGATCCGCTCGGATTCCGCAAAGTCGAAGTCTCGACAGCCGATGGCTTTCAAGTCCTGATCAATGGCCAACCTGTCTACTGCCGCGGTGCCTGCTGGACCGTGAGCGACATCCTGACGCTGTCTGGTACTGAAGAGCAGCTACGTCACGATCTGACGCTCGCTCGCGATGCCGGCGTGAACATGCTGCGTGTCGGCGGCACGATGGTTTACGAGAGCGACTCGTTCTACCGCCTGTGCGACGAACTGGGGATCCTTGTCTGGCAGGACTTCATGTTCGCCAACATGGACTACCCTGTCGACGACGAATCGTTCCGTCACAATCTGGTCGCCGAAGTCAGCGAACAAGTGCGGCGCCTGGCCACGCACGCGTGTGTCGCGGTCTACTGCGGAAATAGCGAGATCGAGCAACAGGCTGCAATGCTGGGGATGCCTCGCGAAATCTGGACGAATAGTTGGTTCGCTCAGGAACTTCCGGAACTCTGCGATCGCTTCCACCCGGGGACCGGCTATGTTCCATCGACTCCCACGGGGGGCGCTCTTCCGTTTCAGCCGAATACCGGTTTGACTCATTACTACGGTGTCGGTGCCTACCTGCGACCGACTTCGGACATTCGACGCTCCGATGTGAAGTTCACGCCCGAATGCCTGGGCTTCTCGAACATTCCAGAAGCATCCACGATCGAGGCGATCACTCAGGGTGGGCATGCCGTGATGCACGATGCCCGCTGGAAACGACGAGTCCCTCGCGATATCGGTGCGGGTTGGGACTTCGAAGATGTTCGGGATCATTATCTGAAAGAGACGTTCAACGTCGACCCGGTGCAACTCCGTTCGTGGGATACGCCGAAGTACCTGCAACTCAGCCGCCTGATCTCGGGCGAAATGATGCAGCAGGCGTTCTCCGAATGGCGCAGCTCGCACAGCCACAACCACGGCGGATTGATCTGGTTCTACAAGGACCTGTGGCCGGCGGCGGGATGGGGCATTCTGGATTCGATGGGGACTCCGAAAGCCGCCTACTACTTCCTCAAGCGAGTCTGGAGCAGTCGGCAACTGGTCGTGACGGATGAAGGCCTGAACGGTCTGCATCTGCATCTCATCAATGAGACTTCGGAAGCGTGCAACGGCTCGATCGAAGTTCAATTGTTGAAGGAACCGAATGTCGTCGTCGCACGTCAGGAATTGGCTGTTCGTCTGGAAGGGGCGAGTCGACGAACATTCAGTGCTGATGAAATCCTCGGTGGCTTCTACGATGTCAGCTATGCCTATCGGTTTGGTCCACCACACCATGACGTGGCGATTGTCACGTGGTTTGATTCTGAACGACGAGTGATCGGAGAAGCGTTTCACTTCATCCGTCGATCGGTTCCCGCTCTAGACCGCGCGGTGACCTTGCAGACCACGGGCGATGTCGTTGGCGACAACCGGTATCAGATTACCTTGCAATCCGATCGGTTGCTGCAAGGTGTCACAGTGAATGCGAAGGGATACTTGCCGGATGACAACTATTTCCATCTGCCGCCCGGGCGAACGAAGACGGTGACATTCCGGGCGACGTCGGCACAGGCTCCGTCGTTCAAAGCATTGGTCGAAGCGATCAACATGGAAAGCAGCCATGTTGTGTCTGCTCGCCCCAAGTCAGTTTAACGAGGTGCGGGCCATGGCAACTCTAACCGCGGAAACCACTGCTGGAATGGATATTTCGCCCTTTGTATCGGCCGGTGCGATTCAGCGCACTGCGTTCTATCTCCCCTGTGGCGAACAACCGCTCTTCGCCTGGTTGCATTCGTTAGACAGACGACGCGAACGCGATCATGGCGTTGTCATCGTCCCACCGATCGGGTTTGAACAACTGCACGCTCATCGTAGCTTGCGGCATCTGGCCGACGAATTCGCTCGATTGAGTATCCCCGCCTTACGATTCGACTGGCACGGGACAGGCGATTCATCTGGAGACGATACTGATCCGGAGCGACTGGCGACATGGCTTTCAAACGCTCGCGCAGCAGTAAGCTGGATGAAAGACGAGTTGGGGTGCGCCAAAGTCAGTGTCGTTGGACTGCGATTCGGCGCCACACTGGCGGCGCTGGCACTGGATCAAATTGAAATCGAAAACCTTATCCTGTGGGCTCCAGTGACGAACGGGCGCGGATCGGTCCGAGAGATGCATGTCATCGACATGATGTCCGAGGGGCACACCGCTGGAAGTGAAGCGGCGGGAACAATCGAAGCCGCCGGATTCCGCTTAACGGCCGAGACGGCCGCGGCGTTATCGAAGACGAGTTTGATGCAGTCCAAGCCGCTCTGCCGCCGAGTACTGATCGCGAATCGTGACGATTCCCCCGCAGATCAACGAGTCCTCGATCATTTCGCCAAACTCGGGCTGGATGTCGAGCAATTTGCGGTACCGGGCGTGAGCCAGATACTGGTTGAACCCCACAAGGGTCACGTGCCGGAAATCGCGATTCAGAAAATTACCGATTGGATGGACCAACACGCGGACTCCGGTGAGGATTGCGCCGGCGAAGAACTGAGTACGGATCAAGTAGCGAGCCATTTGCCACTGAATCAGAGGCCGCTCAGTATCCTCTGCTCACCCAGTGTTCGAGAGACCGCCATCTGCCTGAGTGACTCTCCGAATCTGTTTGGGATTCTCAGCGAGCCAACCACGCCACCCGTAGCAAACCTGCCGACGATTATCCTGCTCAATGCCGGAGCGGCGTATCGGATCGGTCCTGGCCGGATGAATGTCGAAATGGCTCGGCAGTTTGCGTCACAGGGATTTCGGTGTCTGCGGCTCGATCTCAACGGGTTGGGAGACAGCATCGCGACGGACGCGTCGCAAGAGAATGACTCTTACGCGTCGACCGCTTTTCGCGACATCGGGCTGACAATGGAAGCCTTGCGACAGCGATTCGGTCCACAGCAATTCGTCCTGATGGGACTTTGCTCAGGGGCCTACGCTTCGTTCCAAGCGGCTGCGCAGTTCGACGATGTCGATCTCGTCGAGGGAATCATGATCAACCCGCTGACATACTTCTGGCAAGATGGGATGTCGCTGGAGACCGCACCGACGAAAGAGCTGATTCGCGAACACTACTATTTGTCGTCAGCACTGCAACCTGCCAAGTGGTTGAAGTTGTTGTCCGGTCGCAGCCGCATCGGAGTTCGGGGGGCGTTGCGGATGGTCGCTCAGCGTCTTGGTCTGATCGGGTCTCGGCGAACTTCCAAAGTGGCCAATGTCACAGAAAACACAGGTCCATCGCATCCCACGACACAGGATCTGACCGGCGATCTGAAGCGCGTTGTCACTTCCCGCCGCCGGTTGTCGATGTTCTTTTCGACGACTGATCCCGGCTATAGCATCCTGTTAGGCCAGGCCCGGCGGCAGGCGAAACGCATGCTTCGGCGTCAGCAGCTCAGCGTCACTTTCATCGATAATGCTGACCACACGTTTTCCAGGCATACGGCACGACAGCGATTGATCGATTCGTTGTGCGAGCATCTGCAGCGACGGTCCGTTTCCTGCTCGTAAAAGTCTGATTCAGTGGTTCGAAACCCTCGCCGAGTGGTGACTGCGTCGCTACACTGCGGCGCGAGAGTTGCGTTCCTCCGAACACAGGCGGTGAATTCGTACTCTCAATTCAATAGGACAGGCGGCTCAGTACGAATGTGAGTCGCCATCAGGGCAATGGAGTTCCGGGTTCATGGGCGAATCATTGAAGCGTCTTTCGTTCGGCTTCTTTTTGATTGCCTTGGCGTCGGCCGTGCTCTTGCTGTCAGAAGCGCCTCGTCAGAAACCTCGCGAAACCTCGCTGGCAACTTCTGAATCGACAATTCCCACGCGGACCATGCGAGTCGCCATGTTTCAAATGGCATCGCAGCCAATCATCGACGAGGGCGCGCAGGGCGTCATCGACAGCCTGAAAGAGGCAGGCTTTGTCGACGGAAAGAACCTGAAACTGACTCGATTCAACGCCGAGGGGGATATCGCGACCGGTAACGCGATTTCGCAGGAACTCGCCGCTGGCGACTACGATCTGGTCATCACCCTGACGACGGGAGCATTGCAGTCGTTTGCGAACGTCAATAAGCAGCGTAAAGTACCGCACGTCTTCGGATTGGTCTCAGACCCAGTCAAAGCGGGTGTTGGGGTCGGGACCGAACCGATGGATCATCCCGCCCACCTGACAGGGATTGGAACATTTCCACCGGTCGATCAAGCTTTGGAGTTGGCCCGCAGGATCAATCCGAAATTGTCGAAAGTCGGTATCGGTTGGAATCCGGCCGAGATCAACTCGGAAGTCAGCACAAAACTGGCACGCGAGGTTTGCAAGAAGCTGAAGATCGAACTGCTCGAGGCGAATGTCGAGAACACTTCCACAGTGAAAGAAGCCGTTCGCTCGTTGATTGATCGGCAAGCCGAAGCGCTGCTGGTTGGCGGCGATGTCACGATGCTCGGTGCCATCGACGTAGTAGCGAAAACGGGCAGTGACGCTCATATTCCGACGTTCACGTGCATGCCCGGCAACGCGAAGAAAGGTACCCTCTTCGATGTGGGAGCGAACTACTACGAAGTTGGTCGAACTGTCGGTCGAGTCGCGGCTCGGGTGCTCAAGGGGGAATCGATTGCCAGCATCCCGGTCGAGATTGCGATCCCGCCGAAGCTCTTCGTCAACAAGCTGGCATTGAAGAGCCTCAATGGCGAATGGGCGTTTCCTGATGATGTGGTCAAGTCTGCGGACTCGATCATCGACGAGAGTGGGCAAACGGATAAGGTCACCGTCGTCGTGGCTGCACCACCAACACAGAATCAACCGCTGGTGAATCTCTGGCAGCTTCGCATCGTGAGCTATGTCAATTCAGACGATGTCGCGGAAGCGGAGCGTGGCCTACGCGAAGGTCTGAAGAAATCTGGCTTGGTCGAGGGCCGCGACTACGCCGTCAAGATGCTCAACGCACAGGGAGACATGGCGACGCTCAACAGTTTGGTGGATGCGGCTATTGCCGACAATACTGACTTGCTGTTGACCATTTCGACGCAGGCCCTGCAAAGCTGTGTTCAGAAGGCGCAAGGCTTACCGATTGTTTTCACAATGGTCGCCAATCCCTTCGCGGCGGGCGTCGGAAAATCGGAATCCGATCATCTTTCCAACGTTACCGGTGCCTATGGTGCCAATGATGTCAAACGCATGATGCCGATCATTCGGCAGCTGATGCCAGATGCAAAGAAACTCGGGACGTTGTTCGTCCCCGGCGAGGTGAATTCTGTCTACAGCTATGAATTGCTGGTCGAGGCCGCCCGCGGCGCTGGCTACGAATTAGTGTCCGTCGGTGTGAACGCCGGGACCGAGGTCCTCGATGGCACTCAGTCGCTTTGCGATCAACATCTGGATGCGATCTGCTTATCGAACTCCAATCTGACAGGCGCTGCGTTTCCATCGGTCGCTCAAGCAGCATCCAAAGCCAAGTTGCCAGTCTTCGCGTTCCTGGGGAGTGCGTCGAAACAAGGGGCTGCCGTGGTTCTGACGCGTGATTACTACGACATGGGGCTCGATTCGGCGCAGATTGCTGCGCGAGTCATGCGCGGTGAAAAACCTGCTGCAATTCCCTTTTTCCAGTCCACTAAAAGTAAGCTCTATTTGAACCTTGCCTCCGCTCAGAAACTGGGACTTACGATTCCAGAGTCGCTGATTAAGGCCGCCGACCAAGTGATCGACAAATAGGGCGACAGCCGTTGCCGACCAAACTGACAGCAGATAAACCGCGTTTCTCCTCGACGATAACCATTCATGCAAATCAATACTGAAGATCATGGCGACCTGCTGGAAATGCGGATTGCTGGTCGTCTCGATAACGAATGGGCCGAGCATCTGTCGGATGCGATTGACGAAGCGGTTCGCCAGGGATCGCATTCAATCGTGCTCGATCTTTCGGACGTGAGCTACATGAGCTCCGCCGGAATCGGAGCTTTAGTTCGAGCCTACAAGCAACTGCAATCCATTCGCGGGTTCTTCGGGGTCGGCATCGCTCCGCCTCAGGTGGCCGAAGTCATCAAGATGACCGGCCTCTCGAAAATGCTGTTGTGTAACATGGCCGAAGTTCGCGCGCGAGCAGAATCCGGTAGCTTTCGCAGCACGATGCAGCCGACGTTTCGAGTCGCCGCCGAAGGGGGGATGAACTTCGAACTGTACGATGTCGAACCTAAGGCGGCACTCACCTGCGAAGTGATTGGCGATGCCACTCGGTTTCCACAGCAAACTTACTTGGAACAGCACTGCCGACCGTTGGAATTCGGAGCAGACGTGTTTGGCTTGGGATTGGGAGCATTCGGTTCCAAGTATGCAGAGTGCCAGAATCGATTTGGTGAATTCTTGGCGGCCGGTGGTGCGGTGGCACAGCAGCCTGCGGGCGCGGCCAAGCCCGACTTTCAACTCGAACAGGGAAAGCTGGTTCCCAACGTGCAGATGGCCTATGGGTTGCGCTGCCGAGGGGGAATGCGACAGCATCAAAGATTTGAACCCGCCGAAGAAGGCCAGCGAATCTCCTTGTCGGCGTTGGTCAAGAAGAGCCTGGAGTTAAACGATTCCAATTTGGCAGGTCTGGTCTACGTCGCTGAAACGACGGGATTGATCGGTGCCACGCTGCGACGTTCGCCAACTTCTGCAGCGGCTGGCTCGCGAATGTCGCATCCCGAAATTCGCAACTGGCTTTCGTTCTCGCCCGAGCGGACGCATGGTCATACATTAACGCTGATCGTCGGGGTGGCATCACGAGGCGCGCCGTCGGCCGAACTGGCTTCGCTACTCAGGCCGATGGGATCCAGCTCCGAGATCTACGGTCACTTCCATGCGGCTGTCTTTTCGTACCGGCCCTTCAAGAAACGCAAATTGGAAATGGCGGATGTTGTGGGAACGCTGTTCGAATCGGAAGACCTGCAGACCGTCATGCACCTTCTGAATGATGATCGCGAAATTACGGGTGGCGGTGAAAGCGAATTCATCCGCGGGGCCTGCTGGTTGTCATCGATTACGACTGTCACGGGAGGACCCCAGCGATGATGCAATTGATAGGTTCCGTTTCGGTGGGGTTGATTCTGTCGCTGCTTGCGCTGGGAGTGCTGATCAGCTTTCGTATTTTGGCGTTTCGGGATCTGACCGTGGAAGGTTCGATTGCCCTGGGTGGCGCCGTTGCTGGAACCTTGCTCGTCTCGGGCTGGAATCCCTGGCTGGCGACATTCATCGCGTTTTTGGCGGGTGCCTGCGCGGGAACGGTGACTGGCATCTTGACGACGCGTTTGCAAATCAACGGATTGCTGGCGGGAATCCTGGTGATGACTGCGCTCTACTCAGTCAATCTGCGCGTGATGAACCGCAGCAACCTGCCGCTCTTCAAAGAGCAGACTGTCGTCTCGATGGCCCAGAAGGCGGTGTCACCCGATTTGAAATGGACGATTGGGCGCTGGGATATTCCCGTACAGGAAGTCCTGGTGGTGATCCTGGTGCTGGCCATCATTGGACTGATTTCTGGCATCATGTATGCCTTCTTCAAGACCAACCTCGGACTGGCCATGCGGGCCACGGGCGACAACGAGCAAATGATTCGCGCGCTCGGTGTTGAAGTGGGCTGGATGCTGACCTTTGGACTGGCGCTCTCGAATGGATTGGTTGCTCTCTCGGGGGCGTTGCTCGTTCAGTATCAGGGCTATGCCGACGTGCAGATGGGGCTGGGGATGGTCGTGTGGGGACTGGCCAGCGTCATTATCGGCGAATCCCTGGTGAACTCGCGGCAGATCGGGATGCTCGTGGTCGGAACCATTATGGGATCGATCTTGTTTCGATTGCTGGTGGCCATCGCACTGCGCTGGGGACTGAACCCGAACGATTTGAAACTGGTCACGGCCGTGTTTGTGCTGATCGCGCTGGTGGCACCGAACGCGATCGATGTCGCTCGGCGCAAACTAAGTACCCTCGGGAAGGCTTAGCTCTACTGAATCAGGCTGGCCAAGTCTTGCTGGAAATTGTGAACTGACTTACCGGGAACGAGTCGCGAAATGCTCGACATCGAACACATCAAGAAGACGTTTCATGCAGGAACCCCGAACGAGGTCCGCGCCCTGCAAGGTGTTGACCTGAAGATCGACGACGGTTCTTTTGTGATCGTGATTGGAACGAACGGGTCTGGCAAATCGACCCTGCTGAACGCCGTTGCGGGCTCGTTTATTGTCGATTCCGGCCGGATCAGATTGAAGGGTGAAGACGTTACGGACTGGCCCGAGCACCGTCGCGCGAAGTACATCGGCCGCGTTTTTCAGAACCCGTTTACTGGAACCGCTCCGTCGCTGACGATCGCTGAGAACCTGGCGCTTGCTGCTCATCGTGGCCGCACCAGGGGGCTGGGCTGGGCGCTCAGTCCGTCGACTAAAACGGAAATGTATGAACGAGTCCGCAGCATGGGCTTGGGATTGGAAAACCGTCTGGGAAACGCGATCGGCAGTCTGTCCGGCGGGCAGCGGCAGTCACTGACGTTGCTGATGGCGGGACTGATCAAGCCGGATCTGTTGCTATTGGACGAACACACCGCGGCCCTGGATCCGAAGAGCGCCGATCAGGTGATTCGCCTGACCGAAGAAGTCATCCGCCGCGACAAGCTGACGACGATGATGGTGACTCACTCGATGCAGCAGGCGGCTCATCTGGGTGATCGCCTGATCATGATGGTCCGCGGTCGTATTCTGCATGATATTCAGGGTGCCGAAAAACGGCGGCTCACACCCGAGGATCTGCTCGACCGCTTTGAACAAGTTCGCCGATCCGACTTGCTCGACGAAACCGCGGCCAGCATGCTGGAGCGACAGTACGTTTAGCAAGCAGAACCGCCACGCATCAAATACGAAGGATCGCCAGATGCAGGATCACGGCACGGCAAATGGCCAGAACCCTATTGACCCCAAGCGAAGAGCCTTGGATCCGCCGTCGAGCGCAGTCACACTGCTCACAAACGAGTTACTCAAGCAGGCGGTGCAGGCGTCGCGGCTCAACGATCGTAAGCGAGTGATTCTGCCGCTGCACAAGTCTGCCGACGCGCTGCTGCATCGGATGTTCAACGTGATGCAACCGGGTACCTACATCCCGCCGCATCGGCATACCGCTCCGCCCAAAGACGAAAGCATCGTGGTCGTTCGCGGAGCCTTGTGCTTCATCACGTTCGACGAAGCCGGGAAAGTTGAGCAGATGACCGACATCGCAGCGGGTACGTCTATCTTCGGGGTGGATGTCTGTGCCGGTGTCTACCATACCTTCTTCATTCTCGAACCAGACACTGCGATGTTCGAAGTGAAGCCTGGCCCCTTTTCACCAGTGACGGATAAAGACTTTCCGACTTGGGCCCCACGCGAAGGAGATGCTGGCGCGGCGGACTACATGGCACAACTCCGACAAATGCGCGAGTCGCAACGCTAGACCGTGCTAGCACCAAGAGAAGCGAAGAGGTTTTCACGCGAAGGCGCGAAGACGCTAAGATAGACAGAGAGAAAGCGGCGGTCTTCTTTACTTCAATTCTCCGCGACTTCGCGTGAGAATCGGCCTTCTCTTACTGACCCGAAATTGCCATCGCGGCAGCTACCGCGAGGACATCGCAGCGTTCGTTCTCGGGATGGCCCATATGGCCACGCACGTGTGTGAAGCGAACTTGATGTTTGGCCAACAACTCGTCCAGCTTCTGCCACATCTCGACGTTCTTGACCGGCTTCCAGGAATTCCCTTCGCGACGTTGCCAGCCGTTTTTCTTCCAACCGGCCATCCAGGACTCGCTACCCTTCGCAACGTAGGTGCTGTCGGTGACGACTTCGACCTCAGAACGAGATTTGATCGCCTCCAGTCCCGAGATCACCGCCTGCAGCTCCATCTGGTTGTTGGTCGTCAGGATCTCGCCACCAGAGATCTCTTTTTCGGTGCCCGTGGCCGGATGACGAAGAATGCAGCCCCAACCTCCCGGGCCAGGATTGCCTCGACAGGCCCCGTCAGTGAAGAGCTGGACGAACGGCAACTTGCGAGGCGGCGCGGGGGTTTCGCTGGACATCGTTTCACCAGGGCACTATCGATCGAGCAACGACATCGAACAAATTCACGCGCACCGTCAGCGGACCGTACTCTGGAATGAAGCCGGTTGCATCCTGCGAGCGGTCTGTGGTCATTGATCGACGCGAGGAATCCGTCGCGGATTAACGTTCGCGGAACACAATGCGACCACGATTCAGATCGTAGGGAGACACTTCCACATGGACGTGATCCCCGGGCACAATACGGATGAAGTGCTTTCGCATCTTCCCGGCCACGTGAGCGAGCACAATGTGACCGTTCGTCAACTTCACGCGGAACTGAGTGTTCGCCAGCGCTTCGACAACATCTCCTTCAACGTCAATCGCCTCTTCTTTGGGCATACCGCTTGGTCTTCTTTCGTCGATTCTTCAAGGATACAAATACTCGAACGCCGGACAATCGGCATCCTGAGGGAAACGAAGTATAGCGACCGCCACTTGTAAACGCCAAGACTTCTATGAATTCCGTGCGAATCCTGATTGGCCAGGCAGAGAAAGCGGTCTCCGGATGGTCGCTGCCGTGTCTGACTGATATTCTGCGGTTTCCCGAGTCCTGGCAGCAAAGAATCACCCTGAAATCATGACCGAAACGCTCGAAATTCAGCCTGTCCGACACCCCATCACCGGCTCAATTCGTCCGCCGGGATCGAAAAGTCTGACCAATCGGGCCTTGGTGGTGGCGGCTTTGGCCGAAGGAACGACATCGCTGACCGGGGTTCTTGACAGCCGCGATACCGAAGTGATGATCGACAGCTTGCGTCGGCTGGGGATCGCGGTCGACCAGGATCGAGCAGCAGGAAGAGCGACGATCGTGGGTTGCGGAGGCCGGATTCCCGAAACGACGGCCGATTTGTGGCTGGAAAACAGCGGGACCAGCATCCGGTTCCTCACGGCGATGTGTGCGTTGGGAAACGGCCGGTTCCGACTGGATGGCAATACCCGGATGCGTGAGCGTCCGATCGGCGATCTGCTCGATTCGCTCCGCCAGTTTGGGATCGCTGTCGAATCGGAACTGGGAACGAACTGTCCCCCCGTTGTCGTTCATGGACAAGGTCTGCCGGCTGGAACGATCTCAGTCAACGCCGGAGTTTCCAGCCAATTCTTGAGCGCCATGCTGATGGCAGCACCGTGTGCGAAGGGGCCCGTCGAAATCAAGCTGTCTGGCGCGATGGTGTCGGAACCGTACATCGAGATGACGCTGGCGGCGATGTCTCAATTCGGTGTGAGCGTCGATCGGTCCGTCGCCGGAGCATTTCGCATTTCGCCTCAACCCTATCGAGCCCGCGCTTACGACATCGAGCCTGATGCCTCGGCCGCCAGCTACTTCTTCGCGGCGGCGGCTGTGACCGGTGGTGAGATCACCGTCGAAGGCCTGAACGCGTCGGCTTTGCAGGGCGATGTTCATTTCGTCGACGCTCTGGAACAGATGGGCTGCGATGTGACTTGGAGGGATCATTCCATCACGGTTCGTGGTACGAAGAACCTGCGCGGGATCGATATCGACATGAACGCCATCAGCGACACGGCGCAAACTCTGGCTTGCGTCGCGCCGTTCGCTCAAGGACCGACCCGCATTCGCAACGTGGCGCACATGCGACACAAAGAAACCGATCGAGTGAGCGCTGTCGTCACAGAACTATCGCGGTTGGGGCTTCAGGTCGAAGAGCATCCCGACGGCATGACGATTCACCCGGGACCGCTTCATGGGGGAACCGTCGCGACTTATGACGACCATCGCATGGCAATGAGCTTCTCGCTGCTGGGGTTGCGAGTCCCCGGCATCGTCATCGCCGACCCGGGATGTACGTCGAAGACGTACCCTGAGTACTTCAAAGACCTGGATCGACTGTGCGCCGCAGCCCGGTGATAGCTTTGAAGCGATCTGCTCACCACGTATTTTGGTGATCAGAAATCATGCGCGACTCGCATTCCGAATCCATTGATCGCGCCCGATCCTGGAGCGGTTGGGCTGTTTAACGAATTGCGATCTGTATAGACGTAGTTCGCCTGAATCTTCATGTTCGGATTCAGAAACCAATTCACGCCGAACGTCCAGTCGGAAACTTGCCCGCCGTTCAAGTTGTTGTCGTTTAGATCCAACGCCGAATATCGCACCAATACCTGCCAGGCACCCCAACTGCGTTCTTCGCAATCCTCACGAGACCAGCGCGCATTATTCTTGGGAACCACGCGTCCGAATGAGCCTCGTTTCAATTCGTATTCTCGATGCTCACCTGTTAGAAAGTACGATGCCATCACGTAGTAACCATTCGTGAAATACGTGCCGTAATTCACTGTCCCCGCGGTGTTGCGAGCATCCGTTACTGTCGAGGCGATATATTCCGATTGAAGCTGGAACGGGCCACTAACGAGCGAGAACTCGGCTGCGGCCATGTCCTGCGAATTACCGAGGAACACGCCCGTATCGGCGAAGACAGGATCATATGCACCCGGACCGTTGCGTAGCGATCCTCGGGTTCGGATGCGCATCGCGTCACCTATCGGGTCGCGGTGACTATACGATCCCCCGATATGCAGCAATTGACGGCCTTCGTCCTCATTCCACAACAGGTACGCCAGGCGACCGTCAAAGGCATAGGCCGCGTCGCCTGCTCCGTAGGCAAACACATTGACGACGTTCTTAAAAGCACCGAGTTGCCAGATGCCGCGATCTTCGTGAAAGCTGTCATAGAACAAGATACCGGGAGTAAATCCGTTGTTGAACGGACCGGTATAGGCGTCCTGATTGTACGAACGTTCCATGAAGTCCAGGTAACGGCTGCTGTTCGCGTGCTCGAGGCCGATCGGCTCCTTTTGATTGCCAATCTTGACGTTCCCGACAATCGGAACCTCTTTGAAAGCCCACCACAAGTCGGTCGGGGCGGGAACGCCGATCACATTGGCCGCTGAAGCTGGCTGACTGGGCAACCCGCCGATTAGACCGGTATTGTCGTTGACGCTGTTGACCAGGTCATATTCCATCACGTATTCGGTCGTTCTGTAGATTGTCCCTTCCATCCGCAAGCGAGCTCGCCGGAAGTCGACCGCATCTGCATCGCCCGCCCCGTTATTCTTCCCAAACGCCTGCGGATTGTCCTTCAGCCAGACCGTATCGAATTGAGTTCGCCCACCAAAGTGTGCTGTAAAATTCTTGTCGGCCGATTCAAACGTGAGCTGGTTCTTCCAACTCGCTTTGAACGACTTGGGATCCGGCTTACTTTCCTTGGACTTGCCGATTTCTGAAATGCGATTGCGCAGGAGTTCCGCCTCAGACTTCTGCGACGAGACTTCTAATTCCAGTTGACGTAGCCGCTGCTCCAACGGGTCACCAGAAGGTGCCGGTGGCGGATTGACCAAGCCTGAGTATTCTGATTCAGACAGCGGAAGTGGATCAGCAAAGATTCTCGCTTCGCCCCCGTCCTCTTGTGCTTCCGATCGAAGCGGTGCGAAGTTGACTGAAATCGCCAGTAGCGCCAACGTGCCTGCACGAAGCCACCGCCATCGATCACTGTGAAATGCCAAAACAGAGGCTGTCTGTTCACACAGTTTTTCTAACCTGCTCCGCATCACATCCCCCGGCGTCGACTCAACGCTGACCGAATCATTGTCAAGATGTATCGGTTGTAGCAGGATTACCGATGAATAAGGGTTTGCCAGTCGGACAAGAATTATCAATTGCGCAAGGAATGACAGACGCTCGTCGGCCAGCATCTCGGCAATATCCGCCGATCGCTATGGCAGGTAATCTGGAGGTCAAATTTTGAACTCCTCAGAGTGCTAATTGCCTTGCAACGCATTCAAGATTTCGACGTGGACGCTCAGTCCAGGAACACCCACTCCGAAAATGTGGCCGCTTGACCCACGCGCTCACCGGCCGAGTTGATCAGATTCCAGACCGTCGCCTGATCGATCCGAAACCGTCGTCCTTTGGCGCTAATGCGGATCCCCTGGTAATCGTCGACGAAGCCATCGCGAGTCGTTCGCGCCATCAATAGAGCTCGCTCGTCGCGATGTACCGGCTCGGCCGTCAGTCGCGACGGAGTCTGCAACAGTTGCTCGACCGGCATCTCCCATAGATTCAACGCGGTGGCGTTCCCATAATTCAAGATGGGATCCGCCTGAGTTCCGTGCGATACCACGACGAACGGGGCCTGATACAGGGCCACGGCCCGTTCGAGATTTCCTCCCTCCCGCGCCAACAATTCTTTCCCGGTCCAGTGTCGGTACGAGTCCAGTAAGATCTGTGTATGTTCGACCCAATCTGGCTGTAACCCATTGCCGCTGGAGTTGTTTGCGTTGATTAATTTGCCATCGGTCACTTTTAGAGCCTCCGCCATTCTGTCGCACCAACCCGAATTTACAGCAGCCGGGTTAAATCCCGACAGTCGATATCGCCCGTGCTACCTGTCTACCGTAGAATAAGTTCTGCCTGAGTTCTCTCAAGTGTCAGGCGGGAATTGACGTTCCAATCGATGATGGACTACTGGAAAACGAGATATTTGGGTGCCACAGACGTGAGGGACAAATAATGACGGCTGGCCCACAAAACTCGTCAAACACCGGACCGGCCGACTCGGGCGGCTTTGAAACTGTCCGCGCGAACGAACTAATCAACCGCGTCGTGCAGGGTGATCACGCGGCACTGGCCGATCTCTTCTCGCTCTATCGCCCACGCTTATGGAGGCTGGTCGCCTTTCGCCTGCATCCGCAATTGCAAGGGCGAATCGATGCCGACGATGTCCTGCAGGATGCCTGGTTGCGAGCCATCGATCGCATCGAGTCCTTCCTGCGAGACGCAGCCACATCGCCGTTCCTATGGTTCCGCACGATCGTCAGTCAGACGCTGGTCGATCTGCACCGGTTTCACATGGGAGCCCAAAAGCGATCGGCAGCTCGAGAATTCTCAATCAATCGCGGCTGGAGTAACGAATCGACATCCTCCTCGATGTCATTCCACCTGCAGCAGCCGACCAAGTCTCCCAGCAGCACATTGGGGAGAGCAGAACAAGCGCGCCAACTGGAGTCGGCGCTGCAGGGGATGAACGAAAACGATCGCGAAGTGCTCGCGCTCAGGCACTTCGAAGAACTCAGCAATAGCGAAACGGCCCGAGTCCTGAACATGACCGAGCAAGCGGCCAGTGCTCGCTACATCCGAGCTCTCGCCCGTTTGAAGCAAGTTCTGGAAGTCTTCCCCGGCGGATTCGAAGGGGCCTTCTCACTGCATGCCCCCGCACGCGGTCGATCCGAGACTTCGCCCGGTCAGGCACTGGGACCATGACCCACAAGCACGATCCCTTTGAACCGATCCTTGACGGTCTGCCCGTTCCCGGCGATGCGGCCGGGCTGCATGCTCGCGATTCACTCGAAGTGCTGCTCAGCCAGTTTGCCGACGAAGTCCGTAACGGCCACGCTCCTTCCATTGACGACTATGCCGCGCGCTATCCCGCTTGCGCCGACGAGATCCGCGAACTATTTCCGCTGGTCGCCAGCCTTGAATCGTGGAAAGACAACAAAGAGGTCGAGTGCCTGCGCCGCAACGTCCCCGATGAAATCGAAGTCGATGCGTTTGGCGACTACAAGGTGATTGGCGAGTTGGGCCGCGGCGGCATGGGAGTCGTCTTCTATGCCGTGCATCATCGCACGCTGCGCCCCGTGGCGGTGAAGTTGCTCCCGTGGCGATACGCGGCCAACATGCCGCGCTGGAAAGAACGGTTCCATCGCGAAGCCTCCACGATCGCCGCATTGCGTCATAAGAATATCGTGCAGGTTTATTCCTTCGGCCGCCACGAAGGTTACTACTACTATGTGATGCAGTATATCGACGGAGTCGGCCTGGATCGGATCATCGCCAAGATTCGCTCCTCATCACGACCCTGCGTTCTTAGTGACCTGGTCGAGGACATGCATCCCAACAATCCCCTCGCGGGCACACCTCACGATACGTCGCATCACGGCACACTCACGCTGATGAAAGATTCCTGGCGCGGGTTCGCTCGACTTGGCGAGCAGATTGCCCGAGCCTTGTCACACGCTCATCGGCACGATGTCCTGCACAACGATATCAAGCCCTCGAACCTGCTGGTCAAAGCCAACGGCCACGTCACTGTCACCGACTTCGGCATTCGTACCCTAAACGATGACGGAACAGGCCTCGTCGATCGAGACGACGGTGCCGTGGGAACGCTGCGATACACTGCCCCGGAATCTCTCCGCGGTCAGAACGATGCTCGTTGCGATGTCTATTCGCTCGGGATCACGCTCTATGAATTGGTGACCCAGGTAGTCCCGTTCGCAGCGCTGAATCGCGCCGACTTAATGGATCGAGTCCTCCATCACGAACTCAAACGCCCCTCGGAACTCGCCCCGCAGATTCCAGAGCCATTTGAAACGATCCTGTTGAAAGCGACCGCCAAAGACCCCAACGAACGCTACGATTCGGCCACAGCCTTCGCCGACGACCTGCGCCGCTTCATTAACGGCACCCGCATCAAAGCGAGGCGAAAAACCATGCTGCAGAAGGCGATCGCCTGGTTTCAAGCCGTGCGGGCAGGCAAGGCACATGGCCGAGTGTGAAGCTCGACCAGACAATTCCAGTCCCTAGCGAATAAGGTGGGTTGGCCCCATCGTCTCAATCACTGCACATCGAATTGCACTCGCGCTAAATTGAAGGAATCCAATCCATGCAAATACAACTTGCTCTCGTGGTCGGGCTGATGCTTTTATCCAATGTAATTCCTCACGTGTTGGTTGCTGACCTTCACGGGCAGGACAAAACTCCTGCAGTCTCGCTCGCTCTCATGGAAGCACGAGCCATCGCAAAAGAGGCCTATATCTACGGCTTTCCGCTCGTCGATAACTATCGCATCCAGTATTCGTACTTCGTGAATCGCGACGGGGCCGAGTTCAAAGCTCCGTGGAATCAACTGCACAACGAAGCGCGAGTGTATACGCCGGCCGACAAAGCGATTCAGACGCCGAATTCCGACACGCCCTATTCGCAACTCGGAGCGGATCTGCGAGCCGAACCACTCGTCCTGACAGTGCCTGCCGTCGACCCTGCACGCTATTACTCATTGCAATTTATCGACCTCTACACCTTCAACTTTGCCTACGTTGGCAGCCGCGCCACAGGAAGTGAAGCCGGCCACTTTCTGCTCGCGGGGCCGAATTGGAAGGGTGACACACCGCCGGGAATTAAGTCAGTGATACGGTCAGAGACCGAGTTCGCGCTCGTGCTCTACCGCACTCAACTCTTGAAGCCCGACGATATCGACAACGTCAAGAAAGTCCAGGCGGGATACAAAGTCCAGACGCTCTCCGGCTTCCTGGGCAAACCCGCACCTGCGGCTCCGCCAGCGGTCGAATTCCTGAAGCCGCTCACTCCCGAGCAGCAGCGCAACTCGCCCGAATTCTTCCGCATCCTGAACTTCGTGCTCCAGTTCTGTCCCATTCATCCCAGCGAGACAGAATTGCGAGCCAAATTTACTAAGCTCGGTATCGGGACGAAGGCCGAATTCGATCCGACCAAGCTCTCTCCTGAAATGGCGAAAGCGCTGGAAGAGGGGCTGTCGGACGCATGGCAGGAATTCGCCGAGTACAAGCAGACCGAACTGGATACCGGCAAAAAAACCAGTGCCGACGGATTCGGATCGCGCCAGTTCCTGAAGAACGACTACATGAGCCGCATGGCCTCAGCAGTGCTGGGGATCTATGGCAACTCGAAAGAAGAAGCGATCTACCCCGTCTACTTCGTCGATTCCGAAGGAGCCAAACTCGATGCCACCAAGCAGAATTACACCCTGCGTTTCCCGCCCGACCAACTGCCCCCCGTCAACGCCTTCTGGTCGCTGACAATGTATGAACTCCCGTCGAGTCTCCTCTCCGCCAACCCCATCAACCGCTACCTGATCAATTCGCCAATGCTACCAGACTTGGTGCGCGACCCCGACGGCGGCCTGACGCTCTACATCCAGCACGAAGCACCATCCAAAGGCCAGCAATCCAACTGGCTACCCGCTCCCAAAGGTCCGTTCTACGCGGTGATGCGCCTCTACTGGCCGAAGCCACCAGCGCTCGACGGAAAATGGAAAGCACCTGCACTACAGCGAGCCGACTAATCATCAGTCCCGCCAGGGACGACCGAAAATAGCTCCCCACTTCGGTAGACGGCACACTCCGTGTGCCGAAGACTTTGCGGTGGATGTCGTGTGATCTGTTCCAGTCATCAGCATGCACGACGCGCGGCACACGGAGTGTGCCGTTTACTATCAATTCTTCCAGTCCCTATCGGGACTAATGCGCCAACATGTGTGTCAACAGCCACAACCGATCATGCGATACACACTTCACGACCGCGCCAGCTTACGTCTTCGGCGGTTTCCGGCGCATTGGGGGGCTGAGCTTGTTCTGCGCGACCCAGACCTGAAGATAAGGGATTTCCGCTGTTCCCAGGCCGACCGACCGTGCCAGCGCATTCCAGTCGGTGTGCAGGCAATGCTTGCCTTCCCGCATGCTCCACTGCTGCTTCAGCTTCGACGCGTATCGCTGAATCTTGAACTCGGCAGCACTCTGCCGCTGCATTTCTGATTTCTGCTTGTCGATGGCCATGAGCTACTCCGTTAATTCACTGAGTTGCGACGGTGATGAAAGATGTATTTCTGAGCGGGGCGGCGTAAGCCCCCTGGCCTCTTCGAGCGTGAGCACTATTTGCGAAATTGGTGAGGCAAATCGCACTGGATCATTGATGTGAGCCTCTCCCTCCCAAAGACTACCGTCTCCCTTCGATTCTATCCAACAGGTCTTGCCCAGTGATCGCGATATTCGCGGGTCAACAAGGCTGCCGCCTGCACGTCGTCGGCAACGTGTTCCTTGGCAGGATCGAAATTCAGGACTCGGCCGCAGCGAGTGGCGATGTTGGCCAGGTGGCACAGGGCTGTCGACAGGTGGTTGATCTCGATGTCCGCGTTCGGCTTGGCCCCGCTCCGAATGCATTCCAGGAAGTTCTGGTGATGAGCCGCCAGGTCCGGACCGCCGCCGGTCGATTCCTCGATCAGCTTGTTTCGCGGACCGAAGATCTGATACTTGCCGGTCTTGCCGAGGATCAACATTCCGTCGGTCCCGTAATAAGCATCGCCGTTTTCGAACCCTTCTTGAACATAAGGCGACCAGATCCGCTGTTCGAAGATTAGTTGCTTCGGCTTGCCCGACTTCGTTGCAGCCGAGTACTCGAAGGCGACGTACTGCGTATCGGCATGCTGTTGATCGTCGTCGAAATAACTCTTGCCGCCGAGCGCCATAATTCGGTTGGGATGCGTTTCGACCCCCAAGCCCCAACGAGCGATATCGATATCGTGAACGCCATCATTGCCGATGTCACCGCAACCAAAGTCGTACCACCACCGCCAGATGCCAGGCAGGAAGTTCGATTGATAAGGTCGATACGCGACCGGACCCAGCCACAAATCATAGTCCAAGGTCTTCGGCGGCTCGGACGGCTGGTGCTTGCCGATGGATCCACGACGCTGGCTATTCCAGGCCTTCGCGACCAGCACTTCGCCGATCACGCCCGACTTCAGCTTGTCCATCGCCTTGATGATATGAGCCGTACTGCGGCTCTGCGTCCCGACCTGCATCACGACCTTGTTGCGACGAGCGGCCTCGATCATCAGCCGTCCCTCTCGCAAATTGTGCGAGCAGGGTTTTTCCACGTAAACATGCTTGCCAGCGTTGGCAGCCAGAATCGCAGCGGGGGCGTGCCAATGATCAGGCGTTGCGATCCAGACTGCCTTGATGGTCGGATCGTCCAAGACCTGACGCATGTCCTTCACGATCTTGGGAGCAGTCCCCGACCCCTTCGTGACCGCCTCCGCTGCTTTCGCCGCTCGTTGTTCATCGACATCGCAAACATACGCGACTCGAACGGCCGGGTTGGTCGACAGCAGATTCGTATGGGCTGTCCCCATCCCGCCCGGTCCAATCACCGCGACCGGCATTCGGTCGGCATCCCCTTTCGGCTTGTCCTCTGCGTCCGAGTGAGATGCGAACAACCACGCGGCGGTTGCGGTGGCGGCCATCGTCGTGGCAGATTGCTCGATGAATTCACGGCGCGTATTCGTCATGAAGCGACTCCTGAGCGAGATCACGGGATCGATCCTGATGCCAGTGGCCATCGTAGTCTTGGTGATTCCTGCCAGCAATGAGCGGGTCCATTCCGCGGATCAGGAAATGATGTGGCACAACAACGGTCGTTCGACGCTACAATAGCTCGGTCAATAACACGTCTCCGGATGCTGGGTGTGCTCTCATGAAATTTGTAGACATTCAAAGTGAGCGGTTCCACAAAGTAGACAGCACACTCCGTGTGCTGAGTTCGGCACACGGAGTGTGCCGTCTACTATGCCTTTTCTTCCTCTTCGTCGCCCCGAGCAGCGCACGCGCCCAAGAATTCAAACTCCCCTTCACCGATCCTTCGAAGATGTTCGAGCAGGCGTTCGGTGAGGACACCGAAGCCGAACGCAAAGCTCTCGAAAAGATCGAAGTCTCATTTGCCGATGAGCAACAACTCGGCAAACAGATTCTGCAGTCGGGCCTGGCATCGTTGAAGGAAGCGGGGATCTCGGTCGAGTCGAAAGGTCGCGATGTCGAATATCTGGAAAGTCTCGTGGCAACACTGCAGCCTTACATGCGGAACAAGGATCGCTACAAGTCGATCAAGGTGATGGTCGCTCGATCGTCGAAGATCGACGCTCGTTCGTGCCCCGGCGGGACATTGATCTTTTTCGAAGGTCTGCTCGACAACGCCGGCAGCGAAGCGGCACTGGCGGTCATCGTCGGGCATGAACTGTCACATTTGGATCGCGGACACCAACTGTTGCCGATCAAGCGAGTGAAGATGATGGAGAAGACATTTTCGTCACCTCAGAACATGTCGCAATTCATGCAGTTCGGCCCGAACATGACCAAGATGTGGGCGCGGCCGTTTCGTCCCGAAGACGAACGTGACGCCGATCGCGACGGCGCAGCGTGGGCCTATGCCGCCGGCTATGACCCGCGTGAGATGGCCAAGCTGTTCCCCAAGAAGGGAGCGAAAGCCCCAAACGCCGAAGGGATGCCCTGGGCCACGTTCTTTCGATCACACCCCTACAACCACGAACGCCAGCAGGCGGTCATGAAGCAGTACACTCAATTGCAGAAGGAAACCCCACAGACGGACCTCTTTATCGGTCAGGATAATCTCAAGAACCGGTTCACCAGAAAGCAGACCGAAGAGGCCATGAAGTAGCCTGCTGACTGCTAGTGAAGAACAGGGACTGCTAAAAAACATTGTTGAGAGCCCGAAGCCGGGTTCGTTGCCCTTCTCCCTGCGGACCGACTACAGTATCTGCATCAACGTTGGTCGATCTCTTCGGGATGAGCACTACGAGGTCCGGAATGCGAATACTTATTGCGGCATTGTTTTTTTGCGTCTGCTCGGTGACTTTCGCCGATGACAATTGGAATCAATTTCGCGGCCCGCGCGGTGACGGTACATCGACCGAAAAGGGGCTGCCAGTCACCTTCGCCGAAGGTTCTCCTGCGATTGTCTGGAAGACACCTGTTCCTGGTCGTGCCTGGTCGTCCCCGGTCATCTGGGGCAAGCAGATCTGGGTCACGAATTCGCCTGAAATTCAGAACGTCACCAAAGAGAAACCGAAGCTGGATAAGCCACTCGAATTTTCTGCGGTCTGCCTGGACCTCGACAGTGGCAAGGTGATCAAAGATATCAAGCTATTCGAGGTCGATAGTCCTCAGTTCACGCACTCCAGCAACAGCTATGGTTCGCCGACGCCGTTCATCGAAGAGGGACGCGTCTACATTCACTTTGGTGCATATGGAACTGTCTGCTTGAACACGGAAACAGGGGCCAGGATCTGGGAGCGAACAGACCTTCACTGTGACCATTTCCGCGGCCCAGGTTCGTCGCCAGCCATCTATGGGGACATCCTTTATCTCACTTTTGATGGCTACGATCAGCAGTACATCATCGCGTTGAATAAGTTCACCGGCGAAACGATCTGGAAGAAGGATCGTAACATCGACTTTGGGACGACAGACGGCGACGCCAAGAAGGCCTATTCGACGCCGACGCTAATAGAGTCGGAAGGCCGAAAACTCCTGATCAGTCCATTTGCGTCCGCCACGATTGCCTATGATCCATTGAACGGCACTCCGATCTGGACAGTCCGACACGGGGGAATGAATGCCGCAGGACGACCGCTGTATGGCAATGGCTTGGTCTACATCAATTCTGCTGACGGTCCCAATCCTCTGATCGCCGTTCCGCCGACAGGTGAAGGAGACATCACGAAAGAGATCGCCTGGAGAACGACCAAGGCGGTCCCTAAGAGGTCGTCGCAACTGCTCATCGGTGATCTATTGTTCATGATGAATGACGGTGGCGTGGCCTCGTGCCTGGACGCAAAAACCAGCAAGGAAATCTGGACTACTCGACTGCCCGGCGAATATTGGGCGTCACCCCTATACGCTGACGGCCTGATTTATTGCTTCTCGCAACAAGGTCATGTGCCGGTCTTCAAGGCGAGTCGTGAATTCGAATTGGTGGCCGACAACAAGCTGGACGAGGGCTTCGTCGCTTCGCCCGCTGTGGCTGGGAAGTCGTTGATCCTGCGGTCGAAGGGACATCTCTATCGGATTGAGAATCGGTAGAGGTCGATCGCTACCACCGTCGAAAGATGTCTGCGACAGGCGTGAATGCGAACTCGTTGTCCAATGGAAACATCGGGCGCTGGCACTTGGTGTGTCCCAGCCCCTTGACGTTCGCGCTGGTTGATCCCGGCGCATCGACATTGATCTGTTTCGCACACCAGTCTGTAAACATGTGGTGTTCACAGTGGGGTGACTTCACGATCACCATTTGGAAGCGCCGAGGATCCTGGCCGTGAGCATAAAACCACGATCGATCGAATAGGCTGACCGGTCGAGTCCCCACGATCAACGTGATGTTGTCTGCCTCGAGAACGGCAGTGTTTCCCGAGTCCCAGGGCCAACCAAACGATTCACTGTTGAATTTGCCATCGGACAGCATCCGGACCTTTGCGCTGATCGGCAATGGCTGAAATCGTTGAGGATCGACAGCCCCTCCAATCGTCGTCTGGATCGTGACACCAATCCCCGCGTCAAACGCTTGAGCGACAGCAGTCGGATCGACGATCGGAGCCAGCACGCGACCCCGGTAGCCTTGGCGGATCACCTCGCGAATAATCGCATTGCTATCCCCCGACGCACCCGAACTCGTGGCGTCCGCAGCGTCCATCATGACCACGGTTCCCGTCGAGGTTTCTGCCGCTTGACGTACACTGTCGACCAAGCTGGTCAGCGGCACTCGCATCTTGTCGTGATGCTTCCAGAAGATGTTGGCCAGTTCGATCGCCTTCGTGCTGGCCGCCGCATCGTCTGCATCCATCACCACAAAACTGTTGGTGCGCAGTTCGGGAACATCCGTAAACGGATTGCCCCACATGACCGCTGCCGACAGGCCGCCGGCGTTGGATTCCACCTGCTGAGCCAATTGAATGCACTCGCGGATCGAACCTGATTCTGTAATCAACTCATCGCCGCGGACCAAGGCAGGGATCTTCACGCGCGCTGTAACTGGGCGATAATTCTCGGTCAGTATCTTCATCATCGCTCGCGCCGAACGAACACCCGTTTCGAAGAAGTCGACGTGCGGATAGGTGTGATAGGCCACGACGACATCGCTATGAGTCAGCATTCGATCCGTCAGCACGCCATGCAGATCGAGCGAGACGACGAACGGAATCTTTTCACCGAGAACTCGCCGCGCCTCCTGCAACAGGTAGCCTTCCGGGTCGTCTTCGCCCACCGCCTGCATCGCCCCGTGCAAAGAAAAATAAGCCGCATCGACCGGCCCGGCACTCGATAGGCACTCGATGAAGTCGCGGCTCAGTTTCTGAAAGTCCGCCGCTCGCAGGATGCCCCCCGAGGTGTTCGCGCTGGCACCAAACGTGGGCATCACTTCCACGCGAGGATCGTTGTCAAACACGCTGATCGCACCGCCGACTTCCTCTCGCACGCTGCGGTGATGATCGAGCAACTGCTGTCCACGAACCACGCGAAAATCGGCGAAACTGCTGGTCGCAGGACTGAACGAGGAGACTTCTTGTTTACATTCTGCGATCGCAATTCGAAACATTCATATCTCCCCAATGTGCGCTGCATTCCAATTCGGCGGGACGGTCATTGTGGCCGGAGTACCCCGCCTAGAGCCAGTCAACGGACCTCGGGATACCGAAGCTCACACAGTCCCGAGAACGGTCTCAACGGGGTCTCTTCGGATTTCGATGACGCGAGCGAGATTGAATCGAGCGTCTTCAAATCCTGGGGCCAGGCGAAGTGCTCGTTGAAACGCCACGACCGATTCATCGACCTGATTCAGTTCAAATAGGATGCTGCCCAGATTGTTCCACGCCTCGACATAGCCATGATCAATTTGGACGGCACGGCGAAATTCAACTGCGGCCGCTTCCTCCAGACCCAGTTGAAAGAGGACGTTTCCTAGATTGTACCGAATGACAGGATCGTCCGATTGCTTCGCCAACGCCAATTGATAGGTGTCGGCGGCCTGCTGAAGTTGGCCAGACGATTCAAGAAGAACGGCATCGTCAAACAATTCATCAGTCGTTCGAGCCACCGCGATGTAGGTGAGATGTCCATCATCATCTGGTTCGTCGGCGAAATCCAACTGAAGCTGCCCGGATGTTTCAGCGAGCAACCCGTTCTCGAGACGATGCAGCAATCGCGAGGTCGATTCGATCACGCTAATCCGCGACAGCGGCGAGGCGTCTGGAAACAAACGTTGGAGTTGGTCGAGTCCCTTGCGAATCTCAGTCGGTGGCAGACCCGCATCGATCAATTCGCTCAGCGTTCGTGCGGCCGCCACTTGCTGGAAGTCGAACAGCGCGACTCCGCTCACTACCTCTGATGGTTCGATCAAGCCCCGCTTCAGCCATTTGCGAACACGTTCGCCGGGTAACCCCAGGATCCTTGCCATCTCGATGACCGTATGCCGCCGTCGGATCCGATTGTCGTAAGCGACAAGACTCAGTTGCTTGAGAAAGTGTTCTTCTAACAGGATCTCAAGTTGGCAGCCGTTTGTTTTCAGGCGATCGGACTCTTCGAGAATCGATGTCGGTCTGGCATCGGACCCCAGTGGCAGCTCGCCCTGACCGACAATGAGAAATCGCGTTCGAGGTGAAAGTGTGCGAACGAGTCGACCGCCAGATTGACGGATTGCGTTGGCAACCTCCAGCCGCGACATCGAAGCGAACCGCCCCGTCACTGCGATGTCGGTCCCATCAAACAGGTTGCCGGTCACGGATTGGCACTCAGAAGGTTTAACGACAGCGATCTGCGGCCGGTTCCCAAATTATCCAAGTTGAGCAGACGAACTGGCATCGCGCTTGGTCACACTGGAGGCGAGTTTAAGGCCATGCTGTGTCTGCTGACCTTGTGCCGCTTGAGTCAGTGCCTGGCCCAATCGCATCAGACAAAGCCCCAGTTCATGGAGGTCGGTGGCGTTGCCTGTGACGGGAACTTGTTTCAGCCGCAAAGTGAGTTCCAAGCGGAGCTCGTCATCATCATTGAATTCGGCCAGAGCGGGCTCGACCTCCCACTGGCAAGTTGTCTCGCGGTTGGAGATGGCGATGATCTGGTTCAGCTTACCGTCGACAAACGCTTCGAGATCAGTGCAACGGTCCTCCAGAATCTGCGTTCTGGAGTCGACGTTGGTGGCAAGCTTCCACGAATCGTAGTTCATGATGGATTGACCATGAGTGGTGCCCGATCAAAGGCTCCGCCTGCTCATGCAATCCTTTACCTCATCTATTACACAGATCGCTCTGAACCGTTGCAAGATGCGATTGCTGCAAAATCTTGTTAGAGATTTACACTTTCGGCCGACTCGATCACAGGTCATAAATGGATTTGAAACGCCGCTTGCATTCGGAATTCACGTTACGAACTGCAGTCGGTCGAGTTCTCGGCTCGGGGATAAATCAGATGAGCGAACAAGGGAATCGACGAACGTTCCGTGTGATCTATTCAGGTCGCGTCCAAGGCGTTGGCTTCCGGGCGACGACTCAGAATATCGCACAGCGTTTTCCGGTTGTCGGCTATGTTCGAAATCAGCCTGATGGAACTGTGGAATTAGTCGCTCGCGGGTCATCGGCTGAGGTGGGCGAGTTCCTCGCCGCAGTTCAGCAGCGGTTGGCCAGGCAGATTCAGAATGCCAGCCAAGAGCTGATCGCCATGGACGAAGACTTCGAGACTTTTGCCATTCGCTAAACGCGGTGACGCGGTGATCGCCCGTTTTCTCCATTTGGAATGAGCGCGAGGTCATTCCGAAGTCGGCATGATCAGAAAAACCGACACGATCGATTCAACAGAACTACAGGCCACCGCAAGGTTTGAGTTTGATCGTTCGACTCAGATTCCCGCTTCCTCCGCGATGGCTCGCATGCTTGCCAAACGGGAAGACGGCGTTATACTCTCCCCGCACGCTCGCATTCGGGATCCGCGATTACAGCGGACTCGACCAGCAGCGGAGACAAGCCCAGGTGGCGGAACTGGCAGACGCGCTAGGTTCAGGACCTAGTGCCTTAACAGGCGTGCAGGTTCGATTCCTGTCCTGGGCAACTGATTCTGGTAAAATGGCTTACGGTAAATCACCGCAAGCCATTTTCCTTTCCCACACCGGGAATTGGTAACAGTTTGGTAACGGCGTGGCGGTGACATTGGAGCCACACATGGCCGCAATTCAATGTCGAAACGGTAGTTATCGCATCCTTTTCCGCTATGCCGGAAAGCAGCACGCCTTCACCTTGGGCGAGGTCTCCCAGGAAGAGGCCGATACTAAGGCCGCTCAAGTCGACTACCTGTTGCTGCGACTTAAGCAGCGCCTCGCCGTCCTTCCACCCGGCGGCGAGATCGTCGAGTACATTGAGTTTGACGGGAAGATCATTCCGCCGGAGTCACCCGCCGTTGCGAAGATTGCACTGCCGATTCTGCGCGATCAGTACATTAAAACCCATCAGGCCTCGCTGGAAACGAACACTTTGGAGTCGATCCGAATTCACTTCGGGCATCTGGTGGGCGTCCTCGGCGAAGAGTTCTGTGTTTCTGACACGCAACTGGCCGATCTGCAGCGGTATGTCGACAAGCGAGCCAAAGCGAAGGGGCTGCATGGTCGGAAGCTGTCCGCCACAACCATCGGCAAGGAGATCGCGACGCTGAGCGGAGCCTGGGCTTGGGGCGTGAAATTCAACCTGCTCACCAAGCCGTTTCCCAGCGACGGTCTGCAGTATCCGAAGACCGTGGAGAAGTTGCCGTTCATGACGCGGGGGGAAATCGAACGGCGGATCAAGGCCGGTGGTCTCACCCCGGCGGAAATCGCAGACCTGTGGGAATGCTATTACCTGACGACGGATGAAGTCACCGAATTCCTGACTCACGTCAAAGCCCAGGCCACACAACCGTGGGTCTATCCGATGGTCTGCTTCGCGGCTCATACCGGAGCCCGGCGGTCAGAGATGCTCAGGCTCAAGGTGACCGATCTCGACTTCGCCGGTCGGACGGTGACGATTCAGGAGAAGAAGAAGGTCAAAGGCAAGACGACGACCCGCCGCGTGCCATTGTCAGCGTTCCTGATCTCCGTTCTGCAGGGCTGGCTCAATGGCCACCCCGGTTGTGCCTACCTGTTCTCTTCCGCCGCCACCGTAGCGCGGAGCAAGAAGCGTAGTACGACGACGGGTCACAAGAGTACGACGACCCGCCCCAAGACTGCTGCCGCTCGTACCAAGAGCATCGAGACGCGACCGCCGCAACCCGCTGGTGCCATCACTCCCGATGAGTGTCATGACCATTTCAAGCGAGCAGTGGCCATCAGCAAATGGAAGGACATGCGCGGCTGGCATGTGCTGCGCCACTCCTTCATCAGTGCCTGTGCCAGCAAGGGAGTCGATCAACGGCTGGTGGAAAGCTGGGCCGGGCACCTGTCGAAAGAGATGTCCCGCCGTTACGCTCATCTATATCCCTCCACCCAACAAGCCGCCCTGGCGACGGTGTTCGGTTAACGATACATCAATGCCTATCTATAGCGAGCGGAAGCAATCCCTCGCGTTGCAAACGCATCAATTCGGCATGGCTGATGGCCCAACTTGCGTGCGCTCCCCGACCGGATCGCCGCTTCGAGGCCACGATCCGCTTGAGTCGAGCCCATTCCCGCACAGTGAATTCCGACTTGCCCACAATCTGCGCGACCTGATCCGTGGAATACCAGTCGCGAACGGTCTGCTGTCGAACCAGCGAAATCAGGATCGATTCGATGCGTTCGAGACGTTCCTCCAGAGCGATCATGGGTTCGGTACTTCCTGATATCGAGCCAGGAGTGGCGAACCGATCTGCGACAGCCGTTTCCAGTGACACGGAATCCTCTTGAAACCGCGATTCAGACTGAGCCAATTTCGTTGCGGGCATTATGTACCTAACAAAAAAGCAGACCACGGATGCGCGGGGCACCTGTGGTCTGCTGGTTGGCTCGGACATCATTTTCACACGAGGAGACGGAATTGCAAGTCGCGGTCGCCGATTTTTCTTGCAGGTCGCCAAATCTACCGAGAGAATGGCCCCAGCACATGACGGTCGCTTGGCCACGGGCAACTCGCTCTTTACAGCGGGACTCCTGTGGTCGGTTGGCTCCTTCCCAAGGCCTGCTTTACTTTCAAGCACGGATAGGTGTAAGAACCAGACGGTTGTGTGCAGCTTGGTCGCGAGCGTTTTGCTCGCGGCCATTTTCGCTCTTTGGGCGGCACCAACCGTCTGATCGATCTGGCTTCACGTCAGCTTCCCTTCTTGTTCGCCGATGTCTTACCTTTCGCTGGTTTCTTCGGGGCCTTGTCCCCCGTCTTCTTGGACGTGGTGGGCTTTCCTTTTGGCTGTTTGTGTCCAATCCCGTTCGTCATCACATACTCCTTGTCGCACGTTCTTGAGCAGTACGCTGCTCGGCAGTTTGGAAAGTGACATTCACTTCCCTTGCTTCGGAGACACGCGATCGCGAACAGGCGGCAATTTGGATCGGACGCCAAAAAAAGGAGCGTCGAACCACTACCGCTCCTCTGACCCCCGCCAAGGGGCACACGAAACAGCACTGGCCGACGCCCCAAGCGGGGCGCGGCTCAAGGGCTGCTTTTCGTGTACATGAACCTTTCGGCTCAAGTTGGCGGTTTCAGAGGAAGCAGTTCTTGACGCTCGCGCGTCAATTCAAGTTGTCAAGGGCGACGGCAAATCACCCGTAAGCAGTTGCAATTTCTCGCCAAGATTCTCCTGTCATCAGCGTCGTTAATTGGCCGACATGTCAAATCGTCGGCACACGAAGATCGTCACCCGCATTCTATCGGCTCACGCGTGATCTTCAATTTGGATTCCGTTCCATCACTTCGGCAATGAGAGAGATTCGCCAGCGACATTGTCGTCATCGACATTCATCAGCGCATACGTCCGCTCATAGTATTTCCGCAGGGTATCGCGTGATCCCACCCACAGGATGACTTCAACAATAACGAAACTCCCGACGAGAATGAGATCGACTTGTCCGCGAAGCCCTGTCGTCGTTGCGTAGGCAAAGAACGTGAACGCCACGGCCACCAGCATGTTGGCGTGAAACTGATAGAAGCGATAGTGCGAATCCACGAGCAAGTCGAACGCCGACAGATTGTCTCCCAATCGGGTGAAGTTCCATTTTGGTAGCGGGATTCCTGTGAGCTGATGCAGGCGATCCACGATCAGCCAGCGAATCGTGCTGACCACCATGCCGACGGCGACAGCCGCGACTGTGACATACAGGAAACCGCCGACTGTTGGACTCTGGGCGGACGAGACTCCCACCCAACCCCGTACCGTCGCAGAAAAGGTGCAGACGCCCCACAACACGACGAACCCAGGCAAGATGTATGCAATCAGCAGCCCGAAATTGTCCCGTGTCACGTCCTGCATAGTTTCATTGAACAACAATGATGTTCATCCGGCATTGTTCGCTTACCGTTCTGCTGATCTGTAACGTTCCCACTTCGCTTGTCGCTCTTTCAGGCGAATCCGCGAACCGTAGACGAACACACTCACTAACGAGCCAAGCGTCAGGAGTCCCATTCCGACACCGGCCTGAGGGTTCCCGTAGACTGCGATCACCGTCGAGGCAACGATTCCACCAAGACCGACAATCAACCCAAACACGAGACCAACTCGGGAGTTTGTGATGTCGGACGATGTGATCTGAGATTCCAGGTGACGCCGGTGATCGGCCTGTTTCTCCGCCATGGCGAGAATCCGGTTGGCTGAGCCAGGAACAATCCGGTTGTAATCTTCCAAGATCTGGGGTGGCGGAAGCGGCCCCGCAAAGCTGGTCGCCGTGATCAAGTGCCGAGCCTCCGGTTGGGGAGATTCAGTGTGTTGAACGCTTGCCGATTCGTGTGCCATAGACTTCGATTGAACCGCGAAGATCGTCTCCGGTAACCATCCAGTCGCTCAGGAGGGCTGCAGAATCGACCTCCCGCGAGGCATTGGGATCGTTCTGATTTTGCAACGTACCGCCGAAATCGAGAACTCTTGCCATTCCCTCAATGAACGAGGGCGCCGCAGGAAGTGAGAATGCATTTGGATGGATTGTCATGTCTCCACCGTACAGCAGGATCTGATTTCTCGCAAATCGACTTTGGTCGCTGCAATGCCATGGCTATCAAAGAGTTCATCGACCGATGGCGTGTCTCTCACATCACTTCTTCTCAAAAAAACTTTCGTCCGTCGCGGCAACTGCTCGACTGGCAAAACCTCGTGCCATTTCAGCAGGCCACCACTATATTATCTCGGTTCTACGCGAATAGTATTCCCAGAGTGGCTCGAAGCCCGCGAGCAATGCCGACTGTCATGCAAGTGAACCTCTAATCAACGACGGATCGCCACGAACAAGGCAAATCACAGGTTAGGACAGGCACGCGATGCTGAAGGTTAGCGCGAGCGGGAGCATCCAAGTGGTGATCCATCATTTGCTGGACGAAGTGCCTGAGACGTTTGAGAGGGTCGTCGAGCGATATAGCAAGCTGGATATCACGCTTTTCCACCACATAGTAAGCTCACCGAACTGCCGATACGAGTGTAGGTTCGGACGTGGCAGGGTGCCTGACGCGGTACTTGCGATGAACCCAATGCAGCGAATGGAGTCGATCCTGAAGCAGGGCGCGATCCAAGGGAACCCGAAAGGCTATTTCGTCAACAAGCACCATGCGTCGCTCACCGCTTCGCAGGTCGACGAGATCAAGTCCGTCAGTTTTTCATTATGTGATTCGGCTGGTGTCCCTGAGCACTTCGATGCGCGCAAATCGGAGTATGGAATCTGCTTCTTTCACGACTTTCTCGAAGGCGCAGGAATCCGCCCCGTGGTGTACCTCAATGACCACGACATACACCACCAACGGCAGGTCATTTTCAATGCTCCCCACCTTGTCGAAATGTGCAGCCCGAAATACAACATGCTCTGGGAGAACGAATGGCGTATTAGAGGACGCTTGGCGTTTACCCCTGATGATGTGGCCTTTCTCATCGTACCGGACTCGGGGTACCAGTCATTCATGAAGTGGCTAACCGACGAGGACCTTTATAACTACGCCGTGCTGCCATCCTCGGTGTTTAACAACCACTTGGACTACCTGCGAATCCTCCCAAACCTCGATCATTCCTCCTGGCGGCAAATTCGTCTTTTCGAGGGCCTTCTGCTGGATTTCGATGAATTCCTTGAATTCACCGACGACGACCGCAAGCGAATGCTTGAGGCTACGGGCAAGTATCTCCCTTGTATCGCCAAGGCTGACATCCAAGATCTCTACGAGGAACGCTACGTCAGCCGTTACTTGAGGTTCTTTGGCCAGTTGAACGATGAGACAAAAAACTCGCCCCGGTTCAAGAAACTCGCGAATGTAGACAAAAATCACCGCGAGCCATGGCGAAGCAGCAAGGATTTGGTAAAGGCAGCATACGAGGCGCTATTCACGATCCAGCAGGCAAGGATCACGAAGGACTGGTAAGGTCGACAGGACTGCGGATCGTAATCATTCGCCGCGTGTCGCCGGAAAACACCAAGTCAAAGGCAAGCAATCAATTTGACCCCAGCACGAGATTCGCGCTACGGTGAGTTGAGTTGTTCTTTCACAACCTGGTCGTCCCCTCTTCCCTTTCCTGGAGGCACATACGATGCCGAATCTTGTCCATGCTCATAACGAATTGTTTCGCCGTTCGCCTGATGAATGTTTTGCGAGTTTGCCAGACTTGGTTCAGCACTGCCGTACTCAAAACCATGCGTCGTCGAATCGTTGGCAACTGCCGCAGGCGCTGCTCCCCACCGCCAGAGATGATCAGTTATCATTAGACGTTGGTACTGACGGGGCGTTTCTGATGAACGATTGGAGCTTCAGTCAGCTTTGCGGCCTCGCGGCCGTGAATAAGGAAACAGTCAACAAACTTTCCACAGCTACCGCGACTCAGGTATTCCGCGAAACGCTGCCGAGAAGCACGAAGCCGCTACAATTGCTGACATCTGGTGATACTGTCCGCTCGATTCATGGTGCCAGCTACACGCGACTTTGGAACACAGAACTCTTGGAAGTAATTCAAGAATTTGCGACGGACTTTCAGCCTCCTCAGAAAGCCGCAACTGGTGGAACCGGCTTGTATGCCGGAGAGCAGGATCTCTTCTGCTTTCTGATTGACCCCACTGGATGGGCCGAAATTGGTGGCGAAGCGTTTGCGCCAGGATTCTTCGTTTGGAATAGCGAGGTAGGTAAACGGTCAGTCGGAATCTCGACATTCTGGTTCCAGGCTGTTTGTGCGAACCACATTGTTTGGGATGCTGTCGAAGTCACCGAGTTCTCACGGAAGCATACCGCTAACGTGCGTGACGGATTGACACGAATCCGCGAAACCCTGACACGCCTGGTTCAACTTCGGGATCAGCGTCGCGATGGCTTTGTTCATATGATGCGTAAGGCTGTCGAATCCACGCTCGGTAGCGATGCCGAGGAGGCCATGAAGACGTTGACCAAGTCTGGCATCAACCGCGCCTTGGCCAAGGAGGCTTTGAAGATCGCGGAGCAAAAGGGACGCTTCACGATCTTCGCTCTAGTGGATGCACTCACTCGATTGGCGGGTCAATTGACGTATGCCGGAGACCGCATTGAGGCAGATCGCCAAGCCGCTAGATTGTTGGCTTTGGCCCTATGAAGCCGCCATCAGGATTTGTGTGAAACACGGCACGCGAAGAGTGGTGCATGGGAATGTGCCGGGCTGACCAGGATCCCGCAAGCTCGGCGGTTCGCGACGGCAGCAATGCCGTGGGGCTGCGACCCGACCTCACGCGATCTGCAATCGATCCTCCCCTCTTCGCGTGTCCTTGCATCGAACTGTTCTCTCCCTTGCCGAACCCTTGTGGCTCGGCTTTTTTTATCCGACACATCAACTGGCTTTGAGCATTATCTGAAATGAAGACGTAGTTCCAACACTGTATCTCGGATCTGATCGGCGATGAATTCGATTTCCGCCATCGTGTTGAAACGACCAATGCCGAAACGAATTGCGGATTCAATGCGATCACTGTGAATGCCCATCGCCATCAAGACATGGCTTGGTTCTGGGTTCGACGAAGTACATGCGGAACCTGCACTGACCGCAATGATGCCACGAAGCTTAGTCATAAATGCTTCGCTTGGAATGCCCAAAAAACTAACGTTCAAGTTGTTGTACAGTCGATTTGTCGGATTCCCATTCAGGACTATATTTGGAATTTCGTTCTGGAATCTTTCCCAAAGCCTGTCACGCATTGCGCCAATTCTGTTTGCGTCGTCGTCCATTGCTTCTCGGGCTAGATCACACGCCGTTCCAAAGCCAGAGACCAGTGGCACCGGCAATGTGCCCGGCCGGAGGCCATTCTCCTGGCCCCCCCCGTACATAATCGGCTTTAAGCGCGTGCCTACAGTCTCACGATTGACGTAAAGGGCTCCTACCCCTTTTGGTCCGTATATTTTGTGGGCCGAAAAACTCATCAGATCAATCGGCAACTCCAAAAGATTGATGGGTAGTTTTCCGACCGCTTGCGTTGCATCCGTATGGAAAAGAATGCCTCGCTTACGGCACACAGCACCGATGTCTGCAATTGGATTGATTGTTCCAACTTCGTTATTCACGAAAATCACTGAAACAAGAACAGTCTTAGGGCCAATCGCCGCCTCGACTTGGTCAACCGTGATTTCTCCGCGTGAATCGACTGACAGGATTGTCGATTCGATTCTTGCATTCAGACTTCGCAATGGAAGGAGCACTGAAAGATGCTCTGAGGCGGTGGAAACAATATGCGAACCATCCTTTGATGTGCCAACACTCCCCAATATTGCGAGGTTATTCGATTCGGTCGCACTTGCCGTCAGGATAATCGTACCGGACTTCGCGCCACAAAGGCGTTCAATCGATGACCGACTTCTGTCAACAGCATTGCCGGATGCATTTCCAAAAACGTGATGACGCGACTCCGCGCTTCCAAACACGCTTCGAAACGCCGTTTCCATATCCGCGATCACTCGCGGGTCCATAGGTGTCGTCGAATGGTTGTCTAGGAACACACACCTCTGATAACTCGCTGCCGTCAATGGTGTCACAGAACGGCCTCATTTTGTGATTGGATTCGCATTCCCCCAGTCTCCTGGCTTGATCCAGGTGTTTACGTCGCCCGATTTGAGGCGAACCAACGCCATTGCTGTCCCATTGACATTGGAAAACAGAAACAGCTTGAATTGCTTTAGCTTCGTAATGAACTCCCCTCTCGGCGACAATCGACGAAGCGCCAATATCTCTTCAACCGTCATTCCGAAATCAGCCATGTGAGTTAACAAGGGCCCTACATCTTCACCGAGCGCCAATTCACTTTTCTTTTCCTCTTTCTGAGCACGCATGTGGCAGAGTGAGATCATGCCGCAGTGCTCCGTCGCGTCCTGGCTCAGAAACACCGCCACTGACGCTTCGGAATAACCCTCCATGAACTCTTCCGTCCCAACTTCTAACAGATCTGTCGCCAAATGATTCTGGAGGCGTTCCGCGAACTGGAATCGAAGTGATCCCCACTTTCTCTTGTTGGCAGTAGTGTTAGGTAGCAAATCTCGTAACACTTTGTATTCCAACGAGCACAACTTCTTGAGATTCCATTCGATCCAGCCTGCCTCACCAGACGCCCCATTCATGAGTGCCGTGTGTTCCAGACTTTCACCGAAGGCACGCACAGTGACAAAGGCTCCTTCGATCATCAATACCGACTCTGCTTTAGCATTGCCGCCAGCTCGTACCTCAAGGTCACACTCCGGCGTTACAACGAGAAAAAAGCGATTTGGAGAATCGAGGTTATCAACCAAGATATCTCCAAAACCGAGCGGTGCTGCAATCGTAGTTGGAGTTCGATCATACAGAATACGACCTTGAAGATCGTGGAGCGAGACCCCATCCGAATTCACGACTGCGGATTTGGAAGAAAGACTGGAAACGAACGCCGTCAGAGATTTGGCAACGTCGGTATCGCCGCACAACGCTTGTTCTAGTAGAGCCGAAAACAAAAACCTAACATGTCGCGCCGAACTCAGGGCATCGCCGCCCATTCGCGTTGACGCAAATGCGCAAAAATCAGCTGGAGTCAGTCGCAAGAGATCGTTCGCGACGGCCTGTGCAGCCGATGCCAACGACAAACGAAGAGTCTCAACATGTCCCACGTACTGTTGTGCGAGGGGAAATGTATCGAAGAGTTCCATTAGATGAAAGGCTAAGTGCTGTTCAGACTCTACCAGTTCCTGTTTGTCGCGATACCGGAAGCAGAATCGAACGACATGGGCGTTGTTTGCAATCATACCCCATTGACGTGGGCCGGGTTCTTGCCGTGACATCAAGATCACCGCAGGACATGTCCGGTGCGGACGATGTGACTCCATCAGCTTTATGAGAAAACTCTCCGCTCGCTTTCCTTCTGTTCCTGGCGTCTCCCCAATGTTGTAGTCAACAAAATACAACTGCGCATCATACGGAGCAGTTTCCGGCGATGAGTACGGTGTCACTGGGATCCCCGAGTGCCCTAGGTACTCATAGAGCCTGTCAAGTTCCCCTTCACCAAAACGCGCATTCTCGACAAGCGTGCGAGCCGCTTCACAAGCTGACTGAAGCAAATCCAAAATCGCCTGATGGAAATCAGCTGGCGGCAATTCGTCAGTGTAGTCCAGGCCATTAGATTCAAGTAAATTTGCAACTGCGGTAGCTGTTTGTGAATCGCTATCTTCAAGGATTTGTCGAAGTACAATCCAAATCTCGTGGCGAATTACACGAGCAGCATTGTCGTCAATAAGAACCACGGAGGTAACTTTGTTTGAGGCAAATAGTGCGCCCAATACACTACCTGAAACTGGCACAGGTGCGGCAGTATTCATTCGTCAGCTCCTGTAGTCCGAATCGAGTCAGAGAGATCGACGGTGATTCCGGTGTATCGATCCCACTCGTTCTTTTCTCGTCGATCGACGAATATCCGCATCTTATTGAATTCCCCCAGCTCCTTGGAAAGAGCAAGCCCAAGTCCGTGTCCTCCCTTTCTGTGTGTATTGAATGGAACGAACACCCAGTCGGCCTCATCCGGAGAAAATCCGACTCCCGAGTCGCGAACCGTCAAAACCCGTGCACGTGCATCGATGACGATGTTAATCACTGCCTCAGGTGCGTTACGCTTAGTTTCCCTGGTATTGAGGACCCAAAAAAGTGAATTGCGGATGAGATTTTCTAGAATCTGCCTTAGATGTCCATCAACAACATACGCTGAGAACGTGCCAACCTTCGAGATCCTGCTGATGTTCAGCGCAATCTGGTGTCTTTCGCAGCGAGATTTGAAGAGGCTTATTACTTCATCGACTGTAGCGAATACGTCCATTTCCGACCGACGTCTTCGCCGAGATGAAGGTCCGGGCTTAATAGCAGAGATCTGTGTTCGCGTTGATTTTAGGATCGCCGTGAGGTGACGTAGCGAAGTTGCGAGTCTCGAATCAAGAGCTTTGTTTCGAAGAATTGCTCCGGCGTCTGATATCGACGTGTCGAGCACACCTTCTAGATCGTGCGCTAGATACTCAGCGGAAAGTCCCTTCGCCGCCAATTCGGCAACTTCAAGCTGATGTAATTGCTGGTTCGAAATCAGTGCTTCGAGCTCTCCAGAAATGGCTTTGATTTCCTGAAGTGCATCAATTGTGGAACGTTTTGCGGTCGCAATTGCTCGGGTATCCCCATCTTGTGCTGCCGCGATCAATGCCGTCACGCTTGTTGTGACGGCATCTTCCGCAATTCCAACGCGTGGAAGCAGGTCATCTGGGGACGTGGTCTGTTCTTCAACGTATTGACGAAACAATCCGACGAAATACGATTCAATGAAATCGCGCAGTAGCTGCTGAAATCCAAGTGCAATTTGCTTGTTTTGCAGCCCTTCGCGGTTTGTTTGGTCTACCAAATGTGGATTTGTTGTCCGTGAGATGCGCACACATCCGACGACTTGAATTCGGTTTACGCGGAATCCCTTCGCACGCAATGCACGTTGATCGAGGTGCAACCAGTCGTCATCGGGGTATTGCCCATAAGGGAGGACACGAATTCCATCCCGAAAGAGCATGAGCCCACCGCACCAAGCATCAAGCCATTTCTTAAATTCTGCGCGGTCTGCAACCCCAGGAATTGCAGCGAGATTTCTCCGATTGTAATGGTAAAGTTCGAAAGAAAATGGCCCGATCGCACTCAAAACATCCTCGGCGACTGAACCAAAATCGGCAGCAGTATAAGTTCTATTCAAGTCGATACGGGCAGTCTTATCGCTTTGGTTTCGAAACCAATATTCAACTTTTGCACGAAACTCCCCGGTGTCGTCAATTTCAATGTGCCCTCGCATGCCGTTATGTGCGGCGTCCAGATAAACTTGAGCTGCAGAAGCAAGATCGACTCGCTCACCGTTCCAGGATATCCTGAGCTTCTGGCGTCGACGTTTGCCCAAACCGTGGCGGTCAAATGGGTCGAGAAACTTGGCAATTTTCTCGCTGACGAGATCGGAAACATCCTTCTTGCTCCAAGCGTGTTGAAGCGATCCAATTGTGATTGTTGTCCCTGATGCTGCGTCGTCTCTGTTTCGTCGGATTAATACAGGCCGAACATCGTACTTGGTAATATCTGCGTCTGGATGGCGCTCAAACCAATCCCAGTCTACATCGAGTGTCACATCGTTCGGAGAATCCTGTATTGCCGTTTTGAGTTGCAGCGTATCGCCGAGACGCATTGCCGAAAGGCGACCAATCCCCTTTTCACCTGATACCGGGACTCCGTTTGGATAGGGCGTGCCGTCTCTCTCGAATGCCTCGTGTTGTTTTCGTCGATGGGTAGTTCCCACAACGAGAAAATTGCTTTCGACGTCGTCCTTTGACATTCCACATCCATCATCAGAGATGATAATGCGATTAATCAGTCGAATTCTCTGAATTGCCGACGACGCTGATTTGCACTGTGAAATGTCTGAGACAAGTTCTTCGATTTGTTCATTCGAAAGTAGGAAAACACGATTTCGATCGGCACTAATTTGAGACAAGACGTCGCGGATTTCTTCGGTGCAATGATCTGATGATGGGTTCCGCTTGCGGAAAGTGTCTTCGGCGGAAGCTTCGAGAGCACGAATTCCCTCGCGATCAATGAAAAACCCAATGTCTACCGTTACGTGCTTTGCTCCAGCATCAAATCCGTTCTTCACCAACTCGTAGAGTGCAACCTCGTCTGAGCTAATCAGTTCAGCTCCGAGTTGTCGCATCACGCGCGCGGTGAATCGAAAAGCCATCGCGACGGATCCTATATATGGCAGAAGGAACAAGGTGCATCGTCACTGTCATCCTCAAGCACTTCTAGCAGAGGGACTTTAGTTGGATTCGATGTTGAATCCAGGTTGGCGATTTGTCGCTGCCGGATCTGTTCGACACGTTCGGGCAAGGAAAGCTCCGCGAGTGACTCTGCTTGATTCCAAGTATATCCACCACCCTCGCCGTCCGGCTTCTCATACTGCATTGCCATCTTGTAGAGATCAGGATGTTGCTCCAGCAATCCGACCCATTCTGCCTTTCGTTGAAAGAAGCAGAAATAACAACCAGATCGCGTTCGCCATGAATAGTATTCTGGAAGCCCAATCGTTTCCTCAAGAATTCGGATGACATCGTCTCGAACGATCCCGTCTTCTTTGAATGGATATACGGGCTTGATGTTCGGCTTAGCGGACACGTACGCCAGTCGGTTTTCATCCGCGCGTATACCGACGTACATCAGCACGTCATCTTCGCCGACGTACTTCTCGAAAGGCTTAATCTTTAGAATCTTGGTGCACCACCGCATTTGCGAAGACGGCAAGAAGCCACCGAATACATCAAGCCAATGGTCGAACCCTCGCTCATCGCACAGTCGGATGACCGGCTTTCCGAGATAGGCTTCGATCTTGTCGAGGTAGTCGTACGTCTCCTTCAATTCCTTTTGCGTGTCGCAAAAGACGTATTCCATATCCGAAATTCGATCGCGGAGGTAAATGGCAAGCGCAGTGCTGTCCTTGCCACCGGATAGCGAAAGTATGTGTCGAACCTTGTCAGCCATCAAACGTCCTTTGCGGCGGAATCTGCCGTGATTGACAAATCAATCGAGCAGCCGCTTTGCGACACGTGCGAGTGCGGCGAGCCTAATGTCATTTTTATCGGTCGAAGTGACGCATTTTAATGCGTTTTCAATCGCAACTTCGACCTTATCAACGATTTCTGATTGCTTATGGTTGAGTCTAACGACCCTTTCGACATCCGCGGCATCGGAAGTCGTAACTCCAATCCGAACGGTTTCGGATGACGATTCCGACTCTCTCGATTTAGGAACGAATGAAAGAGATTCGACATGGCGAAACAGTCGTGCCATCGCGACTATCTCTTGCCGAAAGCGATCGAGATCAGCGTCTCTCCATTTAGCGGACGGTTTGATGACAACCACACCCGCAAGGGCTTCTACCCACTCCCATTTGTCAAATTCAGGCTGCAGCATCCGGGTGATGAAGCTTTTGAGTGTTGGATTACCACATGCTTCAATAAGAATAGAACCACGTTGTGTTAGGCTTGTGCGAACTGTGTCGAGATCGCCTTCAATGCCAAAGGCCGTTTGGAGCAACTCGAACACGGACTGCAGAAGCCGTTCGTATGCCGTTTGCAATTCACGGAGTCCATTTCGAAGACGCTCGATATATTCTTCGACACGCCGGCTGGAGGCTCGTTCTTTGCTTGCAAATGGCTTAACTCCGCATGCCGTCGGTAAATCAGAGAAAAGCATTGTGTCTGGCTCATTGGCTTTCTGAAGCACTTCGCGGATTGCGGCCGCCTCATCAGAAATTGAATGCGTATACAAGGAGTAGTCATTCAGACCTTTGAAGAATCGGAGTAACGGCTTGATGAGCTCAAGGATCTCAGTCCTGCCCACACGTATTCCGGGAATTTCCCGCCCCAATAGCTCTGCCAACCGTTGAAAAACTGCCGTTCGGACACCACTAATTCGCCATCGCTGAACTGAGTAGCGATCCGGGTTCTTCATTAAGAGTTCAAAATCCGGTGTATCCGGGGATGGGATAAATGTCCCGTCCTTGTAGAGGGCTATCTCGTGCTCATGAACCAGTAATGCCGCACAAAACAAAACGGGGAGCGGCCCTTCGAGCACACCAAACGGGGGTGCCGAAAGACGCGAAAACAGTTCGGCAACCATTCGCGATCCGGCGTCAGTATCTCCGAAAAAGCGAGTGATCTCATCCCAAGCTGGCTTGAGATTCGATGGGGCATTGTTCTGTGGTGCGAGGAATTCCCAACTATCCTTCATTTTGCGATGCAGGCCTCCCTGCTGCAGAAGCGACAGGTACAAACTCTTTTCGGGCGGCGTTCCCAAGATTCCAAGGTCCGCTTTGTTGGAATCTTGGAACATTCGTTCGATCAGATTCCGGCGTGCACCCGCCGCCGCAGATGAAAGCTCGCGTCTGTTGAGTAACTCATTCAGTATGCGCGGTGATGAAGAATATATGTCATCGCACGTTTGAGAAAGTATGTCTTGAAGCCTCAGCCCAGATTTGAAGTGAAGTTCCTTACCACCGCGAAACCATCGGCAAGGGTTGTCCACCAAGCGTTCAGGGTTCAAGATGCGGTCAAGTTGTTCGCCGAGAAGTCGACGAACTTCTTCGATTCGGATCGTCAATTCCTTGCGAGCGGTTCGATCCCCCTCCAATGGTTTCACATTGTCTCTTACCCACTCCAGAGCGGCCAAGTCTCGGATTGCAGTTGTGAAGCCAGTGGCTTCGAGGGCGATGCAGAAGACCCGTCCCTGTTGCGTTGGTTCATCCAGTTTCCGCAATCTTCGAACCGCTCCATCAAGTTCCGAGGCTCGGGATGCGAGCACGATCGATATACCCAGCGGCTCGGTACATTGATGGAGTTGTGCCAAACTGTCGGCTGTACAAAAGCTGACGGGAAAATACCTCAGTGCGCCGGTCTGGAAGGAATGACGTTTCGCAACGATTGGCCTCGTACCGAAGAACCTCGACGCGAGGTCGGCAACCGGGGTCGAAGCATCCAATCGATCACGGGCAACCAGCAATTCTGCGTCGAGATCGACGTCACTTCCCTCCCACAGCGCCAGCGTCTTGTTGTAGTGCCGATCGACCACAACAGATCGATCGATGAGTCGATCAATCTCTCGGTTGCATGCGTTCAATGTGACAGTGTCCCCCATTGAACAACTAATGACTTCACGTGTTGCTCGAAGTCGATCAGTTGCCCCCAATGCATTAATCAAACCGATCGATTTTACAATTCTCTCTTCGACGGCCGTCCCTGAAACCAATTGGTCTAGGACAGTCTCAATTTCTGCCCAGCGTTTTGCATACGATGACGTGTAGAGTGCTTCACGAATGTTGTGGGAAAGGTAGTCGTACAGCCGAGCTACGCCAAAGAGACCATCCGGGTCCGGCTTTCGCAAGAACTCCTGTAATCCAAACGGTTCGTGTGAGAATAAGAAAGAAAATGCCGACCGCTCATTTTGGCCGAGCCGCCGGAAAACAAAGCCGAGAATCGTTGAGACAATCGGGTGAAGCGGATGGCATCGTGCTAAAAGATCCGCAAACTCATTTTGCGACAATTGATCAGGCGCGATTCCAAGCTGCCAGGCTTGTCTGACGAGTTGTGCGAATGGTTTACTATCGGCGCAAGAGGATTCGGGAATTGAAACCTCCATTGCCCGTGCAAGCAATCGAAGCATTTCGTCCGCAGGTTCGATAAACTCAATGTCCTCGAATCGCCCCTGAATCTTCTCCCATTCGATTCGACGAGCGGTGGGTAGATTTGCAGAGTACGCCGTCAGGCTTTGATGCCGAATCGTCATCATTAGGAAGGGACGATTTGATCGATTGGCGTACTCGGCGAGATCTTGGAGAATCCCCAAATCGGATTCTTCTGGCCGATTATTTGCGTAGTCCAGTAGCCGGCCGAGTTCATCAATGATGAGGAATGCCCCATCGGTGCCGGGTGATGCACAGACGTGGGAGACTGTCGCGTCCAGAAGTTCCAGTATCTGAGGAGAGCCAACGGACTTTCCCCCACGCAAAGCGTCTTGTGCTTTCCGAACAGACGTTGCAGCTTTCCCACCTGAACCGGCAACGTGGTGCTTGAGCGACCGTTCAAGTCCTCGCAACAAAGCCGCAGGAAGCGGTTCACTCGTTCCTGTTACTGGAATTGATGCGAGGTGAGAGGCGCTCGCGCCCCCTCGGCCTGATAGGTTCTGAGCCAATTCTGGATCGGCCTCGCGCAATAGGCGATGGGCATTTTTCGAGGCTGCGGATTTTTCCGGGGTCAGTAATGCCGAAAGGTACAGCGCGAATGCGGATTTCCCAGTCCCATAGGGTCCTGTAAGCGACCAGGCGCGCGATGTGCTTGACGCCTGCATAGCTGGAGCTAGTCTTCTTAGCGCTCGCCTTCCGGTGCCGGTAAGCAAGTACCCATCAACGGAACTAGGCTGATCAAAATCGAGTTCCAGATTAGCAGCACGCGTAAACCTCTGTCCGCTGCTGCTTCGCGTCCCAGTCGAAGCCATGATCTCTACCCTAACGTCAACGTGTGTTTGCCATTCAAAAACTCCATCGGCCTGACTGGACGATGCCGATAGACTTGGCTGATTCCAGCCGTCGAATCAAAACTCCAAGCCTTGTTCGTGATTTTTTCGAGAGCATGGAGATGCTTGGAAACCGCAGATTCAGTTAGCTTGAAAACTCGTCCTGGGCTGCCCGGCTCATATGCGATCTCGCGGAATCCCAATGTAGCCACCTCCGCAGGAAATCGATCCCAATAGTCGGCTAACGCGAATGCGAAAACCCAAGTTGGCAAAGTCAAATGATCGCTGCGATTGAATGCCAACAAGCCACTCTCGTCAATTTCATGGATCAGACGAAGTTCGGCGAGCGGGCAATCAAGAGTGTCTTCCACCGCGGACATCCGCAAATGCTGGGAGGATGCATAAGTACGGATGAAACAGTTTACATCACGACGAATTGTGTTTTCCGCCACTTTGACGGTGTCTGACTCAGATGTTGCACGACGCAGTTCGGCCATCAGTTGATTCGCGGTAAACTCAGTGCGAGGAAAGACGTTAAAAGCCCAATACCAGGTCGTTGGGCTGGTCAGCCGCGATGCGAGGCAGAAATGCAGGAGCCAGAGCGTACTCTGATTCTCTAGGTACGGGTCGAACCCCGAATCACCGAAAACTGCTTCCCCAAAGTCGCTCACGCGCAGAAAGCGGCCCCGATTGTCCTTGATTTCGGAGTCTTCCTCGAGAACGCGTGTTGCCATCGCCCAATGCTTGATTGACCGAACCATGTTCTTGCCCACACCGAGCTTGACCATTGCGTCATCGTCACCAAATCCTTGTGGGTTTTCTCGAATCAAATGAACGGCCTTGGTCAACCACCCGTATCGGAGGGTAAACGTCTCATGGCCGGAGAATCTCGCCGTATCCAATTTCACTTCAGTCGCTTCCTGCGGTAAATGCCCATGAGGAGCCAATTTGCGGAGCATGGGAGCATAGCGGATATGCACCTCGGCAAGCTACTGAGGTGGCATCGGTTCATGTCGTTTTCGACGCCAACAAGCGTTACCTATCCCGTTACCTCAGGTTTCGACGGCATATTGCAATAGGTGTACGGTTGTGGGGTGTTCTTTTTACTCCCAAATCCAAAGGAGGAACAACTGATGCCTGAACGACCGTACGTCTCATTTGCCGAAGTCAAGCAGCGTATTTCGATTCCAGATGTCCTCACAGCACTTGGGCTAGCTGATCGGTTCACAGGAAAAAAGGAGACGCTAACAGGTGTTTGTCCCCTGCCAGGTCACCAGCATGGCCCGAGTCCCAATTCCGAGCAGTTCAAAATCAATCAGCGAGATGGACTTTGGCTGTGGCACTGTTTTGGTGATTGCCAACGTGGTGGCGACGTCATCGAGTTGGTCAAGGCCATGACCGGATTTGACAACTCGCATGTTCGCTTCTGGTTTGCAGAGCATTTCCCTGATCGGCTGACGCTGCAACAACCTCACAGGAAGGGAACCCAAACGTCTGAAACGTCCGAGGCACCCACAAAAGAAAAGGCCCCTGCGAATCCCGGCAAGGAAATCACGCAAGAGCCTTCGGCAATAGCTGCCAAAAAGACGATATCGAATGACAGCAGTCCACTCAAGCCCCTGCGTTTCATTTTGAATCTGAACCCGGATGTTCCCTACCTCTTCGAACGTGGCTTGAAGCCGGACACAATTCGTCGGTTCGGAATCGGGCTCTGTCGCAAGGGTCTGCTCGCGGGCTACGTGGCGATACCTGTTTATGACTATCCCCGCTCGGGTACTAACCCCGTCGGCTATCTCGGTCGGTGGCCCGGTGAGCCAGCGGCTTCGCATAGAGACGAAACGGGCCCATTGCGGTACAAGTTCCCGGAAAGCTTCCCGCGCAATCGAGTTGTCTATGGACTCGCAGAGGCTTTGGATGGCACCGAAGGACAACCGTTGATCGTCGTCGAAGGGCCATTCAAGGTCTATCACCTGTTTCAGTCAGGATTTCCAAACACTGGAGCAACATTCGGCGCTTCAGTCAGCGACGAGCAGGTTGAGATCTTGGTGGCAACTCGTCGGCCGCTGATTTTGATGTTTGACGGCGACGACGCTGGTCAAACGGGAATGCGTTCTGCCGCCGAGCGGCTTATCAGCCGAGCGTCCGTGCGGGTCGTCAAACTCGAACCCGGACAACACCCGGACGATCTTTCGCACTCGGAGCTGGAAAAAGTTCTTTCTTAAAACAACAGGCACCGGACTCACGTCTGGTGCTTTTTCATTGGCGATCGTGCCGCAAAAGCGACCCGCTGCTCGCGCAACGGCACTGGAGACAGCGAGCCGCCCCCGCGAGAAGAATGCCTGGTTTCGGTGTCGGATGCCGCCCTCGACGCCCCTCCACGACGTTCCCCTCCCCAAGAAGTCATAACGACGGGAACCAAGCAGTCTGCGGTTGCCCAACGTCGCTCAGCGTCGCGGCACCGTCTCAGCATAACACTCCACAGACCGACCGCGCACACGATTTATCGTGGAAAAACGGCCAGATCAGACGTTCAAAACGTTTGAGGCGTTTCACTGTCCACAGACGTCTCCGACGCTTCAGGCGTTTCGGATTCCGATGTGCTTCGAACACCCCAGACGTTTTGGACGTTTGCAAACCTCCATGTTATCCTGACAGTAGTTATCCACATTTCTATGTCATCACCACTTCCCCATCGCGTCCTCCCCATTGCCTATGTCACCGACAACGATCGCGATGCGGAAGCGTTGAGTTGCCGCGTCGACGGAACTGTCATTGTCAAGCGGGAAGTTGCAGCCTTCCCCACGCCCAAAGGCAATCAGACGTCTCAGTCACCCAAACGTTTGAGACGCTCAAACGTTCGAAACGTCTCAACGACCGCAAACGTTTCAGGCGTTTCGGAATCCGAAACGTTTCAGTACATCTCAAGCGTCTCAGACGCTCCCGACACTTCGAACGTCTCAGACGTTTCCACACTCGACCTATGACACGGCGGATTGCTTGGCTCAATGAAAAAGGGGGAAGCGGGAAGTCCACCAGTGCCTTAAATCTCTCTGCCAATCTCGCGTCACGGTTCGGGCAGCGCGTGTTGCTGATTGACGTTGATCACCAAGCCAACATCACGGCGGTGCTGACGCACGGGCAGACGGCGAAGAAAACGCTCACCGACGTGTTCTTGAGCGATGTGCCAGTAGAGCAGGCGATCTTCAAGACGCGCATTCTGAATCTTGATTTACTGCCTGCGGATTCCGCACTGGCAGACGTCAACGTCGCGATGGCCGATACTGGCAACCGCTTGGGGCTCGGTCGTGAACTGCGACTCAAGCGAGCCCTGGCTCCGATCGAGAAGAACTATGATTTTGTGATTGTGGACACGGGGCCGCAGCGAACTCTACTGAATATCAATGTGCTCAATTACGTCGACGAGGTCTTCGTGCCCATCGACCCTGGATATTGGAGTATCATGGGGGTTCAACACTTGGAAAAGCTGGTGGAACAAATTCGCCTGCACATGGAGCACGATACGTTGCACATCGGCGGAGTGCTGCTGACGAAGGTGCAAAAGACCAACGTGGCCAGGGAAGTGGAGCAGCAAGTCCGGGAATACTTCGGCGAGCAAGTGTTTCGCACGGCGATCCCGCTCAATGTCAAAGTCGAAGAAGCTCACAGTCGGGGAATCTCGGTGTTGGATTATTCGCCCGACAGCGCCGGAGCGGTGGCCTATCTTGAATTTACTAAAGAAGTCTTATTCCATGCAGCCGACACGGAAAACCGGCTTGGGTGATTCGCTGCTCTTGCGGCGCACCGAGGAACCGCCAGCAGAGGTGTCGGATGTCTCTTCAGACGCTCCGATGGCTGGGGTCAGTCCAGCGCCGGTGTCAGAACCCACAGCAACCAAAACAGAACCCGTCTTGCCGCAAGCCAGGCCCACGAAAAAACGAAAGGAACAACTCGTCTTGCGAGATCGCAGTACGTTGTATCTGGAGCGATCCGTCAATGAGCAGCTGCGTCTGGTGGCACAAATTGAAGGTCGCGAACGATCCGAAGTGGCCACGGACATCCTGCGAAAGTACCTTCCCAAGTATCGTATCGAGCGGGAAGAATAGGAGAGTAGACCTCATCATTCGCGATGCTCACAAAAACGACTCGATTCGACGGTCGTAAAAAGGCTCCCAGGTTGCTCAGGATCGCCTAGGTGCGTTCTTTGATGCGGTCAGACAACTTTGTACCTCCCCATGTTGTTGCACGCATTCTGCACGCGCTCCAGAACGAATTCACAACGGCATACCGACGCTTGCGCAATTGCTGGCCAGTGCCGCGAAGCCTGTTTCTGAAATGCCGAATAGCTGTTACTGTTCGTCGAGTTTTTTTCGTTTGGCCTGGCCGCGAGTTGATAGCGATGGCAAAGACAATTGTCAGAAAGCAAAGCGACTGGGCGTTCTACTGGGTCGTCATCACGGATGATAGCAGGATGATCGCACAGTCGTCGAATACATACGCAACCAGCGAAGAAGCATTTACCATGGCTCGCGGTAATGTTCAGATTGGTGAAGACGTCATTGACGAGACAAGTGTAGCGATTCCCCGTCCATCACAAAGCAGCACACATCCAACGATGGGTTGATGGTCTTTTTGCGATCAGCCTCAAATAGCTAATTTGCGACCGACACGCCGCACCCGCTCGTCCGCAGGTTGTCGGCGTGTACTTGGAACCGAGCCCGGTCGAACAGAGCGTGTACTTGGAACCGAGAAACCATGTACCTCGTCCCGAGAAACCGTGTACTTGGAACCGAGTCGAATTCACAGTTCATGGCTGCATTAAGCCACCAGTTGGGCTGCGGCGAAGCCGACATTATCTATATTCTCTTTATTACTCTGGTGAGCCAAGATTGGCCTGTGGAAAACGATTTCTGACCGGCGCGGTATGATGGGGGAACAGATGTCTCACGACATCGAATCCCTATGCCTTCAACCCGCGACGAATCCAAACCGACCTTCGCTGCCACATCGTTGGCGGAGCGACCCACGATTGTGGCCGAGGCCAACTTGTTGCGGTTGCCGCTGTTCGCCTTGCGGACTAGGGGACTGAAGCAACTCGACGGCTTTGAATGCCGGGGGACAACCACGCGCGGCGAAAACACCTGGGAATTTCTGCTTCGGACAGCTCGTAGCACGGCCACGCTCTATCCGGGACTGCTGTCTCGTTCCGTGCATTTGGCATTCTTGGGGATCATCACTGAGAAAGGATTGCCATTTGCCAACCCCGTCACGTGGACGTGGCGCAATCTCTGTGTCCGGTTGGGCGTCCAACCATCGGGACAGATGGTGCAGCATCTGAAGGAAGCTGTCGAAGCGACTGCGGGCCTGACGATCTACAGCCAAGACGCCTTGTATTCCAAACCGGCGGGGCAGCGGTTCAATACGCGCAAGGCGATGCACCTCTACGAAACGGTGGTCTTCGTCAATGAGACGCTGCCAGATGGCCGCACCGCCGACACCAACTATCTCTGGCTGAGCGGCTGGTATCTCGACAACCTCAATGCCCTCTTCACGGCACCGCTCGATCATGAGTTGTGGCGGTATCTCGACAAACGAAGTCCGATTGCCAGTCGGCTGTACGAGTTCCTGCTCATTAACTTTCACGGCGGCATGCCGCAATTGCAGATCAATTATCCGCGACTGGCTCAGTTCCTGCCCGTCCGTCAGGAACGATATCTGTCCGACGCTCGCAAGCAATTGGAACCGGCATTCAAATTACTTACAGAAACTCGTGTCGCCGAGTCCGTGACTTGGCACAAACGGCGTGAGGACGTGGCTCAACTGCGATTTGCTCGAGGAACACGATTGCTCCAGGGGAAAAGAGGGGAGAGCGGTTCACTTCAATCCAGCAGCGCCACAACGGCATTGGTTTCTGTGAGGGAAGTCCGGCGGACACCAGAACAGGATCTTGTCCGCGAATTCTACCGCCTGTGGACAGGTCGAACCGATCAGCATCCCAATTCTGCGGATCTCACTCTCGCCAAGCGAATCATCGCAGACTACGGTCGCTCGCAAGCCATCGCTCTGTTGCCATCGGTGATCGAACAACTCAAACGGTACTGGCCAGGGGCCAAGACATTTGTCGCAGTGGAACAGTACATGGCCGCCGCCGCCGAGACGTACCAGAGTCGGCAGCGAAGAGACAAGCAACGTCAGCAACAACAGGAGACTGAGCGTAGGGCCATAGAACACGCGGAAAGTCAATCAGCCGAACGTCACGAGTTCGAGGCAATCTGGGAGCCATTTTGGGGCGAACTGCCAGCGGGGGAGCAGGCCGCGATTCGCGACCGCGTGCTGAGTGTCCATCCGTTCATGCGGCATACCCCGCACGAATTGCAGTTTCGCTGTCTCCAAGAACTGGCCCAGAGAGAAACTAAACCGAGCGATGTCGCTCCCGAGACAGGGGAGAGCGACTTGCGAACGGTACGCAATCCACGGCTATGACGGAACCGCTCAAAAACGGCCAGGTAGACCCACAATTACGACGTCGCCCTGGATTTGCAGTTGCAAGCCCCAGGTCGACTGCGGCGGGCGCATTTCCTCGCGGGAGCGAGGACTCCGGTTCGGCAGGTGCCGTCCCTCCGGGGTTCGCGGGGCTCACCCAATCCACCCACCGCAGTCGACCTACCGGACGACGTCGAACAGCCACCGGTGAAACATCTACGTGGAACAGTTCTGACGGCTCTTTGAGTGGCATCAGAAACGACTCAACGGTACCAACGAATAGGGGAGAGAAGACCCGCCTACGGACGGGATGGGAATTGCCCGAGTTGATCCGTCCGCTGCCGGTTCGCGAACGACGTTGCGCCCGCACGCCACGACTGCAACATCATCAACCGGCCATCGTGGAGTACGTGTACCTGTCGCGGTTCGCCACCGCGTCCCAGGTTCAGCGCCGATTTCCCAACTGGCTGCGGACGGCTCGGACGACCCAGTGGCAGTTGGCGAACCTCGTCCAACTGGGATACCTGGCGATCACACCGGTCCGGTCGACATCACCCAATTTTCCGTTCGTCTACTTTGCGACTATTCGAGGCGTGAGGCTCATCAACGACACCTACGCGGCCCACAACCTCGACACGACGTATCCCGTCGGCGAGGGCCGGAAAGCCAGCGGCGTGGCCGTGGACTCCATTCTGCACGAACTTCTGCTGACGGAGTTGGAACTGGCCGTGCGGCTCACGGTTGAATCGCGAGATGACTTGAAACTGCTGACTACGGAGCGGCGCTACTACCGTCGTGAACGCCAATTGCGGTTCTATCAGGCCGGACGAACGCGGCGCGTGATTCCAGATGCCGGGTTCATGATCCGAGTAGGGAAGGCTGATTTGGCAACGTCGCAAAATAATTCTTTTGCGACGATGCTCAACTTTGTCGAGTTGGACAACGGCACCATGTCCCCCAGCCGAGTCTTGGAGAAACTACAACAATATGCCGCCTGGGCCGAGTCCGAATCGGGGCAGAAGCATTTACAGCAAACATATTCTCGACACCGATCGTCGGTGCCTCAGTCGGGATTCCGACTACTTATCGTTGTTCACGACAAGCAGCGGCCCGATGGCGATCAGTCGCGGCTGGCGGCATTGTTTCAGCAGGCGCTGGAGCTTCCTGCCTCCATGCGCGATCGGCTCTGGTTTGCCACTGCGGCGGACTTGAAAGCCCAGCAAGACCACTCCCCTCCGCTCGGCGGCGAGATCTGGTATCGAGCCCGCGATGCCAGGACATGGCTGCGAGAATTTCGTCGGTTGCCGGAACAGAAAGCGAACGGAATTCGCCGCCAGTTTGTGGCGGGCCAGCTTCTGGCACTCCCCCATCATTCGATCTTCCCGCATACGTGACCTTCGCATTCTCTTTATTGAGTCATTGCCATCACCCGTAACAGAGAACGTATAGCGTCTGACATGGCAATCGCAGTTTTTTAAGAATTCTGGACGATTTCTCCAGATTTTTGATCTGTGACGCGACCAATATCGGATTGGTAGTTAGGCGGAGGTGAAATTGGACAAATCTGGATTGAACGCAATACAAAAAACGGACGAGAACGAAGAGTGATTCTTCATGGATTCGGTTGTCCAGTCCCCCGCCATTTATTGCTTTCTTCCACCCGCACAATCAACCATAAAATACGTAACTATTGACAATAACAGCACTTGCGATACATACTTGTGGCGATTGCACATTGATTACAAATTTCCTCAAGAATTCGGCGAAGCTCAAGCCCTATCTCTCTTTGGGACCTCAACACAAGTGCATGGGAATTATCAACGAGACCGAGCGTACAACATTCGGACACCCTGATGGCTAGGAGGGCCATCTGGGTGTCTGATCTGTTACTCGATCTTGGAGAATTGCAATGAACCATGCCGATTTTGCGAATTCTGTTGACCGGTTTTTAGATGGCAATCTCGATTTCGTTGAGGCTGCTGAATTCGACCTTCATTCAAGGGATTGCAAGGAGGGGTGTGTCAAGAAATGGACGG
>JAQGHU010000035.1 GCA_028291515.1 Schlesneria sp.
CCCTCCCAAATACAAAGTCGCCGCCTTGTGGCAGGCGCCGATGCCATTTTAGACTTGGTGACCATTGTTCAGGAGAGGGCTTCAATTTGCAGACTCAATAACCTGCCATCTCGAAGCACCTGCAGCGGGAAGGCTTGCTCTGTGGGAATCAGCGTCAGCAGACGATGCAAATCATCCATGGTTTCCACGACGCGATCGGCCAGTGAAACGATGACATCACCAGATTGAAGCCCTGCTCTAGCCGCGGCGCCGCGCGGTGTGACATCGCGGATCTCGACTCCCGTGGCTCCCAAAAGATCCAAGTCGCGAACCAATCGTCGCGGCAATTCGGCGACGGCTGCCGTAATGCCCAGTTTGCGTCGACGAACATGACCGTGAACTAGGATTTCACTGAGCACCCATTCCGCTGTCGTCGATGGCACTGCCAGGCCCAGTCCTTGCGCCATCGCAATAATGGCGGTGTTGATCCCGACGATGCGACCTCGGGAGTCGACCAACGGCCCGCCGGAATTACCGGGGTTAATCGGCGCGGTGTGCTGTACGACCTTTTCAATCAGGCGACCGTCTTGAGCCCGCAGGCTTCTTCCCAGGGCGCTGACGATTCCGGCAGAGACTGTCGATTGCAGGCCCAGCGGGCTGCCGATTGCGATCACCAGTTGACCGACTCTCAGCGCGTCCGAATCGCCGAGTCGCGCATAGGGCAGATCCCGCGCGGTCAGTCGCACCGCTGCGAGGTCGGTCGCCGGATCGTCTCCGATGACTCGTGCGATCAGCCGATCACCGTCAGTCGTGGTGGCGACCAACTCAGACTGGCCATTCACCACGTGGCTATTGGTCAGCGCAAAACCATCAGGCGTGACCAGGAATCCAGATCCCGATCCACCGCGAGGGCTGGTTGATGTCAAACTGAGGACCGACGGAGAAACTGATTCCACAACGTGAATGACCGCTTGCGAGTAAGCATCCAGAAGTGAAAAGTCTGACGGCAGCCGAGCATCTTGCGAACCCGATGCTTCTCGTTCCGACGGCGTTGAGGAATCGCTGGACAACTGAATCCGCATGATCGTATCCTTTCCCACAAGCTCTGATGAATTCCAATACGAAATTAGCTCGTCATGTCATTCTAGGCAGGCGATCAAGGGGCTGTTCAATCTGCGATCGATGAAATCTCGATGGCTTCGGTCAGCTTTTTGAGAATTCGAGCCAGATGCTGGCGATCGGCGGCAGAGAGGTGTTCGTAGATCGATGTCACTACGGCATGATTTGCCAGTGTACTCTCTTTACAGACAAGCATTCCCTGAGGTGTCAGTCGAATTATCGTGGCGCGTCGATCACTGGGATGGGGCTCTCGGACTAAAAGTCCTTCAATTTCCAAACTGTCGACCAACTTCGTGACACTGCGCGGAGTCACCGACAAATAGCCGCTGAGATCGGACATTTTGCAGCTTCCCTGACACTGCAGCGACATCAGCAAACGGGCACGGGCGGGCGTCGTTCCGGCTCGTCCCACTTCCGCGTAGATCTTGCGCGTGTAGGCTTTGCCAAATTCAGCCATCAACGGAGCCAGATCTTCGGGTTTTACCATCGGTCTTGGATCGATCCGGAATGTGATTGACGAATACAGTACCGGTACATAATATACCGGGGCATCAATTTCAGCCAGTGGCCGCCGACAATATGATCGTCTGCGTTTCGCTGTCACTTCATGAGTCTCGGAGTGTTCCATGGACGACACGACAATTCAAGCCCCGCAGTCATCAAGTTCTGCTGATCCTCAGATTGTGAAGTCTCAGGCGGGTTTGCGTTTGTGGCCCGCGGTGACACTGATCGCCGTGCTCTGGCTGGCGCGTCTGTACGCAAACACAGGCGAATTCGCACCCAGCAAGTTCTTCTTCGGACTGGTCATCACTCCGATGGCGGTGATCGGGGGACTGGTGGTCTGGACGCTGTTTGCCAGTCGACTTCGCTGGTCGGAACGGTTTCTGATCACAGGTGTCTTCGTTGCCGTGTTGGGCGTCACCGTCCTGGCTGCAGGGACCGACTTTCCCGTCATGGCATTGATCATGTATGCCGCGCCGATTGTGGCCAGCGTGTGGATTGGCTGGCTGCTGATCAGTGGTTGGCTGAGCTGGCCGACACGTCGAAACGTGGTGCTCATGATTTTTGTTGGGACGGGAATCGTTTGTTCACTCCTGCGTCTGGAAGGGATGGATGGCGAGTTCAAAACGACGTTTCGCTGGAGATGGACTCCGACGGCCGAACAGAAGCTGTTGACAGAGCTCAAATCGTCGAAGGCCCCAGCGGCAACTGCACCAGCGACCGACGATGCCATCGAACTTGTCGAGCAGCCGGGAGATTGGCCTGCATTCCGAGGCGCGGAACGAAATGCCCGATTGTCCGGCGTTCGAATCAATTCCGATTGGGAAAAGTCACCGCCAAAGGAACTTTGGCGACATCGAATCGGCCCAGGTTGGTCATCGATGTCGATCGTGGCAGACAAGGTCTTTACCCAAGAACAGCGAGGCGACGAAGAGTTTGTCGTTTGCTACGACGGCAAGACTGGACAAGAAGTCTGGTCGCACCACGATGCCACTCGATTCTTTGAAGTCGTCGCCGGTCCCGGCCCGCGAGCGACACCGACCTTCGATGCGGGGAAACTGTATGTCTTGGGCGCGAACGGAGCATTGAACTGTTTGAATGCCTCCACAGGTAAATTGATCTGGACCCGCAACATCGCCAAAGATACCGAAGCGAAAGTTCCAATGTGGGGCTTTTCGAGTTCTCCGCTGGTTGCGGATGGCTGTGTCATCGTGTTTGCGGGGGCTCCGTTAGAAAAAAGCATGGTCGCTTACCGCGCTGATTCAGGCGACTTGGCGTGGACCGCGGGTCAGGGATCACTCAGTTACTGTTCGCCGCAATTAGAGAAAGTGGACGGTGTCGAGCAGGTGCTGATCAACACCGACGCGGGAATGTCGTCGTTGGAACCGACAACCGGAAAGATTTTTTGGCACTATGCCTGGGAAGCCAAGGACATTGCGCGTGTGGTTCAACCAGTTCTGATTGGTGCGCGTGACCTGTTAATCGGAACGGGAATGGGAGTCGGAACGCGACGCATCAGCGTGACGCACGAGGGAGACGACTGGCAGGTCAAAGAAAAATGGACGACCAGGGATTTCAAACCGTATTTCAACGACCTTGTCGTCTCGGGCAACTACCTGTACGGCTTCGACGGCAACATTTTCATGTGCGTCAGTATCGTTGACGGGACACGGAAATGGCGGGCTCGTGGCTATGGTAATGGGCAGGTTCTGTTGCTTGCAGATCAGCAACTGCTGCTGATCATCTCCGAAACGGGTGAAGTCGCCCTTGTCGCGGCTCAGCCTGACAAGCATCAGGAAATTGCGAAATTCAAAGCGATCGAAGGGAAGACCTGGAACCATCCAGTTGTCTGCCAAGGCAAACTTTTCGTGCGCAACGCCGAAGAAATTGCCTGCTTCCAATTGGACCAGCTAGTCGCGGTGAAGGAAACAGATAGGCCAGTCGATCAAAACAAGGACGCGGCGGCGGTAACTGAATAACCGCCGTTCGGCAGATATTGCGCCTGCACCTGTCACCGAAGTCAGGGCAGGCACGATCCGATGCTGCCAGCGTCAATTGCTTTGGTTTGGCGTTTGTGAATGGAGTCTGAACGTGCCCTCCCACCCGATGTGGTCGCTTCCGGAGACTGCGCCTTCCATGATGGATAGTCGCGTCTCTGCGACAATGCCACATCTTGCTCGCCCGATGCACGTCGCCACCATTGCGATCGCCACATTGTGGTTGATTGGAATCAGCGGGTCCGCATCAGCACAGCAGCAGCCGTTTCCGACACAGTTTGGAGACGCCGAGCAGCCTTTTATCGGACCACCGATTGTCACGGTCGCTCATAGCAGTACCGTTCCCTATTGTTGTCGGCCGTCGAGTGCCAGCGCCTATCCTGTAGATTCCTCTGCCCCCGCTGGCGCCGATCCAATTCCTGCCATGGCAATCAGCCCGCAGGAACAATGGAACGCTGCTGCGGTTCCGTCCAACGATCCTTATCAATCTTTGAGTAGTCCCCCGAGTGCCGCCACGCGACCACATGGCAAGACCGGAACGGCCCTCGATTCGCTCCCTTCCTTTCGTGGAATCAAAGGGATCAAGAATCTTCCTGGCGGCGTCGGCACACTGCTGATGGCCAACCCGCATGTCGGCGAGACCTGGTATCCGACGCAATCGACAGATCAGCCGGGGACATCGATGAGTATCGATCGTTCCTACTTTCAAGCAGGCGTCCCCGTCTACACAAATGGGACTGACACGGTCGTCTTCACATCGCATCTGGATCAGATGAATATCCATACGAATGCGATCCTGCCGACCACGAACCAGACGTTTCCGAATCAGCTCTTTAATGTCGCGTTCGGAGCCAACGTCTTCCATCAATTCGAAAATGGGAATGTAGGTGGGTTGGTATTGGATGTCGGTTCGGCCAGTGACGTGCCGTTTCATAGCGCTGGTGTCATGCTGGCGTCCGGAACGGCATTTTTGTTAGTCCCTCAGGACGATCACAGTGCCTGGTTCTTCGGGGTGAATGCGTCGACGAATAGCCAGGTCTTGTTTGGCCTGCCAATCCCCGGTGGTGGCTACTTCTATAATCCGTCAGACGATTTCCAGGCGATCATCGGGTTTCCATTTTCCGTTGTGAGTTGGAAGCCCGCACCCGATTGGCAATTGCAGTATGTCTACGCCTTCCTGACGACGATGCATGCGCGTGCTGTCTATCAGCCGACCCAGGCCTGGCAGCTTTATGCAGGCTTTGACTGGACGAATGAGAACTGGCGTCGAGTTGATCGGCCCATCAGCCAGGATCACCTGTTCTACTACGAAAAGCGTTTGGCGGCTGGCTGGCTCTGGTGGTTCCGACCGAACGTCGGACTCGAACTTGCGAGCGGCTACGCATTCGATCGCTACTTCACAGAGACCGACGGCTTCAACCTTGTCGGGACGAACACGGTCCGCATCGGCAGTGGTCCGTTTATCTCGGCTCAGCTTGACGTGCGGTTCTAGCGAACGCGGGTCGTTCTCTCGCGATGTCGACACGCAACCAAGATCACCAAGACCTTGGGCGAGTGACAATCGAGTCGATCGCACTTCGACTTCGCCCAATCTCTTGGCGAGAACGCGCTCGAAGTGGGGACCAATGTCCCCACTTTCGATTGCTGCCGGTTAGCTCTTCGCAGTCTTTGCTGCCGAGGTCACCGCGCCGACGTTAATATACGCATGCACGTGAGGCGCACCACGGAAGTGCCAGACGAATGACGGGCCTTCGACTCGCCAGATATCCCAGACCTTGTCGTTCTGCAGATCTCCCTGCTGGTAGAACGCCATGTGCAGCTTGTCGGTTCCACCAGACCCCTTGACGATCTCCATGACTTCGTCGGCATCTTCCTGGCGATAGGGCGCCAGCAGAACCTTCAACGTCTTCTCGACGAGTTCCTTCTGATCGCTGGAAAGCTGGCCAATCGCGATCCCGGGGAACTTGCCGGATTCGCCCTGGAGCTCGACGGCGGCTTCGTTGGGGGCCTTCTCGACAAGAGCTTCTTTCGCTTGTTTTGCATCCAGAGCACGGAACACTTCGTTCACCTGCTGAGTCTGGTAGTAGAACAAGTTCGCCTTCGGATCTTCTTCACCGTGACCATAGATGATCGGACCACCGAACGCGGCTTTATCGATGCTGTTTCCGTCGGCTCGCAACGTCAGATGCCGACCGGTCAGTTCCCATTCGAACGACGCCTTGCCAGGCTCACCGAACATCGCGACGCTGTAGTCGCCGAGGCCACCGCTGTCGAATTCCATTTGCTTTTGCAGACGAGCGTACCCGTCCGGTGACGTCACGTTTCGAACGATCTCTTCGATCTGCTTCTTTTGTTCGGCGTTGTAGAAATCGCTGCCCACGATCGGCTTGGTGATGTGCCAGTTGGCGTTGATCTTTTGACGCAGGGGATCATTGATCGAAAAGCAGATTGTTTTCTTCTGATCGTCTGACAACGAATTATAAAATCGGCCGACGATCGTTTCGGCAGCGCTCGATGAACTGGGAGCCGCGTAAGCCCCCGGCAGCGACCACATTGAAGAACTAGCGGCTGCAGCAATCCCGCCAATCACCTTGATGAAGTCTCGACGATCCACTGTTTCACAATCCGTGCAGGCAGGTGTGCGGCGCTTCATTGAATTTCTCCTGTGATGGCATTGGAAGCTGGAATGGAGCTGCGATAAGTGATTGCGGCTCCCACTAATTGGTGCTTGTTGATCTTCTCACTCTAAATTCAGCTTGTCCAGACTCTACAGCTCGAATTGAGGTTGCAGGGCTCCGTTTTTAGATGCACCGCTGCCCATTACCTGAGCAGCAAATGGCCAAAATTGGTGGAAATTGGCCTAAAAACGACTGGTTCAAAATTTGCTTCCCCGTAAGGTTCGCTCCTTAACTCAGCTCTTTGGAAGAGAATTGCCGAGGTCATCATGGTCTGGTTAGCATTCGATATGAGTATTGCGATCAGTGGCCTGGCCCTGTTGGCACTCGGTCGATGGCTGTTCGACCTGGCTCAACGACGGAACCCCGACCACCGGCGAGTCGATTGAGGCTCGGCGAATCCGAAAATTTTGGTCTTGCTAACTTCCGTCATTCCCGCGAAGGCGGGAATCTAGCGGTCGTTGTTGCGGATCACAATATGCTTAGCTCGCCCGCCGAATCGGTCTTAGGGCCGACTGGATTCCCGCCTTCGCGGGAATGACGAAGCTTGATCTCACAGCGAGCGACCACTGATCGACTGGCGAACCAGACCTCTCAGCCCTATACTTCGCGCAGATCATTTCGTTTCTCTGCGCTAGGACTGGTAAGCCGTTATGGACAATGAACTTCGTGAGCAAGCTCGCAGTTTGATCAGCCGCATTCTCCAACTCCGAGACTCTCTTTGACTGGGCTGGCAAGACAAAGCGAATCGAAGAGATCAATGCCAAGATGGGCGAGCCCGGATTCTGGGACAGTCAAGAATCCGCTCAGGCGACGATGAACCAGTTGAAGCAGGTCAATGTCACGCTGAAGCCGTTGACCGAATTGATCACCGGGGCTGACGACCTGGGGGTCATGTTGGAATTCGCCGAAGAAGACGGCGGCGAAGAGATGGTTGGCGAGATTCAGGAAACTGTCACTCGGCTGACTGAGGAATTCGAAAAAGTCGAGCTGCAGGCGATGCTCTCGGCACCGGAAGATGCCAGTTCTGCCTACGTGGCGATCCAGTCGGGCGAAGGGGGAACTGACGCTCAGGACTTTGCCGAAACACTGCTGCGCATGTATCAGCGCTGGGCCGAAACTCGCGGTTTCTCGACGGAGCTTCTGGAAACATCGCCAGCGGAAGAGGCCGGAATTCACTCGGCAACGCTCGCGATACGTGGACCGTACGTCTACGGACTGCTGAAGGGCGAGACAGGCAATCACCGCTTGATCCGCATGAGTCCGTTTGATTCGGCACATCGTCGCCAGACATCGTTCGCGGCGGTCGATGTCACGCCAGAACTCGACGACAGTTACTCTGTCGAGATCGCTTGGGATGATCCGCTGGAAGTTCGCGAAGATATTTTCCGTTCGGGCGGGGCTGGTGGTCAGAAGGTGAATAAGACCGACTCCGCCATTCGTCTGACGCACTTGCCCTCGAATACCGTCGTGCAATGCCAGAACGAGCGAAGCCAGCATCAGAACCGAGCTTTGGCTCGCAAGATGATGATCGCGAAACTCTATCAAATCGAAATGGACCGACGCGAGAACGAATCGGCTGCCAAGCGTGGCCAGAAATCGCGAATCGGATTCGGCGGCGGCACGATCCGCAGCTATGTTTTGCATCCAGAATCGTACTGCAAAGACAATCGCTCGGACTACAAAACGTCGCACCCGCAGGCCGCCTTGGATGGTGACTTGGATCCTTGGATTAATGCCTATCTGCGATGGGCAATGATGCAAAACAAATAGAACGATTCTCCCGTGCTTGAGGTCGCATCATGAAGTGCCAGCAATTGGTCGCGTTGTCTCTGTGTGCACTGATGGGGTGTGGTGCGCAGGCGCCGGGCTCAGGCCCATCGCAGCCTCAAACCGAGTCAACCGCAAAACAATCACCCAGCAATCTGGAAGTCGCCGAGCAGATTGGAAAGGCCCTCACCGACAACAAACTCGAGGGATACGATATTGAAATCCGATTTAATAAGGGTGTTGCCACTCTTTCAGGAGCAGTGCAATCGGAGGCCGAGCGCGAAAGTGCGGCCAAAGCGACCCAAGGCGTTCTTGGTGTGAAGACCGTCAAGAATGAACTGAAGATTGCCTCACCGAAATCCAAACAGGAAAAGGCCGACGATGACCAGAAATGGCTGGTCGCTCAACAGTCAGATCGTCGCCGACAACCAACTCTCGAAGAACCCACTGCCGACGGCCACAACTGGCTGAAGCGCGAAGAACTCGAACAGGGTTGGGTCCGGTTGTTCGACGGGCAGACATTGTTTGGTTGGAAGGCGAACAGCGATCTCAACTGGACCGTCAAAGACGGCGTGATCAGTGCGGATACTGGCAAGCCCGGATTGCTCTGTACCACAACGCGATTCGCTGACTATGAACTGCGGTGCGATTACAAAGTCGCGGCGGGAGGCAACAGCGGCATTTTCCTGCGAACCCCGCTCAATCCGACAGATCCGGGGATCGATTGCTATGAATTGAATATGTGCGACACGCATCCCGCATTTGGAACAGCAAGCCTTGTGAAGCGAGCCAAGCCAGAGCCCGCTGTTACTGGTGACGGGGAATGGCATTCGTTTCATGTGAGAGTCGAAGGCCCAAAGGTCATCGTCACTTTTGACGGCAAGCAGGTTCTGGAATACACCGACGCGACTGAGAAGCCGCTGAAGACCGGTCATATCGGCTTGCAGATGAACGGTGGCAAGATTGAGTTCCGCAACGTCTATCTCAAACCGTTGGGAACGCAGTCCCTCTTCGACGGCAAGTCGCTGGACGGCTGGCGCGAGGTTGCGGGATCGAAGAGTCAGTTCACCGTGAAGGACGGGACGATCCACGTCAAAGATGGCCGCGGTTTTCTGGAGACCGAGCGAACTGCCGGCAACTTCGTCTTGCAATTTGAGGCGATCACTAACGGCGACAAGCTGAACAGCGGCATCTTCTTTCGGGCGATGCCGGGGACCGAAAAAGCCCCTTCCAACGGCTATGAATTTCAGATCCAGAGTGGATTCAAAAATGGTGACCGCACTCAGCCTGACGATCATGGCACGGGAGCCATTTTCAAGCGAGTCTCAGCTCGTCGGGTCATTTCGAGCGATCGCAAATGGTTCACCGCGATGCTAGTCGCAGACGGTCCGCACTTGACGACGTGGATCGACGGCGTGCAAGTCGTGGACTGGACGGACGAACGCCTCGAGAATGAGAATCCTCGAGAAGGTCGGCGATTGAATGCGGGGCATTTCAGCCTGCAAGGTCATGATCCCACGACAGACTTGGCTTTCCGAACGCTGCGGTTGGTGGATACGCCTGAGTAGACAGCGCGGTGACGCGTGCTAGTTTAACCGCGTGGGCATCGCCCAATCGTGATCGCGGGCAAGACAGGAACGGCTCATCACCAGCCTATCGGAGAACTTCGTCTGACTATTCATCACGCGCGGGGCGATGCCCAATCGTGTTCGGCACGATGTCTGCGATTCAGATTGTTAGGGTGATTTCGGGTGCAATTGCTTGGTCTTGGTCTGTATTTGGCCGGCGTCGGTATGATCGCGTTGAGTAT
>JAQGHU010000045.1 GCA_028291515.1 Schlesneria sp.
TCGACCACCTTCCAGCGTCTCCACCACCAGTTCCGACTCGTCCATCTCTGTCCCTCCTGGAAAGGGACATTTTGGTTCATCATATGCCTGGCGCAAAAAGCGTGCCGAACACGATTGGGCGATGCCCACGCGGTTAAACGAATCGGTGGCCTATTCGACGGTCACGCTCTTGGCGAGGTTTCGTGGTCGGTCCACGTTGCAGCCTCTCAAGATCGCGATGTGGTAAGCCAGCAGTTGCAGCGGAATCGAGGTGACCAGCGGTTGCAGGTATTCGTCGACATCCGGCACATAGATCACATCGTCAGCGAGTTTCGCAATCTTGTCGTCGCTCTCGCAGGCGATCGCGATGACTGGTCCCCGTCGAGCTTTCACTTCTTCCAGGTTGCTCATCACCTTGGGATAGATCTGGCAACGCGGCGCGATGAAGACGCTGGGCGTTTCTTCATCCACCAACGCAATCGGACCGTGCTTCATTTCGGCGGCAGGATAGCCTTCTGCATGGATGTAGCTGATTTCCTTCAACTTGAGCGCCCCTTCCAGAGCGACCGGGAAGTTATACAGTCGGCCCAGGTACAAGAAGTTTTCGGCCTGATAGTACTTCTGAGCAACTTCCTTCACTGCGTCGTTACACTCCAGGGCCTTTCGGATCTTGTTTGGCATATCGCGAAGATGACTGATGATTCGCTTGCCAGCCGGATACGATAAGTGCCGCATGCGACCTAAGAACATCGCCAACAGAGTGAGGACCGTCACCTGCGATGTGAAAGCCTTGGTCGATGCGACACCGACTTCGGGACCGGCATGCAGATAAATCCCGCCGTCTGCCTCGCGGGCGATGGATGAGCCAACCGTGTTGCAGATGGCCAGCGTCGGATGTCCTTTGCGTTTGCATTCGCGCATCGCAGCGAGCGTGTCAGCAGTTTCTCCGCTTTGCGTAATCGCAAACACCATCGTTCGGTCGGACATCGGCGGATTGCGATAACGCAACTCGCTGGCGTATTCCACTTCGACCGGGATGCGAGCGAACTCTTCGATGAGGTATTCGCCAACGAGGCCGGCGTGCCAACTGGTTCCGCAGGCGGTCAGAACGATGCGATCGATCCGACGAAGCTTTTGTGGGTCCATATTCAAGCCGCCGAATTTTGCGGAGGCTTCGTCGTCGTCTAGTCGACCTCTTAAGGCATTTTCAATCGATTGAGGCTGCTCGAAGATTTCCTTGAGCATGTAGTGATCGAAATCACCAAGCTCTGTGTCCTGGACTGTCTGTTCGAGGAACTTGATTGACGGCGTCTGGGCACCAGTGTGCTGATGCTTCAATTGGAATTTATCGGCCGTGATGATCGCGATTTCGTGATCGTTCAGATACACGACTTCGTCGGTACGGCCGACGAGCGGACTGGAGTCGCTCGCCAGATAATGCTCGCCCTTACCAATCCCAACGACCAGCGGGCTTCCCAAGCGAGCCGCGATCAGCATGTTCGGAACTTCGCGGAAGAGGATCGCCAGACCGTAGGTCCCCTTCACGCGTTTCAACGCGGCCTCAACCGCCTGCAGGCACGTTTCGGCACTGGTGGGATCGCTCCCCAGCTTGATCTCTTCGTCCAGCTGATGAGCGATCAGGTGAGCGGCGACTTCCGTATCGGTGGCCGATCGGAAGACATATCCCAATTCCTGCAACTGGCTTCGCAGAGCCGAATAATTCTCGATCACGCCGTTGTGGACAACGACGACTTCGCCGTTCCCACCCGTGTGAGGATGTGAATTCACATCGCTGGGTTCCCCGTGAGTGGCCCAGCGCGTGTGTCCAATTCCGGTCGAACCGATGACCGGCTGTTGCGTGACGAGTTCGGCCAGCTGCCCAACTCGACCAGTCTTCTTTCGAATGGAGATCTGGTCGCCATTCTGCAGTGCCACGCCGGCGCTGTCATAGCCACGGTATTCGAGGCGAAACAGCCCCTCGATCAGGTAGTCATACGCCTGCTTGGGCCCAACATATCCGACAATTCCGCACACGGCTGAATCTCCACATTGGCAACAAAAGGAGGAATCAAATGACGAGACGGTCGAGGTGGTCACTTTCGATTCAGCGACTCTCGTGCCAATCATCTCGCGACAAAATTCCTGCGCGGGCTATAGCAAAGTTTTGGCAACTCCGTCAACGCGAAGTTCGGCAGATTCAACCAGTTAGACCGCGAAGAGCCGAATTGGCACCGTTGGGATCGTCGCACTGATCGGTGTGTGATTCTCTCCACAGATGTTGCGAAGCCGATGCGTCGAATCATCGAGGCATTATATCCGGCGCATTCGTTACGACAGATCTCCGGTTCCGTTTGAACCGCCATGCTTCCGTTTTGCAACATGCCAATTGTTGACCTACGTTTGCGATGGAGTGTTGTCAGCCACCCTTTCGGCAACAACTTTTCCCCAGTTAACGTCTACAAGGACTGAATCCAAATGCCTGCCCCAAGTCATACTCCTACACGCGGTCGAGGGGCTTCGTCGGAACTGGATTTTGAAAGCCTTAAAAGATTGATTCACGGCAAACTGGTCGAAAAACTCGACCTGTCGCGCCTGGGAGACCTGCAGGGAGATACCCTGCGCCGCGAAATTCGCTTAGTTGTCGAACACTTGTGCGACACTGAAAATCCATTGCTGAATCGTTCCGAGCGCGAACGCCTCGTGGAAGAAGTTCTCGACGAGACATTTGGCTATGGTCCGCTGGAGATCCTGCTGAAAGAGCAGGGGGTGGCGGATATCATGATCAACGGTCCCAAGAATGTCTTCATCGAAAAGAATGGACGCATTCAAAAGTCCGAGGTCACATTCCGTGACAACGCTCACCTGATGCAGATTCTGGATCGCATCGTCTCTCGCGTGGGCCGCCGAATCGACGAAACGTCGCCGATGGTCGATGCTCGCCTCGCAGACGGCTCGCGTGTCAACGCGATCATCCCGCCGCTCGCTCTGGACGGACCGTCATTGACGATTCGTCGTTTCGGATCGAAGCCGCTGGGACTGGAAGATCTGCTCCGCTTCGGTGCCTTCACGCCAGAAATTGCATTGCTGCTGGAAGGGGCGATCAAAGCCCGCCTGAACATCATCATCAGCGGTGGTACCGGTTCGGGAAAAACGACACTGTTGAACACACTGTCGAGCTTCATCCAGAATGATCATCGAATTATTACAATTGAAGATGCGGCCGAATTGCAGATGCAACAACCGCACGTGCTGCGACTGGAAACGCGTCCACCGAACATCGAAGGCAAGGGACGCGTGACCGCCACCGACCTGGTCAAGAACGCCCTGCGAATGCGACCCGACCGAATCGTGATCGGCGAATGCCGCGGTGCAGAATCGCTGGACATGTTGCAGGCGATGAACACCGGCCACGAAGGATCGATGACCACCATCCACGCCAACACGCCTCGCGATGCTGTTTCACGCCTCGAAACGATGATCTCGATGGGGGGCGTCGAATTGCCGATTCGCGCATTGCGTCAGCAATTCGCGGCTGCCGTGGACCTGATCATTCAAGTCCAGCGATTGCAAGGTGGTCCGCGCAAGCTGACATACATCACGGAAGTCCAGAACATGGAACAGGACCAAATCGTGATGCAAGACATCTTCGTCTTCAAGCAGGACGGGATCGACGATCAAAACCGGGCCTTCGGCCATTTCGAAGCGACAGGGATTCGCCCTTCGTTTATGCAGCGACTGGAATCGGCGGGAGTCAAACTGCCGTCGAATTTGTTTACTCAGCGAGCCCTGGGCCGCTAGCAAGATCTGAAACGTTCGGGCTGTTGATTGGAGAAGGTACTATGGACCCCGTGTGGATCATTTCGATTGCGGCATTTTTCGGTGCTGGTGCGTTGGGCGCTGCCGTCGTTTCGCTGACGAAAAGCATGAACACCACGCGGGCCGAAGATCGGCTGGAACTGCTCGCGGGGAACAAACCCGCCGACAGCGAGGCATCGCGCGGTTTGATGAAGCAGGACTTCGTCAATATGAGCACGGGAGCGGGCAGAGCTCTTGGTCATTTCTCGAAGCGGCTCGGCAACTTTGGTCTGTTCTTGGAACAGGCCAACTCGCCAATCGACTTCCAGACGTACGTCCTGATCAGTGGCGGGTGCGGTCTGCTGGGTGCCGCCATCGGCGCGATTGCCCAGGCACCCACACCCCTGTTGCCCGTCTTCGCCCTGATCCTCGGAGCGATGCCCACCATGTGGTTAAGTCTTCGGCGCAAGAAGCGAACCAAGCGATTTGGTGTTCAGCTTCCTGATGCCCTGTCTCTGCTGGCTCGAGCCCTTCGATCTGGAAACAGCTTAAATTCCGGCTTGAACATGATCGTCGAAGAAATGGCCGATCCAATCAGTACCGAATTCCACATCGCCTACGAAGAGCAGAATCTTGGTATTCCCATCGAACAGGCATTAAAGAACATGATGGTTCGCATGCCGAATCTGGACTTGAAGTTCTTCGTGACCGCCGTCGCAATCCAACGGCAAACGGGTGGTGACCTGGCAGAAATCATCGACAAGATCTGTGAAGTGATCCGCGAGCGATTCAAGATCCTCGGGATGGTGCAGGCGCTAACAGGGGAAGGTCGCCTGAGCGGCGCGGTCCTGATGGCATTGCCGATCGCGATCTTCATCGCCGTGTACTACTTAAACCAAGAGTATGTCATGTTGCTGTTCACCGAGCCGCTGGGCCGACAGATGATCACCTTCGGAATCATCATGCAGGTGCTCGGCGCGATTTGCATCAAGAAGATCATCGATATCAAGGTCTAAGACCGCTGCGTTGTCGGGACATTTCTACTTACCTCGAATTTTGCGAGTCGTTTGACCATGGAACTTAACACCATCCTGCCATGGGCCATTTTCGCCATCTGCACTCTGGGCGTATGGGCGCTGATTTCCGCATTTCAGAAAGAAGATAACCGGGCGACCGAGCGCCTGGCGGAACTTCGTGATCCGGGAAGCCGCGATAAGAAGCGCAAGTCTGGGACCAGCGTAGGACAGTTGTTCGAAAAGGCAGCTCCCGCTCTTTCCGCAGCGTTGGGATCGAAATCGGATCTGGAAAAGAACGAGTTGCGAGTCCGATTGGCGAATGCGGGTTACAACCAAAGTTCCGCAACACAGACTTATCTGGCGATCCGAGTCGCCATGTTGGGTGTGGGTGCTCTAGCTGGTGGTGGCGGTGGCATGCTGGTCTATGGAATGACCCAAAAAGGCTACTTTGCCATCGCGATTACCGCCGGCATTTTTTTCTTCCTTCCTGAATTAGTGCTGGCGTTTATGGCCAGCTCGCGCAAGCAAAAGATCTTCCTGTCGCTACCCGATGCGCTGGACCTGCTCGTGGTCTGCGTCGAAGCCGGTTTAGGGCTGGATGCCGGGATGCGGCGTATTTCAGAAGAACTCCACGACACGCATACGGTGATGTGTGACGAACTCGATCTGTGCAACTTGCAGATCCAGATGGGTCGCGTCCGCCGCGATGTGCTCCATGACCTGGGGATCCGAACGGGAGTCGATGACGTCAAGGCATTGGCCGCGATTCTGATTCAGGCGGAGCGATTCGGCTCGTCGATCGCTCAGGCACTGCGAGTCCAGTCCGATTCCATGCGCGTCAAACGCCGTCAGATTGCCGAAGAAAAAGCTCAGAAGACGGCCGTACAAATGCTGTTTCCAATGGTGCTCTTCATCTTCCCGGGAATCTTCGTGGTGCTGGTCGGACCGGCCGCGATCAAGATGATGGCCGCGGGAGTTGCTGGTTAATCATTGACCGCTCGCGAACTCGACCTATGCAGGAAGACCACTCATCACGAGTGGTCTTTCTTTTTTGAACGACGCGTCAATCACTAGGCTGCGCCAGGGGCAGACACATGTGAAGGGCACGCGGCCAGGCTCTCAAGGTAGGCAATTGGCGAATGAAGCGGATTTAGCGTGTCCGACTGGATAAAGACGACGTGATCATTTTTTTGCCCCTGTTGCAGTTATTGCCGCAGGAAAGGGGGACGATGGTTAAGGACGTAACTTCATGACGGAGCGGTGAGTTAGCACATTTTCAGAATCGGCAATTCCTGCCGAACGGCGACTTAAAAGGATTGTCGCCTTTCGGAATCAGGCGCAGCCACCAGTAGTGTCACCACCCCTTGGTGGGACAGCGACGAACACACCACGAGCTCAACCATGAAGATGTCGTTCCGACTGATTCTGAAATCAGTTGCCGTCGTAGTTCTGATGGCGCAAGCTGGCCAATTGAGGGCTCAGCAGAGCGCACCTCTCTTCACAGAACGATTTGCCAACGTCTTCGATCCCAACAGCCGCACCTATTTCACGGTGCAGGGAACTGAGGGAAAACAGTTCGGTGGACAGCAGCCGTTCGCCAGCATCGGCGCGACCCACTACACAGGCTCCATCGATGATGCGGTGACGCTCTACAGCGGCCAGTTCATGATGAACTACAACGCGATCACCGGTAACCCCGCGGGCTCATTGGGAATTCAGCAGCGCTGGATGACGGATCTCCCTGTGCTCGATCGATCGATTGTCGGTGCGGGCCTCTATCTCGATTTCACTCAAAGCCGTTACAACAATCTCTTCCAGCAACTCGATGTGAATTTCGAGTTGTTCACCCAATCGAATTGGGTCGGCCGTGCAAATCTTTATCTTCCTGTCGGACAGATCCAGCAAGGAACAGGCATTGGTGGCGGCGCATCGGGGCTGACCGTCGTTAACACGGTCGTCGGCACCTCAACCAGCTATCAGTTGCTGGATGTCGCGATGATGGGAAGCGACTTCGAATTGGGCCGCAAGTTTTTCAATTATCGAGCGGAAGTCTACGGAAGCTATTACAACTGGAACGGCCCCATTGCTGGATTCACCAACGGCGTCAGAGGAGGCGTGCGGGCTTACCTGACAAACAATTTGTCGGCCAACGTCAATATTTCGCACGATCAGTTTTTCGGAACCAATGTCTACAGCGGACTGACTTACTTCTTCGGTGGCAACGGGGGAAGTCGCCCGATGTCTTTCGAGAACCTGATGACACTGCCAGCTCAACGGTCGCAGCAAGTGGCCATTGGGAATTACTCACGCGGCACTTATAGTTTCGCGCCGCTGCATGACACGGCGAGTGGTGATCTGTTGCACGCCTACTTCGTTAAAGAAGGGGGCACGGGAACCGGGACTCAAGCCGATCCCGCCAGCATTGCCTCGGTGTTGGCGAACACGCAATTTGGCCACGGCAGCGCGATGATTCTGGTTGACGCCGGGGGGAACTTCACGGCTCCAATCGCGTTGACCCAAGATCGTCAGCAGATCATCGGTGGCGGTTCCACAGGGACGGCCAACGTCGATTTCTCAGTCGCATTGGGACAGGGACCGGGATCGTCGTTCCTGCATCTGGCAGGCCTGGGCGGGCGACCTGTGCTGGCTCCGACAGCCGGAAACGCCGTCACGCTGACCAATCAGAACACGGTTCAAGGATTCACGATCGATGGCAGCGGAGGTTTGACCAATGGGATCTCGGGGAATCCGGGCGCTCTTGATACCACGATCCGCGACATGGTGATTCAGAATGTCGCCGGCACAGGTATCATCATTCAGCCGTCTACCAATACGACCATCGACAAGATGACCTTCGCGAACAACGGCACAGACGTCCTGCTGGATGCAGCTAATTCGAAGATCACGAATATCACCAGCACAGGGGCCATCAACGGTTCGCTGAACATCGGCGGTGCGGCGGGCGACATCACCGGGACGACATTGATCTCGAACGTGAATATCTCGGGTGCGGGCGGCTTTGGCGGTATCCAACTGAATAACGCTCAGAATGGAGCGCAGGTCAACCTGACCAACGTCATTGTGAATGGCGGGACTGGATCGGGTATCACCGTCAACAACTCGAAGACCGGTAGCATCTATACTCTGACGAACGTCGACATCCTGACCGTAGGCGGTACCGGAATGTCACTGGTAAATAGCAACGGGACCTTCAACGTCGATGCCACGAGCCTGATCAACAATGCCGGGTCTACGGGATTGGAAGTGAATGGTGGGGCTATCAACGTCAACTATGGTGGCGGATTGGGCCAGACCTTATCGGATCAGTCGGCAGTGCTGGTGACAGGGAACCATACCGGAACGCTCATCTTTACCAACACGTCGTCGATCAACACGACGATCGGCAATGGCTTGCAGTTTGACGGGGCCGACGGAACTTACAAGTTCCTGGGGACTACCACCATGAATGGCGGCGACGCGGGAATCGATATCTTCAACGGCAACGGCGACTTCACGTTTACGAACCCGTACATCAACAACACGGCCTCCGGAATGGGTGTGAAGATTGTCGGCGGTGGAGGTGACGCCCCAACATCAACATTCAACGGTCTGAATATCACGACCATCAGCAATCAGGGTTTCTTCGTGTCGAACGGCGGGCTGACAACTGTCACCGGGACCGCCAATGTGACGACTTCCTTCGGCACAGCGGTCGAACTGAACGGAACACCATTGGCCGCGACGTTCACGAATATCACATCGACGCAAAGTCCGGGAGCAGGAATCAGCATCGACAAATCGAGCGGTACATTCGGAGTGACCGGGACGGCCACGATCACGGGTGCTGCGGGTAGCGGTCTGGTGATCAATAACTCGAGCACTCTGACGTCGACGATTCAATCGGTCACGATCGACACTGTCGGAACGCTGTCGACGGACAATGGCGTCACGCTTACCGATGCCGGTACCGTCAGCATCCTGGGCGGCACGATCAACAACTCCAGTGGTGACGGAATTCACAGTTCGGATACGAACCTGACCGCGACCGGCTTGAACATCGGTGGAACCGGCTCGATTACCGGCGACGGCATCGAGATTGTCAACAACGGTTCCCCTCACGTCGTCACCATCAGCAACAACTCGATCAAAGCCAATGCCAGCGGGATCAGCACCAAAGATTCGGGGAACGCCGGGGAATTGGTGCTGACTTTGAACGGCAATACCATTCAGGCCGTCAACAACGGTGCCTTGGCCATGGACATCGTTGGCAATGGACTGAATTCAACGATCATCAAGTCGATGTTGGACGGAACGATCATTGGCGGCACGGGTGGCGGAGTCGAGTTTAAACGAGTGACGTTCGACGCGTCGGGGACGGCGCTGACGGGAACCCAGATCAACGCGGGGAACTGGACGATCGGAACGACGGCCGCTCGTATTCAGGGTGATGCCCTGCGATTCGATGGGCCGACGGGCGATTTGAAGTTCACCACCTTGAACATCGCCAACAACAATGGAACAGGTCTGTATGTCGACACCAAGACGCTGGGGACGACATTCGCGCTGACGAACACGGCGGGTGTGATCGACACCACGAACGGTTCGGCCACGTTCCTCGATCCGCTGACGTTGAACATGACATTCAGTAGCATTACCAGCACGGGCAGCTCGACGAACGGCCTGACGCTGGATGGAGCCGCCGGAGCCTTCACCGTGACAGGTTTGACGAGTATCAACGGCGCGACGACCTATGGTCTTTCGATCCAGAATTCGTCGGCGACTGTGAACTTCAACAACGTCACCATCAACACCTCGGGCACAAACTGGATCAACGAAGTCGGCAACACCGGCGCGGTGAACTTCAACGGGACCACGACAATCGACGGTGTTATTGTCCCATAAAGCCGGAGGTCACTTGGTGCAGCCACCCTATCCGACTAACTCCCGGATCGGGGTCCGATCGTCGAGCAGATATTGAGGCCGCCCGTTGAAGTCTGGCAGGGCGGTCTCTGGGTTGATCCCCAACACGTGATAGATCGTACTGATCACATTTTGGAAGCTGATTTTGCCGTTGACCGATCGTTCAGCGCGGTTGTCGGTTTCTCCAATCACCTGCCCCATTGTCAGGCCGCCTCCATAGAAGAGAGCACAACCGGCATCCGCCCAGTGTTCGCGACCCGGACCGAGCGGCGTGATTTTCGGAGTGCGGCCGAATTCTCCCAACACCACAACCAGCACATCATTCTCCAGACCGCGATCTTTCAGATCGTCAACGAGGGCCGCGATGCTCATATCAAGAACTGGCATCAGGCACTTGAGGGCAAAGAAAATGTCGCCATCAGCGCTGCTGTGATGATCCCATTCCGCGGCGTGAAGTGTCACCACGCGCACCCCCGCTTCGACCAGCCGTCGTGCCATCAGGAACGGTTTGCCATTCCAATCGTACATGTACTGCTTGGCGGTCTGGTGCGGATACTTGCCAGCCTTATGTCCGTATCGAGCCAACGTCTCTGGTGACTCACCCGACAAATCAAATGCTTCCCTGACCTGCGGGGAAGCAATCATTTGCATCGCCTGCGACTGAAATCGATCTAACCCTTTGAAGGCGTCAGACCGGTCGAGATGGCGATGAAGATTGTCAAACGCCGACAGCAACGACTTGCGATTCTCAAGCTGCTGCAGATCTTTGACAGGGGTGAGATCGCTCAGCGATTCTTTGAACGGCCGAAACGGAGCGTGACCCGCTCCGGCATAGTACGGCTTTTCATAGTCGAACATGTCCGACGATTCGCTCAGACTGACGTAGCTTGGCAAGGCCGCTTCGGTCGGCGCGAGCTTGCTGACAATCGATCCAAAGGCCGGTCGCTTGCCCGCTCCACGAGGCAACCCGGTGTAGACCTCACTGAGATAGTGGTCATTTTCAACCGATCGAATCCCTCGAACGAGTGCCGTGCGATCCATCATCGCCGCCTGTCGCGGCATGTGCTCACAGATTTGGACACCGCTCAAGCTGGTCGCAATCGGCGAAAAAGGCCCGCGGTACTCCAGTGGAGCCTGTGGTTTCAGATCCCACATGTCGATATGTGACGGTCCGCCATTCAGGACGACGTAGATGACCGACTTTGGACGTTGAGGTGTCTTGGCGACTGCCTCCTGTCGCAGCAGATCGGCCAGCGTCAGCCCACCCAATCCCAAGGCACCAACTCGCAGCAACTCGCGTCGACTGAGCGTCGGCGAGTGATCGAGATGGCGATTCGCAATGCTCAGCATTCCTCTGACCTCTCTCGGCCTACGCAACGGCAACAATGGATGCGATCATACAAGAACAATCGGAGTCGTTGCTAGGCCCTGGCCGCTGGGAAGAAGGAATCAAACGGAAGTCGCCGGTTTTTGGCGTCGCTCAGCCTAAGTTAGGACACCAATTTGGAGTGGTCGTCGATATGCTACCCTGAGAAGCCCATTCGACAATGCGATTGTCTGGTGCGAATTGAGATTTCATTCCGTTCATGGTCACAGCAAAAGAGGCTCGGCGAGGCGATGGAAACATTGACTGTGGCAGGTGCCAATGCCCTTGCGGAGCTTGATCGTCTTCGAGAGGAGACGGCGAAAACGGGTCTTTATCCGATTCTGTTTGGTAGCGCAGACGATTTTGAGACGGCGACAGAATTTGAATCAGATGAGCTCAATCCAGAAAATCTGATCAAGCAGAGCCAGGGAATTGACGTGGCGCGGTGGCTGGCCAACAAAGCCGACGAGCATGCGGACTTATTGCAGTCTGAAGATGGCGAATGGCCCACCGAGACCTTCGACGAAATGGGAATCGTCACCCATGTGGACATCCAGAGTCGAAAGCCTCACCAGGAAGTGCTGATTGGATTGTTGCGGCTCGATGCTGCCTGGCAGGCGTTCGCTCATCTCGGTTGGGGTGGCTGGAATGATTGCCCATTTCCCGCCGAGCACTGTGCGCTGCATCGCTATTGGCAGAACCAATGGGGTGCCGAAGTCGTGAGCATTACCGGTTCCGTCGTCCAGTGCATCGTGTCACGCCCACCCCAAGACCGCGAGTCGGCATTAAGGCTCGCTCGCGAACAGCATATTTACTGCTATGACATCGTGGAGCAGGGGACTGGCTCGATCGCCGCTCTGGCCGCGGGGCTCGTGGATTCGAACTATTGGTACTTCTGGTGGGATTGACGGTAACTACTCCCACGACCGTCATTCCCGCGCAGGCGGGAATCCAGCGAACGCAGAGCATCGACACAGGAACTATGGACCTTGCCCCGTGAGGATGGCTGGTAGTGATTTGCTGTGGAATCACTGGATTCCCGCCTCCGCGGGAATGACACGCGAGCCTTAGTACAACGCGGTGGCTAGTTGCCGCCGGAATTCGCCGGTCAGTTCCGAAGCAGGTCCCAGCATGTCGAAGATCTTTACCATGGTCGCTTTGGCTTCATTGCGGGCTTCGCCGTAGTCCTGCTTCACGATTTCCAGACAAGTCTCCAAAGCCTTGCGATGCTGTGACACGGCCGCGTAGGCATCTGCCAAACGAACGCGCAGGATCAAGTTGGCTGGATCCGCGTCGGCAGCCTTGCGAGCCTCGTCGACTCCGCCACTCTCGGCAGCGGCCAAGCGAACTTCCAGTTCCGACTTGATCCGTTCGGCGTCGGGTTCGAGAAAACCACGCGCGGCCAGCGTCTCAATGAGAGAGCCACTCTCTTCCAGCCGGTTTTGCTTTAGCAGAACGTTCGCCAGACAAATCCGCAACGAGTCTTCTTTCGGTTCCAGTTCCAGAGCTTCACGATACTTGGATTCGGCCAATTTCGGATCGCTCTCGACAAGTGCTGCCGCTTCTTTCGCCAATTCCTGGGCTCGTGAGGGGAGCATCGGGGCCAGCCACTGACGAATCTGCTCTTCGGTCAACATTCCGACGAACTGATCGACCGGTTGGCCCTGATACAATCCAAAGACCGTTGGCAGCGACTGAATTCCGAAGGCCTGCGCAATTTGTGATTCTTCGTCGGTATTGATTTTGGCGAGGATGAATTTGCCGCCGTATTCCCCTGCCAACTTTTCAAGAACCGGTGCCAATTGCAGGCAGGGAGCGCACCAGGGAGCCCAGAAGTCGATGACGACCAGCGTTTCCATCGATTTCTGGACCACGTCGTTCTGAAACGTGGCCATGGTGACATTGATGACGTGCGACGATGCGGCGGACATATCGAGGCCTTTCTCAGGGTGAATTCAAGCCATGAGTGTACGCGGTCACGCGCGGGTCGGCAAATGCTGCGAAACGCGCCGACAAAGCAAGAAATACCGATCAGGTCAGCATGAGAAGGCGAAGATTCATGCCGGAAAGAATCGGGATCTTGCACGAATGTGCGAGCCCACTTCGCGTCTGGCGGATTCAAGCGACGAACTTGATTCAAACGCTACTTGGAGGTCGTCACTTTCTTATCCGCATCCCACCACCAGCGATGAGTTTCGCTGCGTGCTGTAGACGCTGCAGTTTGTCGATCAGACTCTAAGCGCTGAGCATCCGTCGCCGGCACGATCGACTTGCCGAGAGTTTGATTGGGGTGAATCGACACACCTCCACCAACAAGACCGACGATCATGCTCCCCGCTTTTTTGTAGTTGACCGATGAGGGAACTTGTTTGGGAGCATTGAACGTCGGGACGCCGAGACGTTGTTCATCCAGCAACGTCGCCATCTTCCAGTCGACCTTATCGGAAAGCCGCTCTTTGTGAAGCAGTGCGACCAACACAGCCCAGTCGGTCAGATTCTGCAGTTCTCCAAAGATCGGTGACTTCGCAGCCAGTTCCGGAAATTTCTCGGTAAACTGCTTGGCGAAAGCCTTGGTCGAAATTCGCGTCGTCGCCGCGCCAGATCGATTGCCCTGAGCATCAGCGATCTCTTCTTCCGCCAGCAGTTGCAGCCGCTGACCGGCGAATCGAAACGCGAGGCCATCTTCACTGCGGTAGATCGCGTCGTAGAGCGGAACAAACCACCAGCGCTGCATCGTGTTGCCATTGGCACCCAGCATCGCGAGATGACTTTTCAGCCCTTTAACGCCAGGGTTCTCGTGACCCATCGCGATGCGCTTCATCCGATAATCGGCCTCGATCAGGGCCACCGCGAAATGGGTGTCAGGGGACACGCCGTCCACTCGCACGGTCTGCATTCCCAGGATGTCATCCATTTTCTTGAAGCGTGCCTCGACGACATCAGCAGTGGCAGCACCACCTTGCTTGATGAACTTCTGCAGTTCAGCCAGTCGTTCCGGCACGGGATCGATCGAGCAACCGATATTGCGTGCCTGGCGAAGTGTTCGCAACGCGACAACAAAATCATCGAGCCTTAATGTCGGTCGTCCGCTGTTCACGCCAATCATGCGTCCCACGGCATCGGGGGCGAACCCCTCGGCAGGGCCGGCGATCACGAGGTCTTTCGTTTCCGGCAGTACGAAAACATCTGTGATCTGCTGCAATCCGGCCAGAAAGAAGACCTCGTCTGGAATAGGCGATTGCTCGGTCAGATGCTTCTCGATCTGCCGCTCCCACTCGACCAGTGAAACATAGCGCAGTTCGCTGGTTTGATTGATGTCCGCGTTCAAAGATTTCTTGGCAACCAGTTCCCGCCGCTTCTTATCAAGAGTCCCCGTGGAGTCAGTCGCGATCACCACGCTGACAACGCCCGCTGCATCAATCTTAATTCCCCCAGCATTGTTCTGGTTGTTTCCTCCGTTATTGTTCCCTCCATTGTTGCCCTGTGCGCGAACACTCGTTGGTACAAACGGCGAACCGATGGCAATCATCAACGAAGCCAGGATCAGTATCTGACGAAGGGCACGAGACATTGGAAAGCTTTCCGAGTTGTAGACGGGCCCGTATCGAGGGAATCCAGACGGACGATCTCATTCTATCGCGGCGATTCGTCGAAAGCAGCATTTTCTTTTGCCGCTGCTCGCTCGCAAAGGCACATCTAGAAGTGATCGGCTCATGCCTCTAGATCCCGACGCGCATCTCACACATGGCCCATTGTCCGAAGTTCTCTTCGACTTCGACACGTAGCGAACTTAGATTTCGACTTCCCGGATGCTGTCGCAGAACTTCGCGTAGTTGCTGGCCCATCCAATGAGCGATCAGTTCGGCGGTGGTGTTGGCAACGGGCAGCAGGATGCAGTCCTCGCGAGGAAACACCCACCGACGCTCTTCAAATGTCGCGGTCACTTCGCGATCGTCAGCCACGACCTTAATCTTGGGATGCGATGTTGGCAGCAAGACTCGATGATCCAGGTCATTCACGAGCTTTTGTGTGGCATCCCGCAGAGCGATGAAGTCGAAGACGTAGCTGTTCTCGTCAAGCGGCCCGGCGACTTCCACGGCAACGCGCCAGTTATGTCCATGCAGTCGCTCACAGATATTGCCATTGAAGGTAATGAAGTGCGCGGCACTAAAAACCAGATGGTCCTTGGTCACGCGAACGCGATATTGCTCAGTCATGATGGGGCTTTTCTGTGGGGGCTTGTCGAATACGAGCCGCATGCTGCAGCACTTCGTCGCGGGTCGGTGGCTCGATCACATCGTATCGGATAGCGATTAGCAACGTGGCCGCGATCAAGTCCGCTGTCGTGCCTGGATTTCGCCGATGTCCATCGCCGCGCAGCCATTCGTCGAATCGATGAAGTGCGTTCCAGCCTTCCAGATGAGCTGGCCAGTCGGTGCGAACCACAGCTGCAGCTCGTTCCTGCAGTTCCTTGGCCACGGTCGAACCGCATTTGCGAACGACCAGGGAATCAGGTCCATCGGCCAACAGCTTCAGTTGCAGTCGGATCACACTTGCTTCCCAGGGAACAAGTCCGGGCAACCCAGCCAACGTGTCGATTTGTCGGATCACACTCCCTAACTGGTGGCACCAGTTCCAATTGTCCAGGAGCCAGGGCAGGGCCAACCGCTCAACGTAGGCGTAGTTTGTGGAATACTGCTCAGCAATCCGATCGCGATCGGCAGCGAGTGCCATAGCGTCGCGCAGTGAAATTGTCGGCCTATCGTGAACGTCTTGAGACTTAACTTGTCCCATTCCACCAGGTCTCGCTAGGCGAATCGCTGCATAAACGTGCTCCGCATCTTCTATCGTTGTTTGCGACAGAACATCGGCAATTCCTTCTGGCTGATCGAGTGCTACTGCAGCCAGTGGAGCGATTAACAGCGCAATTCCGAGATTCACATTAGACCGGGACTCGCGGTGAGTCTGCTCGATGGCATTGAGTACCGATCTCCCCAGGCCGACATGCTGACTGGCAGCCAGCGGTTCTGCGATTGCCGCTGCCGCCGAGACGAAATCGTCGTAGCAGAGATCTTCGAACGAAGCTCCCGGGTGGACATTTCCCACCTTCCGCGCCGTGGCTTCCATCAGGCAACTGATCTCAATTTGCTCGGCCAGGTTCATCGAATGGTCTTTGCCGGAAAGTCGACGATAACTTTGATCGCCCCGTCTCGTCGATCACGAAATAGCTCAAAGGCCTGCTGCAATTGAGACAACGGGAAGCGATGCGTGATGATCGGCGAGACATCAATTCGTCCTTCGCCGATCCATCGCATCGCCAGCGGAAAATCGCGGCCAAAATCGGGGCCGACCGAGGTATGGACCGTCACGTTCTTGAAGAACAGATCTCGCCAGCGCAGGCCATCGACCAGCTTTGGCGGGACACCAAAACAGAGCAACTGGCCACCTTTCCGGCAGAGATCAATGCAAAGATTCAGTTGCTGATCGGCATGCCCCACGCATTCGATCACAACATCCGGCAGGTGCCCCCCGAGAATCTTACGTATCGCTTCGACCGGATCCTGCTTCAAGTTGCAGACCGTGGCCGTCGCGCCCATTTTCGGACTGACCTGCAATCGACTTTCCAGCAGGTCGATCCCGATGATATGGCGAGCTCCCATGTTTCGCAGGGCCGCATTCATCAGTTGGCCCATCGGTCCCTGACCAACGATTGCCACGTCGAGATCCAGCAGGTTGGGAAGCTTCTTGAGGGCAAAGATCGCCGTCCCCAACGGCTGCGCCATCAACGCTTGTTCTTCAGGAATGTTGGTTGCAATCGAGATCGCCTGGTTCTCATCCAGCACATATCTCTCGAACAGCCCCTGTTGAGCCACAGGCACCGCCAGAACTCGATCACCGACCTTCCACCGGTGGCCGTTCGTGGCCGTAACCGTTCCGATCATCTCATGCAGCGAATGTCCGATCTCGATTGGCCATTCATCCCAGCCATTGAAGTAGGGGAGGTCCGAACCGCAGAGGCACGTTGTTTCGGGCTGGAAGATGATCTGCCCCGAAATTCCATCCGGCGGGACATCCGCCAACATCGGTTCAGGAAGATCAACCAGCCGAATCTTTCCAGGGGCATACATGTCACCGGCGAGCATAGCCAATTCCTCGTGCCATCGTATGGTTCGATTCGCGCAACTGCGATAATCGCACACGAGCAGATTGCACCTGTTCTCTTATCCTTCGTCAACGTAGATGGCGAGGCACTTCTTATCTTGCCAAAAGGTTTCCAATGTCAGCTTGGGCTTGATCACGCACTTGATGGTCAATGGGCTCAATCGAACACTAATGGCATGGCTTCCTCTGCCATCGAAGGTTCCAATATCCACGATCTCGGCCCCGCTCAATTCCAGACCATTCCTTTTCAGATAGTCCATGATCGTCGGTACCTGAAGATCGACACCCGTTGTTGCTTCCGCGTGAGGATTTCGAAGCACTTTCGCGGTGGCAGTAAGCTCTGCCAGATCAGCCGGATGCCGACGAAAGTGTTCTTCATAACTGCGGTAATAGATCGATTCTAGAGCTTCGCCTTGCGTCATGAAGACTCCATCCACAACGTATCCAACCTCCCAATCACCGTAGAGTCGATCCCATTCGCGCTGACGAGCGGTGCGCTGCTTGACGCCCCCCGCGTTCCCAATTCTGCGTTCCACGATCTTCCATGCCATGGGTCATTCACCGAAGGTCGGGAGGAGACTGCTACCGGTCCATTGCGATTTAAGATTGTGCCAAATCATGCCACTGCAAAACAGCAAAGCCCGGCTTGTTTCCAAACCGAGCTTTGCAAGTTCATTCACCGAACAGGTCTGAAGCTTTACTTCATTGCGGCGCGTTCGGCCTTTTCTTTCATTCGCTTCTCGACCACTTCGTCCTGCAAGCCGCGAGGCAGCATCGCGTAGTGGGCAAATTCCATGCTGAATGTTCCCTTGCCCTGCGTCATCGATCGCACTTCGTTGGCATAGTCGAACATGCTGGCCAGTGGCACTTCGGCGATGATCACGGCCATCCCCATATTGGTTTCGGTCGAGTTCACCAAACCGCGCTTACTGGACAGGTGACCTGTCACGTTCCCCTGGTATTCATCGGGAACTTCCACTTCCAACTTCATGATCGGCTCGAGCAGACCGATGGCGGCCTTCTTAAGCGATTCACGCATACAGTCAAACGCACAGATGTTGAACGCCATTTCAGACGAATCGACATCGTGATAGGTACCGTCCTGCAGGATCATCTGGACGTTCACCACTTCGCATTCACACAACGGTCCCTTGACCAGCGCCCGCTGGAATCCTTCATCGATCGGCTTGATATATTCCTTGGGAATACGTCCGCCGGTGACATCGTTGACGAATTCATAGGGGATGGCACTGTCGACAGGCAACGGAACCAGCTTACCGACCACATGGCCGTATTGACCGGAACCACCCGTTTGCTTCTTGTGCTTGTAGTTAAATTCGACTTCTTTCGTGGGGGTTTCGCGATAGGCCACGCGAGGATTCCCGATGATGCATTCGACGCCATATTCACGCTTGATGCGTTCGACGTAGATGTCCAGATGCAACTGACCCATACCGGCGATCAGCGTCTGGCCGGTTTCTTCGTCGGTCAGGACGCGGAAGGTCGGATCTTCGCGGCGGAAACGTTCCAGGGCCTTGCCAAGCTTATCGGCACCGTCTCGCTTGACCGGTTCAATACTGAGTCGGATCACCGCATCGGGAACGAAAATACTTTCCAGCGAATACGTCACCGATTCGCTACAGAACGTATCCCCCGAGGCGCAATCGACCCCGACCAGGGCGACGATGTCGCCGGCTTCTGCAACTTCCACGTCGGCACGGTCGTTCGCGTGCATGCGCACCAAGCGACCGAACCGTACCTTTTTACCGGTGCGAGTATTGAAGTAGCTGTCGCCCTTCACGATCTTACCTTGATAGATTCGTGTGTACGTCAACTGACCGTATTGCTCGACCACGGTCTTGAACGCCATGCAGACCATCGGCTTGTCCGGGTTGGATTCCAGTTTGACGCGGTTCCAGTTGGGAATCTTCGTCTCTTCTTCCGAAGTCGGCTTCTTGAGTTGGTCGATGGCAGTCATCGTGCGATCGAGCGGGCTTGGCAGGAAATAGGTCACGCCGTCGAGCGCTTCCTGAACACCTTTGTTCTTGTAGGCCGAACCCATCATCACCGGGGTAATCTGTAGAGCGATGGTCGCATCGCGGACGACCTTACGAATCTCGGCGACACTGATTTCAGCTTCTTCAAGCAGCTTTTCCATTAACGAATCGCTGAACATCGACAGCGTTTCGAGCATCTGATGGCGCGCTTCTTTGGCCTTCTCCTGAAATTCTGCAGGAATTGCTTCACGACGAATGAACTCGCCGTCTTCGCCGTCGAAGAAGATCGCTTCCATCGCCAACAGATCGATGACGCCAGCAAACTCGGCTTCGCGACCCATCGGAATCTGCAGCGGGACCGGGATCACGCCCAGCTTTTCGCGGATCTGCGAAATGACCTTGTCCGGATTGGCACCGGTACGGTCCATCTTGTTGATGAACGCAATTCGAGGAACCTTGTACCGCTTCATCTGACGATCGACGGTCAACGATTGGCTCTGCACGCCACCGACCGAGCACAACACTAAGATGGCCCCGTCCAGTACGCGCAGCGATCGTTCCACTTCGACCGTGAAGTCGACGTGGCCAGGGGTATCGATGACGTTGACAGTGTAATCACCCCAGTGCACCTGCGTGGCGGCCGCAGTAATCGTGATCCCTTTTTCTCGTTCGAGTTCCATGAAGTCCATTGTCGCGCCGACTTTGTCCTTCCCCTTCACTTCATGGATTTCGTGAATTCGACCGGAGTAAAACAGGATCCGCTCGGTCAGCGTCGTTTTGCCCGAGTCAATGTGAGCAGAGATACCGATGTTGCGGACTTTTTCGAGGTTCATAGCCATGGCTTGGTACTGTTACTACTAAAATCGCGGTTGAAAACAACGTCCTGAACCACAATTGGCCAAGACTTACAGGGTGTTGTGAAAACAACGCAATCGCTGAGAGGCTCGTGAGTTACAAGTCCTCATTTACAAAAGCGGAGATGTCACAGGGAGTAGAGTAGGGGGGATGCCTCTGGAAAGCGCACGGAAAGCACAGCCGGCGAAGTGGTCCATCACAGTGAGGCGCTGCAATGAACCCTATCGAACACAGCGAATCGTGCATTTCCTGAGCATTTTTTACTCGTTGGTGAGACTCGGTGAGTCTTTCCTAGGACTAGTTTGGCTTTCCGGTTGCGCTGGGCGGACACTTCTTCCGCGCCGTTAATGCAAGGGCCAAAATAATAACGGCAGAACTGGGGTTCGGGAAGAGCGGAATGATCTGCTTAACCCGAATTTCTTCAACTCTCGACTTTGGAATCGTCGCGGTTTTTTGCGAATCGGTCAAATTCACGGCAATATCTGCGATCCAGCGACCAACCCAATTTCCATTCCCTCGACATTCACGAGAATTGTTTACGACCAAGATCTGCGCTTAGGGAATCGAGAATCGCCGACATCCATATCCCAGAATATCTTACGCAGTCATGAGGACTGCGACGAGGTGTTCGTCGCCAAATTGTATGACCGCGACAGACGCCACGAATTCAAACAATGAGCGACAGTGGCATCTACCGCACGTTGAAGTCGAAATCGATGCCGATGCGCACGATGCCGTCTTGTCGGAAAGTGGCCCACTGTTCCGACGGGATTGTGGAGGCTTGTTGCACCTCTGAACGACGCACACGCACCTCGCCAGGAATCGAAACTGGTGGGACATAGGCGCTTGTCGTCCTCTTCAGCAGCCGACTGACATAGGGGACTTTCCGCAGTCGTGATTTGCTTTGCACCTGGATCTGATCACGATGAATGCGGACCGCCTCCGTCAGTACGAGATGTGTCTCATCAATCGCCGCCACTCGCCCCGCGATCGTCGTGTCATCTGATCCCGTTTCTGCGGAATTGTCTGGCGAGGCCACTCTCAATTCGCAGTACTGATCGCACTGGAGTTGCCCAACTTCGGTAGGGGTAAGGCCGGTGGAGTTCACGAGTTGTGGACGCGGCGAGGCCGTCTCAGTGAAGTGGTCCTGTACCTTGGAGATCGTTGGCGGCAAAGACAAGATCGTGCAGCCTGTCAGTGAACACGACAGTAACAATGTCTGTGTGAAGCGACAGATTTGTGAGTGCATATGGGCACCAGGACTTACTGTGGTCGTCACTTGGCGGAAACCTGTTGAGTGGGTGCCGTTGGAGGATCAACACGAGTGATTGCCTGAATGCTTGATTTTTTGACCGCCCGAAATTCACCGAAACCAGCGAACGCTGGGGTGACATCGGCAAGCTGGATAGTGGATCTATTGACGGCCACAACCCGTCCTGTCCAAATCCATTTCCCTTCGAGAGGCAGTCCTACACAGTCACCACGAAATGGCGGAAGCCAAGTCTCAAATTTCCACCGCTGGCCCAGTTGGATGGCACTTAAGTCGATGGTCGCTTCCACTGCATCTGTTTCAGCGGATTCGAAGGTGTCTCCGTTGCGATTGTGCGGAAATTGTTCTGACGCCAAAGGCTGGTTTTCATCAGATCTGATGCAGCCTGAGTGCGTATACATGATCCCTGCGATCAGCATGCCCATCACCGGACGGCTCAGCATGACGGCGGCCCTTCGTCGTGTCGGAGGAGCAACAATGAGTACTTTGAGCGAACTATCGATAAGCCCCGGCTTCCGGCAAGGTTAGTTTACATTGCATTCGCAACGCAGTGATTCATCACAAATGAAGCAATCGTCTTTCTCGCACCAAGTTAGATGAGTGCGGCAGGCTTGTGATGAAATGAGACTTCCGGAAATAGACAACGCTGATCGGCGAATGATGCCGATGCACATTCCGCCTTCAAGTGATTTGCGCAGTTGCGACTTCGTGAAGGAGTTTGGTTAGCATGTCGGCTCACTCTCCGACCCGTCACCTTGATCCGCGGGGAATACGAACGCAATGTTTCACGGCGTACTCGCACTGGTCGGGCGGTCCTTGCGAGTCGACTCACGCTCGGTGCAATCACACTTAGCTCGACTCGGATTGATGGCGGCGATCTATGTGGCACTTTGCGTGGCGCAGTGGAATTCCACTTCGTTTGGAGCACCCGGACTGCGATTCTTTTATGGCATCGGCTATCTGAACCTGACGTTTATGACGTTGCTTGGGCTCAGTTTCTTTTCCACGTCGATCAGCGAGGAAAAGGAAGAAGATACGCTGGGACTGATGCTGATGGCTGGGATCAGTCCGTTGGGTACCTTGATCGGCAAGTCCGGTGGGCGACTCGCGCAGGCGTTGTTGCTGATCGCCGTCCAGTATCCATTCACATTGCTGGCTGTCACGATGGGTGGGGTGACTCAAGCCCAGGTCAGCGCTGTTTATCTTGGATTGGCGGCCTACCTGGTTCTGCTGGCGGGGTTCGGCCTGCTTTGCTCGACGATTGGATCTAACAATCGATCCGCAGCCACATGCATGACGATCGGCTTGTTGGCCTATGTTCTGATTCCGCGACTGGCCGCCTCCCTCTTCATTTTTCTCACACGCAATGGTGCAGTCGGCGCGATTCAAGCCGGTGCGATCCTGGACCCCATCGCGCGGTTCTCGGTGTTTGAACAGATGGGCTGGATCCTGACGACGGGCTTTGGTGACCCCAAATTCAGTTGGCAGGTGATCAGCAATCTGTCCACAGGTCTGTTTTGCTTCGGATTGGCTTGGGCACTGTTTGGGCTGTGCTCACGGCAGCCAGGAACCGAATCAACAACGCGGGGTTTGATCGCTCGCAGTCATGGTCGATTCCGTTGGTTTTCGCCAGGTCGCCCCTGGGCCAATCCATTTCTGTGGAAAGACTACTATTTTGTGTCCGGCGGCTTGGGCATGATTCCCGCCCGCTTGGCGTTTTGTCTCGGCCTGTATGGCATCGCTCTGTTGCAGCACAACTATCAGGGGGGCGGCCTCCGCAACCTCTATATGGATGTTTCGTTTTACCAGATCTTCCTTTCGCTGGCGGTCTCGATTGATGCCGCCCGATTGCTGGCACGCTCGGTCAATGACGAGATCCGCGGTCAAACCTTATCATCGCTGATCATGCTGCCTGAATCGTCCGTCTCTCTCATCTATTCAAAATTTGCCGGCGCATTGATTGGTTGGCTGCCAGGCGTCGCGGTCGAAATCATGATCACCGCCATCACGGATCAAGGTCGAAAGAACTGTGCGGCGATGATCCGCGAGCCGATGGGATTCTACGTCACGACATTCTTCATTCTCATTCCGCACTTGGCGATGCTTCTGTCGGCCTATTTGAGATGGGGCGCGGTTCCGCTCAGCGCCGTGATTTCGATCGGTTCCCTTTTCGGTTCGATGATGATCCTGCAGGCGGTGTTTCGCATACAACCGCAGGAATTCATGCTGATTCCTGCGGGGATGTTCGTCCTGGGAGTCTGCGCCATGTGCCACATCGTGCTCTACGCACGCATCAAACAACTGGCGGCGGGGACATAAAGTAAGTCGTGCGCAGGCATCGGCGAAGGGGTGATTTGGCCAGACGACTGATGCGAGCGGCGATCCAACAAAGCGCTGCCACCAAGGTGTCAAAGGAAGTCAAAGACCGACAATGAATCTTCCGGCTCATCGTCGCCCCCTTCATAGCCCCCAACGGATTGTCGGCCGGCCGACGCACATCCCACGAAAAGACAAAGGATGAGAGCGAGCGCGAGGATTCGATAGTTCAGGCAATTCATGTCAGCAGACCCTAGCGATGGCTGTTGAAGTCAAAATCAACACCGATTCGTTCAAACTGACGTTGCTGGCGGAAGGAATCCCACTCCGAGTCAGGAATGGAGCACGCGCCAAGCACCGAGGATTTCACCAGTCGTAGTTCTCCAGGAATTGGAGTTGGCATCACACCGACTCCTGTCCTCTTGAAAAGCCGACCGTAATAAGGAACCGTTTGAAGCAGCGGTTGGCGGATCTTGTAATTCGGTCTTTCGAAACCGACACACTCGCTGAGTACGACCTCGCCACCATTCATCGCCAAGACGCGACCGGCAACAATCCGCGGTTCAGTGTTCGGTCCCGTCGAATCGATCGGAGCCGAAGTCCAAATCTTTGCGTACTGCCCAATCCCGATCTGATCGATATCACCTGGCACCATCGTCATCACTGGCGACATGGCTTGTGAGGCGGTTAATTCCTGTGGTTCGTCCTGCTGAACCGGGACTTTCCCCGCTGGCAGCATCCAAACAGCACACCCCGATTGCCCGAAGACCGCGAAAGCGGCCAGCACAAGCAGTGAAGGGTGGCGGAGCATGGTCGTTCCCGTGCCGGATTGGGGAGACTTATGAGTCTGCAGAGGTCTATCAGAGAGCCCCCGATCTAGCCTAGCTCAGACTGCAGGGCGGCTGACACGGGAGTCGAGCACATCCGTGAGAAGTCCTCGCAACCAGCAGATCCTGCCGCCAATCTGCCAGGTTCTGACTGATCGCGTGATCGACGAAGGCGATGAAGATCTTTATCAGTACGATAACGATGCATGCAAAAAAGAAGCGGCCCGACTGAAGGCCAGTCGGGCCGCTCGATTCAAATCGATTGGTAGTATCGACTACTTGCTGGCCAACGCCTGCTGAGCCGCTGCCAGTCGAGCGACTGGGATTCGGCGTGGTGAACAGCTGACATAGTTCAGGCCGATGTCGTGGCAGAACATGACCGAGGCTGGATCGCCCCCGTGTTCTCCACAGATGCCGATCTTGAGGTCAGGTCGAGTCGACCGACCGCGTTCGACACCGATTCGCATCACATCGCCGACACCTTCTTGATCGATCGTCTGGAACGGATCGTTCCCGATGATGTCGTTTTCACGATAGAAGCCGATGAACGGACCGTAATCGTCGCGGCTGATCGCCAGCGTCGTCTGGGTCAGGTCGTTGGTTCCGAAGCTGAAGAACTCAGCCTCCTTCGCGATCTGGTCTGCACGAATCGCAGCACGTGGAACTTCGATCATCGTGCCAACGAGGTATTCGAGCGTCACGCCCGTTTCCTTGAAGACAGCATCGGCAGCGCCGCGGATGATCTTTTCCTGGTGCTTGAATTCCGTCACGAATCCGGCGAGCGGAACCATGACTTCCGGAACCACATTGATTCCTTCCTTCTTCACCAGCACAGCCGCTTCGAAGATCGCCCGTGCTTGCATGGCGGTGATTTCGGGATACACGATCCCCAAACGGCAGCCACGATGTCCGAGCATGGGGTTCGCTTCGTGTAGTTCGCCCACGCGACGCTTCACCGCTTCGATCGTGGAACCGGTCCACTTGGAGAGCTTCTCGCCAAGGTCGGGCTGTTCTTCCAAGTGACGATCAGAGAGGAATTCGTGCAGCGGGGGATCGAGCAGTCGGATGGTGACAGGTCGACCGTTCATGCTGCGGAACAGGCCGGCAAAGTCGGCTCGCTGGAACGGCAGCAGCTTGGCCAGTGCCTCTTCGCGAGTTTCCTTGGTTTCGGCCACGATCATGTGACGAATTTCGTCGAGGTGATCGAAGAACATGTGCTCGGTTCGGCACAGGCCGATCCCTTCAGCACCGAAGGCAATCGCTTCGTCAGCCTGGCCCGGAGTATCCGAGTTCGTGCGGACTCGCAGCTTGCGGTACTTATCGACCCAACCCATGAGTTGAGCATAGCGACGATAGGTTTCCGACTCTTCTGGCTTCAGCGTCTTCTGAACGAGGACCTGAATGACTTCGCTGTCCTTCGTCTGGACCTTGCCTTCGAAGACTTCGCCGGTGAAGCCGTCCATGCTGATGAAATCGCCAGCTTTCAAAGTCTTGCCACCGACTTTGACAGTGCAGGCGGTGTAGTCGACTTCCAGAGCCGCACAACCAACGATACAGGCCTTACCCATCTGGCGGCTGACGAGAGCCGCGTGTGAGCTGGCACCGCCGGTGGCCGTCAGAATTCCCTTGGCGGCCTTCATACCGCGAAGGTCTTCCGGGCTGGTTTCTTTACGAACCAGCACGATATCGATGGTCGGGTTCTTTTCATGGAACTTCTCAGCTTCGTCGGCGAACAGGCAGATCACGCCTGATGCAGCGCCAGGACCAGCGTTGATTCCCTTGCCGAGGAATCGGCCTTCCTTGGTCGCCGCGTTCTTCGAAGCAGGGTCGAAGATCGGCTGTAGCAGTTGCGACAGGTCGTCGGCAGGAATACGTCGCTTCTGCAACGCTTCTTGCTCGGTGATCAAACCTTCGTTAACGAGGTCAACAGCGATACGCACAGCAGCAAAACCGGTACGCTTGGCGTTACGGGTTTGCAGCATGTAGACCTTGTTACGCTGAATCGTGAACTCGATGTCCTGCACTTCTTTGTAGTGCTTTTCGAGCTTCTTCCCGATTTCGTTCAACTGAGCGTACGAGACTGGCATGTCCGTCGCCAGCGTTTCTTCGATACGCTTTGGAGTACGGATACCGGCGACGACGTCTTCGCCCTGAGCGTTGATCAGGTAGTCACCGCAGAAGCCTGGGTTACCGAGTGCACAGTCGCGGGTCAGTCCCACGCCAGTCGCACAATCATCACCCAGGTTACCGAAGACCATCGCCTGAACGTTGGCGGCCGTACCCCATTCGTGAGGGATGCCGTACGTTCGTCGATAGACCATCGCGCGATCGTTCATCCAGCTACCGAACACGGCACCGATTGCTCCCCAGACCTGTTCCATCGGATCGGTTGGGAAATCCTTGCCAGCGCGGGTCTTGATCAGTTGCTTGAACTCGGCAACCAGTTCCTTCAGCGCCTTGACGGACAGGGCCGAATCTTCGGTCACGCCTTCGTGTTCGCGTTTGTGTTCGAGAGCAACTTCGAATGGATCGCCTTCGGTCTTGTCTTTCGCCTTCAGCTCGAGCACGACGTCGCCGTACATCTGAACAAAGCGGCGGTAGCTGTCCCAGGCAGATCGTTCGTTACCGGTCTGCTTGGCCAAGGCGACAACAGTGTTGTCGTTCAAGCCGATATTCAGAACCGTGTCCATCATCCCGGGCATCGATTCACGAGCACCTGAGCGGCACGAGAAGAGCAAGGGATTGGTGGCGGAACCGAATTCGGCTCCCATCCCTTTTTCGACCTTCTTCAGGGCGTCCAGAACTTGCTGCTTGAGTTCGGGAGGGAATGTGCGGTTGTTGGCGTAATAGTAGGTACAGACTTCAGTGGTCAGGGTGAAACCGGCTGGAACGGGCAACCCAATTCGCACCATTTCGGCCAGATTGGCACCTTTGCCCCCGAGCAGGGTCTTCATGGTGGCATCACCATCGGCCACACCATCGCCGAAGTAATAGACGTATTGAGTCATGCGCAGTCCTTCCAAACCCGGTCGTCTTAACAACCGCAAATTAAGGGATCGGCCGGGTTTATGTCTTTTCCGGCCAGAAAGGGGTCCTCGGGGCGAACAATCAGCGCCCGAGCAAAACCACTCGTTGACAACGCGAAAAGTAGCGATCGATAGCCCGAACTTCAAGCGTCAGGCGATCCAGTCGACAGACGACTCCCTCCTGATCTGAATCTGCCACACGGCGCAAGTCGTTGACCTATTGCGGCGAAACGACTTACCGCAGAGAACGACGCCAAGCCGTCTCTTCCGCTTGACAACTTGTTAAGACGCGTTGTCTGATAGAAGTCTCCGCGGGCACGGTGGGAACGGATGACTAAGCTTCTTTATTCATAATGGCTGTGCCATGGCCGATCTCGTCACGGATGTAAAACCGGCTCCCCAACTCAAGACAGGCCGCTGGAAACGCCGTCTGAAGTGGCTGGGATTGAGCATGCTTGGGCTCCTGCTCGTGACGGCCTTCCTTCTGAAGGACTACGTCCGCACGCTGCAGTCGTTACGACGAGTTCCTGGAACGAATGCCTTCGTGATGGACTACTACGTAAACTATCACCTCGACGAAATCCGCCAGCGAGGGATGGATGTCAAACACTTGCAAGACACGTGTACGGAAACTTTGTTTCCTGATTTTCTCCTGCCGGTCATGACTTGCTTGAAACCGCTGTATTTTCCCAAACCGGTGAAGACGATCGATCATACCGGAGATCATTGTTCGACGGTTGTGTTGCGGTCTAGTGACGATCGCGTGTTCTTCGGCCGCAATTTCGACTACCACAATGATGTGTTCCTGATCTTGCGAGCGCACGATCATCAGGGGCTGGCATCCATTGCCGTAGTCGATCTCGCCTATCTGAACATGAACCGCAAGGACCTCGATCAAATGGGCTTGCTGAAGAGGGTTACTCTGCTGGGGGCACCTTTTTATCTGATGGATGGAATGAATCGACACGGCGTGGCGGTCGCGGACATGGCCGTGCCGCATGCCGAGCCGCCTGTCGATCCTGCGAAGCCGTCGGTGATTCACTCCACACTGATGCGGCTCATCATTGACTACGCCAAGAACGTCGACGAAGCCGTGGAACTGGCACGGTCGTACAACGTCAGCTTCGTCGAAGTCCCTGTGCACTTGATGGTCGCGGACGCCTCGGGTGAATCTCGAGTGATCGAGTTCAACAGCGGTGAACTTCGCATTACATCGGGACATGAATCGTGGCAACTCTGCACGAATCATCTGGTCTGGCAAAAGAGTGAGCAGGAAAACGATGAGTCGTGCCGCCGCTATCAAACAGGCTCAGAACTGGCAGCGGAAGTCGAACAACTCGATGCGCAGGCCGCCAAACGAGTGATCCAGAGCATGTCCGTCAAAGACTTCACGATGTGGACCAGCCTTTACGACCTCAAACAATTGAGGGCCAGTATCACGTATCGAATGCAGACGGATCGTGAATATCGCGATTCCATTCCGAAGTGAGGGTAATCCGCAGATTTCGCAGAGTGACGCAGATTTTGGAGAAAGGTAAGATTCTATCACAATCGAAGCCACTTCCATGAAAGAAGACGATGGCTGATGAACGCGACCCGCGCACTTACACAATTATTGGCGCTGCGATGGAGGTTCACCGGCAACTGGGCTGCGGATTTTTGGAGTCGGTCTATCAAGAAGCCTTCGCACTCGAACTGATCGAACAGCAAGTTCCATTTCGACGCGAAGTGGAATTGCTTATCCGCTACAAAGGCCGTGTGTTGGAAACGTCATTTCGAGCAGACTTCATATGCTTCGACTCGGTGATCGTCGAGTTAAAAGCGATTGTTGCACTGACCGGAATCGACGATGCCCAAGTCCTGAACTATCTCAAATCAACAGGATATGAGGTCGGCATGTTGTTGAACTTCGGTACTCCCTCTCTTCAACATAAACGCCTCGTTCGTAGTTCGTCTTGGAAATCCAGCAGAATCGATCCGCAGATTTCGCAGAGTGACGCAGATTAAGGAAGCGAATTGCAGAAGAGAGCCATGAACATCCTCTGAAAATCTGCTAAATCTGTGTAATCTGCGGACCACTTTTGAACTCTGTCCCATAGATTGCGGGACATCGGCGACAAGCAAAGGACAATCACTGATGAAGGTCATGATCTACGGATTAGTGTGCTTACTGATGGCCGGAGTTGCCGGAGCAGGGGAGAAGATGACGTATCCGAACTCGAAGAAAATCGATCACGTTGACGAACTGCATGGCGTGAAAGTCCCGGATCCATATCGCTGGCTCGAAGACGATGTTCGTGAATCGAAAGAGGTGGCCGCGTGGGTGGAAGCTGAAAATAAGGTGACGTTTGCCTACCTCGAGTCGATTCCGCAGCGTGAGACGATTCGGAAGCGGCTCACCGAACTCTGGAACTATGAGAAGTTCTCGGCCCCGTCAAAATCCGGAGGGCGATACTTCTTTCTCAAGAATGATGGCCTGCAGAATCAGTCGGTGATGTACAAGCAGGACACGCTCGACGCCGAGCCCAGCGTCCTGATCGATCCCAACAAATGGTCCAAGGACGGCACAGTGGCGTTGGGTGCCACCTCTTTCAGTGATGATGGCCGCTATGTCGCCTACAGCGTGGCTGAAGCGGGCTCGGATTGGAATGTCTGGCGCATCCTGGAAGTGGAAACCGGGCGTCTGCTTGAAGACGAATTGCGTTGGGTCAAGTTCAGCGGAGCAGCCTGGACCACTGACAACAAAGGGTTTTTCTATAGCCGTTACGACGAACCACCGAAGGAAGCTGCGTTCCAACGGACGAATCTGAATCAAAAGGTATTCTATCACCGCATCGGAACACCTCAGTCCCAGGACACGCTTGTCTACAAGCGACCAGACGAACCAACCTGGGGCTTTGGATTGCGCGTTAGCGAAGATGGGCGTTATCTGGTGATCAACATCTGGAAGGGAACGAACGAGAAGTTCCGCGTCCTCTACAAGGATCTTACCGAACCTTATGGGATGCCGATCGATCTGATCGAGCACTTCAACGACGACTACTCGTTCATCGGAAACGATGGTCCGGTTTTCTATTTCGTCACTGATCTGGAAGCACCACGCAAGCGGATCATTGCGATCGACACTCGCAAGCCAACAGAAGTTAGCGAGGTCGTCGCACAGACCACAGAGACATTGATCGGTGCCGATATCGTTGCGAATCAGTTCGTGTTGACGTATCTGAAGGACGCTCGAACTCAAGTGAAGATGCATGAGTTGGATGGCAAGTTCATTCGCGAAGTGCAGTTTCCAGGGATCGGGACAGCATCAGGTTTCGGCGGGAAGCGAACAGATACCGAGACGTTTTATTCGTTCTCCAGCTTCGCAACGCCACCGTCCGTGTTTCGTTACGACCTGCTGACGGGCGAGAGCAAGCTGCTGCGTCGTGCGGCGGTCAAGTTCACGTCGGACAACTATGAAGTCAAACAGGTGTTCTATTCGAGCAAAGACGGAACGAAGGTTCCGATGTTCATTGCTCACAAGAAGGGACTTAAACTGGATGGATCGAATCCAACGCTGCTCTATGGCTATGGCGGTTTCTCGATCCCGCTGACGCCTGCGTTCTCGGTCTCGCGCGTCGCATGGATGGAGATGGGAGGCGTCTACGCCGTCGCCAACCTGCGAGGTGGCGGCGAATATGGCGAGGAATGGCACAAGGCCGGGACCAAGCTGAAGAAGCAGAATGTGTTCGATGACTTCATTTCGGCCGGCGAATGGCTGATCAAGAACAGTTACACCAAACCCGAGAAACTAGCGATCCAAGGAGGATCAAACGGCGGCCTGCTCGTTGGGGCGTGTATGACCCAGAGACCAGATCTGTTTGGAGCCTGCCTACCCGCAGTCGGCGTGATGGACATGCTGCGATTCCACAAGTTCACTGCCGGTCGGTTCTGGGTCGATGATTATGGAAGTGCCGATAATGCCGAAGAATTCAAAGCATTGTTGGACTATTCGCCGTATCACTCACTGAATCCCGATACGAAGTATCCCGCCACGCTGATCACAACAGCGGACACGGACGACCGTGTTGTTCCCGGGCACAGCTTCAAGTTCGCAGCGCGGTTGCAGGAATGCCAGGCGGGTTCGCCACCCGTCTTGATTCGCATCGAAACGCGGGCCGGTCACGGCGCGGGGAAGCCCACCGCCAAGGTGATCGAAGAAGCGGCTGATCAAATGGCCTTCCTGGTCAAAAGCCTGAACATGAAGACTGATTGAAGTAATGACTCACCAGTCATCACTTAGACCACAAACGCCCTTGGCCACCCCCGCCGAGGGCGTTTTGCATTGGCCCCGACTGAATCGAAGAGGATTCAGTTTGCGTGGTGTTGAACCCTGTGTTGGGAATACGTTTCTCTCTGATGGCAAGGTTAAGCACGTCGCTTAGCCAAACAACAGGCTTTTGACGCCACTCCGTGCGGATCCCGCGAAGTCGATGTCGAAGAGCGATTAGCACAAAGGGAGATTCCGATGATCGCAAGAGGAATGCAGGGTGTTGCCGATAAGTGGTCGCTGAAGACCGGATTATTGGCGGCAGTGGCGGTTTTTGGTTTGACGATGTCCGCTCAGGCTCAATGTTCCGGAGGTGGGCAGGGGGGAAGCAGTGGACAGATGTCCGGTCGTTCGATGGCCGGTCTGGGAATGGGCGGCACCGGGATGGGCGGAAACAGCAATTTTAACTCGCAGCCATCAATGGCGGCGGCCCAGATGGAGACGGCCCAATACCTGAACAACATGCAGGCGTCGCATAACGTGATGATGCAACAGATCTACCAGCATCAGAATCAGCAGAAGGAAGCACTCCGTCAGGCCAGTGCGAACAGGAAGCGGATTGCGGCCCAGAAGGCGATCGACATCAGCAGCAAATCGAAGTCGAAGTCCAGTTCGAGCAGCAGCGCGAAGTCGATCGAATTGACACAGTCCAATTGAGCAGGCGGCGAAAGTGAACCCCGGATCGTCGAGCGTTCAACGTCCGGGGCATCACGTCAGTTTCCGATTAGACCAAGTCCCTCTTGAATTCCAACTCTGCAATTGGGCAGAATTCCCCCTTCAGCGGCGACAACTCGTAGAAGGGCATGACGATGGCCAACGTCAATCCGAGCATCACGTTTGTTTGCCGATTCTGCCAGCAGGTGATCAAGGCTGCGGCGACATCAGAAGGTCGCGCAGGACGATGTCCCAGTTGCCAGAAGGTCGTCCATGCCCCCGCGGCATCGGAGACGATGTCCCCGTTTCCACTTGAGATCGTCGATACCGGACTTCGCCGCCCCAAGCTGAATGGGCTGATGCAAGGCGTTGCGGTTTCATTGGCTCTCCATCTGGTTCTACTCTCCGCGCTGGGTGTCATTGTCTTTGAATCACGCGAACTCGGTCGATCACTCATTGCGACCATGTTTTTCGACTCGGAAGGAACAGAGATTGAAGTGGGTGAGATTTCAATTGAAATGCCCGCCCCGGATCTGGCAACCATTGAGGGAGACGCCCAATTGGCTGCCGTGAGCCAAGAGATCCCGGAGCAACCATTGGTCGGGCCACCTGTGCAGGGGGGTACCAATGTTGGAGGACGACAACAGCGGATATCGGCTTCTGCAGAGACCACTGGCTCCACGGATCCCGCTGCCAGATTCTCTTCCACGGCAACCGAACGGCTCAAAAGACAACCTGCAGCCAGACGGGGCGACTTTGAAATCGCACTGTTCTGGGACGGTCCCAGCGATCTCGATTTGCACGTTCAGTTTCGATCGCCCTCGGAACGTATTCGACGCTACATCAATTTTGGCGACAAGGGTAAACCGGAAACCGGCTTCCTGGACGTGGATCAGAATTTTAAACCGGCCTATGTCGAAGATCCGATCGAGCACATTCGCTGGAACACCAAGACCCCTCCATCGGGAACCTACCTGATTCTGGTTCATGGATTCCATCTAAGATCAAACAGCAATTCGACCCCACGGGTCATTCCCTTCACAGTGGAAGTTAAAACTCCTGACAGCGTGCGCAGCTTTTCCGGAGTAGTCGGTGAGAAGCAATTTTTTGAAGTCGATACACTTCTGATCGAGGGACCCGAAGAAGAACAAGTACTACGGACGCCAAAGACCTTAACTGCCACCGAACGCCTACTGGAAACCGCGAAGAAGAAACTCGACAGTGGCACGGGTTCGTCCAAACGCGAAGCCATCGGAATCCTGAAGGGTCTGATTCGCCGCTTTCCCCATTCTGCAGAAGCAGACGAGGCACGTGAATTATTGAAGTCACACCCATAGCCTTCTGCCGGAACTTTATAGCGGATCTGGACGTTTTCTTTCATCCACTGAACGCAACCCGGCCTTGGTTGGACGGCCCGCCAGCAAAACCATTTAGTCGCTGATCAGGTTGTTGAAATCGACGGGCGAACTCACGCGAGCACCGTTCTTCAGCCCGGCCATGTCGATCTGATCGCCGTGCTTGAGCATCTCGAACCGGGAATCTCGGGAATCCATTTTCGGGATGTAGGCGAGGACGTAGGAGGCACCAATCACTCCAATTCGACCTTTAGGGACTTGGACGACCAGCGCTGTTCCCTCGTCGATCCCAAAGGCTGTTAGATTGGGGTGGGATTCCATCAATCCGAGCAATCGATTGATGCGGCTACGACGCAGGAAGTGCTGGTCGATAACGGCGCCGCTCAGCAGATCAAACCCGGTTCCCTCGACGGCCTCTTCCTGCCCTTGCTGGATCATGACCTTTGTCATCGCTGCCGCGCCGGCCGAACTGCCGCCGATAACTCCTCCGCGGTCGATGACGGCTCGCAATCTGTCTTCAACTAACGTGCCGGCATACTGCGCGGACAGCCAGGCTTGAATGCCGCCACTTAACCAGACCGCGGTGGCTTGATCGAGCGGATCAGAGAACGACGCTTGGTTCGCTTGATCTCGCGAATTGGTATGCAGGATCTGTACGGATTGCACGCCCAGACTTCGCCAGTAATCGCACAACGAATCTTGCTGAGCCTGAGTGGCATCGAACGCTGGGATAATGACCAAGCGGGTCCGATCTGCGCCGCCTGCCAAGTCAATAAAGCATTGGCGAATTTCCGGCGGCAACGTGCCACCGCCAGCGATGACGAGCGAGCCCCCTTTGTAACGGTTGATGAAATCGGTCCGTTCCGAGTCGTCTGGAGGAATGTGATTCAACCAGTGACTGAGGCCCACCGCGGCGAGAGAACCGAAGGCAACGACTGTCCAGACGATGCGCCCTGGCAGTCGTTGCTTGATCGGTTTTCCGTCACTCTGCGTCATCGAAACCTCACGATTTCAACGCGGATACGTCAGTCGCTCATTTTTGGCATGATCTGGCCGCTAGCGATGTAAGCCGCCTGGATCTTTTCACGGAGTTCCGCCACGACTTCGGGATGCTCTTCCATGTAGGCACGGGCTTTGTCGCGTCCCTGGCCCAATTTCACATCGCCGTAGCTCATCCAGGTGCCACTACGGGTGATGATATTGTACACGAGGGCCAAGTCGATGATATCGCCTTCCAGGCTGATCCCTCGACTTCCCAGCAAGTCGACTTCCGTCTGGCGGAAGGGAGGAGCAACCTTGTTCTTGACAATCTTTACTTTCATTCGCATCCCGATGATGTTGTCGCCATCTTTCAGCTGGCTGATGCGGCGAACATCGACGCGGCACGAACTATAAAACTTCAGCGCACGGCCGCCGGGGGTTGTTTCGGGGCTTCCGAACATCACGCCGATCTTCTCGCGAATCTGATTGATGAAGATCACGCAGGTTTTGGACTTGGATATCGCTCCGGTCAGCTTCCGCATCGCCTGACTCATCATGCGGGCCTGTAGTCCGACATGCGAATCGCCGATTTCACCATTAAGTTCTGCTTGAGGAACCAGGGCTGCGACCGAGTCGATCACGATCACGTCAACCGCGTTCGACTTGATCAGCATTTCCGCGATCTGTAGCGCCTCTTCGCCCGACGAAGGCTGGCTGACGAGCAGGTCTTCGAGGTTCACGCCCAGGCGCTTGGCCCACAATGGATCGAGGGCATGTTCGGCATCGATGAACGCGGCGATCCCGCCTTCGCGCTGGGCGCTGGCGACGACGTGCAGAGCCAACGTCGTCTTACCGCTGGATTCCGGTCCAAAGCATTCAATGATACGGCCGCGGGGAAATCCCATCCCGCCTAAGGCGAGATCGATGGAGAAGGCGCCCGTCGAAATCCCCGAAACCGTCATGTTGCCCGCTTCGGACAACTTCATAATCGAGCCACGCCCAAATGCTTTCTCGATCTGGCCGAGCGCATTCTCGAGCATCTTGCTGTCATCGGAATCGGATTTGGCGTGGTGTACTGCCTTGGCCGGTTTTGCCTTGGCCATATGGGAGTCCTTTCAAGTGAACGATGGGCGCAATGAGATCGATGTGCGGTGGAAATTAGGCATTCCAGGGCGGATTCGCAAGCGAGTCGCGTGGCTGCGGAAGGCCAAGGACTGAGGGGGCGAGGGACAGTACTCAGTACAGAGTACGCAGTTCGGAGTACGCAGTATCATGGACTGCATGACACAACCTCCGGCTCGTCGCCTCGAACCTTACGAAATGGCAGAATTTGTCAGTCCATGGCAGGGTTTTGGGGGGGCTGCGATTTTGTCACCGGATGTCTAGCGAGATTTTGAGAATGACGGGTGTTGAACTGACACATCGATCTGCCTCCTACGAAAAACGGCCACACATGTTGACGCCGATTTCGGCAGTCGACACGTGTGGCCGTTGGTTACGGTCCACTGATTTTCAGTACGTGGTGGATGTTTGTTATGCCATATTTCGCGTGAGTCGAGCTAGACGGTGTTTTGGATATTTTGCCATTTTCCGCGAAATGTCTCGTCACTGCGGGTGGATGCTCGCCTACGAAGCCAACACTCACTGACAAAGTTTGACACCCCAGGACAGTTTTTGACATTGGGGGACAAAAACGGGCTGTTTTTGGCTGTTTTCCTCAAAAAAGTGGATATTTTGTGACAGATCGAATAGTCACGTTTTCTTCCTCGACGCCGGTTTTGGTAGCTTTGGCATTGTGCTGTTGTTCATGGGGGATTGACCCGTCCTCTTTGCCGTCGCCGTAAGGAAATTGGTCCATGTCAGATCGTCCTGGGGCTTTTGCATTCCAACTCTTTCGGGCCTTCACGTCCACGATCGATGTTCAATTGAGCAGCGGCAATCTGGTGGTATCGTTGCAGAAGCCTGACGGAACAGCGATCGCTGGCACTCGATTCCAGGCGACCCCTTCGGTGGATCAGTGGGCCAACTTCTGGAGGGCGGTTGAATTCCTCGAGGTGTGGTCGTGGAAATGAGGTCTATGCCGACCCGGGAACTCGCGACGGTCAATCGTGGAGCCTGCACATGAAGCACGGCAGCCACCCCGCCGCCTGAGCCTTTGCGTCGCGGCAGACGTGAAAGAGGAATGAACCTTCGTAACCACGAGCCTTCGGTAACGGTCGAAACTCTTTGCCACTTCGATTAAGACACTGGCGGCCCAAAGCTGCCGCCAGTGGCACCCGGCGAGTTTCAGTTCTGGCAGTCCGGGCCGGGCTACGACCGAAACATGGACAACGACGGAACGATCTGGCCGCAATTGCCTACATTCATCTGAATCCGATCCGTCGTGGACTGCGCACTCGTGCAGTTGACTGGCCATGGTCGAGTGCCGGAGTGTTTGCAGGGCTAGCGGGCCCCCTCCCGATCGGTCGAGATTCCTTGCCCTCAGACCCGGGAAGCTGAAGGTAGGAAGAGCACGACCTTGTCGAAGACTCCAAAATCGTGGCACCCTTGATCGAACGCTTCAGATGCCAATTCAGGCGCTGTGCAACGACCAGTGAGGTGAATGCAAAGGCATGCGCACCCGGCGATGTGGGGTATTTTCATTGAGACTTCATACGCTCAATCATCTCTGTTGGCCATGCGCCGTTTGGCCCTCGCCTCGGCCTCAGTGACGAGCGACGGGCTGCGTCGGCGAGCTCGATACTGGCCTTCGTCGATTGGGTCGCACTGAATAAATGTTAGGTCCAATCGAATATTCGGATGGGGTTGGAAAATCTGAACGAGGCCGTTTGTCGGCGCTCCATCCAGAAGCCACCCGTCACGGCGAACAAAATTAGATCGAGGTTTTTGTACAGCCTTTTTATGCACTGACCAAAGATCTTGAAGGTATGAGCCGCAATCATCGTGAGCAAAGTAGATTGACCGAGTGTGGTTGTGGAGCTGCAATGCGTTGAGTTGTGAGACATCAGACTCGTGAATCAAGTCGACGATGCAAGAGTTGGTCGGGCGACGGTACACTGCTGCATCAAAAAACATGATCATCGTGTCGGAGTCGAGCGGAAAAAAGATCTGTAAGCCTGGCGTCTGCAAGCCCAAGACGCCCCGCTGAGTGACATTTCGGTAGTAAGAATTAGCAAAAACAACAGGAGAGTCGCAGAAAACGAACGGATAGTCGGTGTTGTTTCTAAGGAGGATAAAATCCAAATCTGAGATCAGTAACCAGTTCTCAAGAGCGAATACCACATTCTGAAACGCAGCTATGGAACGCGAAAAGGTGACCTTTGCCTCACCTGTTTTCATGGCAGAAACAAGTCGTTCTCGATTGTTAATACCTGGAGCAGTCATGAGGTGTCTCGTGAACGCTTCGGTTGCCATGGCCTCTGCTGATTGGGAGTGCAACTCGGCCGCCAGTTCTGTTCGGGATTGCTGTAGTGCAACGGCCTGCCAGGTAGTCCTTACGATTTCAGGAGTCAATGGCGGGAAAGTCTCTGACCAAGCAATCTCAATCAATGACCTAAGGGCTATCGCGTGCTCGTTTTCAATTTCAGAGAGAGGCCCCTCGATGGTGCCGTCGCCATAGAAATCGTATTTCGCACATTGGCCTTTAATGGCAGCGTTGTGAATCAAGCGGCCTGGTTTCGGCATGTACGAATGGACGTGCCTTCCATCTCTTGAAAAGAGCCGAAAATAGAATTGAGGAACATAATGTTGATTGATCTTTTTCGACACGTCGCCTCCATCCCATGTTGGCCAAGACGGACATTCCAAATTCTATCGCGGTTCGCTGTTATTTGGTGAAATTAGAGAGTTCACGAACCGGCTGAGGTCTAGTGGTCGATCTATCGTCCGATGTCAGGTTCGAATAGACTTTGCTGGGGCGGTTCAGCGAGTGAATTGGTGAGGAGGCAAGGATGCCGGACCTGACGAAGAAGCTCAAGGTGGAGTTGTCTGCGG
>JAQGHU010000080.1 GCA_028291515.1 Schlesneria sp.
CGAACGACCACGGTTGTTTCCACCTTCCAGGACATCGCATGGCCTCCGCTTTCGAAATGCCACACGATAGCCCGATGGTGTCACCCATGTCTCCGAACACCTGTTACCGATGTCTCCAGTCTATACAAAAAACGGCCAAGCAGTGGCACGGCCAATTGACTTCCAGTTATCGAGGTAACGCCTCGTCGCGCCGCCCTGGGTGAAGGGCTCAATCGACGCTGATCACCTCTCCACTTCCTCTGGTGACCATGGCGACGAAGACATTCATGTCGATGTTCTGTGAAACAAATTTCACATGGCCGTCGGCGAAGACAACGTTCGCCCCACCAGTGTGAAAGCTATAGACATCGCCTTGCTGATTGTTGCAATTCATGATGCATGAGCCGCTGCCAAACGAGCTTTTACCATCCAACGAAGTGCCAGTGACCGTGATGCGGTTGTCGGCATCAGCCCAGATCGCACCGGTCTGAATGGCGACTGTCGGATCTGGAGTGTGAGCGGCGTAGTACTGAGCCATCTTCGCAGATCGTTCTGAATAGAGCGTCGTATTGCTCGTGCCGTCCGTGATTGCAGAGATTGGAGTCATACCGTTTTGTGCAGTAGCGCCTTTGCTACCGGAACCAGTGAAGGGAACCGTCACCATCGGATTTGTGAAAGCAATTTCCGCTCCGGCAGCATTCTTTGTGGTCTTGATCTGCCCAATACCAGCATAGTCACCCACCCAACCACTGGGTGTCGTCTTAGTGGTGGCGTACAGTGCTGCTCCCAGAATGTTTGACGATGTGGAACCTGTTGTTGGCGGAGCGAAAGCCGCATTTGAATTCGTGGGTGAAATGTAGTTCGCCGCATTCGTTGGGTACGTGACTACTCCGGGGGTCGGCGTCGATGGGCACTGCATCACTGAAAATTTCAGAGTGAGCGCCGCGACGTTGGATGGGTCCGACCAGTCTTTGTTGAAACAGTAGACGGAGGCAACACTCGTCTGATCCATGTAAGGCAGAAGAGGCACCATTCCACTGCAGCGCCCCTGAGTGCCCCCGTATGCACCAGGTGTGGGAGCGTCCGGGCCATTGGGATCGTAAGGGATATATGGCAATTGGCTATTGTTCTTGGTGATGGCGTTGAACGGAAACGCTTTGAATGTCGCTTCGAAGTTCAATGCGGCCAGTCCGAGCTGTTTCACATTGTTCTGGCATTGAATCCGCCGAGCAGCCTCGCGCGCCTGCTGAACGGCCGGCAACAGCAGTGAGATCAGTACCGCAATGATCGCGATGACGACCAGCAACTCGATCAGAGTGAATCCTCTTCTCGAACTCTTCGTGGGTGGAATGATGCGCCGTGAATTCATGAATTCTCCTTTTGCAGATCGCCAAACAAATGAGGAAATGATTCTCCAACGACGAAAAATTGATGATTCCCGACGCGTTGGCGCGGGGACGATATCCGCGAAATGTGAATGAATCGTGAATGCGACATTGTGTCTGGCACGACATAAACTCGAATTCACTTCATCACTGTCTAACATGCACGAATGGCAAACAGAGTTCTGCCTGCTAGTCGAGTCCTCAGGAAGCGGCCAACAGCTTCAATCCACGTTCAGATTGACGCCTGCTGATGCGATCCGGTACGCTGTCGCTGCATTCACGAGACTCGATAATTGAGGGGCGCTCATGATCCATCGTCGCGATGCCATGCTTCGCCTGGGACAATTCGGACTGGGAAGCTTGTCTCTGCCGAGCTTGCTTAGAGCCGAACAAACGCGCGGCGCGGTGGCCATTGGGTCCCAGCCCTCTGCCAAGTCCTGCATCCTGATTTATCTCTGGGGCGGTCCGCCTCAGCAGGACATGTGGGACCTGAAGCCACTGGCGGCGGAAGGAATTCGCAGCCACTTTCAACCAATTCAGACGGTCGTCCCCGGCATCGATGTTTGCGAGCATCTGCCGCTGTTCGCCCGCCATACAGACAAGACCGCCATCATTCGCTCGCTGACTCACGACAGTAACAATCACGAGCCCAGCGTTTACCGCACGCTGACCGGGCGCATCAACAACACACTGGTCGTGCCGCGGAACCAGCGGAATCGCCATGATTTTCCGAACCTCGGTTCGGTCGTCTCCTATTTCACTCCGCTGGGGTCCATGCCGGCTTCCGTGACAATCCCCCGGCCCATCGGTCACGATGGTTCGACCTATTCCGGCACATATGCGGGGTTTCTAGGGGGCCGTTACGACCCGATGGAAGTAGCCGCCGCCGAGGAGACGAACGAGAAGCCCACTCACTCGATCGCGCTGCCGCCCGAAATCCAGGAACCACGTCTGCTGGCGCGGCGCGGATTGCTGAATGTGATCGAAGAGACCGACCGGCGCTATCAATCCGTGAAGTCCGCGCGAGGCATGGACAGCTATCGCGAACAGGCGTTCGGCATGCTGGCCTCACCCATCGCCAAGCGCGCCTTCAACCTGGACTTGGAAGACCCGCGCACGCGTGATCGCTATGGCCGCAACGAGTACGGCGAAAGTATTCTGCTGGCTCGTCGCCTGGTCGAGTCGGGAGTCCGCCTGGTCACGATCAGTTGGATGTACATTCAGAAAAACGGCAACGTCGCGAATGTGTGGGACAATCACGGCCCGTTCGAAGGGCTAAACGGGACCGAAATGCTAAAGGCCCGCTATTGCCTTCCGTCCCTCGATCAAGGGTTTTCTGCCCTGATGGACGATCTACAGTCCCGAGGCCTCCTCGATGAGACGCTGGTTGCGATGTGGGGCGAATTCGGCCGCACTCCCAAACTGAACCCCAGCCAAGGCCGAGACCACTGGGGAGCTTGCCAGTCCGCCGTATTAGCGGGAGGCGGCATCCAGGGCGGCCAACTCTACGGCAGCAGCGACAAAGACGCTGCCTACCCCTCGACAAACCCCGTCTCGCCCGAAGACATGCTCGCCACGGTCTATCACGCCCTCGGCCTGTCGCCGGAAACGGAACTCCGCGACCCACTGAACCGCCCCCATCGCCTCGTCGATGGTCGTCCACTGCTCGAACTATTCGGGTGATCGTCAGCGACGATCGGGCGGGGTGGCATTGCGAGACTCTCGAAAGTCGATCTGCCGTGCCACTGCTTGGCCGCTTCCGAAGAGTCACACACTGCCGACTCGGTGAGATCGCTCAAAAGGTAGGGCCAGCAGAATCTGATCTCTGCGCGATTTTTGCTGAGTTCCGTTCGCAATTTGGACACGAAGTCCAGATCGCATCGAAATGCGCCCTACACTTACGGCGGTTACGATCGTGTATCCGGCATGGAATATTCCGTGAGTCAGATCAATTCGACACTGAATTTCTTGGGGCTGGCAGGTGTTGCGGTCGCGGTTGTTGTGTTCGCGACCACTCCCATGCCCCTTCCGAAAGATTCCTCGTTTGCCGCGCAAATCGAGACTTCCGACATTGTGCTGGTCAAGTTTGGTGCCGATTGGTGCGGTCCCTGTCGGAAGCTTGAAACGGAACTTGATCACCTGGCCCAAGATTCACCCGAGGTTTCCGTGGTGAAACTCGACGTCGGACGTGACAGAGAACTGGCGGCGTATTATGGCGTCTCGGCAATTCCGCACCTGATCCTCTTCAAGCACGGAAAACAAGTCGACCAGCTCAAGGGATATCGCACACAGCAGCAATTGACGTCTTGGATTGGGGCCACGAAGTAGTTCGCCTCCGTGCGACTGAGCGCCGCCTACTCGTAATGCGGCAGCACCGTCCGGTGTAGCGCCGCGTCGATGAGCTCTCTGGCATAGGCGATATCGATATCCACTGGCGTCGTGAACTTCATCCCTTTTCGCCAGCTCGCCGGTGCTTCCGGATGGACCCCGGACAGGACCACCCAGCCTTGGCCGGATAGTCCCTCGACAATTGCGGGAGTTCCGTCGGGATACTTTCCGACAATTTGTCCCCAGCCCGTAAACTGCGGACCATCTTCCCAATAGTGGTCGAGCGTCGGTCGATCGACACAGGTGATCGATACCGCGGCCTTGTGGATATTTCGATTCACGTCCGCATAGAAGCCAAACCGCACGCCCGATGTCAGGTTCAGACTGTTACTCTTGGCATCTCCTGCCAGAAGTCCTCCCGCACAGATCCCCAGATAGTTCAAGCCCCCCTGCACCGCCTTGCGAATCTTCGCGGTTGTACTCGGAGTGAGGCCATCCCCCATCTTGATGTAGTTTCCACCGGGAACAATCAGCAGCCGATAGGCAGCGAGTTCCGATTCGCTCATGCGATTCAACTGCCCGGAATTCACGGTGGCATAGTCAAAGTGACCATCCTTCAGGATCGCTTCGACGGCCGCCACATCGTTGCGCCACGTTCCAGTCCCGTTGAACAGCAGAATGGTCGGCACCGTGTTCGATGCCGGCGAAGCACAACTCGTCATGGCAAGTGGAATGAGGAACAACAACCGGGCAACGGTATTGATGGCAACGCTTGCCGCGTTCCAGTAGACGAACTTGCTTGAAGCCATGTTGAACCATCGCGATCTAGTGAGTAGACCAGCAGGTTAATCCCACCAATTGAACATGGTCTCGCCAACAGTTGTCGGTTTCCAGTAGTTGACCTGTTCAATTTCCATGTTGTCCAAGTTGGAAAGTTCCGCATCCGAGAGGATTTGAGTGAGGTCTGCGTGGTAGGCAACTTTGACATGAGGAAACAGCCGAACAAGTTCCAAAGTAATCTGAGGACAGTCGATGAAATTCAATTGGCAGGACATCGGCTTCAGCGGTTCAGCGAATGCAATAATCGGATATATCGAGTGGCCAAGTATCGCAAAGTTTCTACCCTCACAGTTGTTCAAGGCGGTGTGAAAGTTCGGAGTGATCCCTCGTTCCGCCAACTCGCAAACATCAAACTGTGCAGCCGCAGCAGCACCATAAACAAGCTCCTTGAATTCGCGGAAACTGAATTCAGGAACGACGCCGCGTTCGTCCCAATTGAAGAAGCCTGTGACTCCGCGTTGTAGAAGCATGATTTGGATTAGCCAGACGTTATCAAGTCGTTACTTCAGTGTTTGAACGAGACGATGTCGACTCGTTTCTTCAGTGCTTCCTGCAGCGTCCTGCGATAGGCATCCATGTCCAGTGCCAGATTCTCGTCGTTTCCGAAGACCGCCCGAGACAACTTGTTGCTGCGTTTGAGTGCCGCCATCATCTCTGCCAGACTCGCATCGCTGGAGAGGGCCTGTGGGTGTGGTAAAGTTCGTGGAGCGGCGTCGAGGCGATCGATTTCCGCCTGAATATCGGCCAATGCCAGAAATCCAATCTGTGGAAAATCTCCCGGATCATACGGAATCGGCACCGGCGGGCCTGATCGAACTAATTGTGATTCATAAGGATGATCACGAACGGACCCGACTTCCTCGCCGAATTGCTTGCCAATGTGTTCGCAGATGATTTTGAGAGTGTACCCATACATCGAAGTTCGACGCGGCTGCGTCGGCTTACCCGCCAGGATTTCATGGAGCGCCGTTTTCGTGTCGGGACACGTCCCGTCATTGATTTCGTCTTCGAAGCAGAGGTCGTTGTTCTCAACATCCTCGGCCTGCTTCTTCAGCACTTCTCGAGCAAACTTGTCCTGCGACGATCCAAACAGCCCCTGCAGCCGCTCCAAGTCCAAGCGAAAAAAGATGTGCGCAGCGCCCATGGTGTCCCTCAGTGGGGTGTAACCTACTCCGCAACGACCTCAGATGATCGGCCTTCCTGCAAAGCCGATCGATGTGGAGGCAATTCACGCGCCAAAGGGACGAGTCTGCCAGTTTCAACGAACCAGTTCGTGATCGCCTTCAGGATCGCCAGAATTCGCGGAGCACACGCACTCACAAAAAACACGGCTCCGACCAATACAGCCGCCAGCCCCGCCATCAGTAGCGGAAGTTGCAATGGCAAAGCTGAATGCCCACAGGCAAACAGGCAGAACGCCGCGAGAAAGAAGTACCCCAATGCCATCGCATGCTTTTCCACGGCTGACACTTCCTTCTGTAGAATTTGCCTGAGATGAGCGAGGAGCTTCGGATCAATAGGCCTATACTTTGAACCGTCAGCGACTGCTGGTCAAGTTGACCGCGTCGCGCGACGCTCGTTTGTTCCAACGCCCCAATGGTCGGTCCTTTTGATAGCCAATGCCTCTCGGTCATGGAATCTCTTGATCGAGTGGTAGGTCGAATCGCAGCGGCGCATGGGGTTGATTTCGAGGGTAGTACGTTGACTCGCTTCCCTTCCAAGTGCGGATTGCGCACCAACGCTCATCCGGTATTTTGCCAACAATTGCGTCCACAACGATATCGACATCGAGGACCGTGAGCCAGCCGTATGTCGCAGCGAGCATAGGGCACCGCCGATGAACATACTCCGACAGCTCACCGAGTTGCTCAACTAGTGGAAGAAGCCAATCAGCGGGCTTTCCATCATCGAAGGGGTAAGCACCGACATCCCAAGAGACCGGAAGCCCACCAAGTGGCGGCCCGGCGTAGACCCACAGGCCGTCGTCATCGACAACTGTAGATTGAGTGAATGGAACTTCGTGGCCGTCCCACGTCTTCAAGATGCCGAGAAGCGATTCAAAACCATCCTGACCATAGTCGGTGAGGTCGAACCGCTCCTGGCTTTCCGGTTCACGGTGTCGGTCGAGATATGGACCATCAAGTTGAGGATATGACCACAGGACTCGTGTTATTTCCGCAACCTGATCGCGTCCCGCTGTACCGAAACCCATCAGTGCATCAATCGATCCACCATCCCAAGCATCTGGCTTAGTAAATACTGGTTGCATCTGTCACCGTCGACGAAAGAACAAGGATTAGCAAGCATTTGCAGACGAGTTTACGCAGCACTTTGAACCGCCAGCGACTGCGGGTCAAGTTGACCGCCTCGGCCGGCACAGTCCACGATTGATCGAACACGAGACGATCTGGCGGTCGGGTGCCACGGTTTTGGAGTCCTCGACAAGGCCGTGGCTGTTCCCCGGAAGAGTGGCTCCCAAATCCTTGATCCCCCAAGGAGAGATGAAGCCACTGGCAATCGTGAACGTTGAAAACCGCGCGGCCTTGTCGAGAACTCCAATACCGTGGCACCCTTCATTGTGATCGCCATCCCCAAAGCACGCGCACCCGGCGCGTCAAGCACGTGCTGCAACATCTTTCACCACGAAGGACACGAAGAGCACGAAGGATTCAGAGAACGAAACGTTTGATTCCATCTTTGAGTCGCGTATTGTTGAAGTTGATCAGGAGTCCGATCTTGATGCCGGCCAGCTTCATGTAAGTCAGCAATTGGGCTTCGTAAATTCCCTTGATCGTCTCGACACTCTTGAGTTCCAAGATCAACCGATTCTCGATCAAAATGTCTATGCGATAACCGCAATCCAGTTGAATCTCTTTGTATTGGACCGGTTGTGGATACTGAACCTGGAAGGCAATCCCACTTCGACTCAGCTCATACGCCAAACATTGCTCGTAGGCAGATTCCAGCAACCCCGGACCCAGGATTCGGTGGACCTCAATGGCACAACCGATCACTCGACTGGAAAGTTCGTCAAATTCCATCTTCGTGCTCTTCGTGTCCTTCGTGGTAACTCTCTAATGCTCTTCAATGCCGAACGAACAAGCTCACCTGCTGGGCCGCCTGCAACGGCGTGATGCCGCGCGAAATCATGATGGCGGCCTGGTCAGGTGCAGCACCTGATTCGGCGTCTCCAACCTACGATCGCGTGTCCTTTACGCATGCACCAATTGCTTGAAGCCACCGTAGGCCATTCGCTTGTAGTCGAAGATCGGCTTGGCGGGGTCCATCATCTCCGCGATTCGGGGATCGGACATGATCTTCTCATTGGCCCGGTCTCGATGTTCACGAGATTCAAACACCACCCAGGCGAAGACCACGGTTTCATCGGGGCCCGCCTGGGCGAGCTGTCGAAACGAGACCATGTCTTGCACATCCAGGTCGTCGCCGACGCATTCCCAGTACTCCAGTGCACCGTGTTCTTTCCAAACCAGCGAGGCCTTTTCGGCGACACGCCGATAGTCATCGATGCGATCCTTCGACACCGGGATCACGAAGCCGTCGATGTATCGACCCATGGGTTGCTCCAGTCAGTGAGGGAAAGAGCTTCTGCCGCCGAACAACTTGCCCGCGATGGACAACAGGCTTCCGATCAACACACCAACACTCTGAACCGCCAGCGGCTGCGGGTCAAGTTGACCGACTGGTTCGGCAGCGAACGGTGCTAACCTTCATTTCGCAAGTACTCCAAGTACGGCTTGCCAACTCGATTCGGCTTGGGAACGTACAATCCGTTCCGCAATTCAGTTACGAACTCTGACAGGAGATCGGTCAAGCTTGATTCGATGACGGAAATAGGGCCACCATCGTGATTCCACTGGAAGAGTTGGCCAGGTTGCCCGCCCTTGGGGGGATCGAGGTCGATGCAAACATAGTCACCGGTCCACTGGTTAAGGATTGGCAACCACATGCGAGCGAACCATTTCTTTTGTATTGGCCCCGCTGGTGTAGCCCACTCATCGTTGTTGCCGTCGCCCCACAGGTCGAATTCCTGGTCCCAGGCTGACAAGATTTCTGACAGAGACATGAACACGCCACGATCATGCAACCAGATGCCGGCACTCCCGTCGTGAATGGCCAAAAACTCCTTGACCTCTCCGGGGAGAGCATAGCCAAGCACTTGCTCGGCTTGTGCAAACGCGGCTGGGGAAGCACCGGGAGGGAGCGACAGCGCGGCTTCCGGCGTATTCGCGGAAAGCCAGCTCTCAATTTGCTTCCAGCAATCGGCGATGGTTGCGCTTGCCACTTCAGTTCCCGCCGAACGACCAGGCTAACCCGCGTTGTGCCGCGCGAGCGATATTGACGACGCACTAAACCGGCCCGCGACACAACGTCGGATTGAACCGTTTGTCAGGCGACTTGACTGTGCCGCTGAGCAATTTTCGCCCACCATAATATTATCGGCCCCCACAAGGGCAATAGAACAAGGAACTGAACCACTAGGCCACCGTTCGCGATACCAGTTGCAGCGGCAACGCTGAGCCCCACCGTGGGATCGCGCCACCATGTGCAAATGGAAAAGAAATAGATGACTTCAAAAACCATGACTAACGTCACGAGACCGGTGCTACGCAGTCGGAATCTTACCAAATCGATCCCACACACGAATAAGACGAGATAACACGCAACGCAGATCCCCGACATGGTGAAGAACGCGTGGTAAAAAAAGGGATAATCGTCGTGCTTCATGAACGGAACTTGAGCTGAAGAGTCAAGCACCACGGCTGTCATCGATATCGCGTTGTAGAGAAGTCCGAGTAGCGCAGCAAGAATGTAACACACCCCAATGAATACGCATGCCACGTTTGTGAGACGACGAATAGATTGCGATTCCATACTGCAGCCTGACGTCCAAGGAAGCTTGCCCGCGATCAACAACGGGTTTCCGATCAACACACCAACACTGTGAACCGCCAGCGACTGCGGGTCAAGTTGACCGACTTGTTCGGCATTGTCAGGTGGCTACTGGACACAGAGTTAGGCCGGTGAACTTCTGTTTTCGCAGTTCCTCGCCAGACGAAATGCCCGCAAGCGTCACAGGTTGCTGTTCCGGCCCCGACCCGAACTCCAGGTCGGTCCGGTATAGCCCGTCCTGAATCCGCTCTATGCCGACTAGGTAGACGGGCGTGGCCCCGATCACATTGTAGTACTCGCGACAGGTGGGACATGGGTTCTCGAACCGGGTGCCCCGCCGTGCGGCGTCGAACGGCAGAACCAGCGTCGGCCGGAAGACAAAGAAGTCTGGATCCGCGGGCAGGGGTAGAAACTTCACGCCCTCCCAAGGCTGGCTCGCGCAGTATCGGCGGAACCGCTCGGACGCGAGACAGTAGCCGTCGGCGGTCGCCACGATATCCCGCCGCCGCCGTTTGACGCGAAAACTCGGATTGATGAAGTCTGGGTCGGTCTTGCGGCCACAGGTTGGGCAGGTCGCGGGGTGGGGATGCTCGGCGCGGCCGAATCGCCAGTCGTGAAAGCCAGCGGATTGCGGGGGCCGAAAGGATTCGTCGCCCAAGAAATGGCTGTCGTCATCGTCGATCGACAACCTGTACGCGACAATCACAACTCCGTCTCCGCAGCCGAACGCCGAGCTTAAGCCGCGGTCACGCCGGAGCGAAGCGGAGGCGTGGACGTCGGCTTGAAGCTCTGGTTAGAGCTATACCAAGCCATGCTTTTTCGCCCACTCATCCGGCCACCCGTAGACCTTGACGTGATGAACCTGCTTGCATCCTTTGATTCTCTCCAGGGCGAGCATGGTTTCCGTTAACTCGCTGCCAGCCCATGACTCGCTGTGAAGATGATCGTGCGGACACTCACCAGCCTCGATCTTTCGCTTGAGGTATGCCACAAGCTTTTCCAGCTGAGCTACTCCGGCTGCGTCTGCGTGAATGTAGACGACGTCTCCAGCAGGGCTCTGTCACTACGCTGAGCAATGTGTCTCTCCTGATAGCTCTAACAGGTATTAGACCGCCGAAGTGCGGTAAAACATTACCGAACTTTTGCGGTATATGATGGAACTGTCAAATTTGATGGATGAGATCCTACAATGACTTGCGTCGATTCGCCATCAAAAATACCGTCATATGCCGCACTCGGTGCCATCATTATGCCGCAGGTGAAATCCCAGACCGAAGTCTAAGAACTTGTCATTGGGCACCACCTCCGATTGGCAGTTCCCAGGAGCGATGAGAAACCTTCGAAAAAATGGTCCAAATACACCACGAAGGACACGAAGGGGTCAGAGAACGGAACGCGGAATTCCATCTTCGTGCTATTCGTAACTCTCTATCCTCTTCACCGCCGAGGGAACTCAGATTGCAATTCAGCGCTCACAAACTTGGTGCGACGCGTTGAGGCAGCATCCGAAGAAATCCCAGAAGCGCCACGATCTCGGAGCTTCGACAAGGTCGTGCTGACTTTCGCTTCGCTGGGACACGAAAAAACTTCGAATGAAATCCTTAAAAACGGTGAAATTGGGTTTGATCGAGTCACCAGTTCTATGGCACAAGAGGGCCACAATCGGGATGCCAGTCAGCCCTCATTACTTAGAGGCATGGCGAAGCAGAAAAACCTGGAGTCTGAAGCCCGCCAGGCGGGAATTGCTCTTTGACAATTGAATGCGAATCGGCAACCACTACACTCTCAGTAGAAAATGGGAGGTTGTGTCACCGACCGCAGGTTGTGTCACCCGACCGCAGGTTGTGTCACCCGACCGCAGGTTGTGTCACCCGACCGCAGGTTGTGTCACCCGACCGCAGGTTGTGTCACCCGACC
>JAQGHU010000101.1 GCA_028291515.1 Schlesneria sp.
ACGGAACGCGGAATTCCATCTTCGTGCTCTTCGTGTCCTTCGTGGTAACTCTCTATCCTCTTCCCCGCCGAGGGAGGTTGTGTCATGCGGCCCAATGCGATTCTATCACACTAGATCGCCTTGAAGACCACGTACTGTGTACTCCGCACTCAGTACCGCATACTCAATCGTCTCGCCACCCGAATCACTCCTCCAAATCCGTGTTCATCCGTGGCCCCGCCTTCTCCTAAATCCGCTGGCCCCGGAATTCCGCTTTCCGTCGCTGGCCCATCTGCCCCGAGGTTGTGTCATGCAACTCTCCTCTCTTCCTTTGCGCCTCCGCGGCTTCGCGTGAAAATAGCCTTCTCTTCCGCAGTGCGAGTAGGCAGCGACCCCTGTTCAGCGGCCAGAGGTTGTGTCGGACACTTTTCACAATATGACACCTCAAAATCCGTGTTCATCCGTGTCAATCCGTGGCTCGCCTTCTCTTGAATCCAATTTCCGTCGCTTGGCCCTCAGCCCTCGCCCCTCAGCCTTCCAGTTGTGTCATACAGCCATGATATGATCTTGCGTGTCGTGAGTTTGCGATCTCCGCCTGGATCATGTTGGAAAGTGAAGCATGGGCAATGTGTTGTTGGTGGGCGTGGGCGGGTTTATCGGATCGGCTCTGCGGTTCGTGGTGACGAACGTGGCGCAGAGTGTTTTTGCCGAGCGATTTCCGATTGGGACGTTACTGGTCAACCTGATCGGTTGCCTGTTGATCGGGGCGATCTCGCAAGTGTTTGAGAGCCGCGCTGAATCTTCCGAGTCGATGCGTCTCTTTCTGGTCGTCGGGATCCTGGGCGGCTTCACGACGTTTTCGTCGTTTGGAAACGACACTATCAACGCGATGCGATCGTCGGCCGTCTTGCTGGCCGGAGTCAATGTTGTGTCGCAAGTCGTCGGCGGTTTGTTCCTGGTCTGGCTGGGCCGACTGATGGTTCAGGTTGTCTGCAAGTAGCAGCACTTTGCCGTCGCATCGTCTCCCCTCTTCCAATTTAAAATTGGCATTTTGCAATTCGCAATGTCCTCCCCCTATTCCCCGCCCGCCACCTTTACTCAAAGACCCTTCTCGATAAGCTACGTGCGACTCGACCTAGACTTGACGAAAGAATCACGACATATGCCTTTGCATCCTCAAGCGGCGAAATTTCTGAATCTGCTGAGCCTGTTGAAAAACCCGGCAATGGAATCGTTGCCGATCGATGTCACTCGCCGTGCGTTGATCCTTGGCAGCGCGGTGAAGTTGGCACCCGCCAAGCTGGGTCGCGTGGAGACTCGTTCGATCCTCGGGCCAGATGGTGACGAACTGCAGGTTCGCATTTACTGGCCGGTGGGGACCGCTCCCTTTGCGGCGTGTCTGTATTTTCATGGCGGCGGCTGGGTGTTGAACAACATCGATACCCATGATGACCTCGTGCAGCGGTTGGCCGAGGCATCTGGGTGTGTGTTCATCTCAGTCGACTACCGACTGGCTCCTGAACACAAATACCCGGCTGCCGTGGAAGACGCTTATGTCGCTTTAGACTGGGTCGTGCAAAATGCGAGCGACCTGCAAATCGATCCGGCCAAGGTCGCCGTCAGTGGTGATAGTGCCGGCGGAAACATTGCCGCGGCGTTGTGCTTGATGACGCGGGATCGCGGCGGTCCTGCGATCGCTTTCCAGGCCTTGATCTACCCGATCACCGACTGCGATTTCGATCGGCCTTCGTATCGGGACAACGCAGACGGATACTTCCTCACGACATCTCAGATGCAATGGTTCTGGAACCACTACGTCCAATCGCCTGAACAGATGCGTGAGCCGTACGCGTCACCGCTGTTGGCGGATTCACTGCAGGGATTGCCTCCAGCGTTGATCTTGACTGCCGAATTCGATCCGTTGCGCGATGAAGGAGAAGCCTATGCAATCGCACTCAGTGCAGCAGGTGCGGCGACGGAACTGGTTCAGTATGACGGGATGATCCACGCGTTCCTGAAACGAGTCGACCAGTTCGACACGGCCGTGGAAGCGATCAACTTGATCGGTGATCGGTTAAAGCGCCAGTTGGCCACGACGTAGAGTCAGTGAGCCTACGCCGCTTTCGCTTGTGGCGGTTGATTGGCGCAGGCGATCCAGTGCGAGACTTCTTTCAGATCCGGTCGTTCGCTGCCTCGCAGGATTCGTTCACCGGCAGGCGTGATGACGAACGAGTCGACTTTCTTCAGCAAGGCGTCGGCACGAGCGGATGCCAATTCGTCGCGATGACTGATGCCGCACGCTGTCAGGATCTGGGCGTCGTGGCCTCGTAAGCTAGGCACCGTACAACACAGGTCGGCCTGCATCTGCCAGGTCAGGATTGTGTAGGGATCGATATGTGGATCTTTGATTCGATCAGCGAGGCGATCTGGATCGACGGACAACAAGTCTCCGACGGTCTCAATCCCTTGTTTTTCGAGGACCGCTGCGGTCTTCGCTCCAATGGAGGGAGCTTTCTCGACCGGCATAGTCAGATCGAGATAGAAACGGTCCGCCTTCGTTTCTGGCGGTGGCGCGGGTTGCACTTTCACAGTGGGTGTGGGAGCAGTCGCAGCGGGCTTCGTGACAGGGGCTTTCGCTGGCTCAACAGGCTTCTGCTCAATCTTCGGCGGTCTGGTCGGTACAGGTTTCGGAGCATCAGCAACGATGGGTGGTGCAGCGACGACTTTGGGTTTCACCTGCTTCGTCGGACGAGGCCGCGCGGGGGCACCAGTCCCATGAGCGACACCCATCGAAGTCGGTGCTGGCTGTTCGTCGAGTTGCTCCAAAGGCTTCTTCAGGACTTCCTCGGCGTGGATCGCACGAATCGTGTAGTCATCTTCGGTCAGGGCGTCGACAACTTTGCCGGTCGCCTGAAACTCTTTGAATGTCGCTTCAACGATCGCACGTTCTTTGCCGTCCTTCAGCTTCTTCGTCACCCAGAAGATCGGAATGGTCAGTTGAGACATAATCCCCAGCAGGGTGATGCTGGTGGCAGGGGGCGATGCTTTCGCATCAGCCAGGGCGCGTTCCATGATGCGGGCGTAACCGACGACGGCGTGACCGATCAGTTTGGCGATCCGATCTTTCATCTCCTGATCGAGGCCGGCCGGAGGATTCTTCACCCCTTGCTTGATGTCGTAGTGTTCGATGCAGACTTCGTAATGGGGGTTGGCCAGATCAGCTCCCGCTTTGACCATCTTCGGCAGCCAGTCGGTGCCGGCCGGAATGGTGACTTCGGGCCAGCCCCCGAGATCCGCTTCGAGGATGTCAGTGAGGTCGCGATAGGCACACGCGATGCTCCATTCGGCCGCTCGATGGACGACACTTTCGGCTTCACATTGGCCGGTGTGATACGGCTGAATCGGGTCGGTGTAGTAGTGACTGAGGACCCCGGCCGCGTAGATTGCATCAGACCACTTCTTCGCTCGCAACGCTTCGACGGTGGCGTCGTACCATTTCTGAGTCGCGGCGATCGCGCCGCCCCAATAGTTGTCGCGCACATGCAGCACGTGGTTCTTGAAGTCCTTGAACTTGTTATCCGGAGCCTTCGATCCATCCAGATAAGTCTCGACGTTCTTCAGGCACAGATTCCGCCAGTTGTCCGCAGCCGGGCCGCGAAGATGGTTCAAAGCGTCGAGCGCCAGCTTGTGATGGGTGCTCGAACACTTCCAGGCGAACAGCACGTTAAACAACGTCGACGACATGGCAAGGAGCAATCGAGAAGTGAGGAGACAACATGTTCAGAGTGAGACTGGCGACGGAAAGCTCGCAAAACACGGAATAACCGGCAAGATCATCTCGCCCACTGGCCCGTGCGAAACAGCGGCCACCTGAAAAAGTTGCAGAAAGCGGCAATTTATGCCGGTCATCAGAGTAATTCTTGATCTAAGTTGAACTAGGACCGATGGAATCAGGAAGACCACCATCGGGCTGACCAAGTCACTCTCAGCCCCTTTGAGACCCCGCGATCATGAACAAGTTCTACATTCTACACCCCGCCGAACAACTGCATCAGCGCATCCATTTGACGCTGTCTCGCGATCCTTACGTCGGTGGTCGCCCCGTCCAGTTTGATCTGGTTGACGGGAACGTCTTGCTGACTGGCTCGGTCCGGACGTACTTCCAGAAGCAAATGGCTCAGGAATCGCTTCGCGGTATCGAAGGCGTGGGACGCGTTGTCAACCAGTTGGAAGTCGTGCGTAATTAGTAGCATAGACGGCACACGGAATGTGCCTTCTACATTGCTACGCTTCGACCATCAAGAAGGGATCGACATCGCCCTTTTTGTTGACTCGGCCGACGACTGTTTCATTCCACGTATGGTGGCCCAACACGGCTCGTGACTCGCCCGTGTCTTTCAGGCTGCGGAAGATCAGCAGTTGTAGGTCGTCGATCTTCAATCGATGTCCGGCTGCGATGTCCGGGCCGATGACGCGTCCATCTTCGGTGACAGTCAGCGTTCGCCATTGAGCGTTCCCGCGTGAACGCGAAACGCCCCAGTCGAGGATCAGCGGTGCGAACAGCCCTTCGCCTTGCGCGACCTGGGTCAACGTCAGCTTTCCGTCTGCACCGGCGAAGTTGTGTGGAGTGCTCTGCACACGATCTTGAGCGACAGCGAGCGGAAACGCCCGGGCACGGAATCCCTTCGCGGCCAGTTGGACTTCGCGAGTCGCCGTGTCTGGACGAGGTTGAATGTCGTCGCTCAGCGGCAGTTCGGACTGGTACTCGATTCGTTGGTTGGGGACGCCGCTGACCGAATCGGCCAGCAGCAGGAATCGCTCGGCGCGAGACAGCATGACGATGCGTTCTACTCGCAGCTTTCCGGGGCCCAGCATCTGCAACTCGATGTAGTCCGCATCCGGGTCGCTCTGCCAGCAGACGCAGGTCCATTCTTCGGCGAGCTCGACCGGCACGCCGCCAATCGTCAGTTTGATCGTCCAGTCGCCGTGAATCAGCGGTCGTCCTGAGGCCGTCACGTCCAGTTGTGGAAAATGGCGGTGGTGGGCAATCGCGACGCTATCTGCTTGCACGGTCCAATCACTTCGCAACAGTGCGAATCGAGCGAAGTCGGATTGGTTCGACGGCATCGACAACACGCCATCGGCGCGAGGCCGCGCCGGAGGCTTCCCGGAGATCGCACGCTTGACCGATCGCAGATAGGAGCCGACGGGGCCGATCTCGGGCAGGCCGCAGACTTCGGCGGCGGCGTTCAGGACTGGCAATGGCTGCAGTTTTAATCCATTAGAAAGAGCGGCACGTCCATCGGGTCGACACAGCGGGATCGATCGTTCGACAACCGACTGCAGTCGCTCTTCCTGATCGCGATTCCAGACGCGCAGATCGAATGCGCGTCCAATGCAGGTCGCTCGAACCAGCGGTGCCAACCAGAGCGGCAAACGTTCGACCAAGTCGGCGTGTGGTGTCCCGTCGGTGTCGGTATTGCCGATCAAGTCGCTGCCAAGTTCCTTCTTACCCGCTTTCATCACCAGCGAGGCCCCCGCGATTCCTTCGAACACCAATCCAGCCAGGAAAGGGATTTCGCCCCGTTCCATCAGATTGACGTCGGTGGGGATCGTCGGGTCGACTTCCTTCGGCAGGTCACGGATCAGCCGAACTGCGGACAACAGCGAATGTCGCCAAAGACGCCAGAACTGCTGAGGTCGAAGCTTAGTGTCGGTGCAGGCCAACAGTTCCAAGCTGGCAATCAGGGCGAACGCAGCGTTGTCGGTTTGAACAGTCTGCGGTTCGCCCGTCAGAGCATAGATCAATGACGCGACGCGCTGGGCGAAGGTGCGAGTCGCTTTGACGGCCGGGCGACGTTGCGTCTTGAGCGGCTTGGCGACTCCCACTGCCTCTTCGAGCAACGGAACCAGTTCGGCTTCATCGGGGAAAGCGGGGTGCGACCACAGGATCGACGCGCTGTAGGCGGTGGCGGAGTCGCCTTTTGCTTGTCGCAGATGCTGCTGACAGGCGGCGATGAACGCTTTGACGTCCCCGGTGCTGGCTGCCGCTTTCAAGGACGCATTGGCCCCTCGCTCCCATTCGATTGCCTTCAGGAAATCGGCATCACTGGCGGCCGACACGTCGGCGGAGTAGCTGGAAAACGAAAGGGAAACCTGCGTCATAAGAGACTCGCAATCTCGACAATTCGGTTAGTCCCAACCGGATGTCGACAGATGAAGACGGATCAGTTCGCGTGCGACAGACATCCGAGTCCATCGCACCAGCGGAATCGCAAAGTTCGGCATCCGCAGTGAACTCGGCAGCAGCGTAGCTTGCCGCCACCGAATTGCAACGAGCGCGCGGCGAGTTCCCGAAAATAGCATGGGCATTCGGTTGCGGACTGGTCAAGACGTGACCCAGAAACGTCCCACCGTCATTCCCGCGCAGGCGGGAATCCATCTGTTTCCGAGTCGTCAAGGTTCACTGGATTCCCGCCTGCGCGGGAATGACGATGCTGCTGATCGAAGCCCATTTTTGGTTGAAGTAGCGACAGATGACTCAACACTCTGACTCGCACGTGGCCAGCTTACGCTGCAGGAACTGAGCTTCAGCGGGGTTACGAGCCAAGTCGAGCGCCATCTGGAAGCACAGCCGAGCCTCCGCGAAACGTCCCGCCTGACGATGGAATTCGCCTTGGGCCGCGGGATAAAAGGGATAGTCCTTCAGCTTCGACAGGTCGGGGACCGATTCCAACTCCCGCAATCCTTCGTCCGGTCCACGCGAGTAGCCCGCCGCGATCGCTCGGTTCAGCGCGACGATGGGAGTCGGCTTGAACTGATAGAGCAGGTCGTACAGTTCCAGAATGCGATTCCAGTCCGTGTTCGCATAAGTTTCCGCACTGCTGTGCAAGCAGGCGATGACCGCTTCCAGATGAAATTCGCTCAGCTCATTACCTGCGGCCGACTTCTCCAGAAACGCGAATCCTTGGCCGACCAGTTGCTGGTCCCATGTCGACCGGTCCTGGCTCTCTAGCTGGATCAAAAATCCTTCCGCGTCCACTCGACCGGGCAGTCTCGCGGCATTGAAACAGAAGAGTGCGACCAGGGCGAACGTCCTGGGTCGAGCCCCCTGAGGGTGTTCGCACAACAGCAGGGCCAATCGCAAGGCTTCGTAGCACAGGTCTTCGCGGATCGTCGTTTCCGACTGGCTGCCGTGATAGCCTTCGTTGAATAGCAGGTAGATCGCCTGATAGACCGCTTCCAGGCGCTCGGAGAATGCCGCGGCATCGGTCACTTCGGCCAGTGAGCCCGATTCGCGAAACAGTTTGCGGGCCCGGCCCAGCCGCTTCTCGATCGAATCGACGTTCGCCAGCAGGGCATTCGCAATCTCCGCGACACTAAAGCCACAGAGCGTCTTCAGGATGAGCGTGACTTGGACTTCGCTGGAGAGGTCCGGATGACAGCAGGAAAACATCAGGCGCAGTTGATCGTCTTGAATCACCTTCTCGAAATCGGGCTGCGATTCGAGTGTTTTCTCGCGTATTTGAAGCAATCCGGTCAGTTCCGGAGCCAGTTCACCCAACTGACTGTCGCGACGAATTAAGTCGATCGCCCGGTTCCGAGCGACTCGCATCAGCCAGGCCGAAGGATTGTCGGGCAAACCGTGCAGGGACCACGATTGCAAGGCCTGACAGAGCGCGTCCTGGACCACGTCCTCGGCCAGGCTCAGGCGGCTCAGCCCGAACAGCCTCGTCAAATACGAAACCATCTTCCCCGCCTCGCGACGGAAAAGATGGTCCACTAATTCGGGGATATCCTGCATCAAACACTCGATAGTCACGAAATGATCGGCCGAACCTCAACCAGGCCATCGCCGGACAGGACGGGGCAACCCTTGGCAAGTTCCACGGCTTGTGCCAGATCTGTTGCCTGGATGACCAGGTACCCGCCGATTGTGTCTTTGGCTTCGGCATAGGGTCCATCAGTCACCGTTTTGGATTTGCCGCGAACCATCATACCCGAACCATCCAACCGCTCGCCGGGCTGGACGACATGGTCATTCTGCTTCAGCTCGGCCATCCAGCTCATCCAGGCCTTGGTCAGTTCCTGCATTCGCTCGGGCGAAGTCGATTTGCTGAGGCCTTCATTGTTCCAGAAGAGATACAAGAATTTGGACATCAAATTGCTCCTGACTTGGGGTGGGTGTTGTTTTAGCTTGGACTATTCACAGGTCAAGATCGTCGTCTGGGGCGCTTCTGTTCGTCATTCCCGCGAAGGCGGGAATCCAGTTTATTGGGACGAGTCGCCACTGATGCTGGGAATCGACCAACATTCCCGCGTTCTGGCATTATGACCGTCTTGACGACCCGCTGGATTCCCGCCTCCGCGGGAATGACGGAAGCAGGCGTCATCGCCTACATGTTGGCTGTCGCGATTTGCTGACGATCAGCGCTCGCGGTCGCAGGTTCGAAGAGAGCAGGGCCGAGGCGACGGCTGGCGGGCCGCAGTGCCCAAGAGGCCAAGCCGATGCTCATGATGATCAGTGGCACAATCGCCTTCACGGCCGGGTCACCCCTCACCGCGTGAGAAATTGCCGCGGCGAGCAGGTTGAATGTGATTCCCGCATAGGCCCATTCCTTCAAGCGAGGCAACCGAGGGGCGAGCACCGTCAGTGCGGCCGAGATCTTGCCGATTCCCAGCATCGTGATGAAGTAGGTCGGGTATCCCAGAGCCGTGACGCCCTCCACAACCGCGTCGAGGCGGCTGACGTAGGCGGTCCCCCCACCGAGCATGGCCAACGCGATCAGGATCGTCATTGTCCAGTAGGCGGCATTGCGTGTGGTCATGATCAGGTCTCCTTAATTCGTGTTTCAAACAGAGTCTCCAGATCAGAGATGGCTGTCTGGCAGTTTGTGGTGATTGCTGTCCTCTCTGACTCACGACGAACGGCGACGAAGAATCCGGACAAGCTCATCCCGGAATTCTTAGTACCGAATCCGGAATTCGTCCACCGTGAACGCGTAAGTTATTGATTGGCAATGTCTTCAGGGTCGCGGGCAGCAAGCAAGCTGGTCCGCGGATTCGATCGGCCGCTCGCCCGCTGAAGGTGCATCTGCTAGCTTGTGGCACCGCTCCGACTTCGCAACCTGCTTCTGGAATCACCTGATGCCCGTGGAAAAATCGCTCGACGCCAAGCTCCGTTCGATTCATGCCGATCCGCTGCGATCGAAAGACTTCATCATTGCCGACGCCAAAGACGCGGACATGGCATTTGGCATGGCGGCACCGGGCCTGAAGCGAGTGAGTGTGGAAGGGCTGCCGCCTCAATTTAGAAACCTGGCCGAGTTCCGGGAGCAGATTCGCCAGATCGTCCAGCAGGGGGTGGTGGACATCATGTTGATGTCGGCCAGCACGAGCGACCAACTGACGATTGAAGAAGGTCTCTTCAAGGACTCAACCGTCACTCCTGCTGCTCGAGCCAACGATGCCACCGACATTCACCTGCCACGAGGTGGCAAAATTCATCAAGAGGCGGCTCGACCGTTTCGGACGGCCAGCATCGACCACATCCAGTGCGGGCATCTCGACTGTTCTCTCGAAGAACGATCTTTGGGAGCGAACCTCGGGCTGTACTCTGTGACGTTCAACAACGACGTGAAGCGCGATCTGGAGACGCTGCAGTCATACAAAGAGTTCCGCGAAGAAGCCGAACGCAAAGGGTTTCGACACTTCCTGGAAGTCTTCGACCCCAATGCTCCCAAAGCAGTCTCGCCCGAGAAGCTGCCAGGCTTCATCAACGACCTGATCGCTCGCACGCTGGCCGGGGTTCCCCGTGCGGGTCGGCCGCAGTTCCTGAAGATCGCCTATCACGGTCCGCAAGCGATGGAAGAGCTGGTCCACTATGACCCGCACCTGATCGTTGGCGTGCTGGGTGGTTCCGCCGGAACGACGCTCGACGCCTTCAAGTTGCTGCACGAAACAAAGAAGTACGGAGGCCGCGCGGCGTTGTTCGGCCGTAAGATCAATACGGCGGAAAATCAGCTCACGTTCATCGAACATCTACGCTTGATCGCTGACGGATTGATCGAGCCGGAAGAAGCCGTTCGAGCCTATCACGGCAGCCTGCAGAAGCAGGGGATCAAACCGAATCGTTCCCTCGACGAAGATCTCACACTGCAAACCAACGTCATGAGCTATGCGGGCAACGGCACGAAGATCAGCATTCCGCCGGCGAAGAAATAGTTTTCGTTGTGAGGTGAATGAGGCGATGCACTGAAAAGATCAGTAGTCGCGTTCCTCATGGCGTTGAACTGGATGGTATTCGCGACCAGATCGGTTTCAGGCACTCGCGACAGCACGTTCGGCAGTGAATGGAGACGAAGAGCAACGACAGTAGGCCACGAAGAGGGAACCGACTGCGTCGGACGTGGACCGATTTGCAATAAGGGCAGCGCATTTCAATGTCCCGGACAATTGAATTACCTGGCCCTCTGCTAAGTGTATCGTCAGCTACGTTTGTGTCGATCGCGGAATATCGTTCGTTTTTCGGGAGACCGAATTTACTGGGACGATCGGCAGGAGCCTCGTCCGCCTCGCCCTCCCAATCCTCAAAACATGGCTAATTCGCGAGCGGAATTATGCACGGTCATTTCGCGTTATTGAGCTGACCGGACTGCTGCGACAGCTTTCGAATGGGGGTGGGACACCGTAAACTGGAGCGTGCCCTAATTCGTCGCCCGCCATCTATCCGACCGCATCCGAGAAGTGCTCATGCTGACCGCCTCCGCTTCCGATCGTGTCCGTGCCACACTGTCCCTGTTGATGTGGGCCGCCTCCTGCACGACTCTGCACGCGCAGGTTGATTTCAATCGCCAGGTGCGTCCGATCCTGGCCGAGAATTGTTTTCAGTGTCATGGTCCCGATGCCAAGCGGAAGGGCACCGAGTTGCGGCTGGATCTGGAAGTCCAGGCCAAGAAGGTCGCCATTGTTGCTGGTGCCGCCAAAGACAGTGAGCTGATGCACCGCATTGAATCGACAGATCCCGACTCGGTCATGCCGCCCGCTGCGACGGGTAAACGATTAACGCCAGCGCAAAAGGAAGTTTTGCGACAGTGGATTGACGAAGGAGCGAAGTACTCAGGCCACTGGGCGTTTCAGCCTATCGCCCCATCAAAGCCGCTACTGGATGCTCTCCCTCCGGTGACTACGAGTGCGTCACCCATTGATCGATTTCTGTTGAATGCACTGAATAAATCGCACCTGAGTTACTCTCGCCCTGTCAGTCGAGCCCAGTTCATTCGTCGTGCCACGTTCGATCTGACCGGACTGCCTCCGACGTGGGCCGAGGTGGAAGCATTCGAAAAGGATCTGGCGGACGGAAGCGACGAACGATTGATCGACCGTTTGCTGGAGTCTCCACGCTATGGTGAACGGTGGGGACGCCTGTGGTTGGATATAGCGCGGTACGCCGACACGCATGGCGGCGCGGCGATTGGTTTCACGACGTTCCCGTTTTCCTACACGTATCGCGACTACGTGATTAAGGCCTTCAACAAGGACTTGCCCATCGATCGTTTTCTGCTGGAGCAAATCGCGGCGGACCAACTGGGAACTTCGGAAGACAATCCATCGCTGGCGGCTTTGGGCTTTCTGACTGTCGGGATGCAGTTTCGAAACTATCACGACACGATCGACGATCAGATCGATGTGATCACTCGCGGGCTGATGGGGCTGACTGTCACCTGTGCGCGATGTCATGACCACAAGTTCGACCCGATTCCAACGACAGACTATTACGCACTTTATGCCACGATCGCTCCCAGTAAGTCTCCGACGCAGTTGCCGGCGATCGGAACTGTCGCCGATGACAATGCTCGCCAGGCGTACGAACGAACTCTGAGCGACTTGAAGGCGAAGTATCACCAGTTTGCACGCGAGCAAAACGAAGTCATGCGGAATCGCCTGCGAATGCAGGTCGGACTTTACCTGACGGAAATTGCCAAGGGGATCGGCGAGCAGGATCTGTCGACGCAATTCCTTTCGTATCGCACCGACGACATTCGACCCTTCGTCTTCAATCGCTGGCGAGACTACCTGCGGAAGCTTGGCAACACGGACCCCGTATTTGGTCCGTGGCTCGAGATGCAGTCTTGGGGAACTATTCCGGAAGCCGAATTTCAAAAACGGCGGGATGAGTATTTGACTCGCGTCTCTGGCGAGTTGGATGCCATCGGCCGGACTCCCGACAAGCTGCATGCGCTCCGCGGTGAACCACCGAAATGGAATCCGTTTGTTATCGACGCACTGGTCGCACAGAAGCCCAATTCCCTTAGCGATGCCGCCGCGGTGTATGGAAAGGTGTTTGCAGAACAGCATCGCCTGTGGCTGCAATCACTGCTGGAAACTTCCAATGAAGCGGCCCCGGGCGCTACCGTCCTGCCGGACGATCATCCGCAACATCAGGTGATCAACAGTCCTTCGCATCGACAGATTCGTCATCACCTGTATGCCCCCGGATCGCCGTTCGATGTTCCCGAAGAAGAAGCAGTGCGACTGACGAATCGAACCATCAATGATTTGATTAGTGGCAAAGATGAAGCGATTCACGAACTGAACTTGTCGTCGCCCGGATCACCTCCGCGAGCCATGATTGTTCAGGAAGATCCCACACCGAAAGCAGCCCATGTCTTCCTGCGAGGAAATCCACTCGCGCGCGGGGAGGTCGTCCAGCCGAGGTTCATTTCGGCATTGTCCAGTGTCGAAACTCCGGTCTTCGAAGACGGAAAACGACGCCTTGGTCTGGCCCACTCCATCATTTCGGATAGCAATCCACTGACGGCCCGCGTATTGGTCAATTGGGCGTGGCAGAATCATTTTGGTTCAGGCCTGGTCCGGACGCCGGATGATTTTGGAACTCGTGGTCAGGCTCCTACACACCCAGAATTGCTGGACTATCTCGCCGATCAATTTCGATTGAACGGATGGTCCGTGAAGTGGCTTCATCGACAGATCATGCTGAGTCAGGCGTATCATCAGGGGGCCGTTGAGAACGAACAGAGTCGTCAAGTCGATCCGGAAAATCAGCTCCTGTGGCGCATGCCGCGTCGACGATTGGACTTTGAATCGATGCGTGATTCCATGCTCGCCACTTGCGACGAATTGGATACGACCATGGGAGGCAGGCCGATCGATCTGAATGCCTCACCCGCAATTCCACGGCGCAGCGTGTACGGGTTCGTCAATCGCGACGTGATTGCGAACCTCATGAGTACGTTTGATACGGCCAATCCGAACGCGTGTACGGCGAAGCGACCGGAAACGACAGTGCCTCAGCAAACGCTGTTCGCTCTCAATTCGGACTTCATCCAGGACCGAGCAGCACGGCTAGCGGCCCTCACAAAGCAACAGAATCATGCCAGCGAGGAAGATCGTATCGCGGCGATGTTCCATAGAGCCCTTAGCCGAAATCCGACTGAGTCCGAAGTGGGTAAGGCCAAAAAGTTTCTCAGTGATGCCAACGCCGCCGTGAAATCGAAAGAGAACGCCGCAGCCGATTCGGAGCGGGGCTGGATACTGCTGGCGCATGCTCTGATGGCTTCGAATGAGTTCACATTCCTGGATTGATCCCGTTGGTCTGATTCCCGCGTTCGCCTCTTTTTTTAAATAGTAGCCCAGTCGACAAAGAGCATAAACATGACCATCCAAACACGACGGCACTGGATGCAACGCTGCGGTATGGGATTCGGCGGTCTCGCACTGGCCAATCTGTTGGGAAATGCCGCGTCAGGCGAAGAGAATGACGGAGCCAAGCGAACTCATTTTCCCGGCCGCGCCAAGCATATCATTCATGTGTTTCTGAACGGTGGGGTCTCGCAGGTTGATACCTTCGATCCAAAGCCGGAACTCACTCGTCGAGCTGGTCAGATGCTGCCGTTTGAGAACCTGCAGACCGAACGCAAAACGGGCGTGGCGTTGCCTAGTCCGTTCAAGTTCGAGAATCACGGTGAAAGCGGCATTCCCGTCAGTGATCTCTTTCCGCGACTTGCCAAGTGCGTTGATGAGATGACCGTCATTCGGTCTATGCACGCCGAACTGCCCAGTCACGAGATGTCGCTGATGCTGATGAACACGGGCGATCAGCGTCTGGTTCGCCCCAGCCTGGGCTCATGGCTTACCTGGGGGATGGGATCCAGCAACGAGAACCTTCCCGCGTTTATCGCGCTGTGTCCCGGCGGCATGCCTGTGGCCGGTGCCGGCAACTGGCGATCGGCATTTCTTCCCGGCTCTTACCAGGGAACACGTGTCGATACCTCGAATCCTGATCCGACGCGACTGATTGACTTCCTGCAGAACAAACGAGTTTCCTCGGCAGAACAATCGCGGCAGTTCGAGTTGCTGCAGCAACTGAATGCTCGACATCTGGAAGAACGGCCGGGTGAAGCGGCGATCGAATCGCGCATCAAATCGTTCGAACTGGCGTTTCGCATGCAGACGGAAGCGAGTGATGCCTTTGATATTTCGAAAGAGCCTGAGCACATTCAAAAGCTCTACGGCGAAGGGCCACAGAATCGCCAGTTGCTGATGGCGCGACGGCTGATCGAGCGAGGCGTGCGTTTCGTTCAGACCTGGCACGGCGACATGCAGCCGTGGGACAGCCATTCCAATATTAAAGACGAACATCGCAAGGTGGCGAACCAATGTGATTCGGGGCTGGCGGCACTGATCATCGATCTGAAGCAGCGTGGGCTGCTCGACGAAACTTTGATTCTGTGCACTGGGGAATTTGGTCGAACGCCTTCGGTGGAAATGGGGCAAGACGGTTCCGGAGCCAGTCAGGGCCGCGATCATAATCACTGGGGCTTTTCGCTCTGGATGGCAGGGGGCGGAATCAAGAAGGGAACCATCTACGGGGCGACAGACGACTTTGGATTCAAAGCGGTGGAGAACCCGGTCTCAGTCCACGACCTTCACGCCACCATCCTGCATCTGATGGGCTACGACCATCAGCGTCTGACGTATCGCTACGCGGGCCGCGACTTCCGACTGACCGACGTTCATGGTGAAGTCGTTCGTCCCATCATCGAGAGCTAACAAGACAAGCAGCGCGGCAGATTGCTTTCAGACTTCTAGATCAGCAAAAGGAGAAACTCATGGCTAAAGTTGTGCGATTCCACCAGACCGGCGGTCGGTCCCGGTGTCGGGGGTTTCAAAGTCGGCGATATTGTCAGCGTCATCCCCTCGTTCAGCCTCAACAGTTACGGGATGTACGCCGACTTGGCGAATGCTCCGGTTCACGCGGTGATCAAGCATCCCGCGACGTTGTCGTTCGAGGAGGCTGCGTCGGCCTGGATGCAATATGTGACCGCCTATGGGGCCTTGATCGACATCGCCGGGCTGACCAAGGGCGACACGCTCGTGATTCCTGCGGCATCGAGCAGCGTTGGGCTCGCTGCTATCCAGATCGCCAACAAAGTCGGGGCGAGACCCATCGCACTGACTCGAGGTTCTTCGAAGCGGCAAGCCCTTCTCGACGCCGGTGCCGCGCATGTCATCTCCACCGATGAGCAAGATCTGGTGAAGGAGATCATGAGCCTCACTGACGGCAAGGGCGCCAGAGTGATCTTCGACCCCGTCGGCGGTCCCACCTTCGCCAAGCTCACGCAGGCGACGGCCCAACTAGGGATCCTGTTTCTTTACGGAGCTCTCAGCACCGATCCGACACCGCTGCCGCTGTTCGATGTTCTGAGCAAGTGGGTGACGATCCGAGGTTACGTGATGATGGAGATCACCAGCGATCCCGCACGACTGGAAAAGGCCAAGGCATTCGTCATCCAAGGGTTGTCCGACGGAAGTCTCAAGCCGATCGTCGCCAAGACATTTCCGCTGGACAAGATCGTCGAGGCTCACCGTTTTCTGGAGTCAAACCAGCAGATTGGCAAGGTTGTCGTGACGGTGTGAAAGGTAGTTGGCAAAGCGGACATGGGTCGGAGGACGTGGCTTCTGACTCCTCATCTTCAGGCTGGAATTTAGGCAGGGGGAATCCTTGTGCTGACGTTGCAGCCTTATCGCCCAACATTAGACTGTTGAGACATTGAGTACATTCAGGTAGGTATCGACCCTGCTGCAGGAACGATTCATGTCATCAAAGGCACTGGCATTCGCAGGAACAATTCTCCTGATTGCCGTGACGTTGATCATCGGTTCAACTGGATCCATGCCGACCACATCCGGTGACAGCACGCCAGTGGTCTTCGCGCAGCAATCCGCGTCGGGCGGGGAGCAGGCCGACGACAAGAAAGAAAATACGGCGGAGGACGAATCGAAAGCACCGCCGGGAGCACTTCGGCAGAGAAAGGTCGCCGAGTTTGTGTCATCGTTGCTGCAGACTGCTCGCGATGGTGGAGCCACAGTCCTGTCCGAAGGAGACTCGTACGATGATTTCGTGTCCTCCGTGCAGACTCCCGACGGCACAGTCTATGTTGCTTATGCGGCCTACTACGATGGCCACGACCAGATCCGAGTGCACAAACAGATGCCCGACGGCAGATGGTCGACTCGCACGAACGTTCCACTGGTCAACGGTGACGCTGATATCTGGATGCCGCAACTGGCGGTCGATGCGCAGAATCGGCTGTGGGTCATCTGGAGCGAACAGACCGGTCGATCGGCTCAGAAGTCCGGGAACTGGGATCTGTACGCGAGAGCTTTGGAAGGCCAGCACTGGGGGCCGATCGTCCGATTGACCGATGACCCGCGACCCGACATCAATCCGCATGTTTTTGCTGATGCCGAGCATCGCATTCATATCGTCTGGCAGGCTCATCCCGAAAACAATGGGGATATCCAGTATTGCCGTTACGATGGAAAGGCGTGGTCCAAGCCGCTGGCCGTCACGTCCGATGCCGAAAGTGACTGGTATCCGCATGGTGCTGTCGATTCACAAGGCAAAGTCTGGGTTGCCTTCGATAGCTACCGCAATGGCGACTACGACGTGTTCCTGACAAGTCTTGAGGGGGACAAACCGGGGCCGGTCATCCCGGTCGCGGCATCCCCTTTCTATGAAGCGCATCCTAGCGTCGCGACGACGGCCGATGGTCGAGTCTGGGTGGCCTGGGAGCGAGGTGGTCACAACTGGGGTAAGGACCAGGGGCACTGGCTGCAAAAGCAAAATCGGAACCAGGGGACGACACTGGGGAATACTCGCAACGTCCATGTCGCCTGCTACCACGAAGGCAAGATCTGGTCAGCGCCAGAGATCAAACCCGCTCTGCCTCAGGAAGGCCGAAACCAGCCGACCGCTCTTGCTGAACTGACGACGGGAACGGACGGACGACTGTGGCTGGCCTGCCGACATCTGACCCGCGGACAGAGGCGTCCAAATGGGACATTCACGCGCGGCTGGACGGAAAACGTGACCTCCCTGAGTGCCGACGGCTGGCAGCCGTTCGTTGAATTGCCGGGAAGTGCGGGACGAATCAGCGTCTTCAGCCGGATCCGTCCACTGAAGTCGGGGCAACTGCTGGTGAGCTATTCTGCGGACGCTCGATCGGTCGAGAACTACCACCGGCCGATTCAAGATACCGCGATGGTGATGTCGATCGACAAACCGGCCAGCGAACCCGGGATTCCTGCTTTGAAAGAGTATGTCCCGCCCAGTTCACCTGCGGGAGTCGCCCCCTGGAACTCTGCGCGTGAACTTCGCGAGGTCAACGCGATTCGCAATGTGCGCACGACGATCGATGGGAAAGCTCATCGGATCGTGCGTGGCGACCTGCATCGCCATTCCGAAATGAGCTGGGATGTGGGGCCGGGCAATGATGGTTCGTATCTGGATTTCTATCGCTACATGATTGACGTTGCGGCGATGGACTTTGGTTCGTTGACCGATCATCAGGGAGGCGGACACTATGCCTACTGGTGGTGGCTGACGGAGAAGTCCGCCGATATGTACTACCTGGCGCCGCGGTTTGTCCCGCTGTATGGCTATGAACGCAGCGTCACGTTCCCGCATGGGCATCGCAATGTGTTTCATGCAACGCGTTCGGTTCCCATTTTCCCATTTCAGATTCGCATGGATCAGGTTGGTGTCTTCCCCGGGGTCGGTGGCAACAACGTCCTGGACAACGATACGAAGCTGCTCTACGAATTCCTGCATAACTCAGGAGGCATCTCGATCCCGCATACGTCAGCTACCAGCTCGATGGGAACGGACTGGCGTGACAATGATCCCGAAGTGGAACCCGTCGTCGAAATGTATCAGGGAGCGAGGAACAGCTCCGAAACATTGGACGCTCCGCGAGTGCATCCGACCGACGAAGCGCCTGGCAAGGCCCCCGGTGGCTTTCAGAAGGCGGGATTGGTCTGGAACGCTTACGCAAAGGGATATCGCCTGGGAACGATCACCGCCAGTGACCACGGATCGACTCACATCAGCTACGCCATTGTGTACACCCCCGAGAATGATCGCCGAGCCATCATCGATTCCATCCGCCGTCGTCACACGTATGGTGCGACGAGTAACCTGATTGTCGATTTTCAGGTGAACGGCCACTTCATGGGTGATGAGTTCACCACGAAAGAGAATCCCGTGCTGACACTGCGGGCAACAGGGACGGCCAAGATCACCGATGCACGTCTGATTCGAAACAACGAGTACATCTATACGACCGCCCCTGATAAATCTGAGATCGAACTGAAATACACCGACATGGTGCCGAAATTGGGAACAAACCTGTACTACTTCCGCCTGGTGCAGGAGGACGGCGAAGTTGCCTGGTCCAGCCCAATCTGGGTGAACATCCAGTAGACGGGCCGAGCGTTGGACTCACGTAGAAGATATCCCATGGAGATGACATCCTCGCGACAACGCCGTCTGCTGGGTATTACGATGGCAATCCTCATCATGGGAAGTGTCGTGGCGGTTGCTGCTCGCAATCGGCTCGCCGCACCATCAGTGAAAACTGACATTGCCAGTTCGGGTTCGCCCGAAGCTGCTATTGCTCAGCTGCAGGCTGCCCAGGAGCGAGGTGATGTGTCTGCGTATCTGGACTGTTTCTCCGCTGCCGAACGAGAAAGCCTCGAAAAGCGGTGGCAGGGCGTTTCGCAGTCGCAGATCGCATCGGAACTGCGACACAAATCTGTCGGCGTGATGGGATGGGCGACAGCCAATGTCAAACTGATTGATGCGGACCATGCTGAACTGATTCTCGAATCCATTCGAGAGGATTCCGTCGACCGCCAGTCGGTGACACTACGACGCGAAGCCAACCGTTGGAAGATCACCAGCGTTTCATCGACCGACCGCACAATCCCAAAGATTCCCTATGGGACACCTGTTGATGCGTCGCAGTAAACGGAATGGCACTGCGCGGTAACCAAGAAACGAAAAAAGGACTCGCGACAAATGTCGTGAGTCCTTTTCTGATAAGGTGCCGAAGGAGGGACTCGAACCCTCACGAGGGGTAAACCTCACTGGATTTTGAATCCAGCGCGTCTGCCAGTTCCGCCACTTCGGCCTGACCAAGGGGACGAACATCATGGGCGCTGATGTCGCCTGCGTCAAGCCTCTCCCAGTTCCTTTGACCGTTCTGTGGCCGACTGCACGGCATTCATCAGAATTCCCCGCATCCCCCCCAATTCCAGCGCATGTAGACCGGCGATTGTCGTTCCGCCGGGACTGGTCACGGCATCCTTCAACTGGCTTGGGTGCTGGCCCGTGGTCAAGACCATTTGGGCCGCCCCCAGCACGGTTTGAGCGGCCAAGCGAGTGGCCACCTCACGCGGTAGACCCATGCGAACCCCGCCGTCGCTGAGTCCTTCAATGAACTGATAAACATATGCCGGGCCACTGCCTGACAGGCCTGTCACCGCATCCAGCAGTTTTTCGGGGACTTCGAGAGCCAGGCCGACTGTCGACAGTAAGCCTTGCACCAACTGGCCGTCTTCGGCGGTGGCGGTCTCTCCGCGAGCGAAGGCGCTCGCCCCGGCGCCGACGAGAGCAGGGGTGTTCGGCATGACGCGGATGATGCGCGAGAACTGATTCAGTCCCGCCGACAGCTTGGCCAGCGAGATCCCCGCAGCGATCGACACCAGCAAATGATTGCTCGTGAGCGCCGACTTGAGTTCCGCCAGGACGGCGGCCATCTGCTGCGGTTTCACGGCCAGAAAGACCAGGTTGCTGTCGGCCAACACGGCGGTCACGCCGGCGACGACTCGGCCACCCGTTTGAGTCGCGAACTTCTGAGCGGACTCGGCGATGACATCGCACGCCGCGATTCGATCGGGCGAGACGACTTTGGTCTGCACGAACCCGCGAGCCAACGCGGTCGCCATCTGGCCCGCACCAATAAAACCAATCCGAAGGTCCACAGCGTTCACAATCAGTCTCAACAGTAAGTCGTTAAACTTTGTAACATCGACGACATCCTAACGCCGACTCGAGGTGGCGTCATCGCTCGGTCCAGTTAGATTCAGATTGATCTGCAATAGAAAGTCGGCGAAACTCCTGTTTGTGCGAATCGTCGGTGATCACGATTAAAAGGAGTGGGCGATGATACTGCGGTGTCGAAGCGAATTTCTCGAACAGGGCAATCGGGCTGCGATGACTCTGTTCGCTACTGTCACAATCATCACGCTGTGGCAGTCTCGCCTGGAAGTCATCGCCGCTCCACCTGGTAAAGCGGCTGTTGATAAAATTTCAAGCACCACTGGAGATGTGCAACCTGCGGCTGTCACCCCGTTGTCACTGGCTTACGTCCCGCGAGATGCCTACATGCTGGCGGCGATTCGTCCACGTGTCATTCTGAAAAACGAGGCCTTTGCACCTCTGAATGACTTTCTCTCGCGTCAGAATGACTTGAAGCGACATGTCGGAATTCCGCTCGGACAAATAGAGCAGATCACCCTGATTCAATTCACCTCCGAAGATGAGTCTCCTGCTTGCGTCTTCCATCTGACTCGTTCCGACGATGCCGCCGAATTGACCAAGGTGCTTCAAGCTGACCCTGAACAGCGAGTCTACGCGGGCCGAAAATATGCCTGCGGCAAGCCCGATTCTGCTAATAAAACCTGCGTGTTCACTGACAATCAAATTGTGGTTGTCACCGACAACGAAGAGGATCTCCGTCGGCTTATGATCGCCGGAATTGAGGGGGCCTCCAAAGCGAAATGGACGCAAGAATGGCAATTGTCGTCCGACGCAGACGCATTTTTATTGGCGAACATCAAGGCGATTCGTTCGTTGGAAGTACTCGAAGGAAACGTCTTCAAATTAGCATTCTCCATGCTTGGCGTACCATCGGAGTTCAATTTTGTAATCGAAGCCTCGACCGTGTCGGTAACCATCAGAATTGCAGACAAGGTGCAAGTCAAAGTACGACGTGATTCACGCCATCAAGAAGACGCACAGAAAAATTGTGATTCCCTGAAGGCCGTGGTCGAATTGTTTCAGGTGATCATGTCAACGCAACGGAGCGAGGCGAGTAAAGACCCCACGAATCAAGGTGTGGAGTTATTGAAGTTGATTGATCTGGTGGATAGTTTGCTCGACACAATGACCTTCCAAGGTGACGACCGTACTGTCACCGCCTCAACCGCCATCACGCTGGAGGATGTTTCCCGAATCGTGAAGGCGGCTATTGCAGCATCTGTGAGAGATTGAACTGAGAAGAGCGATTTTCACGGTGTCTTGCTCGCCACCAGTCGGACGTAGTCGATCCCGACCATGTACGCCTTGGCGGCTTTCGCGTTGGCCCCGACAAGCTGGAAGCTAAGTTTGTGATCGCCCTTCGCGATCAGTCTTGGCCCGAAGGAGATGACCCCTGTGGTAACGACATCCGGACTGTTGTAGCAATCGATCGGATCGCCGAGAGGTTCGCCGTCCAATAGCAACTGAACGATGCCATAGTCCTGGGCCATTCCCAAAACGACTTCGACGTTGTATTGCCCTTCGCTGGTGACCGGCAGTTCCAGGTCGAGTCGGCCGTTGGATCCACCGCCGGTCCACCAGAGTTGATCGTTGCCCGACCAGCGATCTTTGTTGAAGCCTCCCATCGGCTGGCTGATGGCGTTGCCCGCCGTTTTGCCGACGATCTTCATCGTCTCACCTTCGATGGCATTGGCAACATGCCCCGACTTGCCATCGATCGGAGCCTTTGGTCCGCGCAGGGCGACTTGAGTCGGCGTCCCCAGATAGGCGATCAAGTCACGTTGTTCGTCGGGGGTCAATTGGTTGAGTTGCCCTTCTGGCATCAGCGATTGATCCGATAGCTTTCGTTCTTCAATGTCCCCCTTCGCGACGACGACGGTATCGTTGATCGTCCGCACGGTGACCGCGCTGTCGGTCTCTTTCTGGATCAATCCCGAGATCACTCGTCCGTCGTTGAGGGCCAGCAGTGTCGTGCGATAGTCCTTGCCGACGATGGCGGATGGATCGAGGATATTTTCCAGGATGTAGTCGAGGTTCGCTCGATTTGACCCAGTAATGTCCGGCCCGATCTTGCCACCTTCGCCGAACAAGATGTGACAAGCCGAACAAGTTTTCGCAAACAGGCGGCGACCGTTGCTGAGATCCGCCGACTTCAAGCGAGCGCTCGTCAGCACCGTCTTCTGCTTGGCGATCAATTCCTGCTTGTCCTTGGCTGTCGCGCGGATCTCGCCCCAGACGGAGGTAATGCGCTTGGCGAGCGCCTCGTCTTTGAAGCCGAGAAGCTGCTGCACGTGGTAGGCATGCACATCAGTCCGCAGCATGTCCCCTTTTTCAATGGCGTCGAACAGCTTGCCCGCCGTGGCCGAACGAGCCACCAACGTGTTAATGGCATCCCGCTTTTCGGCGTCGTTCAACTTGGGATACAGAGCGAGAATTGTCGAGGCGGTGGTTGCATCATCGAATGCGGCCAGTGCTCGGATGGCTGGCGCCCGTAACGTCGGTTCCGTCAACGCGGCTCGCAGGGCAGGGGCGGCATCGGCGTCGCGGCCTTTGACCAGTAGCTCCAACGCTTGCTGGCGTTGCTCCAGTGGACGCTTGGCATCGATCAGGATTTCTCGCATGCGCGGCAGGATTCGTTTGTCGCCCAACGCCACGGCGATCTGATCTGCCTTGGTACGGACAGCCGCATCGGGGCTCTTCAACAGTTCGTCATACGCGGAGACCCAGGCTACGGGCTGCGGAATGTTGACGCGGCCTTCGAATGCCAGGCGCAACTCGTCGAGCAATCGTTGTTGCTGGCCGGCGTCCTTCGCCGATGCTAACCATTCGACAACAGCGTTCGTCGACTCGTTGTTCGATGCGGCGCGTCGAGCGATGAAACGAGCGATTTTCTCGATCTTTGCTCCCTTGGCCAGGGCGATTGCTTTGGCGGGGTTGGCGACGACCAGCGGCTCGATGCCATACCACAACACCAATGGTAGATTCTGATCGTTGATGTCTTCAGTCCGTGCCAGCAAGGCCTCGGCGATGTCCCAGCGTTTGTCGAGTGGCAGTCGCTGCAGGGCCGAGGCCAGATAGAGCCGCACGACAGCCGAAGGATCAGACTTTGCCTTTGCTACGAAACCCGGCAACAAATCATCGTCCGGTGTCGATTCGCAGGCGAGTTGAATCGCCCACGCTCGCAGGTATTCGTTGGTGTCGCCAGCGGCTAGTTCCCACCGAGGCCGGGTCAACTTGCCGATGCAATGCAGGGCCCAGATCGCGCGCAGTCGCTGCTTGGGGTCTTTCTCTGTTTGAGCGATCGTTGCGAGTTGCACTTCCACTTGACCATCGAGCTTGCCGGCTGCGGCCCGTTCGGCCAGCAGTCGCCGAGCCGTGCGGACGTACCAGTCGTTGGCATGCAACTGCAGCTTCACCAGTTCGGCGTCGGACAACTTGGTCAGGTCGACCGACTTAGCCTTGTCGTCGGTCTTCTGGCTGTCCGGGGTGTACTTCACGTTGTAGACGCGGCCGTTGGTGCGATCCCAGATCTCGGGATTCGTGCGATGGCAGGCGTTCTTGTCGTACCAGTCGATGAGATAGACCGAGCCGTCGGGTCCGTACTTGAGGTTGATCCCGCGGAACCAGTGATCATTGGCGATCAGAAAATCGGGAGCCCGCCGACCGACGAAGCCCGAGCCTTCGCGATCGAACTTACAGACATTGATCCGGTTGCCGTGGACGTTGTCCATGAAGATCTGATTGCGATATTTAGCCGGGAAGTTGTCGCCCAGATAGATCATCGCACCGCAATGCGCGTGGCCACCTCCGGCAGCGAGAGTGTCGGTCGGAGCATGAGGTTCATGACCCCACCAGGCATGATCCTGAATCTTGCCGACATAGTGCAGGTGGTCGGCAATCGTGGTGATGTCTTCGAACGTGTACGGGTTGAAGTGCTGGCCACCCTGACGTTGATAGCGCCCTCCCTGAATCATGTGCCACAGATGCGGAATCACGCAGGCCGTGATGAACGCCTGGCCACGATCGTCAAAGTCCACGCCCCACGGATTGCTGGTCCCATGTGAGAAAACTTCGAAGATGTGCTTCGTCGGATGGTATCGCCAGACACCCGCGTTCAGCCCTTGTCGAGCGTCATCTTTCGCGCCGGGTTTGCCGACTTTGGAATGAGTGAACACGCCGTGGCATCCGTACAGCCAGCCATCTGGTCCCCAGATCAGCGCGTTCAGTGTTTCATGCGTATCGTGCCACCCAAAGCCGTCGAGCAGGACAGTGGCGCTGGGCGGCACATCTTTCGGGAACTGGAGGCCGATTTGTGGTTTCTGGTCGATGTCGTCGGGGATGTCATTTCCGTCCTTGTCGTGAATAAACATCAGGTACGGTGCCGCACCGACCCAGACGCCGCCAAAGCCCACTTCCAGTGCGCTGACCAGGTTCAATCCTTCGATGAAGACCTTGCGCGTCTCGAACGATCCGTCTCCGTCGGTATCTTCCAGGATGACGATCTTGTCTTTGCCTTCGCCGTCTTTGGCGCGGTTGGGATAGGTGTATGCTTCGGCGACCCACAGGCGACCGCGCGGATCGATCGTGAATGCGACCGGTTGATGAACCAGCGGTTCGCCGGCTGACAACTGCACCTTGAATCCTTCGGGAACCGTCATCGCGGCGGCGGCTTCTTTTGGCGGAAGGCCATCACTCATTGCCACGGCGCGTTTCGGTTGAGCTGCCTTGAATTCCTCTTCATTCACCTTGGCGACTTTATGCCGCAGAACATTGGCTCCCTTCATTCCGCCGACCACGATGTCGGGCAGCTTGTCACCGTCGATGTCACCGACCATTAGCTCGCGGCCGACTCCGGCTTCGCCGTCGGCTTTAAACGGAACCCAGTCGACGCCGCTCTTGCCGCGCACCAGCTTGAACCAATAGACGACCGCTCCGGCGTCCCACAGCGGACTGCGGTCGTGATGCGACCAATACGTCTTGCCAGTGACAATGTCTTGCAGGCCGTCGCCGTCGATGTCGTGCAAAGCAATCGTATGTGGCTCGGTGAAGAGAATGCCGTAGGGGCTCTCTTCAGCCTTCTCACCGACGATTAGATGCTTCTTGAATGTGGTGCCGTCGTCGCCCTTCACCTGTTCGAACCAGGCTAAACCGTACGCGTGGGCTTGCAGGCTGGTGATGACATCGTTGTCGCCGTCACCGTCGATGTCATAGGCGAACATGTCGGCACCGCCGGCACCGGTGAAGTTGTACTTGTGATTCTTCCATTCGGAATCGCCCTCAACCGATGCAGGCTGTTCGTACCAGCCCCCTTTGTAGATGACGTCCATGCGGCCGTCACCGTTGATATCACCAACACCCAATCCGTGCTGAAACGGGTACTCTCCGATCTCGCCTGACACGCTATGCCAGACCCACGGATCGGCTCCTTTTTTCGGATTGAAGGTTGCATAGCCGAGTCTCCCCAGACGATTGCAAACCAGTTCCGGTTGCTTGTCGCCTACGACATTCACGAACTGAGGGGATTCGTTGCCAATGCCATCGAGCACCTTCTGAGCCGCCCAGTGAGTAGCGGGTTCGGCGATCTTGTCTTTGCCCGGATTGACGTACAGCATCGCAGGCGACCCCGGCAGCCCGACGCTGACCAAGTCGTTCCAGCCGTCGCCATTAAAGTCGTAGACCCACGTGAAGAAGTTGTTCGAATAGCCTTTGCGGTTCTGTGGGACGGGAGGATAGATCTCATGCCGCTTCGTCAGTTCCGGCCCTTCCCACCAGTAGGGGCCATGCATGACATCGGGCTTGCCGTCGTTATTCAAGTCGCCGAAGTTCGCCCCTTCGGAAAGATATTCGTTGGTCAGTTCCTGTCGTTCGAATTTGTGAATCGTAAAGTCATCGGCACATGTGATTGATGCACAGGCAAGGACAGTGCAGGTCCACAAACAGACGAAGGAGCGGTGGATCATGTTGAGGTCTCTCGCAGAAGGACTTCGATGAGCAACGTGTCGATGCGGAAAGGCGAGCCAGGATGTTCGATATGAGGGATCAATTGGTGGCCAGCCCCGTTCGCAAAGTATGGCGTTCGTTCTCGTCGACAACAAACGAATCGGCGATGTTGCGAACAGAATGTCTTGCCGTCACCACCGATCGGCGGCACACTGTGTTGCTAACTTCCGCGGAACTAACGGGGTTTCCCATAGTAGTTGACCGGCACCGTTTAAGAGCGCATCGAGCCCAGATTCGTTCTGATGGAGCAATGCGTGAGGGATCGAGACCAATTACTGGCCGCGCTTGGTCGTGGTGAGACCGTCGAGTATCTCCATTTCTGGAGTCATCGGCGTGCGCCAAGTGGCGCGGTCACAAAGAACTGCCTGAGCCAATGGTACGAGGCCGAGTTCGTTCATGCCGGGCATCGCTATCTGACCGCCGAGCACTTCATGATGGCGCGGAAGGCAGAACTCTTTGGGGATCTCGCCACTCGCGATGAGATCCTGTTGGCTCAAGATCCGGGCAAGGCGAAAGCACTTGGACGCGGTGTGAAGAATTTTGACGACGCAATCTGGCTGCAACATCGCTGGGAGATTGTGGTCGAAGCCAATCTGCTGAAATTTGGTCAGCGAAAAGAGCTAGGCCATTTTCTGATCTGCACCGGTCAGCGAGTGCTTGTTGAAGCGAGCCCGCTGGATTCGATCTGGGGAATCGGCCTGAGTGCCGATGTGCCCGAGGCCTCGAATCCCGAACAGTGGCAGGGGCTGAACCTGTTGGGGTTTGCCCTGATGGAAGTGCGAGATCAATTGCGGGTGGGGCTAAGTCTGTAGAATCACAGGAGCGGTGTCGACAATGCATAATCCACTCTGCAAACCCTGGGAACATGCGATTTCGCGTCGTCAGTGGCTGGGGGCCTCTGCGGCCTCGGGCGCTCTGGCGATGAGCGGCCTGGAAGGTTTGGTCAGTCCTGCCCTCGCGAACGAACTGGCAGCCAGCAACAAGCAAGTTCTGTTCGTCTGGATCGACGGCGGGATGAGCCAATACGAGAGCTGGGATCCGAAGCCCAATACTGAATTCGGCGGCCCGTTTCGCCAGATCTCTACTTCGCTACCGGGCGTTCAGATCAGCGAACTGATGCCACGCACGGCGAAGGTGATGCATCACCTGTCCCTCGTTCGCAACATGTGTACGCAGGACAATTCACATTCGGCGGGTGTTCCGCGGATCCAGCGTGGCGACCCCAAGAATCGTGGCGTGACGTATCCGTTCTTTGGGTCGGCCGTGGCCAAATTGATGGGAGCGGGGGTCAGTGGCCTGCCGCCGTATGTTTCGATCAAGCCGGGTAGCGGCGGATTCTTTTATCAGGATGCGGGCTTTCTGGGACCAAAGTACGGAGCACTCGCCTTCGGTGATGGCAAGCCGCCCGAGAACCTGCTGCGTCCTGCCACGATCACCGAAGAGGATGACCAAGCTCGAAATGCTCTACGAATCACGTTGAATAAGCGCTATGCCGAGCGACATCGGCGCGACAATGCCGATGCGCATGGTGCGGTCTACGACATGGCCGCCGCCTTGATGAAGCGGCAGGATCTGTTCGATGCGACCAAGCTGAGTCCGCAGGATGTCGCGCGGTACGGATCACATGAATTCGGTCGGCACATGCTGCTGGCTCGCAACATGCTCGAGGCCGGAGTTCGCTTCGTCAAAGTCACCAGCTATGGCTGGGACACGCACGGCGACAATTTCCTGGGCCATCAAAGCCTGATGCCCCGTTTCGACCAGGCTTACTCGGCGATCATCGAAGATCTGGCCCAGCGAGGGATGCTGGATCGCGTGCTGGTGATTGCCATGTCAGAGTTCGGACGAACTCCTAAGATCAACGGCCACATCGGCCGCGACCACTGGCCCGAATCGTGGTCGCTGGCACTCGCCGGAACGGGTATCAAGAAAGGGACGGTAATCGGAAAAACGAACAATCTGGGAACGTCCGTCGAAGGGGACGCCTTCGATATCGGCCACATGTTCCACACCTGGTTCGCGGCTCTGGGCATCGATTCGACCAAGATCGAATACGACAACTACGGCCAGCCGCTGCCGATTGCTCATGAGGGCTGTGGCGTGGTGAAGGAATTGCTGGCCTAAGCCACAACGATCAAATCAGCCGTTAGAAATTCCCGACAGAAAGTCGCTCGTTTCGGCTGCCCAGCTTCTGATAGACTCCCCAATACATCGGAGAGGCGTTGGGGACCGACTGGATGTTCTCGGTGATGAAGCGAACAGATCCATCGCACATCAGGAAGTTGGCTCCTCCGGGATGCATACTGGATGCACCGTAAGGCACAATAGGGGCTGAAGGTGTCGGATCAATCTGCCCCGAGTTAATTCGGGGCGTGAAGCTGGCAACGACGTTATAAGTTCCGTCATCCGGTACCACAGGTTGCTCGGTGAGCCGACTGACACCACCCCACGCGGCACCGCCAAACCCGATGTAACGACGCTCAGTTGCCAGAAAAGTGTTGCTGGTCCCATCAATGATATCAGCGATGGAAATGCTGGTGTCGCGGTCGAAAATACCTTCACTTGGGTGCTTCATCGTCACGCCTTGTGCTCCGACGTAGCTGGCCCTGCCGAGCGTGAACCCGTTCACGGGCGGTTTATCGACTGGGTTAACCCATTGGTTGTCGCCATTCGGATAGAAGATCAGTGGGCGGAGATCGTTAGTCACGGGTCCCGTATCGGATGGACAGATGAAGACCGGTATCTGACGTTGCAGTTCCTGCATCTTGTTCCCCTCCATGTTCACAATCACCATCGTCAGCGGTTCGCTGCCGGGCTGCAGTTGATCAGCCGCAGGACCTTGCTCCAGTTGATTCAAGATCATCGTGGCCCAGCCCCAGGCCGAATGATTCGCCAAGTTAGTGCTTTCGCGATTCCAAGCTTGCACAGAAGTCGTATAGCCCGGTGGAAACACCTTAAAAGCATCGTGATAGTTGTGCAGTGCCAACCCGATCTGCTTGAGATTGTTTTGGCAAGCCGTTCGACGCGCCGCTTCGCGGGCCTGCTGGACGGCTGGCAGCAGCAATGAGACAAGCAGAGCGATGATCGCGATCACGACCAGAAGTTCAACCAAGGTGAATCCGCGACGAGGGCGACTGTTTGCCATCACAAACCCTTTCTCAACGACAAGCTGCTGGAACGAGGGACATCGATTTCGACACCCTTGCAACGTACCTTCTTCAGGTTATCAACAGGAATTGTCCCGGAAAACAGATTTATTTCATTAATGTGGAAACCACTTCGCGAATATGTGAATTCTCGGATGTTGCTATTAAGGTTGGAATAATAATGGCCGCATGGCAGCCAAATCCTTTGAGAACTTCTGCGGCAGTCTGCCGACGGACCTCGTTCGTTGACTCAATCTCATGGATGAGAGTTGGCAAGAACTCAGTCAAGTCGGGTGCCCAGCGATGAAATGCATCCTGTGCGATGTCGCGAGTCTCTTCGCTCTTGTCGAACAAGCGCAGGTAAACATCGTCCACCAGAAACCGCGCGGCGGATCCAATCGCGGCGCAGGCCTCAATTGCCGCCTGCCGAACGCGGGGCCGTTCATCATTGAGCAGGACCTTTAATCGAGGGACCGCATTTCTGGCGTTCGGTCCGAAGGGAATGAATCCACGTGTGGCGGCTTCGCGGATTGTCCATTCTTTATCCTGGGTCAGTCCGATCAAAGTCAGGAACGTATCTGGATGGCCCGGCGCGATGTTCGTGAGTCCCGTCACAATGGCCTGACGCAATCCAACTCGCTTATCCTGCGCTTGCTGTATCAGCGCCGGCAGGACCGCCATGGCGGCAGGGCCGATCGCGGCACAGGCCTGGGCCGCGGCCTCGCGCACGGCAAAATCTCGATGAAATAAGAGCTCAGCCAATGGTATCATGCAGTCGGCAGCATCAATGTTGGCCCCCGTTGCCTCTGTGAGTTTTCCGATGGCCTGCGATGCTGCCGCGCGAACGTTTCGATCATCGTGTTCAAGTCTCGCGATGATCACCGGCAGGCACGGCAGCGCCGCGGGGCCAATCTGACCAAGGGCATTGAGTGCCGCCGCAGTCGATTCCGGATCGCTCCGCTCGGCGATCCGACCCAGACTGTTGACTGCACTGGCTGCCCTGGGACCAGATTCACTCAGTGCGTTGGCTGCAGCGACACGTACGGTCGAGATCGGATCGCGCAGCAACTGAGTGAGCGGCGGCACAACAACTTCGGGTGCAGCGCCAATATATCCCAAGGCTAGAGCGATGCGGGGACGACACTGAGACGATTCGCTCGTTAAGGCCGCGATCAAGTCACCTGCGGCAGGAGGACCAATCGCTTTCAGTGCATTGGCACTCGCGTCACGCACCTCCTGGTTGTCATCGTTCAGTCCGCGAATCAAAGCCCGAACATTCCCGGACGAAGATCGTCTGCCCAGACCTGCGGCCATCCTGCGGCGCAGGCCCGGAGGTAATAAGGTCACTCCCAATAGCAGTCGACGAATCATGGGCTCTTCACTCGGTCACCGTTTGGCTCGGCTCGACGACAGGTGCCTGGTCGGGAGTAATCTTTGCAGGATCAATCAATCGTTCGGCGCGACCCATATGATCGGCAAAAATACGCTCTAAATCCTTTGAGCCATACGGCTGCTCCAACAGTGGTACTAATCCGTATTCACAAGCCCACAGCAATTCCTGGATCGCAGGCCGATTTGCCGCTGCTCGCTTCGCCAGGCCATTTTTGATGGCGACAACTCGTTCCAGATCCTCAGAGGAGACCTTGATTGGCTTATTTGACCCCGGTTGAATACGGCGGCCTTCGCTGATCTTTTTGTGGGTGGCTGCCAACTCTTGATAAATGACACCGGCTGAGGGTGGCTGTCGCAGCCAGATCACAACGGCGATCGAACATGCAGCCACGACTACGATGGCCCACAGTCGAGACTGTCCCCCCACAAGTTGCCCCGCTTGAACCCAGCCTCGAATAATGGGGCTTTCCGGGAGTTCAACGATTTGCCTTGCAGCAGGTTTGGAGGACTTCGGCTGGCCCTGCTTCACAACCTGGATCGGGGCTTGTGGCGTTGCTGATCGTGACAGCGCTGGCATGGCCGCTACGTCGAAATCGCTCAGCTCTCCTTTAATGGCGTTCAGCGCAGATTGCGGGATTTGCAACGGGGGTCGCGAAGCACCCAGCGCCAGCGACAGGGGTTGCCAATCTCCGTTTCGTCCCGCCTGGACAAAATCACCCGCCTCAAGACGACCAGAATCAAGTCGGGCCTGCAATTCTTGACGGTCGACGGGACCGATCGATTTGCCCGCATCCCACAGGAAGTACTCGATCCCAGTCTCAAAGTTTGGTTGCTGTGTGACTGAAACGGATTGACGCACAGTCGGTACGACGGCGTTACGCTCGACGACTGGCTGCCGAGTTCGAGATTCCTGTCGTGAGATATCTGGGGCGACCGTGGGGGCGACTACAGTTGATAGTGTCGGGGCAGATGCGGTCGCTTTCTTGGTGATCGTTCGCTTGGCGGGAGAAATATCCGCCAGTTCTGCGATATCCTTCGGGATCAGCCACATCCCTTTCGCGCCTTGTCGCACCATCTCGTTGTCGGAGACATCGCCGAGTCGCCGCATCTGGATGAGTGCGTCGAGAGAGTACGGGCCGGATGTCGCTCCGCCGCTCATCAGCCACCAATCGGCATCCTTTTGCGATTCTCCAGCGAAGACGATTTCGTCTGGTGACTCTGCGATTTCAGTTTGTGCGGGACGCTGAAGGTGGTGCGTCGCCCGTTGCACGTCGAAGTCAGCAGATTTTGCTAAGCCGACCCCATACCGATCTTGAGCCAGACCGTCGGTAATGAGGGCTTCGCGAATGGTTCGCAACAGTTGCTGATCGCCATCGACAAGTCGAACGAGGTGTACGTTCAGCAACAGGCCTCGTTCGTCGAGTTCCTGGACCGCGGCTGGAAAGGCTTGGTCGAACGTCGCCATACGACACCATGAGTCAGCAAACTAAACCACACCGGCCCGGCGGATTAGGAAAACTGATCTTAATGTCAGGAATCTGTAGTCGCAACAACCGTTTGGCAAATGATTCGGCGTCCTGTTGTGTCTTCGCCAACAGTTAACCTGCTTTTCAAATTGGAGAGCCAACCGAACGCATACGTGCTGTCCAAAACAAGCCTGAGAATCACCATCTAGCTCGAAGGCAAATTTCTTGCCCGCCACTCCGACGTGTAGTGGCGTTGTGTTTCAACATCTTTGAAGGAGGGTGCTTGCTTCGAATCCGATTTTGACCTTCCAGCAACTTCTCAACAACGGAGAAGCAACGGCTTATGCCCACGTTTTGGCTGGGAAGTTCGTCATCAGGGCTCTGACATCTCAATCCTGCCGTAATGTCTACCGGACGACGTGTCGAATCGGTCTTCCTGCACGCCGACAAGATTCGGCAGAATTTGCCGGAGGTTGCGTCTCCCCCTTAACTTGCTTTGACGTAACCGCAGTTGTCGATTTTCCGTTCTTCTCATAAAACCCCGACATTCCACTCAAATCCAGCGCACGGCCGCGCCCGTTCGAGATTGATGCGTTCGCATCGCAGGAGGTCATGATGCACCATCCCTTCACCAACCTATTTTCACTCGGTCAGATCGCACGATCCGGTCGCTGGGTGCTGACCTGTAGCGTGCTGGCTCTGAGCGCAAATGGACTTTGCGCGGCAGAACTATCGCCGCTGGAACAACTGGGCAAGCAGATCTTCTTCGATAAGAACTTGTCGTCTCCCGCCGGGCAGTCGTGCGCCAGTTGCCACGCGCCCGAGGTGGGTTTCACGGGCCCCGATTCCAACGCGAATCTGAAGACGGCCGTCTATCAGGGGGCGGCTCCGGGTCGCTTCGGCAATCGCAAGCCACCATCTGCCGCGTACGCGTCGTTCAGCCCGAAGCGCGAGTACAACGCCAAAGACGAAACGTGGGTCGGCGGTCAGTTCTGGGATGGTCGCGTCGACGATCTGATCGAGCAGGCCAAGGGTCCGTTCTTGAATCCGCTGGAAATGAACAACGCGTCGGCGGCCGATGTCGTCGAGAAGGTCAAGCATGCCACCTATCGCGGGCTGTTTGCGAAAGTTTATGGTCCGAAGGCACTGACCGAATCGGGTGAGGAAGAGGCGTTCGATCTGATTGCGCGTGCGATCGCTGCCTACGAAGCGTCACGCGAAGTCAACGCGTTCAGTTCCAAGTATGACGCTTTCCTGGCGGGACAGGTCAAGCTGACGACTGCTGAACAGCGCGGCCTGGACCTGTTTGCGAACAAAGCGGGCTGCTCGGCCTGCCATCCGCATCAAAAAGGGGATGACGGTTCGGCACCGCTGTTCACCGATTTCTCGTATGACAACGTGGGAGCACCTCGCAATCCCGGCAATCCGTTCTATCGGGCGACTGCGTCTGTGAATGCCGACGGAGCGAAGTACCGAGACACCGGACTGGGGTCCGTGCTGAAGGACGACACTCAGTTGGGCAAGGTGAAGGTGCCGACGCTGCGAAACGTCGCCAAGCGGCCTCACCCCCAGTTCGTGAAGGCCTATCTGCACAATGGGGCTTTCAAAAGCCTGAAGGATGTGGTGGCGTTCTATAATCGACGAGATAAGAACCCTGAGCAGTTCGGAGCACCGGATGTCATCGAGAACGTCAATCGCGAAGAGCTTGGCAAGCTGGGTTTGACCGACGCCGAAGAGAACGATGTCGTTGCGTTTCTGGAAACCTTGTCGGATGGCTACGTTGCCAATCGTCCGTCGCAGAACGAGCCCGAGTTTCCCGCGACCGCTCCAACCGCGACATCTCAAGATCACTTTCGTGGTGCCAGAGACTACGTCCGAGTTGTCCGCTTTCGTACTGACATGAGTCCACCGCCTCCTCAAAGTGGGCAACGTCGCTGACGTCGCCGAGTTGAACCCCGCGCATCAGATTGAGTGGCAAATAGAAAACGCCCGCGAAGGAATGGTCCATCGCGGGCGTCGTTTTAATCAAGTTGCTCTCGCAACCTCAGTTCACGCTGATCTGGACCCAACCATCGAGGAACGTGACACTGGTGATGTGTACGGTCACGGTCGTCTTGGGGCCCTTCAAATCCACCTTGCTGTCGACGTTGCGGTCGGGCAGTGAGGATTGGATCTTCTTACGGACGACACCGTTGATCGCGATACCGCCACCTTCACCATCGGCCGCGGCGACTCGCACGCTGCCACGAGTGATCAGCAATCGATTGCCTTTCACTTCGAAGGTGATTGGTACGGTGATTTCGCGAGTGGGGATGTCGTCTTTGCCTTCTTGCTTGAAGCCGGCGCGAATAACCAGGACCAGTTCACCATTTTCAAAGTGAACTCGCATTGGGTCTTCTTTAGCGAAGATGATGGCGCTGGGGCCCTTGTCATCGTCGCCTTCGTCATCAGCGTTCTTCTTGGTATCAGCAGCTGGAGCCGGAGCGGCTGGGCTTGGGGCTCCTGCTACTGGAGCAGGGGCTGGGGCTGCTGCCGTCTTTGCTTTGGCTTCCTTAGGAGCGTCCAGCTTCATCGGGCGGTTCAAGGCCTTGCTGAAGAATGCTTCCAGCTTCTCACGCAACTGTGGTTCGGTCAGAGTCTGGCCAGCCAGCTCCATCCGATCAAATGCGTTGTTGATGGCCGACTCGTGCAGCAATAGAGCAGCGCCTTTGCTAACGTCGACCGTCGTGGCCGGCAGATCGCCACCCACTTCGTCGGCTTGCATCAGGCGGGAATTCAGGCGGACGGCAGTATCGGTGGTCTGATACAGAAAGGCGTCAGGATACAATCCAGTTGCCTTCAGACCAGAGAATGCGTCTTTCTCCAGCTTGGGGCCCGCTTCGGCGAAGTTCTTGTCGGCTTCGGCATTGTACTTCGGCAGCACATTTTCACGGACGCGTTGGGCCGCAATGGCTTCCGCAGTTCCGCGACGGGCTTCTATTTCTTGCGATGCGATGTTGTTCACGATCCCGCTGAACAGACCACCTCCTCCATTAACGTTGAACCCCGTCGTCGTGTTGTGAGGATTGACGTCAATCGTGGCTGGAGAGGTCACGAACTTCACACCGTCGAAGTTGACTTCCTTCCGAGCGACGAAGTTGTGGTTACCCTGAGTATAAACCGTCGCTTCGCTTGTTACACCGACCGTGTTCGATTGAATCTGGCCGCTGAGCGTCAGATTGAATCGAGCGGTTCGTCCGCTGGGCAGCAGGTCAAACGTCACGCGAGTGTTCGTCGTCTGATTGCCGCTAACCGTGGCACCCAGGACGTAGTCGGTCACTGGACCACGTTCCGTTCGGGTTTCGCTGACCAGACGATTCAGAAACTCTTCGCTGAGTGCAACGCGAACGTTGTAGTTCAGGATGTGCTTCTGCAAATCCACACTGATCCTGTCGCCGCCATCGGGAGCGATCTTAGTGACAGCCACAAAGGCGGCTCGCACTTTGCCAGCGTCTTCGGTTGATCGCGAAACGGCATAGTTGTCGGCGGCGTCCAGCAGGTCTTTGAGCTGCTTGCGCAGCTCTGCTTCGTTCGGTGCTGGAGGTTGCCAGTTGGCGGCCGCCAGGTACGCGTCCACGGCTGCTTCATATTGATTGAACGCCGGGCGACTCAGAAATTCCTTCTGCTTCGCATCCGTGATGCTGGCCCGGGCAGTCAGTTTTTCTTTCGCGGCTTGAACAGTTGCCTTAACCGCATCGCCAGGAGTCGCGAGTCCCTTCAGGATCGCGTCAGCTTTCACGTATGGAATCCACAACGTGCCATTCTGGATTGTTCCCAGATAGGTTTGCAGTTCTGCGATCGAAGCCTTCAGTGAGTTGGACTGCGCGGCCAACTTCGTGGCGCGAACCTTCGCTGGATCCGTTTCCAACGTGTCGAGTGCCGCTTCGGCAAAGTCGACTCGTTGAGCCAGACGCGAATGCAGCAGGGTCAGTGGGCCGAGCAATGATTTGTAACGAGGATCGACGATCGCTCGTTGCATGACATCCAACTTTGCACGCAGAACCTTCAATGCGGTTCGCTGACCGGCTGCGTCCTGACTATCCAGTTTGGCATAAAAATCGGCGACCGCCGCTGCGGCACCCTTGGACCATTCGGCCCAGTTGCCATCGAGCTTTGCGAACTCTTCTGCGCTCAGTTCCGGGGGAGCCGCCGTTGGGAAAATGCCCCGCAAACCAAGGTTGGCCTTCGTCGATTCTTCGACAGCCCAGGTTCCCGTTGCCACACAGGCAACCACACCCAGGGCGGCAAAGCCGCGGGCCAAATTGTTCCGGCGCCAAAACTTCAGGCGCGCGGGGACATTGACCTTCGATTGCTCGTTCATCGTTGCACTCCGTTGAGGAATCCGGCCCGACCGGAAAGTAAAATCTCGAAACTCGTCACTCGATCAGGCCAGCACTTTAGACATCCGTGCCTATTCTGCCCTGTCGTTATCGTCTTCGAACTCGCTTCAATCGCAACCCGACCTAGCAGGAGTCGTTCCAGACGTGTCGTGAATCGCCGAACTAAACGATTTAACAGATTAACCGCCCAAATCAGCGTAATCCGCAATCTTCGCCGCTTCAGCGCAGTTTACTTATTCTAAGGCTTGGTTTCAATTAGCTCATCGTGGCACACTTTTATGCACTCGACCCAGCGATTTTTGAGGCGTTCCAGTTCACTGATCTGTGGGGATGGCGTTCGCACTTCAGGCAGTGCTTACCCTCTGCAGGTGACGCCCTCGACTGAATCTCTGTCACCACTGCGGTATCATTCGTACCGATTTCCTCGTCGGACATCAGTTTGAATCACCGTTTGACTTTCAGGAGCCCGTTCTATGTTCTCCACGAAAAACCTCACCGTTGCCGCTGCACTGATTCTTGGAATCGCTCTTGGCTGGTCGACGCGATCGCTGCGAGCCGAGTCGAAGGAAGAGTCGCATGTCTATGAACTGCGGACCTACTACACCCTCGAAGGCCGTCTGCCGGCTTTGAATGCTCGCTTCAAGGATCACACGCTGAAGCTGTTCGAAAAACACGGCATGAAGAACATCGTGTACGGCACGCCGATCGAAAAAGACGGCAAGCCGGTCGGCGATAAGCTGGTGTATCTGCTGGCTCACAAGAGCCAGGAAGCCGCACAGGCTTCGTTCGCCGCTTTCGGCAAAGACCCCGAATGGGTTGCCGCACGCGATGCTTCCGAGAAAGACGGCAAGATCGTGTCGAAGGTGGAATCGCAGTTTCTGGTCCCCACCGATTATTCACCGATGAAATGATTGGTAGTTTCGAGGAAGCGAGGCTTCGCCGTCTTTAGAGTAGTAGGCACACACCGTGTGCCGTGTCGAATGCGGCACACGGAGTGTGCCTACTACTCTAAGACTCCGGAAGCCGCGCCCTTCCATTTGTGGCCTCCTCAATCCCACAAACTTTGCCTTGGAAAGCTGTTGATGCCTGCTCAACCTGCCGTCGCCTGGATCGGTGATTCTGCGACCGGTCATTTGCAATTGATCGATCAAACCCTGTTGCCGGTCGAATACCTGGAACTCCAGCTGCAGACTGTCGAAACGGTCTGGGAAGCGATCAAGTCATTGCGAGTCCGCGGCGCGCCTGCAATAGGTGTCGCAGCGGGTTATGGTGTCGTTGTCGGAGCTCAGTCTGCTCGAGCCGCAACGCGTCCTGAACTGGATGCGCGTTTGAATCAAGTGGTCGACTACCTGGCGACCAGCCGGCCGACGGCGGTCAATCTGTTCTGGGCGTTAGAACGGATGCGCGGGGTCGCTCAGGCGGCTAAGGATCTGACGTCCGCTCAGCTCGTTGATCGACTGTTGGTCGAAGCACAAGCGATTGAGGACGAAGATCGCGAGATGTGCGCGGCCATCGGTCGTCACGGCCTGCCGCTCCTTAGAGATTGCTCTGGAGTCCTGACTCACTGCAATACGGGCGGTCTGGCGACGGCTGGCGACGGGACGGCACTCGCTGTGATTTTTGCTGCCGCTCGCGAACGTCCGTCGCTGCAGGTCTATGCCGACGAAACTCGGCCGCTATTGCAAGGAGCTCGTTTGACGGCGTGGGAACTGATGCAGCGTCAGGTCCCCGTCAAACTGATCTGCGATTCGATGGCCGGCTGGGTGATGAAAGAAAAACGAGTTCAAGCCGTGATCGTCGGCGCGGACCGAATCGCGGCCAACGGTGATTCGGCCAATAAGATCGGAACGTATTCGCTGTCCGTCCTGGCGAAGGCTCACAACATCCCGTTTTATGTCGCGGCTCCATCGAGTACGTTTGATCTTTCCATCGAGACCGGCGAAGAGATCCCGATCGAGCAGCGGGCCTCCACCGAGATCACGAACTCATTCGGCCGGCAGACGGCTCCGGATGGCTGCGATACGTATAACCCTGCCTTCGATGTCGCCCCCGCCGCCAACATTACGGCGCTGATCACCGAGCAGGGGCTCATTCAGCCGGTCACGAAGCAGCAAATCGCGGCTGTGTTGAAGGCCTCGCGTTAAAAAGAAAAACGCCTCGGAGTGAACTGTCACCCCGAGGCGCTTCGTATCCCGTCACAGCAGTCCGCCCGGAATGGGATGCAACAAGCTCTCGAGCAGCTGCTGCAGGGACTTCGTCACTACCACGTGTATCCGTATCCCCCATATCCGTAGGCGGGATAGCTAGACCCGTAACCATAAACTGGGGCTGGGTAACCGTAGCCGTAGCCTGGAGCGACATACCCATAACGGTAAGGTCGGTATCCGCCATAGTAGCCACCATACGCGGGGCCGTAGTAACGTGGACGACCCACATAAACCCCTACGCCAGGACCAGCCCAGCCACCGCGATAAACGCCTACGCCACCACCGCGCCATCCGCCCCCACGCCATCCCACTTCTTGCACGGGTACAGACACCGCTTGGCCAGTGGTTTGAACGACGGCTGGTTTCACCACCAAGCCCGGATCAGCCTGCGCTGGTGATGAAGTCATGCCGAATCCAACCAGTGCCATCCCGGCAGCGCACATGGCTGCCCATTTTGTTGATTGAGACATGATCGTCTCCCCTTTCTAGTGGAATCCGGTTCGGATTCCTGGAAAGCCGCTGACAAGTCGACTCGTTGTTGACGATTGACCGACGGCTATGTGATGCTGCCAAAGCCTGTGTCGCAAAACTCGTACGAACACGCCGTGATTCGCGAGGAGGTTTCGAGGTCACACATACCCAGCTGCTGTTCAAGACGATGCATGCCAAGCATTTACGATATGCCATCAGACGTTTAACTTTTTTGAGAAAAGTTACGCCGCGGCAATAGAATGCCGGTCAGTCGACCAGACTGGTGAAAGTGAGACAGTCTGATCAACATCGAGCCAACGATGTCCGGCGATAAAATGTGCAGCCATCGCTCACAAAGAGCGGCTGCGCCGCGAGATGGTGATCCGATCTCCTCAGCAATGCGTTGTCGGATTCGTTCCATCCGGATTCAACGCGCTCTACCCGCGCGAAACGGGATTAGATCGAATTACTGGTGGCTGAGTCGAGATCATTGCCGGGAACAGCCTTGGCGATTTTGGGCGCGATCCTCGAAGCATTTCTATCTCCGCCCACTCTTTCTGTCATTCCCGCGCAGGCGGGAATCCAGAGCATGTGGTACGGGGGCGATGATGGATGGTGAAGATTCGCCATCGAAACCTAGCGTTGCGCATCCCACCACCAGCGACCGACTGGTCGTTCCGCCGCTTGACCTTGTTGCGCAATGCTCTTCAGCCGTGGTGCTTCTGGGTTCTTCTTCGCGTCCTTCACGATCGACATCATGTCGCCCTGGACGCCTCCGGCTACTTGGACGACGATCTCGCGACCGTTGTAGACGCGATGATTGACGACCGAGTCTACCTCCTTGGGGACCGCATATTGAGCGGTCGCGTATTCGCCATGAGGAGCAAACACTCCCAGATCCCAATCAGCCCGGCTGGCCAATCGCTCGTGCTGAACTAGCGCCGCGACCAGTGCCAGATCGAAAATGTTTTGCAACTCGGCAAAGACCGGATCGCGATTCGACAGCTTGTCATAGTTGACCGTGAAGTGATCGGCGAAGGCTCGATTCGCGGTGTCCGCCTGGCCGGTCGCCAGGTGCTTTCCCTGCTTCGTCTGAATCTGATTCTCTGACTGGCACAGGACCGATGAACCCTGGATCTCAAACACGGCCCGGTCAGTACTATGGGCGACGGCGTCGTACTTCATGGTCAGCCACCATCGCAACGCCTGCATCGTCTGGCCCTCTTCGGGATTGGCTGTCAGCAGATCGAAATGGCTAGGGATATCGCGTCCCCCGTTCAGCTTGCCGATCCCAATCAGCTTCATCCGATAATCGGCTTCGACGATCACACGTGCGACTCGACTATTCGCCGGCAGACCCCAGATCTCAATGTCCTGGCGTCCCAGCTTCTGCTGCAGTTGGTTCGCCCAGTTGCGAACCGACGAGGGACTGAGCGAACCACGAGCGTGCGATGTCTTGGCGAAATCTGTGAGCGCCAGCACGCCCGCATCGCGAGTATTAATCGAGCACCCGAACGATTCTTCACCTCGTGCGAATGTCCTCAGGACCGTCACCAGGTCATCCAGTTGCAAGGTCGGGCGACGATTCGTCGTTCCAATGGGTTGGCCTTCGAGATTGTACTGCCATCCCTCGGCTGGCCCGCCAATGACGATCTCATGAGAATCGGGATAGAGGATCACGTACTTCACCTGCGACAACCCGGCCAGCCGCGACATCGTCTCAGTGATCGCGTCACCATTCGACAACCGTTGCGCCACCGCCTGCTCAATTCGTGTCAGCGACACCAACCGCAGTTCAGAACGGCGAGACACCTCGGGATTGAGATCCGCCTGACGAGCTTGCCGTGCCAGAGCCGCCAGCGAGCCCGATTGCTCTTCGCGCGTCAGACGCTGCAGCAACCCTTGCGGCTCGACACTGACTCCATAGGGATATTGAGCGATCGTCCCGCCATTGCCTCCAGTTATCTCCCACTCACCACCGGTGTTTTGCGTGATCATGTCGATCAGCGTCGCAAAGTCGGCCATAGCACCACCACCACTATTTGAGAGGCCTATCGACTCTCCCGCCGCCTGCTGAGTCGCGGCGATCTTTTGTCGCAGCGAGCGTTGTTCAGGTTGGGTCGACGCACGACGAGTCAGATCGAGTGCCGCGCCAAATTCCCCTGCATCCAAGTGGGCTGCCACTTGATCCGCAACTGCACTAGTGGGAGTCGTGACCAGCGGGTCCGCCCCCAAGACGATGTTGGTTGCCATGCATACTGCGCATGCAAGAAGCATCGGCAGATGATCAAAGCGCAGGGACGTAAACGCACGGCGCACATTCATGGCGTGGTTCCTTTATGCCGGTGTCCAGCAGTTGGGTGTGCAGTCTTCGGAACGCACCATCAGCGTTCTTTGCGTCGCTCATGGTGCGTTCCGAAGACTGCACGCACCCTACTTGGAGAACGTAAGACGCCGTCGCGCCTCAACAGCGTTGTGGAAGATTGGCCCCATTTTGTGAAAGGGCTTATTCTCGTCGGGCATCTTCGTCGAGTCAGTTCCTTGTCGCCGGATCTGCAGACACCAGGTCCGCTCCGTCAACGATCGTCCCGATGATGCGATTGCCTGCCGCGAAGAGATTGCTTACAGGGTCCGGAGTCAGGCCTTCCTCCCATTGCACCACACAGAAGTCGGCATGGTTCTGGTCAGCGATCTCACCAAGTAACGCGCGACGACCGTTGTGGGTGCCCAGCTTCAGGATCTCCAGATGAGAGAGATCCGGGTGCTGTTTCGCTACGAACTGCAGTTCAGCAAACAGGCTGAGGTCCGGGTTCGAGGCCCGGCTGTCGGTACCGATCGCCACCGAGCCGCCGAGTTCGACTAATCGCCGCCACGGATGCGGTGGATGGCCGAATGCGGCGTGAGTTCGCGGGCAATAGACCAATGTCATCTGCGGATGTCGGGCGAGGAACTGCAGGTCATTCTCCGTGAGATAATTCCCATGCACGACCAGCGACCGCGGACACTCGGCCAGAACCGCCAGGTAATCCGCGGGCGTTTTCCCTCCAAACAATCCGTCGCGCCAGATGCCGAAATCGGTCAGCATCTCGCGAAACTCGCCTGTCCCATCCGCCAGCAGTTCCAGTTCTGCGGGGGTCTCAGCCAGATGCATCGCCAGCGGCGTTTCGGTTGCTTTGGCGATCGCGACCGCTCGTTGAAGCAAATCGGGTCGCACGCTGTAGGGGGCGTGTGGGCTGAGTCCGAACAGATTCGTATCGGACTCTGTCCACACTTTGGAAATGAGGGATTGAGCAAGTTCACTTTGCGCGGCTACGCGTTCGTCGCTCAATCCCAAGAGTTCCTGGAAGACAACTCCCGCGAATTGGCTCTCCACATAATCCGTGATGCTCCAGCCGACGGTGGCGATATCACCGATGAGCGTTGTTCCCGATCGGACACTCTCACGAACACCGCGGCGAACGGCCTCAGGAACGCTGGTGGGATGTTCGCGTCGATGAGCGACGACCGATCGAATCCAATCTGTGAAGCGACCAGCCGTCGGGATGGGACGCTCGAGCAGGCTGAATTCCAGGTGTGTGTGCGCGTTCACCAAGCCGGGAATCAGGGCGACGGAACCAAGTGAAATGGCTGCCGCGCTGCGTCCGGATTCAATTTCCATCAGCCGACCGTCAGCAATATGAACGGTGACGTTCTGGTGGACGACATCCCCGTTCACAAACCAGTCCACATGATAAGACTGATATGTTCGCGTCATCGGCCACCGTATCCGATCCGTATTCTTAATTTCATGGCGGAAAGGCCTTTCCGTCGATCAATTGATGCCAACGTGATTGTAACGGCGACCGATCTGTTGCTGCGAGGCACGTCGGTTGCATGCAGATTCGTTGAAACGGGAATCGGCCTTCGCATGGGCGAGCCGACTGCTACACTATGGGCTTGCGGGATCAAGAATCGTAGTTCGCCTGGGTCGTAGACGGGACGCGGTTGACGATCGGCCTAAGCACCCTTGCTCAATCCCTGAGCAAAGTGGGGATGTTGGGCGAAGTTGAGTAATACGAGGAGTTTGCACGATGCGAATTTGGCCGGGCAGGCCTTCACCCCTGGGGGCCAGCTGGGATGGGAAGGGTGTCAACTTCGCTGTCTTTTCAGAACGTGCGACTCAAATCGACCTCTGCTTGTTTGATTCTCCCACTGCCGTTCGCGAGTCCTACCGTATCCCCTTGCCCGAGCAGACTGACCAGGTCTGGCATGGCTACTTACCCGATGCCCGGCCCGGCCAACTTTATGGCTATCGTGCTCACGGGCCGTATCAGCCTCAAAAGGGAAACCGCTTCAACGCGAACAAGGTGCTGCTTGATCCGTACGCCAAGGCAATTGGTCGCGATCTGGCTTGGACCGACGCGGCCTTTGGATACAAGATCGGCGACCCGGCGAATGACCTCAGCTTTGATGAGCAGGACAACGCCGCCACCGCTCCATTGGGTGCCGTGATCAGCAACGCCTTCCGCTGGATGGGCGATGAACGTCCGAAAGTCCCCTGGCACAAAACCATCATTTATGAAGTCCATGTGAAAGGGTTCACATTCAAAAGTCCCTGGATCCCGCGCGACCACCGCGGCACCTATGAAGGGCTTGCCAGTGAAGGCTCGCTGCGTCACCTGCGATCGCTCGGCGTGACGACGATCGAACTGCTGCCGGTTCATCATCACATCGATGAACGATTCCTATTCGATAAGGGACGCAAAAACTATTGGGGCTACAATACGCTCGGTTTCTTTGCGCCCGATATCGGGCTCGCCTCCGACAACCAGCCGCAGACCGCGGTCAACGAATTCAAGCGGATGGTCCGGACGCTGCATCGCAACGGCTTCGAAGTGATTCTCGACGTGGTCTATAACCACACCAGCGAAGGGAATCACCTCGGCCCGACGTTGTCGATGAAGGGTCTCGACAATGCCGCCTACTACCGCCTGGTCCACAATGATCCTCGCCACTACATGGACTACACGGGCTGTGGCAACACGCTGAACATGCAGTCGCCCCGTGCGTTGCAACTGGTCATGGACAGCCTGCGTTACTGGGTGCAGGAGATGCACGTCGACGGCTTCCGGTTCGATCTGGCCGCGGCGTTGGCTCGCGAAGCGCACGATGTCGATCGGCTGGGTGGCTTCCTGGACATCATCCATCAAGACCCGATTCTGTCGCAGGTCAAGCTGATTGCCGAACCGTGGGATGTCGGCCCGGGGGGTTATCAGGTCGGCAACTTCCCCGTCCTGTGGACCGAATGGAACGGCAAGTATCGCGATTGCGTGCGGCGCTTCTGGCGTGGCGATGGACATACCGCCAGCGAATTCGCCACGCGACTGTGCGGAAGCAGTGATCTGTACAAACATAATGGCCGGCGGCCATATGCCAGCATCAACTTTGTCACATCGCACGACGGCTTCACGTTGCAGGATCTGGTCAGTTACAACCACAAGCACAACGAAGCCAACGGCCAGAATAACGAAGACGGCGACAACCATAACATCAGTTGGAACTGTGGCGCTGAAGGAGCGACGCTGGATCCCGCCGTCCTCGAAATGCGCGAGCGACAAAAGAAGAACTTCATGGCGACCCTGCTGTTCTCGCAGGGAGTGCCGATGATTCGCAGTGGTGACGAATTCAGTCAGTCGCAGGGAGGCAACAACAACGCCTACTGTCAGGATTCGCCGATCAGTTGGTTACGCTGGAAACTGACTGATCGCGAGACCTCATACTTTGAATTCGTCCAGAAAGCGATCAAGTTCTGGAGCGAGCAACCGGTGCTGCAGCGGCGTCAGTTCTTTCAAGGACGCGCGATCCGTGGTGAGGCCGTGCGCGACGTTGTCTGGCTGACGCCACTCGGTGTCGAGATGACCGATAGCGACTGGCACAAGCACTACACGCGCTGCCTGGGCATGCGCATGGAAGGGCAGATGGTCGACGAGATCGATGAACGCGGCAAGCACATCACCGGCGACACGTTGCTGATCCTGTTCAACTCGCACAATGAGCCGATTCCCTTCCGACTGCCACCGCACGCTCCGAACGAATACTGGCACCCTGAACTCGATACGGCCATCGAGTCGCAAAAGTCACGCATGTATGCCGACGAACCATACCCGCTGCAGGCCAACTCCATGGCCGTCCTCAAGCTGGGCCGACAAAAGCGTTCGATCTTGCCGATGCTGATCTGAAGTCATCATCAGTCGGCACCGCACTGCTTTGATCGAAGATGATCTATTTGCACGGGGTAATCTGCCCTCGATCGCAGTACGGCTCAGTTGCGTCACAACGAAATATCGCTACACATCAACGATATGTCGTTGCGCAACGATTTGTCGTCATCAAGATGGATCGCAGCGCTATTCGCAAACTACTACCGGACAGTGGGATGCGATTTCAGGTCGTCATCGGCACGAGAAGTGAAATAGATGCCATCACGACAGCAATTTCGCTGCGAAAACCGTCGATCGTCTTGGAGTTAAAGTCATGATCCCGAAGCTGAAATCCAACCTATTCCTTGCGTTGCTGCTCACCACCATTCAAGCAAGTTTTCAGACCATGACGATGGCCGGTGAGGCTGTCAAAGTCCACCACAAGACGGTCAAGATTGGCGACCTCGACATCTTCTATCGTGAGGCTGGACCCAAGGATGCTCCGGTCGTCTTGTTGCTGCACGGCTTCCCGACCAGCTCGCAGATGTTTCGCAATTTGATTCCAGTACTGGCCGACAAATACCACGTTGTTGCTCCCGACTATCCGGGCTATGGGCACAGTTCGATGCCTGCTCATGATAAATTTGAATACACCTTCGATCACCTGGCTGATGTCGTAGATGAGTTCAGGCAGAAGTTGGGCTTGGGCAAGTATGCGATCTACGTCCATGACTATGGTGCTCCTGTCGGCTAGAGCACATTTGAAAATGATCTTCACTCCGAGGTGTGGTTTGGAGTAACTTTCCTGAGTTCATGTGACTCAGGGAGGAGACGATGATGGCAGCGCCATTGGCGATGGATTTGCGGACGCGCGTG
>JAQGHU010000003.1 GCA_028291515.1 Schlesneria sp.
GCGCACCGTCGAATCCCTCTGGGACCGAATCGGGCAACTCGTCCAAGAATTCCAGCCGCAAGAATGCCTCAACTATTTCAGACACTGCGGATACACTGAAAACTAAACTCGAAATTGCTCTAGAGTCGGTTCGGGTGCCACGGTTTTGGAGGTTTTGGAGTCTTCGACAAGGCCGTGTCTTCTCCCCCGTATTCACTCGATCTCTTGGCTACCAGATGCATCACGCAGCACGCGCGGTTTTAGAATCAGCCACAATGCGATTGCTCACCATCAATCGCTGAAACGCCGTCCAGACGCGTTCCACATTCAACTCTTCGAGGCACGCCTGATAGTCCGCACCGCGATTCGGGCACTTCTTGCAATAACTCGCCGCACAGGGAACAGTGGTCGAAACCAGTTCATGCTGAGGCCCCCCCGGTCCCGAACGAGCCGCTGACGTACACGTGAACAGTCCCAGCGTCGGAATCCCCAGCCCCGCGGCCAGATGCATCGGGCCAGAATCATTGCTGACAACGGTGTCAACCCGCTGCAACAAAGCCGTCAATTGCTTCAACGTCGTGTGTCCGGCCAGATTCACAATCGGTGACGAATCGGACAACAACACGGACAGTTCCTGTTGCAGTCGATCCGCATCCGGTTGCTCACCACGACTCCCCAGAATGATTGCCGAACCGCGCCAAGTACGCAGGCTTCGTTCCATCAAAGAGGCGAACTTCTCAACGGGCCAGCGCTTGGTTTCCCAGCGTGCCCCGGGATGCACCGCAATGATCGGACGCGGCAGGCCCGCTAATGCGTTCGCGGCCCAGTCGCGATCCACATTCGAGACCACAATCTGCGTTTGCTTTTCGGCATCGCCGTGACCCAGTACTTCCGCGACTCGCCAGAGGCGCGCATGCGCAGGAATGCTTTTGCTGGTGTCCGGGATCACGCAATTCGTCGTCAACGACGCCCCTTCGCGAGCCGTCTGCAGGCCGACGCGAATCGGTGCTCGCGTCGCCAACGTCATAACGCCAGTCCGCAACAACCCCTGAAGATCGAATGTCAGATCAAATCGACGCGAAGCCAGTTCGCTCAGCAGTCGCGACCATTCACGCCAACCGCCACGGCGGTCAAACAACAAGACTTCATCCACACAGGGATGACCATTCACCAAGTCGGACAACTCGCGGTTGACCACCCAACTGATTCTGGCCCCGGGGAAACGCGACTTCAAAACCGGCAACAATGGAAGCGTCTGCACAACGTCCCCGAGCGCACTCGGCTTAATCACGCAGATCCGCGTCGGAGTGAGCTGTGCGAGTCGGGAGGAGCAGACTTGGCGAAACATCCGTGTTTCCCAGTGCGGAATGGTAAGTACGATTTTCGGATCGCATCTTAGGTCCGTTAACTTCAATCAAGCAAGAGCAACGTCGGCTTCCGCACGACTCGCTGGTCGGAAAGGCAGCCGACGACCAAGATCGGCGATTCACTTTCCCCTGCCAATCCCGCCTGAAATCATCCGCTGGCAGTCGCTTTTTCCCGCGTCGGCCGAACAGTAAGATGCCGTTCCACAAGGTTGTTCTGTATTCCAAGGATTTTTGCCGATGTTTAATAAGCAGGAACTGATCAAACTGTTCCATGAACGAGCACTCAAGTTCGGCGACTTCACGTTGGTATCTGGCAAGAAATCGACGTATTACCTTGATGGCAAACAGATTTCGTTACATTCCACCGGCCTGCGTCAGGTCAGCTTGGGCTTGCTTGAGCTCCTGTCCGATGTCCAGTTCGACGCGATCGGCGGGATGGTAATCGGAGCCGATCCCATCGTGGGCGGCGTCCTTGTCGCCGCAGCCGAACAAAATCGGTCGCTCGACGGTTTTCTGGTTCGCAAAGAGGCCAAGGGCCATGGAACCCAACGCTACATCGAAGGGCCGGTCAAGCCGGGAGCCAAAGTTGTCGTCATTGATGATGTGGTCACAACCGGTGGCAGCGCTCTCCAAGCTGCCGATCGCCTGATTGAGTTCGGTTGCGAAGTCGTCTGCGTGGTGGGAATCGTCGACCGGAAGGAAGGTGGCGCCGCCAACTTTGCGGCCCGCAAAATTCCATTCCGCTGCTTGTTGTCGATCGAAGACTTCGGCATCCCCACCCCTGCAAACGGCTAACACCACCTTCGATCCCGAAGCGGGCACTCCACTTCGCGGTTGCCATTTAGAGATTCGCTCACCGCCGCGACGAGGCCATTGCTGTGCGGAAGCCGACGAACGATCCTTCGCCTGAGAAACGCCGCGAAAACGCGCCGCCAGAGGTTCGTCCCGACTCGGACGAACCCGAACCTGCGGCACCAAGTGACGGCGAGATCGAATTCGCCTCCATCGATGATCCCGATGAAGAAGATCGTTCCGCGGACTTTGAGCTCGTCGAAGAAGCCGCCGACGCCGCCCTCGTCGCCGAAATGCTTGACGAAGACGACGCCAAGCCCGAACCACCGGCCGAAAAAAAGCCGGAACCCGCTCCAGCACCGCCGCCACCACCTCCTCCACCCCGACAGATCGTTCTGCTCGGAGCCGGCCACACACACCTCCAAATCCTGAAGTGGTGGAAGAGTCGCCCCTTCCCGCGGACCGAAATGACGTTGGTCACCGCGTTCGATCGAGCTGCCTCGAGCGGGATGCTTCCGTCCACCTTGGCGGGACTCTATCCCCCCGATCAAATGCTGATTGACCTGCCAAAGCTCTGCGAGCACTGCGGCGTGCGGTTGATCGTTGATCGAGCCAACCGCCTGGACCCGCGCACGCGGACAATCGAATTCGCACATCAACCCGCACTGGAATTCGATGTCGCCTCGATCAATATCGGCTCCGTTCCCGCTGCTGAACCGTTGTGGCAGTCGCACCGCATTCTGATCAGCGTCAAGCCGCTGTCGACATTCCTGCCACGCTTCGAAGTTCGCTTCCGCGAGCTTGTCGAACAATGGCGCATGGCACCCGGCCCCGAAAATCTGCAGATCGTCGTTGTCGGTGCCGGCGCAGCTGGCGTCGAACTGGCCCTCTGTCTGGAACAGCACAAGCACGAGTTGGAACTCCCCGCCGACGTGCGCATCGTCGATGGCAACCCCACGGTTCTCAGCGAGTTCTCGCCGCGAACGATCCGCCGAGTCGAAAAGCTGCTCGCGCTGCGCGGCATCGATCTCAGCCTTGGTTCCGCCGTCGAAGATTGCGATGACGAGAGTGCGGGACACCTCGTCCTGCAGAATGGCGACCGAGTCCGTGCCGACCTCGTCATCTGGGCAGCCGGAGCAGCACCACCAATGGCACTGCGCGGATTCGACCTGCCCAAAACAGAGCGAGGTTTCCTGTGCGCCCGTCCGACTCTGCAGACCACGAACGACGCCCCCGTGTTTATCACCGGTGACACCGCCGACTTCGAAGCGTATTCGCTCCCCAAGTCCAGCGTCTTCGCGGTCCGGCAGGCACCCGTCTTGTGGCGGAACCTGCGCAACTACCTCGATGAAAAACCGCTGCAAGAATATCGCCCGCAAACCAGCTTCATGCGTCTACTGTCATGTGGCGATGGCACAGCCATCATGGATTACAAGGGTTACACGTCTCACAGTGGTTGGGCCTGGGCTCTGAAACGTTGGATCGACAGCCGCTGGGTGAAGCAATTCCAAGTTCGCTAAGACCGCTCGGTTGCTGCATCGCATCGGCTGTTGTTACTTTGTGCGTGCATCACAGGATGTTTGTTTCTTCAACAGGAGTAGGCAACGTGAAGTTGAAATTGAATTCGTTTCTGGCCGCAGCCTGTCTGCTGGCGATGTCGGTGACCGCGGGAGCTCAAGATAAGAAGGCGTTCCTCGATGCCACCGAAGCAGGGCCCGACTTCCTGATACAAGGCGAATACGCAGGCAAGCTTGGCGATCACGCGGTCGGCGTTCAGGTCATCGCCTTGGGCGGCGGCAAGTTCGATGCTGTCGTCTATCCAGGGGGACTCCCCGGTGACGGTTGGGATGCCGACAAGAAAACCAAGCACAAACTCTCAGGGGAAACCAAAGACGGCTCCACAACTCTCTCGGGCGGCGACTACAAGGCGGTCATCTCCAGCAACACCTTGAAGCTGTCGCAGGGAAGCGCTGCAGGCGATCTGAAGAAAGTCGAACGCAAATCGCCAACTCTCGGAGCGAAACCTCCCGAGGGAGCGATCGTGCTCTTCGATGGATCCAACGTCGACAAGTGGAACCCAGGCAAGCTGGAAGCAGATAAGCTGATGGGCGTCGGCACTCGCACGAAAGATGTCTTCGAAAACTACACGCTCCATCTGGAATTCCGCACCCCGTTCATGCCTAACGCACGGGGCCAAGGCCGCGGTAACAGCGGCATGTACCTGGGCGACCAGTACGAATGCCAGGTCCTCGACTCATTCGGACTCGAAGGCGAAAACAACGAATGCGGCGGCGTTTACACGCAATCCAAGCCCAAAGTGAACATGTGCTTTCCTCCGCTGAGCTGGCAGACCTACGACGTGGACTTCACCTGTGCCAAGTTTGACGCCGATGGCAAAGTGACCGCTCCCGCCAAAGTCACGATGAAGCACAATGGCGTCGTGATCCAGGATCAACTCGATCTGAAAGTCACCCCCGGCGGTTCACGAAACGACCAAAAACCAGGCGGCCTGTTCCTGCAGGATCACGGCGACCCAGTGCGATACCGCAACATCTGGCTGGTGAAGAAATAGAAGACGCCATCCACCATGAATCTTGCGATCCTTTTGGTCGTACCCGCATTTATTTTGGCGGCGTTCGGTCTATCTTACGCACAAGCCTGTCGGAGACTTCCCTCTCCGCAGGCCTGTGACCCCGACGCGAAGCGACTGAATTGGTCAGTGGTTGCTGACTATCTGAAGCAAGGGCGCGGGACGTTGGTGATCTTCCCCTGGACGCAACCTGTTACGCTCTACGTGTGGGTTGATGGCAGCTTTTCTAGCGATTCAGCCGCAATCGACGCAGTGTATGATCGCGACGGACAAGCGTTCGCGACGCTGCCTTCTTTCCTCTGTTATTGCAGTACGCAGTGGCTTCGCCATAAATACAAACGGGGAAAAATTGTGGTCTGCTGGAGGCACAAACCCACGGAGAAATGAGAAGGGAGCACTGATTTCGCTTTCTTCATTCCGTGACTTCAGTGTATTCCGTGGTTCACGTCTTTCTCTGTTTTCTCTGTGCCTCTGTGTTTCAAACTCTTGCCTTCGCCCTCACAACCGATTCGATCGCGCAAGTCGACTCAGCTCGCCTTCTTCGCAACCGCCAATCGGCGAAAACGGCAACTTTCCGTAAGCAGCGACCGATCTTCTTCACCGTGCCATGCAAGCCGACGGAGCGCCTGCGGGACACGGAGGTCGTTGCCTTATTCCTGAGCCGCAAATCGCGTCCGCTTACGCACGCGCCTGCTTCATCAGCTCGACGTACTGGCTCGCCAGCGATGTGATCCGAGCGAAGTCGCCCCGTTCCACCGCCTCTTTCTCCACTAGTTGCCCGCCCAAGCCAACCGCACACGCACCCGCTTTGACGAACTCTTTCAGCGTCTGCAGGTTCACGCCCCCCGTCGGCATGATGCGAACCTGGGGCAGGGGCCCCTTCAGCGCCTTCAGATACGCTGGCCCCCCGATATCGGCCGGGAACAGCTTCACGATGTCCGCTCCCGCTTCCCACGCCGTCAAAACTTCGGTCGGAGTATAAGCCCCTGGCATGATCCCCTTGTCATAGCGCAAGGCCAGCTTGATCACCTCCAGGTTCACCGTCGGCGACACCAGAAACTCCGCCCCCGCCAGGATCGCCGTCCGAGCCGTCTCGGGATCGAGCACCGTCCCCGCCCCCAGCAGCACCTTATTCCCCAAGTCCTTCTTCACCGCCGAGATCACTTCCACGACACCCGGCGTAGTGAACGTCACTTCGATCACATCGACACCACCCTCGTAGAGGGCCCGCGCGACGTTGACCAGTTGAGTACTCGACGACGCCCGAATAATGGCGACCAGACCCCGATCCAAAACGCGCTGCAAGCTTTCGTGACGGCTCATCTTGGAAACCCTCTAGCGGACGCAATCTGCATCCTTATCTAAATAAGTCCGCAACCAAACCGAAGGGCTCGTCGTGGAGGGATCCTCTTTGGGAGGGCGAGGCTCCCGCCGAGCCGCTAAGTCTCGTTGCACTCGATCGATAATTGAAACGTCGTTCTTCGTAGGACGGGTTTCCAACCCGTCAAGTCTTCACAGCTTCGATGATCCACCTCTCCGTGGATTCACCCGTTGAACTGGAAGAGAAATCTCACCAACACGCGAGGCGGAAACCACCCATCCGCGATCACACACGAGCCGAAAACTTTTCCGCGTATTCCAGCACCCACTGATCGATCAGCTCCCGGAACGCTTCCAGATCAAGCTGAGCCAGCATCTGGAAGTGCGAACGGCTCAAGACTTCCTTATTCCGAATCGCACCGCGAGCGATCAACTCGACGATGTGACTGGCCGAATAGGGGCGAATCACCAGTTCCAGCCGACTATAAAGCCGCGTCAGCCCCTTGCCGACTCCCTGAGCGACATCATCGCGAGAAATCTTCGCTCCCCAGCCGTCCGCATCGACGACCGACTCAAAATCGAAGCCGGGAAAGTACTCAGGCAACTTCCGCAAACACGCTTCAATATGCTCGGACAGGTCCAGACGAGACTTCGAGTGCAAGTTCTTAAACTCGTCTTCCGTCATCGCTCGCTCGGCGCGTTGACGATCGTCAGCAGAACGCTGCCGCTGCCCACGTTCGATGGCACGTTCCAATCGCTGATCAAAATCCATAGTCAACTCGCCCACTCACAATGCCCCAGAACCAAGGTACAGACGAATTCGAACTGCCCAAATGACCCAGCCTCGAGCATTCCGATTCCGCCTGACAGCATCGATTCTAGAACTCGCACGAACTCCAAGCAATCACCACGCGCACCGTGTCCCAGCCTTCGAATGGAAAATTCGCTGATTGCCCCCCATTATTCCGCGGGTAGATCGCGTGCGAAATGAGCGCCGTGAGAAGTGCTGCGACCAGAAAACGAACAGGCCGTCTTGGCGAACCCGCTTTTGTGGTTGTACGATCACTGCGATCGACAACCAATCCTTTTTTGAACGAAGGTTTCAATGAGCGACCAATCGACTATGTCTCGTCGCGAAGCATTGATCGCAGCCACAGCGGTCACATCAATCGCTGTTGCCAGTGTCGCGAATGCGGATAAACCCGGCAGCATCCCTGCGGATGATAAGGCTCCGTCTGTAACTCTTTCGGTCACACTCACGGATGGACAGCTCGTCCAACTCAAAGCGACGCAAGTCGTGATCGATTTCGGTGGGGATGGAAAGCTGCTCGTAAAATCCAGCGGCATCATGCCGGTTGCAGCAAATCTGCGCAATCCCAAAGAATCGAAACCGAGGAATCCGGAAGAGGACATGTTTAACGAAAAGCCTGCTGCTCGATGAAATGGAATTCTGTCAAAGTGAACAGAGTTCCCTCTACGAAGACTTGGCTGCCGCCGTCGGATCGCCGAACTCGTGGTTCAGCTTGATCGCAGCCTTAACCAATTTCTTCACCCGAGCAGGGCTGATCTTATCGCTTTCAACAAGCACGATATTCGCCATTTCGTACTTGCCGCTGGGCTTCAACCGCTCATCAAGATCTTGCAGCCGTTTGCCACGCCAAAAGCCAAACAGCACACGGCTCTCTTCCGCGCGGATCAGCAGCACCGGACCGTTGGAGAAATAGACCAGGTGCCCCCACTTGATCTTCTCCTCAAGTTCTCCCGCCGCCAGAGTGTGCCGCCGCAGGATCTCGACAAGGGTTTTCTGCCAGCCCATGAGGGCCGCAACGTACGCATCGGGTGATTCAGCGGGAACCGACTTCTTCATGAATGCCTCCTCACCTTCAGGTCACTGGCAAGCCGAGCACATGCCTTCTGGCATTGCAATCACCCGAGTTCCGCAGTGATCGCACTGTGCGATACTAAACCGAATCATTCTGAGCCTCGTTTGCAACACAACCCCGGTCACGGATCTGCTTGTTTTCAGGTCCAAAGGACCGGCAGTTCACCTAGCCAGGGTCGAAGGCCCTGGAGCCAATCACCCTTATAATCTCCGAAGGCCTGAAGGGCCGCCAGTTCAATCTTCCATCGAGATGATCTCGTCAACCATTGCCGCATAATCGCGCGTGTGTGGATACTTTCGCCGATAAGCTCCGACGAAAGAATTGCGAAAAAATGACAAGCTGAAGTCATCTCGCCAGATGCCGATTGGCAGGTTGTGAAACGCATCCGCCAAGTCTCCAGCCTGCTCCGATTTGCCGGCCCATCCTAGCATGCGCAATTCTGACAACGCCTCACTCATCATCTCACACAGCTTTTCTCGCTGGGCGTTCGTCAGAACTTTGCCGTCGGAGTTCATGGAAGTCTCGAATGAAAATCGGCTGAAATACCTAGTTCGGCGGCACTGACGCCTGATGAGCTCCCAGTGTAGCCAGTAGTTCCGGCTGCGACTTGATGATGCCCTCATACGACCGAATTTGGGAAACGAGCCCAAGTAAGACAAGGGAAGTATCCGACGAGGGAACCAAGACGTAGCTACCGGAGAGCACGGTGAGACTCCCTCTCTTATTCGGCGTGGTGAAAACAGGCAGTAGCTCTGCGCCGTTTTCCGCGAAGAAACGACAAACGCCGTCTTCGACATCGACGCCTTCCGCAGATGCGATTGCTTCAGCCTGAATCCTAAATGACTCCAACGAGCCGTCGTCGGTCGCGAAAACAAAGGTCACGGTCGATTGCGTGCTGACACCAGACTTCACAACTCGCGAGCACACGAGTTCCGCGATGTCATTCACAGAAAAGTCGCGTTTTCGGTCGTCGCTGGACACCGGGAATCCATATTCAATGTGCAAATCGTCGAGGAAATTGTTGATCGCCACGGGAGCCACCATCAACTCCCGTTCCATCGGCACGTTGAATTGATCCTTAGGAATGTCTAATTCGGCACTGGCTCTGGTCTCGATCAATTGCCGAATCTCCGACGGAGACATCGCATTGACTTGTGCGCGAATCGCGTCATCCCGCCCTGGATCAGCAAGAAGCCGCCGAATGGCGAAGATTCCGAGGATTGTCATCAATGGAAAGCCCAGCAGCAGTGGACACCAGGCCACGACTGCGACTCGCCTTGCCAATCGATTGGCGGACATTGCGCACATGGACGCGGAGAGGTACATCACTCCAAAAACAAATAACCATCCGGTGCTCACGTTCTTACCGGGAAGGTCGGCAACATCAAGGAAAATGAAGCTGCATCCTACAACCACCAACGGCAAGCTCGTTAAAGTCCATTTCATTCGACGACTTCCAGCAACTTAGAACGTTTCAAGCACCCGCGATGAACGACGGACTAGAGCGAGGATTCCGTCGAAGGGGCGCGTTCGCCTTCCGACGGGACAACAATCATCTGAACGTCTCGCGCGCGAATCAGATAGCGAACCTTCGCTTCATCTTCCAATATCACCATGCCGTTCAGTTCATAGGGCAGGTGAGTCTTCATCGTTTCAGAATTTGTGAATCCGATGAATCTCACTCGCTCGAATGTCTTCTTACCAGCGACATGAACCGTCGCCAGCGTCCCCTTTTTCAAGACGCCTCGTACAGCAATCGTCTCTGGTTTTGCTCCGCCTCCCAGCCAGGCAATGCCGCGGTAAAAGAGCGTCAGAATGACGATGGCCGAGACGATTGCAGCCGCAATGCCCCCGGCGATGCTGATGGTCTCGACAAATGGATGCATGCCTTAAATCTTCTGGGACAATTACAGGCTTAACGTGGCAGGCGGCTTTCGGTCGCCGTCCGCTGCCACGCGAGGTTAGGTGCCGACGTAGTTAAGAAGCTTCTCGTAAGACTCCAGAACCGTGACAATCGCGTCGACTGAGTTGTAGGAACGGTCCGCCATAGAATCGTGATAGATGCGGTACACTGGGCCGGGCGAATCATCTCGGGTATTGATGAAATAGGGATCGCCGCTGCCCGTCAAGTCCTGGCCGATCGGCACAAATCCGTCCTCCTTCACGACGAGGCCCAGATAGAACTCGAAGGCCTCTTCACGGGCCGCAGCTTCGTCATAAAGACCGATCAATGCACCAAGTCCCGAGAGGTCGTCACTCACCGGGATCTCCGTCTCCGCACCGGCCAAGCGATGTTGCTCAACAAACGCACGGAAATGGGGAGGCCACATGGGTACGCGCCTGACATCCAGATATATCGCCCGCAATGAACCACGGGCTGCCGATTAACGCGCTTCCACTCTGAACCGCACGCGACAACAGGTCAAGTTAATCGCCTCATTTGCCTATCGTGAGAGCTTGTCTTAAGCCCGAAGGGCGACACTGTCAAACATCTATTCGTTTAACCGCATGGGCAACGCCCTGCGCGTGATGGCGGGCAAAAAGGCACAGTTCTCGCCCGCCGTGACACACGACAGTCGTTAGTTTTTATCCACCTGGCTCGGCCAACCTCGCATTACAAAAACCTGCCGCAATCAGGTTCAACTCTGGTACGTGAAATGCATTTCATCGAGCGTTCGACCATGACTTTCCACTTTCAAGGATCGATGAAATGACTGACATCGCGAAAAACGTCAAAGGGGCTGTCGATAAGGCTGCGACCGCCACCAAGAACGCTACAGACAAAGCCGCCGAGGCTGCCGCAGCCGCCGCTCAGAAAACGGGTGACGCCGTCAAAAACGCAGGCCAGAAGATCAAAGACGCCGGCAAGTAAACCAGTCACCCAGTGCGAAAAACCACCGCGGATCACGCGGTGGCTTTTTTCGCGCAGTCAGACACATTCGCGATCATCTTGTAGGGTGTCGTGGAGTCTTCGGAACGCACCATCCATTCGGCTCTTCCTGATTCATGGACTTGCCTCTGAGATCGCCTGAAGCGACACCTGCAACTCCCACACGTCGTCACAACCGAAAGCAGGGAAATCATGAAACGACGCGAATTTCTCGAATCGCTCCAGGTTGCAGCCGCTATTCCTCTGGCCGCGGGAGCAGCAATCGCAGCACCGCCGCACGAAAAAGCGAACGAGCCACAGTCGTTCGAACGACCAAAAGAAACACAGCGAGGTGACATGCGCTTCCGCCCACTCGGAAAAACTGGCGAAGAGGTATCGATCATCGGCTTGGGAGGTCACCACATCGGCCGACAAAAAGAAGAGAAAGAGAGCATCGACATCATTCGCGCCGCCATCGACGCTGGCATCAATTTCATGGACAACTGCTGGGACTACCACGACGGTGGCAGCGAGCTTCGGATGGGCCACGCTTTAAAAGATGGCTACCGCAAAAAAGTCTTGTTGATGACTAAAATCGACGGCCGGACCAAGAAGGCCGCGACCGAACAGATCGATCAATCGCTGAAGCGACTTCAGACCGACGTGATCGACCTGATTCAGTATCACGAGATCATCCGGCTGGAAGATCCCGATCGCATCTTCGCCGAAGGTGGCGCTCACGAAGCAGTCGTCGCGGCTCAGAAGGCCGGTAAAGTCCGATTCATCGGCTTCACCGGCCACAAGGATCCACTCGTCCACCTGAGAATGCTGCAGGTCGCGGCCAAGCACGACTTCCGCTTCGACACGGTGCAGATGCCGCTCAACGTCATGGACGCTCACTTCCGCAGCTTCGAAAAGCAGGTTCTCCCCGAGTTGCTCAAACAGGGCATCGGCGTATTAGGCATGAAATCGATGGGTGATGGACTGATCTTGAAGAGTAGGACGGCCACACCAATTGAATGCCTCCGCTATGCGATGACCTTGCCAACATCCACGGTCATCACGGGCGTCGACAGCATGAAGATCCTGCAGCAGGACTTGGAGCTGGTCAAGAATTTCCAACCGCTGACAGAACCTGAGCTAACCAACCTGTTGGCCAGAACCGCCACTGCTGCTGCCGAGGGAAAGTTCGAAGGCTTCAAAACAACAAACGGATTCGACGGCACCGCCAAGAATCCGGAATGGCTGGGAGAGCCGGACAAAGGCCCCGGCTAACACTCAGTTCCAGTCGCCTCACCTTCTGAGTAGCCGATCTTGCTCTGCGTAGCCGTTCTCGCCAAGACATTGGACAGAGTCGCTGCGCGGGGGGGTGGCCGGGGCTGGACCAACGGGAAGCCCCGGTCGATGGTCGATCGACTCTGATAGCAAGTGCAACTTGAACAAACCGAGGCTTCGTGAATCGCTCCAGCGCCGGCCACCCGTCGTGTGTCACGGCGTGCATTCAGTGACGGAATCATTCAAGATCGTGATCTGTCACAAAACATGCACTTTTTTGAGGAAAACGGCCAAAAACAGGGTCGTTTTGTCCCCCATTGTCAAAAATTGTCCTGGGGTGTCAAATTTTGTCAGTCGGCAGGAACCGAGCTGGGCGTCTGTTGAGGCGATCACCACCAGGGCTGCCGACTTTTCCTCAACAAAGTGTCAAAATCTCGCAAAGTCCCTCTAGCGTCTCGCATCAAGGAATGGCATAACCCATCAGGCAGAGAAACTCGACATCCCGTGGACCGTAACCAACGGCCACACGTGTTGACCGCAAAAAACGGCCAACACGTGTGGCCGTTTTTTGTTGGAGAGAGATCGATGCGCCCAGACTCAATGTCAGCAACCACAAACCGAACCACGGCCTGTCACTGCCAGAATCGGAGACACCCCCAAAACCCTGCCATGGACTGACAAATTCTGCCATTTCGTAAGGTTCGAACGTCCGACACCACACCACAATCAAAGCCAATTGCGAATGAACAACTGCCCATCCAACATCAGAACACAGCAACCCGAGAACCGAGACACTCGACTCCTCGTAACCAATCTCGCCAAGAGATTGGGTAAAGTCGATGTGCGAACGACCTCAACTGACGTTCGCCCAAGGTCTTGGCGACCTTGGCGGCAGCAAACCCGAGGTTCCGTCGGTTGTGTCATGCGCTGTCCGTCGCTTGGCCCTCAGCCCTTCGCCCTCAGCCTCGCTGATTGTCTTCAGGAGACGCGAATCTGCGGCCATTTTGGTTGCAGCAGGGTGGAGGGACCAAGCAAGATGATTCAGTAATGTCGGTTTGCACATATGCCATCTCTTTCAATCCACGCATTTGGCCCGGAAATCCCGCCTCACGCCAAATCCGGGGTTATATTTCAGGCCTGTGAGTCCCTCCGGATTTCGAAGTGATGTTCCTTTTCCCAGTCACCTGTAAGCTGAGTCCCTGGATATGAGAATGCCGACGTCGAAGACTGCTCCGATGCTCGTCGCCGCGATTGCCATCCTGGCGATGACTTGCGGACTGTCGACCGCATCGGCGGCGACACTCAGCGGGACCGTCCAATCCGGCGGCGACCTCTTCAAGATTCCCGTAATCAGTACGCCTGTCAAACTCTACGAAGCCACGATTGGTACCCCGACGGTCCTCGGGACGGCGACCACGAATTTTCTTGGTCAGTTCACGATGAACGTCGAGCAGACGACATCTCAGAGCATTTTTTTCGTAGTGGCCGATCTGGGAAAATCAGTCCAACTGGTGGCCGTTCTTGGGCCAAATCTCCCTGGCACAATCGTCGTCAACGAGTTGACGACGGTGGCCGCTTCATACTCGATGGCCCAGTTCTATAAAACCGGCATGATCGCTGGGAAAGCCTTTCCGCTGCAGTTGGCGGCGATGATGAACGACAATCTTGTCAATGTCGTGACCGGTGCCCCTTCACAGGTCTTGTTGTCGGCACCCAACGCCGATCAGACAAACTCGCTTCGTTCGACGCGAGCCCTCGCCAATGCCTTGGCAGCATGCACAGCTAATCGAGCCCTCGCTGCGTATTTTCTGGAACTGACCACTCCGCAAGGTGGACCGGCCCCGGCCTCAACGCCGCAAGGGTTAGCCAATTTGGCGCGGGATCCAGGCCGGAATGTCCTGGCGATTTACCTGCTAACGAAGACATGGATCCCCTACGTACCAGGGCTGTTGCTCGCACCGGACGCCTGGACGATCACCGTCAAAGTCAATAACACCGGCAACGATGCGTACATGTTCGGCGGACCTGGAAACATCGCCTTCGATGCCAACGGGTATGCCTGGATGACGAATAACGTCATTCAAGGCCAGTCCGGCTCAAGCCCAGCAGTTGTGGTGCTGAAGCCTAACGGAAAACCCGCCGACGGCTTGAACAGCACTCCCAAATCGCCAATCGTCGCAGGCGGTATCCTTGGGACTGGATTCGGAGTTACGATCGATCCGTCTGGGTCGATCTGGTTCGGGAACTTCGGCTGGGGCGGCGTCAATCCGACCGCGACCGGTAACGGCAGCGTGTCACAGTTCACACCGCTGGGCATACCGATTTCGCCCCCCTTGGCCTATCAAGGGGGACCGGTTCGGGCGCAAGCGACTGTCTCGGACTCCGTGGGCAACATCTGGATCGCTAGCTTCGGTACGAACCAGTTGTTCGTCTTTAAAAACGGCAATCCCAATACCCATGTCTGTTCGCCGCCGCTGTATACCGGAGCCCAATGCTTCGATATCCAGATTGCGACAGATGGGACAGCGTGGCTAGTGTCAGGGGGTGGCTTCACAGGGACATACAAGAGTAATGTGTCGCGTTATCAACTGAACGATCATTCGCTGACATCGCTGTCCAGCGTCGATTTTCCAGTGGGTCGAGCGATGAAAGGGGCATCAATTGATTCGTTCGGGAACTGTTGGGTCGCATCGCAAGGAGACAGCAAAGTCTACGTATTCGCACCGAGCGGGGCATTGCTCACCAGCTTTGGCGGTAGCCTGCTCAGTTCGATTAATGGTCCCTGGAGCGTCACCGTCGACAGCGAAGACAACGTGTGGGTGGCAAACTTCGGCCCTTTGGTAACCGGCAGCAACTTTACAAACACCCGTATCACGAAGCTCGCCGGAGCGAACGCCGCAACTCGCCCACCAGGCAAAAATATGGGTGATGAGATTACCCCATGGAGCGGCTACACGCTTCCATCTGCTGGAAGTCAGGTTCTACTGCACAATGGAACCCCGTTGTACGGCAGCAAAGGCCCCATCAGCTTTTCGCCGATGACACGGCTGACCAACACCGTGATCGATCAGGCTGGAAATCTCTGGGCACTCAATAACTGGAAGCCTTCGTTCGACATTGATTCCAGTTCCACAGCCGGCAACCCCGGCGGCGACGGCATCGTGATCTTCGTCGGACTCGCCCCACCAAGGCCAGCCCCGCCAGTAAGGCAATCAAACTAAACCGGCTGCCGCCTTCGAGAAGTTATGGAAATGAAAAAGGACTTGGAGCAAATCGCTCCAAGTCCTTTTTCAACCAATGCCCAGGACAGGAATCGAACCTGCACGCCTGTTAAGGCACTAGGTCCTGAACCTACTTGGGACTGCTTTCCGGTGATATGGCAAATACGTTGGGGTGATGCTTAACTAACTGAATATAAAACCAGTTACATCGCTGGCTCTGCATGGCTCGCATTGTACTCACGCTTGGGCAACACGGCCAATGTTGTTACCAAATTGTTACCAGATTTGCGAGATTTCCTTGAATCGACCGCAGCCTCTTACCGCGATGTGCTGAGGAAATTGTCCGAACTATGGTCTTGCAATTCGGATTTTCTGCGTAAGAATCATTCCCGAGCCAACCAGCAGACCACAGGTGCGTCCCGCATCCGTGGTCTGTTTTTTTATTGGGTACGTTATGTCAGCAACAAGAATTGGCTCGAAAAGCCCATCAACACCAAAGCCATCGGCAGGGAAGCGGCGAGCCTTGAGCGTTTGGGAGCTTCCGAAACTGCTGCAATCTGTCCATCGTCAGCGGAAGCCGACAAAAAGACTTGCTCGTGAACGTCCACACTTCCGGGCGATTCTGGCCTTCGTGCATCGGAATCGTTTCGCTGTCGCGACTCAGATTCAACGCCGGTTCTCCAAGTATTTGCGATCTGATCGAACTGCTCGGCGGCATTTGGCAGAAATGGAATCGCTTGGGTTGCTGGGCGTCGTCGAGACGAACCATGTCAGCCCGCTGTGGCCCAAGGTCTACTTCGTCACTCGTCGCGGTTTGGCAGCGCTCAAGCAGACATTGCACAACCAAGGTCAGGAATGGAGGGAATGCGCTGTTGATCGCAGGCGAGTAGAAGGTGCGTCTGCTCAACACGTGCTCCATGAGCTATTCATCACTGAATTCCTGACGATGGCATGGGAAGTAACACAAGTCCGTGATGACGTGACGCTCTTGACCGTACAGCGCCGCTCACTGGCAAAGCACGACGCCTTTCGAGTCGTGGTTGCCGGACGTCGAACTCGTTTGCAACCAGACGCAATGTTTCTCTACCGTCAGCAAGAGAAGGGGATGATGTGCTGCTTCGTCGAAATCGACATGGGCTCGATGAGCATCAAACAAATGGCTGCCAAATTGAGACGATACCAAGTTTGGGCTGAATCGTCGGAGGCCGCGAAGTACCTAAAAGAAGCCTACCAACATTATGGAGCCACAGCACCCACGGCAGCTTTTCGCCTGTTGGTCATTGTGGGAGGTCGAAACGAGAATTCGGAGAATCGACGACTACTGCGTCTTATTGCCATCGCATCGAAGACTCCCAGATCAATTCGCGACCGGATCTGGCTTAGCACAGTCGCGCAATCTCACGATGTGGTCGAGACGTACAACGCGCTGAGTGAGCCAATTTGGCTGCGATTGCGTGACTTGTCAGCAACGATTCTGGAGAGTCCAACCGCCATTCCCAAGATTTCGCGACATGCGATCTTCGGGCTTGAGCGATAGGAACAGAAACATAGCAGTCGCACCATATGGTAGCTGTCGACGGCGATCAAGCGGGCGCGGATCATCTGTTATTTCTTGAGCGAGTAGCGTTTCGTCTTCGGGTTACGCTCGATCGCGGGAGTGTTGTAGAGACACTGATGAACCACGTTCTCGGGCCGACGCGACTGGCTCTTGTAGCCTGCTGCGATCACTTGCCTGGTGAGTTCGGCAATGCCTAAGCCATTCTCGTTGTTCTGGAGTACCTCTAGGACGAACTTTCGGAGCGGAGCGGTATTGGAGGACCGCCGCCGACCGCGACGTGCCAACCCGTCCAGGCTCGCCGCATTTTGGATCTGCTGGTCGAGTTCTTCGATCTGCTGCTGGAGCTTGTCGCGCTGCTCGATCAGCGATTCCAGTCGCTTCGCCTTCTCGATGAGCAGCCGTTCCAGATCGGGGATGCTCAGAGTAGTGGGAGGGGAAGCCATGGATGCGGGTTCCTCGCGGTGCGTTGGCCGGTGGAGCGCGCCAAGGTATCCCCGGTTTTCACCGAATGCAACGAGCGGTCCACCGCAAGATGCCAACCCCTGGCAGCTTGGCATACCAGTCGAGCGCGGCTGCGTTCGGTCTTCCACATCTATGGCAAGATATTAGATAGGTGATCGACAAAGAATACCTTCGATCAACCCCCCTCGATGTGGACTCCATCGGTTGCTCAAATTGTATACAACGCGCCCCGTCGCTGCTGAACGCAGACGACAAATCTCCCCATCCTCTCCCAGGGGCATCAATCCCTCGACACTACCGCCATTGCGCAGTTCTCTACGCGACTCGCTGGGCATTCGGGACTTCTTCGACGAGACCGTTCGACGGAAGCTCCAGCGGCCCTTGATCATGCCCGATACCGTGTCGTCGCAGGTGCCAGAAGGAGGTGCATCACAAATATCCGATATCAATATAGAGAGACATGATGATGTGTCTTAGCACAATCTTAATTCACTGATTATGACGAAATGATACAGTTTGTTGTTGCATTCCAGAATTCTGACGCCAAGATACTGCTCGCGCTCGCTCGACCCTTTCTGCCAGATCGGAACCACGACAGATGCGACGTGTCATTGTGCATTCACGGCGGAGTCATGACAAAGTTCTGATGCGCACGCCAACCGCCTGCGCTGTCCTTTCCTCGCGTCGTTCCACTGCCTGAGAACACGCACTCATCGCGGGCCTCAGTCCAGCTTCGTTCTCCCGCATTGCCGCGCCCTTGTACTCAACTCAAAGCTCGTTGAGGTGCTCACGATGAAAGTACGCGCTCAGCCCACCTCGTTGACTGCGGCCAGCTCCTCTCGCTGGCCCACGTCATCGCGAAACGGCCCACGTCAAGACCGTTGTTGTGGGGATTTCTCCAGAAATCACTGCTGTTGTTGACCAATGCCGCATTCGTTGACTGTCGACTGTTTTCAGGAACGACCGAGCATGAAACTGACGATCGGGATGGCCTGCCATCGTGATTTCGACGGGGTCTACTTCACGATCAACGCCTTGCGATTGACGCATCCGGAGGTGTTGTCGCGCTGCGAGATCGTCGTGGTCGACAACGATCCGCAAGGACCGCAAGCCGAACGGCTGCGGGGCTTCCTCGCACATGTGCATGCGGGTCTGCGCTCTCAATCGGGGCGCCATGCTCACCCCTACGGCGTGAAGTACATCACAATGCGGAAGGGAGGCGGCACGACGCAGCCGCGCGAAGAGATCTTCCGTCAGGCGACGGGGGACGCGGTGCTGGTGCTCGATTGTCATGTGCTGCTCTGGCCGGGAGCGATTGCGAAACTTTTGGCCTACTATGAAACGAATCCTGGCACGCGAGATTTGCTAAGTGGTCCTCTGTTCTACGATGATCACAATGGGTTTGCCGATCACTTCCAGAATCAATGGCGTGATGGGATGTGGGGGACGTGGGGCGTCATCTGGCGGTCGCCATCAGGGACCCTCGTCGCGACTCGCGAGGATGCTCTGGGGCACCTGGTCCTCTGCGACCCGATGACCCGTTCCACGATTGAAGTGACGACCACCGGTTGGGCCGGCCATGAGAGTTGGCTCACATCTCAAGGCTATCGTTCGGCGATCGACGAGGATCAGCCATTCGAGATTCCCGCGATGGGACTGGGTTGTTTCTCTTCGCTGAAATGCCAGTGGCCGGGTTTCAATGCCCACTTCCGAGAGTTCGGCGGCGAGGAGTGGTACATCCATGAGAAGGTCCGCCAACGCGGCGGACGCGCCTTGTGCCTCCCGTTCCTCAAGTGGCAACACCGGTTCGGCGACCCTGGCGGTGGGCGAACGCATCACTACACGACGCTCGGGAAGGTCCGCAACTACGTCCTCGGGCATCAGGAACTGCGGCTGCCGCTCGATCGGCTTCGTCGACATTTTGTCGAGGGGTGGAATGAAGAGGAGCCGCCGAAGCGAATCAGCGAACATCCGCTGACAACCGAGCAATTCGATCAATTGGTTGCCAACCCGCAGGCGTATCCGCCGCTCTCGACGAGCACCGGGTGTGTCCCGTGCGGGGCCAAATCGCAGCCCGCAGCATCGGCAGTAACCCCCGTGGTAGCCGAGCCGCCCAACCCGCTCACACTCGACGAACGATACGCCGTCGCGGCCAGCACGCCGAGCGATATCAACGAGCACTGCTCGAAACTGCGAAAACTGGCTTCGCAGGCGGATGTCGTCGTCGAATTCGGGATGCGACATGGTGTCTCAACGGTGGCTCTCCTGGCTGGTCAGCCCCGTGAGTTCCACTCCTACGATCTGCGGCATGATCCGATCGCCGATGTTTTGGAACAGGTGCAGGGGAAGACCGCGTTCTCATTCCGCATCGGCGACTCACGACAGGTCGAGATCCCCGAGTGTGATCTGCTGTTCATCGACACGAAGCACACGGCCGAGCAACTGACGGGCGAATTGGCGGCCCATGCCTCACGGGTGCGCCGACGAATCGTCCTGCACGACACCGAGGTCTTCGGTGAGCAGGGCGAAGATGGCGATGCCGGTCTACTCGTCGCCTTGCGTCAGTTCCTACAGGAGCATCCCGAGTGGAGCGTCGTTTACCACACGCAAGCCAATCACGGTTTGACGGTGATCAGCCGCGATCCCGCCGATAAGCCGCCGCTGCCCGGTTCGGTCACGCTGGCGGCGAGCTTTGTCCGCGCGTTGTCGGTCCATGTCGCGGATGGATCGCAGCACGTCGAGTCGGTGGTGCTCCAAGCTCGGCTCTCGGTCTGCACTCTCTGCGACCAGCGACGAGACGATCGCTGTGCGGTGTGTGGTTGCTTCATCACCACCAAGGCTGAGTGGCGCGAGCAGGAATGTCCTCTGGGAAAGTGGCGCTCGGCAGAGACCGTCACCTCGCTGCTGGAGGTGGTGGGATGATTCCTTGCTATGTCACGATGCGGGATCTCGTCACCTGGCCGCAAGCCCTCTGTCGGGATCTGGTTCGATTGGGATTTCGAGTGGTACTGCTCGACCATGACAGCAGCTATCCGCCGCTGTTGGCCTGGTACGCAGACTGCCCCTATGAAATCCAGCGACACGGGAACCACGGTTGCTATGGGTTCTGGTGGCGACGGCGGCATCTGCTGGAAC
>JAQGHU010000004.1 GCA_028291515.1 Schlesneria sp.
GACTACGTTCGCTCCGCTCACTCCGTCCCTTCCACCCCCATTCCAGAGTAGAAGGAATGTGTCACCCATGTCCCCGAACACCTGTTACCCTTGACTCCGGTCCAAACAGCTTTGGGACAAGCAGTGCAATGATTCCAAGATCTACAGCGTACGCATCTGACGCTCGTACGGTCCTCGGGCACCTTCGGGCCTGAAGACACCAGCAATCGCACCCAACTTCTTTACGTGAGCATTCGAGGGTCTCGGACTCCGCAAACTCGTCGCGAGATCATTTTGCCGAGCCAGAGTTCCTTCACCGCTCCGAAGAGAATCAGACCGCCGACGCCGAAGCTGGCGGTGACTGCCAATGTGGGTGGGTTGCCGTTCTTTCGGAACCCGATGAGTGCGATCGCGAGTCCCACCAGCAGGCCGGTCGCTGCGCAAATCAACAGGAACTTTCGCGAGCACAGGAACCGATCCATCTGGCTGGCGTTCGCGCTATGGCGTGCATAGTAGTCGGTGAGTTTCTCACCGGTATCGGCCCAAGCGTATTGTGCCACCGGATAAAAGCCGTTGCAGGTGCAGCACCAGGTGCGAATCATGGCGGCCATCGGATCAGACATCGCCTCGAACGCGTCGTCCCCCACGACGGTGGGGGCTTGGCATTTGTCATGGACATACACTCGAGATTTAGGGATTTCTGGTGCGCTCATGACGTTGCGTCAACCTCCGAATTGGAAATCGAACCATCGAGCACGAGGTCGTGCTGCTTTGTCCGCGACTCTTCAGCGAACGGAGAAACTGTCGGGACTGTGCAAACGGCAATCGACCAATGCGACGTGAATCTGTCGATATCTTAATGAGTAGGCCGTTCCGGTTTTAGCGACTTCAAGCAGCCTTAATTTATTTTTAGTGGGAATTTTTCGCCGCCGAGTGATGTCGCTGCATGCCGGCCGGTGGACTCGTAGCGGCCAAGCAATACCACTCGGCTTGGCTGTTCACAGGCTCTCACCGATCGCGTTTGTTCGGCAGTTCAATCCCCCAGTCCTCACTGACGAGTTGTGGAACGAGATGGAAGCTGGCGCGGCCGTCTGCCCTTCGCAAGCGAGATAAAGCAGTTGGAACTCATCATCGGAGATGTCGAATAGTCGACCACGCAGAGTCGCGGCAAGATCGGCACCACGCAGACCATGAAAAGGGTCCTGGAATTCGTTGATTCGACGTGAATCATGCAGGACTGCGAAAAGCGAGACGACAGTGAGATTTGCCTTGGTCAGATCCGAGAGGCGGCGTCCGTTTTCGAGAACTCGCGCCCAATGAGCAACACCGTGATCGCCGTGAATCGGCAAGGGGTAGTTGATCAAAACCTCCTGCACAATCCGTTTCAGGTTCACGGCTTCTCCCTTGTTGCTCTGGGTTACCTCTCTACTCACCGAGGAAACCCAACAGAAATGCTACGGTGAGGCGGCATGTCAGATGATTCGAAAATGGGATAGCCCCAACAGGATCATCAGCACGATCCCCGCAAACCAGATTGGTGCGAACCAGACGTGACCACCGGCATTGGGGTCGATCAACGGATGTTCGCAGTCTTCGCTGTGAAATCGCATCCAGACATCGACTCCCATCGCGACCAGGATCGCGGCGATCGCGCTAACGGCCTGCATTTTTGTTGCTGCGGCAACGGCGATGCCACCCACTACTCCAATGGCGACTGCGATTAACGCTTTGCCGTTAAAGATCCACATGCAGCTGGTCTCATTCTCTATAGTGATTAGTTCTTTGACATCAACTCGAAGAGTGCGATCACCATGATATTGTGGTCGTTTAATCTCTGGTAGGCTCGGGACTTCGAGATGCTGCGTTCGCGGTCAGGGGTGTCTCTGGCCGTTGGTCGCTTTCTAACTGATTGAAGTCGGATTATGGTCAACACTGCAGTTGGCAGATCCGCGTCACCCTTCTTTTCGGACAGCGATCATGCGATCACCTGATGGTGTCATGACCTTTCTCTTTCGGCCCTTGTTGGCGATGGCGATTGTTGGCAGCGTCAGCAGTCTGGCGGTGGCTGAAATGAGGGCCGGGGTCGCGAAGGTCGATATCACGAATGACGAGGCGGGGCTGGTGAATGATCGGCTGTATGCACGGGCCTTGGTGATCACAACGGGCGAGTTGACTGCTGCGATCGTCTCGATCGATGCGGTGGCGATTGGTGAGATCGGGCCGATCAAGAACGACTATCTCGGCAAGGTGCGCGGGCAGGTCGAGGCCAAGTTGAAGATTCCACCGACGAATGTGTTGATCAATGCCAGTCATTGCCATGGAATAGTCTGCAAGGATGTGGATCAGCGAACGATTCAGGCTGTGAAGCAGGCACAGCAGAACATGGTTGCTGTTCGCGTCGGAGTTGGTTCAGGTCACGAAGACCGGATCATGGAGAACCGACGGCTGAGATTGAAAAGCGGCAAGGAACTGGATGTCCGTCACGCTTACTCATTGCCGCCTGATGATGAGGTGGCCAGCGTCGGTCCTATCGATCCCCAGATCGGGATCCTGCGGCTGGATCGCATTGACGGTCGTTCGCTGGCGGTCGTCTACAACTTTGCGTGTCACCCCATTCAGGGAGTTCCCAGCGGCGGCAACACGGCGGATATCACGGGCTTCTCGTCCAAGGTGATTGAGGACAATTGTAGTGACGGCACGGTCGCGTTGTTCCTCCAGGGCTGCGGTGGAGATATCAATCCGATCGGCTACAAAGGGGTGGATGCACCGCGCGATGCGGAGACGCTCGGCAACCTGCTGGGACTGAGCACGCTCCAAGGCCTGAAGAAGATCGGTAGCCAGGCTGATTCGCGGTTGAAGGTGATCAACGAAAAACTGTCGTTGCCTCGAGCGGACCTCGCGGAATGCATCGTGACTCTAGAGCAATTTCGAGTTTAGTTTTCAGTGTATCCGCAGTGTCTGAAATAGTTGAGGCATTCTTGCGGCTGGAATTCTTGGACGAGTTGCCCGATTCGGTCCCAGAGGGATTCGACGGTGCGC
>JAQGHU010000104.1 GCA_028291515.1 Schlesneria sp.
TCGACCACCTTCCAGCGTCTCCACCACCAGTTCCGACTCGTCCATCTCTGTCCCTCCTGGAAAGGGACATTTTGGTTCATCATATGCCTGGCGCAAAAAGCGTGCCGAACACGATTGGGCATCGCCCCGCGCGTGATGGCGGGCAACGCACGAACTGTTCCTCACCAGTCGAGAAGAAACTTTGCCTGACCCCCGTCCACGCGCGGGGCGATGCCCACGCGGTTAAACGATCATCGTAACGATAACTCAGGATCGTGACCCGCGTTGAGTGCCACCGGAGCGCAGAGTCGATTTACAACGGGATGGGAATGAACAGAAGTTCCGGACTGGCGATGGGAAGTGACAGCTTCTCGGCCAACCGTTCTTCCAGGAAGACCGCGGCGACGGGGTCGGCGTAGACGAGTCGCCAACCGGGGGTCAGCAGCATCCCGCTGATCTGGGGCTTTGAAATTTTGCAATCCAGAATGACAACGGGAAGTCGTCCCTCGGGATCGAGCGGCACCAGTTGCTCCCAACTGCGGTCGCCACGCAACATCCGATATCGAATCTGATTGAACAGTTCGAATGTGTGACGGGAGCAGACTTCCAATCGACCATCCATAAAAACTCGACCGCCGGGGCCGTTGTGGTACGAGTAAGTACTCGCGAAACCGTTGTGGGCGACAAAGGCATGATCCGGAAACCCGCGCTGACCCGCGAACAAACAGGCGGCGTGCGGGAACGTTCCATAACGCTCATCAAACCCGAATGGCTTGTTCTGTTCGCCCAGTACATTCCAGAGTCCAGTCACCACACTGAGGATCAAAACGACAAGTGATGTTCCGATCGCGATCTGCAACCGAGGTCGTGGCCGGGAGGCGACCTGCTGACGCAACTTCAGAATGTCTTGGGCGTTGGCACAAAGAGTCGTCGTCGCGACGATCGCAAAGATGTTGGTGTTGCGCGTTGCTTCCCACGCGAGATTCGAAAAGCCAGCAAACAACAAGACGCGCAGGACATTCCAGCGGCGATAACAGGCGAGCCAAATAAAACTCACCGCGGCAAGAACCCAAATGGTAAGTTCGGCGACGAAATAGAAGTTCACAAAAGCGCGTGCTCCATGCTTCAGAAAGAAGCCGATCGGTTGCGCGAATTCGCCGATTTGAACCGAATAAAAATCCTGCTCGACCGAAAACTTTCGATACAGCACCAGGGGAAACAGGGCTCCCTGTTCGAAATACGGATTACAGAAAGCGGCGAGCCCGACCGCAATTCCGGCGTACATTAACAGGCGAGCGTCTGGCTCTTGAGGGGCGACCTCCAATCCCCAGCGACCTTTGGCGAACTCTCGGACGATTCGATCAACGACATAGCAGACGCCGACGACCAGACCGAGAATGAATAGCGAATGGCAGTTGATCCACAGAACCTGGATTATCGGCAGCAGCCAGATGAGACGCGGACGTTCAGTCAACCGGGGAATGATCCACAACCAACTCGCCAGGAAGAACTGCGTCAGCACTTCAGGCCGCTCATAACCTCTTCCTGAAATCGCGACAATCGCGGGAATCCAGAAGAGTGTCTTCAGCCACGTGGGCAAGGTTCGCCCGGTGGCAGTCCAGGCGATGGCAACGGTCGCCGTCAGCAGCGTTGCCTTGACGACCACGACCAGACGACCGCCACCCAGATGATAGAGCCCCGTGATCAGTAGCTGGAATCCCCAATGCAGATCGATCCACGGCTTGTCCACATCCATGAACGTGAACCAATCGACCGCAGGTAGCTCGCCCCGTTCGACGATCAATTCGCCGGTCCGCAGGTGCCACCAGAAATCGGTGTCACATAATGGGAAGCAGCAGGCGAGAAAGGTCCAGAGTAAGACGAGACCAAACAACACGCCGTCGGCATCACAGCGTGACCGCCACGAACGACGTGTTGGACCTGATTGCGGTGCGGTGCGGACAATGGTTTTCGTCATGGACCAAACAGGGTTTTCGTAATGACGTGCTTTCGTCTGGGATGCCAATACAAGCACAGCAGCGTAGCGTTTTCAATGCTGCGTGATTCGCATCCCAGGGCGATCGCTTTTTTCAATTTGGGTGGCACGCTCTGAGGCTTTGCGAAGGGCGTGGTCTTGAATGAAGCCGAAATCCCACGCCCTTCGAAGACTCAGGACGTGCCACACTCCGCCTGACGGCAGCGACGGTCGCAGCAGCAAGGCTCGATGCATGATTACATCATTCGGAAACTCCGCGACGACACTATTGCTTAAGAACAGCCCACTTTGCAGAATCACGGTCAAAAAATGACCGCAGCATCAACGCTTCAATCGTCTTCGGCTCGGGACTGCTGTTCCTCATATCGACCATAAAAGAATTGCAGGCAGAAATGACAGGAAATTCAATTTGCCGCTGTGGCGGTGCCGGTGTTCTGGCGGTGATCGCGATGTTACAAACAGGCTGCGGACAGCAACAGACTCACGGCGCAGCGAAGCCACCAGAGACGGCCATCAAGGTGATCGTGGCCCTCCCGATTCAACAGGAAGTCACGGATTACATGGACTACACCGGGCGGACGGAGGCCGTTGAATCGGTCGACATTCGTCCGCGAGTCAGTGGCTACCTGACGAAGGTCGGGTACATGGGAAGCCTGGACTCTGAGGTCAAGGAAGGGGCGTTGCTTTTCCAGATCGACGAGCGTCCCTATCAGAATGCTCTGGAGAGTGCTAAGGCTCGGGTGGCGAGCGCGAAAGCAGCGCTCAAGACCAATGCCGCGGAGCTCGAGCGGACCGAAGGATTATTCAAGAAAGGGGTCTCCGTTCAATCGGACCTGGATCGCGATATCGGTCGCAAGGCGCAGTCAGATGCCGATATCGAAAACGCTGAAGCCCAGCTGAGCCAGGCCGAACTCGATCTGGAATTCACCAAGATCACATCCCCGATCGCGGGCATGATCAGCAAGCCAGCTTTGACTGTCGGCAACCTGGTCTCTCCTGCCACGCAATTGCTGACCTCGGTCGTCTCGGTCGATCCGATCTATGTGTATTTCGATCTGGATGAACCGTCGATGTTGAGAATTCAGCAGAACATTCGCGCTGGCAAGCTGCCGACACGAGAGGAAGGCGAATACAAGATTCTGCTGGGTCTGGCGAATGATACAGGATATCCCCTGAGCGGAGTTCTCGATTTCATCGACAACCAGGTTAATCCGAACACGGGAACCATTCGCGTCCGGGGGATCTTCAAAAACCCCAAGCCCGAACGTGGTAGTCGCGTGCTGACCCCTGGTCTGTTTGCTCGCATTCGAGTTCCCATGGGTTCCGCTCACTCTTCGTTGTTGATCTCTGAACGAGCCGTCGGTCGCGATCAAGGCAAGTCGTTTGTGTATATCGTCGGCCCAGAAAACACCGTCGCTCGTCGCTCGATCAAACTCGGTGCCGTGCATGACGGTCTGCGAGTGGTCCTACAGGCGGAAGAGGGGACGGACGGCATCCAGAGCGGTGACCAGGTCATCATTAGTGGGCTGCAGCGCGTCCGGCCTGGAGTAAAGGTGGAACCGATCGTGAAGTCGATGGCTGGCGCGACGGACAAATAGCAGCAAATCTGGCGTCTTTCTGCTGACCTGAAACCCTCTTCGATCAGATTCCAATATGCTCGCTAAATTCTTCATCGATCGCCCAGTCTTCTCTGTGGTGATTTCGATTGTGATCGTGTTCGCGGGCCTGTCTGCCCTGGCGACATTACCGATCGCGCAATATCCAGAAATCGCTCCCCCGACGGTCGAGGTCTCCTGTGCTTACCCGGGGGCGAATGCGAAAGTCGTGCAGGATACTGTCGCTGCGCCGATCGAGCAGGAAGTTAACGGCGTTGAAAACATGCTGTACATGTCGTCCACGTCGACGAACGACGGCGGATACAAGTTGAACGTCACGTTCAAGCTGGGCACGAATCTCGATATGGCACAGGTAATGGTGCAAAACCGCGTCTCACTGGCGACACCCCGTCTGCCCGATGTCGTCAAGAACACCGGTGTGAGCACAAAAAAGAGATCTCCCAGCATTCTACTAGTGGTCAACATGTACTCGGATACCGATCCGGGAACGGGCAAGCCGATTTTCAGTCAGCTGGAACTCAGTAACTACGCGACGATCTACGTCCGCGATGAACTGCTACGTCTGGAGGGTGTCGGTGATGTCGCCTTCCTGGGGCAAATGGACTACAGCATGCGAGTCTGGCTGAACCCCGAGCGATTGGCCTCGCGAGGGATGACCGTCGGCGATGTGATGAACTCACTGAAAGAACAAAACGTCCAGGTCGCCGCAGGTCGTGTCGGCCAACCACCGACTCTGCCGGGCGTAGACTTTCAATATACGCTTTCGACGTTGGGCCGACTGATCGAGCCCGAGCAATTTGGCGAGATCATCGTCAAGACGGGGAGCATCGGCGAGATCACCCGGCTTCGCGATGTGGGACGTCTGGAACTGGGAGCGAAGAACGAAGACACTCGTTGTTTCCTCGATGGGACGCCTTCCATTGGGTTGCCGATATATCAGCTTCCCGGCTCGAACGCTCTGGATACGGCAGATCGCGTCCATAAGACAATGCGTCGACTGGAAGGCCGTTTCCGAGAAGGGATGCACTACAAGATCGCCTACGATACGACCCCGTTCATCGAACAATCCGTGGAAGAAGTCTTTCACGCGTTGCGCGATGCAATCATTCTGGTCGCCATCGTCGTGCTGCTGTTCCTGCAGGACTGGAAGTCGATGATCCTGCCGATGATCGACGTTCCCGTGTCGTTGATTGGAACACTGGCCGTGATGTCGATGATGGGTTTTACGCTCAACAATTTGACTCTGTTCGGGCTGGTGCTGGCGATCGGGATCGTGGTGGACGATGCGATTGTGGTGCTGGAAAACATCGAAGTCTGGCTCGCCAAAGGCCAGGATGCCAGAACCGCCACGATCAACGCGATGAACGAAATCACCGGCCCGATCATTGCGATTACGCTGGTGCTAAGCTCGGTCTTCCTGCCGAGTGCCTTTCTGGGAGGAATCAGCGGTCAGTTCTATCGGCAGTTCGCACTGACGATTGCCACGTCGATGATTATCTCGGCGGTCAACGCGATGACGATGACGCCATCACGCGCCGTGCAAATCTTCAAGAACCGTAAGCACGGGCACGATGATCGCGAAGCTCTCCCGTGGTGGGGCTATATGATCCTGCTGGGATGGCTGAGCGAATCGCAATTGTGGGGCTTCTTCGGGGGACCATTCAAAGAGAGTGCCCCGGCCATTCAGTGGCTGGTCGTGATCGGGATGGCATTACCAGGGGCCGTGATCGGTTGGGCGATTACGAAGCCTGCAAATCGTTTCTTCGCGGTGATCTTCAAGTGGTTCAACCGCGGCTTCGACTTTCTGACGCTGGTCTATGGAAAAATGGTCAGTTGGTCGCTGAGACTGTGTGTGATTGTGCTCTTCGTCTATGGCGGACTGCTGGGGCTGACTTATGTCGGAATCACGAAGACTCCCGTCGGCTTCATTCCGAATCAAGACAAAGGTTATCTGCTGGTTAACGTCCAGCTTCCCGATTCGGCATCGCTGGACCGGACCATTGAAGTCGTCAAGCGGATCGACAAGATCGCCAGTGAAACACCGGGCGTTGCGCACCGGCTCGGCATTCCCGGTCAGTCGTTCATCCTCAACGCGGTCGGGTCAAACTTCGCGTCGATGTTCATCATCCTCGACGAGTTCGAACACCGGACGGACCACTCGCTGTATTCGGAAATGATCGCTCGCAAATTGCGCAAGCAGTTCTTCGACGAGATTCTGGATGCTCAAATCGCCGTGTTCGGGGCTCCTGCAGTGGACGGTCTCGGGAACGCTGGCGGCTTCAAGCTGATGGTTGAAGATCTGGTCGGCGGTCAATTGTCCGATTTGCAGGAGCAGGCCGACACGTTGGCTCGAAAGGGAAACGAGACCCCGGGATTAGTCGGCTTGTTTAACAGCTTCCGCGCCAACACGCCGCAATTGTATATCGACGTGGACCGCACGAAGTGCAAGTCGATGGGCATCCCGCTGAACGACGTCTTTAACGCTCTGCAGGTCTACCTGGGTGGATACTATGTGAACGACTTCAACCAGTTCGGCCGCACGTGGCAGGTGAATCTACAGGCCGACACCGGGTTCCGCGCACAACCCGACGACATCAAAGCGTTGAAGGTTCGTAATGCCCAAGGGCAGATGATTCCGCTGGGAACATTGGTCACGATCGAAGAGATCGGCGGACCCGTGCTGGTTACGCGGTACAACATGCGAACCGCTGCCACAATCAACGGAGCGTCGCTGCCGGGAGTCAGTTCTGGTCAGATGATTCAGATGATGGAAAGCTTGGCGAAGTCGGAACTGTCACAAGACCTGACGTTCGAATGGACTGAGTTGACGTACCTGCAACTGATCGAAGGAAGTGCCGCGATCTTCGCATTCGTCGGCGCGATCCTGCTGGTCTTTCAAGTGCTGGCCGCTCAGTACGAGAGCTGGTCGATGCCACTAGCTGTCTTGCTGGTGGTGCCAATGTGTCTGCTGAGTGCTGTCTGCGGATTGTGGATGTGGAAGCTGGATCTGAACATCTTCGTGCAAGTCGGCTTCATCGTGCTGGTCGGGCTGGCGGCGAAGAATGCGATCCTGATCGTCGAGACTGCTCGGCACCGGAAAGCGGCGGGAGCGTCCCGCTTTGATGCCGCAGTCGCCGCGAGCAAGGATCGCCTGCGACCGATTATCATGACCTCGTTCGCTTTTATCCTGGGCGTTATGCCACTGGTCGTGTCACACGGTGCAGGGGCCGAGATGCGGCGAACGCTGGGTGTCGCGGTCTTTTTCGGGATGCTCGGCGTGACAGTCTTCGGGATCTTCCTGACGCCTGTGTTCTACTTCGTGATCGATTGGCTTTCGTCGCGAGGGCACAAGCCAGCGGACCAACATCCGACTTCGGAGCCAGCCGCTTCAACGTCGATGCCGCCAGCGCCAACCGGCCACTAGATCGTCAGGTTGTCTTCGAATACCATTCGTCAACGACGGCTCGCCATTCGGACAGGCAATGAGATGCAGCGAACGCGTTTCGTACGGCGTCCGGTTGCGGATGCAGTCTGGCGAACTTGATGCTGTGCGCTCGCATCGTTGAACTGGCGGTGGCTTCGTTGGTCGCGCTGATACAGAGTTCACAGTGCATCAACAGGACACGGCGCTGTTCAACTAAGTCTGGCTCCGGCATCGGGAAACCCTCCGCGAGGGCTTGAGCCTGCTGGAAGATCCAGGGGTTTCCGATCGCCCCGCGAGCCACCGACACACCATCGACGCCCGTCCACCGCAGCATGTCGATGCAGGCTTGGGCGGTGAACAGATCTCCGCTGCCAATGATGGTACGGGATCCCGCGTGCGCTTTGACTTCGCGAAGAAAATCCCAGTTGCTTGCGCCGACGTATTTCTGATCGACGGTTCGGCCATGGACAGTGATCGCGGCGACTCCGCGTGCGAAGGCTCCGTCTAGAATCTCAAAGAAGCGATCACGGCTTTGTGGGGAATCGTCGATTCCGCGCCGCATCTTTAGCGTGACAGGGATCTGCAAGGGAACGGCCTCGCGAACGCGATCGACGATCTCTAACGCGACATGCGGCTGACTGAGGTGATAACCTCCGCGGCATCCGCCGACCGCCGTCTTCACGGGACAACCAAAGTTGATGTCGATCACATCGAATCCCGCTGCGACTAGTTTTTCGGCGGCTGGACCGAAGTCAACGGGGTTCGATCCCATTAACTGACCACCAACCGGGTGTTCTTCGTCGGTAATTCGCAGATGATGCTGAGTCTTGCGACGCCCTTTCAGCTCCATGATGAAGCGATCAATCATGACTTCGGCGAGGGTGTAGGTTGCCCCCAATCGCCTCGCGACGATGCGCATTGGCCCATCGCTGTAACCACTGAGGGCGGCTTGCACGGCCGGAAAACCAATCGCGACTCCGCCGATTGACAGTGGGCGAATGGGAAACGAGGCCGCCGGGGGCTGATTCCAGACTGGCGGGGGAAGGCGGTCGAGTTGCGAGGTCGCATTGGTCATGGAAGCAATTTTGACGAAAACTTGAGACTTTGGAAGCGCCGGCCCCGGCGAGTTCCGAAAGATGCTCCTTGACCACCGTTCTCTCGCAGTCCTATATTCATAGGTAGTCTGAAGCTGTGAGTCGGCGGCGCGGGATTAGATCGGTTTTGCGGATTGTAACGGATCGACGGTCGGCGGCAGCGTCGAATCGACGGAATCTTCGGCGAACATTGAGGTTGTCGCCAGACTTCTCGGTCGATTGACCTGGCGCGGGGCTCGACGATTCGTCGATAATGACGCCGGGTGTTTCTTCGTCAGCGGTTGAGGGTTTCGTCATGCACATCATGGGAAAAGTCGGTGTCTGGCTGGTGGTCGTAGTGGCCATCGCTTCGACCGTTTTGACCGCGAAGTTCATCCAGGTCCGCAACAGTTGGACGAAAAAAGATGTGACTCTGCAAAAAGCATATCAGACGCTGCAGCCTAAAATTGCTGATCTCAGCGAACAAGTGACGCGATTGGAAGCTGAACTGTTCCGCTCAAAAGAACTGTGGGGCCAGCATCTGAATGAAGTGGTCACAACCGTGCAGCGTCAACCGGAAGGGATTCTGGCGATTGATCGCGGAACCGATCAGGGTCTCCGTGAGAAAATGACCCTCTACGGTTTCGAGATCCTTCCAGATGGAAGCAGCGTCTATCGCGGCGATTTTACGGTGACGACGGCGCGCAATGCACAGGCCCAGTTGCAGCCCAACTGGCGAGTTCGTCCTGAAGATGTCGCGACGTGGCAGCAAAACGGGAAGTGGCGCTGGCGAAATCTGGTTCCACCAGGAATTCAGCCGAATTATGACCAACAGATTCTGGGGATCGCCAAAGCGGACGATACTTTGACCGAGCGAAAGAAGAAGCTGACCACAGAAGTTGCCTTGGGAAAAGCGGCTGAAGCACAAAAGGATCTGCGCGAAGCAGAATTGAGCGGTGGCGATCAGCTCTCCAAAGATCCTGCAGTCAGCGTCGAATACCGCGAAGGCCTGGTGGCCGCAATCGAGCAGACAGAAGAGGAACGCAACCAGGTTCTGCTAAAGGTGGACGCTCTTCGCCGTAAATTGCGGGCCGCTCAACAAAACGTTGAACGATTGCAGACCGAGAATATCGAATTGGCTCGCAAGCTGCCCCAGGCACCGGCCGCGGCGGACCAAGCATCGAAGTGATTGGTCCGGTCGATCCGGACAGTTTCAGTCGCCGTGCGTTGGCGGTTCCCCCCGCCTCGCGCGGCGTTCGTGTTTGAATTCCCTGATCACCGGATGTGAACCATGGGTTTCGAGGATCGTGAATACTTTCAGCAGAACAAGGCTTACACGTCCTGGGGAACTGACACCCCCAGCACGAAGCGACTGCTGATTATCACTGTGGTGGTATTCTTCGCCCAGTCGTTGTTGACTCGTGAAAGCGCTGATCTACAGCTGATTGCGAAGTTTCATTCGACAATCATTTCCTATGTCGACCAATGGTTCATGCTGGACGCGCCGGCGGCACTCAGTGGCCAGGTTTGGCGAATCGTCACGTATGGGTTCTGCCATGACCGCCAAGCAGCGATCACGCTGGTCTTCAATATGGTGATGCTGTGGTTTATCGGCGGAAGATTGGAACGGATGTATGGCTCGCGCGAATTCATGCTGTACTACCTCGCGGCAACCATTTCTGCGGGACTGCTGTTCGTGGGGATCGGTGCGGCGACTCCGCTGCCGTTTCCTCTGGCGGGAGCAAATCCGGCGGTCATGGCTTTATTCGCCTTGTACGCTTTCCACTTTCCGCGAGAAGAGATCCTCTTCTTCTTTCTGATACCGATCCAGATTTTCGTGCTGCTGATGATTTATGTCGGCTTGGACATCTATAGCGTACTCCAAGCCATGCAGGGCGGAGCCCCCTGGCCCTACGCCGCGATCACGGCCGCCCACGTTTCTGGTGCCGGATTTGCCTTCCTCTACAAACATTACGACTGGCACCTGGACGGAATCTGGCGCGGTGTGACCGGTTGGCGAAAGTGGCTGCGACGTCGGGCAGTCTCCAGCCAACTTCGCGTCTTCGAACCATCCCCGGTTGCAGAAGAACTGGAGTCCAAAGTGGATGCCATCCTGGCGAAGATCCACGAACACGGCTCCGAAAGCCTGACGGATGCTGAACGTGCAACCCTCGAAAAGGCTAGTCAACGCGAACGCAGCAAACGCAATATCTGATCGGCGTGCGCTATTTGGCCTTCCGATGCCGAAGCAGCCATTCGTAGATTTCAGGCGTCGCGTACGTCTGCGTCCAACTATCGTGGCCGACGCCGTGCATGATGGTCAACTTGACGTCTGCTTGACGCTCCTGCAGTTGCTTCTCCACCTCCAGGCAGTTTTCGACGAGCTGTTTATTGTCTCGGTCGCCGACAACGATCCAAATCGGCAGCTTGGATGCCTGATCGATCACTGACAGCTTGGACGCATCGTCGACAAACGATAAGTCGCCTGTTCGACCGCAAATCGGAATCGCTGCGGCGAATCGATCAGGAGCCGCGATGACCAAGCCCCAGGTGCCTGATCCACCCATGCTCAGGCCCGTGACGTAGACCCGCGTCGAATCGATCGAGTACTTCTTCGCCAGGTCATCCAACAATGCCAGTAGCAAATCGGGCTCCCAGCGTTGCTTGTCGGGACACTGCGGCGACACGACCACAAACGGCATCTGCTGGCCTTGGCCGATCAGTTTTGGAGGCCCATGCTTTTTGACCTGCGAGATGTCCTGGCCACGTTCGCCGGAGCCGTGCAGGAACAGCAGTAGTGGGAACGATTCTTTCGTTTGGCCATAGTTTTGCGGCAGATACAGCAGGTATCCCAATTTCAACTCGGGAGCCTTGGGATTCTGAAATTCTTGAGCCACCTGCTGGCCTGGCTTCGGTTCATCGGCGTCAGCTGCAGTCACGAACACGGCGGTGAGCAAGAGCACAAATGTCAGCAACGGTGATTGCATCGCGGGTCACTCCGAAAACACTGGCAAGGTAGATCGGCGAATTGTGTCCGTATCCTAACGAGATCCGTGACGGCTAAGCCACTGAGCTGAAGTTGTTTGACTGGGGACACCGTATCCTTTGAGCCGCTGCATGAGGTCGCTATCATGCGGACACCTGCCGGATTTCCATTTCAGCACTGACCGCGTACCGATGGAGTGACTTTCGATGAATTTCTTGCGGCCAGATCTGGCTGGGCCAAGGCCCGCGCCGTTCCAGGCCCCTCAGGGCGATCTTGCGATCCTGGCGGGTAATGCCAACCCGCTGTTGGCTCAGAACATCGCGAACACCCTGGGCGTCCCGCTCACGCCGGCTCGGGCGCATGTCTTCAGCGAAGGAAATGTCTTTGTCCGCATCAAGGAAAACGTGCGCGGCAAAGATGTTTTCGTCATTCAAGGTTGCCACTACCCCGTCAACGACAACTTCATGGAGTTGCTGTTCTGGATCGATGCGGCTCGTCGAGCGAGTGCACAGAATGTCACGGCTGTCATTCCATTCTTCAGCTATGCTCAAGGCGACAAGAAGGACGAACCGCGAGTTTCCATTCGGGCTCGCGTCTGTGCCGATGCGATCGAAGCGGCCGGTGCCGACCGCGTCCTGACGATGGACTTGCACAGCCCACAGATCCAGGGCTTCTTCCGCGTTCCGGTCGATCACCTGTATGGTCGGAATGTGCTGGTCGAGCAGTTCAAACAACTGAAGGTTCCCAATGTCGTTGTTTGCAGTCCCGACGTCGGATTTGCCAAAGGTGCTGCCGCTTATGCGGGGCTGTTGTCAGCTCCCGTCGTGATCGGCAATAAGCATCGAGCCGACCACACGGAAACGGTGCAGATCCTGGAAGTGATCGGTGATGTGCGCGATAAGAATGTCTTCCTCGTCGATGATCTGACGATCACCGGCAATTCGCTGGTCGAAATGGCTCGCGTGCTCAAGACTCGTGGAGCTCGCGACATCTATGTGGCGGTGACTCACGGCGTGCTTTCGAAGGGGGCGGCCGATCGAATTGCCAATAGCGACATCAAGCGGATGTTCATCACGGATACAATCGAAAATTCGTTCGATCCGCTTCCTCCCAACGTGGAAGTTGTCTCGGTCGCACACCTGATGGCGGCGGCAATTCGTTCGATCCACGATCGAACCAGCATCAGCATGCTGTTCCCTGACCGACCGATCCCCGAATAATCTGACGTGGCGGCCAGTCCGTCGCGCGAAACCAAGACCGCCCTTGAGGATCGAATTGAAATCGACGACCATTGAAGTTGCGACGGTTCAGTGGGTGAACGAGTCGCAGTTCGAATTGAGTTCTCGCCGATGGCTCACCAGAGCCAGTGAAGGATCGCAGTGGGCATGTCAGATACTGTCGCATCGCAATCGCCGACGTTGCCGCCCATCGGGAGTGGCATCGACTATGAGAAGTTCCTCGACTGCGTTCACTGCGGTCTGTGTACGGCGTCCTGCCCGACTTATCTGGAAACGGGCGACGAAAACAATAGCCCCCGCGGCCGCATCTACTTGATGCGAGCCGTCACGGATGGGCGATTGGAACTGACGAAGTCCGTCAAAAGACATCTCGATTTGTGCCTGGACTGTCGCAGTTGCGAATCAGCGTGTCCTTCCGGCGTGCAATACGGTCGGCTGATCGAACCATTCCGAATCGAAACCCAGCAGCGTGAAGCGTCGGAAAAGAAGATCCGCCCCGGTTGGTTTCAGACGTGGATCCTGTATGGCCTGTTTCCGTATCCCAAAAGACTCCGCTGGGCGTTGATGCCTGCGAAACTAGCTCAGTGGACGGGAATGGACCGACTCGCCGAACGGACAGGATTGCTGCGATTACTTCCAGAGAAGCTGCGTCGCATGCAGCGACTGTTGCCTCCCCTGCAGAAGCGCGAGCCTCAGCTTCCTGAATTTTTACCAGCCATTGGGCCTCGACGGGCGCGAGTCGCGTTGTTCACGGGGTGCGTGGCCGAGGCGATGTTTCATCACGTGAACTGGGCCACTGCCCGAGTTCTGCAGCAGAATGGCTGCGACGTTGTGATTCCACGCAACCAAGCATGCTGTGGAGCCATCCACTATCACAGCGGCGCCGGAGAACCAGCACTCGAACTTGCCAAAACAAATGCCGCGGCGTTCCAGTCCAACGACATCGATGCGGTCATTATCAATGTGGCCGGTTGCGGATCGATGTTGAAAGACTACGGACACGTCGGAGAAGAACTGGTCAAGCAGGACCAGATGGTACGGACCTCGCTGGAACACTTTGCCGGGAAGGTGAAAGATGTCTCCGAGTTCTTAATGCAATTGGGACCTATTGCGCCGAAAGGCGAAGTGCCGCTACAGGCGACTTACCATGACGCCTGCCATCTCTGCCATGCTCAGAAGATTCGTGAGCAACCGCGCGACTTGTTGGCACTGGTCCCTGGCCTGAAGCTGGTTCCTCTGGCCGAGTCCGAAATCTGTTGTGGCGCGGCGGGCAGCTACAACCTCACCGAGCCCGAAATGGCTGATCGCCTGGCCGATCGCAAGCTGAAGAACATTCTGGCGACACGCGCCAAGGCTCTGATCAGCGGCAATGCCGGCTGTTCACTACAGATCCAAGCTGCACTGCGTCAGGCTGGAGCCCCGATCTGGGTCGCCCACCCGATGGAGATTCTGGATCTCAGCTATCGAGGGCTAAAGCCGCCAGTTATCTAGTTCGGGCGCACCCGCCGACGTCGTGGGACAAGCTCCGTCGTTTGTGCATCGACACCGTCCAGTGACTCGCTAGATTCCCGCCTGCGCGGGAATGACGGTAATTGGCGTCAGACATGAAATTGCGATCAGTTCTGGCCACAATGCCATGCAGTGCCCTTCTTGATTGCCGTTCGCTGATTACCCTCGATCGAGGTATCACATGTCTCGTGCGAAGATCTGGCTGTTTGCAATTTCGGTGTTGCTCGAGTGTGGCATGACGTGGGCAGCCGATGCTCCGGTGTCGGGGTCGACCGAACGAAAGCCGTTCGGCATCGAAAACCGCGAACTCTGGACGACGGGAAATATTCATGGGACGCCCGAGCCCCCTGACCGATTCATGACGCAAGATGCGTTTCCGATGCTCAAGTTCTTTGAGCCATTGTCAGTCGGAAAAGTGCCCGGCAAGAATCAGTTCGGCGTCGCGACTCGACCGGGAAAGATCTACGTCTTCGAGAATCGCCCGGATGTCAAACAGGCCGAGTTGATTCTGGACGTGAAACACACGACCTATGGCGTGGTGTTCCATCCGCAGTTTGCGACCAATCGTCAGTTGTTTGTCATGTACAACAAGCCTGGCGAGCCAAGCGATAAGGGTAGCCAGGTCTCTCGATTTGAGGTTCGCAACGGGGCTTCGCCTGAAGCAACGTCGAAGACGGAACAGGTGATCTTTGAGTGGCCTTCAGGAGGGCACAACGGGGGCTGTCTAAGGTTTGGTCCAGACGGATATCTCTACTTGGCGACGGGCGATGGCAGCGGCATCGCCGACGGGCTGGAGACGGGGCAGAACATCAATGATGTCTTAGCATCGATCCTGCGGATCGATGTCGATCGCACGGAAGGAAATCTTCCCTATTCAATTCCCAAGGACAATCCCTTCGTCGGTCGGAAGGATGCTCGCGGCGAGATCTGGTCGTTTGGCCATCGACAAGTCTGGAAGTTCAGTTTCGACGACCAACTGCGATTGTGGGCTGCCGATGTGGGGCAGGATTTGTGGGAGATGATCTATCTGGTTCAACGCGGCGGCAACTACGGGTGGAGCATCAACGAGGGGAGCCATCCGTTCCGTCCTGAGCGTACCAAAGGGCCGGGCGACTTCCAGAAACCAATTGTGGAGCATCCTCATAGCGACTTTCGGTCCATCACGGGGGGCTATGTCTATGAAGCCGATCGATTGCCCGAATTGAAGGGGGCGTACATCTACGGCGACTACGACACGGGAAAGTTGTGGTCATTGAAGTACGAAGATGGCAAAGTCGCTTCACACCAGCAACTGGCGGACACGCAGATTCGGATCGTGGAATTTGCGCAGGACGCGGCAGGAGAAGTGTATCTCGTCGACTTCGCCGGGGGCGGGTTACATCGCATTGTCCCTGCGCCGCCCGTCACAGTGACGAAACCATTTCCTAGAAAACTGAGCCATACCGGACTGTTCACTTCTACAAAGGATAATCATCCGGCCAAAGGGTTGATTCCCTATTCGGTCAATGCGCCACTGTGGTCTGATCACGCTGAGAAAGACCGGTGGATCGCCTTGCCCGGCGAGACGCAGATCGAATTCGATGATGTCGTCTATCCGCATGGGCCTGCTTATCCAGATTTGGGTTGGCGGTTTCCCGACGGCGCAGTTCTGGTGAAAACGTTTTCCATCGACATGGAAGCGGGCAATTCTGCCAGCCGCAAACGTTTGGAGACTCGGATCCTGCAACACCGCAAGATGCCTGGCAACGATGACGAATATGGCGCTCAGTTCTGGTACGGCTACACCTACATCTGGAACGATGAACAAACCGATGCCGAATTACTGGGGCCGGCAGGGCTCGATCAAAAACTGGTGATCAAGGATGCGTCTGCAGCCGGGGGATTACGAGAACAGACTTGGCACTACCCAAGTCGGGCGGAATGCACCCTGTGTCATACGATGGCGGCGAAATACGTGCTGGGCGTGACCACGCTGCAGATGAATAAAGATCATGATTATCACGGAGTGACTGCAAATCAGTTGGCAACATTGGAACACCTCGGTGTCTTCAAAGAGAAGCTACCTAAGCCGCCTGCGGAACTTCCAAGTCTGGTGGACTATCACGACCAGGGAGGGGACTTAAATTTACGAGCCCGTTCCTATCTGCATGCGAACTGTGCCCATTGCCATCGGACCTGGGGTGGCGGCAATGCCGAGTTCGAACTGCATGCTTCGCCACCTCTCAAGGAAACGCGCACGGTCAATACAAAGCCGGGGCAGGGGACATTCAAGTTTGATGATCCCCGCGTGCTGGTCCCTGGCAATCCCGATCGATCCTTGATCGTGCAACGAATGCGTCTGGATGGACTCGGCAAGATGCCACATGTGGCATCCAACGAGAAAGATCAAGCAGCGATCTCTCTGCTTCGAGATTGGGTTCAAAGCTTGTCAGATGAAAGTCGGTTAGAGCAACCGGGTGCGATCCGCCCAAAGCGGAACTAGATCGCACGTTGATGAATCTGATTCTCTCCACCATTTTCGAAAGATTTCATATCGCATCATCGCGAGCCGATTTGTATGATCTGTTTCAATCACTTGGGGCTGTTCGGGATTGATCACTTCGAGATTTCACTTCTGCTCAAAGGTGACACGATGGTTTCTCGACGGAAGATTCGCCAATCAGGATTCACCCTAATCGAGTTATTGGTCGTCATCGCCATTATCGCAGTCTTGATCGCACTGCTGCTTCCCGCCGTTCAGCAGGCACGAGAAGCGGCTCGGCGGACGCAGTGCAAAAACAATCTCAAGCAGATCGGTTTGGCTCTGCACAACTATCACGATTCCGTCCAGGTGTTCCCCTATTGCAGCACGTATGTCTTCAGTGCGAACAGGCATACCTGGGTGGAATTGATTATGCCGTACATTGACAACGCTCCGTTGTATAATCAGATCAACTTCAGTCTTTCCAACGATGCCACAACACCGACCAACAATCAGGCACTGTTCGCCAAGCAAGGGTTTGCGTTTATTAAATGCCCGTCAAATCCTTATACAGACAAATTTTTGTGTAAGAATGGTCAGCAATTCAATGAGTATCCTGTTCCGATTCAGGGGCTGTACTACCCGTTGATGTCCGGATCGATCACCCCTGACTACATCCCACCTGATTGCGGCTGCGAGAATTGCTTCTGCAATACGGAATCGGTCGCCAATCATAGTTGGAATAATTCAGAAGCCCACGGGACATTTCCGGGCATTTTCAATCGTGGAGTAACCACGTCTCGAATGAGAGACGTTTCCGACGGAACCAGCAATACGATGTTGGCAGCAGAACGCAATGCGGAAGAATGCGGTTGGGGCGGGGCCTTCAGTGCCAACTTCACCAATGTCTACACGGGGCAGAAGATGAACAGCCCGACGCGCACCACCGTGACGAACGGTGATTGGTGGAAGAACTGCGGCGCCTCCAGTTACCACGTCGGAGGTATTCATGCACTGATGGCGGACGGGGCGGTCCGATTCCTCAGCAACAACATCGATCATCGTGTCTACTGTTATATGGGTGACAAAGATGATCGACAGGTTTTCTCAGATCAATAGTACTCCTCTGAACCTAATCACAATGAATTTACCGATTCGATTGACCGTAGCCTTGGTGACAACCGCGATCTGCATTGCCGGCTGCAGTGGAGAAGTTGGATCTAAGTTGAAGCTGGTCAAAGTGACGGGGACCGTCAAACTCGATGGCAAACCATTGCCACAGGGGACGATCAGTTTCGTCGGAAATGATGCGACTGCCGTGAATGCCGCAGCGGATCTCGACGCCTCAGGACGCTATTCGCTGTCGACCCAGCAAAAGGGGGACGGGATCCTCGCGGGAAGTTACAAGGTGCGAATCGAATCCTGGGCCACCCCGCCGAAAATGGTGGCGACAGGGGTTGAACCCGGTAAGTCGGCGATTCCAGACCGATATGCCGCGATTGAATCGTCGGAATTGACCGCGACAGTCGAAGGCAAGACGAAAACTCAGGTCATTGATTTCAATCTGACTCCCTGAGTTCAGGCCAGGATTTCCTCAATCGCTTTCCCATGATCGATATCCAGTCGCTTGCGACCCGGCACCTCCAGCCTGCGTGAATCCAGTCCCATCTGCTTTAAAATGGTCGCATGAATATCTGTGACGTAGTGGCGGTTTTCCACAGCGTGGAAACCGATTTCGTCAGTGGCACCGTGCGCGATTCCCCCCTTGATTCCGCCCCCTGCCATCCAGACTGAGAAACCATAGATATGGTGGTCGCGACCATCAGCCCCTTGCGTTCCCGGTGTGCGGCCAAATTCGCTGGCGAACAACACGATTGTGGAATCGAGCAATCCGCGCTGTTTCAAATCTTTCAACAGCCCGGCGATCGGCTTGTCGACCGCTTTGAAGTTGCGCTCATGGTTTCCCTTTAATCCGCCGTGCGCGTCCCAGGCACCGGCCCCTCCAGCACCATGTTGTACCTGGATGAATCGCACGCCGCGTTCGATGAATCGTCGAGTCGCCAGCATCTGCATCCCGAACTCGCGGGTGGCAGGGTCGTCCAGTCCATACAGATCCTGCGTCGCCTTGGTCTCGGAACTGAACGCCATTGTTTCGGGGACCGAGGTCTGCATCCGAAACGCCAGTTCATACGCCTTAATCCGCGCGGCCAACGCCTGATCGTTGGGATATTCGACAGCTTTCAACTGGTTCAGGCGACCGACAAGATCAAAGGCAATTTGCTGTTGATCGCGACTGAGATCTTTCGCAGGCTTGCCGAAATCCAAGGGATTGGCCGGGTCGACCCGAATGGGGACGGCATCATGTGCGGGCCCCAAATAGTGGCCGTCCTTCGCATTCCAATACTCGCGACTACCCATCGAAATGAACTGCGGGAGGTTGTCGTTGAGTGATCCCAATCCATAATGCACCCAGGCCCCCAGCGTGGGGTATTCGCCATCGAGCATATGACGGCCGGAATGAAATTGCGTTTGCGCCCCATGATTGTCATCGGTCGTAAACATTGAACGGACGACGGCAATGTCATCAATGCAGCTGCCGACATGCGGCACCCAGTCGCTGAGTTCGATCCCACTTTCACCATATTTCCGAAACCCGACCTGCAGCGGATAGAGCTTATTGCGTTGCTGACCATTGGCATCGTTAACAACCGTCACGCGGGCCAATTTCAGCTTCTCGGGATTCTGAGCATCCTTGTAGGGCGTTTCCCCAATCGACTTCCCGGCGAATCGGGTCAGTTCCGGCTTGGGGTCGAAACTTTCCATGTGGGACACGCCGCCGTTCATGAACAGCCAGACGACGCTCTTCGCTTTGGGCGTGACGTGAGGTTGCCCGTTCGGCGGCAGCCACTCTTCGGGCGCCTCTGCACGAACGACGCCATCGCGAGCCAGCATCGCTCCCAGCGCCAGGCCCGTGAACCCCATACCGACATCGGCCAGGAACGTCCGGCGATGAACACCACCGGTCGAGCAACTATTAGAGAGGCAGTTCTCATGCATGATCAGGGCCGCCCCTACGCGCGGGGCGATGCCCACGCGGTTAAACGATCGGAAGACTATCTGATGGTCACAAAGTCATTGTGGTTCAGCAAGACGTGGACAATGCTGACTCGAATAGCGGATTCGGATGCCGGGAGCCTTTGGTCGTTCGGTGACTTTCTCAGATGCTCAATCGCTTCAAGAACGACCGCGGTTTCTTCGGAGGTTGGTTTGGTGGACAGCACGATTGTGAATGCAGCTCCGACGAAATCGCGATCCGATAAGTTGGGGTGAGCCGCGGCGATTCGCTGAGCGATCTTTTCCGCTGCCGCAGTCGCCAACGGACTGTTTTCCAGCGCCAATGCCTGCTGGGGCACGATGCTTTGGGCTCGGCGATAGCATTCCAGCACGTTGGCATCGTCAAACATCGACAGGAACTTTTGATGCTCGTTATGCGAATGCACGTAGTAAAGGCTGCGCCGCGGTGAATCGTTACCGACGGAAATAGGCGGTCCACCGCGAGTCAGATCCAGTTCACCCGCCAACTGCAGCAAGCTATCGCGTATCAGTTGGGCCTCCATGCGAAGGGGATTCGCATGCCAATAGTATGTGTTGTCGGGATCCGCAGCGACGGTTTCGGGAAGGGCACCGGCGGTAGACGAACCAAGCCGATACGTATTCGAACTGACAATCAGCCGATGCAGATGCTTCATGCTCCAACCGCTCTCCTGAAATTCGATGGCCAGCCAATCGAGTAATTCAGGATGGGTCGGTGGCGTCCCTTTGCGCCCGAAATCGAAAACGGTTGGAACCAGAGGCTTGCCAAAATGCCGAGCCCAGATGTGATTGACTGCCACGCGTGCCACCAATGGATTTCGCGTATCGGTCAACCAGTTCGCAAAAGCGGTTCGCCGCCCCGTGCTCGTCTTTGGAAACGGTTTGCGTCGCGACTCTTCACTTTCAAGATTCGATTCGAGCGTCTTCAACGAACCGGCAACCGGCGTGTAAGATTCGCCCGGAGTGTCAATCAGGTTGGCGGCGGCCTCCAGCGCCGCTTTGGCAGCGACCAGCTTCTTTTCGGCTTCAGGCTTTTTGTCAGCAGGCACCTTCAGCCATTCCAGTTCGGCGCGACAGACATCTTCGCTCGACTTAGCAGCCGACGCCATTCGTTCGGCTCGAACTGCCTCGGCAACGACTTTCGCAATATCGATTGAATCAGGATCGTGGAGGCGAACGCGGTCCGCTTGGAGACGAGCACGAATCGAATGCGGCTGCAACTCGGCGGTCGTTAGGACTTTTTCGGCGAGAGTATGTGCAACGCGGGCCTGATCGAGTGGCAGCGATACGTCGGCTCGCACTTTTGCTGATGACGCTGGCTCTTCTAAAGCCGCCCCAGGGGCCAATTCACAGAGTTCGAACGCCAACAATTCGGCACTGGCATCGAACGTGATGATTTCTAATGCACCACGTTGCCGCTGAATCGGCAAGTGATAGGCCAGCGAATGCTGTCCATCGACGTTGACGTTCATCAGGTTGCCGCGAACACGCAGGATGATTTCGTGAAGCTGGTGCAGTCCGACAGTTCGTGGCTGCGCTGCTTCCGCTGGATAGACGTAGTTCCCCTGCTGCTTGTAGGCGATCTGTGACTTCGACCCGCCTGCGTACGCACTGAGATAGGCCAGCACTTCATTTTGTTCGGTGACATCTAATGTGATGCCGACGGACTTCCAGATCTCGCCGCCCGTCGTGATGAATTTCAGCCGCGTTTCGAAGTCGGTGGGCGGAATCTGCTTCAATCGCAGCGCGGCCCGAGTGGCACCGGCCTGCGACTGCTTCAATCGACCGTCGGCATAACTCCAAGTTCCTTCTCGAATCTCCCATGTGTCTGGCTGCGAGGCCGCAAAGTCGTCGGCAACGATCTGCCGGGGAATTGCAGAAAGCGCATCGGCAGGCGACTCTTTCAGGGCAGTCGCGATACGATCGGCTTCGATGGCTTCGGCGACGATTCTTCGAGCACTCTCAACGGCCACTTTCGCATCTGTGATTCGTTGCTCCGCCTGCTTCAGATAAGCTTGTTCAACAAATGGCCGCAGCGCCGGCTGGATGGCTTCCGGCGGCAATTGGATCGAGCTGACCTGCCATTCGTCGAATTTCAGGAACGCCGGAATTGCGGGCTCGATCGTGATCGACTTGTCGGGGTTGCGATCGTCGCCACGGATGTGAAGAAACGTCGGGGCGTCGAGGTTGCCGTCGAAGGCTCGCGGAATTCCGTCTTTCTCGAAATCGATCTCACCGGGGAACGCATCTGTCCGGACCTGGTAGGGTTCGAAGATCGCTCGCATTTGGTAATACTCGCGCTGTGCGAAGGGATCGTATTTATGGTCGTGGCATTTGGCGCAATTAAAAGTCAGCCCCAGCATGGCCTTTGAAGTGTGTTCGACCGTTTCGTCCAGCCAACTGGTGCGATTGAATTTGAAGTATTGTCGCGCGAGAAAACCGCTGGCTCGCAGCTTATCCAAATCGTTGGGATAGAGTTCATCCGCGGCAATCATCTCGCGCAGCATCTGGTTATAGCCTTTGTCGCTATTGAGCGATTCGATGATCCAATCGCGCCAGTGCCAGATGTGCTTTTGCGAATTCCGGACTTCGGCCCCCAAGCCCCACCAGTCACTGTAGCGCCAAATATCCATCCAGTGCCGTCCCCATCGCTCGCCGTATTGGGGGCTGTCGAGCAATCGCGAGATCACCCGATCGTTGGCTTCGTTGGAGACATCGCTCAAGTAGGCATCAATCTCAGCTTCTGACGGTGGCAGACCGATCAGATCCAGAGAAACACGCCTTAACCAGAGCAGCCGATTGGCGGGCCCTTGCGGAGTGATGCCACGCCGCTGTTGTTCTGCGACAATGAAGGCATCAATCGGATTCCGAACCCAATCGGGATTGGACGCAATCGGGACTGATGGTCGAATCGGCGCTCGAAAAGCCCAGTGATCTCGGGGATCTCGCTCGGGTTTCTCGTCGGCGGGTGCCTTCGCTCCATTGAGCAGCCAAGCTTTGAAGGCTGCGATCTCGGCGGGCTTCAGAGGTTCGCCTTCAGGGGGCATCCGAGTCGCGTCGTCGGTTGCCGAGATTCGCTGCAGTAGCAAACTGGCATCCGGTGCGTCCAACTTGATCGCGGCACCCGAATCGCCACCTTTAATCGCCAACGCGGCCGTATCAAGCCTTAGACCGGCCTCTTGCTTGAGCACGCCATGGCAGGCATAGCAACGGGCCTGCAACACGGGCTTGATCTGACGTACGTAGTCAATTGAGTCCTGACCGAGGCTGGGGATTGCAGACAGCAAGAGACTTGCGAATGCCAGAACTCTCATGGACTGATCCTGCGATGGCCTGGAAATCAGCAAACGCCACAGTTTCAGAATCGTGTCAGGGATCGAGAGACTCAGTTCCACGATCCCTGTCTGCAGTGATGGCAGCCTATCGGCCGACCGCCTTATCGGAGATGTCCTTGCGACACCACGCCCCATCCCAGCGAATACATTTGACGGCTTGGTAAGCATGCAGCTTGGCCTCGGCCAGCGTGTCACCAAGAGCGGTCACACCCAGAACTCGTCCGCCATCGTTCACAATCTGGTCACCCATTTTGAGAGTCCCGGCATGGAAGACTTTGGCGTCTGGAACCAATGCCGCCTCTTCAAGGCCTCGCAGAGGCTTCCCTTTTTCATAGTCGCCCGGATATCCGGCAGACGCCATCACGACGCACACCGACGGACGTGGATCCCACTCAACGGACTCGATGGTATCGAGCTTTCCTTCGGCGGTGGCGAGTAGTAATTGGGCTAGGTCCGACTTCAATCGCATCAGGACGGCTTGGGTTTCGGGGTCGCCCATGCGGACATTGAACTCCAGAACTTTGGGTCCTTGGTTCGTAAGCATTAAACCAGCGTACAAGCACCCTCGAAATGGACGGCCTTCCTTTTTCAATTGATGAACGACTGGGATCAGCACTTTTTCGACGACCAGATCAATCAAATCGGAACTGATGATCGGGGTTGGGGAATAAGCTCCCATGCCTCCCGTGTTGGGACCTGTATCACCGTCATGCGCGGCTTTGTGATCTTGTGCGGCTTCGAGAGGGATAATTGTCTTGCCGTCGACTAATGCCAGCAGACTGACTTCCTCCCCCACCAGGCATTCTTCGATTACGATTCGATCGCTGGCCTCGCCAAACTCTTTCTTGAGGAGCATTCGTCGGATGGCGTCCCGCGCCTCTTCTTTTGACGAGCAGACAACGACACCTTTGCCAGCAGCTAGACCGTCGGCCTTCACAACAAACCGCTCGGTATGCTCTTTCTCGTCGATATAGCTGATGGCCTCGGCCGAGTTGGTGAAGACGCGAAATTCGGCGGTCGGGACGTTCGCTCGCCTCATCAGTTCCTTGGCGAAGGTTTTGGAGCCTTCGAGCTCGGCGGCTTTCTTTGTGGGGCCAAAGATCACCAAGTTCGCTTTCAGGAACTCATCGACGATGCCAGCAACGAGCGGAACTTCGGGTCCGACCACGGTCAGATCGATTTTTTCTGCCATCGCAAATTTCAGCAGGCGTGGAATGTCGGTCGCTTTGATGTCGACGTTCGTCGCATCCAGTCCAGTTCCCGCATTGCCGGGAGCACAGAAAACGTGCGTCACCGTGGGGGACTGCTTTAGCTTCCAGACGATCGCATGTTCACGACCGCCATTGCCAATCACAAGAATCTTCATGACCCAAGAACCATTCTAGGAAAGCCTTACAACAAACCATCTTTCGCGATCACCAGCGCGAAAGAGATCCGGGCAGGCAAACACCATTGTCACATTGTCGTTACTGGTGGCCAAATGAGGTCGACCACTGGCTATCATACCAACCAGCACAACCATTCTACAGGTTCGTGTTCGGGCGCTTCGGATCGCACATCTGTGATTTTCCCACTGAATATCGGTGCTGGTCTATCAATTCGCGCCAAATCCCGGTACTCTCAGGACATCGGCCGAATCACGACAATTCGCTTTCTGCCACAAGGCAGTCCGGGTCGCTCATCGTTTTCGCTGGTATTTTTAACGGTGTGGCGTCTCTCAGGAATGCGAATCTTATGGAATCTAAGCTCACAAGACTCGATTTTGAACTTGTGGCGATTCCTCCAAATGTCTCTGTCGTAATCACATCTGCCAGCAGCGGCGATACCCTTTCGGGAATGCCTGCGCTATCAGCGGTACAAAAATGCTTGAACGATTTATAATCGGAGCCATTATCATTTAGCGGCGGATCAACGCCGTAACGGAAAGTCGATTGAGTGTCATCAGCTCTGTTGCTGATGGCCAGGAAAGTGTTTCGTCTCGCAGGCCGGTTTTAAGGACGTCAGGTTAGCTGGGCGATTTCGAAGGAACAGCTGATGGCAATGAAATTGTATGTGGGCAACCTGACGTACGGCGTAAACAACTCATCACTCGAGGCGTTGTTCACGCCTTTCGGTGAAGTTCGCTCAGCCCAAGTCGTGATGGACCGCGATACGGGTCGATCCAAGGGTTTTGGCTTCGTCGAAATGAGCGACGATCAAGCCGGTAAGGCTGCGATGAACGAGCTGAACGGTAAAGACGTCGATGGTCGCGCCCTGACCGTCAACGAAGCTCGCCCACGCGAAGATCGCGGTGGCGGCGGCGGCGGTGGTGGCGGACGTAGCGGTGGCGGTGGTGGATACGGTGGCGGACGATCACGCTACTAGGCCTGATGTTTGCATGGTTGGTCACTGTCAAAGCCTGTTCGGCTGAGACAGTGACCCCCATGCAAGATTTTTCGGCCTGGTGACATGCAGTTCACCGACCAGCCATTTCGGACCAGGGAGACTTCATGTCGAACTCAAGCAAGAAGCCAGTGCCGCTCTATCAAGGTGTCACTCGACTTCCCTGTCCGATCTGCGGACATCCCAGCTATTCACGCGAAGGGATTCATCCTCAGTGCGCTATGGCTGTCGCCGATAAAGCTCATATCGATCGGATCAATTCGCACCCGGTCATCACTGCGATCTCTGTCGAGACGCCACTAGAACGACATCAAAAACGATGTCCAGAGTGCCGTGCCGTCCTGCACGTTCGCCGCTCCCGCTGTCACTGCGGCCATCTATTTGGCGTCGCGAAGGTCGCGGTTGACTCCTGATGAGCTTGCTTGCGAGCATCATTCCAGTTTGTCCAGAAGATGATGCGCTAGGCCCTCAACTTAGTGCCTATCGCGGTCTAAACGGAATTCGCTTGCCGCCTTCATCCGCAACAGCAATTGCAATAAATACTTAATGCGAACGGCGTGTTGCGGCTGGGCGGGAAAATAATTTTATCGAGCAGCTCATCTCCCGTGATCCGATCGCACCTAAGTCACTTCATCTGCTGAAGCTAGGCTGATTTCTCTGCCGCTGCATTGACGAATCGAAATTCGTTTGCCATCATCTTCAGGTCTGTTGGTTGGACAATTTGGTTTTGAGCGCCAGGATTTTGCGCAGGAGTTGAGTTGCATGGGTCGCTATTCTGGTCCCAAAGGTCGAATAAATCGTCGGCTTGGGACAATGGTGTTTGAGAATGCAGGTGCGGTACGGGCCTTGGAAAAGCGGCCGAATCCTCCAGGGATGGCGGAACGTCGTCGCAAATTGTCTACCTACGGGATGGCCTTGGCCGACAAGCAGAAGATCAAGTACCACTACGGAATGCGCGAAGCCCAGTTGCGACGTTATTTCGCCAAAGCCCGCTCGCAAAAGGGTAACACCGGCGAAATTCTGCTGGTGATGTGCGAACGACGACTTGATAACGTGGTCCGCAGAGCTGGTTTCACCACCACTCGCATGCAGGCCCGCCAAGGCGTGGTGCATCGCCACTTCCAGTTGAATGGCAAGACCATCAACAAGCCGTCCATCGCCGTCCAGCCAGGCGACGTGATTACACTGCGGAATCGTCCAAACGTCCGCAAGCTGTATCGCGAAATCGTCGACAGTGGTTCACGGCAGAATGTCGATTGGATTTCATTCGACGCCAAGGATTTGGAAGCTCGCGTTCAGGCTCTGCCAACCGGCAGCGATGCCACCGTGCCGAACATCGAAATCGGTCGCGTCATCGCCTTTATGGCTCGCTAATCGCAGTTTCTGTGAATGGATTTATAAAGCGTCCTCCTTGTGAGGACGCTTTTATTTTTACCGTTTGCAGGTTGGTGCCAGCGAAATATCGAATCATGAATCGCGAGTTGGGTACTTTTCTCAACCTGACAAACCCGATAGCATTCGATAGCGCGGCGACCGATTCTGGCACCGCAAACACACTTGAGATGACTTCTTGGATGTCGGGAGATTCGGCCAATGTTTGATGAGCGTTTCCCCACCATTCTGCTGTTTGGCGCGCCTGGCGTCGGCAAAGGCACGCAGGGAATGATTCTTGGCCAGATCCCTGGCTTCTATCACCTCTCCTGCGGTGATGTCTTTCGTTCCTTAAATATCAATTCTCCTGAAGGCCGCGAGATCTACGAATACAGTTCGAGTGGAAAGCTTGTTCCCGACGAGTTGACCGTGAAAATCTGGAAAAAATCACTTCTCGGCCATATCGCGATCTCTCGCTATCGTCCGCCGGACGAACTGTTGGTCCTGGACGGGATTCCTCGCAATCCCCATCAGGTCGCCATGCTAAAGGACACCATCAACGTCCTGCACATCATCTATCTGGTCTGTGCCGACATGGACAAGATGATTGACCGGATTAAACGACGCGCCATTCGTGATAACCGCGCTGACGATGCGAACGAGGAAATCATTCGATCGCGATTCGAAGTTTATCAGCGAGAATCTGAACCCGTGATTAACGCTTACCCCCGCGAAATCATCTCTCAAATCGATGCGATGCAGTCACCAGCGGAAGTTCTGGTTAACGTCCTGGAAAAACTGATCCCGATTCGCAAGACGTGGCTGGCGAGCCTGCCGAGCCAGCCGTTCTAGACACGAAAGGCTTCCGTCTTCCCGCGCAGGCAGCGAGTCGCTGGACAGTGGTGATGCGAGAATCGACGCTCCTCGCTCATCACGCTGGCAGGGATGACTCGCTGCCGAACGGATGGATTCCCGCCTGCGCGGGAACGACATTTTCATAGAGACTTGAATCTCATGCTCGATCAAGTGATGGAACCGCCTCAACAACCAAGGCCCATCCCCGTTCGATGTCACTTCAATTGGGACCGTACGGCTTTGGAGTTTGTTTACCGGAACCTTTACGGCCCCGCCCTCGTTTCTTGCCTTTCGGGGCGGCAGACTCTTCTTCCGGACTGACGGGCTGGCCCACCTGTTTCTTAAGCTGCAAAATTCGATCTCGCAGCTTAGCCGCTCGTTCAAACTCCAGGGCGTCCGCGGCAGCCATCATCTCAGCTTCCAATTCGTTGAGATATTCTTGCGTGACATATTGCGCCTCGTCGGTGCCGGCGGCCTGTTGAGCGATCTTCTTGGCCTGGATCTCCTCTTCGATTCCTTTTCGGATTGCCTTTTTGATGGTCTCCGGCGTGATTCCATGCTCTTTGTTATAGGCGATCTGAATTTCGCGCCGGCGGTTTGTTTCGTCGATCGCGTGCTGCATGCTGTCGGTGACGGAGTCTGCATAGAGCAGCACTTCGGCATTCACATTTCGAGCGGACCGGCCAATCGTCTGAATCAAGCTTGTTGCGCTGCGCAAGAAGCCTTCTTTGTCGGCATCCAAAATGGCGACGAGTGACACTTCGGGAAGGTCAAGCCCCTCGCGTAACAGATTCACGCCAACGACACAGTCGTACTTTCCTTCACGCAGGCTGCGCAGGATTTCGACGCGTTCGAAAGCATCTAATTCCGAATGCAACCAGGCGCAGAGGATTCCTTCTTCGGTGAGGTATGTCGTCAAATCTTCTGAGAGACGTTTTGTCAAAGTCGTAACAAGGGTTCGCTCACCTTTCGCCGTTCTGTCGCGAATCTGCAGAATCAGGTGCGGAATCTGACCGCGCGCGGGATGGATGTGAATGGTGGGGTCAACCAGCCCCGTCGGCCGAATCACTTGCTCGACGATCTCGCCTTCGGATTGCTCCAACTCCCAATCTGCTGGTGTTGCCGACACGAAGACCGTTTGATGTCGTCGCAGATTCCATTCGTCAAACTTCAACGGGCGGTTGTCCAATGCCATCGGCAGCCGAAAGCCGTGATCGACAAGCGTTGTCTTGCGGGCAAAATCTCCATTAAACATCGCTCGAATCTGCGGAACTGTCACGTGAGATTCGTCGATGAACAACAGGTAGTCTTCGGGGAAAAAGTCGAGCAGCGTATACGGCGGTTCGCCGGGCTTGCGACCGGAAAGGGCACGACTGTAGTTTTCGATCCCGGGGCAAAAGCCGACCTCTCGCAGCAATTCAACATCGTGACGCGTTCTCGCATTGAGCCGCTGTGCTTCCAGCAGCTTGCCTTCACGGCGGAACTTTTCGAGCTGCAAATTCAACTCGCGCTCAATCTCATCGCACGCCGATTTCACGCGGTCTTCTGGTAACACGTAGTGCTTGGCGGGATAGACGTACATGTCGTCCAGTTTCTTTGCCTCTTCTCCCGTCAGCGGGTTGATGATCGCTAGCTTTTCGATTTCATCGCCCCAGAGCTCGATGCGGAAAGCAAACTCTTCATAGGCGGGCCAGACTTCGACGACATCACCGCGGACTCGAAAATTACCGCGTTGGGGGGCGACATCGTTACGGCTGTAATGGATGTCGCATAGCTTTCGCAACAGTTCATCTCGATCGATTGTGCCTCCCACCTGCAGCGGGATCATCATCTCCAGATAATCTTTTGGCGAACCCAAGCCGTAGATGCAGCTAACGCTGGCAACGACGATGACATCGCGACGACTGACGAGAGCACTTGTGGCCAGCAACCTCAGCCGGTCAATTTCTTCGTTGATTGACGAGTCTTTTTCGATGTAGATGTCGCGTTGCGGGATGTAGGCCTCAGGCTGGTAGTAGTCGTAGTAGCTGACGAAATAACTGACGGCGTTGTTCGGGAAGAAGTCACGGAATTCACCGTACAACTGAGCGGCTAATGTCTTGTTGTGCGAGAGGATCAGGGCGGGCCGCTGCATCTGCTGGATGATGTTCGCCATCGTGAAGGTCTTGCCGGAGCCTGTCACCCCGAGCAGCACCTGATCCCGCTTTTGCTCTTTCAAGCCACTGACCAGTTTCTTGATTGCCTGTGGTTGATCACCCGCTGGCTGAAATTCACTCGAAATCTGAAACCCAGACATAGCGCCTCGACGACGTTGAATTGGCGAGCAATCACCCCTTGAACACTTTGACGCCGTCATAGTAACAACGTGCCGTCAGTCGTCCACCTGCCCTCGGCGAATCTTGCCGCAACGTCAATTGACATCGAGTGATGCAGCCTGCGTCGAATTTCGCCAACGAGGTCGATTCGCGCCTCGCGCAGAAGCTGCCGCCACAGGGAATAAGTCACCAGAAGCGGCGAACTCTGCAGCAGTTAGGGATGAATCGCGATGGCTCCGGAACGTGAGTTTGTTCGACACAGACCGGTTACCAGTGCTCACCCGATTAATCGCCAGATTTTATCAAGAACCCGACCCGCCGACGCCGATCTTCGTTATGCGGCGTGGCCTGCGCTGTGAAGGATTCGAATACCCGACGGGGGTGTCCGATCTGTGCATCTTGTCGCTTCGACCAGGGATGAATGATGCGACATCGACTTCGATTGTTTACGGGTGACGAATCGGCAACTCCAGTTGCAGAGCCGCCAGTTAACGTTCGTCTGGCCGATATCTCGCGAGCGCTGCTTGATGCCGCTCGTCGTAATCGTGCCTGGCTGGACGATTTCGCTGACGAAGAGATTCAGGTCTCTCCAGACTTGTTCGAAATCTTGTCGGCCTATGTCCGCATGCGGCCCGGCGCATAAATTCACGAAGATCAACGAATGCGAGTTCGGCGACGGTCGAACTCGCTGCGTTGCGCAGCAAGCTGTTTCGTGATGCCGTAGAATCGCGGCATGGAACAGACATTGAACTCGTCGCAACTCTTCTCCGACACCGCTCCTCGCCATGCGCGCCGCATCTGGGATGCGGGGGTCGCCGCGGTCAATTCCGACCGCCTGGTGCGTGACGTCGTCCATCGCGGTGACGACAGCCTACGCATTTGCGACGAGGAGCTTCTCCTTTCCAGCATCCGACGGATCGTCGTTGTTGGTGCCGGAAAAGCCAGCAGCGGGATGGCACGCGGTCTCGAAGAGGCTCTCGGTCCTGATCTGGTCGATGCGAAAGTCACTGGCTGGGTGAATGTTCCCGCGGACTGTGTCTTGCCATTGCGCCGAATTCATCTTCACCCCGCTCGACCTGCAGGGATCAACGAACCGACAGATGCCGGAGTCGTTGGCAGTGAGCGAATTCTAGAACTGGTTTCAGGGCTTAGCGCTGATGATTTATGTCTGGTGCTCTTGTCCGGTGGTGGCAGTGCTTTGTTGCCGTTGCCGGTTCCTGGCATCAGCCTGGCTGATAAGCAGGCCATGACGCGCACGCTCAGTCGGCTGGGAGCCACAATCAACGAACTCAATACGGTTCGCAAGCATCTTTCCTTGATCAAAGGGGGAGGCTTGTTGCGTGCGGCAACCGCTGGGCGAATGATAGCGCTGATCATCTCGGATGTGATCGGCGATCCATTGGAGATCATCGCCTCAGGGCCAACGATCTGCGACAAGAGTACCGCCGACGACGCGATCATTGTGTTAGATAAATTTCAGCAACGAACTGCCGATCGTGAGCTCTTTCCATCCTCAATCTGGGGCGAACTGCGGCGGCAAGTCGACGCGAACGCCACCCCAGGCGAACCTCGCATCTCCTGCCGGAACCAGATCATTGGGAATAACCAGACAGCCTTAGAAGCCGCGGTGAAATGCGCCCGCTCACTGGGTTACGAAGTCCATTCGCTGGGGAGCGATCGGCAAGGTGATGCTCGGGAGGTCGGCAAGGAAATCGCAGAACGGTGTCTCGAGATTCTGCGTTCCGAAGATCCCGGGCCGATCTGCCTGATCAGTGGTGGCGAACCGGTGGTCAAGCTGGCTGAGACAAACCGACCGCGCGTCGGTGGCCGCAATCAGGAGGTCGCACTTGCCGCTTTGTGCCACCTCTGGGACGAGCAACTGCAAGGGGTCGCAATCCTATCCGGCGGCACCGATGGCGAAGACGGCCCGACCGATGCCGCAGGCGCGGTCTGTTCAGAGGACGTTCGCGATACGGCTCGGGAGCGAAAGCTCGATCCGTTTGACGCACTCTCAATCAACGATTCGTATACGTTTTTCTCGGCGGCAGGCGGTTTGGTAAAGACCGGTCCAACTCACACCAATGTGATGGACTTGCAGGTGGCTGTCGTTCGTTCTCTTGACTGAAGTCCCGACTTCTCATCGCTGAATTGTCGAACGTCCCAAATGCTTCGCGTGGTCAGCACTCGACTACTTCCTTAACTCGTCAGGGCTGACCGTCTGCAATTTGGGTTGCCCCCGAATAAACTCGATGACGCCTGTTTTTTGATAGTCACTCAGGCCTTTCACCGACAATACCTCAAGATTTGCAAAAACGGGGGGTGGTGCACGGAGTGATTCATCCTCTAACCAATTCCAGCGAATCTCAATGCAATGAGCAATATGAAGTTCCTTCAAGTTTGGAAACTTCGACATCGCAACCACACCTGCATCGCAGAATTCGCCAGACGACTCAATCACGAGGAATTCAAGCGGACTTGGCTGCTGCCACTGTTCGAATCCTCGCCCCGTGAATGGTTCATCAACACTTGGATAGTCTGAAACAATCGGGCCGATCAGCTCTAGCGATCGAAGCTTGGGCAAACTTCCAAGGGCCGCAATGCCGGCATCGGAGATATTTGCATTGTCGACATAAAGACTCTGCAGTTGTGGGCATTCAAATGCAATCTGTCTGCAACTTTCATCGTCACCCTCCCCTAGGCCTAAGGACTGCAATTCTGGAAACAAATGCAATGCCTGAAGCATTTCGGCCGTGATTTCGTCTCCCAGATCCAAGTAGCGAATGGACTTGTATGGTCCTAGAAAACGGTGCATCACATCCAAGGACAGACGTAACTCTTGCCAGTATCGATGCGCGATCGTACCACCAGTGAGATGACCTCGAATGCGCCAAAGCGCCTGACGGCGAGCCTCCCCACGTATCACGATGGCGGCGAATGCAAGAAAGACCAAGATCAGGGCAGCGCGCCAAATCCACCGCCTTAATTGGTCGGATTTCCCAACCAGAATCCGCTTCAGTTCGACTTCATTTTTCATCGTCACATCCAAATCACGGCCCCATTCGGCTTGAGGCTATCCTACAGTCGCACGTACGTCGGGGCGATAGAATCACCCTCGTCTAAATTGCCTGAATTCTTGCCTTCACTGGCAAGCTAGTCCTCAAAAAACGCAGTGGTTCCGCGTCGAATCGACGGAAAATCTTGGCGGCGGCTGATAGGTATTGGCCAAAGTTTCCGGTTACTCCTTTACTTGGCGACCATTCACAAGTTATCTTTGATGCACTGGTCGCCGACGCCATTGGTCGCAACCGGCTTGCCTTGCCTCCTGCCATGCTCTTTCCTTGGAATCATGCAGATGCCTTTTCGATTCTTTGTCGCCTTAACGCTGTTGATGTCATCGGCCGTTCAAGTAGTCCATGGTGCAGACGACGCCAAAGCGACAGAAGAGAAGGTCAGTTACTATCGGCATGTGCGGCCCATCTTGCAGCGGCACTGTTCGGGGTGCCACCAGCCCGCCAAGCTGGGTGGCAATCTGCAGTTGATCTCCTTTGAACTGTTCCAAAAGGGGGGAGACACCGGTCCCAGTTTTGTGACCGGAAAGCCCGACGAGAGTTTGATCGTCAAAAATATCTCGGGCGAGAAGCCGACGATGCCGTTGAACGCCGATCCGTTATCCAAGAAACAGATCGACACGATTCGGAATTGGATTGCTCAAGGAGCAACCGACGATACGCCTGCGGCGGCCAAAGACGATGTCTCGACAACCAAGCCCCCGGTCTACTCGGCCGGACCTGTGATCACCGCACTCGCGTTTTCACCCGACAGTTCTCTGCTGGCGGTCTCAGGCTACCACGAAGTATTGCTGCACAAGTCCGACGGTAGCGAACTGGTGGGTCGTCTGGTCGGGCGATCTCCCAAGATCAATTCGATACGGTTCTCACCAGACGGGACGAAGATCGCGACCGCCGGTGGCGCTCCCTCTCTCTTTGGTGAGATTCAATTCTGGGACGTTGCCAAAAAGGAACTGCTGCGATCAGACACAATCGGGATCGATACTCTGTATGGTGCCAGTTTCAACGATGACGGCACATTGCTGTCGTTCGGCACGTTTGACAATCGCGTCCGTGCCATTCAAGTCTCCGATGGCAAACAGGTCATGGCGATGGATGCCCATGCCGACCTTGTCTATGGCACGACGTTCTCATTGAAAAATGATCACGTGATCAGCGTCAGTCGCGACATGTCAATGAAGCTGACGGAACTCAAGACCTCGCAATTCATCGACAACATCACCAGCATCACTCCCGGAGCCCTGAAGGGTGGCCTGATGGCCGTCCAGCGGCATCCAAAAGAGGAGCAGGTGCTAATCGGCGGAGCTGACGGGGAACCAAAGCTCTACAAAATCTTCCGCACGCAGGCCCGTCAGATTGGTGACGATTTCAATCGACTGCGTAGTTACACCAAGATGGCGGGTCGAGTCGTTGCGTTGCAGTTCAACGCGGACGGGACCAAGTTCGTGGTTGGCAGCAGCAATGCCACCAGCGGTGCCGCACGCATCTACAAGACCGACACTGAAGCGACCCTGCTGGAGCTTGCGGGACACAAAGCAGGTGTTTTCGCAGTCGCTTTTCGTCCAGATGGGAAGCAAGTCGCGACGGGCGGCCTGGACGGCGTCGTGCGATTGTTTGATGCCGATACCGGCACGTTGGTGAAAGAGTTTGTTCCCGTCACGATCACACCTGCGGTGGCAGGGGCGAACTGACACCCCACTGGACGCCGCAATAATTCCGATGATGAAAATACTACGAAGCGATCACTCCAAGGAAGCGCTCATGCGACCTCAAAGCTGGTTCCGAACCGTTCTCTGTTTGATGGCAGTCGCAACCGCCACTATCACATCGGCTGACGACTCTGTCGCCGTCGTGAAAATCCAGACGAGCCCGGATCGGCTGCTGCTCAGTAGCCTCCGTGACGCCCGCAGCGTCCTGGTCTACGGACAAACGGCGGACGGCAAGATCATCGATCTGTCCGATTCCGCCAAGCGAACGGCGGGTGGACCGCAAATCACAATCGATAAAGAGGGGTATGTTACCCCCGTCGCTGTGGGAGCGACCGAACTGATCGTCACAGCGGGTGGCCAGACTGTCAAAGTCCCCGTCGAAGTGAAAGAGGTCTCGGCCACTCCGACTGACTTTATCCGGGATGTGGAACCGATCATGGCCAAGGTCGGCTGCAACATGGGAACCTGTCACGGAGCCCAGCAAGGTCGCAAAGGCTTCAAGCTCAGCTTGCGCGGCTACGACCCCATCTACGATTATCGCGCTCTGGTCGATGATGTTTCGGGACGACGGTTCAATCGCACCAACCCCAGCGACAGCCTGATGCTGCTGAAGCCGACTCAGGGCGTTCCCCACGAAGGGGGCTTCTTGTTCGATGAAGAATCGCGAGCCTACAAGATCATTCATCAATGGATCGCCGAAGGCTGCAAGTTCAGTGAAGCGACGCGACCGGCGTCACTCGACATCCTGCCGAAGAATCCGATCCTCGATCGGTCCGGCTCAACCCAGCAGATGCAAGTGATCGCTACCTTCGCAGACGGAACGTCTCGCGATGTCACGCGGGATTCGATCTTTGAATCGAGTAACTTCGAAGTGGCGACTGTCGGAGGAACTGGTCAAGTCAAAGCGGTGCGTCGCGGCGAAACTTCCATCCTGGTCCGCTATGAAGGGGCATACGCGTCGAACACAGTCCTCGTCCTGGGGACCCGCGAAGGTTTTGCCTGGAAAGACTCTCCTGAATTCAACTTCATCGATACGCATGTGAACAACAAGTTGAAGCGTTTGAAGATTCAACCCGCCGATCTTTGTTCCGATGCCGAGTTCCTGCGCCGCGTGACCCTCGATCTGACCGGCCTGCCAGCGAACGGCGAACAAACCAAAGCCTTCTTGAACGACCCGCGGGAATCGCAGGTCAAACGAAAGGCCAGGATCGAGGAACTGCTGGAATCGCCAGACTATGTCGACCACTGGACGCTCAAGTGGAGCGACCTGTTGATGTCGAATCGCAAATTCATCAACGAACAAGGGGTCTGGGCCTTTCGCAACTGGATCCGCGAGCAAGTTGCCACCAACCGCCCTTACAACGAATTCGTCTATGACTTGATGACGGCCAGCGGCAGCACGCTCGAAAATCCACCCGCCAACTACTATCGCATCGCTCGCGAACCCCGCGAAGTCATGGAGAACATGACTCAAGTGTTCGTCGGAACACGTTTTGTCTGTGCCCAGTGCCACGACCATCCATTCGAGAAGTGGACGCAGACCCAGTACTATCAGTTGTCCGCCTACTTCGGCGGAGTCGGTCGCAAAGGTGGCCGCAAGACCGAAGAAGAAGTTATCTATGACATGCGGTTGCCCGCGCAGGTCATCCATGCCGGTACCGGGCAATCGACTTCAGCCTCGTTCCCCTTTCAGATCGAAGGACTTGATCTGAAGAGCGATAACCTTCGTGTCCAGTTGGGTCGCTGGCTCACCGCGAAAGAGAACCCTTACTTCGCCAAGAGTCTGGCCAATCGATACTGGAGCTATCTGAACGGCAGAGGGATCATTGACCCCGTCGACGATATCCGCCTCAGCAATCCCGCTTCGAATCCGGAACTGCTCGACACCCTGACCAGCGACTTCGTCGCCAGCGGATTCGATCTGAAGCACCTGCTGCGAACGATGGCCAATTCGCATACATATCAGCGGACGTTCGCGACGCACCATTGGAATGAAGACGACGATGTCAATTACTCGCACGCTACTCCCAGACGATTGGCTGCCGAACAACTCTACGATGCCATTATGACCGCGACCGGCGCTCCGACGAATCTGCCAGGCGTTCCAGGCGGATTCCATGCTTCACAACTGCCGGACTCGTCGGCATCGGTCGCTTTCCTCGACATGTTTGGACGTGCCCCCCGTGAGTCACCTTGCGAATGCGAGCGTTCATCGGAAGTCAGCCTGGCGCAGACTCTGACACTGATCAACGGCCCCACAATTTCCGAGGCGATAGTCCATCCGCAAGGATTGATTTCCCGATTGGTGACTGCCAAAGCAGAGCCAAAACAAATGGTCGAAGAGATCTATCTTTCGGTGCTGAATAGAATGCCCACGGATTCAGAACGCAATCAGGGCGAGAAATACCTTATCGACAACAAACTTGCCGATGGAGCGCAAGACCTGATGTGGGCACTGATCAACAGCCCGGCATTCTTGTTCAATCGGTGATTCGCGACGTGAGGGTTCTCAATGACTGATCGACACGGGACTGGATGTTGCAGGAGCAGGTGATGCCAGTAACAAGGCGATGGTGGACCATCTCCCTGGTTTTAATGGGAACGCTGGCATCGTTCTGCAACGCAGACGAACCCCCAGCGCGCTCTGAAGCTCAGGCGACATTCGATGACGCGTCGCTCGAATTCTTCGAGAAGCAAGTCCGCCCCATCCTGACCGCTCGCTGTCTGGAATGTCATGGGGCAGGTCAGGGCGATCCCAAGGGGGGATTATCGCTGACATCCAGGGCCGCTTCACTTAAAGGTGGCGATACCGGACCAGCGGTAGTCCCCGGCAATCTGAAAGAAAGCTTGCTGGTCTCTGCGATTGAATACGGCGATCTGTATCAGATGCCGCCCAAATCGAAACTGCCCGCGGCCGAGATCGCGACTCTCAGCAAGTGGGTCCAGATGGGTGCCCCCTGGCCCAAAGAAGCCGCTAGTGCGGCGGGGACGGTGAAACCGTTTGACCTCGCGACCCGAAAATCCGAGCATTGGTGCTGGCAGCCGATCGCGAATCCGTCTATCCCTCCTGTGAAAGACGATCGTTGGCCGCTGTCATCCGCGGACCGATTCATTCTGGCCGCCCTCGAAGCCAAGGAGTTGGTCCCTTCAGTTACTGCCGAGAAGCACGCCTTGTTGCGTCGAGCCTACTTTGACCTCGTCGGACTACCGCCGAATCCCGAGGAAGTCGCAGCGTTCCTCAATGACACGTCTCCACAAGCGTTCGAACACATTATCGATCGATTGCTCGACTCCGTCCATTTCGGGGAACGTTGGGGACGGCACTGGCTTGATCTGGTCCGCTATGCGGAAACTCGTGGTCACGAATTCGAACCGATCATCCCGAACGCCTGGCAATACCGCGACTACGTCATTCGTGCACTGAACGCCGACGTGCCTCACGATCAATTTTTGACAGAACACCTCGCCGGTGATCTGGTCAAGCCCCGTTGGCGCATTGCAGAAACGGGAATTGGCCCCAAGAACGCGAGTAACATCAATGAAGCAGTCCTCGGAACGGGCTTTTGGTTTCTTGGCGAAGAAGTTCACTCGCCCGTTGATATCCGCAAAGACGAAACAGACCGGATGGACAATCGTCTGGATGTGATGTCCAAGACCTTCCTCGGCCTGACTGTCGCCTGTGCGCGATGCCACGATCACAAGTTTGATGCGATCTCTCAGCGAGACTACTACGCGCTGACCGGCTTCCTAATCAGTGGCAGCTATCGGCAGGTTCGTGTTCAAACCGAGGCCGACGACCGACAAATTGCAATTCAGTTGAACGAAGCGAGAAAGCTCGCTCGGGAACAGGTGTCCCAACTGATGCTCCGGGCAGCACGCCCGACTTTGGACAAGCTGGACCAGTACCTGCTAACCGCCAAGCAGGCTGTTGATGATGGATTCAATCCCGATTCGGCCAGCTCAACAGACGGTGAATTGGTATTCGCTGATTTCGAAAGCGAAAACTACGGGAATTGGAAAGTGGAAGGGACCGCATTCGGAAGTCGGCCGCCTCGCAAGGCTGACAATGCCTATGCGGCGCCGCTCGAAGGCTTTCAGGGAGAACATCTGGTTAACTCGCATCGGAATCCACCCGAGGGCGAAAATAGTGCGGCAGGTCGAGATGCTCAGACCGGTCGCCTGGTCTCGCCATCGTTCACAATCAACCATCCCGTGATTCGCTTCCAGGTTGGAGGTGGGGCGCATGCGGGGAAGACCTGTATCAATCTGGAAGTCGACGGCAAAATGGTCCGCACGGCGACCGGCCAGAATTCGGGAACATTGCGCACGGAGCAATGGCAGGTGGCAGATCTGCGTGGCAAGACCGCCCGCATTGAAATTGTCGACTCAGAAGCAGGGGGTTGGGGCCACATCCTTGTGGACCAGATCGTCTTTACTAGTGATTCAGTGGGAACGGCGAAGCCATCGACAGCACCAGTACGGTCAAGCTTGCCCGAGATCGCAACGGCAAAGAATTTGGATGCCGAGATCCTCTCGCGTTGGTGCCGGGAACTGATAGCCGCGAAAATGGACAAACACCATCTGCTTCACAGCCTGATGGCAGGTGGCGACGGTGTCGTTGTCTCGCCAAACCCAGAGATCCCCGCTGCTGCATTGGTCGTCGATTTCGGCGTTCCTCAATCGGGTGACTTGATCCAGGATGGTGTTTCGTTTGGACTTCGCCCTACTGTGCCGGGTCAATTGCAATTCGCGGACGCAGGCCAGCCGGAACTGAAAGTCACATCGATCGGTAGTTGGGAACGTGACTTATTCTGGAAAGACTTAAAGCTCTCGGATGGCACTGAAGACGATCACGGCACGATGGGAGCATGGCATCGCCACGGCCGAATGGTTCGCACGCCTGAATTCACGTTGAACAACAAACGCTTGTGGTATCTGGTTCGCGGCTCGGTGCGAGCGTATGCCGTTGTGAATTCGCACCTCATCGTCGCCGGACCTCTGCACGGCTCTCTATTGCGAGAATTCAAGCAGACTGATTCGCAGTGGCATTGGGTTGCTCAAGATCTCGAACTATACCCCGGCCATCGCGTGCATGTCGAGTTCACGCCAGCCGATGATGCGGAATGCGCGATCGCGATGGTTGTTCAAAGTGAGTCGGCTCCTGCGCTACCAAACTTTGCCGCGAACCAGCCAGCGGGTTCTGCGTCAGATCAGGTCCGTTACCATCAGGCTCGCATCTCTGAAGTATTCGCAAAACTCATAAAGTGGCAGGCGAATCAGGCGGAACTGCCCACCGCCGCCGAGACGTCACTCGCCAACTGGATCGTGCAAAAACGTGATCTGTTCGCAAAACGCGACGACTTGATCGAGCAAGATCGACAACTCACCGGTTTGCGTGAGACTCAGCAAACGTTGGCCAAAGCCGTGTCCTGGGAATCCCAGTTGGCTCCCACCATGCTCGATGGAAACGGCATCGATGAAATGCTGCTGATCCGCGGCAATTCCAGTACCCCACGCGATCCGGTGCAGCGACGGTTTCTCGAAGCGTTGGGAGCTGACAACGTCGACAAAGCCGATGCTGGCAGCGGTCGATTGGGTTTGGCTCAGCAGATGATCCAGAGCCCACTTGCCGCGCGAGTCGCGGTGAATCGAGTCTGGTACCATCTGTTCGGTCGAGGGATCGTACCGTCGGTCGACAATCTGGGCGTTCTTGGGCAGGCATCCACTCATCCCGAACTGCTTGATCATCTCGCGACACAGTTCATCAAGGACGGTTGGTCGACCAAACGGTTGATCAAGTCGCTGATGCTCAGCCGAACCTATCAGATGTCCAGCCACCCAACCGAATCTGCAGAGACGGTCGACCCCAACAATCTGCTCTGGCATCGGATGCCCATGAAGCGGCTGGAAGGGGAGGCCATTCGCGATTCCTTGCTGGCTGTTGCGGGACGATTGAACCGCACTGCATTTGGTCCAAGTGTCCCGATTCACCTGACCCCTTTCATGGAAGGGCGAGGTCGTCCCGGGGTGAGCGGCCCACTCGATGGCAACGGTCGTCGCAGCATTTATATCTCGGTTCGCAGGAACTTCTTGTCTCCGATGATGCTGGCATTTGATACACCCTCACCATTCTCGACAGTAGGACGACGGACCTCATCGAATGTCCCCGCTCAGGCCTTGATCCTGATGAATGATCCGCTAGTCATCGAGATGTCCAAGCGATGGGCTAATGAACTATTGGCCAAGGCCGACTTGTCCGTGGAGCAAAGAATCGATGCCATGTATCTGCAAGCCGTCGCGCGGCCAGCGACTCCATCAGAAAAGGCTGAAGCGACGGAGTTCCTCAACGCACAGGGGGCTCGACTTGAATTGCCCCAGTCGCAACGACTCTCGTCACCGCAGGTCTGGGCCGACCTCTGTCATGTGATTTTCAACGTCAAAGAATTTGTGTTCATCGAATGATCGCGGATTGACGCGTTCCGCAATGGATAGTGAGAGCTTGAGCCATGTTTCCCTGCCAGAGATACCAGATTCCACCTCTGTCTCGCCGCCAGATGCTGACTCAGGCTGCCAATGGATTTGGCGCTGTGGCATTGTCGAGCATGCTTACCGATCGGATCGCGACCGCGAGCGACGTGGTCGCGTCAGACACGGTTACCTCGAAGCCAACGCATTTCCCGGCGAAGGCTAAGCACATTATCTTCCTGTACATGGACGGCGGCCCATCGCAAGTTGACACGTTCGATCCCAAGCCGATGCTCGACAAGCATCACGGCAAGAGCCCGCAAGAGATTCTCGGCAAGGTCGAGCCCACTCAGTTCGCCAACATTGGCAAGCTGCTGAAATCTCCCTGGGCTTTCAAGAACTACGGCGAGTGCGGTCTGCCGGTCAGTGATCTGTTCCCGCACGTCGGCGAATGCGCAGATGAACTGGCGGTGGTCCGTTCCGTCGTCTCGCCATTTTCGGAACATACGTTTGCCAACTACTTCCTGCATTCAGGCAGTGGCCTGCAGGGGCGTCCCAGCCATGGGGCCTGGTTCAGTTATGGCCTGGGAACCGAATGCAATGATCTTCCTGCGTTCGTGATCCTCAACGGCGGCCTGATCCCACCAGGCGGGCTCGATTGTTTTGGCAGCGGCTTTCTGCCTGCGGCCTATCAAGGATCGGTGTTTACATCAGGCGAGGCACCCGTCGCCAATATCCGCCCGACGGAAAAATCCCGTGACCTGCAAGACGCCAAGCTCGCCCTGATGAGGCGACTCGATCAGTCTCGACTACAGCAGTTGGGTCACGTCGACGCCTTGGAATCAGCGATTGCCAATTACGAACTGGCCGCTCGCATGCAAACAGCTGTACCGCAGTTGACCGACCTGCGCGACGAGTCGAAAGAGACGCAGGAGATGTACGGCCTGAATGACGACTTCGACAACACGAAGAAATTTGGTCGCATCTGTCTGATCGCACGCCGGTTGGTGGAACGCGGCGTCCGTTTCGTCGAACTGACCTGTCCTGGAGGCAATGGCGACCGCTGGGACCAACATGGCAATCTGGTCGATGGCCACACCAAGAACGCCAAGTCCGTCGACAAGCCGATCGCCGCACTGCTGAAGGATCTGAAGCAGCGCGGCCTGCTGAATGAAACCTTGGTCGTCTGGTGCGGTGAGTTCGGTCGCACGCCATTCGCTCAAGGGGGCGATGGTCGCGATCACAACCCGTTCGGGTTTACGATCTGGATGGCGGGCGGCGGAGTCAAAGGGGGCATCACCTACGGTGCCACCGATGACTTTGGCTACCGTGCCGTCGAGAACAAGGTCGAAATTCACGACCTGCACGCGACCATGCTTCATCTACTTGGCATGGATCACACCAAGCTCACCTATCGCTTCAGCGGGCGCGATATGCGGCTAACCGATGTGCATGGTCACGTCCTGCACGACATCCTGGCTTGAACAGCCACTCCCCTCGACTCAGTCGTTCTCTGGTTCAAGGGCAGACGCAGGCTCTTCAACGATCTCAAGCGTCGGCTGCCCAAGGACTGAGTCGGGAATTGTGATTTCGAGCACGCCTCGCGGCTCTTTCAACGCGTTCAAACGCTCTCTGGATTCATCATCCAATCGCAATTCGTTCAACGCTTCTGCCGATGGCTCGACCTTGGTTTGAGGAACAAGGACTTCAGGAATCGCAATCGTTTCCTTGGGCAACGCGGCCTTGTCCTTGATACCTGTTTTTAGTTCTGCCGGTGTCGCGGCGAGTACTGGCTTTGTCCCCCCCGGGGTGGTGACAGGTAGCACTGGTTTCGAAAGGTTCTTGACCCCTTGCGCCACTTCGGGAAGTTTGGCGGGGGCTGCCGTCGGCAAGTTGCGGATTCGTTCGCGATAGATGATCAAGGCATTGAGCGTGTGATAGAGCGGACCACAATCGATTGGTTTCTGGCGATGCACGATTAGATCGTTGCAAAGCGCGGTCACGGCGTTCCGCACCCATTGCTCGTTCAGGCGCTCATCGGGAAGGCCGATCGACAGGAATTCCATCGTATGACCGGTTGTGTTGAACCGCTTGTTCAGATCGGTCTCGAATCCGGAGGTCTCATAGAACTTCGCAGAGAACGTGCCGTCGTAATTCTGCATCGAACGAGCGATTTCGATGTGTTGACGGATCTTGTGGTCGGCCTGCGCCCAGATTCCAACGAGCTTGCCGCCCGCCTTCAGATGCTTGTCGCGAGTTCGAGTGAGTGCGAACAATCGGTGGTTGCCACCGCAGGGAGCACCAACCACAGGAGCAGCGGTTTCAATCTGAACGAGTCGCTCGATGCTCCACGGTTCGTTGTGCTGATTCACCCACTGTGTATCCGGTTTCAAATAGTGTTGTAGTCCCCACAGCACCCACGTCACTTCTTCGTGAGTATTCACTTCTTTCATTGTGTTGTTGATGATGCCGCCGACCGTGATGCTGTCCGATCCGACTTTGAATGTATGCCCCACCGGCAGGTCAGACTGCGACATCAGCGCCAGAAACTGCGCGGGATGGCCTTCAAAAGCATAGGGCCTGGTGAATGGATGGAACTTGCCTCCGAAGGCCGTTTTCGCCAGCAGTGGCTGGTTGTCAAATTTGGGTTCGGCCGTGGAAATCCACTGGATCGCGTTGACCTTCTTATCACCCAAGTGCAACTGGAAGTCTTGCTTCAGTGCCAGCAGTCCATGAAAGATCTGCCAGGGTGAATGGGAATTCGCCGTCAGTGTCCGCCGGCTGCTGACCTCAATCGCCAGATCCAACTGAGATCGGAATTGATCCGCCTCAGGTAGCGCTGGAGCTGCAATGGCACTGGCGATCAGTGGAGGAGCAGGGGGAGCTGCCGGACCAGGATTTGGCTGCGGTGCTTGTGGTTGCTGCTCAGCGGCGGCATTCGCCTTCCGTGCGGCAATTCCTGCCCGAAATGGGCGGGCGGCAGTCTGGATGATCCCGCTTGGACCGACGGCCGTAACCGGTGGACGTGAGGGGAGGCTGGCTTGCTGCGAATAGGCCGCAGAAGTCCAACAGGCAGCGAGTACAGCGGCGGTTGATGTGAGATGAGGGCTCAACCGGAGCAGACTTGTGGTACGGCGCACTATTCCTCCACGAAGCGTCTGGGCGCGAACTTCAAGTTGTGAATCAATGTGAGCGAGCGCGGTCTCGGCCAGGTGAACGAGGGCTGCCGATCCTTTATTCGGCGTTTCGCGACACGTAACTTCCGCTGCGGAAGTCCGTTCGTTGCGATCGGCACGCGTGAAAGGGTCAGCACAGAGAATGGGATACTGGCGATCTCGCACCGGCATATTTGGCCGCTCCGATACCGAGATTTCTGGCCCGCCTGAACTGAAACGAATCCGTCCCACCGGTGGATTTTTCGCTGTTTCAGTTACGTTCGGGAAAGAAGCAACATCACATCCGACAGACACAATTGTCGGAAAGCTGAGAGTCGCGCCAACAGTCGAAGCCGACACAAGCCGATGAATCGACTCGATCCGAAAACTCTCACATTCGCGACCGGACGCACAGGCAAAAAATTGCACTTCTGCCGCGGACCGGCAATCATTCCGCGGTCGAGGAATACAGTTTCACAGAAATCAGTTGAAGCACCCCGTCGCGTTCGACTTGGAATTGCAACGGACCGCGATCATTCAACAGGTGCCTGCGGAATTCCTCGTCGGAATTAACCGTTTCGTCAGCTAATTTCATCACTACGTCACCGACTTTTAGGCCCGCTCGGTCCGCAGGCGAATCGGGAATCACATTCGTGATGATCACGCTGTCGGGAATAGCGTCATCCAGTTGCCAGGTAATTCCGACGCGAACTGGCTCGCCCGTCAAATTAAGCTGCAGTTCGACGAGCGCATCTGTTCCGGGGCGTTCGAGTGCGACGGCGACAGGGTTCGCCGCGATTCGAACGACGGTCTTCAGATCAGCGACGGTTCCGGTATTCCAGTGAGCAAGTTTCACCAATCGATCGCCGGGACGAATGCCAGCTTTCAAAGCGGCCGAACCAGCCGTCACTTCGGTCACGACGGCTCGGTCTTTTTTCATCTGTTGGACATCAAAGGCCACGCCGAGTCGAACTGCGGCGGGTTGCGGTCGTGCTGTCATCCAACCTGGCTGCGATTCCGTCAGTGCTTCGCGACGAAACGCAGGGACGGTCGGCTCGTTGGCAAATTCTTCGACAAGTCGGAACACAAAATCAGCCATCTTCAGGATGCCTGGATAATTTAATTTATCTGCGTCGTCGGACGGACGGTGATAGTCATCATGCTTACCAGTATCCAGATGCAAGCTCGGAATTCCGGCGACATAAAAAGGATAGTGATCGCTGTCACCAATAACTTTAGGCTCATAATGGTAGAGCAGATCACCTTTCGGGTTTTGGCGAACCAGTCGATTGCGAAGGCCCGGCGCGGATCGCCATCCGACAACAATGACTTTGCCTTCACGTAAGCGGCCCAACATATCGATGTTGATGACTTGGCGAATTGATTTGAGTGGATGCGTCGGCTGCTTCACCCAATGCATCGACCCCAGTAGGCCCATCTCTTCGGCGTCCCAGAATGCGAACAGCAGCGTTCGTTTCGGGGCAGGAGTCATCGACGCAAACGCATCGGCCAATTCCAATAGGGCTGCCGTGCCGCTGGCATTGTCATCGGCACCGTTGTGGATGTATCCGAATGGCCCATGGCTGTTCGTCTGGTTGCCGCGCCCGACGTGGTCGTAGTGCGCGCCAATCAGGATGATTTCATTTCGCAGCACCGGATCGGACCCCGGCAGGACGGCGATGAGGTTCTGGAATGATCCAAATTCTTGAATCCAACCAGCCGAGGTCGCACCCTTTAACGAGTCGATCTTTCGCAACTCGGTTTGCAGGTAAGCAGCCGCCGCACGACTTCCCGTTGTTCCTGCTTCCCGACCTTCAAGTGCATCGCTGGCAAGAGTGCCACAGTGACGCTTCAAGTCGGCGATGGTGATCCGCTCAATCGCACGGTCGACAGCATCGAGATCTGCAGCCGGGGCAGGGCGGAACGCTGTTAGAGAGAGACAGACCAGTGCGAGATAGTGCAGATTCTGGCTGATGCGCACGGATCCGTCGCTTGCTTGAGTGGTGCAATAAAATCTAACAGACCGGGACTTCAGCGCGAACGCGTCGTTTGACGAGTGTGACCTGATTCCCCTTCGAATTGTAGCGTATATCGTCCATGAACGTCCTGATCAAGAGCACTCCGCGCCCATGAGCGCGAGCGATGTTTTCAGGATCCGTCGGATCAGGGAGTTTCGAGACATCGAATCCATTCCCCTGATCACGAATCACAAAACGAGCTTCCCCTGCGGAATATCTGGCAGAGACACGAACACGACGATCGCGATAGGGTGCTTGACACATCCGCATCTCAATCAACTTTTCAAATGAGTCGTCGTCGCTATCGCGAAGCTTGGAGCTCACCTCCAGGTTGCCGTGAATAATGGCGTTCAGGAGTGCCTCCTCCAGAGCCACACCGACTCGAATGCGTTCTCGATCGCTGAAAATGCCGAATCGGACGCCATAGTCTTGCAGAGAATTGACCGCCGGGCCAACGAGCCGACGATCCGTCGGGAACGAGAATCGCATTTCCTGGCCGACGAGCGCCGTCGTGACGACATCGGAGCGTCGACGGTCTTGGCTGGCCGAGAGGACGGTTTCGACCACGCGGTTCAAATCTCGCGCCATTAAGGTCTTCGGGACATAGCTGGCAGCCCCTTGCTGTAATGCGGTCACAGCCAGCTCTTCGCTGCCTTCGGAAGTCGCAATGATGACAGGGACACGAGAATGGTGCTGCTTCAGTTTAATCAGCAGTTGCAGGCCGTCCATGTTCGGCATGTTGAAATCGGTGAGAACAAGATCCGGCTCGCAGAGGGCGCACCGTTCGAGTGCCTCGGCTCCATCACTGGCAAACTCCACCGTCCAGTCCGGGTTCGTACCCAGCAGGCCAGCCAGCACGCGACGCTCGATTGCACAGTCATCAACGACGAGGATGGAAGACATTCCAATGACCTTGAAAGGATGATCCCGCCAACCCTGCAGCAACTCTTCGCTGCCTCACACCGGTTTACAGGTCACTGGGAAAATTTAGGCCAGAAAAGATCGTGTGTCAAAAAAACAACGTCCCCCGTAACTCTTTATTTCTGAGAGGTAACATTGCATTGGCAGACACCGATGGCTGGACGCTCGGTACAATCCATACCACCGCTTTTTTGCTCTCACGCAGCATCGGTGATGCCAATCAACAATCACAAATCGGCACCAGAACGCAGACGTGACCACGTCGTGTGATACGGTTTCGATGGATAGCGAGATTTCTTCAACTTCTCACTGTTCATTCTTCAACACTTCACCGTTCAATAGCGCGGATCGACTTGCCATGACAGCGGTTTTCGGTCCAGTAATCTTCGACAAGCAGCATGCGTTGGCACGTCTTGGCGGCCTGGAAGATGTCTTGCGCGATGTCATGCAGCTCATGACTACCGAAAGCCCCCGCGTGTACGCCGAAATCGGAGCCTCATTCCAGCGTGGGGATATCGTGGCGCTAAAACGATCCGCTCACACATTGAAAGGCGCGGTCGGACTGGTCGGTGCGATCGATCTGGTGCGCAGACTCAGGCACGTTGAGGATTCAGCGAGCAGCGGCGAACTTGACACGGCCGCGAGAGAGTTCGACGAGATCGACCGCCAATTCGCCGAATTGCAACGAATTCTGTCCTTGGAACTCATGCGCAACTGAGCCTTGTGACCACTTGCAGCCCTAAATCCAAGCGATATTTGCAGCTGCCTGCAGTCGCAGAGACCGACTTTAATTGCTTTTGACACGTTTGCGACTTCTGACTAAAGTTCCGCCAGAAACACGAACCGAAGGACCGGTTCAAGAGATGTGGGCAGTTCGATAGATCGCTGCCCCGGTCAGACAGGGAAGGACGGCCGAGTGAACGTATCGCAGCGAGTGCTGGTGATTGGCGGAGTCTCAGACACAGCGACCGTCTTACAGGCTGTCTTTGAACCTCGGGGTGCCACGGTTGAACGAAGCCGTACACACCGTCCTGCGCCAGCGAATGCTCGGTTCTCTTCGGAAGTCATCGTCATCGATTTGGATGCCGAACAGGATTTTGAGCCCGAGACAGACTGCAGCATTGTCTCCAGTCGAGTCTTGATCGGTTCTGATACACCGAAACGCATCGCTCCGGACGAACGCTTCCTCTCGAAGCCATTCCAATACCCGGAACTCGTCAAGGCGATTGAAGAGCTACTGAGCGCACGCCCGGCTGCCTGAAGCCGTCGTTTCTTCGCACGTCGCAGACCATGCAAGATGCCGAATCCGCGTACTTCCACGCGCTGCGCAATCAGAAATGCCCCTGCTGCGGTTGTCAGATGACTTTCTTCGGCCGATAGTATTGCGATAGAAGCGGCGCGCTATTGGCGAGCCGCAAGCAAAACGTGGCCGAGGGCTTGGGTTGTGAAGCGAGCATCGTTACTCGTCGTTCAGGGTGCAGAGCAGGGTACCCGCTTCGATGTGGCTGACGCTCCCGTCTTCATGGGCCGCGGCGTCAGCAATGAGGTGCGGCTTCACGACACTGAAGTTTCGCGCGTGCATGCCTCGATCCAGATCAAGGACGGCGTCTTCAGTTTGAACGATCGCAATAGTTCCAATGGAACGTTTGTGAACGGGAAACCAGTGACGACGCATACACTGATCGATGGCGATCAGATTCAGTTGGGACGGACGGTTCTGCTGTTCAGCGACGTGAACCAAGATAGTCGAACGGGCTTGGCTGCCGAACGAATCCAACTGCTGCAGCGGCACGATCCGGCCGATCGCTCCAGCATCATCAGCCGTGTTGGTCAAGACGCCCCGCTGCCACCCGTCGTTCCGTCCGTGGAAGACGACAGCCAGACACTTTCCAATCTGGCAGTGCTGTATCGCATTACCGAAGAAGTGGCGCGGCCGACCGTTTCCATGGATCAACTGTTGCAACGGATTCTGGACCTGACGATCGAATCGATCGGTGCCGACCGCGGTTGCGTCTTGCTGACCGATCCACAGACCGGTGAAATCACTCCCCAGGCGATCAGCGAGCATCGTGGGCTCGATACTGGCGCGCGAATGCCCGTCTCCAGAACGATCGTTGACTACGTCTTCAAGACGAATCAAGGGGTTCGTACCGCTGACGCCCAGCACGATAGCCGATTCGACGGAGGTCGCAGTATCGTGCAAGCTGGCATCCGCGAAGCGATGTGCGTCCCCATGCAAGGTCGCCATGAACTGATGGGCGTGATCTACGTTGACATCACGACCCCCGCTGACCGACTGCTGGCGACAGGAAAGGTGGCGGGCTTTCGAGAAGATCAGTTGCGAATGCTCGTCGCGATTGGTCGGCAAGCCGCATTGGCCGTTGAAAACTATCGCTACCAGCAAGCCATTGTGAAGGCCGAGCGACTGGCGGCCATGGGGCAGACGATCGCGACGATCAGCCATCACATCAAGAACATTCTGCAGGGGATTCGAGGCGGCAGTTATTTGATCGACATGGGACTGAACGACCATAACGAAGATTTGGTCCGCAAAGGGTGGCATGTCGTCGAAAAGAATCAGACCAGGATTTATAACCTGGTCATGGACATGCTGACCTTCAGTAAAGAGCGTCAGCCCGCTCATGAACGAGCCAATTTGAATGAAACCGTAGCGGATGTCGTCGAGTTAATGCAGTCACGCGCCGGCGAGTGCGCTGTCGATCTTCAGTACCGCCCCAATCCTAGTCTCGCGGTCTGCATCTTCGACTCCGAAGGAATCCATCGGGCCGTCCTGAATATCGTCACGAATGCCATTGATGCCGTCGAAGGAGCGGAATCCCCGATCGTGCTGGTCGAAACCGGACATCAGGTCGAGACAGACATGATCTGGGTCGCCGTCTCCGACAATGGACCAGGTATCCCCGAGAATCAAGTCTCCAAAATCTTTCAGGTGTTTGAATCCACGAAGGGGGCTCGCGGTACGGGACTTGGACTGGCCGTCAGTCAGAAAATTCTGCGCGAGCACGGTGGAGAAATCACAGTCGAAAGCCGGCCCGGCGAGGGATCTCGATTCATGCTGGCGTGGCCGCGCATTGAAGACGAAGGCCAAACGGTCGCCTAGTCCCATCGCCGCCTCACGGCTACGGATCCACCGCGCGGATTTCCACCCTGACACTCCCTTTGTTGTCGTTCAGGGAATTCCATTCGTCGTTGATTCGCAAGTACATCGTGCCAGAGGCTGGTGCCGTGAACGTGCCGCCACGGCCAATCGGGTAGACCCGCAGCATCGAATCCGCCGCGCCACCGGATTCTCCTGACTCCGTCCGCAAGCAACCAAGTAACAGACCAAGCGGCTTCCCGCCAAAATATCGAAAGCTGATCCCCTGTGGCTCACTGATCCAAGGTTTCGGATTCTGATCAAGCTCGAAACGGCCGGTTGCACTGATCGCGTATTTATCCCCTTCGCGCATCAGCACGGTGCTGGACTGCCATCCACGGTCGGCTTTGATCTCGATATCGCCTCGCGGACGTGAATCAGAGAGTTCAGTGCCGGGTTGGAAATCGATGGCTGCACGAGTTGCGTCGTAGCCGTATTGCAGATTCCGCGCGAACAGCGTCCATTCGGTCGCAAGATCTCGAATATCCGGACTGAACGAACGAGAGAACTCGGTTGGAAAGGCATTCCGCTGCAGATGCCCTCCCATCTTCCGAAAACGTTCTTGATACCGAGGGTGCGTATCGAGAAACATACACAAGCCCCACGACCAGGCATATTGATCGGTCTTCAAAAACTCTTCTGGTCTCAAATCCAGAATTTCCGTGACCGATTTCGCTCTACCAGTGGCAATGTCATTTCGAATGACGGTGATCCGGCCCGATCCGGCAACTTCCTCTGGTGATGTCGGCATGACTCGGAATTCGAACGTTCCATCTTGGGCGATCCGGTGCGTCCCAAAACATTCGGCCATTCCTTCCATATACCAGACGGGGGCGTCGACATCGGGCATGGTAGTCATGAAGCAATGCGTCGCCTCGTGAATCAGCAGATGACGACGATAGTAGTCATACTGTTGCTCTCGCATCCAGAATTCGTTGCGTCGATGTCGGCCGTGTTCGAATCGCGGCAGGTCACCAGGAATTAAGCCTGCCTCGCGAAACAGCGCGTCATCGCCAATCAAATAACCTGTCATCTGGAACTCGGTCCGCGCTCGGTCCGGCGGCAGTGCTCCAAAGTATTTTTCGAGAGCTTCGTATGCACGATCGATGACCGCTGGAAGCGTGGCAGCCACCTGCGGATCGATATCGGTGTACAGCTTCAATCGCTTCGACTCGAAACACCTGATTCCGACATCCGCGAGACGCTGGTCGTTGTGCGGTAACCTGGCATCGTTGGGACGGAAGACTTGCCGCGGTTGGACGTCCCCGGGAGGATCCGAATTCGCTTTCGCGTCCTTCACATCAAACTCATCCCTGGTCGCTGTACGCTCAATCGCCTTCGTCGGCGCACGTCTTTTCGGCGCAACTTCGATGTCCCCCGATTCTGCCTTCGCAACGGCTGGCAACACCGCAGGCTTCGCACCGCATCCCATCGTGACACTGATCGCACACAGCATCATCAAAGCGATCGCAACATATTGTCTTCGATCTGTCATCGATCACCCTGCATCAGACAGAAATGACACACATCTTATTTTCGCGGCAAATGCAATCAGTTGAAAGTCTTGATATTGTCTGGCAACTTGAAACAAGTACGGATCTTCAGACTTTCACCGCCAGTTTGCAATTCCACTCGACATCGAGTCCGATCAATATCCCAGAGGAGCGTTCGATGCCGTCGTTCATCTATTGCTTAAATTCCAGCACCATTCGTCCGACACCAATCCTGGACAAGATTCGCATCGCGGGCGAAGTCGGTTACAAAGCCATTGAATTGTGGCACGATGAAATCGAAGCTTTCGTCGCCGCCGGTCATCCACTCAGCGACATCAAGAAAGCATTGAGCGACGCCGGCCTGACCGTTCCGACCACGATCTACCTGCGAGGATGGTGCGACACGACGGGCGTCGAGCACGCCGCTGGCCTCGACGAATGCAAAAAGCGTCTTGAGCAGGCTGCTGCATTGGGAGCCGTTTACAGCATCGCCAGCCCGGCCGGTGGCAAAGTCGATGTCGCACTCGCCGCCAAAAACTATCGCGAACTGGTGGACATCGGCCTTTCGTTCGGCGTCAAACCGGCAATGGAATACCTGGGATTCGTGAAGCAGATCAATTCGATCGAATCAGCCCTCGAAATCATGACTCTGTCTGGACATCCTCAAGCAACGATCATCGTCGACCCGTTCCATAATTTCCGGGGCGGTGGTTCATTTGATTCTCTCGCAAAGCTGACGGGAGACCAGATCGCCATCAGCCACTTCAATGACACGCCATCGTCGCCCCCGCGGCTTGAGCAGCATGATCACAGTCGCGTGCTGCCAGGGGAGGGCCATCTAGACCTGAAGCAGTGGATCGGCCTGCTGAAGCAGATTGGCTATAAAAGTTGGTTGTCGTTGGAACTTTTCAATGAAGCCCTCTGGGCGCGTGATCCAAAAGAGGTCGCCAAACGAGGTCTTGAATCGATGCGCGCCGTCGCCGAAGCGTAACGGTCACACCAATCCCGTTAACGTCCCGGTCGCATCGGCGAACTTGTCTGTCTCGACGCCCATCTTTTGTGCCAACGTCAACAAGACGTTGGACAGCGGCGGATGCTTGTCCTGATCGAACGTCAGATGCTGGCCGTGCTTCAGGCCCAACTTCTGGCCACCGGCAACCAATGTCGGCAGGTTCTTGGGAGAATGATCGCCCCCTTTTCCCGAATTCATGCCGCTGCCGAACAACACCATCGTGCGGTCTAGCATCCGACCGTCGGCTTCGGAAGTCGACTTGAGCATGTCGAGGAACCGACCCAATCGCGACAGATGAAAACGGTCGATTGCGGCCAGCTTCTTCAGCATCCCCACATCACCGCCGTGATGTGACAGTTCGTGATGGTTTTCGCCACCTCCCCCGTAGCCACCCGCCTCACGAGACCATTCGAACGTGATCACTCGCGTGGTATCCGTGATGAACGCCAGATACGTTAGTTCGAGCATCACGTCCAGCCACATCGGACGGTCGTGAGCGTCACCCGGTTGGCTCGCCAATTGCAATCCCATCTCAGCCACGGTGGCTTTGGGCCGATCGATCCAAGACTGCAGCCTCTCAACCTGCTTCTCGGTCTGCCGCACGCTGCTGAGGTACTCGTCGACCTTGCGCCGGTCGTTCGCTCCCAGTTTGCGATCCAACGACTTGGCCTCGCCAGCGATGTCATCCAGGATCGAACGTCGCTCGGCATATCGCTTCAGCGTTGCGGCGCGGTCGTCAGCCGAATCGGCTACGAACAGGCGGTCGAACATCCGACGAGGCGAGTTTTCCGATGGCAGTGGAGTGCCATTCACGTCGAACGACAAGGTATGGCTATGGCCTGCCGCTCCAGTCCCCGACATGTCTCCCAATTGCAGGGACGAATAACGGGTTTGCTGGCCATGCAGTTCTGCGACGACCTGATCAATCGACTGCGAGTTCGTATAGTCCGCGCCCGGCTTGCTCTTTAAGTTAGCCGCGGTCAGCCAGGTATCAGCACCGCTGTGACCTCCGGGCGAAGCAGGATGCCCGAGTCCCGTTAAGACCGAGAAATCAGCACGATGTTCTTTCAGGGCCTCTAATGTCGGCGACAACTCATAGTCGGCCCCGCTCGTCGTGGGAACCCATTCGAGGATATTCACGCCATTGGGGACATAGCAGCAGATCATCCGTGGATGAACGACATTCGATTTATCCCACGACTTGAAGGTCGATGGCGCTGCCATGGTCCGCGGAAGCATTGCATCGAGCAGCGGCAAGGTGACCGCCGCTCCGGCCGCTCGTAGGACGTGTCGTCGAGATAGTGGCGTCTGGAAAAATGAAGTCATGATGGATCTTGGCCTCTCGGTTCTGCTGGAAGACTGCTCTTCAGAATCACCAACTATTTCGTTTGGAATGGCTCACTGACGACAATAAACTTTAATAGCGATTTAATCGTATAGCGATTCCGCTTCATATCGGCGACGGCAGCTTTGATGGTTGGCTGATCAGCCAATCCCAACTCTCGACCACAGGCATAAGTAAAAAGCTTCGCCGCCAGCGTTCCCAGGAACTGGTCTTCGCGCGCCAGCATCGCCTGCTGCAATCCCGACAGGCCGTCGATCGCCGTACCATCGGGCATCTTCGAAGATGCGTCGATGAGTGGATCGTTCGACTCAATCCGACCTTTGTAGCCAAAGCCTTCGCGATCGCGCCACTCACCCGCCGCATTGAAATTTTCCAGCGCAAATCCGAGCGGATCGATCTTGTTATGGCAGCGTGCGCACTGCGCCAGCGTGCGATGGATTTCCAACCGCTGCCGTACCGTTGCCTTGTCGATACCCGGCACCTTCGGAGCAATCTCGCCAGCATTCGCGACGGGTAGGCCCGGGTCCATCCCCATCAGAGTCTTTAGAATCCAAGTTCCTCGTTTGACGGGAGACGTTCGCGTTCCATTTGATGTCGTCATCAAGATCGAAGCCTGAGTCACAATGCCACCACGTTGGATTCCGGCGGGAACGTCGACTCGACGAAACGCATCGCCCCGGACGCCAGGAATACGATAGTACCGAGCCAATCGCTCGTTGATCGTGACGAAGTCCGAGCGGATCATTTGTCTCGCGTCCACGTCCTGACGCAAGAACTCTTCAAAGAAGGCTTCGGATTCTCGGACGATCGACGTTTCCAGATGTCTGTCATATTGCGGATACAGATCCGACGCGGGAGGATTCGCACCGACATCCCGCAGGCCCAGCCACTGACCGGTAAAGTTTTCGACCAACGCTCGCGATTTGGAATCGGCCAACATTCGCTCAACCTGGGCGGCTCGGACATTGGCGTCTTTCAACTCATCAGACTCGGCCAGTTGAAACAGTTTCTCGTCCGGCATGCTCGACCAGAGCAGATAAGACAGCCGGTTCGCAATGGCATGATTATCCAATCGAGCGACTCGATTTTTCGCTTCGACCACTGGCTCGGCCAGAAATAGAAAATTAGACGACACGAGCACCGATGTGAGCGGCACCTTGATCGCCTCGACAAACGATTTCTCAGACCGCGCAGACGTGAACAGTTGCAATTTGCCATCCACTTCATCCTGGGCGATGGGACGTCGATAAGCACGTCGCATAAAACGAGTGAGCACGTCTCGAGCGTATTCTAGTTCATTCGTCTCACGATTCGGCGCATCGAATAAGATCTGCGAATGGCTGCTCGGGGGCCAGGCATCATAGAGCGGCCCCTCGACTTCGAACCAGTCGACCAGCAATTCAGGCCGTGCGAAATTGTCTCGTCCCTGCATCCAGAAATTCTCAAGCACGTTTGGAATGGCGTAGGCATATTCCAAAGAGACGCCCGCCGATTCCGTCGTGAACCGGGTGATGTGTTCATAGACCTTCGGCCGCTGCGGGCTGGCATCGACATCAAACTCAGCAATCGTGCGCGGTTGCGGTCCGAGTTGCAGAACGAGTTTGATTCGCGGGGGACCGTAGTCGTAGATGCGATCTGACTGAAAGTGTGCCAGATCTTGATCGTACTGCCGCTTGGCCCACTCTTTTCCCTTAGGATTCTGAGCATCCTGCTCGTCCTGACGTTGCTTCAAGATCGTGCGAGCGGATTCAACGACTTTGTCTCGTTCAGGGACACGTCCCGCCGCATGAATGCGAATCGCATACTGCCCGGCCGTGGGCACTCGAAAATCTCGAGCCCCGATCGACTTGTCCCAAGAGTTGTGATGGACGACGACCCATTCCCCTTCTTGCTGATTGTTGTTCCCATTCACGATCGGATTGTTTTTGGCATCCAGTCGAAGGCGCGTCCGATCGGCAGGCCCCACCTTGGGCTCAAACCTCCAGCGGACCAGTTCTGGACGTTGTCCCTCGACCAGGGCTCGATCGAGAATCTGCTGTGCGGCCGACAGATACAGTTCCATATGCAACGGTGAGACTGTCAAAGCCGCGCCATTGTTGTCGAAGCCCCCAGCCGGAGGATCTTGCGGAAACCCCGACGTATCAAAATCGACGCCAATCAGGTCGCGAATGGTGTTTCGGTACTCGGACCGGTTCAGGCGACGAAGAACGACCGTCCGCTCTCGCTTTGCGACCTCGGCCCGAATCGCTTGCGTCGTGATCCAGTCGACAACCCCGGCAACTTCCTCCGGCTTCGGCTGCGGTTCCTTTTCAGGTGGCATCTCGTGTGAGTTGAGGACATTGACCACTTCACGCCAACGAGATCGCGCGGCGGGATCGCCGAAGTCGATCGGCAGGAGCGTTGAATCAAGTCCAAAGGTCGATTGCGGCTTCTCGCCCGTGTGACACTTGTTGCAGTACGTTTCAAAAAACGGTGTCACCAACTGGCGGTGGCCAACCGGATCTTGCTCGACGACGGACTCGCTCGCCACGACCGATGACGCGATCAATCCGAAAACAAGTCCTAGTCCGGCACGCATGGCAGATTCATCAATCATGAATAGTAGGTGTACTCTTGCTGATATGTCAGAGTACTGGTGCGACTGACAATTTTCCAACGGGACCTTCGCTTGGGACGGCAGCTTGGACCGCTTCGTGGATCTGCGACCTCTAGCGTGTACCTGAAATAATCATTTGCTCCGCCTGAAATAAATAATTGCTCCGCAAAGATCATGTGTCTTCCGTATTGAGCCCCCACAAACCGGCTTGAGCAGGGAGCGACCAGTCGCCGCTTCGTCTCGTGAGCAACGCCGTGCGCGGCTGTCCCCAAGCTCCGCTTGTGGTTCAGCAGGTTTATCCCCGTGACTCCTTCGCATTTCCGGCTTAATACATGACAGCACAATCCCCTGCGCTAATAACGAGTGCCTCATTGGCATGCCGATTGCCGGGATTTGAGAGCAACGACATAGCGTCGCCCCTCTGATTCTTCCGAGCTGAGAACGTCCCACTCGGTTCGCCTTGCCAACGACTCATCGCACAACCTTTGACTGACATCTTGGAGAACATCAATGGTAAGCGACTCTCAGGTCGATCGAAGTGCCCCCGCAACGTATCTGGCTGACCAGTTCTCTGACACTATTGATGCTGTGTATCAGCATGCACTCCATGAAAATCCATCCTTTCGAAATCAAGTCGCCTATGCTGGCTATTTAGCTTCTCACGGGCGGATTCTCGACGGACTGGAACACTTCAAGCAGATCATTCAGAACGACGCTCTGGCTGCCCAGCCGGCACTTCTTCACGAGGTTGGCGAACGGATCCTGCGAATCGAAACTCGATTGGAAAATGATCCGGAACTCTGGCAGCCAATTCACCACAGTTGAGCGGCATCTTGAAGCGGAGCGAATGGAGTCTCCCTGCGAATTGGTTGTGGATCTTAGGATGAATCAACATGACGAACGAAAATTGCGACCCTCGAATGACAGCATTGTTCGCCGCCCCGTCGCTAACCGACACACCTCCGAAACAACAGACGCCTGGTACCAGCGAGCGAACCAGAACGGCCCCTGAAGTTGTCGCTGCTGATGCAGACATTCTCAGCGCAGCATCCACCGCGCTCCATCACACTGGCTATGCGCAATTGCGTGCTGTGAAGTTGTACTGCCACCATGGGCGCATCGTGCTCCAGGGCAGAATTGCGACACATTTCTTAAAACATTTTGCCCAAGAAGTTGTGCGCCATGTGCCCAACGTCAAAGAGATCGACAATGATCTGCATGTCGTCTGCAGCCGATAAGGCCTGCCCGGCTCATGTCTAATGGCCACTTGTCTGTATCATGGTAGTAGAAAACCCCGTGATACACGACGCGGCTCATGATTTTGGGGTCTTCGACAAAGCGGTTGTTTAGTCACGATCCGCGGACAACTACACCAACCCTGTATTTGGTGGCAGAACGACTTTACCGATTGCGAGATTTGCTGATCGTAACTTACTTCGCAACGTGAACCGACTGATGCCAAGGATCTCACTGGCTTTCGTCTGGTTGCCGTTGGATTGCTTGACCGCTCGTGTCAAAATCAAACGATCAAAGTGTTCCAAGGCTCGGCGATAGAGATCCGTTTGACCGGAGGAAAACCAACCCTCCAGAACTTCGCCCAACCGCTGCCAATTCTCAGCAGGAGTGGCATCCCCCCCGGGAGTTTCCGATGGCCCATCCAATAGTGCCTGTGGCAGGAATTCGGGAAGCAGGACAGACCCCGATGATCTCAAGAGCGCCTCTCGAATCGTGGCTTGCAGTTCGCGGATGTTCCCAGGCCAGGAATATTTCGACAACAAGGCGATGGCTTCGGGAGAGATGGACTGAATCGCCATGTCCATTTCACGACTGCAACGCGTCACAAAGTGCATCGCCAGCAATGGAATGTCCTCGCGACGCTCACGCAGTGGCGGCAGATGAATGGCAACCCCCCTCAAACGATAGTACAGATCTTTACGGAAGCGCCCCTCCTCAATCCGCAACTCCAGATCCTGATTGGTGGCGGCAAGGATCCGGACGTCAACGGAGATCGATTCATTTCCACCGACACGTTCAAAGCACCGTTCCTCAAGAATCCGTAGCAGTTTCGATTGTGTATTCGGTGCCATATCTCCAACTTCATCGAGCAACAGCGTTCCCCCATGGCACTGTTCGAACTTTCCGATCCGTCGGTGGTCGGCACCGGTGAACGCCCCTTTTTCGTGACCAAACAGCTCGCTTTCCAGCAGTGCTTCCGGAATCGCCGCGCAGTTAATCGCGATGAAGGGGCCTTGATTTCGGTGACTGTGCTCAAAGATCGCTCGCGACACCAGTTCTTTGCCTGTTCCGCTCTCGCCCAGAATCAGGACGGTGACATCTTGCGCGGCGACGCGCCCGATCTCTTTGGCGACCGTCTGCATGGCAGGACTGTTCCCGATCAACTTTTCGGATTCGGATTGGCTCTTCGTGGGATTCGCCAATTTCGACGAATCGGTCGTCGCACGCTCCGAGATCTCAAACGCGCGGCTGATCACCTGCTCCAGGTGATGCAGGTCGATCGGCTTGACCAGGTAGTCGTGAGCCCCCTGTTTCATCGCTTCGATGACCGTATCGGTTGAGCCATGCCCCGTGAGGAAGACGACCAGGCTGTTCTCCGAGATTTCTCGCAGCTCATGCATGATCTGCAGACCTGATCGCTCCCCAAGATTGTGGTCCAGGAGAACGACCGCGGGCTTTAGCTCGCGCGTCTGCCGCAACCCCTCGTCGGCGGTGCGAGCCGAATAGACCTGAACTTGCTTTTGATCATAGAGGTGCTTGACGATAGAAAAGACTTCGGGATCATCGTCAATGATGAGTAGCTTGTGCATGGCTGGCCTCTTTATTTCGTGACCGGGCATTTTCACGACAAGTGCCCATCGAACTTTCAGGACGCTCTAAGTGACAGTACATGATTCTGGTCGGGGAATGGATGAAGATGAGGTGCCACGGTCTTGGAGTCTTCGACATGCCCGTGTCTATGACAGAGGACATGGCCACCCGAAGACGATGAGACCGTGGCACCCAAAACCAAATTCCATAACGAACATCATCGCACACGGTCATTCAGTGGTAATGAAATGGATGGTGAGCAAATCAAATTCCGTTGCAGCGTTCTTGCATTACGTTTCCACTGCGATTGGGGATTTTGTCGCGAGACGCCGAACAGCTTTTTTTGATCGAACTCAATAAGGAGAATATTTGTTATGAGGTTCTTCAGAGCATTGATTGGTGCTTTCAACCGATGTGGATTAGAACTCACCAGTCCGCATTCCGATATCAGTTTTTTTGTTCCTCATCGTGCGATCAGGTAACGATCAGGATGGTCGGTTCTCAGCCAGACCACGGTCTTCCTTCCGATAGCGACGATTTCACTCGAAGAAGATATCGAAATTGCAATGAATGCATTTCGATAGCGTAATTCCTTACTGCAAAGCGAATTAGGCCGATCGACCGCCCGCGGTCTCGAACCTTCCCGAGTGAAGACTTCTGGATAGACCAGTGAATTTCCAATGGGATGGCACATCTCCTGCCTCGATAGACATCCCAGCGATGCCGTCGGGGTGACTTTGCATAAAGGTCACACGATTTCACTCGTTGCCGTATTCGAAGCCGCTCGATCCACATTCGGAATTCGATTGATTCGGGCCACTATGAGGAGGACTGCGATGATGAACAGATGGCAGAGAGCAATAGCAACTGGAGTCGCGCTGTCTTGTACTGCGATAAGTGCATATGGTCAGGGACCAGTTGGTGGAGCCGTCAAAGGGGCACAAAACCAAGTCAACGGAGCCCAACAGGGAGCTCAGCGTGCTGCGGGCGGAGTGACGAATGGGGCTCAGCAAGGAGTCGGGGGAGCTGTCCAGCGGCCTCCGCAAGCCGTGCCACAGCCTCCCCGCGCCGTACAGCAGCCGCCTGCAGCAGTCCCACAGGCTCCCAAGGCGGTCCAGCCACCTCGCACTGTTGAAACGGCCCCGCGTGGGATCCAAGGCGTAGCGCCTCACATCAATACCGAGCCGAAGTCGGCCGTACCGAATGTCGCCAAGCCAGTCGTACCACCAAATCCGATCCGCCCGAATCCTGTCATTCCGAACCCCGCCGTTCCGAAAGTGAACCCCGCCGTTCCTCCGGTGAATGCAGGACGACTGCCGTCAACGAACAATGCTGCAGATGCTGCTAAGCGAAATCTGCCAGAGGAAGTACGGACCAATAAGGTTCCCGCCAACGGAGCACTGGATGCCGCAAATCGAAATTTGCCTCATCGACCAGTGGCTGGTGCCCAGCACAACCTCGGTGGGACGCAGATTAATGTCGGCCCACGCCAGATCAATATCGCGAACAATGGCTATCGTCCCGCTTACAACCAACACCCTCGCTGGTACGCTGGGTATTGGAATGGCAACTACGGATCGGGTTGGGGTTATGGTGGAGGTTGGGGCAATGGATACTATGGCAATAACGCTTATGGCTATCGGCCATTGGGTTGGGGCTTAGGCGCGTGGGGTTTGGGGACACTCGCCTACAACAGCGGATACCTGGGTTATAGCAATCCGTACTACACCAGCGGCGGATACAACGGCTACAACTACGCACAGCCGATTCCCGTCGCCTATGACACGACATCGACCGCCGTCAGCAGCGACAACTCAACGGATGACGTTCTCCAGGCAGCGGTGACAGCATTCCAGCAGAACGATTACGATCAGGCTCTGGACATCGTCAACAAGGGAATCACCCAATCACCAAGCGATGCGGTATTGCATGAATTCCGCGGATTGGTCTTATTCGCCAAAGCTGACTACCAGCAAGCGGCAGCCACAATCAACTCTGTTCTGGCAGTCGGTCCTGGTTGGAATTGGGAGACGATTCGAAAGATCTATCCCAGTGTCGCAATCTACACAAACCAGTTGCGATCATTGGAATCCTTCGTAAAGCAGAATCCGCAAGATAGCGCATCGCGTTTTCTGCTGGCCTACCACTATATGATCGGCGGCCACCAGGATGCCGCGGCCAGCAAGCTGGCCGACGTTGTCAGGCTGACACCGGACGACCGCGTCGCGGCAGACCTGCTGCAAATGCTGAAAGCCCCGGCTCCAGGTACGAATGATGCCCAAACGGCCGCCACACCATCACCCCAGCCACCAGCGCCGGCCAATCGCCCCGCTGCCGCTGATTCAAATATCGATCCTGCCACGCTGGTCGGATCATGGAGTGCCTCTCGTGACGACGGCTCTCAATTCAGCCTCACGCTGAATAAGGACGGCACCTTCACCTGGAAGTTCAATCAGAAAAACGCCGACCAGTCCTTCGATGGCAAATATACAGTCGAAGGAAATGTCCTGGCGCTCGAACGAAAGGACGGCGGTTCGCTTGTCGCAACGGTCACTCCAGATGGCGAACAGAAGTTCAACTTCAAATTGCTGGGCGCACCGCCAAGCGATCCGGGATTGAATTTCGCTTCGGCGAATCAGTAGTCGCCGATCATTGTTACAGCGGGCCACGATCTTGTATCGTGGCTCGCCTTGCTCACCCCATGGAACACCGCATGTCGAAGAATAGCGATTATCAGTTAGAACAGCCGATCTTCCACGACGATCTCGATTCGACCCCTCTCACGAATGAGTACGTCAAACAGAAACGCGACGAACTCGTTGAATCAACTCAGTCCCGCCTGGAAGTCCTCGACCACGAACTGGCACGGCTCGATCAGCAAGCACGTGAGTCCAGCGACGAAGTCCGAGCAAACTGGCTCGTGACACGGACGAATCTGGCCCGTCACCGCCGCCTGGCATGGGAACAACTCGAAAGCTTAAGGTCGCACGACGCTGAACCTTGGTCGCAGGAAACCTATGTGCTCGACGATGCACGCCAAAACTTCTCCGCGGCAATCTCAGAAGCGCGGAAGCAACTGCGGCGCACTCGCTAGGACCTCCGCCCGAAGGCAACGCTGCGAACGATGTGATCGTTTAACCACGTGGGCAGCGCCCCCGCGCGACAACGCAGTGAACGATTGTTGTGCTTAGAAATACGAGAGACGTGCCACTGGTTGGCCGCTTCGGACAACCAGTGCCGATGCGAGTTGACCATAAGGCAATCCATTCGCGCCTCGTGCCCAACGAGAACTGCAAAAACATTCAGAAACACTTTTGCGAGTGGCTGCTCAATAGCAATCGTGCTGGTTGTCCGAAGCGGCCAACCAGTGGCACAACCGTGTTTATTCAAGGGAACAAATCCTTCACGGCACTACCCACGCGATCAAACGACCAATCCTGGGCCTGTCTGCATTTTTAAAGCCTCCGACCGCGGTCATTCCTGCGACGGGTGGCCGCCGATTTCCGTCTGTGGTAGTGACTCGCGGAGGCGGCGCACTTCGCTGTCCGTAACCATTGAGGTGTCATACAGCCATAGGTGGGTCAGCGATTTCAGCCTGCTCAGTTCCTTGAGGCCGGCATCCGTGATCAAAGTGCTACTGAGGTTGAGTTTCGTGAGGTTTTCGAGATTGCCGAGTTCCTTCAACCCGTCGTCCGTAATGTCGGTCCAATCAAGTTCGAGTCGCTTCAACTTCTTGAGTTTACAGACTTCCCGCAGACCAACGTCCGTCACCTTGGCACGCGAGAGTTCAAGCCATTCCAAGTTCTGGAGTTCGCTGATCCTGGCGATGCCGATGTCGGTGAGAGCGTGGCCTTCGTAACAAAGCTTCTTCAATTTCCTCTGTCTCAACACGAATGGTGCCCATCCATCTCCGACATATGTCCTTTCGAGAATGATCTCTGTGAGATTCGAGAGTCCGTCCAACTCTTTCAAGCCATCGTCCGTGATCGGATTATAGCTGAGATGCAGTGACGTCAGTTGTTTGTACTCGCCGACAAACTTCAGGCAGTCGTCTGAGATCTCGGTTTGAGTGTCGTCAGGCTTGGAAGAGCGGCCAGTTCCTTGACCCCCCGGTCCGTGATCGCAGTGCAGGCGACATATAACACAGCCAGTTTCTTGTGCTGTTTGAGATCCTTTATTGCAGCATCAGTGATTTGTGTCTTGTAGAGGCAGAGCGATTCCAAGTCGTTCAGTCCGCCGAGTTCACTCAAACCACTGATCGCGGTATGAGAAAGCACGAGAGTCTTGACCGTTTTCAGATAAGCCAGCCCCGCATTCGTCACATTTGTGAACGTCAGGTCGAGTGTCGTCAGCTGCTTAAGTTCCGCCAGTTCCATCAATCCGGCATCTGTGACCTTGGCATTCGTCAGCTGCAGTGTCGTCAGCTTGCTGAGTGTCTTGATCTCCTTCAGGCTCTCATCCGTGATCCGACACCTGTCCAAGTTGAGCGTTTGGAGGTCGTGGAGTTCACTGATCCCCTTCAATTCCGCATCAGTAATCTTGCTGCCTGCGAGATCGACGCCAATCACGGGACGACCCGGCAACGCTTCGTCTCTGGTGAAGGTACCACCCCGCATCTCGATTCGAGCAATCCAATCGGATTCGCCAGCATCGTCCACTGCCATGACAAGGCTTGCGCTGAACACGATTGACGCGATGATTTGTAACGGACGGAATGACCGCATTGTTCCCCTCCGGTGAGCATCAAATCGACATCAAGAAGCGAGTGTCTTGGCTCACTTTTATCAGCAAACGAACTTGCGAGCATACCCCAATAATGGGTCAGAAAAGGGGACAGATCGGACAGGTCCGACCAATTCTGATTTCATCGTAGCCCCCTGTTTTAGAGGCTCACAAATGCTTTACAGCGTTGCTTGAAAGGGCGAAGCATCGCGAAGTTCCCGGATGTGCCGTACAAAACGCGAAGTTGCGTCCCCGCGATTGATTAATAGTGTGGCGGTCTTTCTTCCTGCGGGCTGCGAATTTCAGGATTTTCCGAGAGCTGCAGCAATTTTCGCTCGAACGTCGCCAGCTGATCGCGGCTTCCCCGCAATTCCGCGTGTAAGCTCACCAAGGCCTGATGCATCTGTTCCAGATCGTGCTGCAGGTGCGCGACCGCCGTTTCAAGGTTAATCAGGCGGTTGTCGACGTGAGAATCAGTCATGGAATTGGAATTTAGCGGGGGATAGGTTGCGGTTGTGGGTAACATGTTATCGAATGTCTTAGATCGTGTCGCCTTGTCTGAAAAAAACGAAGGGACGAATCGATAACTCAAGGTGCAACTGATGGCCTTTCCCGATCGAGTTGATGCCGTCGTGGCAGAACTGGAAAAGATGATTCTGAAAGAAGGCTTGGAGCCTGGCGATCGCCTGCCGACAGAACGCGACCTCAGCAGTCAATTGGAAGTCAGCCGTAGCGTCGTTCGGGAAGGCATCAAACGGCTGCAAAGCCTGGGGCGTGTCATCAGTTTGCAGGGTTCGGGAACGCGAGTCGCCTCGCCCAGTGGGGAGCAAGTTGCCGCAGGTTATCGATGGCTCTTTCAGCATACTGATCTGCGACTCGAACATCTCGCAGCCGTGCGTATTCCTCTGGAAACGACGATCGCCGCACTCGCCGCCGAGCACCGAACAGACGCCCATCTGATTCGACTGGAACAGGCGCAAGTTCGCTTGGCTGACGAGTCCCGAAGTCTCAAGTCCGCGGTGGAAGCGGACGCCAACTTCCACGCGATTCTGGCCGAGGCAACTGGCAACCCAATCTTTCAGATGATCCTGGGACCGATCCAGGAGCTATTGTTTGAAAGTCGACGGCGCACAATCAGCCGTTACGGAGCGATGTTGGGCTACGATCATCACCAGAAAATTCTGGCCGCGGTGCAGGCTCAACAACCACAGCAGGCTTACCAAGCGATGGCGGACCACTTACAAATTAACGCTACACAGCTCGCCGAATTGGATGCGGACAATGCTCAAGTGCCGACCGCAGAAAATCCCCTGAAACAAGATTGACAGAATCCGCCACGATCCAGTCAAATGGTCTGACCATTTGCGAGCCCTGCGCCAGCCCGAGTTTGGAGACCCGACATGACCACCGTTCCACGATTCGGGTTTCGACTGATGCCCTTCATCGCGTGCAGCGTGTGGATGTCCACATTCGTCAGCGGCGAGGATACAGCTTCTACCAAGATCTTTTCCGAGCAAGTCTCCCCGATTCTCGAACGTCATTGCGTGCGCTGTCATAGTGACGAAGAGCATAAGGGCGGGCTGTCTCTTTCGACTGAGCAGTCGTTGCGAAAGGGGGGCGAGAGCGGAGCGGCCGTCCTCCCACAAAATGCCGCAGAAAGTCTGCTCGTTCAATATATCGAGGGCGACAAGCCCGAGATGCCGAAGAACGCACCGCCACTGTCAAAGCAAGAGGTTGCTCAGCTACGCAATTGGATCAATGCGGGTGCTGAATGGCCGGCAGGCGTGACCCTCAAAAACAAGCAGTTTGCAAATCAGCCTTGGTGGAGTTTCGAGCCGTTGTCTCGTCCGGCTGTGCCGCACGGTCTCGTGACCGCTGAAGAACGTTCTCCGGTCGACAGCTATATTCGCGCGAAGCTGGCGGATAAGCATCTGTCGCCATCACAGCCGGCAGACAAGCGAACATTGATTCGCCGCCTTTCGTTCGACCTGCATGGGCTACCGCCTGACCCGACAGAGCTCGACGAGTTCGTCGCAGACACGGATCCAACCGCCTACGAAAGACTGGTCGATCGTCTGTTAGCTTCACCCCGCTACGGCGAACGATGGGCTCGTCACTGGTTGGATGTCGTTCACTACGGCGACACACACGGGTACGACAAAGACAAACTGCGTCCCAATGCCTGGCCGTACCGCGACTATGTGATTCGATCGCTGAATGAAGACAAGCCATACGACCGATTTATCATGGAGCAACTGGCAGGGGATGTCCTCTGGCCAGAGACCGTCGACGGAATTGTGGGAACAGGATTCATCGCTGCAGGACCGTGGGACTTCATCGGACATGCCGAAGTCCCCGAGTCAAAAACGGATGGCAAGATTGCCAGAAACCTGGACCGCGATGACATGGTGACGACGACCATGAATACGTTCTGCAGCCTGACTGTTCAATGTGCCCGCTGTCACAATCATAAGTTCGATCCAGTTACGCAAACGGACTACTATCGTCTGCAAGCCGTGTTTGCAGCGCTGGATCGAGCCGACCGGATGTTTGATCCCGACCCAAAAGTCAGTCATCAGCGCCAACAATGGCTCGCTGAACAAAAGCTGTTGAAAGCCGACGAACAACGATTGGCTGTCGAGGTGACGCGGCTTTGCGGCAATGACCTAAAGGAACTTGATCAGCGGATCGCGTCGGCCCAGCAGGCAGTCGCCGGCCAGCGAAGACCCGAGTATGGATATCACAGCGGCATCGAACCGACCGCCGATAAGACCAAGTGGGTTCAAATCGATCTTGGCCGCGAGGTGCAGATCGCCAAACTGGCCTACGTCGGCTGTTGGGACGATTTCAACGGCATCGGAGAGGGATTCGGCTTCCCCGTTCGATTCAAAATCGAAGCCTCGAATGATGAAACGTTTTCAACAAACACTGCGATGCTCGTGGATCGGACTTCCGCAAATGTTCCGAATCCAGGGACCGCCCTTCAGCAGGCCGACGTCTCCAATGTCACCGCGCGATATGTCCGCTTCACGGCGACTCGACTCGCACCACGCCAGAACGACTTCATCATGGCGCTCGCCGAACTAAGCGTCTTCGATGCGGAGGGCAAGAACGTCGCAGCGGGTGCCGCGGTGTCGGCCTTGGATTCGATCGAAGCTCCGGTTCGTTGGAGCAAAATGAATCTCGTTGATGGGATCTACACCGGCCAGGCGGCAATGGACATCAATCAATTGCGTGACCAACGTACTGCGTTGATCACAAAATCGGCTCCTCAACTGGTCCGCGACGAAATCCAGCGAACGGCGACGGCGCTCAACGATCTAACACTCCGTTTGGCAACTTTACCGGCACCGCAATACCTCTATGCGGGGATCGTCTATACGGGCGGAGGCACCTTCAGCGGAACGGGGCCCTCTGGTGGGAAACCACGCACGATTCGTGTTCTCAAACGGGGCGATGTCGGTTCACCCGCTGATGAAGTCGGCCCCGGATTCGTGCCGCTGCAGCGAGGCCAAAGCGGCGAGTTCTCCCTTGCACCTGAACATCAGGAAGGGGCGCGCCGCGTCGCTCTGGCGAAGTGGATCGTCGACGAGCAGCATCCGTTGACCTGGCGATCGATCGCCAATCGCCTCTGGCAGCATCACATGGGGCGTGGCATCGTCGATTCTCCGAATGATTTCGGTCGCATGGGACAACTGCCGTCTCACCCTGAACTCCTCGATTGGCTCGCCTGTGAGATTCGCGATGGCAGAGCAGGGGATGCCGCGCCGGCACGCTCGCTGAAGCAACTGCATCGGCAGATCGTGACGAGCGCCACTTATCGACAGAGTTCTGATATCGAAGAGAGTTCTGCGGCAGCGGCACCTCAGGCGGTTGATTCATCGAACTCTCTCTATTGGCGGGCGAATCGACGGAAGATCGATGCCGAATCACTTCGCGATAGTATGCTGCTGGTTGCCGGGAAGCTCGATGATCGCATGGGCGGCCCCGCCTTCCAGGACTTCGTGATTGAAAAGCCCGAACACTCGCCTCACTACGAATACCAGTTGCATGATGCCGAAGATCCACGGTCGCACCGGCGATCGATCTATCGCTTCCTTGTTCGTTCGCAGACGCAGCCATTTATGACGACACTCGATTGCGCTGACCCGTCGATGATCGTCGACAAACGCAACGAAACAGTGACTGCCCTTCAGGCATTGGCACTGTTGAACAACAAGCTCGTGCTGTCCATGTCGCGTCACACCGTCCTGCGTATCGCCGCTGCCTCGCCCGACGAGGCAACGCAAATAGACTCTGTCTTCCGCCTCGCACTGGGCCGCTTTCCAAGTGCCGAAGAACGCGACTCGCTGATTGAATACGCACGGCAGCATGGGTTGAGCCAGGCTTGTCGCGTCATCCTCAACCTGAATGAATTCGCGTTCGTTGATTGAGCACTCCGGTCCCCGTCATTCCCGCGAAGGCGGGAATCCAGCAAAGTACAGTGAGACTTCTCATCGTATCTTCAACGTCACCTTCATCAATCGCTGAGCGGCTGTGAACTTCGCAGGTAGGCGAATAGATTCCGCAATTGTTCTTCAGTCAAATCCTTGAGTTGCCCCTCGGGCATCAATGACTTGCGAGATTTGATCAACTCGTCGATCTCTGAGCGTTCCAGAGAGATCGTCTGACCGTCGGGGCTGCGTAACGTAATGGCCTGCGGATCCTGCTCGACCAGAAACCCGGTCACGACGCGTCCGTCGTTGAGTACAGCGACCTGAGTTTCAAATCCCTCACGGATCTCGGCGCTCGGATTCACGATGTGAATCAGCATCTGCCGGATATCATCTCGTTTGTAAGTCGTCAGGTCAGGACCAATCTTGCCCCCTTGAGCGTGCAGCGTATGGCACTTGCCGCACATCTGAAGATACAGTTTCTTTCCGGGATACGGATCTCCCGCTCCCGACAGCATCGCCGTGTACCGTTCGATCTGTCCCTGCATATCGGCGGTGGTCGCCCCCTCAATGTTTCCCCAATGCTTCTGGATCAGCGAGGCCAACCGGTCATCCTTATAAATCGTCAAACGGCGAACAGTATCAAGCGGGATCGCAGTCGCAGCGATATCGCCTGCTTCGACGCTCTCCACCAGAGCTATCGCCCACGGCTTCCGACTGACTAATAGTGACTGGGCGACCGCGCGAACATCTTCGTTCAAGTTGCGATACTGCTGCAGAACCAAGGCTGCGATCTCCTGGTTCGGATACGCCTGCAGTGAGTTCAAGATCGCGGCTTTCAGACCGTCGTCACCTGTGTTCTTTAGTGTCTCCAGCAATACGGGGACAGCCTGAGGTTGCTTCACTTCGCCGAAGAGCGCCGCATATTCGGCTCGCTTGGGCGCCGATGCCTTTTCGTCGGCAATCGCCTTTAATGCTTCGGCAGCGGCGGCGACATCTCCCTGGCGAATCTTCAACGACAGCGATCCGCCACCTGCCGCGGCCAGTGCCTCAATCAACTCGGGCGGAACGTTGGTCATCGATCGACCCTGATACGCCTCCTCAAAGCCCTGCATCAGTGCCTTAGTCGTTTCGGTCGACGGAGACTTCTTCAAGAGTTGAGCACACAGAGCCAGATCGCACCGCTGACCTGTCGACGCATACCGGCGCATCAGTCTGGGAAGGATCTCTTTCTGCACCAGTGGCCGCTTCCAGAGTTCCGGATCGTCGAGCGTCAATGCAGGGTGCTCGTGCGTCGGTGTGGGTTCACCGGCCTTTGCTGTGGGGGCGACATCACAGGTTGTTTCCAACGCCCACCAGATCAACAGCGGCTGTCGAGCATCTGTGGCGTCTTCGTCGCGCATCATCAAATTGTGAATGATCGGCAGTGATTGTTCTGCCGGAAGCCGCTTCGCAGTCGCCGCCAGTTGCGCGCGGACTTCAAGATTGGGATCGCGTAGAGCCATGTTGGCAACGTACCTGGCAACATCGGACGACAATCGTTTTTCGTCACCAAGAAGTCGTACAGTCCAGGCCCGCACTTGGGGTCCTGGATGCTCGAGCCCCTTGATGGCTGTCGGTTCATCCAGACCACCCGAAAGATAGAGCGCCCACAACGATTCCACGGCAGACTGTCCTACCGAGGTCAGCAGCTTGGACTTCAACGACGGTATCGCGACTGCGTCTTTTCGATCCGCAAGCAGGCGGCGGGCGGTCTCTCGATGCCAACGATCAGGACTGTCCAGCACTGCGATCAATTGAGCTGATGTCAGCGACCTCAGATCCCCAACACGCGACTTACTGGTCGTCGCCTTGGTCTTGGCGCGAATTCGATAGATGCGGCCATTCTCACGATCAAGCCCCCCCTGGTAATTCGCAGTATGAGCCAGTTGGCCGTCGTACCAATCGGCGACGTAGATGCCACCGTCTGGCCCGTCCTTCACGTCGACCGGGCGAAACCACGTATCCGACGAATCGATTGCATAGCCAATGTCCTTGGTCTTGAAGGTTGAGCTCGTGGGGATCACATCGCTCATGACGACATGATTCAGAATCGCCGCCGCCCCGAACAGCTTGCCTCGATACTGGTCTGGCAGCGCAAAGGGCCCGCCGCTGCTCTCGTAGATCAGGAATTCATGCGTAAATCGCGGAACATTGTGATGTTCCATCGCCGGGAAATATCCGAACGAATAGGGGTTCGACAGCGGACCGTGCTTAGTGAACCCCTTCTGCAGATAGGCTCCCTGCATGTAATGAAACCCGCGCGTGTTGCCGCCATTGTGACCCGAGAAGATTCGGCCCGCGGAATCGATTTCGAGCCCGAACGCGTTTCCGCCTCCCTCTGAAAAGATTTCGTATCGTTGAGTCTCGGGATGGTATCGCCAGATGTTCTGGCCTTGCGAGAAGACTGGCTTGCCAACTTCGACCTGTCCCGCAGATGTCTTCTTGTGGACCTTCACAGCGCCAGAGACAGTGCTTCCCTGAGCACCATACAGCCAGCCATCCGGCCCCCATCGCAAGCTATTGATCACAGAATGCGTGTCCTCCATGCCGAATCCCGACAGATGCACTTCGGGATCGCCATCGGGAACGTCATTGCCATCCTTGTCGGCGTAGTACAGCAGATAAGGGGGATTGAGCACCCAGAGACCGCCGCGTCCCTGCACGAATGAGGTCGCGATGTTCAGGCCATCGACGAACGTCTTGTGCTTGTCATAGACGCCATCTCCGTCGGTATCTTCGTGGATCGTGATCTTGTCCTTGCCTTTGATACCCATCGGAGGTGGCTCGGGAACCTTGTCGTAGACCGCTCGCCAGAATTGATCCTTGCTGAGCAACTTCAGACCCGCCGGCTCCGGATATTGCAGATACTGCATCACCCACATCCGGCCTCGTTCGTCAAAGTTCAGGAAGAGCGGTTGGGAAACGATTGGTTCGGACAAGACGAGATCGACCTGCAGATCGTCCGGAACCTTGAAATGATCCATCGACTGCCGTGGGGTGAGGGGTTCCTGTTGGACCTCGCGTCGGATCACGGTTGCGAACGGACTGACTTTGGGAGCCGACACGACTTTCGAGAACGGTTCCAGACCATTCGCAGCAAAAGCGCCTGCGGGCTCACTGGCCCAAGTCAGATCATCACCTGCACGAAACAGCCACTGCCCCTCCAGCACAATCGCCTCATTGCCCGCGATGATCTGTGGGGCCCCCGCTTTGAAGCCTCCTGCTCCACCTTCGTCGAATACACGAATGGCGACGGTGTTCACTTCGCCGGGCTTCAGTGTGCTGCCGGGAATCACATAGCGATGAAGGTTGTCGTGTCCATTTACGTATTTCGGTGGCATCGCACCACTGACACCGACCTTGATTCCATTGATAAAGCATTCGCTCGCATTGTCGATCTTTTCGATGTAGAGAAAGGATCCGCGACCCTTCCAGGCGTCCGGCACTTTGACTTCGCATTGATACCAGGCGAAGCCATCATATCCGGCCAACTCTTTTGATTGCTGTTCCCACGTCCCAGGGACCGTCAGGATGCGCGGCGTCGATGCAGCCGAGACTTTCTGGTCGGGCTTGGGAACCTCCAACCCCGCGGCCCAATAGATTCCATTGAGCAACAGGCGGCGAAACGCGGGCTGTTCGAAATCACCTTTGTGACCCAGTGACGTATAGAACGTTTTGCCGCCGTCCTGACGCTGGAACGTCCAGGCGACGGGCTCCTCTTGAGCGATCCCTTCGACGCGCCCTCGCAGCAATTCTGACGCTTTCGGGTCGAGCGGCGTGTTCAAGTACAGAGTTCCGCCGCTGGGGAATTCGGTGTTGGGGATTCCCGTTAAGATGGGATGTTTCAGATCACCCACCGGACGGATGATGCCGGTCGTCGTTCCTGCTGTGTGACCCTGATAGTGACCGCCAATCAGTTCACGATCGATCTCGGTCCAGGCGGCCAGGCCATCGGGTTGCTTATCGCGCAGATGGAAGGCGTGACTGGCTGTGCGAATGCCGACGACGGGTTTTCCCGCGGCGACGTACTTCCTGATGATCGCGAGTTGGTCAGGCGGAATCGGTCGGCGGCGGACACTGACTAACAGAACGTCGGCATCGTTAACCACATCGACACCTGGCAGGTCGTACTTCTTCGACGGCGACTCGAAGACAAAGCTGACTTTGAAGTCTTGCCCGAGATGCTTGGCTGCGAACTCAGGGAGCGTTTCTTCGGTGCGATATTCGTCTTCGGCACAGAGTAAGACCAGATGAGGTCGCTTGTCCTTGGCGAAGGTGAATGGCTTACCGCCGAGGATGTCCGCACTCGTAATTGTCGGACACCAATACTTCTCGATGTGCTCGACGATCAGATCATTGCCGGTGAAGTGGTTGACGAACGGCTTCATCGCCGGGTTATACATCGTATCCGTCATGTCGCGCATTAACGCGACGTTCATCCCTTGATACACCATCTGGCGGATCGAGAACGGCCGCCCCAGAACACACATGTTCGTGTGGACGCCCATGACGATGACGTTTTCGATTCCGCGACTTTTCATCAGGCGATACGCTTCGTCCGAATCCGTAATCGCATCGCCGTCATGGATTTCGATCGTGGCGATCTGTCGAGACCAGGCGCGATAATTCTTGACCGGTTCGCCACAGTCGCAACCCCCGTCAGTGTCATCAATTGGAAGGGGGCTCTCATGCGCGGAATCGATGCGACACCAGCGTTCCAGTGGTCGCTTCGTTTCAACGGCAGGAGCCGCCTGGGCCAGTTTGCGCTGGGGCGCATCCTTGTAGAACTCCATCGTGTCACTGGGACAATGAATGACGAATACACCTTGTGAACGAGCCGCCTTGACCACCTCGTTCATTCGCGGAGCCATTTCGGCGACCCGCTCGGTGGAGGTCGGGCACCAGTGCTTGTCCCACATGTCGCAGATGACGACGGCCGTCTGTTTCGAATCCCATTCGATCGGCGTTGTCAGTGTGTGATAGCGTCCCACTTCTGGTGCGACAGCAACCCGCTTCCGCATCTTCAGCGCAAGTGGTTTCGATTCGGCAGCGTCGACAAAACCAGGAGCGAAGTCACTCCAGAGAGAGACGAAGGCAAGTAGGCTCCACATCACGCAATGACGCATCCCGATCTCCTTTGATCCAAGGCAAACTGGCATCAGAGCAGTTTGATTTGAAGTCATCGAAATTGCCAGTTCGAAGGAGGCTGAGGGCGAAGAGGGATCATCTGCGAATTTCCGAAGGGCGGCGACGTTGTCGATCTCGGAAAGGTGAATAGCACCCCACCGAGTTCAACTCGGTGGAATTGGGCCTTTGCACTACTCAGACGGGCAGCTGGTGACGTAGTGCAAAGGCCCGAATCCATCGAGACAAGCTCGAAGGGGAGGAGGCTCGAACATTACGAAATGGCAGAATTTGTCAGTCCATGGCAGGGTTTTGGGGGTGTCTGCGATTTTGTCACCAGATGTCTAGCGAGATTTTGAGAATGACGGTGTGGAACTGACACATCGATCTGCCTCCTACGAAAAACGGCCACACATGTTGACTCCGATTTCGGCGGTCAATACGTGTGGCCGTTGGTTACGGTCCACGGGAAATCGGGTTTCTCTGCCTGGTGCGTTATGCCATTCCTCGTTGCGCGAAGCTAGAGGGTGTTTACGATATTTCGACACTTTGTCGACGAAAAGTCGGCAGCCTTCGTGGTGCTGGCCTCAACAGACGCTCAGGTCGATGTGTGTCGACTGACAGGTTTTGACACCCACGGACAATTTTTGACAATGGGGGACAAAACGACTCTGTTTTTGCCTGTTTTCCTCAAAAAAGTGGATGTTTTGTGACAGATCGCGATTTCGAGTAATGCCATCATTGAATACGCGCATTGACGCACGACGGCTGGGCGGGGCTGGAGCGATTCGCGAAGCCTTGGCTTGTTCACGCGGCACTGGTGATCATAGTCGAGCGTCCATCGAGTTCGGCTTCACGTAGATCCAGCCACGGCTCCGCCACAAAAACGACAGCGCAGCGACTCGTGTTCGCGCCACTCATGGCGAAGTTCGACACGGGGTGTGCGTTGTAAATTCGCTTTTCCTAATCGCTGGATTGACTGCACAGCACTCATGTAATATCATAAGTTGCATGAGACGCGACAGCCGACTATCGGGGGTGCTTCACGTTCTGCTTCATATGGCAGAGCAGAAGGCTCCTGCCACTTCTGAAGTCCTTGCAAAGATGCTGGACACCAATCCCGTCGTCATTCGGCGGGTCATGGCCGGCCTGCGTGAGCAAGGGTATGTCCAGTCTGAAAAGGGGCATGGTGGCGGTTGGACACTCGCCTGCGACCTGTCGAAGGTGACTTTGCGGGACATCTACATCGCGCTCGGAAGCCCTTCGCTCCTCGCCATCGGCAATCGCACCGAAGCGCCGGGCTGCCTTGTCGAACAGGCTGTGAACGCTGCACTACTGCAAGCGTTCCATGATGCGGAGGAACTTTTGCTGACGCGCTTTGGCGAAGTGACACTCTCCATGCTAAGCGCCGATGTCCATTCACGACTGGTTGCTCGCGGTACGTCTCAAGTAATTGGAGAGCATGCTCATGGCTCCTGAAGGACTCACTCCGCAATCCGCGTTCTCGAATGCCGGATTCGTCGCTCGATATGCCGATGGCCCTCCGCGCATGGTGCCGGGGTATGCGGACATGCACCGGATGACGACACTTCTGCTTGCTGAGCGCTTACCTGATAACGGACGCGTGCTCGTTGTCGGCGCGGGAGGTGGATTGGAATTGAAAGCGTTTGCGATGGGTCACCCGACGTGGACATTCGACGGGGTCGATCCGTCCCGTGAGATGATTCTGTTGGCCGAGCAGACTTTGGGGCCGCTGCTTTCACGCATTCGATTTCACGAGGGTGTAATTGATTCTGCTCCGCCGGGGCCGTTCGACGCGGCAACCTGCCTGCTGACAATGCACTTCCTGGATCCACAAGAGCGGCGACGGACAGCCACTGAGATTCATCGCCGACTGAAGCCCGGGGCACCTTTTGTGCTGGTTCACTTGAGCATTCCTGCGGGAACCGGGCGCGCGACTTGGATGTCGCGTTACGCAGCCTTTGCCAACTCCTCTGGTGTGGTTGCCAAAGACATGCGAACCGCTCGTGCGACAGTCGAGGATCATTTGCACATTCTCACGCCGGAACAGGACGAGGCCATCTTGTGTGAAGCCGGGTTCTCGAATTTCACGTTGTTTTACGTCGGATTTACGTTCCGCGGATGGGCTGCGTATGCCTGATCCGATCGGGCACGAACAAACGCGATGAATTCGCGGCCAGAAACAAACGAAGGAATGCGCGATGACAGACTCGCCGGCCTATGTCATCGGCGATGCATCCCGTGGCATGCCTCAAGTCACGACGGCGGTCTCTGACGGGGCGATGGCTGCGATCATGGTGAGCAAAGTGTTGTTTAAGGAAGACGCTCAGCGAGTGTAAGTGACTGGCAAAAGCGGAATCCGGATTAGAGCCTGCGATGCCAGCCTGTGTACAGACGGTGCTCATCGCCGACCCCAACTAATTCCAGCCCTCGTGACGCATCGCGAACCAAAGAGCGGCGGGCCGACAGGATTCTATCGAAAGGAACTGCTGTTATGAAAATCGGTATCAGTTTCTCACTCTTTATCGCAATCGGCATTACGGGTTGTGGGCAGCAACAGGCGGCCCCCGTCACGGAGGTCAACAAGGAAAAGACCGGTGAACACCAAGAACGCGACGAGCCAAAGGAACGATCCATGCATGGCGATCACAAACATCATCATCCCTTTTCAAATCCTGCACAGCAGGCAAAGAAGTGGAACAACCAGGAACGTGACAAGTGGCAACATCCTGAGGAGATTGTTGCCGCATTGGCACTGCGGCCTGGAGCGACGGTCGCAGAGATCGGGGCTGGGACCGGGTACATGGTCGCACCTTTGAGCAATGCCGTGGGTCGGGATGGTATCGTCATCCCCCTCGACTCATCGGCAGAGATGATCGAGTATCTCATCGAGCGCAGTGCTGAATTGGGGCCGGCCAAGGTATTGCCAAAGAAGGTACACGCGCACGACCCCGAGCTACAGCCTGCCACTGTCGACGCGGTACTGACTCTGGATACATGGCATCACGTCGACTCGCGAGAGGCCTATGCCAAAAAGGTATATGAGGCTCTGAAACCTGATGGAAGATTTGTGGTCGTGGACTACAACGTCGATGCGGAGGTCGGCCCACCGCAGTCGATGCGGCTCGCACCCGAGCGAGTAGTGAAGCAACTCGAAGCGGCGGGCTTTCGTGTCGAGGTCGTGAAGGAGTCGATGCCGCGGCATTACCTGGTCGTTGGCTTTAAGGACTGAGGTCGCACTCGCCTCTTACCGCTGAGATCGATTTTCATGGAGAGCCGAATGGTATCCGTGGCGGAGACGAATTCGACACATGAGTCGCCGCCAACCGGCCCGCGGTTTGGCCTGATGACAGCGACTTTTGTAGTCGTCTCAAGCACGATTGGCACTGGCGTGCTGACAACATCGGGGTTCACAGTCTACCTCGTCGGCAGCAATCAATTGATGCTCGTCCTCTGGGTGATCGGCGGAGTGCTCGCGATGTGCGGGGCTCTGACGCTGTGTGAACTGTCAGCATCCCTGCCTCGGAGCGGGGGTGAGTATGTATTCCTCTCTGAGGCATACGGCCCATTGGCGGGCTTCCTATCTGGCTGGGTGTCATTTCTGATTGGCTTCGGTGGCCCCATTGCTGCGGCGGCGGCTGCGGCGGCGGAATACCTTCTCGCGCCACTCCGCATGGGCGAGGCTTCGGCCATCATGCAGACGGTAGTCGCCTCAGTGGCGATCATCGCATTCGGCGTGATCCACTGCCTGGGTCGCAGTTCGACGATTCTGGCGCAGGGTGGCATGACGGCACTGAAGCTCGGAATCCTCTTCGTGCTGGCAGTGGCCGGTGTCGTTGCGGGCTGGGGCCGGTGGGAGAACCTTGCCGACCGACCTCCGCTGACCCCAAGCGTGCTCGTCACGATGGCATCCTCACTGGTCTACATCTCGTACGCCTATACCGGCTGGAACGCGGCGGCATACCTGGCCGGGGAGGTGGACCGACCGCAAGAACGGATGCCCCGCGCGATCCTGCTAGGCACGGGCTTTGTGCTGTTTCTGTACTTGCTCCTGAACATAGCTTACGCCCTTGCTCTGTCGGCCGCCGACATCAAGGCGATCGTCGGCCAGCCAGAGAATGTCAACGCAATCGCGCCCATCGCACAGGTTGCCGCCGATCGCCTGTACGGCCATCGCGTCGCCGACCCGCTGTCGGTTGCGATCGGACTAACGCTACTGGCCTCGGTCAGCGCCTATATCCTGACCGGCCCCCGCGTTGTCTATGCGATGGCCCGCGCCGGACAGTTCCCCAGAGTCGCTGGGCGGCTTTCAGCACGGGGAACCCCGGTAATCGCAACAGCGTTGCAAGTCACTTGGTCGCTGGTCTTGCTTTGGACCGCCTCGTTCGAGTGGATCCTACTCTATTCGGGCGTCGGCCTGTCAGCCTTCTCGATGCTAACCGTGGCCGCTGTCTACGTCTTACGCCGCCGCAGACCCGACCTTTCTCGACCGTTCCGGACACCCGGCTATCCGGTCGTACCGGCCGTCTATCTCTTGGGGACCGCCATTCTGACCGCAGCCGTCATCTACGAGCGTCCGGTCGTCAGTTCGATATCACTGTTGACCATCGCCTTGGGCGTGCCCGTCTACTTCTTCTGGGTTGGCAGCGCAAGGCGACGTCAAAAGATTTTATGATCGCTATTGATGAAGGTCTCGCAGCCCTTCATGGTAGTTTGCCATCTCCACCACCATTTTCGGGGCCGCTCATTTTGGGTAGCCGAAATACCAAGGCCTACAGGCGAACCTCGTAGATCGGCAGAGCATTCAGAGAACGAGAGGGTCGGCCTGGCCCGCAATCCGCGACAGGAATTCGCTTGAGCAACCGGAAATCCAGAACTCGCCTTTTTGATGATTGGTGATCGAAAGTGGTGAGTTGCCAAGAAGCAGGGCAATCACAGAGATCAGGAACAGGACGATCGCGATCGTCGAGACGGCCTGATCAAATCCGGCCGTCAGCGGGAGGGCGACGAACAGCGCGACGACGATGAGCGACTTCACAAGCAATCGAGTTCTGTATTTCCGTTGCACCTCGGCAGACAGACCGTACGTGACGCTACATTGCTTGCGCAGGAGGAAATACAGCAGTATCGACAGCAATCCGCAAAACAAAAAGAAAACGAATACGTAGTTCGGGCACCAGGTCAAACTCTTCTTACGCAAGTTTGATTCAGCGAGGGGCGTGTTCGTCTTCACGCAGAACAGGGGCAGCACAACACCCGACTTGACCACCAGGAACTTGCCATCCACGCGCATCGGGCCGGATTGAACGAGTTCGAACGGCTTGCCGTCCGGAAAACCGATATCGCTGGCCGGGGATCGAAATGGGTTGTCATCTATGTCCGACACGTTCGATGCTCCTGCTGATGAGTTCCGCGAGAGCATCGACAACCCAGATCCTGCTGTCAAGATAGATGAAGCGGAGCAGGATTCGAAGGTTCGTCCGGCGATAACATTCTTCATTCCAATGGCAAATCAGAATGCGGCGTCGAAGGAGCTGAAGTGTCGTTACTTCCGTCCGGCCAAGCCGGTACTGAGAGCAGAGGGCGACGAAGAAGAATCGGTTGTAGCTGGTTAGTTGTTATCCCGACCGGGGCGAGCCCGGCGGAAATCGGGCATCGATGGCAATCAGTCGGACGCCTCGGACTTTGCCCGAGGTGGCCGGGGTCGGAGCGGGCTGGAGCGTTTCGCGAAGCCCCGGTGTGTTTACGCTGCACTGACTATCAAGGGCGATCGACCATCGACCGGGGCTTCCCATTGGTCCAGCCCCGGCCACCCCGCCGCAGCCGCTTCAGTTCGGGTAACCGAATCGCTAGTGCCTGCATGCAAACCTGACGGGAAGTTACAGCTTCTTCAAGCCGATTTGCTCCGGCGGCAATTGCCAGAAACTTCATATCCAACAGCAGTTTGCGGCTGCCAGCGGAGATGAAACGAGAGACAGCTTTCGTGTCCGACAGGATTTCTGATATTTTTCTTGCTTTTTAGTAACATTATAAGCAGTTACTGGATATGCGCTTACGTATTATCTGCCACCGGCGGCTTCAGAATGGGATTGACCTTTTACTTACATAAACGTAATTTTCTTTGCAGCGGCGGACGATAATCAACTTGCCACTTCTCCAAAAAGGATATTTCAAATGAACGGAATTCGCTGCTTCGAATTGATGGAAGACCTACCACCTGGAGGAACTGCCAAGGCGGTCCTGCTGCGCTGGAATGGAGTTCGCTATATCCGATCAAAGGAAGCGATCGAAGTTCGCGACTTCGTCAACGTGCATGGGAACCGTGGCGATCGTGGTTATGGGATCCAGTCGGCCGAATCGGGGTACTGGGAGGCGTTGGCAGGACTGTTCCAGCAAGTCCCGACCTTCCACGGAATCTGAAGAGAAGCGGTCACCAGTCGCCTCAATGTTGGCAACACCGGCATCTGCCGTGAGCCATCAGTGATCGTGGTCGTGTCCGCAATCATGATCATGTGAATGATCGTGATCATGGGCACAGTCATGATCATGGTCGTGCTCTTCATCATCGTCGGACTCATCATCGTCGTCTTCGTGATCTTCCAGCAGGAAGGCGACTTTCGCGGCCATGTAAACATCCTGCAGTGGCAGGTCATGAGCCTTGGCGACTTCTACGCAGTCGTCGTATTCAGGCGTGAAGATCGCGGGCTCGTCCGGTCGCCAGCCCAGCTTGCCCTTGATGGGGCCAAAGTCTGTTTCGACGGTATAAACCATCCGCTGCCTGACAGAACGCTGAATGAGTTGTCGACGAATTCCGAACGTGCTGGTTTCGTTGAAGAGAATCGTTTCCAGCGTCGCGACATCATCCGCATTGCAAACGACGCTGAGGATGACACCGGGGCGATCCTTCTTCATTTGAATCGCCGTCGAGTACACGTCTAACGCTCCGGCCGCCATCAGGGCTCGCTTGGTGTAGCCAATGATTTCGCCCGTGGCGTCGTCCAGATTGGTTTCCAGCAGCATTACCGTGTCGGTGGCACCGGTCACTGCGCGCGATTCGCCGACCAGAATTCGCAGCAGATTAGCGCGATCTTTGAAGTCTTTCGATCCCGCACCGTAGCCAATCATCTCGACCGTCATCTCGGGCAGGCTGTCGGCGAATCGATCGACCACGGTCTTGACGATGGCGGCGCCGGTTGGTGTTGTCAATTCGGCTTCGACGGGGACATCGGCGAGTGGAACTCCCTTGAGGAGTTCGGCAGTGCCCGGAGTCGGGACCGCGCAGACACCATGAGCGATGCGGACTTGGCCTCGCCCGGTGGGAATCGGGCTACAGACGATTTCGTCGACGTTCAACAGACTGAAGCCGATCGCCGCCGCGGTGATATCCACGATGGAATCGATCGCCCCGACTTCGTGGAAGTGGATCTTTTCGATTGTTGTTCCGTGGACAGTCGCTTCGGCCTGGGCCACAGCACCGAAAATACGTAACGCCAGATCACGCTGATCATCGGTGAGGACTTCGGACTTGTTGATGATCTGCTGGATATCGGATAGATGCCGATGAGCATGTTGTTCGGGGTGTTCGACGCGAAAGTGCTTGGCGCGAAAACCACCGCGCATGACTTCATCGAGATGGACAGTCACCCCCGGCAGCCCGAGCGATTCGACTCCCGCGCGGATCGCTTCGGGGTCGACACCGGCATCGATCAGGGCCGCCACCGTCATATCGCCGCTGATTCCCGACGCACAGTCCAAATAAGCAATACGCACGTCGTGTCCTTCGTGATGACGATTTAACTGGCGATAGTGAAGCCGTTTTCGCTCGCTATTCGAGGCATCGGGTGGCCGGGGTTGGAGCCGCTTTCGGCGAAACCCCGGGGTTTCCTTCGCAAAGCCTCAGTCCAACCCCGGCCACCCTACTCAAACTTTAAGCGTAGAGAACGCACTAAGACTTTTTCGCGCCTTGCATGCGGATCATGTCCAACTTGCTGAGCGGCTTGCCATCGGGTCCCGTCGTCGGCAAAGCTGGCTTTTCGGCTGGAGGAGCCACGGCAGGTGCTGGTTCAGGAGCGGCAGCCACCGGAGCGGGTGCTTCGGCGACGGGTGCGGCAGCTTCACCACCGGCGGCCTTGGCAGCCTGCTGCTTGCGAATCATGTCGAGCGGCGAGAGCTTGGCTCCGGCCGCTGCAGGTGCGGGTGCCGGGGCTCCGCCTGTTGCTTTCGCGGCTTGCTGAGCTCGGATGGCATCGAGGGGGCTTTTGCTTGCGGCAGCGGCGGGTTTGGCTGCTGCTGGTTTGGCTTCGGTCGCTGCCGCAGCCGCTGGGGCTTTGGCGGGGGCCTTTGCCGCAGGAGCAGCCTTGGGACGGGGGCCGTCAACAACGATCAGGTAATCGGGGTTGATGTCATACCAGCCGATATCGACGGGTCCGTCGAATTCGACCAAGGCACGGCAACTCATGTTGACTGTTCTCACTTTGCCAGTCCAATTGGCAAAGCGTCGCAGTTCGGGGATGGTGTTATCCACGACCACGAACTTGTCAGTCAGTTTTTCCTTCAGTTGTTCCGCTCGTTCAATCGACATCGAACCGCAACTCCGCGACATTGCCAATCACTCGAATGCCAGACATCCTCGACCGGCACACCCCTGAGATTCTCTGAGAACCGCAGCCCGAAATCAAGCGGGGGCACGTGCGGTGCCGGTACATTGCCGGGGCGGATTGAAAATGGGTGCTCAACAGGGGAACATGCCGCCGTGGGATTGTCAGATCTATTCTTGTTTGAAAACTGCGACCAATTATGGCCGAGAGCGTAGCAGCCCCGCCCCTGGTGGGGATCATTATGGGGAGCAAATCCGACTGGGACACGATGAAGCAGGCGGCGGAAGTCCTGACGGAGTTTCAGATTCCGCACGAATGCCGCGTCGTTTCGGCTCATCGCACTCCGGATTTGATGTGCGAGTACTCGAAAACCGCGGAATCACGGGGTTTGCAGGTGATTATTGCGGGGGCAGGCGGGGCGGCTCATCTGCCGGGAATGGTCGCTTCTCAGACGGTATTGCCCGTGTTGGGGGTGCCCGTTCAGAGTCGAGCACTGAGCGGCTTGGATTCACTGTTATCCATCGTCCAGATGCCGGGTGGCATTCCCGTGGGAACGCTGGCGATTGGCGAGGCCGGAGCCAAGAACGCGGGATTGCTGGCGGTGCGGATTCTGGCGGCATCTCGACCAGAATTGCGGACAAAGCTGCACGACTTTCAATCTCGTCAGGAAGCTCGCGTGCTGGGGGAATCGCTCCCATGACGCAGCCAATTTTACCCGGAGCGACGCTCGGTGTGCTGGGGAGTGGACAATTGGGCCGGATGTTCGCGATTGCCGCGCGGCGATTGGGCTACCGAGTCCATGTTCTGTCCCCCGACGACGACACACCGACTGGCCAGGTAGCCGATCTGGAAGTGCGAGCCGATTATTTGGACCTGGCGAGTGTCGAAGCATTCGCCAAAGGGGTGTCGGTCGTCACGTTTGAATTTGAGAACGTCCCCGCCGAGACGACTCGAATTTGCGAGCAGTTTGCCCCGGTGCGTCCGGCGGGCTCGGTCTTGTTCACGTCGCAAAACCGCCGGCGCGAGAAAACTTATTTGCGGGATGCGGGCTTGCCGGTCACGCCATTCGTGGCCGTGGAGAGCGTCGAAGAACTGCGAACGGCCCTGACACAGTTGGGAACTCCAGCCGTTCTGAAAACAGCCGACTGGGGATACGACGGCAAAGGTCAGACGGTGATTCGATCGGCGGAAGAGGCCCCCTCCGCTTGGGCCAAGCTCAACGCGCCGCATGCGATCCTGGAAACATTTATCGACTACGAAAGTGAATTGTCGGTGGTCGCGGCTCGAGGCGTGAACGGTGATTTCGCCAGTTATGGGCCGATCGGGAATTCACATAGCAATCACATCTTGGATGTGTCGATCTGTCCGGCTCGTGTCCCTCAGCATGTCGCTGCCGAAGCGGTCGAGATCGCGCGGGCCGTTCTGGAACGAATGGATGTCGTCGGCGTGCTGTGTGTCGAGTTCTTTCTGACTCGTGACGGACGACTGTTGATTAACGAGACGGCTCCTCGGCCACATAACTCCGGACACCTGACAATTGATGCCCATGTCACCTGTCAGTTCGAACAGCAAGTTCGCGCCATCTGCGGATTGCCGTTGGGTTCCAGCGAGCAACGAAGTCCGAGCGCGATGGCCAATCTGCTGGGGGATGTGTGGGCGAACGGAGAACCGAACTGGCCGGCACTATTGGCTTATCCCTCGGTGAAGCTGCATCTTTATGGCAAACGCGAAGCACGACCGGGCCGCAAGATGGGTCACCTGACGGCTCTGGCTTCGACGATTGATGAAGCGGAACGGATTGCGATTGCTGCTCGGGCGGCACTGACGCGAAAGTAATTGCGGCGAGTACTGACCGTATTGGTGCAGGTGCGGCCTGCGTGTCAGTGAACCATTTGATCAGTGGAAGTGTCCAATCGCCGGTCGCCAATGTCTTCCAGAGTCTCTATTGATCGAGACCGGATACTTTGGATAGTGCCGTTGATCAGGTGCCTGGCGCTCAGGCTGATCGATCAACCGTTCTGTTAGAATTGTTCTCTTGCTGAATCTCATGCGCCCGACTGGATCGCTTCGATGAACACGACACAACTTCGCAAACTGGGCGTTCCTGATGAATGCCTGACCACGGTGATCCAGGGGATTCAGCTCGCCGCTGCCGGGGAACTGCGCGGCAAGCAGATCAAGGACCGGATTGCCGCTGCGCTCAAACAGCCTGCGGATTACCTGGCCGATCCCTACTTCGGAGAGTTTGCGCAGCACCTGGTCGATGCGGCCAATTTCGTGCGACCGGCTCCGATTTCGTTTCAGCAGTGGGGGACCGACATTGATGCGGCCTGCCAATCGCAAATGCGACAGGCCTGCTCATTGCCGATGGCCGTCAGTGCCGCGTTGATGCCGGACGCTCACATTGGTTACGGGATTCCGATCGGCGGAGTGCTGGCTCTGGACAATGCCGTCGTGCCTTATGCGGTGGGCGTTGATATCGCCTGCCGTATGAAGCTGTCGGTTCTCGATATGCCAACGCTACAGCTCACGGAGAATTTTCATCGATTCAAGACGGCGCTCCAGAATGGAACTCGTTTTGGAATTGGATCAGTTCACGAGAAGCCACAAGATCACGGAGTGATGGATGCCGACTGGTCTATCAGCCGGGTCACTCGCGAGCACAAGGAAAAAGCGTGGAAGCAACTGGGAACGTCGGGGTCGGGAAACCACTTCGTCGAATTCGGCGTGCTGAAGCTGGGACAACGCGATGATGAACTTGGTCTCGATGCGGGCGAGTACGTGGCGCTGCTCAGCCATAGCGGTAGTCGCGGTACTGGAGCGGCCGTGTGTGATACCTATAGCAGCATTGCTCGAAGCCGGCTGCCGAAGCAATTCGAAGACGTCGGTCGATTGGCGTGGCTGAGCATGGATGATGAGGCCGGTCAGGAATACTGGGCGGCAATGAACTTGATGGGTGACTATGCCGCCGCCAATCACGATGTGATTCATCGCCTGGTATCGAAGCTGCTTGGTGCCCGCATCATCTCGGGGGTTGAAAACCATCACAATTTCGCTTGGAAAGAAACGCACGGCGGACGTGAGGTGATTGTTCATCGCAAGGGAGCCACACCAGCCGGGGCCGGGGTGTTGGGAGTCATTCCTGGTTCGATGGCGGATCCGTCGTTCGTCGTTCGTGGGAAGGGGAACGAAGCGTCGCTGCTGTCTGCCGCACACGGGGCAGGGCGGCGAATGAGCCGCACGGCTGCTCGCGAGAAGTACAGCTTTCGGGCCGTGCAGAAGGACTTGGAAGTGAAAGGGGTGACGGTCCTGTCGGCCGGGGCTGACGAGGTGCCATACGTCTACAAGAACATTCTAGAGGTGATGGCTGCTCAGGATGACCTCGTGGAAGTGGTCGCTCGCTTCGATCCGAAAATCGTCAAGATGAGTGACGATGGGCGCAACGAAGACTGACCGATGCCACGACGCACTTAGTGCGGGTCGCGTTGAAACATGGGTTAGACACAGTAGGTTTTGGCTCGCGGGACGCCACTGTTAGGTGGGATGTCATCTAAAATGCGTTGCCATCATCGGAGAACCCCGGCGGGATTTGATCACTGCGGAATCGTTCCTCTGCCCAGGGGTCGCCACGCATGTGATACCCGCCCTGTTCCCAATACCCGGCACGGTCTTGCTCGACGAGTTCGATGCCACTGATCCATTTCGCACTTTTCCATGCGTAGAGTTGTGGCACCATTCCTCGCACGGGGCCGCCGTGTTCCAGCGTGATCGGTGCATCATCGTGCAAGTACGCCAGCAGGCAGTCTGGCTGGAGGAAATCCGCTAGCGGCAAATTGGTGGTCCAGCCATTGTCGTGCCCGTGACAAATGACATATTTCGCAGCGGATTGCACGCCGGCACGATTCAGCAGTTCGCGAGTCGAAACCCCTTCCCAGACGTTGCCGAGTCGCGACCACTTTGTGACGCAGTGAAAATCGGAAAAGACTCGAATCGTCGGCAGGGCTTTGAATTCGGGCAGCATTAGTGTCAGTGGTCGCTCGACCAAGCCAAAGATCTTCAGTTTCCAATCGGTGAGGTCAGCCAGCGGCGGACCGAAGGCATCGAGAACCGGCCACTTTCGCGTTCTCGATTGGCCCGGAGGTATTCGATTTGCGCGGCGTGTGTCCGGACTGATCACGATGCCGGCATCCATTTGATCTGGTGCGCCGGGTTCCGCATGCTGATACTTCGGATCTTCGTGATTGAGCATGAGACGACCTATCGACCTGCCGATTCGTTGAGTTCGGCCAACTCCACCAACAATCGCTCCAGTTGGTTCAGGTATTCAGCCGGCTGCAGCGATTTCTTCTGGGTTCTCAGCTTCAGGATTGCATCTTCCAAGCTGTCACGCTTCTGACGTACTTCAGGTGCCAATGCCTGATCAGACACATTGCGCACCAGATGCCATTGATGGGCTCGCTGGCCATCGAGTGGCCTGCCGTCGGATGTTTGTTCGATTGGTGTCAAACCGCGAAACTGATCACTGCGGACGCCTTGCCCATCTCCGGTATCGTCCAAAACGGCGTGCTCTGTCAGCAGGCGGCCATCAGTGGAATAGTACTCGGCGGTTCGGCGGGCGGCTTTGAGGAATGCTTCCCAGAGAGACGTTTGATCGTCCTTATCAAGATCCGCGGTTGGGTCGACAATGGCTTGGGACATGAAGTCTCCGAATCGAGCGAAGTTTTGCTCTGACCCACTCTTTGTCGAGGCGATGAGCACTCGCTTTGGCGACGCGAGTGCCGTCACGAAGGGAGCACTCGCCGAGGCACAGTTGATGATGGCCATCGGCCGATCGACGGGTTTGAGCCAATCCGCCAACTCGCGCGCTGAGATATCGGGCCCACGGAGGTTGAATCGAGCCTCTCGGCGATCGAATGTGCCGTGTCCGATCATCACCAGCCAGAGATCGATTCCGGGCGATTTGGCAGCCTGATCGAAGGCCGAACGCAATCGCTGCCGGTCCGTTTCAGTGGCGTCGGTGTCACGACCGATGACGACCACCTGCAGCCCTGCTTGACGTGCGGCAGCAATCCACCGATCGGCCCAATCGGCAAACATTGACTCGAATTGTTCGACACCGGAAGCCCCCACCACAACGATCATCGTCGGTGCCGTGTTGATCGCAGTGTCATCGGCGCGAACGGAATGCGCCACGAGAGCGAAAAGAATTGGCAGCAACATCCAAACGCGACTGTTTCGCGACAGAGAGCCAGCACCACATCGATGCCACAGTTCAATCATGGCAGCCCCTTCCAGCGACGTAGCGCCCATTCCCCGCACAAGCAGGCGACGATCACTGCCAGCACCCACGGTTGGTGCCATAAGGGTGTCGTGTACGCTTCGGCCAGGGGGGCCTGCCGAGTCGGCAAGGAACGGACGAAGGACTCTAAGTTGGCAATCGGAATGACTTGGCCCCCTGTTCGCTTCGCCAGGCGTTCCATCAATTCGATGTCGGGCACGACGCGTTCGAATTCTTGAGCGGAGGGGTCGGCCACCCAGCCTGTTTCCGATTTTCCGAGCGGCTTTCCGTCGCCGTCCGTCACTTCAACGGCGGCTCGGTAGCTGCCGGGCATGCGTGAGGCAAATGTCGACTCATACAATCCCGCTTCTTTCAGGGAGGGCTCGGCCGGTTGAACAATCGAGGAGCCATCGGGGAGTTTCAGCGTGATGTTGACGGCTGCATTATCCTGTGGCTGGAATTCCTGGCTGCGCACCCGCGCTTCCAGTCGTGTGAGTGGCTGACCGGATTCATCCTGCGAAACCGCTCGCAAGTCAATCCGATCGGGAACGTCGGCGATCAACCAACGGACCGTTTGTCGCCAGGCTTTCCCCAAGTCATCGCGTTCACGTTGGGCATCGGTGCGGTTCAGTTGCCAGCGCCAGAGATCACCGACGAGCAACGCGGCACAGCGACCACGACCGAAACGCTGAACGGCCAGTGCCGGGTGTGCCTGGTTGGCCGCGTCCAACACTTCGGCGATGACAGTGGCTCCTGGCTTGAGAGCACCAGCGCGATTGACGGTTAAGAACGCGGGTAATTCCTTGAGTCGACTCTGTTCTTCTAACTCGGTCGAACGGAGCCGCGCCCACGGCTGCAGCCAGCCGTCGCGAGTGAGCGACAATCGATAGCCCGTCGGAGACGGCGTCGCTTCGTTTGCGTCGAGATACAGGGGCAACATGCGGCCGACAGGTGTCCGTTCGTAGTTCCCATGGCGGAACGACTCGGCACCACCCAACATCAACAAGCCGCCGCCTCGCTCGGAGACGAATCGTTCCAGCAGCGACATTTGGTCGCCCGAGAAAAACCCTGCTTCCAGGTCGTCGATTATGACCGCGTGGAACTGGAACAGGTCTTCGGCCTTCTTGGGAAAGCCGCTGCGAAATTCGTTGGGATCTCGCGTGTTGATGCGAACGAGGACCGGTTGGTCGTAGCGTTCGGTCTCTTCGCCCGTGCGATCGAATCCCCGAAAGAGCGGGTTTGTCGCTTCGCCGTCACGGCTGCGCCAATCAAATTTTGGTTCGCGACGAGCGACGCGGATGATGCCCGTCATTTTGACTTGTTCGTCGGATTCAATGGCTCGATTGAGGAACTTGAACTCCCAATTCGGGCGACCGGTCAGATACAGCACTCGGTAGGGACCACTGCCACGATCCACGGACACTAATCGTTTGTTGTTAGCGGCCGTCAATTCCTTGTCGGTGGCGAGCGAGTCGGTCTCGATTTTGACTTCGTAAAATGACAAGCCGGGCCGAGTCGGTCGAAACTGAAACCGGAACGCGAGCGGTGCGCCATCGTGACCGAACGTCTGCGTCTCTTCTTTCACTTTCGCGCCACTCTCGTCCAACAATGTCGCTTTGACAACCGCCTTGCCGAGGCCAACTTGAGCGACATCAGCCTGGATTGTGACGGGGGCATCCTCAAACGCTGTTGTCGTCACGGTGACGTGCGAGATGGCCAGATCACGATGTGCGGCAGCGCTACCCACCACGACGGGATAGATGGGGCAGAGGCCCGCGGTGTCGATCTCGGAAGAGCCCGGTGTCGTCGAGATTCCGTCCGTGAATAAGAGCGCCCCTGCGAGCGGACGATCACGAAAACGATCCTTCAGACTCGACATGACAGATTTCAGGTTCGTGAGCGGACCATCGAAATCGAGTTTCGAGAAATCACTCACGCCCTGGAGTCCTGAATCAAACAGATAACGTCTCAATTCAAAATCCTGCGACAACCGAACCTGCCACGGCGTCTGCTCGTCCGTCAGAAGTTTCTTCAGTTGAGTACCCCGCGACTCGATCGCTTCCGGGTCACGAATCGTCAGGCTTTCACTGTTGTCGGCCAGCACGGCAAAGAGATTCGCGCCAGGTCGAGCCCGCTGACCACTCCACAACGGCTCCAGCAAACAGGCCAGCAGCAATGCGAGCGCGATTCCTTTGAGCGAGGCGGCCCACCAGCGCGTGCGACTGTCGAGTGCGGCGGTTCGATATCGTGCGATCACAATCGCAGCGGCGACCACCCCAAGGGCGATCGCCGGGCCCAACCATTCTTGACTGCCGAAGATTACCGAAGCCAGCATGCGACCTACTTATCCTTCCCGCTGCCCAGCCGTTCGTAGTAACTCTTCACCAGTTCTCGATACCGGCTGGGAATAGGGTCGCGATCGACGGGAACGAGAGAATCGGGCGTTTCGCGCCGAGCGATCTCTTCTGATAATTGCCGTTGCAATTCAATCAACGGTTCATGCACCGTGGTTTTAACCAGATCCCAGTTTGGTGTCTGGGAATGCCTCTTGAATTCGGCTCGCAAACTGCGAGCGCGTTCGCGCACCTTGCTGACATCGGCTTGCAGCTTGGGGTCACTGACCATGGATTCTACGTCACGCAATCGTTCGTTGAATTGATTGAAATCGGCACCGGCCAGTGGTCCACCTTGCCCACCAGGTCCGCCCCCCATCCCTGCTTGTTCGCTGCCTCCCTGCGGATTTCCAGGAGACGGTTGTGATCCGGCCTGCTGTCCTTGTCCACGCAGACCACCCTTCTGCCGGCCAGAACCTTGCCCGCCCTGTCCCTGTCCCTGTCCCTGTCCCTGTCCCTGTCCCTGTCCCTGTCCCTGTCCCTGGCCTTGTTGACCCTGGCCTTGTTGTCCCTGGCCTTGTTGACCCTGGCCTTGTTGACCCTGGCCTTGTTGACCCTGGCCTTGTTGACCCTGGCCTTGTTGACCCTGGCTCGATCGCTCGCGTTGCTGAGCGATCTCGCGTTCGAGATCCGTGGACAATTCCGCCAGTTCGGCTCGGGCTCGCTTCAACGCTTCCACTTCATTTCCCAAGACGCTTTCTGCGGCCTTCTCGATCCCTTGCTTCAACTGCTCAATTCCGGCACGCGCTTGTTCTTCCGCTCGCTGTGCTTCGGGCAGAAATCCAGCTTTCAGCAGTTGAGCTGTGGCGTCCAAGGCCTGGTCGGTCTTGGTCTCACGAGTTGAGCGAACGGTGTCGTACAATTGTTTCGCCAACAGTGGCTCAGCTTGTTCAGCTTGCTCGACCACATTTTTGGCGTCGTTCACCAGTTCACTGGTTTGTTGCCGCTGTTCTTTGAATTCCGCTTCTAGAGCCTGACGGTTCTTGGACTGTCTTAGCGAGTGCTTGCTTTCGCCTTGAACAGAGTTGAGCTGTTCTGCCAACTGCTGTTCGCGATCGGCCAATTGCCGCGCGGTGTCTCGCATCGTACGCAAGGCATCAGCGAACTGAGCGGCGGTTTGTTTGCGGAAATCTTCTTGCAGTTGCTGCAGTTCGCGTTCGGCCCGCGTTCCTGAGTTCAATGCCTGAGATAGCTGCCCCTCTCTCAGTTTCTCGGCTGAGTCGACCATGCGTTGCCGTGTTTGTTCCAACTGTTCGCGCGAATCGTTCATCTTCGCTTGCTGAGACGATTGAGCCATCTTGTCGCGCAGTTCGTCGGCGTCGTGAAGCAGTTGTTGCTGATCGTCGCGCAGCCGCTTCAACTGTCGTTCCAGCTCTTCTCGTTCCGTCTCGGTCTTCGCCGTTCGCAAGGTCGCTTCCAGTTCCTTGAGCTTCTCGTTGACCCCTTGCTGCCGTCGAGCCAACTCTTTCAACCGGTCGAGGACCGCCAGTTCCTCACGCTGAGCGGAATCCGCCTGCTTCTGCGCGGACTTCTGCGTCTCGTAGCGATTCTTTTTGCTATCCAGTTCGAGTTGTGAAAGCTGCTCTTTGGAAACGCTGGAACTGGAACCTGAGCCGCTACCACTTTGCTGGCTCTTCATCATCAAGTGCTCTTTGGCACGGAGCTTGAGCAGTCCCTGGTAAGCAGCCTGCTCAGCAGTGGTCGCCACGCTAAGCGGAATATAACTAGAGTCGTTGATCGATTCACCGAGCAGTTCGTCCGCTTCCGCCATTCGCTCACCGATCGTGGCAATAATGGGCTGCAACAGCGGAGCGGTGATCTTTTGCTTGAGTGCCTCCAGTAATTCGATGGCGCGTTTCTGGCTGTTTCGAATAACTTTGATATCTTCACCAGTGGTCGGTTCGTACTTCGCTTCTGGCGGGCGCACGAACTTCCAGGTGGCAGTGATGATTTCCTTCTGCAATTCCATGAGCTTTTCGGTCGCATTGCCGTTCTGCTGGGCACCAGCGGACTGCGCCTGACCCCCTGGTGGCGATTCCATCTCACGGAAGATCTCTTCAAAGGGGCGGACTTCTGCAAAGTACAGATCGCTGTTTGTGCGTCGCGGTTTCCCGTCCGGTCCGTAGTCAACGGCATAGACGTAGTACGAGATCAACTCGTCCGGATCGACTTTTAATTCTTCCAGACGCTGCAAATGCGATAGCGTGTGTTTGTCGCCGCCCCCTTTGTGAGTTCCGAGCGGAATCGTTAGCGGCGGGCGACCCGGGACGGTCAACACCAGCCCCGTTTCGATCAGGCCGAAGTCATCCCACGCGGTCGCTTCGATATGGACTTCTTCCAAGGGCGAAACCTTGACATCCTGTGCTGGAAAGACGAACGCAATTTCTGGTGGTGTATTCGGCCTGGCTTCAAATCGGAATTCTTCAGGATCGCGGTTTTGCCGTCCCGCGTCGTCAACTAACTTCAACTGGAGGCGATGAAGACCAGTGGGGGTGAACTCGGCGATGTGAATCAGCGGATTCGACGAATCCGGCCGCATTGGCAGGGAGATGCCGTTCTTGTCCACCAAGGTCGCCTTGATGCCTGGTTTATTCAGACGACAAGCGATACTGATCGTCGATCCCTCGACCACGGTGGCGACGAAGGCATCTTCCAGACGCTTAACAGGCAATTCGGTATAACTGGGAAAATGGAGTTCCAGATCCGAACGGACGAGCGACGGCAGATCGAATACAGTGATCTTGTAATCGCGAGTCTGGTGTCCATCGTAATCGATCCGATAGATCAGGTCCTGATCCACGGTCGGTAACCGGCCGGCAAACACAGGGTCGTCCAAACTCTTCGTCAGCGGTGTGGCAACAGCGACTCCATTGGCGGGCTGCCAGGCCAAGTTAACACTCGCTGGTGGCTGACCGGCAAATCGCGCCAAAACCAGCAAGCTGCTGCCGCGCTCGAGTTCTGCATCACCGGGTTCGATCGTTGGCTGATCACCTTCGGCGTTCGAGCCCACAACATTCGACTGACGGTCGAACGCGCTGCGTTGAGCCGACACGGGCCAGACATAACTGCAGACGGCGAGAAACATGCCCAGCGCAGCCAATTGTCGAACCAAGGCGCCACGCATGCGAGTCGCTGGGATCGCATCCGGCCACGAATTGATTCGAGAATGATGGAGCGCTTCAGAGATCACTTGCCGTTGCAACACATTCAATCGTCCCGAGGCGATATCGGGGTTCTGTTCGAGTGCGGCCAGCAGGCGCGAATTCAGATCGGGGAAGGCCTGCTCCACGGTGCGAGCAATTTCAACACGTGAGATGCAAAGCGACTTTGAGCGCACCCAAATTAGTGTCGCCAGCAGAACCGAGGCGACCGCGGCGAAACCAATCACTAGACCGGAAGGTGGGAACGCCAGGAAATAGCCAATAATGAGGACCGTGCAACCCAGCCAACACCACGTCAGGCGCTTCCACAACCACAACCGCCCCAGCCGATCTGCGACGGAAGCTAACTGGTCACGAAGTTGATGCTCGTACATCGAGATTTTCTCCCACAGAGGGACGAATTCGAACGTCGGGATTAGAATACCGTCAACAGCGTCGCGCGTCACGCTCGACTTGCCCAGGCCAGCAAGCAGAACTCCACGCGACGTTGGAACTTACGAATCCATCATTCGGCACGGTCCGACTTGGATGATCCAGATTTCTGTACGATTGAGGATTGGCAGTGAAGCATGAACCCGGATGTGGTCACGATCATGACCACGACGATGATCAGCATGAATGTTCGCCGGAACCGGTCAGCGAGACTGGTACGGAACTTTTTTCCGGCTGCGACGTGCAATTTCGCTATCCCAAAGGCTGGGAAGTCCAAGAAGAAGCGAATGAAGAGCAGACGACAATCACCGTTCAGAGCCCAGGCACGGCATTCTGGACCCTGAGCCTCTTCGAAGATCGACCTGATGCGGACGAAATCCTGGCGTCGGTGATGTCTGCCTACGAAGAGCTTTATGAAGAACTGGATGTCTACGAATTCGATGTGATGGTGCTGGGAGCCCCCGCGGTCGCCCGCGAATTCGATTTCGTCTGCCTGGATCTTGTCAGTTCGGTGTCGCTCATGATTTTTCAGACGGTAAAACGCACGGCGATGGTGCTGTTCCAAGGTGAGGATCGTGAGTTGGAAAAAGCTCGTCCCGTGATGGAAGCGATGACTCGAAGTCTGGTTTGCGATGTCGAGTAGATCCCGGGTGGTGATCGTTATTTCGGATAGGGTGCCACGGTTTTGGAGTCATCGACAAGGCCGTGTCTTCTCAAGCTTTCTGGGTAGAAAGCCATCGCTTTTGATGTTGAATGCCAAGCCAGCACGGCTTTGTCGATGACTCCAAAAACCGTGGCACCCACACCGTCGATTCGCGAAACTGTCCAGCATGGACAGATCGCACAATAACTTTGTCGAAAACAGCTATGACAAACTCGATCCTGAACTCATCTGAGCCGCACCAACCCGTGCCAGGCACGCCTCCGAATCACCAACAACTTGGGCCGGCGTTTCGGGAACTGTGCGATGTCGTCGCAAAACTGCGGTCGCCCACCGGATGTCCTTGGGATCGGGAGCAGACGCTTGCCAGTATTAAGCCGTTCACGCTGGAGGAAACGTACGAGTTGCTGGAAGCAATCGACTCGAACGATGATGTCGCCATCGCCGAAGAGCTGGGGGATGTCTTGCTGCAAGTGGTGCTCGACAGCCAGATTGCAGCGGATGAGGGGCGGTTTGAACTGACGCAGGTCGTGCAGGGGCTGACTCGGAAGATGATCGCCCGGCATCCGCACGTATTTGGTGATCAGGTGGCGGAAACAGCCAGCGATGTCAGCCAACACTGGGAACGAGTCAAGCAGCAGGAAAAGCAACGGACATCGATCTTCGACGGACTTCCGGCGGATCTACCAGCGCTAGCCAAGGCGGCGCGGGTTTCGGGCAAAGCGGCGCGAGTCGGATATGATTTTCCTTCACGCGAGATGCTATTCGACAAACTGCGAGAAGAGCTGGAAGAACTCGCGGTTGAACTTCATCCGGATGGACCACCGTCGGCGGTTCCAGCGTCTGTGAATGCACCCGTTCAGCCGGATCCACCTCCCTTCGATGACGAGCGTCAACAGCGAATCGAGTCAGAACTGGGCGATGTCTTGTTCGTGATCGCCAATATCGCCCGGCGCTGGCACATCAATCCGGAAGAGGCGTTGCGGGCCTCCAATCGCAAGTTCGAACGCCGCGTCCGTTACATCGAACAATGTCTGCAGGAGCAGCAGCGAACGCTACGAGACGCAACCCTGACCGAGATGGAAGCGTTCTACCAGGAAGGGAAAAGGCGCGAGCGCGACGCGAAATGAATTTCCAAGCTTCGCCCCTCAATTCGCCTAACCTTCGGTTATCCGCGTAATCGCAACCCGCTTCTGGCAATGTCGCGGATGTCGGCTATCATGGCTGCAGTTTCGGACACTCACCAGCCGGGCTGCTGTATGTCGATTGTCGCCACGGTCACGCCGCTCGAAGAATTGCAACGTCTCGTTCGTGAACTTCGCGAACGTTGTGAGCCGATGTTGCAGGATGATCACGGTCCCCACTCGACCCAGTCGCTTTTTAACCGGATCGATCAGACGATCGAGTCTGCCCGCGACTGCATCCCACCCGCCAATTCCGACGAGTTGTACCATTCCCTCGTCGATCGATTACCGATCCATGTCACGCGGATCGATCTTGAGGGCCGAATTACCTTCGCCAACCAGACATTCAGCGACCTCCTGGGAAAACCGGTCGAAGAGTTGCTGGGGCGTACCGATTTCGATCTCTCGCCGCCGGAGCTTGCCGAAAAGTATCAAGAGGACAATCGACAGGTAGCAGCCTCGGGGAAGGCACTGCATGCGATTGAAGAGAACCGACTGGACGGCCGGTTAAGCTATTACGAAGTTTGGAAAATCCCGGTCTACAACCTGTGTGGACAAGTCGTCGAAATCCAGGCGGTGTTCTGGGATGTGACCGAACGAGAAGAAAACCGTGCTGCACTCGCACGCGAGCGTGATCTGTTGCGAACGCTCATGGACAGCCTGCCCGATCTGATTTACGTAAAGGATGTGCAGGGAAACTACATCACCGTCAATCGCAGCTTGCAGCGCCTGTGGGGAAATCCCCCGCTGGACACGATCGTTGGTCGCAACGTCTTCGATTTCGTTCGCGACGACCTTGCTGAGAACTATGCCGAAGTCGACATGGATGTCCTGCGAAACGATCGCGCCGTCGTCGATTGCGAAGAGCAGGTCATGACCGCGACCGGCGAACGCCGGATTTACTCGACGACCAAGGTTCCTCTGCACGATCAGGCGGGAAACGTTTCGGGGTTGGTCGGGATCGACCGAGACATCACTCGACGCAAGCAGGCCGAAGAAGAACTGCGAAAGGCGAGACTGGCCGCCGACGCCGCGAACCGAGCGAAGAGCGATTTTCTCGCGAATATGAGCCATGAGATTCGCACGCCCCTCAACGCCGTGATTGGGATCACGGATCTGTTGCTCGATGGAGATCTTGGTCAGGTCCATCGCGACTATCTGGAGATCATCCGGGATTCCGGCGAATCCTTGATGGTCGTCATCAACGACATTCTCGATTTCTCGAAAATCGAAGCAGGCCGCCTGGAGTTGGAATCAAAAGCCTTTCATCTGCCTGACGTGATCCAGAATGCGACGAAGGCACTCGCCATCCGCGCCCACGACCGCGAGCTTCAAATGATTTGCCAGATCGATCCGTCGGTTCCCGATTGGGTCAAAGGCGACGCAGTCCGGTTGCGACAAGTGTTGACGAACTTGGTTGGTAACGCGATCAAGTTCACTCCCCAAGGGCAAGTTTTCGTTATCGTCGATTGCGTCAGCAGCAACGACGAACGAGCCAATGTTCAGTTCATGGTGCGCGACACGGGAATTGGCATTCCTCAACACAAACTGGACCATATCTTCAAGGCATTTGTTCAGGCGGACGCATCAACCACTCGTCGCTTTGGTGGAACGGGACTGGGGCTGGCGATCTGCACACGTCTGGTCGTGGCGATGGGGGGCAAGCTTCAAGTCAGCAGTCGCGTGGGAGTCGGAACGGAGTTCTTCTTTACATTGAATTTCGTGAAAACGGATCGCCCCAATGAAGAACCGACTGAAGCAGAACGTCTGGCGATGGCGGCAAACGAAGGGGCAGATGAAACAGGTCCGGACTCACCAAAACCAATCAAATCGACGTTGCAGATTTTGCTGGTGGAAGACAGCCTGATGAATCAGGTGCTGGCCATTGGCATTCTGCAGCGTGAAGGGCACGTGGTGACCGTGGCCAACAATGGCGTCGAAGCGGTCGAAGCCTTCGAGGCAAGTCCGTTTGACCTGATCCTGATGGATGTGCAGATGCCTGAGATGGATGGCTTGCAGGCGACTGCCGCGATTCGTCAGATTGAATCGACCAAGGGTGGGCACACACCAATTCTGGCGATGACCGCTCATGCCCTTACGGGTGATCGCGAACGATGTCTGGCCGCGGGAATGGATGGATATCTCGCCAAGCCTGTTCGATTGAATGACCTGCTGCGAGCGATTCCTGAGGTCTGCGAATCGGTTTGACGGGCACTAGTCTGGCGGGGTCTCTGTCCGAATGGCGTCATCGATCTGTGATTGAGTGACTATTTCGGTCCGCCCGAGCATGCCGCCATCGGCACGGCCGCGAACCATGACATTTGCATTCAAGGGAATTCGATACTCTTCGAGACCAATTCTTTCGCAGTGAACTCTTTCACCGCATTGACTGCAGGCGAGATTGACAAAGATTGCTCCCATCCCACTGCCAATATGCAAGACAGTTCCTTCGAGGCAAACCCAGTTGCCATCCTTATTGTGCTTCTTATGGAACTCATGAATGTCGCAAACCTCAGCGTCGAGGATGAATTTGGGGCGCTGGCCGATGGCCAGTTCCTTAACCGGAATGGGAGCCGGCACCGGCACCGCTGGCGTCTGTGATTGCGTCGGTGACGGCAATTCACCACACCCACATAGGAGAAGGAGAATTGATGTCATTGCCACAAGGCGACTCAATCGTGTCATCAGCAATCCCAGAGGGTTCGAAGATGAATGAGTGGAGAAATATTAGGCGATTGAGCGGGTGATCGCGCGACCGTCATTCGCTCTCAACGTGTTGTTGACGACCATTCCCATTCAACAACGAATCTGCGATCACAGAGTGGCGCCATGCTGGCGAAACATGACAATTCGGCAACGCATCGCGAACGAGCATATGCCCTTCTCGATACATTCTGGTCCCAAACAGACTCAGCTTCTGCAAGCCTTGCATCGCCTTGAGATCGTCCACCCCCGCGGTCGAAACCTTGGTGCATTCCAGATCAAGCTCTTGAAGATTGGGTAGCTTCTTCAGCATCTTCAGTCCGGCATTTCCGACCAACGTATTATCCAAGCTCAACCAGTTGAGATTCTCCAGGCGGGATAGGTGCTCCAGCCCCGCGTCTCCAATCCTGGTGCCATTGAGATGCAAAACACGAAGGCTATTCAACCGAGAGAGATGTCGTAAACCTTCATCGCTGATTTGAGTTTTATCAAGGTGCAAAACCTGCAGTTCTTCTAAATTACTCAGTGCCTGGAGTCCGGCATCCGTCACTTTCGTTCGTTCCAGATGCAGGACGCGCAGTCGCTTCAACTGCCTGAGATGCTTGATTCCAGTATCAGTCACTTTGGCGCCGTACAGGTCCAACACTTCGACTCGGCTGAGCGTGCTAATCTCTTTCAGCAGTTCGTCTGTAACCGCTTTTTCTCTCAGATTGATGAGCCGAGCCCGGTCGAAGACCGTAAGCGTCCCCTGCAGCGGCTTGAGCAGCCAGTCGGGGTCGTACCGTTCCGAGTCGACCAGTCCAGAGATCGCCTCGATCTTCTCGAGGATCCGTTGCTCATGACAAGACGGCATCCAAATCCAGACCCAAATGTAAACCACCGGCATCAGGAGGGTGATGGCCGAGATCCACACGAATTTCCGTCGTAAAATGGAAGCCATGATGGTTTGTGGCGAAGTAAACAGGTCGATGTGAAGAGTGTAACGTACGCTTCATAGGACTCGCCGTCAATTGCATCATTGCAGCGGTTTGCCGCAGTAAACCAAGACAAAACGTCACAATCTTAGCGATCTCAAAGGATGGTAAATTGGAACCCAGGTCGCCAGCGCCACTGTTCTGTCCGCTTGAAAGTCTGTGCGTCATCTGATTTCATGCCGCGCTGGAGCGACTTCCGCCCCCATTTTTCAGTAAGTCACTTATTAGGAATCAGACTCGAATGGCAAAGAAAAAGTCTGTGAAAAAAGCGATCAAGAAACCAGCCCGTCTGGAGCGAATTGTCTTGAGAACTGGCGAAGCGCTGGTTGAGGCTGAACCAGCCTATTCTGCCGCCGAACCTGAGGTGGTGATCGGTGAACTGGACGGTCCGGTCGGCTATGCGATCGCTAACTTGATCGGTGATCAGTCGCGCGGCCACTCGCGTGTCTTCGCCATTCTCAATTGCGATGTCCAAGTTCGCCCGGTGACGTTGATGGTCAGCAAAGTGACGGTCACCAGCACGAAATACACGAATATCCTCATGGGATCGGTCCAAGCGGGGATCGCCAATGGGGTTCTCGACGCCGTTCGAGCGGGTGATATCCCAAAAGAGAAGGCGAATGACCTTGGAATCATCGTCTCGGTCTGGCTGGACCCCAGCGTAACCGAAGTGGAAGTCGATCACAACGTCCTGTTTGAAACGAACCGCCAGGCGACAGCCAAGGCGATTCATAAGGCGATGCACAACGAACCTGGCATCGATTGGCTGCTGAAGAACCAGGCGAACGTCACGCATTACTTCCACCAACTGGGGGTGGAAAAGAAGCTGTAGCAGCAACTCATTCCTTGAACGATCTGGTTGCTATCGCGTCGCGTCACATCGTTGATGCGACGCTTTCAAACCCATTTTCCGTGGGCTCGGGCAGAGCAATCGGCTCGACATCGACGGAAACCGACATCGTGTGCGTCCCCCCGCCGACGAACACACCCTTGATTGGGCAGACGTCGGTGTAGTCGCGACCCCAGGCCACTGTGATGTGATCTAAGTTGATAAAGCAGTCATTGGTGGGATCGACGTCAACCCAGCCGATCTCATTGCAAAAGACGGATAGCCAGGCGTGCGACGCATCGGCACCGATCAGACGTGGTTTGCCCGGCGGGGGGATTGTGCGGAGGTAGCCGCTGACATAACGAGCGGGCAGGCCAATCGAACGCAAACAGCCGATCTGCAAATGAGCGAAGTCCTGGCAGACGCCGCGTCGTAATTCTAACACTTCTTCCAGCGGAGTGTTCACGGTGGTCGCTCGCGGATCGTACTTAAAATCGTGATGAATTCGCGTCGTTAATTCAGCGATCGCTTCGAGTATTGGCCTGCCGGCGGGAAACGAAGGTTCGGCGTAGTCGCGAAGATCTGGAGAGGCTAGAACGGACGGAGAGTTGAAGAGAAATTGCAGGGCCGCCAGTCGGTCTTGATCCTGGGTCTGGCGTATGCCGTCTCGAATGATCTCCCAAGCGGAAGACTTTGCGGAAGCCATCACATCTCGCTCGTGCACGTCCACGCGACTTGTGGCAGAAACGCTCAGCCGTCGATGTCCTTCAGGAATCGAAAACGAATGCACCTGATTTCCGAAATAGTCGTGACGACGGCTGACGACATCGGGATGCGGCTTAATGTGCAAGCGCGAGTTGTGGCAAGACTGTGATGCAGTCTCACGGGGTGTCAGATGCACCTCGTTGTGGCAGACCGGCACCGTTTCACCATACCGATAGGTCGTGGTATGTGTGATTTTGTAGGTCGCAGTCTTGATGTCGTTGCTCATTTCTAAAAGTCGATTGTCACAAATCAGTCGGTCGTCGATCCAGCGCGGTCAGTCAGGGCAATGTCGAATCGCCCTTCATTCCCGCCGGCAATCCAGATTCCTCCGGGGCCTTTGATCGGAACTCGGTCAACTGACGTGTCAGTCCGGCATGAATCAGATACTTCGACGATATCACATCCGACAGTCGCGGCAACTGCGATGCGATCTTCCCCAGCATTTTGTCCAGATTCTGCCGTTCATCGGGGGCTCGCATCCGAGACAACTTTTCTGCCGACAGCATCCGCACGCTGGTCAGCGCCGACAAGCCAATCCGCTGTTCTTCGCCGATCAGCGGAAGATTTGGATCTCGTGGCAGGTTGTCGACATGCTCGCACAACAGCACCAGTTGCGACGCCAGTGAACGCGGGTTCGTTTCATCGGTAATCAAGAGATCCAGAACCGCGGCCAACTGCAGATTGTTCAGGTAGCGGACGCGATACGTGATGGAGCAGTCGGCGACTTCGAGCACGGCGTCGAGGACCGGTGCTTCACGATCTTCCAGCGGCAACAACAGATTTCGGACCAGCATGATCGTGTGCATGGACCGCTCGATGCGTCGTCCGAGATCCAGAAATCGCCAGCCCAAGGTGCGAGTCATGCTCTCGGACACCAGGCCGCTGAACGCCAGCAAGTCGATAATCAACCGGTTGAGTTGTTCCAGCAATCGGTTCAGATCGGACTGTGCGAACTCTCGACGACCGACAAATTCGTGGTAGATGCGATTGATCAGTCGCCAACTATCGTTTGACAGACGTTCACGAACCAGTGAGGCGGTGCGGTTCATTGATGTCAGTGTGCCTCGCAAGCTGGAGGCTTCGGTGTCGCTAAACACCGCCATTGGCAGTGCGACTTCGATCGCCGGTAGATGCTGACGCATGTCTTCCACAGCGTAGCCCGGTTCGATCTGCCCAATTTCCGCCAGGCCGCGCAACAAGACCGAGACTTCTGGCGAGTTTCCAGCGACTGCTTCACCGGTCATCCGTGCGATCGTCGTTCGTAGCAGTCGAGTGGCTCCCTCGGCACGTTCGGCGTGGCGACCCAACCAGTACAAGTTGTCGGCGATACGACTTGGAAGCTCGGCCCCACTACGACGAAGCTCTTGAACAAAACCGGGAGGGTTCAGCAGGGAGACCGGCGGGACGGGGCCATCAGACAGCACCCAGGCGTCCTTGCTCCCTTCGCCGCTGGAGATGGAAATATCCAATTTATGTGCGACAGGAGAAACACGGGCCAAGCCACCGGGCATGCAGATGTAGGACGAGCCTGATGCCACGAGGTAGGTGCGCAAAGCGACCGGCCACGATTCGACAGCAGATCGCAGCCAGACAGGTGCGTGCGAGCGTTGGATTTCCGACTGGGCGATATAGTCGGCCGGGCGGGCTTTGATCGCATCCACCAGCTTCTCGCGTTGTCCCTTGGAGAGACGCTGCACGACGACAGGCTCTCGATGCACATCGCGGTAGCAGGTCCGGATGGTCAATTGGTCAAGATGCTGCAGCACGTAATCCAGTTCGGGCTTGCCGCCACACCACCAAGTCGGAACGGAGGGGATGATGAGCTCTTCCCCCAGCAATTCGCGACACAACACCGGCAGGAAAGCCAGGAACGCCGGGCACTCCAATAGGCCACTCCCCAGTGAATTGACAACGGTCAACGCGCCGGATCGGACGGCCTGGACCATCCCCGCGACCCCTTGTGATGAATCACCGAAGAGCTCCAGCGGATCGCAGTCGAGGCCATCGACACGTCGCATGATGGTGTCCACACGCCGGAGTCCCCCCAACGTCTTGAGCATCACCTGTTCATTACGCGTGGCCAGATCGCCTCCCTCGACGACCATATAACCCAGATATCGCGAGAGGTACGCATCTTCGAAGTAGTTCGGGTTGGACGGCCCCTGGCTCATCAGGACAATCTGGCCGTGTTCGCGTCGGGCGGAGGCGAGTCGCTCGAGCAGGTCGCGCAGCGCCATGAAGAAGGGGGCTAGCCGTTGCACCTGCCGGGCGCGGAAGCTGTCGGGATACATTCCCGTCGATACCAAACGGTTTTCCAGCGTATAGCCAGCCCCCGATGGTGACTCGGTGCGGTCGGAGACCACCCACCAGTTGCCGTCAGGCGTGCGCGCCAAGTCGGCGGCACACAAGTGCAGGTGCAGGTCGTCCGAGGTCAACAGCCCATGGAAAGCACGCTGATAGCCGGGATGAGCATAAACCAACTGCGGCGGCAGCAGACCGCTTCGAAACAATGTCTGCGGACCGTAAATGTCGACCAGCATCCGGTTCAGCAACCGTGCCCGCTGCGCGAGTCCCGCCGAAACGCGCTGCCACTCGTGTGCTTCAATGACCAATGGCAGAACATCAAAATCCCACGGCCGGTTAATGCGTTCCGACTCGTCATGCGACGTGTAAGTCACCGCATTTTCGTAGATTTGTCGATGGGCCTGATCGCGACGCCGAGTCAATTCCTCCAGCGACAACTCGTTCAATTCTTCCACGAATCGACGAGCGTGTGGACGTAAGACACCGCGCGAGGCGAAATACTCGTCGTACACACCAGCTTCCGGTGCATATCCTTCGAACAGCGATGCTCCGGTTTGCAACTTCGACTCGTTCAGCGTCATGCTCATCAATTATGTTCTCGCGAGTCGCGACGGCCGACACTCACAGAGATGACCCCCGGGAACAGCCATCTCACCGTTCGGGGATCACATCGGTATATCAGACTTGTCTTGTACCGTTTTCGGACGAGCAGGGCGAGGTCTGACATCCCGAGCGTCGATACCAAACTCTGTCAGCGACGCATATCTAACGTAAATGGGAAGTCGGGATTGATTTCGTCTTGAATTTGCTCACGGCGACCAGGCGTGTGCCCCAGCTTGAAGAATCGTGCCGCGCGACGACTTTCGGCCTCGTAGGAATTGACCGGGAAGGTGTCGTGGCTGAGACCACCCGGATGGGCCACGTGATAGGTGCAACCACCCAAGGATCGGCCCAGCCAACTGTCATGTAAGTCAAACAGCAAGGGCGTATGCACTCCAATCGTGGGGTGCAGGCAACTTGGGGGTTGCCAGGCTCGGTAGCGAACTCCCGCCACGTACTCACCTTGAACTCCGGTCGGATGCAGGGGCACTTTGCGGCCATTACAAGTCAGTTGATGCCGTTGCGGAATCGCGCCGCTCACTTTGACTTGCAGCCGTTCCACGGATGAATCGACGAAGCGAACCGTTCCGCCACCACCAGGCTCTTCACCTAACACATACCACGGCTCCAGCGCCGTCCGTAGTTCAACGTGGACGTTGTCCTGAGTGAATTCGCCAATGAACGGACAACGGAATTCGAAGTGAGGTGCAAACCAGGCGTGATCGAACGAATAACCGCTGCCGCGCAGTTCTTCTACGACCGTGTGAATGTCCTCAGACAGGAAGTGGGGCAGCATGAACCGGTCGTGCAGCAAGGTACCCCATGAAATCGGCGGGTTCTGATAGGGTTGATCCCAGAACCGCATGACCAGTGATCGAATCAGCAGTTGTTGCATCAAGCTCATCTGAGCATGCGGCGGCATCTCCAGAGCGCGAAACTCAACCAGACCCAATCGACCGGAACTGCTATCGGGCGAATACAGCTTGTCGATACAGAATTCAGCTCGGTGAGTGTTCCCGGTCACATCGACCAGCAGATGCCGGAAAATCCGATCGATGAGCCAAGGGGGGCAAGGTCCTTCGGTCGGGATCTGTTTGAACGCGATCTGCAATTCATAGATGGCGTCACGTCGGCCCTCGTCCACACGCGGCGACTGGCTGGTGGGGCCGATGAACAGACCGGAAAACAGATAGGACAAGGCGGGATGATTGACCCAGTAGCCAATCAAACTACGCAAGACATCTGGTCTTCGCAGGAAGGGACTATCGGCAGGAGTCGGTCCACCGAGGACGACGTGGTTTCCGCCGCCGGTACCCGAGTGCCGGCCGTCCAGCATGAACTTCTCGGTCCCCAGTCGTGAACAACGAGCTTCCTCGTAGACCGTATTGGTGATGGAAACGAGTTCTTTCCAACTTGCCGCGGGCTGAACGTTGACTTCGATGACGCCTGGATCTGGCGTCACCTTAATTTGTTGCAGGCGATAGTCGAACGGCGGCAGATACCCTTCCAAGGCCACCGGCATATTCAACTCAGCCGCAGTGTCTTCGATCGCCGCGACCAAGTCGACGTAGTCGTCAGCCGTTTCGGTCGGAGGCATGAAGACGTAAAGCCGGCCGCCACGTGGTTCGACGCACAATGCCGTCCGAATGACGGAAGTCGGCGCATCGGGATCGGGACGACGGATCTTCAGTTCCGACCGTTTCTCCAATGATTGACCACTGGTCCCCTGTCCAAGTCCAAATCCCCGAGGCGTCGCCGCCCCGGCTACATGTGATTGTTTCGTCTTTCGCTCTGGTACTGCAAGAGGAGGGCGTTCGGCCAGTGGATCCAATTCGCAGAACGGATCCCGTTCCTTGGTGGGGATATAAGGAAGCGAGTCGAGTGGCAGTCGCAAGCCCATTGAGGAATCGCCCGGCAACAGAAACATGTTCTCGCGGCGGACGGGCCAGGGCCCGCTGATCCAGCGCGGCATCGCTTGCCACCATTGACGCTGCAATGGGATGACATAGCCGACTGCCTTAGTTATCCCTCGCTCGAAAACACGCATGATGCGAGCCCGCTCTTCAGCGTTGTCCAGCTTCGGATCCAGGGAATTGGCATTGATTGGCAGTCGTTGTTCACGGCCCATGTAATGCGACACATCTTCGAACGCTGGCACGATCCACTTCGAAGGGAGGTCCAATCGGTCCGCAAGTGCTGTCGCAAAGCGCTGAGCTTCGACCTGGTCCAACCGATAATTCGTCGACTCGTTGGCAATCAGCGTGTCGTCGTGCCAGAGGGGTTGGCCGTCTTTACGCCAGAGGCAGGTGAAGGCCCAGCGTGGCAGTGATTCGCCGGGATACCATTTCCCTTCGCCATAATGCAGCAGGGCAAAGGGAGCGAACTTGGCTCGCAGGCGTCGAATCAAGATATCGGCGCGGTCACGCTTCGTCGGACCCATCGCAGCCGTGTTCCATTCATCGCCTTCCATGTCATCGACCGAGACGAAAGTCGGCTCGCCCCCCATCGTCAGCCGCACATCGGCTTTGTTGAGTCGCTGGTCGACTTCGCGGCCCAGGGTGTCGATCGCCGTCCATTGTTCGGCGGTATACGGTTTCGTGACGCGCGGATCCTCGTGGACGCGAGTCACGGTCATTTCAAAGCCGAATTCACACTCCGCATCATCGACAGCACCGGCGATCGGGGCGGCACTGGCCGGTTCTGGCGTGCACGCCAGAGGAACGTGCCCTTCACCGCACAACAGGCCGGAGGTGGGGTCGAGTCCGACCCATCCCGCGCCCGGCAGAAAGACTTCGCACCAGGCATGAAGATCAGTGAAATCGATGTCCGTTCCTGACGGACCGTCGAGTGCTTTCAAATCCGGTTTCAACTGAATTAAGTAACCAGAAACGAATCGCGCTGCCAACCCGCAATTTCGCATGAGCTGAACCAGCAGCCATGACGTGTCGCGGCAGGAACCGCTGCGCAACCGCAACGTCTCTTCCGGCTCCTGCACGCCTGGTTCCATGCGGATCAGGTATTTGATGTCCTGCTGCAATCGGCAGTTCAGATCGACCAGGAAATCGATGCTGCGGCGCGGGGTATAGTCGAGTTGCTTCAGGTAGGCTTTGACCCGCGGTCCAACAGCCTCGGTATCCAGGAACGGCATCAATTCCTTGCTGAGCCAGGCCTCGTACTGAAACGGATACTTCTCGGCATACTCGTCCAGGAAGAAATCGAACGGATTGACAACCGTCATGTCGGCAATCAAATCGACCGCGATGGAGAAGTGCTTCGTCTGCTGGGGAAACACCAGTCGCGCCAGAAAATTACCGTGCGGATCCTGCTGCCAGTTGAGAAAGTGCCCTTCGGGTTCGACCTTTAGCGAGTAGCTGCGGATGGGCGTCCGGCAGTGAGGGGCAGGGCGTAGCCGGACGATCTGCGGGCCCAGGGAGACCAGTCGGTCGTAGGTATAAGATGTCTTGTGATGGAGCGCAATCCGAATCGTCATACCACCGCCTTGCGATGTTCGTCATTGATGTTGTGCCGAACTGTCACGCACGAATGCATTTCGTTTGCGCAGCCAGATCCGGCAACAACGAGAAATCAAGTCAGCCACTGGTCAACAGTTGAACGACGGACTGGTCTATGCACGGATCGTGCCACCAAAACAGGGGATTTGGCAACGGAATGCGGCAGTTTGTCGACAGTCGCGTATGAACAATCCAGAGGCTCTCGCTTAACCCGCACCATGTTATCGGGAATTGGGGCGTGGCTCTCGCGAACCGATGGACTGTTGAGTAATATTCCCCGCCAGAGGCCGCTTGGTGAAATTGGCAGACACGCAAGACTTAGGATCTTGTGCCGCAAGGCGTCGGGGTTCGACTCCCCGAGCGGCCACCTTTCTGAAGCCGGTGACATTTGTAAGTTACCTCGGCGCAATACGTTAGAATTGCGATCTTTGATTATTGACGGCTGCGGACCCGGTCACTACGATTCGCGAAGTCAGGCAGTCATTGCCGGACGTAGGCATTAGACCGGTATTTCGGAATCTTCCACGGGGAAAGCTCAATCGCCAAGCCCCGATTGCCGATTCTTGGTCTGTCGGCTCCGTAGCCAAGTGGCTAAGGCAGCGGATTGCAAATCCGTCATCGTCGGTTCGACTCCGACCGGAGCCTCTCAAACGGAACTCATGGCACTGCTGTGAGTTCCGTTTTTCTTTTCGGCCTTCTGAAAACCCGCAAGACCCCGCGCGATGTCGCCCGATCGGGTGGCCGGGGCTGGACCAACGGGAAGCCCCGGTGGATGGTCGATCGACTTTGATTACGACGGCAGCGTGAACAGATCCAAGGGGCACCGCCTTCGTAGCCAAGGTCGCCAAGACCTTGGGCGGATGTCGCTCGACGTTGTTCGCACATGGACTTCGCCCAATCTCTTGGCGAGATTGGCGACGTTGAATCAGGCCGCATGACACAACCTCGGCCGCGAACATTACGAAATGGCAGAATTTGTCAGTCCATGGCAGGGTTTTCGGGGGGTGGCCGATTTTGTCAGTGAGATGTATAGGCAGATTCTGAGTATTGCGGTGTTGAAACTGACACATCGATCTGCCTCCAACAAAAAACGGCCACACTCGTTGACCGCAATTGGCCGTCAACAGGTGTGGCCGTTGGTTACGGTCCACGGAACTTCGAGCTTCTATACTCGTTCGGTTATGCCATTCCTTCGTGCGCGAAGCTAGATGTCATTCCAGAGATTTTCGCACTTTGTCGAGGAAAAGTCCGCAGCCCGGCGATGCTGGTCGTTCACTTCAATTGGTGTCGACTGACAGATTCTGACACCCACGGACAATTTTTGACAATGGGGGACAAAACGACCCTGTTTTTGGCGGTTTCACTCAAAAAAGTGGATGTTTTGTGACAGATCGCAATCTTGATCGATGCCGTCACTGAACGCACGGTATGGCACAGTGATAGACGCCTAAGTTCACAGCGTGCGATTCGACTGTGGGCGACGAAGCATCGACCACAGCCACCCCGCCGGGATCTAGATGTCGTCTCAGGCCGACGATTTCCTATACGTGTACGGCGTGCACGCGCACTCCAAATGCAAATTGCCGCTCAAAGCCTACTGGCTTCGAGCGGCATAAATCCGATACGATTTCGATGTTCCGCTATCCCGCTATTATTGCGCCAATGAGCGTCGCAACTCCACCGGCCGAGATAAAATACAAGAAATTGCCACGAACGACCAATTCACCCGCATCAGCACCGTGAACCGAGAACGCATTGTTGCCAATCTTCTGACCCACACGACCGTTATCGTTTTTATAAAACGTGACGAGGAAGTTCGCAGATACCAAGTTGCCCCCGCCATGTTTACTTGCATGGCCATTTGACACCAAGTCACTAGATTCTGCATCTCCTGTCCAAACCAGCCACAAATCAACAAGAGAATGATTATCGATCGTCAGCGTACTGTGACCAGGAACTGGAACTGGAGGCTTGGGAACAGGTGGAACATGTGGCGGTTTTGGTGGCCAACCTTTAATTAAGTCGCCGCTCCATGCGAAGTTAACAGAAGAGATCACATCCTCACTTGGAAAATCCAAGTATCCCGTATTCACAAGCCCAAACAGAGGCTGTGGAATCAAGCCCGGCAACACGGCGACAATGAACGACGTGCTCTCACAGTCCATTATTCCGTCCACACCAATTACGCGATACCAAGCGGCTTCGCCTGCGCATGCTGCGCCAGGACAGGGAAGCGAATACACATCTACACCAAATACTGTGCCATCTCCCCGCGCCTCTCCACAGGTCGGTGGTGATTTGATCGGCTCCAAGTGGATTCGAACAGACTTCAGGGATCGGGCCACATCATCGATAGATCTAACGGAGATATCACACTCAGCCGCCATTGCATCACCTTTCTCATGCTAAGACTCAATTCATCATAACGGCACCTTCACAGGGCCACGCGACACTTTGCGACCGTTCGTAGGCTGAATTGGACGATTGTTTCCGCCGGGTGCGAACTTGTCGAAAGCATTAAGTTGCTGTGCTGACGCCATGACCTCCGTCTGCAACAGAAAGAATGTAGTGTTTTCGGAGCACCTAGGCGTCGTTAATGACCCTTCGTAAAAGAAGTAGTGGCCCACCCTCGGATAGAATGAAGTTGGATCAATTTTCGGTCCTTCATCATCAGTGAGCGGCTTGTAACGCACTCGGTCGAGAATCCGAATCAAATTCGCTAGGAGTGGATGCTCATCTCCCACCGAAACGCGAACACCAATGACGACATTCTCTTCGGTCGGAAGCCCCACATCGCGACTGTGCACTACGTGGATTTCCATGCGAGAGTATTTACCGTCAAACGTATGTTCCGACGGAGTATGCAAGTGAAAATTGGTGAATCGGTACGGCTTTCCACGAAACTCGATGCCGCCCCCGTCAGTTTCCGGCTGCACCTCAACCTCTAAATGAGAAGACGTGAAGAAGAACTCATCCAGAGGCAAAGGGCAATAATTCAACTTCGGGAAGGACGGCGCATCAACGGTGGCATCTGCCGTTACAAGAGCTATAGGCGACTGGCGACTGCCACCAGCTTGTGAATCCGGGAGCAGATGCCAAAGCTGAGGAGGCAGATTATTCCCGTAATCCCAACCGATTCCGCTCATTGTGTTTTCTCCAGATAGAATTATTGTGAGACTGTATCCTGATGAAGAGTTGTTCCTATTGGCTAGATGAACTCATGTACCCGCAAACTCACTCTGCGCACGATAGAGCGAGAACGGTATCCACCCGACTAACGCCGTTTCCGCAGTGTGAAAGAACCGGCCTTTCCATCTTTGGCGTCAAAGCCGTATTTACAATTGCAAATTTCCGACTATCTCAAAGGTGATTGCCCTGTTATCGGTCTCTTGCGGATTACACGGACTCCCCTTGACCCACGTCAACCCAAGCACCGGGCCTTGCGATTTAGTGGGAATGATTTTCCAGCATGCATTTTGAAAATATCCGTATGGGTTGTATTCACCAGGACCTGCGATAATCACCCTATTATCTCGCACGAGCGATATCTTCCATACACTTCGCGCAGCAGGGGAGTCAGTTAATCGAAACGGTTGCTTTGGATAGAGGTCTGTCACAAGCCATTTTTGAGATGCTTCCGCTTGAATTCCATAACTGTACACTGGTTGCGCGCCAGCTATTGCGATGTTCCAATAGCAAGTGTCATCCGGGCTCTCAATAATCGTAATCATCTTATGCGGTCCCGGCGGCACCGCGTTGTCACTGCAAGTCATCTCAACGTATCTTGGAGCGACATACCAGCCCTCATACAACCCCTCACCAACACGGATTTGAAGATGACTTGGCACGTGAAATCCTCGCGGCCTAAAGAAGTGATTATTGAAAATGGCCTTTCAACGGCAATATAGTAGCCACATCATTCAAGATTCGTCAACCAGCTTTGTGAGTACTTTGCATTATTAGCGTCCATGTGAGGAGGCCCCCCGTTGTCTAGGCCAGAAAGCGAGTTTTATTAGAGAGACTGGCGCCAGCCAGGCTACCGGCCCTGCGTGTGTTGGCAGTGGCGCAGCGAACCGGAGTGGAGGCCCAGCCACCCTGCCGGCCACCCGCCGCTGTGGAAGAGGGTGCGCATGGGGTTCACAGCTTTGCCAAGGCAACCAAAAGGGTCGAGTTTGCACAGCAGGTGTAGACCATATGTTCCGCATGCTCTTTTGTCGGAATATATTCCGGATTCGGTCCTTTGCCGTGGGCGCTCATTTTGTTTCTCATGGTTCCCGTTCCCATGAGAACGGAGGTGTAGAACGGAAAGAACATCTCGTTCTCATTCGCGATCTTAAGTAACTTATCCAGCGTGTCCTTGTCCTTGTCGTAATCCCATCCCTTCAATGTGAATATTGTTTTCAGGACGCTTTCAACTGCCGATCCGCATGCTTGAATTGCATCCTGATATTGTCCTTTGCGAAGCTTTACCAATCCGTCGATCATTTCGGAATTGGCCGTAGAAAAGCGAGGATCAGAGAGCAGGTGTAACAATGGCTCGACAGTTCCTGCATGTAAAACCTTATCATCCTTGCGAATGATTTGTGGGAAATGTATGTCCTGCGGCGACGGCCCGTAAAATACTGAGCGAGGCGAATTGGCAGGTCGAGGCGACTCAACAACAACGTACGCCGTTAACTCGTACCCGATGTTCTCTTCTTCGAATATTCTATTGAGTTCAGTTACGCCTCTTGCGCCACAACAATTACCCTGAACCTGAAAAACCAGTTCCAAGAAATCGAGGAACATGTCGTCTTGGCAGCCAATGAGGTGGGATTGGATTGGATCCCCAAAGTTCTGACCTGGGGCAGTCTTCAACTCACCATATTCACGCAGTAGCAGTGTTTGAATTTGCCGTAGGACCGTGCCCATCCCTGTATATTCGTCAACCAACCCTTTGATCGTGAACAAGAAGCGAGACCTCACATTGAGTGGGATCTTGTAGTCGTAGCGATCGGGCTTTGGTTTATTCCTACGCGAGAAAAAGTCCATACTGTTCCGCTTTTAACGAGTTGGTAGAGCCCTCAGCATCGGCGCTTATATCGGCACACTGACCTTCAGACAACCGAGCGGCAGCAACCCCGCCGTTGGTCGACGCAGCCACCATGCCGTCCCCCATCGCGTGTAGCACCCATCGCACGTCGATCGAAAGATGCATTTGATGACGTCACCGATGGAGACTTGGAAACGGCATCGGCCATGCCAACGCCAGGCAGACTGCCTGGAAGGCTGATCTTTTGCCAGAGCAAGTCTGTTGATCAAGTCGTCATTGAGGTCGCTGCGTCCTGGGTGCAGTGCTTCGCCCTTTCCGGTCCTGACGGATAATTTAGGACCGACCCGGAATCAGTCATTGTGCGGCAGGGTGGCTGGGGTCGACCAACGGGAGCCCGGCTGGACCAACGGGAAGCCCCGGTCGATGCTTGTGGCTTTGATAGCAACTGCAACGTCAATAAACCGGGGTTCCGCGAAGCGATTCAACCCGCTCCAACCCCGGTCACCCGCCCGCGGACTCGCTCAACTCTCCTCTGGAATCGTGTTGGTAGCACAACTCCATTGGGGATCCGTTTGTTCGTTTTTGCAATCTATCCGCCCAAATAGTCGGATGAATTCTATTTGTTGCCGGTCTTCACGCGTGCAGTGCGATTTTCATCGCCATGCTCCTAACTGTGACGTAGCTTCTTTAATTGGGGTGACCGGGGAATATGGCGTGTGCGGAGAGTTGAGGTCGCAGCGATTAAGGCAGCAGTGCCATCGCCTTCATGATCCCCGCGCGTGTTACCAATTGCGGTCTACCACGTTCGATATTTTTTCGGCACCACGCTGAATATGACACTGTTGCTGGCTGGGCACCATGAGGGCAATGCTCACCTCATGACGGCCGCAGAAATGAATGCTGTCGGACGACTCCTTATGAAGTGGTCGGTTTGATGAAGGCTCTCACAGTCACCCGATAACACAGAAGCCGACGTGAGGAACACCGCAGATGTCATCCCGATTTCGGTATTTCTGTTTTGGAGCACGGCAATGTGGCCCTGCTCTTCCGTTCGTTCATGGATGATTCTTTCCAACCTGTGCATAGTAGAGGTTTCATAATGCGACGCTGGATGATGCGAATGGCATTCTTGTCGGTGGCGCTTGGTTTTATTGACATGACCCCGGCGGATGCCGCTTCCACGGATGTCTCCTACACGACACTGGACTACAAGGGGCCTGGAGCGGTCAATACATTTCTGACCGGAATTCGCGGACAGTACATCGTGGGACTCTACACGACCTCATCGAATGCATCGCATGGCTTGATCTACGACGTGTTGACACAGACTTGGAAGCAACTCGATGTTTACGTCGGCGGAGTGGCGGTCCCCAGCACGTCACCTTACGGCCCTGACCCAGTGACGGGCGGCTTGCATGTCGTGGGGAGCTACAAACTTGCTGGGTCGTCACTCGATCATGGGTTCTACTACGATTCGACGAAGCCTCTCAATTCTGCCTTCGTCTATCTGGATTTTCCGTCCACATCGCAAGCCACCACCCTGAACACGATCCCTCACAGTGTCTACGGCACTCAGATCGTGGGAAACTACGATACCTCTCTGAAAACCGGGCATGCGTTCCTCTACAACATCAACACGAAGACGTACACGAACATCGATAAGCCAAACGACTCACGGTTCAATCCGACTCTCAGCACAACTGCCTATGGGATCTGGGAAAACCATGTCGCTGGCAGCTATACGAATCTGACAGGAACCCACGCCTATCTGCATGATCTGACGACGGGTGTCTTCACCGCGTATGATTATCCCAAGGCGATTCTCACGCACTTCGACGGTCTCACTGGCAACGGTGCTGAGGCCTTCAACTACACTGGCGACTACCTGTCGGCCGGGATGCTGACGGCCTTCTTTTTCGACGGCACACGCTATACCACGCTGAAATATCCCGGCTCGGTCATCACCTCTGGCAACTCGGTCTACGACAGGACGGTCATCGGTGTCTACGTGGATACGACAGGACTCGTCCACGGATATGTTGCCAGGGTTCCCCTGTCTCAATCCGCTCCAGGCACTATGCCTTGGTTGATGGAAGCCATTAGCGACGCCTACAACAGAATCTTGAGGACACTGCCGCAGACAATATTCGGCTAACGGCCACCATGCCGTTCCTCATCGCGTGCAGCGCCCATCGCACGTTGATTGAACGATGCACTTGATGACATGAGCGATGGAGATTTGGAAACGGCATCGGCCATGTCAACGCCAAGCAGGCCGTCTTGAAGGCTGATCTTTTGCCAGAGCACGTCTGTTGATTAAGTCGTCATTGAGGTCGCCGTGTCGTGGGTGCAGCACTTCGTCCTTTCCGGTCCTGACGGATAATTTAGAACCGACCCGGAATCAGTCATTGTGCGGTCCTGCGCCGCGGATTCAGCCAAACCGCCGAGCAAAATGAGCCGACTATTTAGAAGCACTTCATTTCCGACGCACACTGTCGAATACACGACGTGACGTCGGCGCCCCGCTCGTGATTCGAGAGGTTTTCCCATGCGGCTTTGGATCTCTGCTGTCGTCTTTGCATTACTAGCTGGCAGTTCCTCTCATGAGGTGTCGGCACAGTCCCCTTCACCAGCACCAAAGCTTTCTTCGGACATCCCGCACGATGTCCTGCTGAACGTGTTCCCTGGTTACAGTGGACTCGATGCCGCCAATCAGCGAGCGTTTGACGAGTTCTCGTGGCAGTCTTTTGTCGCGCTGAATTGGCCTGCAGATATTCTGGGCAGGCCGTTGAACGATTCGATCCTGACACGCCCCTTAGCTCCGCGTGTCTGGGAGTTCTATAAGACTCCTCAGGAAGTGTTTGATGCTGGCAGAACTCATCCGCTCGGTACCAACAATCCCGTACAGCGCTCGCGGATCTTTCGGATGATGTGCAGTCGGACCACGAAATTTCCCGACAGAGGGCCCAACGATTCATTTCTGGAGGCCACGGGCTCGCCTTTAATTGATCGCAACCTAAATTTTGTGATGTATGACATCGTCCTGAACGACGTTGAGTGCAAGTACATCAAGACGAATGGACTCGACACCAAAGCGGGACAACAAGCCTTCATGGACAAAGGCAAGACCGTCAGTTTCCCGCTGGGGGTCTACGCGGATCCAATCAAGAAGACAGGCGGCTCGGTCGGTGCCATCGAGATCAAGACCTCGTGGCGGATGCTCGATCCGAAAAAGGATGACCTGACCCGGTTTTACACTGTCAGCGGAATTGTCTACGTCGATGGGCAAAACACCGTCAGCCGCAAGCCGTTGTTCATCGCGTCGACCATGGGGCTGGTCGGGATGCACATCATCCAGCGCGTCACCGGTCCCTACAGCGTCATCACTCGAAAGCCGACCGGTAGTCAGTTCTGGGTCTGGTCCACCTTCGAACATGTCGATAATGCGCCGCTGGCAGCGAACGCACGTGATGCCACGGACATCACTCTGCCTCTTCCAACATCGGGCACGGCACCCACCACGGTGGATCGGACGTATTCGTTCTACAATCCCGCGTACAAGGGACCGACCAATGTCGCTCCGGTATTGAAACCGGGTGAAAGCAATTTTCTCTGGAACGACAAGCCCCCCTATGCCGCGCGCTATGCGAACGATGGCAAGTATGGGACTCAGGTAGTTCGTGACTGGAAGATCTTCCCGGAAACAGCTGCTGTCAGCCAATCCTATCAGGGTCAACTTTCCGGCGACTCAGCTAGTAAGTACTTTCGCGGACTGCTGGGGGGAACCGTGTGGGCCAACTACGAACTGATTGGCAGTCAATGGATGGGGGGGATCGAGCAACCGTCAACCGAAAACGGAAACATCCCACGGTATCTTTCCAACACGACGCTGGAGACCTACATTCAGAATGTCAGCACTCAGGGTGAGTCGATGAACACGATCTGCCAGTATCCGTATCCCCCGAACTTTCTCCCAGAAGGTTCGTGCATGTCATGCCATCAATGCGCACAAACGGCTGTCGGACAGAACGCAAACTTCAGCTTTCAGCTTGGTCGAGCGAAGTAACACGGCTCAATCCTGATCGTTGACGATGCGGCGGCGTGGCTGGGTCAACGACCCAGTTGGTCACGCATCTCGCCGACTTCACGGATCTTCAACTGCGCGAGTCCACCCGCCGAATGGGAAGCAAATTCGGCATGAAATCGACGCCAAACTATTTCCGTAATTCCTCCACAAATAGTCGAAATAGGGTCTAGCTTGAGTCACGCGACTTGGTGCACAATCCCGCCTGTCTCGGGACGGGACTGATTGAACGGTAAGGATGGGCACCGTAACCAACGGGCTCATGATTTCGCAGGTGACCGCATGTCAGCGGTGCCTGCCAAATCGTGAGCCCGTTTTTTTGTGACCTCACAACGGGTGGAACAATCACTCACGACGGCTTCAGGAGAGAGCCGGATCGCAGCGCACGACCGAGGTCGTAGCGCTCGCGCATCAAGAACGCTGACTCTCAGCGTTCGTGCTGGCGGCCCCTCGGCCAGCCAGTGGCATTTCGGATCTCGAAAACAGGGTCGCGCAAGTTCGAGCGACCACTGTTCGGGATGAACGTACGCCCCGATCGAAGTGGCGTCACAGCAACGCCAGGGATCTGGCCCTCTTTCGACGGGCCTCTCCCCCACTGGAAGGAGCAATTGATGAAGTACTCTGCTCGAGTGATCTATGCCGCCGTCCGCGCCGAAGTATTGGCCTACAGGCCGCGGCTCGAACGTGCTGTCCTGGAGGCGATCCGCCTCGCTCAGCGAAACGCCAGACGCATTCATTACGCGAAGCAACCATTCGACGAATCCAAACACCCGCGCGCACCGGCGGGCCGTCCTGAAGGAGGTGAGTTCGTGCATGCTGGCGGCGAGGTGGCTTCGTCAGCGCCAGCCAAGCAGACGGATGTCGTGCGGAAGGCTCCACAATCCTGGGCCGCCAAGTATCGCGACGCATTCAATGAATTGTCGACCCGAAGCACGGCCGAGTTGCAGGCCAGTCTGAAGTTCCACACGGACTTTCTAGTAGATCGCTTTCCCAGCGATCTCCGTGCTTCTCATCGCATCTGGGTGGACCGCATTCAGGAGTTGTTGGCCGAGCGAGACTACAGCGATCAGAACGCACCACTGGCGGCAAAAGAGCGAATTTGGGCCGCTCAGAAAAAATATCTGCCCTTGGCCGTCGAACGCGTGCGTCTGGAGAAATGGCTGGCGAGTGCCAAGCGAAGGATCTACAGCAAAGATCTCCTCCGTAACATTCGTGAAGTCCAGGATGCGCTGCAGCTCATCAAGACGCAAATGGAGAAACTGGCTCTCATTACCGGAGCCCGGCTTCCTCAAAACAATCCCATTCGTGACTGGTCGTTCGAGCAAAAGTTCTCGCGAGCCGCAGAGATCGCCCTCCAGTCCGGCAAGCTGGCTCCAGAAGTCGCCGCGGAACTGCGAGCGGCGATTCAGCCTGCCAACCTGGTTCGCATGGGCGCCATGATGGCCGCACTGGCCGCCGCACATGCCTATCCCCTGGCCGGCTTCGCTGCGGACGCAGTGCTCCTCACATACGTCGGAGTTGACGGAGCCCTCACCGGACATCGCCTCTACCTCGAAATCAGCTCGATCCAAAATGAAGCCGATCTGAACGCGGCGGCAGACGTGCTGAGAAAAGAACTCGCGTCCCAAGCCTCAGGCAAGCTGATCGACGTGCTGACATGGGGAACCGGCAAGGGCGTTGGTGCGTTCAACAAGCGCTACAAGGTCACGATCGATCACAACCAAGTGCGCCGACTCAGCACCGGCGAAATGCCGCTGATTCCTAATCCAAAGAATCTCCCGGTCAAGGTTGACCAGCGGACAAAAACGACACAACGCGGCTTGGAAGACGCACCGTCCGCAAAAAATGTCCACGATCGGTTTGTACAAAAAGTAAGACCAGGAGCGACAGAGCGTGTCTTCGAGACTCCATGGAGTATTGGCAAGGGCTTGGGAAGTCGCAAATTCGACGACTTCGACAAGGCGACGCTCACCGGATTTGAGGGCAATACAACTCCCTGGAGCCGCATGACTCAGGAGCAGCTTTCACGTAAACTTGACCAGGTCGGATCTGATTTTGTTTTGCTCAAAACAGACACGAATATTAAAAGGATCGTTTGGTTCGGAACAGAACCTCTTCCTACTCGGGGCTTGGGAGCGAAGTTGCGTCAAGCACTGCAGGAAGCTGGAATAGAATATTGGGTAGTAAAGCCATGAAAATTGATAACAATCGCCTCAAATTGTTGCTGTCACCGCTTGGTTTCGAGGCCTTGGAGTTAAGGTCAAATTCATTGACGTTTTGTCGGCCGGATATCGCTCGCGGCGTGTATCAGAAAATCCGCGTTGATTTCCAAGGACGCCGCAACGAAGCGGTATATGGAGATGTTTCTGTCTCTGTGACAAAGTTCATCAGCTTGAAAATCGACGAATTGATGACGCTCAACGAAATTGCGAGTAATAAGGAACGCTGCTGGACGATCATCGAAACGGCTGCTGAGGCGAAGGTGTGGGAACGTAAGTTCGCCGACCTAGCACCACCGGCGGTCGAGAGATTTTCAGCCGAACATGCAAATGACTTACGTGAGAGAACAAGTCAGGCGCGTCGTCGATCCGTCGAATTATTGCAGCACCTCGACCCGACCCTATCGGTTTACGCACAACTTCGTCGCTTCGAATCACAATTGGAGGCAACTGTTTATAAGCGAGCTATCCGATTGTCGGAGTGGCCCGGAGTGCTGCAGGTTTACGATGCAGATGAGATCTATCAGTTGGCTTGTTGTGCGGTTCTCAGTGGCCGAGAAGGGGCAATATTTCTTGACCAAGATCCACTTCACAACGATGAGCTGATGTGGCAAATACAATTGGTTGCCGATGCTCTTCTCGTGAGGGAAACGACCTAGCGTGGACGAGTCGGGCTTTCTAGCACCGACGATCGAGTGACGTCGCGATGAATGTTGAAGAAGCAACCATCTGGCGCAAGAAATGCCTTCGTCGCTCGCGGGCAAGGGGTCACAACGACGGGTACAGCATGATGAAGGACAGCAGAGCCCAAGCGATGAGCCAGACTGCGGCAGGCGCGAGCATCCAGATTATTCTGAGAGCTGACGATCGTTGAGGGACATCCAGAACCAGGACTCCGGTGGTGTAGAGAAGCGGTGGCGCGAGCCAAATTGTGCCGAGAACTATCAGCATGTCCATCACTGCTCCAGCTTCTGTGGCCGGCAAAGAATCAGGTATGCCGCGACTGCGGTCAGGGGGACGATGAAATACCAATAGGAAATGTAGCGCAGCGTGATCGACACAGCGCCGCCGCTCCCATTCACCGTGCGAATCGGCAAGGTCGGAAATTCGACGATGCCACCGCCGAACCATCTGGATCGCCATTGAGCGTCGCCAGGGTTGTCGGGGTCGAAGGGACCATCCGGTTTGAATGCCAGTTTTCCGTACGAGAAATAGGGCGTGGGTGTAAAGACGGCCAAAGTCGCTTCGTAAGATTGCCAGAAGAACACGCCATTCATTGAGCCATAGCACTCTTGCTGGTGGGTCGATGCCACAATGGCGATTTCATCAAGGAGGACGCGACTCCGCAAGTACATCACGAGGAAGAGACACGCCACCAGCAGGGTGATACAGCCTACTTTTCGTCGCCAGCCGCGGAAGAACGCCCACATCGCTGATACTCCAGTGGCCAGTCACTTGGTCGAAAGTCGCCTCAGGGCTGGATTGTCGGCGGGGCTAACTCGGGCCGGTCGAACGCCAGCGCGATGCTCTCTTCCTTGAAGAGACTCAAATAAAACTGGTCGGGTTGAACAGGCTTTTCCTTGTCGTAGCCGAGGAAGTAAGCGGTACCACGCGGCTTCTGCAAGGCATTCAAAACATCGCGCGCCGTGGCCGGTTTGCCATCGGGCCGGTAGGCGCGGATGTCGTCGCCGAGGGTGCCTGTCGTCAACACCAGCCAATGGCGTTCTTCGATGAAGACATCGCCGCCGTTCGGCATTTTGATCCGCATCACTTCGCGCAATTCAAGAACTTCGATCATGACTTTACCGTCCTTCTGGACAGCCGACGCTAACCCGATCTGCGGCGCTACGCCCTTAGGGACCGGAGGTTCGGTACACATGGCTGTGCCAACGAGCAATAGCATCATCAGTGAGCAGAGAATGCGCATCGAACACCTCCGGAGGGCGTGTCTGTCAGGCGAGCGTCAGCTTGACTTCGATGTTGCCGCGGGTTGCCTTCGAATAGGGGCAGACGCCGTGGGCCGATTCCATCAGTTGCTGAGCAACCTCACGGTCGACACCCGGAATGCTGACATCGAGGTGCGCTCGTAAAAAGAAGGCGTTGTTTTCCATGAGCATCTCGATCGTGGCGGTGATCGACGGATGGGTTGGCAGCGTGATTTTCTTCTGGGAAGCGACCAACTCGACGGCGCCGATAAAGCAGGCCGACCAGGCGGCACCGAACAACTTCTCGGCGGCGGGGTGGGGTTCGGGCAAACGTAGATCGAGTTGGCCATCCGTGCTGCGTGTCGCACCGTCAGGGCCGCCGCTGGTGTGTGTCGTGCCAGTGAAGAGAACTTTGGCAGTCATGATCAGAGTCCTTATGGGTTTCAGAGATACCGTGATGGGAGGCAGCGCCACAACACAATATCCCACTCCGCCCACGAACGACAATGATTCCGCGTGTCCCCCGGACTCGGGTTGATCAATGAAATGAGTTGGCAATGCGCATTCCGTGATGCTGATTTGAATCGACCGCTGCTCGGAAGTGTTGTGATGCTGAAACACAAAGTCGCCGAATCAACGCGAGTGGTTAAATCGAGGCATTTCCGCAACATCAATCTTCCCAAGTTGTAATGACGACACTGGTGCTTTCCGACCTAGAGTTGTTGTGAATCTGGTGCGTAGTTCGTGCGAATCGATAAACGCCGTGAGGTCACCAAAGTCGGGCTGGGGATGCCGACAGACGTGACGACGGAAGCGCGCTATCACACCGGCGGCTTAACGGTTGTTCCCGTTGAGCAGAGGGCGTTGAGGGGTCGCGGAGTCAGCGAGGTATCATTTTGTTCTTTCGCAAGATTCATATTACCGTTTGCATCTGTCCGCTCTTCTTCAGCACAGCCTGCGGGGCGTTCGGTGCCGATGGAGCATCGATTCCGCAGACGACAAGCACCACCGGCTCAGATTCGACATCGTCGAATCAACTCACCGGTCGGGAGGTGCGACAGCTTCGCCGCGATCGCGAAGCGATGCGGGATGATCGCGTCAATATCCGGTATGACGAACGACAGATTCAAAGCGATCGGCAGGACATTCGGGCGGCCGAGCACGATATCAAGATCAATCCTCAGAACGCGGCCGCAGATCAGGCTCGTATTGCGGCGGATCGGCAGCAGATCGGGCGCGACCGACAAGACATGCAACTGAATCGCCAGGACATGCAACGCGACCATCTGAGTGCCGAACGGGAACGTGCTCAACTGCGTCAACAGTCGGACCGATCGAGCAGTGGCAGCAATCCAGGCCTTGGAACGACCGGCGGTGCGGGCTTCTTTGGACCAAAGCAGAATCACAAGTCGACCAATGTCGGCAGCGCAAACGCTGGATTCGAGAACGGTTTCTCCGGAACAGGCGGCACGAATCAACAAGGGTCTGGAACCGGAAATCGTCACCAGACGCACCGCACTCATCACACAAGTCACACAGGGAATGCCGGGGCGGGAGGAATGAGCGCCGGCGGCACTTCTGCGAGTGGACTTAGTACGGGTCATACTGGCCACAGCAGCCATGCCGCAGGCAAGCACATTGGCCACTCGAAGTGATGCGTCAGCTGGCAAAGTCTCACGCGTCGTTTACTGATGCCGCGTGAGACATTCAAGCAGAGCGGTCAAAACAAGGATGCAGCGCAGATGCGATCACATTTTGCGACGTCTATCGCAATTCCAGCACAGAAGTGATCAAGCGGTGATCGGAGCCGTTGGCTTTGCCGACGACGCAGCTTCGGACTTGCCAGGCATCGTCGGCCAGGATGTGGTCGAGTCGCAACCAGGGGTTGCCGCTGGGCCAGCAGTACTGTTGCGTGCAGGGGAACGAGTAGCCGTAGCCCGTTCCTGCGATGTTGAACGCGTTTTGGAAGCCGAACCAGTTGTTCTGGTACAGACTGCTTTCGCACGGCATGTTGAAGTCGCCCGCAATCAGGGTGGGGGCTTGTCCGCGGTTGGTCTCGACGAAATCACGAATTGAGCCAGCTTCTTCGGCTCGCAGGACGAGATACCGTGACAACTGGCTGCTGCCGCGCTGCGTGATGGGAGAAGAGATGTCTAACGCTCGTAGGCCGTGTCGCGGTGTCATCTGGTGGATGTTAAAGAACATCACCTTGGTGGAGGGCAACTCCAGTTCGCACTGAATGATGCCATCTCGATCGAACGCCTCGAAGTGACCGACTGCAACCAGCCGGGCCGGGTAGCGCGACGCCAGGAAGAATTCGCCGTGTCGCACCACGTGCCATGACGCAAAGTAGCTGTTCAACAACTTCGAGCGATCCCACGCGTCCTGCATCACGACAACATCGGGATTGAAGCGGCCGATCTCTGCCAGCACACTCGCAAAGTCAGGTTTGTAGTCCTGGACGTTACAGCTCAGAACTTTCAGCTTGAATCCTGCCTCGTCGTCAGTTGCAGCGGCCGTCCACTGCGCGATGGGAAGAGTCAGTCCCATGATCGGACCGGCCACCGTGGCGATCGAAATCAGATTCACCAGGATCGCAGATCGGCTGTAGACGACCGACAACACCAGCAAGAGCAGGGCGGGAGCGAGGTACGGCGAACGGGGCGCATAAGTCATCGCCGAGCTGAACCACCAGTTCTCCGAGACGGCGAACAGGAGGGCACTGATGGCAAACAGCAGGGCCAGGTTGACCCAGGAAAGTCGCGTGACCCAGCGAGTCATCACTGAAGACTTCGCACGAGGTGGGGCCGACGCTGACATCACAAACCTATCTGTGGATTCCGCTTCGAATTTTGAAAGGGTGTATGACAAAGTCCGTTTTCCGGCAATTGCAGGTTGTTGGCCATCCAGCGCGCGAGCGTGTTTCGGCGCGGCGGACCGATCAGCAGGAAACCAACTCGGAGATCCCCGCGGTCGACTTCAGGTTCGGCTCTTTCTGACCTTGTTCCGCCTGACGGACGAGTTGGGCCATTTCCCAAGCGGACACGTAGTGATAGCGGAAGTTTGGCTGCAGGGCGTGCAGTTCCGCCAGTTCATGGTGAAACAATCGCATCTTTTCGCCGAGCAACATTTCCATGTTGGCCGGTTTGCAGCCATGCGTGTGCAACTTGACGAATCGCCAGTTGGGCCGACCTTGGACAGTAACGCCCGCCTCTAGCCACACATGCAAACGACGCAGGGAAGGGGGGTGATTGCCCAGCAGATCACCGTTCTCGACGCGTGGCAGGATTCCAAACTTCTTGCGAGTGAAGTCGAACGTCAGCGGGCCTTGAATCATCAACAAGCTGTTGTCAGGTCGACTTCCGCCGACCTTGGCCAGAACTCCGTGATCGTGAGACTTACACTGGCCAGGGATATCGGAGGCGTAGTAAATGCTGTTGATCGTGCGCGTCTGCGTATCACTGGGAGCTGACGGCATCGTGAAGTCGGCATAGCAGCCGGTCTTCAGCAGAATCGGGATCTCATGATCGACTCCGCACCAGCGGCCGTCGGGTCGAGAATTACACAGTGCCCAATTGCCGTGAATGAATCCGTAGACAATCTTGCCCGTGACGGGGTCTCGCCGAAGGACTCCATGTCGATGATAGAGGGCATCGCGGAAGATCGATAATTTCTCTTCCAGCCCTTCCGGTGTGTCGTTGTCGTGGTGCAGATGAATATCGAATTCGCCGAATCCATTTCCACAGAGTTCCGCCAGCGGGTCGATGTAATCGGGCTGGTACTGATCTTGGGGAAAGAAGAATGAATGTCGAGGTGGACGGCCGTCGACATCATGGAAATCGCCAAAGAGACGCGGGTAATCGTCGCACCAGCGACGGACTCGTCCGACGGCAGTCTCACGGGTGGGATTACCGTATTCCGGCTCGTAGTGATCGCAGATCGCGATGAAAACATCGATTGGTTCGCGATCGAGAACGACCTCGGGAGCTGCTTCTCGTGGAGAGATATAGGCGGGAACCCATTGGTGCAGGCCGCGTGCTTTGATTGCCGCGCGGAGGCGCCAGATGGCCAGCGAGATCAGCGTCAATAACAGCATGATACCCAGCGTCAGTAAAGTCCCGGAAATCGACACGTTTGGCCTCGCGGTCAGGATTGAGGGCGATCATCAGAATCCGTGCTGATGCGCGGATTTCTCCGCAAAAGACTCTACGCCGCTTTTTGCCACGTGACTCGATATTTCGCGAAAAGGGCGTCCCAAAGTGCTGCAGCGGTAGTGAGGTTCAATGTCACAAACATGAGAGGCGGTCCAAACAGGCGCGACCCACGCCCACTCAGTTGATAACACCAGCCGATGACCGCCGCCGAATAGAAGCCCGCTTGCAGAACTAAGAGCACCCGGTAAGCAGGTAACTCCAACAACCAGAGGTTGGCCGCCAGGGCAACCAGCATCAGTACCGGTGACGCCAACCTCAGCAATTTATGCGAGACGTACTCGAACCACAGCGGATTGCGCCAGGGAAGGGTCCATTGCGGGAACAGCGTGACCAGTTGAGCCACTCCGGCAATCGTGCGCCGCTTGCGAACGGACTCTTGTCGCGTCGATTTCGACGGTTCGTCGAAGACCTGAGCCGTCGGCTCAAACAGGCACCGATAGCCCCTCACGACAGCCTGCATTGGAATCGCGACATCATCGAGGATGGTCGCTGCGGGTATCGGTTGGAAGAGGGATTTACGAATGGCGTAGCAGGCTCCCGTGGCCCCGGGAACGCCGCGACCGCGGCTTTCGCAACGACGGATGAATTTTTCGTATCGCCAGTAAAATCCGATCCCCGCGGCGGCAGTGGTCTGTGTCGGGTCACTACGCAAGACAAGTTCGCCAGAGACGACGCCCACGGACGGATCGTCGAAGTGTTCTAACAGTCGCTGGATGCAGTGGGGATCAAATAGTTGGCGAGCGTCCGCCAGCAAGACAATGTCGGATTGGCAGGTTGGAACAAGATCGTTCAAGACCGATGGCTTGCCGCGCCGGCTTGCGAACGGAACAACTTTCACTCGATCGTCGATGCCAGCAGCCAGAACCTGCGTGGTGTCGTCCGTCGAACCGTCGAGCCCAATCAGAATTTCGCGGATGGCACTCGCATTGGTCGACGCCAGCAGGCTCTCGATCTTCCTCGGCAGGGTTTTCGCCTCGTTGTGAGCAACAATCACGATCGAGACGGACCGATCGCTAGCTTGCATGGAACGTGAGTCGGCGGTCGTTCTGTTTGTTCGCGCCTTCAGCCAGACCAGCAACGGATAACCGATGTAGATATAGCCAACGACGGCGAGGCAAGTCCAGAGCGTGAGTTGCAATCCAATGATCAGCGTCATGTTCAGGTTCCACGCCTGCGCGAGTGACTCGCCACCAGAGTATTGAGTAAATCTGCCAGTTGACGTGATTGTGTTTTGCGGCTGAATTCATCCAACGCTGATTCATCGATCAACGCGGGTTGCGTATCACCGTGAGTCGCCAACCGCTGCTTTAGCCAGTTGCTGATCTCATGGACCTGGTTCGGAGCGAATTGACCTTGTGGATAGAACCGGCGAACGATCTCCGCGGTTTCTCCTGACGGGCTGATTGTCAGCATGTCTTTGCGAATCGCCAGATATTCGAACAGTTTGGCGGGGACGACTCGGTCTGCTCCCGGTACGTCGCTGAGCAGCAGGCACAGACTGCTGGCGGACCTCAGCCATTGCAATGCCTGCGAATGCTCGCAGTAGTCGATCGTGATCAACTTGGCGGCAGTATTCTTCAAACGATTCAACATCGCCAGTTGCTCCGGCGTCTTGCGGCCGACACAGACGAGTTCCAACTTGGCCGAAAGCTGCGGATCATGGTTGTCAAGATGTTCGATGGCGCGAACCAGTGGGTTGATATCCGTCAGGTTCCACAATGTCCCGATATAGACCAGTCGGAACTTACCGCGTTCGGGACGCATCGCATCGCAGGCGACATCTTGAGAAGCCACCTCGCACGGGGCAAAGTCTTCCGCGTCGAAGCCGTTGTAAATACAGGAAGCCGGAATCGGATGACGAAGATCCGCCAACTTCTCGGCCAGCGCTTGCGTGCTGCGCTGCGTGGTCGCGACCACCGCGTCGGCGCGACGCAACAGCCGACGTTGCATGCGCGATTGAATCAGCCGCGAGATCCAGTCGCGTTGGGCATTCTCCAGATATTTCCCGCTCAGATCCCATTCATCCCGATAGTCCAGAACCAGCGGTAGACCAAAGCGGCGTTTGAGAGCAGCCCCGATATAGAAGCTGGAGTAGGCAGGAGCCGTCACCAGAATCGCGTCGTGCGGTTGCTCGCGAAGGGCTTTGCTGCCAACTCGAATCGCATCGTAATTCCAGAGCACTTGCGGGTCGGGCTGCAACGCGAGTTTGACGCAGCGCGAGGCCACGCCGCGCGCAGCATTCTTGATTCGTTGGACGAGCCCCGGCGTGGCTGTCGACTGCTGTATGAGGTTTTTCTTGACGCGGTAGTCAGGCTCCCAAGTGCGAGCGCGAACAATGTTGACATCGGCAGGCAGGTCGTGGAGCAGGCTGTCATCTCGGACAGGGACTGAGGGATTCTCAGTCGTCAGCACGGTGACATCCCAGCCCGCTTGCCCGAGGTACTTCGCCCATTTCGCGGGGCGCTGGACACCGGCACCTCCGACCGGCGGGAAGTTGTAGGCGATCAGCAACAATCGCTTCGAGCGTTGCTCGAGCGTTCGTAAAAGAATTGGCGGTTCGAGTGTGGCGGCGGACATGGCGACTCAATCTGTGTCAATAGCCTGTAACACGCAGAAGTCAGCTTGATGCGCTAGCGACGGCGGCCCCTGTTGAGCAAATACGTGGAATGATGCCGGCCAACGTCGACACGCTGACGGTTTGAAAACGATTAAAGGTGCCACGGATGGCAAGTTGTGTGATGATCTGGGAGGCCCAGGGCTGGTTGTCATGAAACAGTAGCACGTCGCCGTCCTGCGGCTCATAGGTCGACACCCAAGCCGCCACTTCCGCCTCGGATGTCATTCGATAGTCGCGTGGATCGACATTCCACAGCGCCACGTTTTTGCCTTGTTTCCAAAGTCCACGGAGCTTTGCGAGATTGAGCTCGCCTTTTGGTGGACGAACTGTCTGCGGAACAACGTCCGTCAGCTCAACTAACATCTCGTCGGTTCGCCGGATTTCTTCAAGGAAGAGCGAAGGCGATGTCTGCGACGGCTCGCCATGCGACCAAGTGTGGTTCCCCAGTTCGTGACGTTCGGCAACGATCCGCTGCACCAAGCCGGGAGATTGCTCGGCATTCTTGCCGACGACAAAGAAGGTCGCCTGCAGGTGATTGGCCTGCAGAATATCTAGCAGCTTGCCGGTGTACTCCAGATGGGGGCCATCGTCAAACGTCAGAGCGATGCGCGGAGTTTTTGACGCAGTCTGCCGAGGTCCGCGCGTTAGCAGCCATCGTGATGGGACACACGAAGTGAGCAGCCATTTGACGGTTTTTCGCAGCAGATTCATGATTGGCAGTGTTTCGGGAGTACGAACTCTTCGCCCGTTCGACCCAGTTCGTTGGCAAAAAAATTGGTGGATGGCAGGCAGACTTCATCTGACCAGCGAGGATTGTCGACTTCGTCGGCAATCACGTCTTTCGGTCGTGTTACCGAAGAGGTAGCAATCGGAAGCGAATTCTGCATTCGGTATGCAGTTTCCAGAATCGGCGCGAACCGGCTTTCCACTACGGCCACCGGACGACGCTGACCGAAGGAATGCCATCGAGACGTGGGAGCCACAACGGTTCCGCGCACTTCATCGAGAACCTGCGTCAACCGTCGCGCCGCAGCGCGCAGAGCGAGCGGTTCGAAAACTCGAGGCGGCAGATTGGTTCGACGAATCTTCAACTGCCATTCGATCGCATCCGCTAGAGCGACGGGACTTGCCGCGGGAACAAGTCGATCGTGTCTGTTGTCGGCAACTTCCGGGATGCCACCGACGTCGGAGGCGACAAGCGGAGTTCCGCAGGCGATCGATTCCATCAGGACATTCGGGACGCCCTCGGACAGACTTGGCAGAACGGTGATATCCGCGGCGCGGTACCATTCCGGCAATTGATTCTGGGACTGAGCACCTCTCAATTCGACAATGCCGTCGAGTCCAGATTCCGTGATTTGCCGTTGCAGGTCTGCTTTCAGAGGGCCATCGCCGATCAGGTAGCAATGAAAATTGACTCCCCGGGCCGCCAGCATTTTGCAGGCTTGCACGAGGTGCGTGTGCCCCTTCACTGGAACGAGACGCCCGATCGAAACAAGTATGGACCCATTCTCTGGCAGGCCCAGCCCGCGACGAGCGACCGTCTTATCTCCGGCCGAGAACAATGTTCGATCGACACCTCGTCGAACAACGCGAATTCGTCGTGGATCGACGCCGTCTCGGGTCAATACGTCCGCGATGTTTTCGCTGACGGTAACAATGACATCGGCGTTGCTCATCACGTCGAGAATCTTCTTCTGGCGACCTCCTTGACGACCCAGAAGCAATACGTCGCTACCACCCACCATGACGACAGCGGGGACGCCATATCGATGAGCCGCACGAACGGCGACTTCACCATCGGGATGAGCCCAGTACGACAGCACGACATCCGGTCGGAATTCTTTCATCGTCCGGTTCAGTCGTCGCCCCACCGACCAAGCCATCCACCGAGCGTACTGCGTCCTGAGAATCTTCGGCGTGTAGTAGTACGACACGTATTCCGCAGGAACGCCAGCAACGGCTGCGAATTGCGAATCGTGCAAACCTTTCGGAAGCTTGCCCTTCAGGCGAGCCGACCAGGCATCGATGAACGACACCGGCGAAACGACGCGAATATCGTTCTCACCCGCCATCCCGGCAATCATCGATCGATTAAAGGTTCCCAGGCCCGGTTGGACAGGATTGGGATAGGCGTACGAATAAAACAGGACTTTCATGACACTTCCTCATTGATGAATCGCAACCGCGATTGATCAAATCTATGTCGATATTGCGTCCGTGGCGTCGACAGTTTCGCGATTTGTTGCGAAAGGTTGCGCCGCACCTCGCGAGCGAATCCATTGTCGCGCGGTGGTCGCTAGTCCAGACTTCTTGACGATTGACCTTCCCGCAAACCGAAGCCGCCGGCAAAACTTCAAATACGACAGCGACAAACCCGCCTGCCAGGTGGGCGGCACCAGCCAGACCGTGCCACTACGCGATTCGCGATTGGCGAACTGCTGTTTGTACTCCGCATCTCCTCCGCCGAAATCGAGATAGGACGGGGAGTCATGACGCAAAAGATCCTCCACAATCTGCTGCAGCATCGTCCGGCCGGGCGAGAACTGGCCGAATTCGGCGCAGTACGCGATCTCCTCATAGCGGAAGCAGCCACCTTGCTGGTTGCAGATCGCGAAGGCCGCAGGCTTGTCTTCCACCCACCATAAGTAGCTGCGTAGGAGCCCATTTTCAGCAAGTGCTGATAACTGTCGCAATTCGGCATCGTCATTGCGAATCCGCAAACCAAACTGCCGGGACTGCCAACTCTGCTTGGATATGAAGTGAGCCGCTTCCAGGAAATCTGGGATTTGCTCGATCGAAGTGATTCGCTGCAGCCGCGTCTGGCCGAACTTCTTCAGATTGCGCCGGAATTTGCTGAGGCTGCGACTGGAGAACGTCGCCCAGTACTCTGCTTCGGTGGCAGGAAAGTCGATGTATCGACGTGGCTGCACATCGTGGGTCGTAAACACCTGGCACCCATGCGACGCGTGATCTTGCACGGCTCGATGCAACCAACTCGTTTCGTCCAGGTCCTCGATCAGCAAGAACGCTGCACCGACTTCCGCAACGTGTTCAACAGTTCTCTTTAAGAGCCGTGCCTGTTGTTCCGGCGATGTGATGCTGCCGAGGAATCGCCCGCCCGCCAGGCGTAGCCCATGTAACTTCCAACCTGGACCAATTCCGCCAGCTTGGTTCGTACGGATCGACTTGGGAAGCAAAACTCCCATTGTTGATGCGTTCGGGCCGGAGACTTCGTGAACCAGCAGCGGCGAATGCTTCGATCGCGTTGCCGACGCCAATTCGGCGAGTACAAAGTCCGGATGCTGCAGCGGGCTGGCATCGGAGTCGCGTTGAAAGGCGGATTTCCAGTTCCAATAGACTTGGGAAAGATGGTCCGTCACCGCTTCGTCGATGGCATAGACGACGGGCGCGACAACAGTCGGCAATCCTGCTGTCGTCGTGTGTCGTTGATCGTTTGAAAAGTCGCTCATCGGAATCTGGCCCATCTTTATGCGGTGAAGCTTCAAACGGCGTTGACCACAACCTTCAGTTTTCCCGCATTGGTCAACGGGATGTCGTCGACCATTTGCAGACAGATGTCGACCTCTGTACCCGTACACTTTCGGACGGCACCCAGCAGTTGCTCGCGCTCTCCCAGCGTCAAGCCGCCATCTACGACCAGCTTCAACGTGATCTGTTCCAGTTTTTCCTGAACGACCTGGAACCGGCGGACCGCTGGAAAGTCTTTGATGAGATGTGGAAAGAATTCGCCGGGAATCTTGCGACCGTCGGGTGTGCCGAGGGTATCCAATTGCCGTCCGACAACTTTCTTGAGCAACGGCAAGCCGCGTCCACAGGAACACATTTCCAGTCCCGCAACGGCGCGATCACCGTTCACATAGCGAATGAACGGCATGCCGTAGTTGTGCAGGTCCGTAATGACCACATTGCCTTCTTGACCATGCGGTGTTGGCATTCCGTCATCGTTGAGGATCTCGACCAGCACATTTTCCATGCTCAGGTGTAGACCCTGATGCCGATCGCATTCCGCGCCGATCAACATGAATTCACGCGAACCGTACGTTTCGAAGATGGGAGCCCCGAAGACTTCTTCGATCAGTTCACGCTGGAAGTCATGCAGTTTTTCGGCACCAACCACGATCGATTTTGGCTTCACGGGAACCAGTGATTCTCGCTTCAGAAATCGGGCAAACTCATAGAGAGGGTTGGTATACGCCACAATCACATCGGCTTTATATCGATTCATCCGTTCAAAGTGCTTTCGCATTTGGGCCGGAGTGAACTCGAAGCAACTCAGGATCAGGTGGCGATCAAAGCGGTGGTGCAGATCCATCTTCAACCGTTTCCAGATCGGAACATTTCCGACAGCGGTTCCCCAGATGTAGAGCTGCTTCGTGCCGGGAGCGGCACCCGCCCAGTCATAACCGCGATACGTCATCGCCGTTCGGCGGTCATTGCTGCCGCTGTCGAGATCGAACTGCAACGGCTCGCCACTGGAACCGCCGGTGGCCTTCGTCATGCGCTTCACGGCAGCCATCGTTCGCAACCTTAAACGATTGCGACGGATGACTTCACGAGACAGCAGCGGCCACGCAGTGAAGTCCTGCAGCGATTGAACATGCGCGGGATCGAGGTTTAAGGCCGCCCATTGCTCGGTATAGTGCGGACACGTCTGCGCGGCGTGCGTCAGCAGTGACCGCAGTGAGTTGAGCTGCAGTTCCTCCAGGCGTTCACGCGACCACCACTGGCTCGCTTCGGCATCACGCCAATGGGCCATCGTCTGTCGCCCTTTAACGACGCCGTCGAAAAGGGGCAGCAGCAAACGCCGATACAGTTGGCCATACATCTTGTTTCTCTCCCAATTCTCGCGAATCAACACTTCGCCAGCAGATCTCGATAAAGCTGCTCGTAGTCCGCGACCATGCGACGAACTTCGAAATGTTCTTCAACCCGAGCGCGACCCGCTTGACCCAACGACTGCCAGATTTCAGGTTGTTGGCACATCGCGACGATTGCGACCGCGAGCGATGCCGGATCTGCCGCTGGAACCAATCGCCCCGTCCGCGGATCATCAACGATCTCGGAGTTCCCTCCAACACGCGTCGCAATGACGGGTAAACCCACTGCCATTGCTTCCAACAGCGTCAGGGAGATTCCTTCTGTCAGCGATGAACTGACGAAGAAACCTGCTTGCGTCAGAAGCTTGGGAACATCGTGGCGGTCACCCAGGAATTCGACATGTGGGGTGAGATTGAGTTCTCGAGCGAGCTGCTCAAGCTTGGCACGTTCAGGCCCGTCACCGACCAGTTTTAATTTCAAGTCGGGAACTGCCTGGATGGCGATACTGATGGCGCGTAGCAGAGTTGGAAAATCTTTCTCGGCAGAAAGGCGAGCAACTGAAATGGCGATGGGAGCGTTCGTCGGGCCCGAGAACTGAAAGTCGTCAATATCGATGCCATTCCAAATGCGGAGCACCTTCTGCCGCCGTACGCCATCCGACTCCACACACAATTGGGCCGCATCATCCGAAACGGCGATGATTTTGTTCACCAGATGGCTGGCCCAGCGGAATTGGGTTCGCGACTTCCAGCCGTGACCCGCTCGCTGACCATGTCGTGTGTTAACGACGATCGGCACACCGGCCCATCGCGCGGCGATACTGCCATTAATATGCGGATGCGTGTTGTGAGTGTGAACGACGTCGAATCGCTCGGCGCGGAACAGACGTGCCATCTGCCGCAGTTGTCCAAATCGCCCAGCGGCTTGCAGAGTATGCACCTTGCAGCCCGCATCACGAATGATGTCGGCAAACCGTCCCACTTCATTGACGGCCAGGAACTCAGGAACGCACCGCGCCGCATCGTGATGGCGCGCAATGTCGGCCAACAGTCGTTCCAACCCGCCCGTCTTCAAAGTCAGGCTGACATGGCAGACTCGCAGTGGACGTGGAGTTGCCACGGCCGACAGTTGACGCGTCGTGGAGGATTCAGTAGCCGTGATGACGGAGCTCATAGGTTATTCTTCGATGGTGATTCATCTTCGGAGGACAATTGGCGACTGGTCGCCCGCACAAAGCCGATCGATCGGCCCAACTGGGCGCTGACACTCTTGAGATGCCGCAGGGCATCGATCGCATGATTCTTTAAAGTTGGGCGCCGCCAGGTGACCCAGGTCAATTCCGCTCGATCTGTCGACAGTCGACGTTTGTGTTCCGTCTCACCGGCCAGAAAATCGACGGCGTCGTAACCGCGTCGAAGCGACTCGCAGATACACAAGTAGTCGAGGGCCACGCCATTGCTGATGCTGCCGTTCGCCGGCGCACGTCCACACTGGTAATGCAGGACTCGCTGGTGATCCACCAGGATTTGACAGCAGCCGATCAGTCGATTGCCCGCTGTCACTCCGAACAGGCCCATCTTGCCCGACGGAACGGCGCGATGGAGCAGGTCGAGATGAAAATCGGTAAATCGACGGCTCGCATAGACGCCGGGATAGCCACCGGAGGTCCAATGCGCCTGATGCAGCCGCGTCATCTGGTGGAACAGCTCTTCGGCGCGAGTCACCGATTCTGCCCACTCACCCTTAGCGTCGCCTAAGTCACGCAGCGTTCTGCGTATCTTACTTCGCGTCTGCGAACCCAAGCGCATGATCGGCTCTTCGCCGTTTTCACGAACCGACTTCAGATCGACAAAATAGGAGGGTTTACTGTCGACTTCGGCATCAGGATTTCGTGCCAGAAACAGTTCGATTGACGGCGTGTCGAAGCCATCCAGTCGCAATTCGTCGCAGCTTGTTTGTCGCTGGATCCAGTCCCAGATGAGTTGCGCAAATTCAGGATAGTCAGCCGGATCACACAACAGCGAGTTGTACTCCACACAGACCGAATCCGCATCCAGTTCGCCGGCCGTTCCCACGTGGCACGTTTTCAGGCTGAACGGCCCAGCGGATTGTCCGACTCCTTCCGTCAGCAACGCAATCCCGCAAGGAACCCCATCACGCAGACCGATTGCGAACCGATACGAAACAGTCTCTCCGTAGTGCGTCAGCCACGTTTCCGTCCAGAGAGACGAACAGGTCAGGCGCTGATTGGACAGCACGAGTTCCAGCCTGCGCCATAGAGACAACACCTCCGCCTGCGAAGACGCCGACACAACCTTCAGTCGGATTGCGACATCACGGGCAGGCGACAACGTCATCTGCTCGGGTGGTGTCAGCAACAGGCTTGCGGCAGTCATCGGATTCAACCTCCCAATCCAGTTCGCGGTTCAGCGAGCCATGATCGCGGTGAAGACATACAAGCACGAGAAGGCCGTGCCACTCGCGAAGGCGAGTCGAAACGCGTGCCCACGGTTCCAGATGACCAGGGGAGTACCAGACTCGGTATGGATCCAGACCAGATTCAAATAGGCAGCGCAGGTACCGATCAACAGGTAAGTCGGAACCACGTAGCATCGCGACAGGGAAAAAATCGATGTACACCAGCCGGCAGCCATGGCGCAGATAAACGGGCGCAACCGCACCAGTTCATCGCTCATCAGCGGTTCCGGTAATCGTCCCATGCGATAGAGCTGCATACCAATAAAGAAGAAGCAGCCGAAAAACATCGTGCCGCCGAACAAGCCCAGTTCGACGTAAGAATGGACGAACGAGTTATGAGCTACCAGCCCCGCAATATCGGGATAACTTCCCTGTCCCGTCCCGAACAAAATGGCGGGTGATTTCAGTTCTTCAAACCCTTCTTGCCAAAGAGTGACACGTTCGTGACCCGTTCCCCCTTCTTCCAGGTCAATTTCGGCCTGGCGACCTGCAATGACCGGCAAGACACAAACTCCAAGCAGTGCGGCTCCCATGGCCACGCGGCCGCCGAATCGCACCGACAGCACTGTCAAACCGGCAATGCCGCAAGCCAGCAAACCCCCGCGAGACTTCGTCGACAGCAATCCAATGAACAGGATGATCATCGGGATCAGCCAGAGCAGCCGAATCTTGCTCGCCTTGATGTCTGTCAGGAAATAGGTACAGATGATCCCTGTCAAACAGATCACCATCGCCATGTCGTTCGGATCCTGGAAAATACCAGTCCCGCGCATGCGTCTGACGAAGATGACTTCTTCTTCGTCTGTCACTCCGTCGATGTCATCCAGATGCTGAATAAATTCAAAGTCGTAAACTTCATAGAAGTCCAGTACGCACAGCGTCACCATCGTTGACGCGCAGACGGCCACAGTCAGCAGAAACGTCTTCATGCGACTGGGCGAGTTGACAGTCGTCACGAGTAGGCCGTAGTAGATCAACGTTTTCAGGAACAACGTGCCGGAATCCAGCACTCCGCCAATGTAGATGTATTGGATGTGCGACAAGGCGATCGCCAGGAAGATTCCCACGACGCACAATGTCACTGGTTGGCGGGCGAGCATGAACCAGCGAAAGTGTCCGGTGAATGACTGAAATGCCAACGCAAACGTCGACAGGATCAGCAATTCATAGAGCGGCCAATCCGCCATCCATGTGAACAACTCGGCAGGACGCAGAAAGAGCGTCGCCGTCGTCAAGAGAAACAGTGCGAACGCCAGCGCGGCGATCGACTTGTCCCGCATGATTGCTGTCCGCCTGTAACGCGCCACAAAGCGCACCGATGGGGTTCAATGCAGACACACCGTCTGCGTTGTCTGTTAGAAACATACCCCACGGCCGGACGTTGCACGGAAGCAACCGACTTGTCGCGGGAAGAAGACTGCTCGGGTTGTAACGATCGTGCCGAGCGCACTGGTTATCGAAGCCCGGCAAGCATTCGGGCGACCCGCCTCGCATCAACACACACAGATATCTACCCGCTCAAGGCAGCCCATTTGTGAACCCCGACTAGGCCAGAGCTGTCAAATGACAAACGCGCCATCGAGGCTCTCCGCCCGGCGTTCAGTCCAGAGACAATTGCGGGCAACATCGGTGAACGCCATCATAATTTGCATTCTAAAGGTTTGCTGTATCACGCAAGGGCCGGCTCTCTATGGATCGCATCATCGGAATTGACCTCGGCACGACCTTTTCTGCCGTTGCCTACATGTCAGACGAGGGAGCCCAGCTGATCCCGAATGCCTTGGGTGATGCACTAACACCGTCCGTCGTCGGAATCGACGCAGATGGGCGCATTCTCGTCGGCAGGTCCGCGAAAGAATTGCAAGTGACGCAACCTGATCGAAGTATCGGAGTGTTTAAGCGTTATATGGGGACGGATTGGAAGATCGAACTTGGCCAACATTCGTTCACGCCCGAAAAGTTGTCCAGCCTGGTTCTGAAGTCCCTTAAGCAAGATGCCGAAGCACACTTCGGTGAACCTGTCCAAAGTGCCGTGATCACTGTCCCAGCCTATTTCAACGAGCATCAACGCAAGGCAACAATTCGTGCCGGTGAAATTGCCGGTTTGAAAGTCCAGCGCATACTGAACGAGCCCACGGCGGCAGCCATCGCATATGGCTGGCATTCTGCTGACGAGGAAAAAATCATCGTCGTACTAGACCTTGGGGGCGGCACATTCGACGTGTCGGTTGTGGAGCTCTTCGAAGGGACATTGGAAGTTCGCGCATCTTCCGGTGAGACATTCCTCGGCGGCGAGGATTTCACCAGCACTCTGGCAGCACGAGTCCTGGAACAGCATGGAATGGTCTTCGAGCAAACTGAAACGCGGCATCCGCAACTCATCTCGCGACTACGCCAGGAGTGCGAGCAAGCAAAGCGGCGCCTCTCCAAACAGGAAGAAACAATCATCCGAGTACCCAATGAGAAAGGGGAACTCTCTGAGAACTCGCGTGCCTCGACGGTGACCCGCGAGCAGTTTCAAAAGTGGACGAACCACATTTTGAACCGCATTGAAATGCCGATCCGACGCGCTTTGGGCGATGCCAAGGTCAAGCTGGGTGATATCGACGAATTGATCCTTGTCGGCGGTGCGACACGAATGCCAATCGTGATCGAACGAGCGACCGAACTGTTCGGGCGTTCGCCAAAAAGTCGCCTTAATCCCGATGAAGTCGTCGCTCTGGGAGCCGCAGTTCAAGCGGGACTATTCGCTCGCGACAAGTCCGTTGAAGACCTCGTTGTCACCGATGTCTCGCCATTTACGCTAGGGATTGCGACCAGTCGCGAACTGGCGGGAGAACTCCAGACAAATTTCTTCATGCCCATCATCAATCGCAACACCCCGATCCCGACCAGTCGCGTCGACCGAGTGAGCACCCTGCACGCCAATCAGACATCGATCGACGTGAAGATCTATCAGGGCGAGGGACGGAAAATTGAAGACAACCTGTTTCTCGGTGAATTCAAAGCCTCGGGTATCCCGCGAGGGGCCGCCGGTCAGGAAGTCGATATTCGATTCACTTATGACCTGAACGGCGTGCTGGAGGTTGAAGCCACGATCGTGGCCACGAAGAAACGCATCACCCATGTCATTACGCGTCACGCAAAGGGGCTTTCGGCATCCGAGGTCACCCAGGCGGTCGCCGAGATGGCGGCATTAAAGACACATCCTCGCGACGAAGCAGTCAATCGCTTTTTGATTCGCCGCGCGGAACGACTCTATCAGGAATTGCCTCTTACCGAACGTCGTATTCTTGACAATATGATCGTGGGGCTGGAAGAAGCCTTGGAACTACGCGACCCGGCCGCAATTGAATCTAACCGCACCGCACTCGAATCATTCCTGAATCATTTTGATACCGAAGACCATAACGAGGAAACGTACGGTGACGACTGAGTCGCTCGAAGTCGCTCTCGATGCGCGGCGATGGGCTTTCCGGACGCTAGACTTCCGCATGCTCAGCACCGATTGTTCGTGTCGTCCATCCGATATCACTTGGTTGCTCACGACCATCGCCGAAGCCGAATATCAATTGCCTTCCGATCAAGTTAATGCAGCGCAAATAGTCGCTAGTTCCAACGGCCTCACTCAGTCATCGCTGATCGACGCTCAAGCAAGCATTGCGGGGCGATATCATGAGTGCTGGCGGGAACTCGCAGATTTCAAAAACGAGTTTTTCGAACTGACCATTAATGCACGTTCACGACGATGGCAGACGCTGTCTCAGAGGTGTGTCGATTTTCCCGATCTGGTAACTCAGTTGAATCTTTTAGAACCAGGACTTGAAACCAGTTTCCCGTCGTCAATTGACGATGCGCGCCAGCGTGAATTGCTGCAAATCTGTCGCGATGTCTTCTTGGCATCAGCTCCAATCGCAGCACGCATACGCCGAACCTTCTGCAATGAATGGCGGGCCGATCCTGAGACGTGGGAAAAAGTGGTTGACGATCTTCTGATGACTCACGGTAGAATTTTGGAAACCATCGCGCCGTGGATCGACGTTTTTGGTGACGAACTGTTTTACGAAACAGGTCTCAAACCAATGAAATTTCCGCTGGATCAAAATCATTTGCATGCGGGGATTAACCGACGTGAACGTCAGATGACGCGAACGTCCACCCACAACCCACAAAGTAAGGCCACCGACGCCCCGGGGGTTCTGGTCGGAACGCTCTGGATTTGGCTGACAGTGGCCATGATTATCATCACAGCAATACTTCTGCTTGCCGAAGACCCCGCTGTGACGCCGGTAGGTTCATTTCCAGTGTCACGATTCGGAAGTTCTCCGTTTCATCGCTTGAGATAACCGATCACGGAACAGACATCGTTTTCAGGCGAATACAGGATGAATAATCAATCTTCCCAAGCGACCAATGCGAGACGACGGTGTCTGCAGATCCTGGAAATGGGCAGCGACGGTAGTAGCAGCAGGAACGAGACAGCTGCACTCCTGATGTACGTGACCGAACGCGACTATGCGATTTCGCTGGAAGAAACGGACGCTGCTCAGATCCTGGGAAATCCTCAGGCTGCGTCGTTAGCTCCCGGCACCATCGAGCGAGCGGCCTACCTCAGTGCCCAAGATCGTATAGAGACAACGATCGCTGGCTTCGCGAGCAGCTTTTTTGACATTCCACAAAATCGGCGACGCAATCAATGGAGATTGCTCGTCGACGAATGCAAGCACATTCCTCACCTCTCGCGCTGGCTAGCCGATTTGGAACCAGCATTGGTCATTGAGCGAGTTTCCGAGTCCGGTAACAAATCTGTCGATTTACTTGTGGCATCTTGCTCCGACGCGTTTTTGACGCGAGGAATCGAAAAGGTTCGGCAACGACAGGCAATTGCCCATCTGTACTGCCAAGATCCCTTGCGTTGGGAGAACGCCGTGCAGTCCCTGTTGTTGTATCAGCCCGACTTTGTCGGCGCTATCGCCCCCTGGCTGACAGGACTTCGTCGGCTGCATCTTTCCGATGCGACAAAAGGAGCGGAACTCCCGCTCGCCGTCAGGGCTACCGCGCCGACTGCTGATGCAGAGAACAATTGGTGGGCATGGTTCGTCGTCCTTTCGATCGTGGGAGGGATCATTCGCGGCATCGCCGGATTCTCCTCCCCACCTGCAGTCCGCCCGCTGCAGCACTATTCGCCGGTCACTTCACCTGGGGTAATGCGAGATATGGCGCCTGGTCATTCACCCGAGGACCGAGAGCGAATCAGGGAAGCACTGAAAAAACTCTTTGACGGTAAAACGATGCCGAATCAGGATGGCGAAGAAGGAAAGGCTGAAGCAGTACTTCCAGCCGGAGGCTTAGATTTTCCGCCTGCAGTAGAATAGGCACAATTCAGGGTTGGAAAGACGGAGTTGGTATGTCAGATGATCCCTCGCACGAACATGGGCTGCCCGAAAATGTTCGTCATTGGCCGACCGATCCTAAATCCTTACTCGGGGTCTCATCCGATGTGTCACGGCGTGATTTGAAACGCGCCTACACGCGGCTGATTAAGCAATACAAACCTGAACACGCTCCCGAGGAATTTCGACGCCTCCGTGAAGCATATGAAGCTCTGAACAGCGAAGTTGAATGGCGTGAAGTCTATCACCTCCGACTTCGCCAGCAGTCCGACGATCATGACGAACTGCCTGCGGATGCTCACGACGATCTCAAAGTTGACATCCCCAATATCGACTTCGTCCAAGAGCAGACAATCGAACACGAAACAGCGGGAAGTAAGCCGCCGCTCCAAAAGCCTGGACAAGCCCCGAGCGGAGCAATGACTCAGGATCAATTTTGGCAGCAAGCACTCGATGGCCGAGACCTGAAACCGATTTATCGGGAGCTGACCGATTGGACACGCAAAGCGGTCCCGTGTGAGATCGAGTATGCGCGGCTCTACTGGTTATTGACGTTGATTGCCGAATTGGACTCCGAACGGGATCCGTGCGAGTGGTTGCTGGCTGGAATTCAGCGATATCCGACAAGCTCGCGATTATTCGCGATGCTCGATACAGAGGTGCGTCGCCGCAATGGAGACGTGCCTTCAATCTTCGACAACAAATTGCTTGATGAACGTATCCCCGTTGGCAGGATTGTTGATCTGGTCGACCTGCGGTGGTATGCCGCGCGGTGCCAGGATCGGTTTGATGTCATTGGCGACGATTTTGATTGGCTGAAGAGACGCTTTCTAGATGAGGCCGATCAGTGGCTGAGACTCTTAAGCGTGGGATTACAACATGTCGTGCTCACCCACGCTGCGGGATTCGTCAATCAGTTTCGTGAAGAAATGGGACACGCGACCTCGGCCTCGTCAAATGGTTGGATCTGGGACCTTGTCGACACCAACATGACACTCCATAAGGCTTGGCTCGCGGCACCAGATTTCTGGAGCCGGCAACCAAGTGGCTTGCCGCCGGTGTTTCGAGAAATTGTGCAATTGGTAGAAGCGACATGGGAATCTTCGATCGCCGAAGCGAAGCTCCCGGTCCAGGCGGTCTGTCAGTCGATGACAGGAGACCCGAAGAAGAGATACAGGGATCTTCAGGAGGTTGCCAACCGATCGCGACCGATGATGAAACGGCTGAAAGATTTACTCGATCAGCAACTGGCCGCGCAAGGGATTTACACAATCAGTGAGCTGACACCCGGCCTGGATGAAGAATTGCAGCGTTTTGTACGTAAGCGTTTCGTCGAAGGAAACTCCTCCAACTTCAATACCATCGTATTGGAGTTTTGTCTCCAGCAGGCGGTCACCCCTCAAGACGTTGCCAACACCTTGTCGCGAATGACTCAATCAGTCCCGGACGAATACTTCACGATCGCCGAGCAACTGACGACTGACATCGCATTAAACTGCATGGTCCAAGCTCATCGGCTGCTCTGGTAGCTGATGCAATTCCGGCTTTCTTTTACGCGATGAATTCGTCAGCCAAATGACTATGCGCAATGGCGGTGAATGGCAGTCACAAAATGGAAATGGCTCACCGTTCAAGTAACAAGTGAGCCCATTTCACCGTGGTGCGGCAACGCAGCGGCAAAATATTCCGCCTAGCAGTTCCAGCCCTCAATACGAAGCTGCTTCTCCGCCCGACGGGCTACCCATCGCGCCCCAAACACCGAACGGGCTCGGTCCCGATACGACAGCGTGGGCATTTGAATTTCCGGCATCGATATTAGAACTCACAAACCGGACGGAACCGTCCATCATCCCCACGTTGACACCGCCGGTGTGACGACTGTTGGGAGGTAACACTGCCCAGTCGTTATCCGCGTTTCCTCCATAGTGGCACATGGGCGAATTCGGCGGCGTCAAAGTTGTGAACCCGTTGACAGCGCTCCAGCCACAAGTAAACAGAACACCACGCCATGAACTTGATGCGTACGCGGGGTCAAAGTGATTCGCATCCACGCGAGGCAGACCGTTGCTGCAATTAAATGGAATCCCATTTGGCGTTCCATCCCAAATCTGGTCATAGTGAGCAAGGTTCGCATGAATGTCATTGCCGTTCCTCGTGTTGGGAGACAGACATTCACTGACGCCGGCGGTGTTGCTCGAACCGTCTGTCATGTCGCGCATCTTTTTCCGTTCGCGGTAAAACATGCCCCGCGTTCTGGATTGCCGATAAACATCAGGGCCTGGCTGCGCTCCCTGGACCCACAGTCCATCGCCCAAGGAGAATACATAACTGTTCAGCGGGGCCGTCCGGCCGCCAAATGACGGATCAGTTTGCCTTGTGCCTGAATTGGATGGGCATTTCACATTGCTCAAATCGGTTGTATAGACCGCATCGACATTCCAAGGGGCACCAAGTGATAGCGGTGCAACACCGTTGATAATATTGTACAAGGGAGCTTGATCGATATAAGGCAGCAGATAGACCATCGTTCCGCAACGGCCTCCGTTGCTCATGTCAGGGTCGTCAAATTTTCCGTAGAAACCGTCGCCACCCGGTGGGAACTCTCCATAGGTGTCATGAAAATTATGAAGCGCCAACATGATCTGCTTGATGTTGTTGGTGCATTGGATCCTGCGGGCCGCTTCGCGAGCCTGCTGAACAGCAGGCAATAGCAATGCAATCAAGACGGCAATAATCGCGATCACAACCAAGAGTTCGATCAGCGTAAAACCGCGGGGATTACGCCGCCCTCCAATGGGCAACACATGAGAGCTTCTAGCACGTTGCACAGAACACCTCCCTTATCACGAGCAAAAATCACAAAACCATTAAAAGGAAAAAAGAATCAGTGCGGCCCCTCGCGCTTCGTCCGGACAGCCGGCCCGACATTGAACTCAACTTTCGGATTATCCTTCCCAACGCGCGTCTCTAATGTTGTCGTACTCGGATTTGAGTATTTCGGGTCGACCAGGTCAAAACTATCCGACTGACCAGGGGTTGCCGGGGCGTTCAGGTTGGACATGTTGCTTCCGGCGACCGCAGGCATCTCTAATTTCGAGATCGCCACTTTGTAGTCACCTTCTGGCGCACCGGTGAACTTTCCAATTGTCTTAATCACCGCGCGTCCGCTGGTATCCGTGGTCGCACCGCAACTCCAAGGCATGCTCGCATCCGTTGGAACGAGCCGCACAAAAGCTCCTGCAACTGGTGTCCCTTCTTGGTGCACGGTCACCACGATTGAAAATAGCGCCGGCAAGTTTTTCGGCCGATCGTCACTGCCCCGGCAACCGAAAGTGGCCATGGCGAGTGCGACAAGAATGATCAAGAAGTAGCGTGACATCAGTTCTCCGTGAAATGCCGGAACCACGTCATCCGTACAATCAATGCATCCGTAGACCGGAACAACGTGGTCCACATCATGGACGCTTTCTGGCCTGAATTGCACACTCATTGACGGCGATCTGAATCCAATTTGCGCGAGATGAATCGTTTTCGTCGTGAAGAATTCCGCCCATGCGAGTTCTGCTGGATAGAAGTCGCTTTAAGTCTCTCGAACTATTAATATTTCTGCAGCAGCGAAGCAGAAACCATTCCCAGACGGAAAAATCGTATCACTTGGCGAGAAGTGAGAGCAATGAGAGAACTGGTCAACTCTTGTAGAAATCAGGTCACGCTCTCATCGAGAGACGGAATTGCTCTAATTGGCCACTTCTTGGCTTCGGTTTCTGAATGCAGCGGGCGTCGTCCTAAGATGCGATTTGAAGACGGCGCCCATGTACTCCTGATGCTGGAATCCAGTCCGCAGGGCAATTTCAGCGAGTGAAAGTTTGGTATTGAGCAACAAATCCTGGGCGGTTTTCAATCGTCGTGCAACGAGTTCTTCCTTGACAGTGCGGCCGAGAAAAGATCGAAAGCGACGTTGAAGAACACTTCGCGAAACCCCGACCCGGTCAGCGATCGTATCAACGTCGATGCGTTCGCAGGCATGTCTGCGAATCAGTCGAAGGCTTTTAAAAACAACGGGATCATCGACTGCCAGCGTGTCCGTCGACTTACGTGTCACGACAAACTTTGGTGGCAAGACCGTTCGGGCTGGAGGCTGCTTCTCGCCATCCATCATCCGCTGCAGTAAGACGGCGGCCTCGTATCCAATTGACTCGTGATCAGGCCACACGCTCGTCAGAGCCGGATTGCACACTCCACACAGTGGTTCGTCGTTATCGACTCCGATCACGGCGATGTCATCTGGCACGGCCCGTTTTGCCCGATGGCAGGCGTCCAGAAACGCAGTGCAGCGCTGGTCACTGCACACCATGACTCCGATGGGCACCGGTAACGTTAAGATCCATTCCACCAACTGTGATTGATAAACTTCCCAAGTGAGGCGATCGGCGGCATGTCGGTGTTCGCGACGGATGCTGACTTCGAATTGCTTTCTACTCAAGCTCGCCACGAACGAGTTTTCACGGGCTTCCGACCAATATTCGTTTTCAATTCCCAGGAATGCAAAGTTGCGCAAACCCAATTCGACCAGATGTTCTGCGGCCATCCTCCCGATCGCGTCATTGTCAGAGCAGATCAGCGGGAAGCCCGTATTCGGAACGACTCCAAGCGCATCCACAACGGGAAGTTTTGTCCGCAGCAGGGCATCTGCCATAGCAGGCGTCTGAATACGGGCGATGATTCCATCGCCTTGCCAGTTTCCAATCCAATCTGGCAGATTGTCTTCAAGGCCGCGCGGTTCGTGGTACAGCAGCCAGGGCTGATGCCCGCGGACATAGCGAGCAACCCCCATGAGAATATCGCGACCGCTGGCGAGGGATGTTTCAATCAGCAATGCAACTCGTTGCGTTCCAGACTGACTGTCGGGAGGTTGAGGCCGTGCTGCGGACATCGCCGTGATCTACCCTCGTGGTGAACCGCCCGCTCCAATGCGAAAGGGCTCGATCGACTTGCCCGCATGCCTGTCGATGAAGAATCGCATTGGAATCATCATCCAGGTTGATCGCCTGTCTCACAACGAAGGCGGCTCAACCTTTATGCGATCAGTTCATTGATGATGTCGCCATGCACATCTGTCAGTCGGCGGTCAATCCCGTTTGATCGGAACGTCAATCTGGTGTGATCAATTCCCAATAGCTTCAGCATCGTAGCATGGATGTCATATACCGTGGTGGGATGATCGCGATCAGTAGGCTTGTATCCCCATTCGTCGCTGGGACCATGGCTGATACCACCCTTCACGCCACCGCCCGCCAGCCAATTCGTAAACACGAACGGATTGTGGTCGCGACCTTTGCCGCTCTGAGCGCACGGCATGCGACCGAATTCGGTTGTCCAATGCACAATCGTGTCGTCCAGCATCCCGCGCTGCTTAAGATCTCGGATCAGAGCCGCAGCACCGCGGGCCATGCCCAGCGACAACGGCCCATGATCACGTTCGATATCTTCGTGCGAATCCCAGTTGCGGCGCGGAAACCCGTTGTCGCAACCTGACCAAACTTGCACAAATCGGACACCTCGCTCCAGCAGCCGTCGCGCGATCAGGCATTTCCGACCGAAGATATCCGTTTCTTCGGGATCATTGATTTCTTTGGCGAATTCACGGCCATCGGACAGCCCATACATGTCGATGATATGTTTAGGCTCGCCGGAAATGTCCAATGCCTCTGGCGCGGCCAACTGCATGCGCGCGGCAAGCTCATAAGACTTGATCCGCGCCTCCAAGCGACTGTCACCTGGTCGCTGATCGGCGTGACGCTGATTGAGGCGAGCGAGCAAGTCGTGTCCGGCGGCATCGCCCGCCTTCGTGACAATTCCCTTTGTCGCTGGAAACAGATCTTCGATCGGATTGACTGCACCGGGGCGCAGAATGGTCCCCTGATGCCGCGCGGGCAAGAAAGCCGAATCCCAGTTCTTCTGGCCATTCGAAGGAAACCCGCGATGATCGGGCAGCACCACAAATGTCGGCAGGTTATCGTTTAAACTTCCCAGTCCATAACTAACCCAGCAACCCATTCCCGGAAAGCCAGGCGTTTGAAATCCTGTCGCCTGCAGCAAAGTTGATGTGCTGTGGACGCCCGTTTTACCGATCAGGTTGTGAATGAATGCCATGTCATCGACGACATCACCGAGCGGGGCCGTCACCTCTGACAGGTGCTTTCCAGACTGCCCGTACTGTTTCCATCCCCAAGGCGAAGCGAACGTCGCTCCATGTCCGTTCTGAAAGAGTTCAACCTTCTCGCCTGGATCCCAAGGTTGCCCATTGCGTTTGTTCAGTTCGGGCTTGTAGTCGAACAGGTCAACGTGAGAAGCAGCCCCCGCCATAAAAAACTGCACGACCCGAGTCGCCTTGGGCGGAAAGTGCATGACTTCCAGCACACCGCCGTTCGCACGTGCGAGCGTAGTCGTAGTGGGTGCAGCAATCGCATCGGACCGACCATCGCGAGCCAGCATTGAAGCGAGTGCGACGCCACCAAGCCCACCACCGCATTTCCAGAGTGCGTCGCGACGAGTGAGGTCATCCGTAGGGCGTTGAAAGCTCGAACTCATGATCTGTCCGATCCCATCTAAAATCCTGGCACAAGTGGTCAGACCATTTGATGCTGACAAAGTGGACTTGTCAACCTCAATTCCAGGCAACATCGTCAGCCGAATGAGCGGCCAGTCGAGCCTGAATCCTTGTTCAGATTCACAGACTTCATTATGACAGCCAGCATCTTCTGACGTAATCGTTCGTGCGGATGGAACTGTCGCTTTGACAAGGACTCATCAAAAGTGGATCGCTGGATTGCTGTCACTCTCGCGCTGATCCTTGTCGGCGAAGATTCATTCCGCGGCCGCAATTCGATGGCCGCCGATCCACCGCGACCGAATGTCCTGATCATCCTGACCGACGACAAGTAATAACGTCTCGGCGAAAACACCCACAAACGCCGAAAATTAGCGATTTTTTGCAAGAGATCCAATGAATTCAGAATCTCTGGCAATCCTATTGAATTGACTCGAATTCAAGGTAATTAACTACATTGTGCTACACGCCCGCCCCATCTAATCATGCGCATCCTCGCTCACCGTCTGGCCACGGTTAATCAGTTCATCGTGGGTTTGAGTCCTGTTCGAGATACGGCTCTGCTTCACGGACGACGAACCCCGAATCGCCCCGTTCGCTCACGGGCTCTAACCATTTGGAAGCAGTTTTGATTGGGAAGCAGGCACAACTCGAGCCCGACGATGCTTCGTTCTCGCCTGCCCCAAAAATCTCGAGGTGATTCCGTCACCGACAGCCAAGATTTCTCGACCAGATAGAATTCTGCATTGAGTCTATAGCAAGAAGGCGCGTTTGCTTATTGTACTAATATGATTCAAAGTACGTTACAGTAGTTTGGGACAATTTGCTTCTGAGGCAATGGAAATGGCGACGCGGTGGTATTGGAGAGACGCTGAAGGGGTCAATGGACCGATTTCGTTTCAGGAACTGGCGGCCATGATTCGTGACCGCGCCCTGAACGAAGACGACCTCGTTCGACCCCACTACTCAAAGGAATGGCAGACGGCGGATTCGGTAGTGGGGCTGTACTATATGGCCCATCGAGTTCCAACGATTAGGGATCTTCCAGTCGATACAGCCGACGAACCCGTCGTGCCTTCTTCTAAAGAAGTGCTTTCTAAATTCTCGCCGGCACTCAGTTTGGAAGAGGCATCACGCACGCACTTTGGAACAAGCTCACGCGACTGTGGAGAATCGGCTGAAAATGGCCAGCATGATAACTCGGAGCTGCGTGCCAATTTCCTGATTGAAACCGGAGAATCCGGTGCCGAGGGCGATCCCCTGGCAACGCACAGTTCGTCGTTCTCGATCTGAATCGAGATGGATTGCTGGACTACACCGAAGCGATGGCCGGCGCGACGGGTGAGTCATTGGTGACCAGACATTGGCGGTTCTATGAATCAGACATCAACGAAGACGATCAACTGAGTGAATCCGAATACGCGGGATTGATCGACGCCTCACACTCGCTACGATCACCGATCAGGACGGTGACGGACTGCTATCATTGTCGGAGTTCCGGTGTCTGCCGACGGTTACTAGCCCCGATGAACGAGGCGTGATTGCTGATCCCGTGGGGGATTGGGTCGAGGAGAAATTGAAGCAGGTAACGGCGGCCGTTCGGAAAGGCCCGATCGGGGAAGATCACGTGAAGGCGAGCGAGTGGCCAGTCACCCGAATCAATGAGATCTCCGCTGATTTGGGCTCGATCCCGACTGAAACCTGGGACCGGGACGGCGACGATTCGATCACGCTCGCAGAATGCCGAGTCCTCCTCGAGATCGCCTATGGGATCCGTAAGGCGGACGGATCGACATTACGGCTGCCCAGCGGGCGAATGCTCAACTTAGATGTCTTCGGTCAATTCGACGCGAACGAAGACGGTGCCTTATCACAGGCGGAATGCGTTGCCAGGCAGTGGATGAGGCCGGAACAGTTTCAGCAGCGCGACCTGAACCACAACGGACAATTGGACTGGAGCGAATTCGCCGCCTGTCCGGAAATGACGCTCGATCCGTTGGAAGAATTCTACTGGTATGACACCAATCTGGACGGCCAGATCGACGAGTTGGAGTTGGTCGCGGACGCCGCCGCGCATCCATGGCATAAGAACATCGGCGCACGCCTGATGGCGGCATTTAGCACCCAAGGGGGTGTCCTGACATACCGAGACTTCCAGGCAACGCCGTTTGCGAATCACGTCACTGACTGGTATTCGCCACTGGAGGACAAGAATCAGGATGTGAAGATCTCCTGGGCCGAATTCTACAATAACACTACGCCACAGGCGATTCTGCTATATCGCGAATACTTCAACCGGTTCGATCGCGATCATGACGGATCCCTCTCCTATGACGAATACAAATTCCCGCTGGATATGCTGCGAGTTCCTGCGGAGTACGTTTTCGTGGCACGAGACCGTGATGGAAATCAGTTGCTGACGCTTGAAGAATTTCTTGATGAAACGCCGCCCACGTATGCAGATCAGGTTTCCAAAAATCAGTTCGAGATGCGACGTCAATTCGTCGCTGAACTGATCGCGAAGGCCGATACGAGTGGGGACGGTCGCTTGAGTTTGGCGGAATACGCCGCCAGCAAGCCCGAGCGCCTATTGGCAATTCATCTCGACTTTGTCCGACGCGACGTGGATGGAGATCGCCGTGTGGCAAGATCGGAGTATGCGGCTCCGAACATCGGATCAAAGTCGGAAGAGGTGGCCCGCGTCGAGTCCGCATTGTTCGATCTGGACGATGACGGCTTCCTGAGTTGGCAGGAATTTCAATGTTCACCGCCAGCGTCACCATCCGCCGAGGACCTGTTCGTCCTGCTGGACACAAAAGGAGACCGGAAGCTCTACTTAGGACTTATCTGCGCCTCCATCCAGCAGAGCAACACGGCGCAGCTCGCCTGACGTACTTTGGACTCGATAGCAACGGCGATGGTGTTGTCGATCGGGAGGAATGGTCACGTCAAAACAAGAACCCCAGTTCAGTAGCGAGCGGGTTTCGTGGCCGTGATGTTGATGAGGATGGTCAACTGACTGTAGGGGAATTCCTTGCTGGCGTGGAGAACAAGTGGCATGTCTCGTGGCGTCGTGATTTTCGCATCGCCGATCAGAATGGTGACGGACGGCTGTCATTGTCAGAGTTCCGGTGTCTGCCAACGGTGGCTCGTCCCGAAGAACGGGGTGTGATTGCCGATCCGGTGGGGGACTGGGTTGAACAGAAACTGAAGCTGGTGACCGAGGCCGTTTACCGGAAAGGCCGCGAGGGGGACGATGGCCTGAGGGTGCGCGACTGGCCGGTTGCGCAGGTCAAAGAGATCTCGGCAGACTTGGGTGCGATTTCTGCCAAAACATGGGACCGGGACAGTGATGGCTCGATCACTTCCGCAGAATGCCGAATTCTCCTCGAGATCGCCTATGGAATCCGCAAGGCGGATGGATCGACATTACGTCTGCCGACAGGGCGAATGGTTAACATGGATGTCTTCCGTCAATTCGACACGAATAGAGATGGAACCCTGTCACAGGCCGAAGTCGTCGACAGGAAGTGGATGAAACTGGAGTTGTTCCAGCAGCGCGATCTAAACCACAACGGACAATTGAACTGGAGCGAATTCACCGCCCGTCCGGAGATGACGATCGATCCACTGGAGGACTTTGCGGGTATGACACCAATCTGGACGGCCAGATCAACCAGTCAGAACTGGATACGAATGCGGCCGCACAGCCATGGCACAAGAACATTGGCTCACGGCTGATGGCCGCGTTCAGCACCAATGGGGAGGTCCTGACGTACCGAGATTTCCAGGCAACGCCGTTCGGGAATCATATCACCGACTGGTATGCGCCGCTGGTGGACAAGAATCAGGATGCGAAGATTTCCTGGGAGGAGTTCTACGATAACACCGCTCCACACGCGATCCTGTTGTACCGCGAATACTTCAACCGGTTCGATCGCGACCATGACGGATTCCTTTCCTTTGACGAGTACGAACTCTCCGTCGACCTCGACAAAATCACTCCAGAGATCGCGTTTCGAGTGCAGGACAAGGATTACGACAACAGTCTGGCTTTTGGAGAAGTCTTCACAGATCAAAAGCCGACCACAAAAGATCCTGCAGAGATCGAACGCTACGAGATGCGTCTGGCCGCCGCTGAGACGCGGTTTCTTGCCGACGATTTGGATCACAGCCGATCTCTGAACCTGGACGAGTTCCGACGGTCGAAAGAGGCGGCTTTGAAGGCGGTGGAGCGAAAGACAAAGGCGCTCACCCGGCACCGCCGCTCGCAACCTTCGAACCTCCCATTCATCGCGTTTGTGATAGCGGACGTTCTAGTTCTGTCAGGAGCGGCATGGTATGCCTTCAAACGATTCGCGAAGAACACTTGATGAAAGAACACAATCCATTCATCCAATCCAGTCCGGCAAGCCTCATGCGAAGGCGACGAAGAATGGTGCCGTTTCGAGTTCATTGGTCACATGGCCGTCGCGGCATTGCTCGGCACGAATTGCTCGCCGTGATGCTGATTGTGGTACTGCTGGGCGCGCTCCTTGGCCCGGTGGTGCTGCGTGTTCGCGAACAGGCGCGGCTGGCCACTTGTACGCACAATTTGCGTCAGATCGGGCTAGCGCTGCACGACTACCACAATGCACACAGCTATCTGCCGGTCGCGGCTCAATGGCGCGGTGATGTTCTCAGGACGATGATGCTCAACGAGGTCAAACAGATCGATCTCGTCACCTATCAGAACTGGGCGCAACTGTTGTTGCCTCATCTCGGGCGGAACGATGTGGCCGCTCAGTTCGATGCCAGCCAACCCGTGATGGCGGATGCGAATCAACAGGCGCGCCTGACGGCGATATCCGAGTTCAGTTGTCCGACCGATCATTTCCAGCGAACGGATAATCCATATTCGTTTCAGCCGTCTGAAGACCGCGATCCGATCGCCGAGATGGCCCGCGGAAACTATGCGATCAATGGTGGCACTCACAACCATCGTTTCGTGCCCGAGTCTGCGGCCCAACCCCGGTTTGACGGTCTGCGACTGATCGCCGAAGAATCGACGCGACGATTTGAGGTGATTGGGACCGGCATCGCCGGAATCAATCGTGCGTTCTCGTTCAATGACTTTCGCAATGGCCAGGCGACGCTCGTCGCCGTGGAGGAAGTTCGGGCGGGGATTCATCCGCTCGACCCGCGCGGCGTGTGGGCACTCGGCCAGATCGGCGGCAGCATTACCTGGGCGCATGGGATCTCCAGTGACGACTGCGGACCGAATAATCAGTGGGATCGAGCCGATGACCTGCTGGGCTGTGGCCGGCTGCACGAGGTGGTCGGCAGCGAGACACTTACCGAGGAGCGAATGCCTTGCGTTCATTATGTGGACCGCAACGATCAGGCGACCGCGCGCAGCCTTCATGACAACGGAGTCAACGTGCTGTTCCTCGATGGGACTGTCCGATTCGTGAACGACCGCGTGGATCGTGCGCTGTGGCACGTCATGCACTCGCGCGAGTCTCCAGCCGATGCTCTTGAGGACAGATTCGCAGAGCGACTGGGACCACATCAACCGCCCGCCGACGCCTTACTTCTTAGAAATCAAGGCCAATGCTTCTTCGACAACTCGCGCTGACGTAATGCCAAACCACCGATACAACTCGGCTTCCGGCCCCGAAGCGCCAAATCCAACCATCCCGACAAAGCGGCCATCGACGCCTATATATCTGTCCCAGCCTTGTCTAATCCCCGCTTCAACCGCAACGCGCGCACGCATACCTGGAGGTAAGACGCTGTTCCGGTATTCCTCATCTTGCATCTCGAACAGCTCCCAGCTTGGCATGCTGACAACCCGAGCCATGACGCCTCTCTTAACAAGTTCGTCAAAGGCCTCGACCGCGATAGATAATTCGCTGCCACTTCCAATTACGATTACTTCTGGAGTTCCGCTTTGCGCCTCTGCTAACACGTACGCACCTCTTGCAGCTCCAGATGCTGGTGCCATCGTGCTGTGATTGAGGGTTGGCACATTCTGACGAGACAAGACCAATGAGACAGGCCGATCATGGATTCCCATGATTTCACGGTAGATCGCTGCGACTTCGGCCGCATCACCTGGCCGTGCGACAATCATGTTCGGCATGGACCGCAGGGCCGCCAAATGCTCGACTGGCTGGTGCGTCGGCCCATCTTCTCCGAGTCCGATCGAATCATGCGTTAGCACATAAATAACAGGCTGACCCATTAGGCAGCTCAGGCGCATCGCAGGGCGCATATAATCCGTAAACACGAAGAACGTTGCCCCAAATGGTCGGAGGCCGCAGAGGGACAATCCGTTGCAGATCGCCGCCATGCTATGCTCACGAATTCCGAAATGTAGATTCCTCCCGCCGTAATTAGAAGCATCATAGCTTCCCATGCCTTCTCCGCGAAGCAGTGTCATCGTTGATGGCGCCAAGTCAGCAGCACCGCCAAGCAGCCACGGAATCTTTCGCGCGATCGCGTTTAGCACTTGCCCAGAGGATATACGAGTTGCAACACCCGCTGAGTCTGGAGAAAAGTTCGGAATCGCCTCGTCCCAGCCAGCCGGCAATTCACGCTGCCAAATGCATTCGAGTTCCGCCGCCTCACTGGCATGCTGCAGTTTATAGTCCGAAAACCGGGCGGCCCATTCTTTACTGAGGCTGCCGCCGCGCTCGCCGATCGAAAGCGCGAAATGTTCCCGTACGCCATCAGGTACAAAAAAGGGCTGATCGCTTGGCCATTCATAGAACCGCTTGGCCAGCTTGATTTCGTCATTACCAAGAGGATTGCCGTGAGCAGCTGCTGACCCTTGTTTATTAGGCGCCCCAAAGCCAATCACACTTTTCAACACGATAAGTGTTGGCTGGCCGGATGTGCTCTCAAAAGCATCAAACGCATCATTGATGGCCACCATATCGTTTGCATCAGGAACACTAATAACCTTCCATCCTAAGGCTTCAAATTTGCGCGGTATATCCTCGCTGAACGCCAGATTGGTGGCGCCCTCTATTGTGATGCGGTTATCATCGTAGATCCAGCAGAGGTTGTCTAATTGCAAATGACCAGCAACTGAAGCCGCCTCTGAGGCAACCCCTTCCATCATATCACCGTCACTACACACCGCGTAGACATTGTATTCAAAGATATCGTAATCACTGCGACCGTACCGAGCGGCAAACCACTTCGACGCCATTGCCATGCCTACGCTATTCGCTACTCCTTGACCGAGCGGGCCCGTCGTCGTTTCAATGCCAGCCGCATGCCCATACTCCGGGTGGCCTGCGCAGGGGCTGTGCAACTGGCGGAAATTTGTAATATCCTCAAGCGAGATTGACTCGTTACCATCTTGATCTTTCACCCCGGCCAAATGCAGGAGCGAATAAAGAAGCATTGAGGCGTGTCCGCAAGAGAGAACAAATCGATCTCGCGCAACCCAATTTGGCAGGGCCGGATCGTATCGCAGCTTTCGCGTCCACAGCACGTAAGCCAAAGGGGCCAGCGCCATTGGAGTGCCAGGATGGCCGCATGTGGCCTTCTGGACAGCGTCCATTGACAACGTCCGAATCGTGTTGATAGCCAGTTGATCAAGATTCTCGTTGATCATGGGGATCCTATATATCGCTTATATTATCGCCTGATTGAGCGAGAACACGAAGTTTCAGTTCGTTAAAGCGGCCAGAAATCCCTCTTAGAGACCCACTCCCGCGTTGTTGACGACGCATACTCATGGTCCTCGCCGTATACTGTTCTTGACTTTAGCGGTGCACTGGGCGTGAGTCAAGCGCGGCCATGCCGAGTCGCAGTTGAGAGAGGCAAAGCTGCATTTGTGCCTTTGGGGGTTCACAAGTAGCTATTGGGTGCGAGGAGGCGTCCGGCTCGGGAGGGATATCTTCTTCGGTGGCGAATGCGGAAGTATTGAAGCTGTCCGAACAGTTCGGTGGAAAAATTCGCAGCGAGCCTTTGGTGAGTATGGTCGCGACTTCGCCACACCTGGACCAGATTGATCACTCTTTGGCGGAAGGGACTGGCCGAGGCTTCCTGTTGACATCGACGGAGGGCAATCCAAGCGGTTCTCGCAAACCCTGTTTTGCCCGACGTATGGCCGCGAATGCGCGTAGTGGCGGGTCCTTGAGCGGCCCATGATCGGTGGATCATGGGCCGTCCATTCGGGCAGGGTTTGTCAGTGCAATCATAGCGAGCGTTTGGTGTCATCAACTGGCCATCTGAAGAATGATCAGGAGGAGTGCAGCCTGACGTTGGTGGACACGATCACATTTGCCAGGGCAGCACCCGTCGGGCTCCAAAGCTGCCCGCGTTGTGTAAGCTTGCTGAACTTGAAGATGTTCATCGTCAAATCACGATCGAAATATTTGCCGCTCAAGTGTGAGGTCGCTTCGCGCTGGTTGATTCGAGCGTGCAGTCCAGGGCCGGTTGCCGATAGTCATCTTCCACTCATTCAGCATTGCGTCAAAGACACAAGGCCTCCCCGCGATCTGTGGCTCTCGGGCAGAAAGGCATTCGTTTTCTGCAATCCGATCAATGGCTTAGCTCATATGTGAGTTGAGGCCAGCCGCGCCATGGGCAGGCATGATCCAACATGGACCTCAATCTCTCTAAAGAAGTAGTTCAGCCTTCAGGAAACCGAAGTTCACGAAAGAATTTCGCTTGATCGTGTGCCCAAATTTGTGTATTTCAGTTAGTCACCTCCATTCTATGTGCGAGAACATATAGCGGCTAAGTAACCCCTCTTGCGCGGGAAAAAATGACAAAAAGTCGGCTTGGGAAGCAGAGTCAAAACCGTGGATTTACGCTGGTTGAACTCCTTGTTAGCCTCGCGGTTATCGGCGTCTTGCTCGCACTCTTGCTCCCCGCCGTTCAAGCTGCACGTGAGACAGCCAGACGAATGCAATGCCGCAATCAACTGCGCCAACTAGGTCTCGCGCTGCATAACCATGAGTCCGCGTATGGGGCGCTCCCGAGCAATGGCTGGGGATGGAATTGGGTGGGTGAACCAGACCGAGGAGTGGGATTGAAGCAACCTGGTGGTTGGATCTATCAGATTCTGCCGTTAATTGAGCGGAACGATCTCCGGCAGATCGGAGCTGGATTGCCGGACACGGATCGACGGATCGCACTCGGTGATTTGAATCAGCAGAACATCCCCTTGCTGCGCTGCCCCACCCGACCAGCGCCTGATTTGTCGACTGGATTTGGCTATATCAATGCAGAAACCCGTAAAACTATCGCCCGGACCGATTACGCAACGAATGCCGGAGATTTTTACTATGTTGATCCGGGTGGCCCGAGTTCTCTGCAAGAAGGTGACGACAAGTCCTTTGTCTGGCCGGATACTTCTCTCGTCAATGGCGTTTGCTATATGAGAAGTCAAGTGCGCTGGGCGGAGGTATTGGATGGACTGAGCAATACCTATCTCGTGGGCGAAAAACGAGTAGCAACGGATCGCTACGCGGCACATGGCGACGCAGGTTATGATCAGTCGCCATTCGTCGGTGCTGATGTCGACATCCATCGTTGGACGGAACTGCCTCCTTATCCTGATTCGGCCGTTGCTGAACGTACGCGCTTCGGAAGTGCGCATCTCGGAGCATTTAACATGGGATTGTGCGACGGTTCGGTAAGACAAATCAGCTATAGCATAGACGACAAAGTGTTCCGACAGGGGGGAAGTCGCAACGGCAATGAGGCTAATGGGGAACTTCCTTAAGTGTCCCTCTGCTCCGCAAAGCGACAGTGAACTGAAAACGCCATTCGGCAGCACGATCATGTATGAGGCATCGGATCAGTCCGCTCGCTATTACTACTGTTTGTTTGGGACTGAGTTTGGTCCCTTCAGTCGGACGGACCTTGAGTCATTGATTGTCACCCGAAGGCTTCCAACTGATGCAGAAGTGCGGGAGCATCTGGATAAAACGTGGGTTTTGGTTGCTGACCTCTATCGCGTGGAATCTGAAGCCTGCGATGCTGCCGCATCAACGCCTTCCACGAGTACTGTTCCCAATGTTGTGGCTCCGACTCCGAGAGAGGAATTGGACGCCTGGTTTTCTCGAACGATGTCGCGAGAAAAGTTGGAGCAATCGGCGAATTCCAGTCAGGATTTTGTTCGGCCGCTTCCATCTCCAATCGTGGAACCATCCACGCAAAAGAGATCGTTCTCGTGGCTGCGCGATCCCCTGCTATGGCGGGCAGTAGTTGTGCTCCTCGTCGTCAATGGCGTCGTCCTGTGGTTGCAACCTCCATCTAATGCCGTTGACGAGAAACGTTATGAAATCGTCCATGAGATGTTGACGGAAATCCGCCAGAAACGCGCCGCTCAACCGACCAATGAAGAATGGGATTCGTTTGCGATCGCGATGACGCAAAAAGCTGAGTCGCTGATGAATGAACTGAGCGAGGACGGAGATGCACCCGCTCGGCAGTGTCTCCAATGGGCCTTGCAGTACCGACTGCCCAGAGTGTTGAAATATGGTCGGTATCGGGCCTCGTACCAAGAAGCCGCGTATGAGCATTTGCTGCAAGAAGCAAAACGCCATCTGCATCGGAAGTCCTGAGGATTGGCCATGTTTCGCTGGATACTGCTGTCGGGGATTTTAGTTTGCGCAGGTCAGGCCGTCTGCGGACAGGACCAGGGAACTGCGGAGACAATTGCCATTGAGCAGTCACATGTCCGCTTTGCGGAATTAGACAAGAATTCCGACGGGTTTCTGACAATCGATGAAGTCTTCCTGGAGCAGGCTCCACCCGATACGGATCCGGTCACGACGGCAACCTTCGGCATTCGACATGATTGGAGTCGGAGTTTGTTTTCGCGAGTCGATTTCGACGGGGATAACAGACTAAAGTGGCGAGAATGGATTCGATACGAAGGCCTACTTCAACAACGTCCACTTGCTTCAGAACTGGAACGCCAGCGCGTTCAGCAAATGTTTGCTGGATGGGATAAAAATGGCAACGAATACCTGACACTTGACGAATGGCTCGCAGGAGTGCCCCAGGAGCAGGAGCAGCAACACCGACGCGATTTTCTAATTGCCGACGGTGATCGCAACGGAGAGTTGATCCTCAATGAGTTTGCGGCACTCTTGCAAGTGACGTCCGCACCTGAATTCGCTCTGGCCGACCCCTACAAATCGATTCTCCAACGTCGGCTCCAAAGTGTCCTCAAGATCCTCAATGGACTCGACTCTGACGGAGATGGAACAATCTCAGTGATGGAATGGGACCCTGATAGCCTCAGCAAAGTGCTTCCGTCGCTTCTGCCGCGAGACTTCGCCACCTGGGACCTTGACTCTGACATGGCTGTCACGAATGCAGAGGTGACTCTCATCTTGGAGTTCGCCTATGGATTTCGCCACCCGCTGGCTCCAGGAGTTCTGACGCGGACTTCACGCAACGCCGTGCTGGATACCGGATGGGTCATCCACATGGATCCAGATCACGATGGGAAAATCTCACGTGACGAATTTCTCCGTCTCTATACAGTGCCACTGTCAGAACGCTGGAGGCAGTTCGAGTTGGCTGATGCGGATGGCGATGGTTCTATCAGCTTGGGCGAAGTGGCATCGGGGCCTTGGTTCTATCACCACGGACGCGACGATTTCATACGCACAGATAAGAATCTAGATGGAGTCATCGATCAATCCGAACTGGCTCCTCCGCCACGCGAGTGGGAGAAGCACGTGGCGATGCGCATCATTCCGGCTTTCGATGACGACCACGATGGGACGCTCTGCATGTCCGAATTCCTACTCACCCCCATTGCCAATCCAATGGTCAGTTTCTGGTACACAGATCGCGTGGACGTTGATGGTGACGGCTATCTGAATGTGATCGAGTTTCAGAAGCCCGCTGTCAATGTGGGACCGATTTGGTTGGTAGGCTTAGTGGATGAGGTCTTTCGCCGTCTGGACCGGGATAGCGACGGACGGTTGGGTCGAGATGAATTCCGATTCACCTCGGACATGCGAAACGTCGCAAATGACCAACGAGATCTCTTTCAGCTCGATCACAATGGCGATGGGAAAATCACGTTCGAGGAAGTCTTTAACGAGTTGCCTCCAGCGACGGATGACCCGACCGCGCGAGACTTATATCAATCGCGACTCAAGTGGGCAAAATCACTCTTTGATCGCGCCGACCGAAGCCAAGATGACTGGCTCGATGCACGAGAATCTTCTCGCTTGGTCGCACTGCGGGATTGGCAACCCCATTCTCCCGAAGAGGAGATCGCGCGCGTTGAGCGAGAATTTGCGCATGTTGATCTGAATCACGATTCGACGATCTCTTTGGACGAGTGGTTGTCAGGTGTCACAGAGCCTGATGTTCCTCGTCGGCGACGCGATTACCTTGCGCTGGACACCGACCAGAATGGAACGATGTCCTTGACAGAGTTCGCTGGCCGGATCGAAGTCTCTCGCTCATCACATTTTATTCAGCCTGACCTCTGGGCGACATGGATGGCAGAGCGACTGATTGCGATCTTACCCGCATTTCAGAGTGCCGACAGTGACAAGAATCAAAAGCTAACCGAGGAGGAATGGACAAGCGTCACAGGTGAGGCATGGTGTAATGTGCTGCCTGCTTTGACTTCACGCAGTTTCGGCGACTGGGATTTGAATCACGATCAAACAGTGGATTGGACTGAAGTCGAACGCTTACTACAAGCGGCGTATGGCTTAAAGCATCCCTTGGCTCCAGCCGTCGCGCTTCGTCGTGGCCCCAACATCGTCACCGACTTTTGCTGGGTCCTGGCGATGGACTCGAATCGGGACGGTCGTATTTCCCGTCCTGAGTTCGTCAAGAACTTCGCCGGAGAGGACATTTATCGATCCCGACAATTTGAACTTGGTGACGAGGATGGAAACGGTGAGTTGAGCTTCGCCGAAGCCGTGGCAGTACCATGGTTTACTCACAACATGCGAGGCGAGTTCTTTCTAACCGACCGCAACCTCGACGGAGCAATTAGTGCTGATGAACTCGATCCCCCGCTACGGGCATGGGAGCGCGACATCGCAATTCGCCTATTGCCAGGATTCGACATTGATGGGGATGGTAAGTTGTCGCTTATCGAATTCTTGGCAACGCCCGTTCCCAACGTGATGACGGATTGGTCCGCTCAGCGCGATGACAGCAATGGTGACGGGCAACTGAGCCTCGAGGAATTCGCCAAAACAACTTTGCAAAAGCATCCTTGGTGGCATCCGTTCTGGTTGGCAAGCATTAACGAGGAATTCTTTCGCAAGTTCGATCGCAACGGTGATGGTTTCTTGTCTCTCGACGAGTACGCATTCCGAATCAACTATTCAACGATCCCGCCTGCTCTCGCCGTAAAACTTCTCGACAAGGATGGCAATGGAACGTTGACTCTCTCCGAAGTCTTTACTGATCCCAGACCAACCGATCTAAAGAGCCCGGCTGCTTTGGATCACGAATATCGACTCTTGCGGGCAGGGGAATCCTTTGCTGCGGCCGATGCAGACGAAAACGAAGAACTTACCGCTCGTGAGTATGCCCGTTATCGAGTCTATGCGAGCAGCGAAGAGGGTGCCAGCCGCGCCATTCTTTCGCCGGTGCCTTTGCCGCCTCCCACGCGTCCCCTCGGATTGGTGGATCACATTTGGAGAGGAATTGTGATTGCCGACGCAATATTGCTGTTGGGTCTAGCGGTGTACTTTGGATCGAGGCGCGGGGCGAAGAAACTCAAGGCGGCCACGACCACTGTTCCCTCGTAACATGGCACCGTTTCTCTCGGGAAAAGTGATTGTGAGACATCATCGACTAGAAACGCTTTTAAACTGGAACGAACACACGCCTCATCGATGGAGTGTTTTCCAGGCGGCGATACGGAGGCATCAAAAACGCTCCGTCGGGAGGCGAGGCGGAATTGGGGTTTTCGAGCTACTCCTAGTACTCCTCGTGATGACGCTTTTGGGATTGTTACTTGCTCCAGCGGTCGTCCACCTTCGTGAAGTGGCGCGCCGACAAACTTGCACTTCCCGTTTACATCAAATCGGCTCGGCGTTAGAGAGCTATCTTTCGTCGTACCGCCGATTACCGCCTGCCGCGATTTGGCGTTCGCGACCTGGGCAATCCATTGCGCTGCATGCCTCGAAACGTTTCGAGCGTACTACGCACGAGAACTGGGCGATCTCATTGCTGCCATTTCTCAATCACGCGGACTTAGCAAAGAAGTATGACACAAATCTGTTTATCGGCCATAGTCGTCATCAAGAAATTCGCGAATCCAACCTCACTGAATTCACCTGTCCTTCCGACAGCCTTCATAGCGTCCAGAATCGGTACATTTTCTCGGAGGTCGAAGGGGCCGCGGCTCCGATTTGCTTCGCGCGAGGCAACTACGGGATCAACGGTGGTACGCACAATCCCCGGTGGGGAGGTGACTCGGCATCGGCACCGCTTGGTGATCGCAGCGAGCTGATCATGGATCTTGAAATAGGTGAATTTCGTATGCTTGGCAACGGAATCGCAGGATTCAATGCGGCACTGGACCCGGACACATTTGAAAACGGCCGCTCAACCCTCGTCGCGGTGGAAGAACTAAGGGCAGGCTTGAGTCCCGGCGATCTGCGAGGCGTCTGGGCTCTCGGTCAAATCGGTAGTAGCGTGACATGGGGACACGGCATCGCAGGGGATGATTGCGGTCCCAATAACAATTGGGAGCGAGCTGATGACATTATTGGCTGTGCCAAACTTCACAAGTCACTGGGTAAGGAAGCCGTCCTGAATTCGGGCATGCCGTGCGTCAACTATATTGACAGCAACGACCAGGCGACTTCGCGCAGTCAGCATTTAGGCGGAGTCAATGTGGTCTTTCTGGATGGAAGGGTTCGATTCGTTGCTGATCAAGTGGATCCCAGTTTGTGGCATGTGATGCATTCCCGACAAACACCTGCCGCCACACTTTCAGTGCCGAACTTCGCGCAGCAACTTCAAGAAAGACCGATTGTTGCTGAAGCGGCAAATACAAATCGGCAGGACTCAAATACTTACGGTGAGATTGAGCCGATAATCAATTCAATCGGAATGAAATTCGTCCCGATTCCTTCGGGAAAGTTCACTATGGGCATCCCTGATGTGGGAAACGGAGGAGGGGCACCTCCCGAATGTCCGCCTCACGATGTCTCTATCCCAAGAAATTTTCTGCTAGGGAAGTACGAAGTGACGCAGGAGCAATTCCTGCGAGTAGCGGGGCGAAATCCAAGCCATCACACTCCCGAGCGGACCAATTCTGTCAGCACGGCAAGTTTTCCCGTCGAGAGTGTTTCGTGGGTCGAGGCTAACCAGTTTTGCCGAGATCTCTCAGATTTACCTGAAGAAAAAGCGGCCAGACGAAGTTATCGACTACCTACAGAGGCCGAATGGGAATATGCCTGTCGCGCCGGACAGAGCCTAGCTTACCATTGGCGGTCGGTCCGCGATCCTCAGGATGACTCCGGAGAGAATGCTGGAGTGCGACCACCGTTGCCGATTGCTCCCACCGGTTCGTACCGCGCCAATCGGTTTGGCTTACATGACATGCGGGGCGGTGTCTGGGAATGGTGCTCAGATTGGTTCGATCGGCGGTATTACGGCCACTCTCCAGAAACTGACCCCCGTGGCCCGGTATCGGGATATATCAAGGTTGTCCGCGGTGGGGACTGGACGTTTGTCGGCGAGACTTGTCGGATCAACTACCCGATGATGGCACCGTGGAAAAGCAGTCCCTTTGTGGGCTTCCGAGTCATATGCGAGCCACAAAAGGCTGAATAAGTTCTACGTGCAGAAGCGTAATAGCGAACGTGAAGATGCTTCTCCACTGCACCATCAAGCTGCGGTTGCGCCGATATGGTTAGGCGACGAAAGACCGTCACTCGCGAGAAGCCATTGCATCTTCAGTTGCTCCCAAAGTTGTTGGAAGTAATCGTCGACGCAGTCTTCGTCGCGGGATCGCCAGCATCAGAAGGGGTCCCCGAAATTTGAGCAGTTCTTTAGTTTGGAGTCTTTGTCTTCCTGGGCTTAGAGCACATTTGAAAATGATCTTCACTCCGAGGTGTGGTTTGGAGTAACTTTCCTGAGTTCATGTGACTCAGGGAGGAGACGATGATGGCAGCGCCATTGGCGATGGATTTGCGGACGCGCGTGATGCGGGATCTCAAAGGGGGGATGACCGTTGTTGATGCGGCGACCAAATACTCGGTCTCCGCCAGAACGATTTATCACTGGAAAACGCTGGTCCGCGATCAGGGATCCCCCGAGCCGCGCCGCGGTCGGCCAGGCCGCAAACCGAAGCTCTCGAACTTTCGCGAACAGATCCTGGCTGTGGTCAGGGAGAACCCCGAGATCACTCTGGAAGACCTCCAGCAGACGCTAAGACTACCGGTCTGCCTGTCGACCGTGTGGCTGGCTCTGAAGGGCTGGGGCATCGTGCTGAAAAAAAGTTCTCCGCGCGGCCGAACAGCAGCGACCTGACGTGGTGCGGCAGCGCCGTTGGTGGGACATCCTCATGGCGCGACAGCCATTCCGCCGTCTCGTCTTTCTCGATGAAACGGGAGCCAGCACCAAGCTGGTCCGGCGGTATGGCTGGGGGCTGAAATCGCAACGGGTGATCTCGCATGTTCCTCATGGGCACTGGAAGACCACCACCTTCATTGGTGCGTTGCGGACGACCGGCCTGACCGCTCCGATGGTGATTGATGGTGCGATGAACAGTGAACTGTTTCTGGCGTATGTCGAACAGCAACTGATCCCCACGTTGAGCCACGGTGACATCGTCGTAATGGACAACCTGAGCAGTCACAAGGCCGCGGGAGTTCGGACGGCGCTGGAATTGGCTCACTGCACTTTGGCGTATCTGCCACCGTACAGCCCAGACTTAAATCCCATCGAACTCGCGTTTTCCAAACTCAAAACGCTGCTGCGAAAGCATGCTGAGCGCACCGTCGAATCCCTCTGGGACCGAATCGGGCAACTCGTCCAAGAATTCCAGCCGCAAGAATGCCTCAACTATTTCAGACACTGCGGATACACTGAAAACTAAACTCGAAAATGCTCTAGAGTCCCTCAGCCCTGAAAGGGCGAAACACTCCCGCCGGAATGACCCATCTTTCCCCTCAATGATCGCTGTAGAAGATTTGCCGTCGAACTGATGGATTCCCGCCTGCGCGGGAATGACAGAGTCGGACTACCGAACCAACAGCGACAAGAACTCAAACGCCAGATTCGCCGCCAGGATCGACGTGATCTGCGCCGGATCATACGGCGGCGAGACTTCGACCAGATCGAACCCCACGGTGTTGGCTCCGCGCAGACCGCGAACCAATTGGAGTATCTCGTAGCTGCTCAGCCCACCAACTTCAGGCGTCCCCGTCCCAGGCGCAAATGCCGGATCGACGACATCGATGTCGAGCGTCACATAAGTCGGCCGGTCGCCAATCTTTGATCTCACCTCTTGAACAACATCCGCGACCGTCCGCTGACGGAACTCGTCCAGCGTGATCATCCGCGTTCCCAGCGCCAGCGCGTCGGTGTAATCCTGCGGACCATTCGTAGGGCCGCGAATCCCAATTTGCACGTACGCCGACTTGTCGATCAATCCCTCTTCAAAGGCCCGCTTAAATGGAGTTCCATGGCTATACGGCTGCCCTGGATATTCTGAATCCCATGTATCCGGATGCGCATCGAAGTGGACGACCGCCATCGGACCATGCTTCTGAGCATGAGCCCGCAGCAAGGGCAGGGTGATAGAATGGTCCCCACCGAGTGAGATCAATTTCGCTCCGCCGTTAAGGATCTTGGTCGCGGTCAGTTCGATCTGCTGATGAGTCGCCGCGATACTCGGCGGCACAACATCCACATCACCATAATCAACAATCTTCAAGCTTCGAAACGGAGCCACCCCTTGAGCGTTGTTGTAGCCCCACAGCAACATCGACTGCTCGCGAATGGCTCGCGGCCCGAACCGCGCTCCCGCTCGATAAGAGGTGGAGCTGTCATACGGTATCCCCAGGATCGCAACGTCGGCGTTCTGCAGCTCCGTCGTATGTTGCATTCGCCCGAACGTGGCAATCCCGGCATACGGCTGAGCAGCAAAGACGGGGTCGCTCATTTGTTCTCTCGTCCGTTTCCTGAGGCCCAAGGGGCCGGCAGTTCACCCAGCCCGGCCCCTGAGGGCCGGGTGAAAACCTTCACGGCAATCACTTCGAAGCGGTCGGGTGGCCGGGGTTGGAGCGGGTTGGAGCGCTTCGCGAAACCCCGGTTTGCGAGCAGTCGTCTTGGACTCGTGACAACTGTGTCGAGCATCTTCGGTCAAATGTCTTTCGAAAATGTGACATTGAGAACCCGCTCTATAACAATGAGTTCGTCGAAGAGGAAGAACTTTTCGAATCAAGCACCGGGGTTTCGCGAAGCGCTCCAACCCCGGCCACCCGACCGCCAAAAACGATTCTTGCGGCCCGAAGGCCAGTTCCATTCGCATGACATGCCAAAACTCGATCACTTCACGGCAATCACTTCGAAGTGACGTTTCACCGGCTGTGCCAATTGATAGATCTCCGCCTGTTTGGCTTGGATCAGTTCCGTTCGCTTGGCCAGTTCTTTCGGCTTGCGTTCCGCAGTCACTTCGGCCAGCCAATCGGGCGCGTTGAACATCACAACATTGCGGAATCGCTGATGAACGATGTCATTCTTCTGATTGATGGCGTTGAAAACCTTCTGAGCCTGATCATAGACCGGGCCCTTCGTCACATTTCCCAGATTCACACCGGCGGTCAATTCTTCGGCCGTATGCGAGGCGACTTCAGTACCATCGATCTTGACGACATACTTGCCCGGTGCCAGTCCGGTAATCAACAGTTCATATCGGTTCAGGTCTTTCAGGTTGTTGACGTAGGGCAGCAGCGAAACCCAATCGCCTTGAACGGGCAGCGGCAGGGCTTTGTCGAGTCGATCGAATGCCACACCCGAATCGGTCTTCTGCTCGCCGCTGACTTCGCAGTTCAGCACCTTCGAACCAGCTCCGGTTCCGAACGAATTGCGATCGATCCCCACATGGCTGACCAGGCTGGGGGCATTCAGACCTGTCAGGATGGCATGCGCCATGACCAAGCCTCCGCTGGGTGCCGTGTGAAAGCCATCGTAGTACGGTTTGACACCATCAGCCTTGTCCGCTTCCATTTTTTCGAGTGCGGCGCGAGTGATTGCATATTGATCGACAAACGTGTCACCGTACTTGGCCGCCAATTCCTTGAGCGGAGCGTAGAACTCTTTCTGTGTCTCCAGGTACAAACGAAATCGTTCCTGGACTCGACGATCCACGGCGTTCGGCGAGACCAGACCGACTCGGATGCCGTCGGCTTTGGCCATTGTCAGCATGGCCTCGGTCCCTTCCAAAAATCGCTTCTGGCCATTGGCATCAAATGCGCCATATCCGGCGTCGTTCATCCCGAAGTTAATCGTGATCGCCGTTGGCTTTTCCGCCAACACGTGATCCTTAAATCGATTCTTGCCCCCCTGAGCCGAATCGCCACCGATACCCGCGTTGATGAACGTCAGATTCCAATCTGGAAATCGTGTCGTCAGATACAGTTCGATATCCGTCGAATACTGATACTGCTCGGTGATACTGTCGCCCAGGAACAGGACTCTGTCTTTTGGCTTGAAGAAGAACTCTTCCGCAGAAGCCACAGTCACGATCGTCAGCAGCGCCAAGGCCGCGACAAGACATCGAACGAAACGCATGTTGAATCCTCAGGAGGCAAGACTGGGGTCACAACCGACCCGTCGCGACAACAGCAGCAGGGGACTTCCGGTTGCGTGCCACACGATACGAAGTGACGTCCGTTGATGCCATCGTCCGAAGTCGAGTGACCACACTTCTCTTGCTGCCCTGGAAGAGCGACTTGATCGACTGCTCAAGCGGTTTCGCGTACAATTCCTTCTGATTCCAGCGGGCAGTGTTTTGAAGTGACAAGGCGGCATGCCGACTTCGTCACTTGGAGGATGGATTTTGGCGACTGAACAAGCAACATTGCCGGGTGGATTCAAGCCGCAGTGGACGTGGCGAATGTGGGGCAGCGCGGCCCCGGTCTTCCCAGGCTTTGAAGTCGATATCCTGGCCCGTATTCCAGATGATGCCAAACCGGACGCGGTCTGGCATCGCGAGCGAGCCCGTGAAGTCCTGCAGGCTCACCCTGAAGTCAAAGATCTCTTCGGCCACTATCCTCTGACTGCGTTCTGGTGTCTCACGATGGCCGGTGCCCAAGTCGGCGTCGCAGCAGCAATGAGCCACTTTCCCTGGTGGGTCACCATCCTGGCGGCCTACTGCGTCGGAGCATTGATCAACATCACGTTGTTCCAACTCGCGCATGAATGCGACCACTTGATGGTCTTCAAGTCGAAGTTCTGGAACAGATATCTGTTCATGGTGACATCGATCCCCATGTTCCTGTCGGCTCATCACACGTGGTGGATCGAGCACATCGCTCATCACAACGACATGAGTGCCACGAAGGATTTCGTGACTCGACGCCGCTCTTACTTTCTGGCAACACGACGCACGTCTCCACTGTTCGTTCCCTACTCGCTCTTCATGGTGCCGATGCAGGCGCTGCGCAGCGCGTTCGGTCTGGTTCTGTACGTCATCACCTCGCTGCTGAGAGGCCGTCTGGAACCCACGCCGTTTACGCTCACTGTCCTGGCGGACGAACATCTGGTTTCGGGATACCAGCGTGAGAATATCACCAAGTGGGCAGTGATCTATCCACTCGCCAGCTTCGTCACCTATGGCCTGCTGTTCTGGTATGGCGGTTGGATGCCGCTGGTTTATCTCACGTTGAGCCAGGTGTTCTTCACCGGCTATCTGCATCCCTACTGCCTCGGTTGGGTCTTGGGCATTTCCCACTTCCACGGCCGCCGCAACTATCAACCAACAGCGTCACACTATGGACGGCTGATCAACCTGACCACGTTCAACGCCGGACTGCACGTCGAACACCACGACATCGCCGGCATCCCCTGGTTCCGCCTGTGGAAGCTGCGAGAGCTCGCCCCCGAATTCTACGACCTCGAGCAAATCAAGTCATACACCGGCCTGGCGATGCAATTCGTGTTTGCGGGCAACGATAAATTTGAAGACAACTTCAACACGGAAACACACCGCAACCTGGAGCGGTTCGGTGAAGCAAAGGCAACCGTGTAAGCCGGAGCCCGTTTCCATGAGGTTGACCCCCCACTCTGAATCCTTCGTGCTCTTCGTGTCCTTCGTGGTGAAAGAATGCCGCTCGTCCGGCTTGCCCGGGGGGAAGCCACGACTCGCGTAGCGATGGCTCACTCAGCAAGGCAGTGCCGAAGAGCGAGAACTCCGATCGGTTGTACACATCGCGGTGATCTGATCATCATAGTCGCAAATTGCGGCCCCATCTGACCAGCTATTAATCGATTCGGGATTTGTCCCGGAATTGCCAGCGAAAGTGAGTGCACCAGATGAGCGAGTATCAGTACGTCCACTTCATCGCATTGGACGGGCCGCTCAATCAGAAGCAACTCGACTACATGGCCACGCAATCGTCACGGGCCGCGATTACGAAATGGCAGTTTACCAACGAGTACAATTTTGGGGACTTCCGTGGCGACGCGTTCGAAATGCTGCGGCGCGGGTATGACGTTCATCTGCACTATGCCAATTACGGAATTCGACGACTCCTGTTTCGATTGCCCGCCGGTTTGCCATGGGACCAGGAGACATGGAAAAGGTATCTGCCCGAGGATGGTATGACCTGGCACGCCGACAAGCAGGGACGCGGTGGCATCCTGGAGCTTGATCCGGGGCAGGACGCAGGAACATTTGACAGTTACTTCATGGACCTCGAAGAGACCTTGGAGGAAATCGCCCCAATACGCGACCTCTTGTTAACGGGAGACCTCAGACCGCTTTATGTGATGTGGCTGGCGATCACCTCAATCAATTACGATGAAGAGGCGATAGAGCCACCGTTGCCAGCCGGCCTGGACCCGCTGCCCGATTGTCTGCTCGATCTGGCTGCATTTTACGAACTTGACACGGACCTGCTGACCGCCGCCTCAGCAGGGTCACCGCCACTACCAAAGACAGCGAAGGAAGGATCAAATGTTGCCGCATGGCTCGATCGACAGTCCAAGGAAGATCTGAAGAGACTCACCCAGCGACTGCTGGAAGAAAACCCTGCCAGCGCTCGTGCCGAAACTTTGACACTCATTCGAAAAGAGTCCTCAGCAGAAACGTGGCCCACGGTCGAACTGAATCGAACCTTCGAGGAATTACGGAGCAGTGCAAGCGAGAAGGAATCGCGGCGAGTCAAGCAAGAGGCCGACACGAAACAAAAGGCCCGACGCGCCAAGTTGAAGAAACTGGCTGCAGATCCCGAGGCAGTGCTCGCTCAAATCGAGAAACTCGTCAACGAGCGGAAAAGACCAAGCTACTCCGAAGCGGCACAGATGCTCATCGACTTGGGCGAGGCACTAGGGCCTGATGGCCCAGAGCGAATGCAAGCAGAAGCGACGCGCCTTTCGAAGGCATACCCGACACTGATGGCGTTCAAGCAAGAACTGCGGCAACACGGGTTCTTGAAAAAGAAGAGATGATTGATCCGATCGCGTCTCTGTGATGAAACAGGCTGCCGCTAAGCCTAAAGGTTTCCGTTGGGCCTGCCCGGCTTGACCCAACGGAATCACAACTTGCTGCAGCTACCAAGAACAGCGTTCCAGCTCATCCGGACGGAAGCCACGACTCAGATGCTATTCCTTGACGCTTGGGTGCCACGGTTTTGGAGTCCTCGACAAAGCCGTGTCTTCTCCCTCCGTCGTTCTTAAGGCCCAAGGGGCCGGAACTTTCTCCAACCGGGGCCCTTCGGCCCCGGAATAGGACTTCCTACAAACATCTCTTGAGGCCTGAAAGGTCGGTCCTTTAATCTCAAGAGTCATCTCTCTTGGAGCACGCACGCCACCACCGATCCTGACCGCTGCAGATGGTGGCATCGGCAAGCTCTCGGAATCAGCGGCACTTCAGGCCTGAGAAACGTATATTGCTGGGCTAGATTCCGGGGCCGAAAGGCCCCGGCTAGGTAACGTACCGGCCCGTTGGGCCTCGAGACAAAGAGTAGCTCGAGATGCCACAGCCAATCTCTCACACCAAAATCGGCAACAGCGACGTCGATCCGTGTTGAATCTCGCGCGTCACGATCTGCCCGATCAGCGTTGTCGGAGTGCAGTCGTCGACCTGAATCTGGGCCAGCGAACCAGCCAACCGAGGATTCCCTTCGAACACCACGATGCGGTCGCAACTGGTGCGTCCGGTGAGTTGCAGCGGTCCGGTCGTAGGTGAGGCATCGCCACGCTTGACCTCAGACTTGCTCAGGCCCTCGACGAGCACTTCCACGTCAGTGCCGATGAACTGTGCGTTGTCCTCTGCGCTGATCTGGTTTTGCAAAGCCAGCATTTCGTTGTTGCGATGCTTCTTCACTTCCTCAGGCACATCATCCGCATGCATTTCGTGGGCCTTGGTCCCAGGCCGCGGACTGTACTTGAAAATGAAGCTATTCTTGAACCGAAATTCGCGGATCAGATCGAGGCTCTTCTGATGAGCCTCTTCCGTTTCACCGCAGAAACCGACGATGAAGTCGCTGGAAACAGCGGCCTTGGGCAACGTCGTGCGAATCCGCGACATCATCTCGCGATAGTCTTCGACGGTGTAGCCGCGTTTCATGCGCTTCAGCATTTCGTTACAGCCAGATTGAGCCGGGACATGCAGATACTGAGCACACTTGGGCAGGTCGCGAACGGCTCGCAGCAAGTCGTCGGACATATCTTTCGGGAAGTTAGTGACGAACTTCAGTCGCAGAATTCCGTCGACATCGTGAATGTGTTCCAGCAGGTCTGCCAGCCGGAACAAACGCCCATCCTGCGTATGCTTGTAGCTGTTCACCGTTTGACCGAGCAGCGTCACTTCCTTCACGCCCTGGTCGGCCAGCACCTGAACTTCGTGACGGATATCACGTGGCGGACGGCTTTGTTCGGGACCGCGTGTCATCGGCACCACGCAGTAAGTGCAGAACTTATCGCAGCCAATCACGATCCGGACAAACGCCTGGTAGGGCGAGGGCCGCATTTCTGGCTCACGCATCGGGTCATAGCTTTGGAAACTATCGCTGACAGCATCGCGAGTCCCCTCCTTGCGATCCAAACTGACTGCCAGCGAACGCTCGCGATGCTGACGGGCGGCGTCAATTAGAGTGGGAACCTCGGCCAACTGCCCGGTTCCCACGACCAGATCAACGTGCGGTGCGCGCTGAAAGACCAGTTCCTGATCCTTCTGCGCCATGCAGCCCAGCACGCCAATCACCTGATTGGGACGTGCCTGTTTGCTGTACTTGAGACGCCCCAACGCCGAGTAAATCTTGTGCTCGGCATGTTCGCGAACGCTGCAGGTGTTGAACAGCACGGTGTCGGCTTCGCGAATATCGTCGGTCAGGTTGTAACCCTGCTTGCGCAAGGCACCCACGACCAGTTCGCTGTCCAGCATATTCATCTGGCAACCGACAGTTTCAATGAACAATTTGCCGTTGTGAGGAGTCGTCATAAGTGCAGCCAAGTCGAGTCAGGAAATTGCGAGCGTCGATAGGATATCAGTTAGCGAGCGCGTTCGATGTATTCGCCAGTTTGAGCATTAATTCGGATCAATTCACCCATTTCCACGAAGGCCGGCACCTGCACTGTTTCGCCGTTTTCGACGGTGGCTGGCTTCGTCAAATTGCTTGTCGTGTTACCGCGAGCAACCGATTCCGTGTAGGTCACTTTCATCACTGCCTGGCCTGGAGCGGTCATCCCAATTGGCAGTTCACCCCAAAACAGCACGACGCAAACGGCATTGTCTTGCAGGAACCGCGCCTGGTCGCCAGCCACATCAGTCGCAATCGTAAACTGTTCGAATGACTCCTGGTCCATGAAGACCAGACCCGACGGATCTTTGTAAAGGAATTCCCCTTCGCCGGTGCGAACGTCCGCCGCTTCCAGACTATCGCCACTCTTATACGTGCGATCGAGCATCGTCCCTTTGATCAGATTCTTCAGGCGGCATTTGTAAAGTGCCTGCCCCTTGCCGGGCTTCACAAAATTGACCTCCAGCATATCGAAGGGCTCCCCGTCCAAAATCACTTTGGAACCCTTACGGAAGTCACTGGTGTTCAACTGAGACATTAGTCTTTCTTTTCGCCTTTCGATACATTGAGCCGACGAACCCAAGCGGTCCGCAAGCCGATTTCGCCAGTTTCTGAGCACCGCAACATACCAAAAACGATGCGAGGTTGGAATTCTGGTTACTAAAGTCTTGCAGGACAAGACTTTCTCGCACACTCGACTGAGCCCACCACCAAAGGATTTCCTGTTGATTCCAGCCCTCGATCAGGCCGACCGCAGTCACGATCTGATGCAGGCCGAATCAACTTGGCACGAATCACTGGCGATGGCAATCCGCGATCCCCACGCGTTGCTCCAGCGACTCGGGTTGCCGCTCACTCTGCGAGCAGAGGCAACACGGGCCGCGAAACAGTTCAGCGTCATGGTCCCCGAAAGCTATCTGCAACGAATGCAGCCGGGCGACTTGAAAGACCCGCTCCTGCGACAGGTCTTACCACTTGGCGACGAGCTTCTCGACACACCCGGCTTTCTTCCGGATGCCGTCGATGATCATTCCGCTCGAATCGCCCCAGGCTTGCTCAAGAAGTATGCCGGCCGAGCCCTAATGATCGTGACCGGAGCCTGCGCCATTCACTGCCGCTACTGCTTTCGCCGCCACTACCCCTACAACGAAGAACCACGTCGATTGGAAGACTGGCAACCCGCTTTGGACGCGATTGCCGCAGACAAATCGATTCACGAAGTCCTCTTAAGCGGCGGCGACCCGCTGATCGTACCAGACCGTCGCCTGAGCGAACTGGTACGTCAATTGGAACAGATTCCGCACTTACAACGCCTGCGAATCCATAGCCGACTGCCGATCGTGCTACCAAATCGCGTCTGCCCCGAACTGATCGACCTCCTGACCAGATCGCGACTAACACCGATCATGGTCGTCCACGCCAATCATCCCCGCGAGATTCAACACGACTGCACCGACGCATTACGATTGCTCGTCCGTTCAGGCGTAACCACTTTGAATCAAGCTGTCCTGCTACGAGGCATCAACGACTCCGTCGATGTCTTAGAAGACTTAAGCGAACGCCTGATCAACGTCGGAGTAATACCCTATTACTTGCATCAACTCGATCGAGTCCAGGGAGCAGCCCACTTCGAAGTCGACGAAACAATCGGACTCAAGCTGATCGAAGAATTGCGCAAGCGACTGCCAGGCTACGCGGTGCCACAATACGTCCGGGAAGAAGCCAGCTGGCCTCATAAGCGACCCATCATCGCTCCGCCTTCCAATCTGCGTCCCTCTGCGAAATCTGCGGAACAAGATTCTTATCCGCAGATGACGCAGATTTCACAGATTGAGAAGGGGATTGCGTGACCGTTCATTTCAAGCGCTACAACCCAGGCACTAACTCAATTTCGTAAAGCTTCGGCCAGTTCTTGCCAGTGACAAACAAGCGGTTCTTCGCTTCGTCGTAGGCAATCCCATTCAGCACGTCTTCTTTGGTCGCCCGCGTCTTCAAAGGATACAGCGTCGCCAGATCGATCCAACCAACAACCTCGCCGGTCTCGGGCGAGATACGAGCGATCCGATCGGAATGCCAGATATTCGCGAAGATCTCACCCTTCACATATTCCAGCTCGTTCAGCTTGTCGACCTGCCCGCTCGAACTGCGGACTCGCAATCGTTTGACCACCTCGAATGTCTTCGGATCCAGGAACCTCAGCATCGATGTGCCGTCGCTCAGAATCAGTCGCTTGCCATCATGAGTCAGCCCCCAGCCGTCCCCCGTGTAGTGGAACGTCGAGAGATACTTCATCGTCCGCAGGTCGTAGACAAATCCTGTCCGGTTCTGCCACGTCAGTTGATAAATCCGATCGTTCAGGACCGTGATTCCCTCGCCGAAGTAGCCGGCATCCAGCGGAACATATGTCATCACACGACCAGTCTTGAGTTCGACCTTGCGCAAGGTCGATTCTCCCTGCATCCCCGTCCCCTCGTAAAGCACGTTGTCGACGACCACCAGGCCCTGAGTGAACGCCTTCGGGTCATGTGCGTATTCCGCAACGACTTTGAAACCAGCCGTCGCGGGTTCGTTTCGCTTCAGTTGGGCTGCAATCGCAAAACCAACTGCGCTCACCGCGACGACGGCGATCAACAGAAAGCACCAGGCCCGGATTGAGATCCATCGCCGTGATACCGACGGGGCAGAAAACCCATCCATGACGTTGCTCGGCCTCCTGATTTAGAGCGCATCCCACTTAGCTGTGGCGTCCCGCGAGCAAAAAATCGCTTAGTCTAACCCATGTTTCAACGCGACACGTAAGTGCGACCCGCACTAACTCGACAGGGCATCAGTAGATACTGTGACAATCGCGCCGCCGCACGTCTAGAGGAAGCTGCTCCGACTGGCCGCGTCCAACGTGGCCAGCAACTGGGGCGAATGGCACCGAATCACGCCCCGACATCAGCCGTAAATCCACCCCACAAAAGTGGTAACGAATCGGGCGTCCGGTCCTTCCTTAGCCTACCCGAATTGACACTATTTGACCTATCTCTATAATCTGAAGCACTTATTGAACTTCACCTTCATGTGCCGCACGCGGCTCGAAGGATCGGAGATTCGTTGTTTGACAGCAAAGGACATGACATGGCCGGCAAGGTGTTGGAATTCACGGACGCCAATTTTCAGACGGAAGTACTTAGCTCACAAGACCCTGTGTTGGTTGACTTCTGGGCTCCCTGGTGCGGTCCTTGCAAGATGATTGCCCCCGCCATCGAAGAGCTGGCCAACGATTACTCTGGTCGTGTTCGCATCGGCAAGGTAAATACGGACGACAATCCAGGCGTTCCAACCGAATACCGAATCAGCGGCATCCCCACCGTCATCCTGTTCAAGGGTGGCCGGGAAGTGCAGCGTTTCGTCGGCTTGACGCAGAAGCCGAAGTTGGCACAAGCGCTGGAAGGCTTGCTGTAATTGAAGTTAAGGTCGGCTCGGCCAGTACGCCGAGCCGGTCGTTTCGCGATTTGATCAGGCACGCAAGGACTCGCGTGTCAAACTGGGAAGGATCCCTCTCATGGAAGAGCGGAAGACCGGCAACTCGCCGCAGCGCATTGGTACGCCTGCTGAGCATCCTCACCCAGAATCACGCACTATCTCATTGAATGGCAGTGAGTTACGGATCGACTCGCCCCATATTCCGATAACTCTTGGAAGTTCCGCAACCCAGACTCTGGCAGCGCCGGCACGCCCCAATTCGCAGCTCCTGCTCGAATCCGTCAAGATTCTTGAGCAATTGCAGCAACAGGACGCCGATCTGGTCCAGCGTCAGGCCCTGATGGAAGATCGGATCGCCGCCTTTGAAATTGATAAGCGACAATTCCTCGCCGAGCAACTCGAACATGAGGCCGCTCTCGAAGAACGGCGACTGAAGCTCGCAGACGACGAAACCGAACTCGCCGGACGCCTGGCCGACGCGCAGGACATTCTGCTGCAGATCGAGGCCGCTCGAATTGCCTTGAAGCAAGAGCGAGCCGACGTGGAACGACAGCGAGCGGCCCTGAGAAACGAGTTGCTCGCCGAGTTGCAGCAGGATCGCGACGCCGTAGACGCCACGCGTCTCCAACTTGATGCCGAAGTCGAACGCGTGCAGAGCCTGGGTGCAACCCTCGAACAGAAGCTTCACGAAGCGACCATCGAAGCCGAGCGACTGGTTCAGTCGGAACGCGAACGCCTTTGGCAGGTCCTGATCACGGAATGGGAAGAACGTCGCGCCCAATTCCAAAGCGAACACGACGCCTGGCTGGTGACGGTCGATGCCGAAAAGGTCGAGATCGAGCGCGAGAAAGCGTTCTACGAAGCCGCCGTTCGCAATGCCGAAGCCGACTTCTCTCAAGCTCGTTTAGCTCAAGACAGCGAGCTGCAGGCACTTCGCGAAGAGCAAATTGGCGCGTTGCAAAACGAACGCGACCAGATCATTCAGCGCATCCAGGCCGAGCGTGAAGAGTGGGAACTGGCCTACGCCCAACAACACGCCGATCTGCAAGCCGCCAGCGACGAATGGAACAAGACGCGGTCACTTCAATTGAACGAGTTGCAGGGCGAACGCGCCGTCATCGAGAACCGTATCCGGTTCCAGCAGGAACACCTCGAAAAACTGCGATCCGATCTGGAGCGATCTCAGAACGAGCATCGCCGTGAACGGCAAGTCGAGCGACAACGCATCGAAGACGACAGCCGTCAGGTCGTCCGACGCATGCGACAGATTGATCTCTACCGCGCCTCCATTGATGAACGTGAAAAGTCTCTGGAACGCGAACGCGATGTGCTGGAAAAATCACGCCGTGCCTTCTCCAGCAACTCCGACATTGACCGCATGAACCTGCAGCGCGAGCAAAACGCGTGGCAGACCGAACGACAGGTCCAACAGTCGGAATTGCTGCGTCAGCAGGAGCTATTCACTTCGCATGCCGAAAATCTGGAAAGCCGCCGCATCCGCCTCGAACGGCTGCGGACCGAACTGGAAGACACGCACCGTTCGACGCTCGAAATGCGACTGGCAGTCGAAGAGGCGTGGGTCGAACTGACTCAAAAAGCAGGGCAGGACGTGGCTCGTGAACGAGTGGAACAAGTCCGCAACACGCTCGTCGGTTACTATCGCCAACTGCACGAAGGAATTGTCGAACAACGTCGCGAGCACCTCGATTCGCAGACGAAATTCGAACGACTTCGCGCCGAGTTCCACGACGAACGCCAAAAACTGATGGAATGGATCTCGACTCGCGATCAAGAACTCAAGATCGGCGAAGAGCGTTTGCGTTTAGGGGCGACCGACGCCTCAATGCGCGACAGTGCCTGGCAAGCCGCCCGCGACCGTTGGATGCAGGAAAAGGCCGAAGCTGAGCAAGTCATCCGCAAATTACTCGCCGAATTGGGCAATCAACATCGCGATCCACTGCTGGCACTCAACGAACTCAGTTCGCTGGGGATGACCGCTTTCGCCACAGCCGGAACCGAGTTAATCACGGCTCAGCCCAACAACATCGACTAATTTTGTAGGTTATGCTTCAGCATAACTTTTCATCGAGGGTGCCACGGTTTTGGAGGTTTTGGAGTCCTCGACAAAGCCGTGTCTTCCCCCCTTAGCGTGTCGTCCACCGGACTTCTTGCCAACCTCGCCAAGAGATCGCGTCTTCACGCCTCTACGCACGATCAAACGGAAACGCAATCACGTCCGACAAGTGCGTCGCCCCCAAGGCCAGCATGATCAAGCGGTCCACACCTAACGCGTTGCCCGCACAAGGGGGCAATCCAGCCTCCATCGCGGCCAGTAACCGGCTTTCGGCAGGCAACGGCCGCAAACCAGCCGCGGCTCTGACGCCAAGCTGTTCCTGAATCCGCTGCCGCAGCACCGCCGCGTCCGTCAATTCGTGATAGCCGTTACAAAGCTCGACCCCATCGATATACAGCTCAAACCGCTCCGCCACACTCGGCTCACCAACTGATGTTCGAGCCAATGCCGCCTGGCTGGGCGGATAGCCGTGTAAGAAAGTCGGGCGTTCGCGACCCAATTCCGGCTCGACCAGTTCCGCCAGCAACCAATTCAGCCAGCCATCACTGTCCTCACCTGCCAGAGACGGCGGCGCAACGAGCTGATGTTTCTTCGCCAGATCCTTCAACTCACTTGTCGACGCCCCCAACACCCGCCGCCCCGCGTAACTTGCAAAGGCGTCATCATAGGCCAGGCGCTCAAATGGCTCAGACGAAAGGACGCGCGTTCCAAACTGGCTCCGGCGCAAACGCCACTCCTCCAAGATCTCGCTCTCGGGGAACTCCGCGGCGACCTTGGCCACACATCGCACCAACTCTTCTGTCAGACTCATCTGATCATGATGGTCATCGCCCACGCGATACCACTCCAGCATCGTGAATTCAGGATTGTGCCGCTGGCCAACTTCGCCGTTGCGAAACACCTTCCCCATCTGATAGATCGCCGTCGCCCCCGCCACCAGCAAACGCTTCATCGCAAACTCGGGAGAAGTCTGCAGGTATCGAAAAACAGCAGGCTGCTGCCAGTCTTCGGCCCGCGGCAAGAATGCCGCCACGAATGGCTCCAACCAAGCATCCACCACAATATCTTGCGACAGTAAGGGCGTCTCAACTTCGAAGTAGCCCGCCTCATCAAAAAACCGACGCATCGCCCTCAGCAACAACGCTCGCTGACGCAGTGTCGACAGAGATGCTGTCGGATGAAAATCGGTCATGAAACGCTTCAGCTCTACGGTCGGTCAGTATTTTGGGGAATCATGATGTCGCGGCCATTCAACTGCACTCAGGCATGTTCCTGCGATTGCTGTTTCCGCTCCAGCAATCTGCGGTTATAGACACCAATGGCGTCCTTCCTTCTCAATATTCCCAGCAGTGTACTGGAATCATTTCCCTGGACGACGGGAAGCTCGTCAAGATTCAGTTCGGTGAAACGCTCCAGGGCAGTATTCAAGTCGTCATCGGGCACGACGCAGATGATGTTCGTCGTCATGATGTCGCGGGCTACCGCCAGTTTCCAAAGTGATTCGTCGTACAGATACGATCGCACGTCGTTCGTGGAAAAGATCCCGATCAGACGATCCTGCCCGTCGACGACCGGGAAGTAGTTTTGGGCTGATTCCGGAAGCATCCGCAGGATCTCGTGCAGCGATGTTGATTCGCTCACCAGTTGCCGTGTTTTGAGCGGCACATCCGAGACACGAATCCTTCCAGCACATCGATCAGGAAGTCGCCTCGATGAGCCGGAGACTCCAATCGAGATGCCACCTGCTTTTCGTACAGCGACCAGGGGCGACCGAGTACGAAACACAACGTCGACACCCACATCGTCGGCAGCAGCAGTTTGTAGTCGCCCGTCATTTCCGAGACCATGATGATCGTTGAAATCGGTGCGTGAGCACACCCCGCGAAGAAGCCCGCCATTCCGACGATCGCATAAATCTCTGGTCGCGGCACCAGGTCTGGCCACAACTCATGAAAGAAGGTCCCCACGGCACCGCCGACGCAGCCACCAATCACCATCGATGGCCCAAACACTCCGCCTGAACCTCCGGACCCAATCGTCAGCGATGTCGTGACAATCTTCACGACAGCCACTGCCAGCAACAGCCAGACTCCCATGCTTCCACTGTCCTCCACTGCCGACTGCAGCGTCCCATATCCCGTGGCGAAGACCGCCAAGGCCCGTTCATCCTTTCCAGTCAGATAATAGAGCGCCATTCCGCAGCACCCCGCGGCCGCAGCCCCGATCATCGGCCGCAAGTGAGGAATGATCGGAAGCTTCTTGAACTGATGGTGGGTCCCATAAAAGAACTTGATGTAAACGATTCCGACCAACACCAGGATGAAAGCGAGCACCGTCAGCGGCAACAGTTCCGCCGGTGACGCCACCGCATAATTCAGATGGCTACCAAACAGCGGCACGAATCTCTGATCCGCCGGCAGGAACAGCGAGAAGACGCTGTAGCCGATGATCGACGAGATCGCCGCGGGGACAATCACATCGGATTCAAGGTCGGCATCTCGGTACAGGATCTCCGCCGCGAACAACGCTCCCGCCAGAGGTGCCCGGAAAATCGACCCCACTCCCGCCCCCATCCCGGCCGCCAGCATGATCCGTCTATCGCGAGCCGAAAGCTTGAGTTGCGTCGCCAGGAACGAACCGAACCCGGCCCCGATCTGCGCAATCGGTCCCTCACGTCCTCCCGAGCCACCAGTCCCAATCGTAATGGCCGACGTGATCATCTTGATCACCGGAATGCGAGCTCGAATAAATCCCCGCTTCTGATGAAACGATTCGATGGCCGCATCCGTGCCGTGCCCCTCCGCTTCCGGTGCGAATGTGTAGACGATTACACCAGAGACCAGGCCGCCGCCCGCCATCACCGCCACGATCAACCAGGGCGAAAGCGTTCGCTCCCGATGCGGAAAGATGGAGTGCTCCCCGGCCGGTTCGCGTGGAGTGTATCCTGCGACTTGAGCGAGCGTGAAATGCAGGACGGACTGACTGGCAAGTTGGAAGGTGATCGCCCCCAGACCAGCGACGATGCCGATCAACGTCGAGAGCACGAACCATTTCCCAGACGACTTCAGATCAAGGGCAACAAGCAAGTTCCGCAATCGACTTTGCCATTCCGCAGGCATCTTCAACTCCATTAATTCGGCAAGCCTTCCAGCGCGGCACGATTATAGACCCAGCGAGTTCGCCATGCCTTCAACGAAGGTCCGACTTGCAGAGAAAAAAGCAAAATGCGTCTGCAGCGGCAAGGCGGTGAAATCAATGAAACATTCGTGGACACGCGAGGCGACCATCGAGGAAACGTGCAGCACCGCGCCCGTGGTCTTGCAATGATTGTCCCAGTTCTCAACCGCGCTGACGGTTCGGCAATCCGCCATTAAATGAAGACCCACACGATCACGACTCGGGCTGAACACTTTGATCCCGGATTTGTTTTTCGATTGCGGCAACGAACTCCGGAAATCGTTCAGCGTCAGGGCCATTGCGCCAGAGATCCAAACTGACCACGCCGCTACGATTGAGGAAGAATGCGCATTCCTTGCGTTTCTGGCTTTGAACGAAATACCAAATTGCCGGCAAGTACATCAACGCGCCGATGATCAATAGGATGAAGTTCGGCGGAGTCACCGCGAACGGCAGCAAGAGAAAAGGCGTGAGAATAAGCATCAATGCCAACGCCCAATGATAATGTTTAGTGCGGATCCACGCTTTGTTCGGCGTCGCCTGAAGCTCTTCAATCATGACCGTGGCTTCAATGCGGTTCCCGAGAACGGTGCCAACAATCTTCACGCAGTCCTTGAACAGAGTGAGCCGACGGTCAAGAAGTCCGCGGATCTGTTCGTGATATTCGCAAATGGTCTCAGGGTTCGTCATTGCCTCCAATGAATCTCCTTCAGCGTACGTGTCAATTTGCCGCGATTGACTGTGGGGCCAGTTGACCTGTTCGCCCAGCGATCGCTTGTGGGACCGTAACAGGCGCCGGGAACATAACGAACCGTTCACAGTTTCGGTACTTGCCGGAATTGAACACCTTGGCGAATCTTCCTCACGGGTGCGAGGAACGGCCAAACATGCGGATCAAAAAAAGCAAAACGCCTGAAACAACTTAGCGTAGGACGGAAGATTCTTGGATTTTCCGTGTAAGATTTTGGCGCGAGCGGAGCTTTATAGCAGGAAAGGATGCGGATGCCATCATCGCCCGAAACGCGGCTCAGCCTGATCGTGCGATTGCAAACTGCCCGCGACGAAGCGGCGTGGGCTGAATTTCTCATCGTTTACGAGCCGCTGGTGTTAGGACTGCTGCGCAAGAGTGGCCTGCAGGATAGCGATGCACAAGATGTTTGCCAGCAGGTTCTGGCGGCAGTGATTCGCGATATCGAACGTTGGAAGCCGGATGGTGCGGCCGCTTCGTTCCGACGTTGGCTGTTTCAAATTACTCGCAATCGTGTCACCAGTTTCCTGGCCCGGCCGCGGTTGGGAACGATTGCCTTGGGAGGAACCGACGCTCAAGAGATGATGGCGGCACAACCTGACTTGCATGAATCGTTATCTGACGACATTGAACAAGATTACCACAAGCATTTGCTGCTGTGTGCGATTGCCCAGGTTCGCAGCGAGTTTCGCGATGCCACCTGGCAGGCCTTCTGGCAAACCTGTGTCGATGGTCGGCCCGTCGAGGAAGTCGCCAGGGAATTAGGGATGAGCATGGGCAATGTGTACGTTGCCCGCAGCAGGATTATGGCGCGACTACGAACGCGAGTCAGTCAGATGCAGGCGGAGGAGTAACGAATCGCGATCAAAGTAGTAGGCACACTCCGTGTGCCGTCTCCGCAGTTCGATGGAAACCAGCTGGCTGGACTAACAACTCTCGGCGCACGAAGTATGCCACCTACAAGAAGGCGACCTCAATCTTCAAGTGAACCGCTCTGCGTCAGCACACAGCTCATTCATATCGACCAGTGATTTTCACGTTCCACAATTCTATTCCCTTCCTTCGGTGCCCAACATGCCTTCCCGGCCAACAACTGCGTGCGACACCGATCGGCTACGGCTGCTATTGACCGACCAGCTTCCAGACCGATTGCTGTCCGAGGTGACGGAACACGTTTCGAACTGTTCCGAATGTCAGCAGGCACTGGAAGCGATTGCCGCAGATGCGGGCTGGTGGTCCGAAGTGGAATCGTTCCTCCGCTCTCATGAGGCGGTCGCAGCCAAATTCGGGCCTGACTCGTCGGTCCCCGATGAAGAGTTTGGCGCACACGATCCGTTCTCAGCCGACTTTGTCGTCGATTTTCTGGAACCCTGCGATCAACCCGAAGCACTCGGGCGGTTGGGTGAATACGAAATCGTGGCGGTCATCGGTCGTGGTGGAATGGGTGTGGTGCTGAAGGGGTTTCAACGCGAACTGGGGCGGTTTGTCGCCGTGAAAGTGATGACGCCTCACCTGGCGGCCAGTGGATCGGCCCGGCAACGCTTTGTGCGCGAAGCACGGGCGGCGGCGGCGATCGTCCATCCACACGTGATGCCGATTCATTCGGTCTGTACGACCGCGCGTCTGCCGTACCTTGTCATGCCGTTTGTCGCTTGTGAATCTCTGCAGGAACGAATCGATCACCGAGGACAACTGGATGTCCCCGAGATCCTGAGGATCAGTCTGCAGACGGCTCAGGGGCTGGCAGCGTCACATACGCAAGGACTGGTTCATCGCGATGTGAAACCGGCCAATATCTTGCTGGAAACAGGTGTCGATCGAGTTTTCTTGACCGACTTCGGTCTGGCCCAAGCCGTGGACGATGCCACCCTGACGCGCACCGGAGTTGTGGCGGGCACGCCCCTGTACATGTCTCCGGAACAATCCCGTGGTGAACCCGTTGATTCACGTTCCGATCTATTCAGCCTGGGCAGTGTGATGTATGCGATGTGTGCCGGCCGCCCGCCGTTTCGTGCGGAAACGGCCGTCGCTGTGCTGCGAATGATTTCGGATACGCAGGCTTGCTCGCTGCGTGAGATCAATCCGCAGATCCCGGATTGGCTGGAACAGATCATCGCGCGCCTTCTCGAAAAATCATCGGACCGCAGATTCCAGAGTGCTGTGGAACTGGTGAAACTGCTCGAACAATGTCTTGCTCATGTCCAGCAGCCGACCGTCAATCGATTGCCGGTGGAGACACTGGTCCCATTCGGATCAGCCGAAAAAGCGCCGACTGCGGTTCGAAAGCGATTCACCAAATCAACACGGACCCAAATAGCGATGGTGGCGGGCCTCTTCACGGCGGCGCTCGCCTTCATCGTGATGATCTCTCTTCCAGGCGAATCACAACGGGCATGGCAATCGTTGATCGGGAGTACTCCGCAAGACGATCACACCACGGTTAGCGAAAGTGCGCAAGCCTCATCTTCGTCGATCACTTCCGGCCCTGACACGACTCACGATGCCGACAATCCGGTTGTTCAATTCCTCGACGCAGGGACACCCAAGAGGGGTCCAGCCTTGCCGCCTGATCCGGTCCCTTTCAGCATCGACGATCTACCCGTCGAAGTCAGTTGGGACTTTCAAGGTGTCGCTCCCAGCTTCCTCGCCAGTTGGGGAACCAGGCGAGCGGGCTCTATCGAACCCGTTGCCGACGGAATGAAACTCTCGCGTCGAGCCATGGCTGACGAGTCAGAATTCGCAGTCGGTTTTGAAGTCAGCGGCGATCTGTCAAACGACTTCGAGATCACCTTGGACTATCGCGACTTCAAGTCGCAGGCATTCTGCACGGACTGGCGAGTCCCCCGGATCGACATTAGCGGACAGGTTTTTTCGGTGGATGATCCGGCAAAGCCAGCCCACGTCTTGGGAATTGCTCACCGTCGCGCCATTGATTCCAGCCGCTGTGTGACTGCGATGCAGGGAGACAAAGGCCCTGCAGGTGCACTCGTCTGGCGGTGGTCGGAATTACCCGTCACGCGAGATAGCGGCCGGTTGCGATTAATTCGCCAAGGGAGTTCGATGTTTTATCAGACAGCCCCTTACGGGACGGAGAAATGGACCACGATCAGCTGCCGCCCCATCGACGTGGGATTGTTCAAGTTGGTCGTCTTGGGATTGCGCGCCGAAGATCTGGAAGGATCCGGTGAGGTGACCCTGACGAAATTGACCATCCGGGCCTCCGAGTTCCAACTGAGATAGTGATCTGAAATGCACTCTCTGCGCCGAAATTACGTACACAACGACTGGTCCGCGCGCCGTACCGGTGTCGTGGCCATTCGCGAACTGTTGCTGATGCTGGTCGTGCCCCTCAGCCTGTGGATGATCAGTCAGGCGGTGACTGGTGTCGAGGACAATTCCAAGGCCGCCGTTCGGGTACAGGTACGTCCGGTTTACAATGTCTCCGTCGAACCCGACGAACTCCACATGTGGGTTTATCGACTTCGAGAAGATCTGGTGCGTATCAACCTGATGTCGGGTGCCGTGGAGCAATCATTATCAATACCCGGGGTGCAGCTTACCGTGGTCGCATACAGTCGCGATCACTCCAGCGCCTTGCTGTGTGGGGCCGATGGAACCGTTGTCTTATTCCGCAATGGGCAGGAGGCGAAGGCTCACAGCCTATCTCCTGACGCGGGCGTCAACGCCGCCGTGTCTGACGACGGTGCCGTTGCAATCGTAGCCACAGAAAGTGGTCAGTTCTGCGGATGGCGAGAGCAGGGGGGCGAGATACAAGATTTCGCTTTGAACTTGGCCTCGAATTCCGTGGTCTTGCGAATCGGATTGAATTCCACAGGTCGTCGGCTGTTTTTCGCGAAAAACGGCGGAGTTGTCTCTTTCCGGAACCTTGAATCACCAGACCATGACGAAACGACTTTGAACGCGGGAGTCGAATGCGTGGCATTCACCTGGAGCCGGGATGAACGTCACTTCGGAGTCGTGACCGCAGATTCGCAGATTCGAATCTACGATGTGTCCACGGGACGAGTCCTGCATCAGAGGCAGTTGGATGACAATTCGCAACAATTCACGGACGGCTGTATCGCAACGATCTCGCCGGATGGACGGCGGATCGCCGTGTCGGCACCGAAGTCATGTGAAATTTATCTCTGGGACTTCGAAGCCGCGCAGCCCATCCGACATTTGAAGGGTCATGGTCAAATCGTTCACACCATGCAATTTTCGCCAGACTCTGAGCGACTGTATTCTGGCAGTTACGATGGCACGATCCGTGAATGGTCGCTGACAACATATTCGCAACTGCGCGTCATTGATTGATCCGCCAGTCAATCAGCCGTTCTCGGTTCGCCCGCCAACTCGCAAATCCGGTCCACGAGCTTTTCGAAACCGCTCGTCCCTTTGACAAGAAAGTCCAGCGCGCCCAGCCGCTGATGATAGCGTCGTCCCCCATTCAAAAATGCAAATCACGAATGTATTCCCTGAAATCCTCAGAATAGTTATGTCGCGAGCGACTACAGGGCACATTTACCGAATCGGTCGGCTGACGGGAACGTAAACTCGAACGTCAATCGAGTCACCCCTCGATCGTTGCTACCGTCTGGACGAGCCTTCCTTCGCCGCCGAGATGCGACTCGTGCATCATACAAACGCCGAGATCCCCGTCAGGTACTCGCCGAGGATCAGTTGGTGCATGTCGTCGGTCCCTTCGTAAGTCTGCACACTTTCGAGGTTGCACATGTGACGGAAGGCGACGTGTTGGTCCAGGATTCCGACTCCCCCCAGGATTTCACGAGCCGTTCGCGCGACGTTCAATGCCACCGCCACATTGTGACGCTTGGCGATGGAGATCTGCACGTGTGTCGCTTTTCCGGCATCTTTGAGCTGTGCCAGGCGATAGGCCAGCAGTTGAGCGTTGGTGATCTCGGTCGCCATCTGTGCCAGTTTCTGCTGCACGAGTTGGAATGAGGCGAGCGGCTTGCCGAATTGCTGGCGCTGCAGAGCATAGTCGCGTGCCTCGGCAAAACAGGCCAGCGCCGCACCAAGCACGCCCCAGGCGATTCCATAGCGAGCGTGATTCAAACACTGCAGCGGCGACTTCAGTCCAGTCGTCCCTGGTAGCAGGGCCGCATGCGGGATGCGGCATTGTTGAAATTCCAGGCGGCACGTGATGCCAATGCGCAGCGAGTACTTCCCTTCAATGACCGAGGCTTGAAATCCCGGAGTGCCGCGTTCAACGAGGAATCCTCGGACCGCGGCCGGAGAGTTAGCGTCGAGATCCGGTACGCCATCAACTTTGGCCCAGATGACCGCGACATCGGCCACCGTACCACTCCCGATCCACATCTTGGAACCGGTCAGTTCATAGCCGTCATGTGTTTCCACAGCGCGCGTTTCCATGCCGCCAGGATTCGATCCGTGATTTGGTTCGGTCAGTCCAAAACAGCCAAGCTTTTCGCCACGAGCCATCGCTGGCAGCCACAGCTTCTTTTGCTCCTCACTGCCGAACATGTGGATTGCGTTCATGGCGAGTGCGCCTTGCACCGACGCCAGCGTGCGCAGGCCCGAATCGCCACGTTCTAATTCCTGTAGCGCCAACCCGTAAGTCAACGATTTCCATCCGGCGCAGCCGTAACCCTGGATATTGCCACCGAACAGACCCAACGCGGCAATCTCAGGAACCAACTCCAAGGGAAAGGTGGCTTCATTCCAGCAGCGATTGACTTCCGGATTAAACCTGGTCGTCACCCAATCTCGAATGCGACCTCGCAAAGCAAGGTCTTCCGGCGAAAGCAAATCATCCAGACGGAACAGATCCAAATCGTCAGTCATCGTGGATACTCCTGAGATCCCTCCAATGATAGAACAGGCGTTTTAGAAAGCGAGTCTGTTGTGGGTTTCGTAGCCAACGTCGCATGGTTTTGTAGCTAAGGTCGCCAAGACCTTGGGCGAATGTCGTTGGACGTCGTCAGCACATCGACTTCGCCCAATCCTGTCCCTCAGTTCGTCATTCCCGCGCAGGCGGGAATCCAGCAACTTGCGAGAAACCAATCTTCTCTAATTTCGTACGACACGACAGACTCCGTTGGCTGGCTGAATGCAACGTCCCTGGATTCCCGCCTGTTATGTAGAGGATTGTCAATCGAAGAAATCAGTTTCGCTGTGGCAACCTGTTATTCAGTCGTTCCCCCTCGGGAAGACTATTTCGTCCGTTCGCCAATGGCGAGTCTGTTGT
>JAQGHU010000096.1 GCA_028291515.1 Schlesneria sp.
GGACGAGAATGTCGCGGGGGCGAACATCGTCTGCATCATGGGGTCGTCGAATGCGATCGCTTGTGGATACCGCTCGGCAGCCGCGCTCCAGGCGGCGTTGGCGGCCTGAAGCGACGGATTGCGAGCCTTGACCATCGCAACCAGCAACTCCAGTTGAAGCTGAACGTCTTTGGCGAACGGATCGTCCGGCTCCATTGCAGCCACTGCGGGAGCCAATTCCGTGGTTTCATGGGACACCGTCACCAACGATTCAGATTCGTCGATTGCGGCCCCGCGTTGCTCTGCTTCGGTGAAGGATTGGACCGGCGACTCGCAGTTTGGCGCGTAGCCTGAAGCGGCTGTTTTTTGAGAACTTCGGCAACCCGTAAAGAGCATCGCGGTCGCAATTCCCGCACAAATCCCGAGCTTATGCAACAACATTCTCGCCTCCCTGGACGAATACGTTTACGTTGCTGGCGGGTTAGCGGGTCAGCCAGTTCGAGTGCCATCCCTGGCTCACTCAGATACCGCTATCGTCCTTAGATGACAATTGTTTGCGAGAATTGCCTACAGGCCGCAAACTTGACCGCGCCCGACCAGTTGACGAATCTCTTCCAATAGCGGACTTCGCAATAACTGCGCGGCGGCCCCCAAAAGAGGAGCGATGCGAAGTAATTAGGATTGCGGCGGGAAGTTCTCCAGCCCGATTGTTGCAAAGATTCACCTAGGCGGCGCATCCATGTGCCATGGAGTTGATGGGACTTGAATTACGCGACAGGTTCGCGGAAAAGAGGTTGCCTCGCCAAGGAATGCCAGTTAGAGTTGAGATAGTCGAGCCGCAAGATCGACATCAAGTAAGGCAATCGAGTTTGGCGAGGGCCAAAAATTACTTCGCAAGTTCCAACAAATTGGTCGATAAGACGTAGTAGTCTTCAGTTTTTTCCTGCAACGCTCAGCGTAGTAGATGATTGAAATGACGTTCCTCAAGCAACTTTTGATTCTGGCCTTCGTGCCGCTGACCGCCTGGAGCGGGATGCCGCATTTGGCCTGTCGTTGCTCAAACGGGGAAGTTCGTCTGTTTTGTCCGCGGATGAATCTGCAGACAAACAAGCAGAGTTCTTGCGGTAGCGTGGCCGATCGCTCTGAGCAGAAATCGTGCTGCGGACGGAACAATGGAGCGTGTTGCAGTTCCTCATCTTCAGGAAAGGGATCAAGTTCGCAGCGGCCTGAGTGCTGCGTAACTGGTTGTCGTTGCACTCCTGTCTACTTGGCGAACGAGACTGGTCCGACGCTGAAGAAAGTCGTGTTGCCAGAATTAGTTCAGCTTGATTTCATCGCGGCCTCGATTACGGAATTTCGCCAGCCTCGCATCGTGCGAGTCGATCTTGGCACATTGAAAATTGACAGGCGCGTGCCTGACGATTTGATCGTTCTTTGTGAGCGATGGCTCATTTAAACACGTCGTTGCGTGGTGTGTTTGATTCGCACCGCCTCTATACGACGTTTTCGTTTCGTCTCCCTTTAATGCTGGTTTTGTACAGCATAGGTGTGGCAACTCTATCCCAACTTCATCCGTTGCGAACTCGACTTGGACTTAGCTAAGTCAGGCAGATTCGCAACAGGCGGAGTTACGTGTCTGTCATTCTCGCGGGATGTTCTCGCGCAGGATGCGCCGTTCTGAATTCGTTCAATTCGAGACTTCAACACCGTAGTTACGGCCGAAGTCCGCATAGAAAAGGCTCTATCATGTCCAAGTCAATTCTGTTTTCATTCGTGACTGTCGCTGGATCGTTTTTGTCGACTGGCAACGTCTTCGCCTGTGGCAACGGTGCGAGTTGCGCTCCGACAGCTTCCTACGCCGCACCAGCAAACGCTACTCCCACGGTCCCTGCTGATCCCCATGCAGGGATGCAAATGTCGCAGGGAAATCGAGGAACGTCGTACCAAAGCTTTTCGTATGAATCTGGTGCGGCTCCTCGGGTGATGTCGACGCCTGCATATCGCACAAATCGTCAATCATCGTCGTACAACTCGTTCCGCGGCGATCGTAAAGCACTTGGCCAATTCTAATCGTCCTCTTGAAGCCGTCGATTGTCGGGTACCGCTTCACGGCGGTCCGACAGTCGACGTGTTTGACCAATGTGATGCTTCGTCACACCTTGATTTTGGGGTCGCTACTCTCGTCAGAGATGGGATTCGTCGCTGACGACTTTGCCAAACCAGATGTTGAATTGTGACAGAGCACTCGTCCGAGGCTGCACCGAAAGTGCGGCACTGGGTTGGACGGACCGTTGATCGTAGGAGATACGACTGACGGTCATCCGGCGAGCAGTCGGGGCCGGATTGGCGGGTTAGCGCCTTTTTGGGCTGGTCTGTGTTCCGGCTGCTCGCCCGATGACCGAATCCTTTCCACTTGTCAACTGCACAACGCAGACAACGCTATATCAAGACAGCGCAGACAACAATTTCAGGACTCGAATATGACCAATTCCACTGCACCAAGGCCGCCAGAGCAGACGGATCTCACGCTCGACGAAGGAGGACTTCGTGCGCCGCCGGGACTTAGCGTCTGGGGCAAGGCTTGGTGGTGGTTCGATTTTGTCATACTGGTGAAGCTTGCCCGACTCCGTTTCATCGCCATCCTGGCTGCAATCGGTGTGGTCATCACACAGTGGGACACGCTGGTGGCGTACTACGAGAAGTGGACTCGCCCCACGACTGCGGCGGTAGCGGCTTCGAGCGATACCGAATACTTCTGCCCGATGCATCCATCGGTCATCCGTGACAATGGCAAGGAGAAATGTCCGATCTGCTTCATGCCACTTTCGAAACGCAAGAAGGGTGAACAAACGGACGAAGTCCTGCCAGCGGGTGTGGTTAACCGTGTTCAATTATCGCCTTACCGCGTTGTCCTCGCAGGCGTCCAAACATGGGAGGTATGCGAAGTCCCGCTCACGAAAGAGATTCAGGCGGTCGGATACGTTGAATTCAATGAACGGGGCCTCAAAAACGTTTCTGCCCGAGTCAAAGGACGGATCGATGAACTGCTGATCAATGAAACGGGGCAGATGGTTTCGGCCGGTGATTTATTGGCATCGTTGTACAGCCCAGAATTGAATGTGACCGTTCAGAACCTACTCGATGCCAAACGACGCAACAGCGCTGAAGCGGTAGCCAGTTCTCGCCAGCGTTTAGAACTGTTAGGGATTGGCGGCGATCAGATCGATGAGATCCTGACTACGGGCAAGGCGAACAGCCATCTGCGAATTCGTTCGCCAATCAGTGGCCATGTGATCAAGAAGTATGTCCGTGAGGGGCAGTACGTTGAGGAAGGAAGTCCGCTCTACGACGTGGCCGACCTTTCCTCGATCTGGATTCAGGCGCAGATCTATGAAGATGACATGGTCTTCCTGCCGTTCGAACAAGAACACAAACTGGTGGAAGCTCTGCCGGTCTCGGCGATTACTCGTGCCTTTCCCGGTGAAGAGTTTCGCGGGTCGTTGAAGTTCATTTATCCGCACGTCGATCAGCAATCGCGCACGGTCACAGTTCGATTTGAGCTGCCCAATCCTGGCCACAAGTTGCGCCCGGGTATGACAACCACGGTCACGCTGTTGGTGCCTCCGGAGCGTGTGCCCGCTCTGCGGCAGGCGGCTAGTAGTGACGAAGCCGCGCAAGCGAAACTCAAGGAAGGTCGCGTCTTGGCGATTCCTGAAAGCGCTGTCATCGAGACCGGTAGCCAGACCATTATCTATCGAGAAACGCTGCCGGGGACTTACGAAGGTGTTCTGGTTGTGCTCGGATCAAAGATGACGGGGCCGAACAATGTGACATTTTATCCCGTCATCCACGGTCTGGAAGCTGGCGATCGAATCGCGACTGCTGGATCCTTTCTGGTAGATGCCGAAACGCGATTGAATCCTTCGGCGGGGTCCATTTACTTTGGCGGCAGCGCCGGTTCAAAGTCGGGCGGGGGAACTGTCACCACGGTGCGTCCTACGACGCCGGAAAATGAAGACGCAAAACTGCTGGCGGCGTTTAAAAAACTGACCCCCGACGATCGCGCGATTGCCGAGAAGCAGAAATACTGCCCGATCCTGGAGAACAGTCGACTGGGATCGATGGGGGTGCCAGTCAAAGTGATGGTCGATGGGAAGCCCGTTTTCGTGTGCTGTCCCGCCTGTGAGAAGCCAGTTACAGACAAGCCGCAAGAGGCGCTGAAGAAACTCGAACAGATGAAGTCGAGGCGTCCCGAGCGCGGCGGCTCCACGATGCCTGCCTCCCCTGGCATGAAAAGCAACGAGTCTGAATCCAAGATTCAAGCGGCTCTCTCCAAGCTAAGTGCCCAAGATCGAGAACTGGCCGAGCAGCAGCGCGAATGCGTGGTTTTGCCGAACAGCCTACTTGGATCAATGGGCACGCCGCGCAAGCTGATGATTGAAGGGCATCCGGTTTTCGTCTGCTGTGCCGCCTGTGAAGCAGCCGCAAAGGAGAACCCATCAGAGACATTGCAAAAAGTGGAATTGCTCAAGTCGAACAAGAAGGCCGCGCTAGACAAGGAATCGACGAATACTACTTCGCCTGCAACAGCAGCCAGATCGCCTAAGGAAGAAAAGATCGCGAAAGCCTTCGCAATGCTCAGTCCGGAAGACCGAGTTGCGGCGGAGAAGCAAAAGCTCTGCGTCGTAATGAAGGGAAGCGAACTCGGTTCGATGGGCGTCCCTATCAAGCTCATTCGGGACGGCAAGCCGCTGTTTCTGTGTTGCGACGGTTGCGTAGATGCCGCATTAGAAAAATGGCCAGCCGCAAAGATCGCGGATGACTCTACTGCGACAGATTCTCGCTGATTCGATGGAGTATTGATCCGTTATCCGTTTTTGGGGCGAATGAATCGTCCCTTCCTCATCTCTAGGTTGGAGTAGATTTCGATGAAGACGACCCGCTTGTTCAAAGCCACTTTGTTCGCTGGAGTTGCTGCATTGGCAGGTCTGTTCAGCACAGCCAGTTTCTCCCAGGACAAAGAGAAGCCCACCAGCACCCCGACAGAGGCGAAGATGGAGGCGGCTTTGTCGAAGTTGCCTAAGGCTGACCGTACCCTTGCAGACGCGCAGCGATATTGTCCCATCATGAATAGCACTCGGATGGGCGCGATGGGGACGCCGGTGAAAATCGTGATCGATGGCAAACCGGTTTTCTTGTGCTGTGCCGGTTGTAAAGAGAGCGCTTTGGCGGACGGCAAGGAGACTCTCGCTGCCGTTGAGAAGCTCAAGAAGGCGACGGCGGCTCTTGCCAAACTTCCGGCTGCCGATTTGCCGCTGGCCGAAGCACAACTGCTCTGCCCGATCCAGGAAGGCAGTCGGCTCGGCTCGATGGGAACTCCGGTGAAGCTGACGTTGGACGGGAAGCCTGTGTTCCTCTGTTGTAAGGGTTGCGAGGATGCGGCTCGCGAAAATCCCAAAGCCACACTCGCGAAGGTAGAAGAGATAAAAAAGGAAAGTGCGAAAGGCGGCCCTGTTGGCCGCTGAAAGTCGTGTCGCCGACACGGCGACAATTCGAATGCCACAATCACGAAGTAATGCCTTGTTTGGCACTCCACGGCCTTGGTGAATCCGAGGCAAACGGAAATCAAGATGATTGAACAGTTAATTGAGGCATCGATCCGCAATCGCTTTCTGGTGCTACTGGCGGCCGGAATGCTAACGATCGCGGGCATCTACGCCATGTTTCACACGCCGGTCGACGCTGTTCCTGATCTCAGCGAAAACCAAGTCA
>JAQGHU010000099.1 GCA_028291515.1 Schlesneria sp.
GGACGAGAATGTCGCGGGGGCGAACATCGTCTGCATCATGGGGTCGTCGAATGCGATCGCTTGTGGATACCGCTCGGCAGCCGCGCTCCAGGCGGCGTTGGCGGCCTGAAGCGACGGATTGCGAGCCGTGACCACCGAAACCAGCAGATCCAGTTGCAGTTGAGCGACGTTGGCAAATGGATCATCCGACTCAACCGCAGTCTCTTCAGAAGGGGCCTCATCGTCTTCGTACGAAGCCAGGTCCAGTGACGATTCCGGCTCGTCGAGTGTTGTCTGGTGACGCTTCGCAACCGACGCCACAGGCGTTTTGACGCTCAGAGTGTGCGCTGAAACTGCGGCTCGCTGAGAGGTGCGGCAACCCGCAAACAGGAACGCCATGACGATTCCCGCGCAAACCCCGAACCCGTGGAACAGCGACATTCTCGCATCCCTGAGTGAATACGTTTTGGGTTGCTGGCGGGTTAGCGGGTCAGCCAGATCAGAGTGGCATCCTGGCACACCCTTAGTATTCGCTATCGTCGTCAGAGCACAAATATCTGTGAGAATCAGCAACTGCCCGCAAACTTCATCAGCAAGTTACGTGTCTCGATGCTGCTCCAACTTTGGCCGCCGCACGAATTTCTGATTCGTTTATCGCTGACGAAGTGGTTGATGGGCTGAATGTTACATCTAAAAGTGGCCGTGTCAGGCAGGCAGGGACTGTCCCGAATTCGCTTCACCCATGAGAGAAAGTCTTGCTCAAGCACTGTTCTAGATCTAGAATTCCTGCACGGATCGGAAAGAATTTCCGAAAGATTCAAAGGCGGCGATGGTATTTCCAACGAGTTCCTTTGACTAAACGTAGTGATTTGCGGACCTCGATTTCCTGTAAGCCTTGATGTAAACGTTCTGAAATGGCTCTCCTCCGACAATTTTTGATCCTGGCCCTAGTGCCGATCACCGCTTGGGGTGGCATGCCACATTTGGCCTGCCGCTGCTCGAGCGGCGAGGTTCGCGTGTTCTGTTCGCGGATGGGCCAGCAATCAAAAGATCGGGTTCAAGTAGCGTGCAGTAGCGATTCATCATCTCGCGAACGGAAGCCTTGTTGTAGAGGAAATGGTGCGTTGTGTTGCACCTCCTCCACCAGTTCATCAGGTCTGCAGGGTTCGGAATGTTGCGCATCCGGATGCCGATGCACACCTGTTTACTTGCAGGGCGATGCCGGTACGACCTTGAAGAAGGTTGCATTGCCGGAATTGGTCCAGTTGGATCTGCCTGCGACCTCGATCGCGCAAATTCAGCTGCCTCGTATCGTAAAGGTCGATCTCGGCACGCTGAGATTTCAGCCGCGTGTGCCCGATGACTTGATCGTTCTTTGTGAGCGATGGCTCATTTAAACGCGTCTTTGAGTGGTGCAGTTCCTTCGCGCCACTATTCCAGACGCTTCGTTTCGCCCCAGTCTACGGCTGATCCTCAATAGCTGGATTGTGGCGACTCCGTGACGCCTTCGCCGGTCGTGCCGTCGACTCGCTACTTTTGAGCGAGGCGCGTTCGCAGCAGGCGGAGCCCGTCAGTCGTCCAGGCGGGGTTCCCGTTTGGAATGACCATTCTCAACTTGTCCGTATCAGGACTTCAGCGCCGTCGTTGTGGCTGAAGCCTGCATTGAAAAGGTTCATATCATGTATCAATCGATCCTGTTTTCGTTGGTTGCTTCAGCCGGAACATGCCTGTCGGCTGGTAATGCCATCGCGTGTGGTAACGCTTCGTGCTCTGCTCCAACCGCTGCATGTGTGGCTTCGAGTGTCGCACCAACAAACGCTGCTCCCGTCACTCCTGCTAATCCGCATGCCGGGATGCAAACGTCTCAGGGTAGTCGCGGAACTTCGTACCAAAGCTTTTCGTATGAGGCCGGTACGACACCGCGAGTGACGCCCGCACCTGTCTATCGGGCAAACCGTCAACCTTCGTCCTTCGACGCGTTCCGAGGTGATCGTAAGGCTCGCGGCCAATTCTGATTGTTCTCCTGAAGCCGTCGCTTGTCGGGGGTTCCTGGCAAGCGACCTGTTCTCATTGATTTCATCAACTCTACTATTCTTATGATGAGGGTTCTGCTCATGAAGCAATTGATTTGGGGATGTCTCAGCAGCGCGATAATGGTTTGCGTCGTTGGTAATTTGTCGGCCGAAGAATCGCCCGCCGCAACGACAACAGCCACGGTGAAAGGAACCTTCCTGATCACGGGCTTGCATTGTCCCCCGTGTACGACGACGGTCGAACAATCCATCAAGTCGATCAAAGGGGTGCGCAGTGTCAAAGTGGACTGGGCCTCAAAGAATGCGAAGGTGGAATTCGACGAGCAGCAGATCTCCGCGCAACAGCTTTCCAGCCGAATCGCGACGACGCCACACATGATGGGTGGCAACATGAAATACGGCGGCTGGTTGGCGCTGAAGGTTCCTGAGATCGGCGCCGAAGGGAATGCCGACAAGGCGAAGGCCGCGCTGGCCAAGGTCAAAGGTGTCTCCACTGTTGCTGTTTACGCACCTCAGAAATCAGTCGGTGTTTCGTTCACTGGACAGGGAAACGTGACCAGTGCACAGTTGGTCGATGCGCTGAAAGAGGCAGGGCTGGATGCAAGTATCTTGCCGTAAGTGATTGGATGACCGTCGCTCACGAAACAACTGAACGACGGTCATCCGGCGAGCAGTCGGGGCCGGACTGGCGGGTTAGCGCCTTTTTGGGCCGGTCCGTGTTCCGGCTGCTCGCCCGATGACTGACATGGTTTCGACTTTGCGATAGAGCAATTCCAAAGCGGCAAATGCAACGAACCGGGATTTCCAAAATATGACCACACCCTCTGATCCGCGACCGCCAGAGCACCATGATTTTGCTCTCGACGAAGGAGGACTTCGTGCGCCGCCGGGGCTTGGTTTCTGGGGCAAAGCCTGGTGGTGGTTCGACTTTGTCATCTTGGTGAAACTCGCCCGGCTTCGCTTCATCGCCATCCTGGCTGCGATCGGTGTGGTCATCACACAGTGGGACACACTGGTGGCTTACTACGACAAGTGGACGCGCCCGGCGACTGCCGCATCGGCGATTGCCAGCGACACCGAATACTTCTGCCCGATGCATCCATCCGTCATTCGTGACAATGGAAAGGAGAAGTGTCCGATCTGCTTCATGCCACTTTCGAAACGCAAGAAGGGGGAACAAACGGACGAAGTCCTGCCAGCGGGTATCGTCAACCGTGTGCAGTTATCTCCATATCGTGTCGTTCTGGCTGGCATTCAGACATGGGAGATCAGCGAAGTTCCGTTGACGAAAGAGATTCAGGCCGTTGGATACGTCGAATTCAACGAGCGGGGACTCAAAAATGTTTCGGCCCGAGTCAAAGGGCGGATTGATGAACTGTTGGTCAACGAAACGGGACAAATGGTCTCGTCTGGTGATCTCCTGGCGTCGCTATATAGCCCGGACTTGAATGTCACCGTTCAAAACCTGTTGGATGCGAAACGACGAAATAGCGTCGAAGCAATTGCCAGTTCTCGGCAGCGGCTAGAATTGCTCGGCATCGCTGATGATCAGATCGACGATGTGCTGAAAACTGGCAAGGCGAACAGCCATCTGCGAATTCGTTCGCCGATCAGTGGCCATGTGATCAAGAAGTATGTCCGCGAGGGCCAGTATGTCGAAGAGGGAAGTCCACTCTACGATGTGGCCGATCTTTCTTCGATCTGGATTCAGGCCCAGATTTACGAAGACGACATGGTCTTCCTGCCGTTCGAGCAGGAACACAAACTCGTTGAGGCGCTGCCGGTCTCGGCAACGACGCGTGCCTTTCCCGGTGAAGAGTTTCGTGGCTCGTTGACGTTTATCTATCCGCATGTCGATCAACAATCCCGCACAGTGACCGTACGATTTGAATTGCCCAATCCTGGCCACAAGCTGCGTCCGGGCATGACAACCACCGTCATTCTGTTGGTCCCTCCGGAGCGGGTTCCCGCTCTGCGGCTTGCCGCAGGAACCGACGAAGCAGCCATTGCCAGGCTCAAGGAAGGTCGAGTCTTGGCGCTTCCTGAGAGCGCGGTGATCCAGACCGGTAGCGAAACCATCATCTATCGGGAAGCACTCCCTGGCACGTACGAGGGGGTCTTGGTGACACTCGGCCCAAAAATGACAGGACCAAACAACGTGACGTTCTATCCCATCATCCAAGGGTTGGAAGCTGGCGATCGAATCGCCACTTCCGGCTCATTTCTCGTGGATGCCGAAACGCGACTGAACCCGGCCGCAGGGTCGATCTACTTCGGCGGCAGTAGCGGTTCCAAATCCGGTGGCGGATCAGTAACGACAGTGCGTCCGACCACGCCCGAGAATGAAGATGCGAAGCTGCTGGCGGCGATGAAGAAGCTTACTCCTGAAGACCGGACGATTGCCGAGAAGCAGAAATACTGCCCGATCCTGGAGAACAGTCGCTTGGGTTCGATGGGTGTGCCGGTCAAAGTGATGGTGGATGGTAAGCCCGTTTTCGTGTGCTGCCCCGCGTGTGAGAAGCCCGCCAAAGACAAGCCGCAAGAGACTCTGCAGAAACTTGAGCAGATGAAGTTGTCTCGACCGGGGCAGGGGAGTACTCCGATGCCAGCGTCACCCGGAAAGAAAGGGAGCGAGACTGAATCCAAGATTCAGGCCACTCTCGCCAAGCTTAGTCCCCAAGATCGCAAATTGGCTGAACAGCAGCGCGAATGTGTGGTCTTGCCCAACAGCTTGCTGGGGTCGATGGGCGTACCTCCAAAACTGACGATCGACGGGGAGACCGTTTTTGTCTGCTGCGCCGGATGTGAAAAGGCCGCGCGAGCCAACCCGAAAGAAACACTGAAGCGACTCACTGAACTGAAGGACCATTCGACGAGCGCCGCGGATGACTTGGCAATGCTGAAAACACTGCCCCCCAAAATTCAGGCCGAACTGTCTAAGCTGAGCCCCGCTGATCTCAAGATTGTCCTGCACCAGAAGCTTTGCCCAATCATGGATGACAGCCCTCTGGGATCGATGGGGGTACCCGTCAAGATCACGCTCGATGGCCAGACAGTCTTTCTGTGCTGTGAGGGATGCCAGGAACTTGCTCGCGAGAAGCCACAAGAGACTCTAGCCCGAGTCAAAGAACTGAAACAAGCCGTCACAGAGCAGAAAGCCGAACCGACTCCATGATCGAACAACTGATTGAGGCATCGATCCGCAATCGCTTTCTGGTGCTACTGGCGGCCGGAATGCTAACGATCGCGGGCATCTACGCCATGTTTCACACGCCGGTCGACGCTGTTCCTGATCTCAGCGAAAACCAAGTCA
>JAQGHU010000022.1 GCA_028291515.1 Schlesneria sp.
ATGCGCGGCTCGGCAGGAGCCTCGCCCTCCCAATCAAGAAAACTGCTTCGCGAGCAGAATTGCGCACGGTCATTTAGCGTTCAGATTGTGACAATGCACTCGTGTAATGCGGACATCATCTGAGGTGTACCGACAGCGATCGTCAGATTCCGGATTATCGGCACAATCAGTGATATCTGCGTAATTGCTCAAAATCGCCCGGTGTCACGTGTGTCCCGATTTACCATGGCTAGATTTTCGCGGTTCGGCGGCGACGTGAACTAATGTTCACTTGGACCCCCCACCGGTTCGCGTCCGATCCTGGCTGTCTCTGCGTTCGAGTCAGATGGCGAGGATACCGCGAACGACAATCGAGCCGTCTTTGGTGACTCAAGATGATTGACCCCGCACGAATTTGGTCGCTGACTCAACTGCCATCGCTGCCGACGGTCGCGCAGACGCTGTTAAAGCTGACCGCCAATCCAGAGACCGAGTTGCGGCAGATCGTCCAACTCGTGAAAGCCGATCCGGCCATCTCCGCGAAAGTCGTTAAAGCCGCGAATTCGACCTTTTTCGGGGTCAGATCAGAAGTCAAAGGGATCGAGCGGGCTGTCTCGCTCTTGGGCCCCAGCGTTTCAAATTCCCTGGCACTTAGCTTCGGACTGACGCTGGCATCTGCGGCGAATTCGCCAATGGCGAACCACTATCGAGATTGTTGGAAGCAGTCGATCATTCAGGCCTCCGCAACGGCTGAGATTGCTCATCGGATTGCTCCCGCATCGGCTGACGATTTTTCGCTTTGCGGGCTATTGCTGGAAGTCGGTCGCCTGGCACTGATGTCGTCTTTCGAAACCGAATATCGACCTGTCCTGGAATCGGCGCAGGAAGGACGGCTGTCGCTGTCCCAAATTGAGGAAGAATGGCTGGGAATCCAGCATGCCGAAGTCGGTGCTCGTTTAATGGAACATTGGAAGATGCCGGTCGCCGTGATCGAGGCGATCCGCTGGCATCACGCTCCCTATGTCCTGTTAGAAGAGCAGCGTCAACATGAATACTTCCCGGCTCTGGCGGCCACGGCAGTTGCCTCTTGCGCGGGAGATGTGCTCTGTACTAAGTCCAACGAGCAGGCTCGCGAACGCCTGGATCGTATGGCTCGAACTCTGCTCCACTGGCGAACGGAAGAAACCTCCGAATTTCTGCACCAGACCGAGTTGAGCTGGCAGCAACATGCCAATCTCCTTGAGTTTGACGACACTCAGGCCCCCGCCGATTTGATGATGCAGGCCAATGAACAGCTGGTCCGGCTGACATTGCGAGCCCATGTGGCCTGCACGCAGGCCACGCTGCGTCAACAACTGGCCGAACAGGAGCGAAGAGATCTTGAGTTTCAGAACAAGCAACTGCAAAAACAGGCCCTTCATGACCCCTTGACGAAGGTCTACAACCGTCAGTTCTTTGACGAGATGCTCGACACCGAAGCGAAGCGATGCACCCGCTGTGCTTCACCGATCGGACTGATCTTTGCCGATGTGGACCATTTCAAGCAGATCAACGATACGTACGGACATCAGTTCGGTGACGTGGTACTACAACAGATCGTCAAGGTTTTTGCAGATGCGATTCGGAACTCCGACATCCTGGCTCGATTCGGTGGCGAAGAGTTCGTGATTCTTGTGAATCAACCGACGGAACGCGGGTTAGAGCGATTGGCTGAGAAGATTCGTGGGCGAGTGGAAGCGGAACCGTTCCTGTTTGGTGATATGCGAGTCCCGGTCACCGTGAGCCTGGGTGCGGCCATTTCAATCCCAGGGCGTGACGATGTTGACCTGCCACATCGATTGATTGCGTCTGCGGATGCCAGCCTGTATGACGCTAAACGCTCAGGTCGCAATCGCTGTTGCGTCCGATCGTTGGTCGACGAGAATGAACGAGCACTCTCGCAACTTGTGCTCCAACATCGATTCAGCCGGTGGCTGGTTTCCAAACGCCTGCTGGACATTCCTTCGGTCTCTCGAGCCCTCTTGGAATGCACTCACGAGAATACTCGGATTGGCGAATTGGCGATTCAATCTCATTACCTGGATGACGACCAGGTGAATCATATTATCCACCTTCAGAATGACACGAACGAGCGATTCGGTACGGCTGCGATTCGTCTGGGTTGGATTAGCGAAGGACAACTGGTTCATCTCTTGTCGTTGCAGCAAGAAAATCCGAAGCAACTGGCCGCGGCCGTCGTTCGTTTGGGAATGCTCTCTGCGCCTCGAACTGCAGAGTCTCTCGAGGAGTACCTGTTGTCGAAGATCCCCGATGGACATCGGTATCTCGAAACAGAAATGGTCACGTCCTGAACTGTTCGACACGCTGCCTGTCCGGCTCCGACTTCTCCTCCGTCATTCCCGCGCAGGCGGGAATCCAGTCCTTCCGCGCTGAATCATCCCAACGTTGGGATCGTCTTTCCAGCATCGACACAGTCCCTTCACGCGCTGGATTCCCGCCTGCGCGGGAATGACGGAAGCGGTGGGGAGTAGTCGGTCGTGAACAATTCCGGTTAGGCATCGCAGCGACGATAAACGCGCCCGGAATCGATGGCTCGAAAGCCGGCCGATTCGAGCACTGCGATGGCACCCACGTCGGCTTTGGAGGCGTGTGCTTCTGCCAGTTGCACCATGTCGTCGCGGACTCGACGACAAACTTCGACCAGCAGCGCCTGACCATAGCCCTTCTTACGATTCGCCTCAGTCACGTACAGGCTCATCAAGCCGATTCCACGCGTTTGCCACGCGTCGACATAGCGATCGAGGCCGACCACGCTGACCCGGGCCAGCGGAGCACCACCCGTTCTGGGAATCAGTGCGAGATGCATGGCATCGAGGCGGCCGTATCTCGTTTGCCACCAGAGCGATTTCGGCTCTTGATTGAGTACCGTCAATCGAGTTGTTCGCCTCACATTCACGAGACGCACACCGACAGGATCGGCCGAGCCGACTCCTAAACCACGTTGGAAGACGATGTGCTCTTCGGTCGCCTCATATCCCAATTTGATGAGGAATGGCTCCGCATTGGGGTCCGAATGCAGGAAGCCAGCGGATTGACTTCCGCCATAGATTCCAGAGTAAAACGGATCGCGCGGTTCGGCCGGGCCGGCATAGATCGTTTTGCTTCCCCGTTCGCGAAGGTAAGCCTCGCCCCGGCGCATCAGTTCCCGACCAATCCCCTGATTCCTCATCGAAGGATGAACCATGATGGCGCAGATCACGCCCTGTTCATCTGACAACCAGGACCGGTCTTCATTCGCCCCGAAACCGGCATGCACAAAGCCGACGATTTTCGAATCCACGACCGCGAGGATCAGGCCGGCCGGGTCGAAATAGGTTTGGGCGAACACCAGTTCATCGAATTCGTCACAGCGTAGCCCTGTGGCCGCTCCGCGACCAAGTTGGCACTCGTGCCAAAGACGAAGGATGTGAGGGGGGTCTGTGTTGACGAAATGACGATATTCAATCACGGTGAATGTCTTATGGATGACCCAGACCAGATTGAAAAGCGTCCATCAGTCACTGCCTGCTGGAGTGATTGAGTGAGCACGCACCACCGTGAACCAAGATCGGATTGAATTCGTTGAAGCGTGTTGAAATCCGCTTCGACTCTGAGTTTCCCCAAGATCTTTTGGTATGCTAACGGTGCCGGAACGTGGTCGCAAGCATGTCGTTCGGGCGATCCGATGAGATTGTGATTCAAGTCAAAACCAGGTCTCGTGCCCTGAAAAGACGAAATCAGCCATGGCAATCGATGATTTCACCAATGAGGAACTGCTGGCCTACATCGACGAACGTCTGCCCGTCGGCCGCGCGACGGAACTGGAACGCCAGCTTCGACTATCGACTCCGCTACTGCAGCGGGTCGTCCAACTGATGCAGTCGGTCGAGCACGGCGAGGTGACCTTAGGGGCCATGTGGCGACGAGGTCGTTGGAGCTGTCCACCGCGAGCGGTCTGGGCGGGATTTCTCGATGGACGTCTGGGGGACGGGTTGTCACAATATCTGCGATTTCACCTCGAAACTGCCGGCTGCCGACTGTGCGAAGCTTGCGTTTGTGACCTCAACCGGGGTGGGGCCACGGAAGGGGAAGATCGGGTTCAGAAGATTTTTCAATCCTCGGCCGGAGCCCTGCAAAGTCGTCCATGATTTCTGCTGGATCTGTTAACTCTTCGCCGACTTCCCCGCCACTCCTTGCGGTCCTTCCTCGTCAGTTTTAACATGCCGGAATTGGAGGACTGAGCAAGACTTCCGCGCGATCGGAAACTTCGCGTTTTGGCAAGTTTGCTCCAAACACTGCACGGTTTTGCTGCGTAGTGTCGGTCATTCCCGAGACCCTTTTCGGTCGTTTATGTCTCGTCGGACGGATGGGTTGAACTCATCTGCCGAACCTAAACTGTTGATTTGTAATTCCTTAACTAACACCTGATCCAGTCGTGAAAGTGAGCGGGAGTCCGCATGAGCCTGTCTGGTCCGTCCACTGACTCAGTCATTCAAATTCGCAACCTCAGCAAAGTCTATCGAGATTTCTGGGGCCGTCCGAAGGTCAAGGCGCTGAACGCCCTGACTCTGGACGTTCGCCCTGGTGAAGTGTTTGGATTGCTTGGACCAAACGGTTCGGGCAAGACAACAACGATGAAGCTCTTGCTGGGGCTGCTCTTCCCCACTGAGGGTGAGATCAAGATTCTGGGCAAGTCGGCGGCGGATGTCGCCAAGAATGAGCGGATCGGTTATCTCCCCGAAGAGTCCTATCTCTACCGGTTCCTCAACGCTTACGAGACGCTCGATTTCTACGGACGCCTGTTCGACATGCCGGCGGCAAAGCGAAAAGAACGGTCCGAGCAATTGCTGGATCTGGTGAAGCTGGCCCCGCGGGCTCGTCATCGTCAGCTCAAGGAATATTCCAAAGGGATGACACGCCGAATCGGCGTTGCCCAGGCGCTGATCAATGACCCGGACCTGGTGATGCTGGATGAACCGACCAGCGGCCTGGATCCGCTGGGTAATCGTGATATGAAAGATCTGATCCTGGATCTGAAGAAGCAGGGGAAAACGGTGCTGATGTGCAGCCACCTGCTGGCCGACGTTCAGGACGTTTGTGACCGCATCGCCATTCTCGACAACGGTGAACTGAAGGTCATGGGGCGCGTCGACGAATTGCTTAAAGCACAGGACGAGACGCAGATCCTGAGTTCCAAGCTTAGTCCAGACGCCATTCGCGAAGTCGAAGCCGTCCTGAAAAAGCACGGTGCCAATATTCTCAAAGTGGATCAACCCACTGCGAACTTGGAAGACTTGTTCCTCAAAACCGTGCAGGAAAGCCGCGAACGACCAGGTCACCGTACTGTCAAAGAAGGAACCGCCTCGTAAGGCTGATTCGTTGACCGATCTGGTTTTCAGCGAGACTGTTCCACTCTTTTATTCTTCCGCTTGTAAAGGCCGTCACAAGCCATGTCATTCGATCCGGACCTGATGCCGCTTGCCCCGGCGCTCCTCCATTGGCTGATTGTCTTCGGCAGCTTAAGTCTTGCCACGATTGTGGTTTCACTGCTGTCGATGCTCGTGATCCACGGCGGAAAAGGCTTGCCGTTGTTCGCAGACGAGGTGCAGGGCTTCTTTACTGACCTCGTCAGCATCTCGTTCCGCCGGGTCGCCGCACTGGCCAAGCTCACCTTCATGGAAGCCTATCGCCGGAAGGCCCTGTTGATCTTCGTGGTCTTCGCCCTGCTCTTCATGTTTGCCGGCTGGTTCATGGGGAACGACGGTGAAGAGATCACAAAGCCTACGGTCAAGCTCTATATCAGCTTCGTTCTGCGAGCGATCACCTGGTTGACGTTGCCGCTGATGTTCATTCTCAGCAGCTTCGGCATCCCCGAAGAAATTCGCTTGCGATCGCTTCATACGGTGGTGACGAAGCCCGCACGACGATTGGAAATCGTGCTTGGTCGTGTGTTGGGATTCGCGGCGTTGGGCTCATTGGTCCTGTTGGTCATGTCTGTTGTGGGCTGGATCTGGATCGTGCGGCAAATCCCTGCTGACGCCCGATCGATGCTGATCTGCCGCGTTCCCGTGCGTGGCAACTTGTCATTCAAGGATCGTAATGGTCAAGACGTTGAAAAGGGGATCAATGTCGGGGATATCAACGAGTTCCGCAGCTATATCGAAGGTGCCACTAAGGCCCGGGCGATCTGGACGTTTAGCGGGATTGGCGAAAATTCGCTGGATTCCGAAGGCAATCTGCACATCGAAAATCAGTTCATGGCCTTTCGCAGCTACAAAGGCGACATGAATCGACAACTGCTGTTCGACTATCAATTCCGCAACCCCGAAAAGAACATCACTTACACGACCCAGGCTTGGCCGATCGTGGAAAAACGCGGCGTCACCAAGGCGATTCCTCGCAAGCTGGAAGTTCCCAGCGAAGGAAAGACCTACGACCTGATTAAGGACTTTGTGACATCCGACGGGAATCTGATCGTCGAAGTTTCGTGTATCGATCGCGAGCAATACCTCGGCATGGCACGAATCGATTTGTTCATTCGACTGCCCGATCAGAACTTTGCTGTCGGATTCTTTAAGGCGGTCTTCGGCATCGAGATGATCATGATTCTCGTGGTGCTGATGGGTGTCTGTGCCAGTACATTCCTGAAAGGCCCCATCGCGACCGCGTTGACGTTCATCATGTTCATCCTGAGCGGTGAGGACACTCACAGGTTCATGGATCAATTGATCGGCGGCAAGAGCATCAAAGACGGCTGGCAGGGCGGTGGGTTCTTTGAATCGATCTATCGTATTGTCACACACATGAATCCCACGACGGACCTCCCGGCCAACTACGCATTCACAGTCATGCAGTTTGTCGATTGGGTGTTGACGTTCTTCCTGTGGAATTGCAAACAGGTGATTCCGCATTTGAAGTATTTCAACATGCAGGAATACGTCGCCAATGGGTTCGATGTTCCCTTCGATCAATCGCTGGGCCCCTGCCTGCTGATTACACTCGCTTATGTGCTGCCGTGCGTCCTGTTAGGCTTCTTCGCACTGCGGATTCGTGAATTGGAGTCCAAATGACCTCTTTGACCTCGCAACAGCGCAAGCTGGTCTATTTGTGCGGAATCCTGATTCTGCTGATCCCGATCATCAGTCTGGGCCTTCCTGCATCAGGAAAAGACAGCCCCGGTGGAACCTTGACCCGCCTGCGTACGAAATACGAGTTGGGCGAAAGCGACTTGGGTAAAGTCGATCCGTCCGGTGCCGCGATGAACCTGGTCCTCTTGGGTATGCGCGGGGTCGCGGTCAACCTGCTCTATACGCAATTCGAAAAAGAACGCGACGCCAAGCAATGGGAAGAAATGCGGGCGACGACCGAGTCCATCGTTCGACTGCAACCTCACTTCGAAAAAGTGTGGGAAATGAACGGTTGGAACCTGGCCTACAACACGTCAGCGGAGTGGGATGCTGTCGAAGATCGTTACTACTACGTAAAGGTCGGCGGACTGTTTATGAAACGCGGTGTGGAACAAAACCGCAAGTCGACCCATTTGCAGTACCATGTCGCCAACGTCTACCAGAAGAAGATTGGGAACGCGGACGAAGCGAAGTACTACCGCAACTACTTCCTTCACGATCCCGATCCCAAGTTCAAAAACGGGCCGGATCCAGACTTCAACCCCGATATCATGGACAACTACCTGGTTGCCAAGAAGGAATATATCAGGGCTTGCCAGATCGAAGACACCGAGCACCGGCCGCAGCACATTCTCGATCGCACCCTCTTCCGCTCCATGCCCGCACGATGCCAATTCGACTATGCTCAGGTCTTGCAGAAGGACGGGAAATTCGGCGAAGTCACGCGAGAAGCGTGGCATGAAGCACTGTCGGACTGGACCACAAAATACGGCCAGGAAGTCTTCAGTATTCCTATCGGGGATCTCAACAATCCCGTGAAGTTTGATATCCGTCTGGGAATGTCCCGCGATGATATCAAGAAGGAAGTCGCCAATCCCGACGATGTCGTACGTGTCACAGACATGGTTGATCGATATCGGAAGATGGTGAACTACTACTACTGGACGACACGCGGCAACTGCGAATCGGAGCAGACCACTGCTGAGGCCCATCGAAACTTGTACGAAGCCAGTCAGAAGTATAAGAGCCAGGAATTGGATAAGGCTCTTGAGTTGGCATTCGCCGGGATGACCGGCTTTGACACCATCCTGCATAAGCCGGAGTACAACGAACTCAAAAGCGAAGACACCTTGGTGGAGGAGTGTCTGCTGGGAATTCGCGTCTGGAAAGGGATCCAGGAACTGGGTCAGCTGAAAATCCCGAACGACTATCCTTTGAAGTGGTTGGAAGCTGAACACCAAGCCAATGTCCAATTGCAACAAAACGTCGAGCGCGCTTACAAACGGGCATTTCTAAGCAATTGATCGCGGGGCGTAACGGCTGCCATGCGATCAATCAGCAAATCCGCCGCAAGAGTTATGATCGCTGCCATCCGAAAGGTCTCGCCTACGGATGGTTCGGAGGTCATCTTGCGGTACTTCTTGGGTGGGAATTGTCTTGCCTGCCGTAAATCGGCGCCCGTACAATATGCGTGAAGATTAGCAGTTGTATGAGCCTTCAGGTTTGCGATTCGACAACAGCCACCTGCTGGTAGGGGTCGTGACAGCCAAATCCAGATTTTGCCTGGACTTGTGATTCCGATCGCGGGTCGTACGCAAATTGATCTGCAAATTAGCCGATGAACTGTCGAAGATGGCTTTAGGGCTCATGATATCCGGTTTGTCGCGTTTCACGGCGCAGGAAGTTTCGAGCGGAGTAGGGTCAACATGGCCAGCAAGAAGTACTTGGGTCTCGAAGAAGCTGCGGCACTGCTGAAGATCAAGACCGAAGAATTGATCCGCATGCGTGAGAAAGGCGATATCCGCGGGTTCGCGGATCGCGGCACGTGGAAGTTCAAAGATAGTGATGTCGAAGAGTTTGCGCGACGCCGTCGGCCGGACTCGGACCCTGATGTGGCGATCATGGGAGACGACGACGACCTGGGTCGTCAGGCAACTGTGATTCGAAAAGGCCGCGATACTTCATCAGACAGTGACGTTCGCATTGTGACTGAAAGGCGGTTGACTGGAAGCAGCGCCGAACTTCCAGTGATGGACGCGAGCAAATCCGATAGCGATGTGAAACTGATTACTGATTCGAAGCTGGGGCTGAAGTCCGATAGTGACAGCGATGTGAAGCTCGTCAATCCAGTTTCCCAGCCAGCCGATTCAGACAGCGATGTGAAGCTGGTCGATCCCGGAAAGCGCCGGATCTCGGACTCTGATAGTGATGTCCGTATCGCCCAGTCCGACAGCGATGTGAAACTCTATCCTGTTAGCGACAGCGATAGTGATGTCAAGTTGATGGATCACGGTCGCCGCGGTGACCTTTCCAGCGACAGTGATGTCGCCCTGCTCCCTTCCGATGCGGGGGGATCTGCACTATTCGACGACGATCCTGGTATCTCCACGCTGCCAGGTGACAGTGGCATCCAACTTGTCGGTGACAGTGGAATTCGATTCGGCGGCGATAGCGGCCTGCGGATGACGAATGACAGCGGGCTGAGTCTGCAACAGCCCATGGACAGCGGTATTCTGCTGGAAGGTGATAGTGGCCTAAGTCTAGGCCACGGCGATAGTTCGATCACCCTGTCAGACGACAGCGGTATGAAGTTGCGCGGCAGCCCGAGCGGTATCAAGCTGAAGGGTGGCGGCAGCAGCAAGAATCTACGTGGACGAAAGCCGGAAAACCTGGACGCCACAGCCCCGATGATGTTGGCGCAAGATCGTGATGATTCAGATGATCTGAGCAAAACGTCTCCGATGATGCTGCAGCACGACGATGCCGACGAGCTGCACGATACAATGGAAGTTCCCCTGCTCGGGGACGATGACGATAAGTCCGAAACTAGCGTCATCATGTTTGAAGATGACGAAGATGCAGATCAGTCGTCAGCCACCGTCGTGAAAAAGGGCCGCAAACCCGTCAGCGAATCGATGTTCGATCTCGAAGATGGTGAAGAGGCGGACGACGACGAACTCGAAGTCAGCGACGAAGTTCTGGGCGAAGACGACGAACTCGAAGACCTCGATGCCTTTGAAACGGACGACGACGAATTCGACGAAGGCTTCGAATCAGGTGCCAGCCGGATTGGGTTCGGTTCTCCCGCCGGAAAGATCGCTGCCCCTCAAGAGGTTGAGTGGGGAACCGGATTCTTCCTGACCCTCCTAGTTTCCTGCACGGTCCTGCTGATGGGTGCCTTGATGTCAGTCGATCTCTTGCGAACCACGTGGGCCGCCGACAGCCCCGTCTATAATGGTGAGCTGATCGGTGCCGTGGGCGGAATGTTTAGTAAATAATCGCAACGCATTCATTTGAATGTGGTTGCGCTATTTGCTTGCAGCAATCCAGGCCGTTCAATAGGTCCGGCGACACCATATTGCTGACGGTCCCGCAAATCATCGGCAGCATTCGCCGAATCCAGTTTTCCGACGCCACCAATTGACCGGTTTTGGGCCGGTATTGGTGGTATTTCCTCATGCCTCCTCTTGGCGTCTCTTTTTTTGGGAACTATAACCCGCCTCGCGATGGCTTTGGCCAGACGCTGATTGTCGCGGGAACGATAATCCGTCGAGCTGTCATCGATCGAAGTCCTGTCCTAAATCTCTCCCTAGCATCAATTGAACGATGGTTGTGGCGTCACCGATTGCGTGATGTTCCAGCTCAATGTTTGCAACGTCGTTTGCATTCGTTGTGTTGGTGCGTCCCAGGGCAATCGCGCTATCTGCCGAGGAGTTCGCGATGTCACGTTGCGTTCGTATGTTTGTGTTACTGCCACTGGCTGCCACTTTGCTGGCGGCAGGTGGGTGTAACCAAGTCCCCAGGAACTCGCTCCGCCAGAGCCAGTTGCGTGCCCATCAGTTGTACGAGCAAAATCGACAACTGGCGATGGAACGTAACGGGATCGGCATGACTCAGTCGCAGTTGGCGGCTGAGAAGGCGCGGCTCGAGCAACAGTATCTGGCGGCCAAGCAAGGCCTGGATGCCGCCAACGCTCGCTTGGAAAACCTGCAGGCCTCCAACGGTCAGCTCGAAGACCAGATGCGTAACATCCTGACGAGCAATCGACCGAGCAGCAGCCCGCTGTCCGACGATGCGACGTTGCGATTGAAGAAGCTCAAGGATAAGTATCCCGACTTTGAATTTGATCCTCAGACGGGAGTCAGCAAGTTCTCGACGGACCTGCTGTTTAACTCGGGTAGCGACGAAGTTCGCCCCGAAGCCTCCAAGGTGATTGCCGAATTCGCCAGCATTATGAACCAGTCGGACGCTCGACACCTGAAGGTGCTTGTGTCAGGCCACACGGATGACCGGCCCGTCTCCAAGAAGAACACTCAGGACAAGCACCAGGACAACATGGGCCTGTCCGCCCACCGAGCCCTGTCAGTTCTGCGAACGTTGCGGAAGTCGGGCATCGCAGAAACGCGAATGGGAGTTTCCGGTTACGGGATGCATCAACCAGTCGAACAGAATAAGTCCGAAGCTTCTCGTGCTCGCAATCGCCGCGTCGAAATCTTCGTTCTGGCTCCCGACGCCTCCGTCGCTGGGTGGGACCCCGATCCATCAGTCGAAATGCGATAGTCGCAGCCGCAGTTTAGGAATCACAATCAGCCCGACACCTTTGTGTCGGGCTGATTTCGTTTGAATCCACGGCTGGATTTCGCTTTTCAGTCCTGGTGTTTCGAGAGCAGTCGTATCAGTGTCTCCAAGTCAGCCTGCACGAGGCGAAACGCGGTCAGTGCGATTCCAAACCCAAGGACACCGCCTGCGGCCAGGGCGACGAGTTCAAATCGTCGTTCTAATCCAGCCAACACCAGAATCACGACGGCGATCATCGGGACAGACGCTGCCAGCCCCAGATAGAGCCAACATTGCTTGGCTAATCGCCTCAGAAAGACGACATCGTTGGAAGTCACTGAATCCCAGCGAATCAGGCGAGGATAGAAGCAGCGAATCGCGACAAACGTCACTCCAAAAAATGGATACGCCGCCGCAATCAGTCCGCAAAGGGCTAGCGATACGACGAAATGAGCATAGATCTGTGGCGGCACTTTCCCCAGCATCAGATGCAGCGAAATGGGATAAGCGGGTGCTGCGATCAGCCACAGTGTCAATCCCACGATCGCCGCGAGATTTCCAAGCTCCAGGCACCGTTGACGTCGATCGCCTAGTTCTTTTGCCGACAAGGCGTGTCGCTTATCGATCTTCACTGCATGCCCGACAGACCCTGCCAGCCAGGACGCGCAACCCATTCCTGTGGGAAAGGCGATCATATTGATGATGGCCTGAATCCGCATGAAGGTCGGCTCGGCATCCGGCATCAGTTCGTAGATCTCGCGATGGTTGTAGTTAAAGTTGAACACAGCGGCGACGATGTTGGGCATGACGGTGATCAGCGAGACCGTCGTCAGCGGGAACCACCGAGCGAATCGCTGCCAACGCTTCGCATTCCCCACAATCAAGCGTCGGCCAGCCGGGTCCAGGCATAGTTCGAGTTCGCGTGCCAAATCGAGTCCGTGGGCAAACCGGATCTCAATTCGCGGATCCAGGCATTGCTCCAGAACCTGTTCTAGTCCGCCCGTATCGAAGTTGTCGGGCAGCTTCAGTTGATTGGGTGCAAGGCCGCTTCGACGAAGCTGCGTCATCGCTGCCAACTTCGATTCCCACGGTCGACTGTTCGCTCGGTCATCGAAGGGAAGCTTGCCCGTCAACAATTCCGCCAGCAGAATCCCCAGCGAATATTGATCGCTACGCCCGTCCAGATCGCTCGCTTGCCGTGAGTGACCTGGGTTGCAAGCTTCGAGTTGCTCCGGCGACATGTAAGCCAGACTGCCGCCGAAATAGGCCGCAGGAGACGAGCCTTCGATTTTGTCGCTGAAGCTGATATTGAAATCGGCCAGCTTGGGAACGCCTTCGGTCGTCAGGAGCACATTCGCAGGCTTCAGATCGCGATGCAGCACGCCTTGACGATGAGCCGAGTCAAGTGCTTGCCCCAGTTGGCTACCGACCCAGGCAACGACCTGCGGCCAAGTCATTGCGGCAACTTTGCGACGCACGGACGAATCCGACGGAATCGACTCACCTCGCTCGTTCAGCGCCGCGTCGACGGCCTTCAAGTAGGCTCGGCCGTTCCATTGGTCAAACGGCAGCTTCCGCATGAATTTGATGACGCCGGCCAATGTTCCGCCGGCCGCATATTGCATGTACAGCAATCGCAGACCACGTTCGGGCAACGTCCGCTGGTCGTAAACTCGAATGATGTTGTTGTGATCAAGTTGAGCCAGCGTTTGCGGTTCATGCCCATGATCTGCCGAAATCTTCACCGCCACCAGCCGCTGCATCGACCTCTGGCGTGCAAGAAACACAGTCGCAAACGCCCCCTGCCCCAGTCGCAGCAGCAAATCGAAGTCGTCGATCTGCTCACCAGGTACGATTGTCAGCTTCTCGGCTGAGTCCGCCGTTCCCACGACAGTGGATCTCATCGCGGGATCCATACCGAACAAACGCTCCAATTCGGCGACAAGATTAGGAAACCGCTTGAAGTACTCGGCCTGCGAAACATCGTCGTCGGCCTGCCGTCGGATGTGATACTCTTCGAAGATCAACGGCCCGGTGATGCACTCGTCAAGATAGGCGACTTCCGATCGATAGTCTTCGATCACCCGCTTCAGGCCGCGCTGCCAGCGTTGTTCCAGATCGAGTTTGATCAACTCGACAGTCAACTGCCGTCGCATCTCGGCAGAACAAGGCTCCAGATACTCCGCCAGGTTCGGTACGGGACCTTCGTCCCAAGCCGCCAAAAAGGCCTCCAGCGCAGGCTCAATCTGCGACCAGTCGGCATCGGTGCTTGGAATAGACGTTTCGGACACGGATCACACCTTTAGTTCCTCAACTCTGATCGTTCAAACTACCCACCAGCATGGAAAATTTCAAAAGCAGAAGATGCCGCCATGAAAGTCCAGATTCAGCAGATATTTGGAAATCATTGGTTAGCTTACTGTGTCGTCTGGTACATTTCTCGACGTGATCAAGTTGGCTTCAACTTTGTGAGATTGTCATGCGAAAGCCATACTGCACTGCGATACCTACTTTGTCTCGGATCTGCTTTGTCCTTACGTGGATACTTGCTGGTTATTTCGACGTTGGTGGCCATGTGGTTGCTCGCGAACCGGACCAGAATTCGGCCTCACCCACCGAAACGGAAAATGCCAAGACGTTGAACTGGCGAGTGACCGCGTACTCCACCGGTGCTCCCGTGGCGGGTGCGACCGTTGAAGTTCAACGCCAGTTGACGCTCGATCAAGAGTACTTGGCTGTTCGGACACTATCTTCGAGCAAATATACGACTGACACCGAAGGAAGATTTTCTGTAACTTTTAGCCCGAATGAATTTGACCCGGAGAAGCAGTCATTGAAGATCATTATTTCGCATCCGAACTTTCTACCGAGGCAACTGCGCCCGCTCCTGCCGCGGCATATCGAAAAATTCGCGACGGAGAATTCACTCAAGGGCGAGATGATTCGGTTACATGCTGCACGGGAGGTTCGCGGAGTTTTGCAAACCCCTGATGGTAAGCCCGCATCACAAGTTGCCATCAAAGGGATCTGCTATCCCGGTAGGCAGGAGGACATGGATCGCAAAGGGGGCGAGTGGCGGCCATCGCAAGTGACCGCGATAACTGATGAAGACGGCGCATTCAAGGTTCTCGTGGGGGCGAATCAACCGGGCAAGTTCTGGTTCGTGCCAGAAGACTATGCCTCAAGTGGCTTTTTCGTCTCCGAACAAACAGTGGATGTGGGAACGCTCCAACTCGAAGCTGGGGTGCGAGTCAAAGGTCGGGTTCTAGACCCCGACGCGAAGCCAATCGGGTCTCTGAAAGTTGTGGCTCGTTCCATAGATCGCGATCCCCTGTTAGGGATAATGCGACATGGAGAGCGAACGGCAATAACAGATCGCGATGGACGCTTCGAGCTGGCACCGGTTCGGGCTGGCCGACATTCCTTCGACGTGATTTTGTTGTCGAACGAAGTCCCTCCTCCAATTCATTCGGGTGTCTTTCTTCCTCTTGCGCAAAAGATTTCTACAGACAGCGAAGAGATTGAACTTCAGGCTGTCCCCTCTGTTGAAATTCGAGTCACCACCGTCGATTCGAAACGTGTGCCTTCAACCCCATTAAACCTTTCGGCAACAGGTCGGTCCGAAGGTTTGATCTACAGCACCAGAAGTCTGCATCCGAAACGCGGGTTGTCGGTCCTGAAATTTCCCGCGGGTTTTACGAAGACGACGGTCATCCTGACATCCGCGTCCGCTGACGAAGCATTGCTGCTGCGGCGATCCCCGGAACTTCCATACGAAGCGAATCCGCGCGGTTTCACTTTCAACTCGCTTGATGCCGATGTCGAGGTTGAGATTGTCCATTTTCAGCCAACACATGTGGCAGTGAAAACAATTGACGCCAGCGGAAAGGAATATCCGGAGGCTCGCCCTACCGGAACGCTCGACACCTCGTGGATCGCCGAAACAATGGATGTCGAATTCTTTCAGCGGATAGAGAGCAATCTTTGGCGATCCCAGCCATTGATTCCCGGCGGATTGTTGACCATCACTGTGGACCAACCAGGCGTTGGGCGTGCGACAAAGCAACTTAAGATTGATGAAGGACTAATCCATGAGATAACGCTAACGCTGATGCCTGACTGAAATTGGATAACAGGTTTTGTTTGATGTTTTGCCGCTCGCAATTCAGATGATCGGATGGATATTCGCTGTAAAGCTGTCGGAATCGGTATACTCCCTCGCTTGCATGCTAATTATTGGCCGGACTGCAAAGAGGGATCAGGATCATGGACTCGGCCCAACCCCTGTCGCTGCAAACCACGGACGAAGTGGTCGCGTTCATTGAGGCGCGACGACAGCAGTTGCTCGGATACATCAACAATAATCTCGGACCGACACTACGGCGCAAACTGGAGCCAGAAGACATCCTCCAAGAAGTCGTCGTGGCGGCACTCGCCGCACCACATCAATTTGCGGTTGCCGGTCGGGATCCGTTCAAACTACTTTGTCAAATCGCTGAACAACGAATCATCGATGCCCACCGCCACCATGTGGCAGCTCAAAAGCGGAGTGCCGAACGCGAAGTTTCGATTGAACGGCCAGCATCCGCCCCTCAAGGCTTTGGGTTTATTGATCTGCTGGTTGTCAGTATGACCTCGGCCAGTCAGGCATTCTCGCGGGACCAGAAAGAATTTCGTCTTCAGGAAGCAATCATGGGACTTTCCGAAGACCAGCGCGAGGCATTGCGACTTCGATACGTCGAAGGATTGTCGACGAAGGATGTCGCCGAACAACTCGGCAAATCTGACGGTGCCATCCGCGTCCTGTTGAGCCGCACTCTGGCCAAGCTGCAAGAGTTGTTGGCGGATCGATGAGCTATCGAACAAACTACGATTCATCCTTGCCGTGGATGCCATATTCGTCGAGCTTCTTCTTCAGCGTCGTCCGGTGTAGCCCCAGCACACGCGCGGCCGAGGCAACCTGACCGCGATGATGTTCCAGAGTCGCTCTAAATAGCGCTGGTTCAATCAAAGTCAGGAATCGCTGATACAGCTCGGCTCCATCGTGAGCACTTTGCAATTGAGACTGAGCCCAGGTCTCTGTCAATTGCCGCAAACCACCATCCGCGGTCGCCGCTGTCACTGCCTTCGATGGTAGTGCGGCCGGAGGTAGATGTGCGACCTCGATCAATCCGCCCCGAGCCAGAACCAGGGCATGTTCAATCGCGTTGCGCAATTCACGGACATTGCCGAACCACGGGCGGCGCTCGAGTTCGATAAGTGCCTCGCGATCCAGCATGGGCGACGGTGGCGACGACAGCCGATCAAGAAAATGCTGAGCCAACAGCGAGATATCTTCTCGTCGGTCTCGCAAAGAAGGAAGTTCCAGCTCGAATGTGACCAGCCGGAAGTACAGGTCATGGCGAAAGGATTCTTCGGCAACGCGCTGCCGCAGATCCTGATGAGTGGCCGAAATCAATCGAAAATCGGAGTGACGTGGACTGTCGCCACCGACCGGCCAGATCTCGCCATGCTCCAAGGCTCGCAGCAATTTGACCTGCAGCGACATGGGAATGTCGGCAACTTCATCTAAGAAAATCGTCCCCCCATTCGCCTGCTCTAACAGTCCCTTCCGGGAACCCTCCGCGCCGGTGAACGCCCCCTTCACATGCCCAAACAATTCGCTTTCTGCCAGCGACGGATTTAACGCGGCCAGATTTACAGGGACGAATGGCCCATCCACCCGGCGGCTGTAGCGATGAATGGCTCGAGCCACCAATTCTTTCCCTGTACCGCTTTCACCACGCAGGTGAACACAGGCCGACGATGGCGCGACGAGAGCGATCTGCTTGAAGACCGCCTGCATCGGAGCAGACTTCCCGACCAGTCGATCTGATGCTGATCCCCCCTCAGTTCGAGTCGAAGGCGGCTCTGCTGACTCGGCCGCATTCTTGGTTGCTCGCGATGCGGCCAGCGCACGAATGATCGTTCGCTCCGCCAGTTGCAGGTCGAATGGCTTGACCAGGTATTCGAATGCCCCGCGACGCACCGCTTCCACAGCCGTCTCTAAATCACCATACGCGGTGATGATGACAACTGGTGCATCGGGAGCGATCGAATGCAATCGCTCGATCGCCTCCAACCCGGTCATCCCTGGCAAACGCACGTCGAGAACCACGGCGTCTGGACGAACCTTCTCCGCGGCCTGCAGTCCAAGCTCCGCCGAACCGACTGCGTCCGACGTGTGGCCCAGACGTTGGGCGAGCTTGGTCAGGCCCCAGCAGATACTTTGTTCGTCATCAATGAAGAGCAGATGTGACATACCAACGAGTATTGCCGGACGATCGAACCTCTGCCAGTGAGACTGATGCCTTTCTGAGCGGGGCGGCGCAAGCCCCCTGGCCTCATTTCCTGGGTGTGAGCCCCTCTTCCAGTCGAGTCCAAGGAGATCATCACAATCTGAACGGCTCACGATTGAAGAAGGAGGCGAGGGGAACGACATTCCCCGCTCAGAACTCTTTAATGTAGACGGCACACTCCGTGTGCTGTCTACATTGAGTGCACCAGATCCTGAATCACCACACGTGGCCATCACCCTAGGAAGACTTGGCAGGAGCCTCACGCACGGCGGTGTTACAGAAGTTCCATGATCGGATGAATCCCCGGATCAAGGACTGGTAACCGGCGTCCCGAAATATCGCTGATCGAAGGGTCATCACCCAAGCCGACGGTGTGATACAGCGTCGCCAACACCTGTTGATAATGCAGCGGTCGGTCGAGAACATCACTGCCAATTTTGTCGGTCGCACCCAGAACCTGGCCGACTTTCAATCCGCCGCCACACAGCAATGCATGGCCGACGCGTGGCCAATGGTCGCGACCGGCGTCCTTGTTGATCTTCGGTGTGCGGCCGAATTCTCCCCAGACGCAGACCGTCACATCGCGATCCAGGCCGCGATCGTAGATGTCATTCACCAGGGCCGAAACCCCTCTGTCGAACAGCGGCAGGTGATCCTTCAAGTACTTAAAGTTATTCCCGTGCGTATCCCAGAACCCGTAGGCCACGGTGACGCAGCGCACACCCGACTCGACAAGTCGTCGAGCCGCTAACAACTGATCGTTCCACATTGGCGCGCCGTCACCCAGATGCTTCGATGACCCCATCCCGTAACGCTCGCGAACTCGTGGATCTTCTCGCGTCACGTCCAGGGCATTCACCAGCCGACTGGAAGTCAGCACGTCGAAGGCCTTGTCGTAGGTGGCGTCCATGTTGCGCACGGGGTTGGCATCAGCCTGCTGACGGAAGCGATCCATCACTTCCAGCAGCTTGCGCCTGTTGTCGAGCTGAGCCGGTTCGACGAATCGCAACTTCATGCTCGCCAGGTCTTCGCCGTCCGCCTGCACTGATCGATGCGCCGGACCCAGGACGCCCGATCGCGGGCTGTTGTAGGGCTTATGCTGCATCGTGGGAAACAGGTCGACAAACGCAGGGACTGCCGGATCGATCTGCCCGAGTCGTTGTGACAAGATCGACCCAAAGTTGGGCTTCCCCTCACGATTGCTCAAGTCCATGGGATAGCCAGTCACGTTCTGGAAACTGCTGTGTTCGTCACGCAGGCCAACTAGTGACCTCACAACGGACATCCGGTGCATGCATTGGGAGGTCAACGGCAGCAGTTCGCTGATCTGGTAACTCGGCAGGCTGGTGTCAATCCCATTGAACTCGCCGCGGATCTCCTTCGGGGCATTCAATTTCAGATCGAAGGTGTCCTGATGACCCAGTCCGCCGGTCAAATAGACCATGATCACGGATTTGGCCGATGATGTGCTGCCATTGGCTTCAGCACGCAGCAGATCCGGCAACGACAGACCACCGACTGCCAGAGAACCAATCTGCAAAAACGTACGACGAGGGAAGCCATCGCAATAGTGGTATGGCGCGCCGGTTAAGGTCAGCATTGGCAACTCCGTCTCGTCGGGCAGGATAGTACGGGCAGGCAATCGCGATGATCGCGAACTCACAGTCGGCAGGATCGATCATATCCTCAATCGGCGAGATATCTATTCTTCGGAATTCTGCGGGGAAAACTGAGCCCCGTCAACGGAAAGTTCCATTCTACTACTCGCATCGTAACATCATCGTTTGTAGCATGAGAGTCTCGCCCCGCACAATTCATCCAACCAGCCTTTAGCCATGGAGACCGACACCATGACGGACTCAGCAAATCCCACGAATTCCTCGCGCCGCCAGTTCTTGAAAACCGGTGCCACTGTGGCCGGAACGTTAGGCCTCAATCTGACCATGAACAGCGGTGCTTTCGCCGCCGGAAGCGATCAGTTGAAGGTCGGTCTGGTCGGCTGTGGTGGCCGCGGGACAGGGGCCGCCCAGCAAGCCCTGACTGCTGACTCACAAGTGAAGTTGGTGGCCTGTGCCGACGCCTTCCCTCAGCAGATCGATAACGCGATCGGCAGCTTGAAAGCGAACAAGCGAATCGCCGAACAGGTCGCCGTGACCGACGACTACAAGTTCGTCGGGTTGGAAGGCTATCGCAAGCTGATCGATGTCTGCGATGTCGTCCTGCTGGCGTCTCCGCCTGGGTTCCGCCCTTACCACTTGCGAGCCGCCGTTGAAGCGGGCAAGCACATCTTCACCGAAAAACCAATGGCCACGGACGCCCCAGGCATCCGGTCCGTGATCGAATCGGTGAAGATCGCGAAAGAGAAGAAGCTGGCGATGGTCGCCGGTTTCTGCTGGCGTTACGACCTGCCTCGTCGCGAACTCTTCAAGCGAATTCATGGTGGCGAAATTGGCGACGTCCTGGCAGCCTACGGGACGTACCTGACGAGCCCCGTCAAGCCGATGCCTCCGGCGAGCACTCGTCCCGAGGGAATCTCGGACTTCGATTGGATGCTGCGCAACTGGTACAACTTCACCTGGCTGTCCGGTGATGGTCTGGTCGAGCAAGCCATTCACACCGTCGACTGGCTGCAGTGGGTCGCCAAAGATGTCCCGCCGAGCAAATGCACCGCCGTCGGGGGCCGCCAGATTCCCGCCCATGGCGGAAACATCTTCGATCACATCGAAGTGAACTACGAATGGGCCAGCGGCCTGCGCTGCTTCATCGCTCAGCGCCAGATCTCAGGCTGTCACAGTGAAAACGGTTTGACTGTTATGGGCAGTAAGGGAACGGCTCGCATCACGGGATACGGCCCGGAGGGCGTTTCGATCACGGGAACCAATCCTTGGAAGTACGAAGGTCCCAACCCAGACATGTATCAGGTCGAACACGACGAATTCTTCGATTCGATCCGTACTGGCAAGCCGATCAACGATGGCGACCGCATGGTCACCAGCACGATGGCCGGCATCATGGGGCGCATGGCTGGTTACACAGGCAAGCAAGTCACCTGGGACATGGCGATGAATTCAAAAGAACTCCTCTGCCCCGACTTGAAGTCACTCAGCGATGAAGTCAAGGTCGCACCAATCGCGCAACCAGGTGTCACGCCGTTCATCTAAAGCAATGTCCGGTTGGTGATACGAACAACTTCGAGGCACTGGCTGTCCGTATTGGGATAGCCAGTGTCTCTTTTCGTTTAGGTACCTTGCTTGCGGGAACGCTCGTACTCAGCGATCCGGATTCACCTTCTGATCAGCACTCAGGACGCGCGGATTGGCGATCATAAAGTAATATTCCATTTCACCTGCTTGCGCGACGAAAATGGCGTCCATCTTCGACACCTTCAACGCAAATCCGCCAAGGAACCAGGGGGTCGATTCGTTCATCAAGGGAAAGTTCCCTTCCTGAAGATAACCGAGGCGGTACTTGGCTCCCACGGCCTTGAGTTCCGATGTTGCGCGACTGGCATACTCAGGAACATTCGGATTGTCCCACGCCCACTGCCAGGTCGAGTCCGTTTTGCAAACGCTGCCCATGGACTGGACGTCGAAGACTGTCAACGTGTCGCCCTTCGTGAGGACGAGTTGGCCAGCAGGAGTATCGATGTCATAGCGATCGTAGTTCGACAGCCATTTCTTGTGGAAGCTTTGTTGCTTGAAGTTGTATTCGTTTCTCGCTGCAACCAGGAACTCAGCAACTTCTTCGCTGACTCCGTAGTCAACGGCTTCCTGTCGCAGATCCCGACGTATTTGCCGATCCCGGAAGTGACGCACCATGTAGATTGCGCACGGCACCAGAAGTAGTGTGAACACCAATGCCGCTATCTTCATTGCCGTTGTCTTTCCACGAGCAAGGACTGTTAGTTCAGCATGAGACATGTCTCGACGAACATGCTCACTCGTGGAAAGGCATCGGTCAACTGGGAGCTTTAGATTTCGCCGAGGCGACACTCTCACCGAAAGGTCGCGTGTCCAACCTGACCCCTCACCCTGAAGGGGCACCGACAAGCCGGCCTCGGGCATCGCCTGTGGAAACATTTGGCAAGCCCTGAAAGGGGCGGCACAACTGAATCCTGTCCGTTAACGGATTCGCGTACCGACCATCTGTGCAGTTCGCTAATTCAGCTTCGGCAGCAAACCGAATCCAGCGCCTGCTCGGCCGTCGGGAAGACGGTCGATCCCACGGGCAGCCAAACAGAAACTCCGGTGTCGATGTGGCGCAGTCGCTCTTGGCGATAACTCACCCCGCCAATAATGCGCACCTGCATTTTCACAATGCGATCGGAGTCACTCATCCGAAAAGCAACGGCAGGGATCTGGCTGGAACGATCCCGGGACGCCAAGTCGGAAACCTCGACCAACTCAAAACCCAGCTCGCGTTCTTCGTCAGTCAGTTCACTAGAGTAGAGGGCGAACGATGGCAGCATGATTGCTTCCGTTCAAAGCGAGACAATTGGTTCGACCAGTCGGCAGACTGCCAACTCGACGTGAAAATGACATTGCTAGGGCAGAGAGATACCAACGAATCTACTCGCAATTGTGAAGCGGTGATGAATCGTCGGTGAGTTCTTCCGCCGTCGGCAACGCCGGGTACTGTCCCACGACATCTGTGACGTTTCCGTCGCGACGAAACGTGAACGCACCAGACAACTTGCGTGAGCGAGCGCCGCATGATTCGACCGATACATTCGCGCAAATCGAAGTCGTTACGGCAGCGAGTGCAGGAAGTTTTCCCGCTCCGCGGCACAGTATCGGATATGGTCGTCGTTGTGAGTCCCATCCGGGACGATGATGAACTTCTTCGGCCCGGGGGCACTCGAAAAAAGTTGCTTTGCGACGGACAACGGAATCAGATGGTCCGCGTCACCATGACTTTGCAGTACGGGACCAGAATAGGTTTTGATCTTTTCCCCAGAGTTCAATCGTTGGGTCATATTCCATTTCGGTAGCAGCCACGCTGCATGGCGCTCAGCGACATCTGGCAACGATGAAAAGGTGCTTTCCAGAATCAGGCCCCTCGCTCCACCGTTTGCTGCCAGATCAACCGCGACCGCACCGCCGAGCGACCTGCCGATCAGCACCACCTCAGACGGTTGAATCCCGTTTTCCTTCGCCAGCCAATCCCGTGCGGCCTCGGCGTCCTGCAAAATTCCCCGTTCATTGGCCATTCCGGTACTGCGGCCGTAGCCCCGATAGTCAAACACGAGAATGGAAAGACGATGCAGCTTCGATAAACGCTCGGTCAACTGGGCCCACTTGTCGACGGTGCCGATATTGCCGTGGCAATACAGTGCCACGGCCTGCGGATTCGGATGGGCGAAATATCGACCTTCCAGGCGGTGATGATCCTCGGTTTCGACCCACACCTGTCGGCCTCCACTCGACCCTTGCTGGGTGAAGGAAGGAGCGACGGATTGGGGATAGATCAACAATTGCTCCACTGGTCGGAATGGAGAAAATGGTCCGAGAATTCGACAACCGGGCGTCCCCAGAATCAGTGCGGTCATCAGTAGCAATGATGGCCAACGCATTTCTGAATGTCACACGTTCCAGGATTGTGGTTGGCTCTTAACCAGAAGTCTCTGGTCAGGCCCTCGCTGGTCGCCGTCCGGCAGAATCTGCAGGACAATCTCGAACTGTCTGCTTAAGAGCGGCCGGTATCGACGTTGCACGCTGATTATTTTCGCATGACCATTTGGCTGCGGATCATCCATTCGTTTCGGACCTCAAAGCAGGCAATGTTTAACGATTTTCGCGACAATTCCGTGCCACCCATCGACTCGACAAAAGCTTCCACTTTATTGCCGATCAGGACAGGAATTGATGGAGAACTGAGGGGTGACCCGCACAGAAATGATGACCTCGCTATCAGCAGATGAGCTCATGACTACTGGAGGCTGATGAAACCTTCCATTTGCGACACCCGGCGTCGAGTAGTCTCACGTGCTGTGGATCTTGTCCCGCGACGATAGCCGGTGAAGATTCTCTTCGGATTAGAGGGATTCCGCCTGCGCGGAAATGCATACCAATGGACCCAGTCCGCACTGGTGATGCACCAAGTCAATAGTCCAGATCAGACTTCCGTTCAGTCGGTCAGCTTGAAGTCGTGTTCGCTGCCACCCTTTTTCACTTCAGCAACCAGTTCCGTATTGTTATTGTATTTCTCAGGAATGTAGGCTTCCCGCACCGGTACGGTTCCGCCTTTGTAATCGGATTCCGTCTTTCCGGGGACTTCGCGGCTGGCTGTGATACTGACTTTTTGTTTGCCCCCCTTAGCCCGGAAAGAATACTTCCCGTCCTTGATTGGCCCCGCCTCCGGTCCCTTGCCCTCTTCCACGGGGGTAAAAGTGATCAGTCCTTCCTTCACGTTTTCCCCATTGAATGTCACGGTCCCCCAGACCTTGTGCTTCGCTGGGCCTTCCTCACCCGCACCACATCCGGCCATGGCCAGTGCCAGCGTCGCCAAGCTGCCGAGAATATAATTTCGCCGTGAATTCAGCATCGTAATTCGCCCATTTCGAGAATGTTAAATAACAACGAGTGAATCGTCTGTTTTGGATCTCAGTTACCATTTAATCTATGAACATATGGGTTCGAGTGCAAGTACCGACGTCAGCGATTTCAGGTAGTGTCGGCTTGTGATAACAGAGAGATAGCGGAGACGTATCTCGCTACTCTGTAGTGATTTATGTAGTCCGGATGGGCCGAGAAGCGAGCCGGAATTCAATGATTTTGGAAATCTTTCCATTTCCGCCGGCTTATTCATGATTTTGGGTAGCGACAAGGATGCATAGGGGTTATGATTGATTGGTTAAGACAAAATACTTTAGCATTCACTCGCAGTGAATCTTCTTTAGGTTCGAGATTGTTTCGCCGCCAATCCTTCTGAGAAATCGTCTTCCAGTGCGGGCCAGCCGAACCGGGAGCACTTTTAATGCGGCTTGGGATCGTTTTTTGGGGAGTTTGTTTATGCCAAGGACTTTGCGGCGGGGTTTTACACTGATCGAGCTACTGGTGGTGATTGCGATCATCGCTGTCTTGATCGCGTTGTTGTTGCCGGCGGTTCAGCAGGCGCGTGAATCGGCCCGTCGGACGCAGTGCAAAAACAACTTGAAGCAACTGGGTCTGGCTCTTCACAACTACCACGACATTAACTTGACGTTCCCGATGGGGGCAGTCGATGGCTATAACTGCACTCCTTCTCGGATGACGTATGCACCGCCGCTATTCCCGCAGATGGACCAGGCACCTCTCTTTGCTGCAATGACGGCTTGGTTGGCCACGGCGGGTAATACGTCACTCTATGCATGGGGGCCTTCTGCCGCCACAGGGGCGAACCGAGATTCCAAGATCCCAGGCCTGATGTGTCCGTCAGATCCGTCCGCAGGAACGATTCAATCCACAATTAATGAAGGCGTCCGCATTAACTATTTGGCTGTCACGGGTGGAACGGACTGCGCCACGACCCCGGTGACAGGGGCCTTCGGTCCATTGTCGTCGACTCGAATGCGAGATTTTATCGATGGGACATCGAATACGATTGTGATTGGCGAAATGGTTGTGCCCCCGGCACCCAATGACAAACGTGGTGGACTCTTCAATGCGTGCAAGTCCAATTCGTTTATCTCCACGAGGTATCCCCCCAATACGACCGTGCCTGACAACGTGCAACCGTCGGCGGGACTTTGCGTCAACACGGTCTTCACACCCTGCCTCGACGCGGTCGGCAACAACTTTAATGCCTCCTCACGCAGCATGCATACGGGTGGCGCGCATCAGTTGCTGGGCGATGGCTCCGTTCGGTTCGTTTCCAATAACGTCGACACGTTGACGTTCAATAAACTCGGTACCCGCGCTGGGAACGAAGTCGTTGGTGAGTTCTAATCCGATTCGATCGACTGCGGATCGAAGCTGAAATTGGCACGCTGGACTGCGTCGACTGTTTGTCGCGCAGTCCAGTTTGCATTTGTCGACCGAACGAAGAACGGCGCTACGGCGGTTTCAGGCCGATGCAAGGTGTTGATTGCTCCGGTCGGAAAGACGACCATTTGATTGCGTGGTGCTCTCACCACGCGGGGAGCATGCCTCACCTCGACGCAGATGAAGCAGTCGCGTGTTCAATCGATTACGGAGCAAACACCGATGAAAGCCATTCGCCGAATTGTGCGTGATGTACGGCCGCATTGGGTCGGAGACGGCTTCCCCGTGCGCAGTTTGTTTTCATACCAGGAGGGAGACGAGTTTGATCCGTTTCTGCTTTTGGACTACGCCGGGCCGCACCGATTTGCCCCGGCCGAGGCGAAGCGCGGCGTCGGTGAGCATCCGCATCGGGGGTTCGAGACCGTCACGATTGTGTACCAGGGCGAGCTGGAACACCGCGATTCCAGTGGCAGCCACGGGACGATTGGTCCAGGGGATGTCCAATGGATGACGGCCGCATCAGGAGTAGTTCACGAAGAGTTTCACAGTGAACGATTTGCCCGCGACGGTGGAACACTGGAAATGGTTCAGTTGTGGGTCAACCTACCTGCGCAAGAGAAAATGTCGCCACCGCGGTATCAGGGAATCGTTGATTCACAGATTCCTCGCGTGTCTCTGCCGGACGGCGCGGGCACGGCGCGAATCATTGCCGGCGAATTCCAAGGAGTCCGCGGCCCGGCCTCAACATTCACCGCGATTAACGCCTGGGATCTGCAACTGAATCCAAATGGATCTGTCAGCCTTCATCTGCCCGAAGGGGACACCGCGCTGATTGTTGTTCAATCGGGAACATTGCAGGTGAATGACAACCCACTGAAAGCCGTCGAACTCGCCTTGTTCGAACGATCTGGCGAACTTGTGATCCTGCGGGCGGAATCAGCGTCACGGCTGCTTGTGCTTTCTGGCGAACAATTGAATGAACCGGTCGTCGGGCAGGGACCGTTCGTGATGAATACTCGCGAACAGATTCGTGAGGCCATTGCGGACTATCAAGCCGGTCGCATGGGACATCTCTGAGTTCGCACAGCGGTGTGACACAGGCGGGACTAACAAGAATGAGGAGGTCCTCCGTTCCCCGAAGGTGGCTTACCAAGTTGTCATGAGATGAAGGGGTACCCCACTAAGACAACTGTCTACAATCAAATCAGAGACCAATTGCGACGAACCTTGTTGCGGAGGGGATCTGATGAACTGGCATCGTTGGCCGATCCGCCTGGCGCGAATTCAGAAACGGGACGCCTGCGGGCAAAGTTCGATGACCTACCACTGACCGAGGCGATGCAGGCAATCCGCCAGTTTCGCATTCAGGCCGGGGCCCTACCCGAGTCGGTCACCAACGAAATCACTCTTTCCAACGAGACTGCCGAACAGGCTGCGGACCTTCTGATCGACAATGACGCACCGACCTTGATCTCAATTTACTATGTCGAGAAGGGTGAATTCGTTCCGCAACGCATCAGCCTGGGGGCGACCGTAACGAACCACACCGATGTTCCAATCCTGCTGGAACTCAGAACACCACTGATCCTGTCGACTGACAAGAAACGCGGTCTCGAGAACATCGACCTTTCGAAGATCATCGTGGCGCCAGGCTATGTCGAGCGAATCGATGCCCAGCAGCAAGCTTGGGAAGCCAACGAATCACTGGCCGCAGCCCACAGCCGCGACTATCGCCACTACCTGACTCGCTTTGTGAAGAATTCCCCTTACCGCGGTCACACCGTCAGGGGACTTGTGCATGACAACGACGCGGCGCTAGTCTATGTCGATACCGGGAAAACCCTGGAAGTCCGTCGCGTCAAGAACGACATCCAGGAAACCATCCTGAGTGGACCAGACGCCGAGGCCGCCTTCAAAAAAGTGCCGCGTGAGTCTCACGGCAATCGAACAGACCCGCCACCACCCAAGCCAAAACTCAAGCGAGGCCAACTACCGCCCCCGCCATGAGCGGTCGGGTGGCCGACATCATTTTCGAATGGTAAACACTCCGTGGCACCCGCATTAAGCGAATGCCACGGCGTTTTTCCAGATTGAGGCGGCTCACCAATCAGTCATCTGGCTACCGCGAGGCAGATTTGGTCGAATGATGCGCGTGACCGGTTTCCGAAGCATCGCTTCGTCGGCTGTCAGTCAAAGACACCAGCGCAGTAGCGGCTACATGCAGCACATGTGGCTTGGGTTCTGTGTGGCCACCCACGTCTTCGGCGAAAGCCGCAATCTCAAATGGCTTCCCGATCGGAGCATCCAAGGTGATTTCCCATTCGGCATAGCTGCCGCGGGTCGAGCGGGCGGGCCGCTCGTTGACGACGACACGTTTGACATCGCTGGCATCGGCAACAGAGCCGCGAACGCGGATGATGTTGCCATCACGCACGGCACTGGTGATCATCGTGGTCGGTGGCATCACGTCCTTAAAGCTGGACACGCCCCCAAACGACCCGCGGTTGCTTTCACTGGCTGGCGGCAATCCCATGCTCAGCGGATTGTGAATGTCGTTCACTCGCATTTCCTTGGTCGTCATGCGACGAAAACCAGATCGATCCATGATCGAACGCCAGATCGCCACATCAGATTTGAAGACGTCCAGCCCATCGACAAACACGCCGGTCGTTCCCAGGTGAACGGCCCAGTTCGCTTCCCAGCAGCGGAAATTGCGAATCCAGAACGGCTGACCTGCCGGGGGCATCGCGTCGGCCGCTTCACGCGCCAGCGTCACGTTCTGGTCGTAGATGTCTAAGCCACCGCCGGCCGGTCGTGTCACGCCTCGCAAGTTCAGGCAGAAAAACTTCATCGTATGAGCTTCGTTATCCTCAAATCGGATAAACGGCATCACGCGAGTGTCCTGGCTTTGCAAAGTTCCATCGGGTTGACGGATGGGTTGAACCGGATTGAAGGTGTCAGTCTGCTTGCAGTCGAAGCGATAACCGTATTCAGTACACTCGGCCGCGACGTTTCTGGTGAAGACATTCTGACAGTTGGCGAACCAGAAGCCAGCGCCACGATTGGGGTCGAAAGGAATGACCTGCTTCGGCAGCGGGTTGCCCGGCGCAACGGTCACGGCCAGGTTGTGATCGATGATGTTGTTGACTTCGGTGCCGTCTTCCAGAAAGAACCCGTGCCCGATGCTCTTGTAGCCCACACAATCGCGAACCACCATCGAGTCGGTGCCGTGAATGGTCAGGAACCGGTTGTGGCTGTCCCAGATCGAAGCGCCGATCACGGAACCACCACGCATCGTGTCGCCGCACAGATGAAAGTGCAGGCTATATCGACCAAGTACGTCACGCTTGCCGAGATGGCGAAACTCCGCATAACTGATACTGCCTGACGAGTGAACGTGGACCATGGTATGTCCGCGAACACCATCCGGTGCCGCCGACTCGACCACGACGTTGCGGGTGAGGTTCGCAACTTCGGCGCAGAAATCTCCCTCAGCAAAGTGGCCATGAATCAAGGGCTTATCCAGGCCGAGTGGATAACCACCCGTAAAGTCTTTTCGACCGACACTCCTGATGTGTCGCGCTTCCGTCTGTGCGTTGTCGAGAAATCCGCCGCTCTGGCCGCGGCGCTCCAGTTGTCGCTTGGTACTGGTGACGATCACCTGATCTCCGTCACGCCAATCTTCAACCCCTTCGGCCAATGTCACGGAATTCGCACCGATTTCACTGCTGCGTTTCATCTTGACCCAGGTATTCCGCATCGGCCGTCCATGAATCTCCATGTGACCGCCGCAGTTAATCAACGCGGGACAAGATAGCTTGTCCATTCCTTCAACGTAGTGCAGACGAATCGTCGCAGTGTGATCATCGGCGATCGGTGCTCCGGGACGTCCCACCAGCAGCGCGGGGCGAACTTCTCCCGGCGTGGAATGCGTCGGCAACATGTGGCAGTCGAAGCCTTCTTCCGTCGGAGTTTCGCTGGCGAGGACCGAGATCAGCCCCGCTTCCAGGCGAGTATTCTTGTCCCGAGCGAACTCCAGCGTCCCGGCAATCTGGACCAAACGAATGACATTGGAAGATTCCACGTCATATTCAACGGCGTGACCCTTGCGAATGAGCACCCGGTCGTTGGCGTGAGGGATCTGCGATCCTTCCCATGTCTCCTTCGCCGACCACGGGCCGGATTGCTGCGAACGAACCAGGCGGATCTCGTCAGCCTGAGTCGTCGACGCGATCAGTCCGGCGACAGCGCACACCATCCACAAGGGGGCTGCAGTTACAACGTGCAATCTCATCGTCACCAACCTCGGAAATAACAATCGGAATGGACGTAACACAAAGTCCCCCGCAGGGGTCAAGTTCATCTTTGCAAACTCAACTTCAGTTGAGGAAGCGTATTGTTGCCAGGACCAAGTTCATAAGACATGACGGGGGTATGCAGGTTGCGATATCGACCTTTAAACTGATCCGCTCCCTCGATCGCCTCGCCCTCAGTGATCGTGACGCTCGGCCAGAACGCCGTGATCACATACGTTCCCGGCTTCAAGACGCGCGATTCAAACATTCCAGTCGCATCAGTTCGTGCTGCAGCAGACGCGGGTGTTTTCGTGTCCGTGGTTCCCCCTGCATAGAAGACCACATACACGCCTTCTGCAGGCTTCTCATCCACGTAGACCTGCCCGAAGATCTTGCATTCCGGCGGGGTTCCACAACCACTCACTAATACGAAAACGATTGCCAGACCCAATAGACCGTTTTGGATCGCCCGTCGAACATTCAACAATCTCAACATTAGAGCGCATCACCTAACTGTGGCGTCCCGCGAGCGGAAATCCACTGTGTCTAACCCATGTTTCAACGCGACACGGAAGTGCGACCCGCACTAAAAGTCGCCAATCACTTCGCTGCCATCGCGAGTTGCCAAGCCCATCAGAATTGCCGCTGACATCCCCTCGGAGAGTATTCGCACACTGCCGTCACCCAGCGCGACATGGGCTCCCCCCGGATGAAACGCAAAGACCCCTTGCGAGTTATTGCAGTTGATTGTGCATTCCGTGCCGGACGGAATGTTCGACAGGGTGGTGGGATAAGTGGCGGCTGTATAGCTGGGGTAGGTCTGAATCTGATAAGCGCACCAGCCGAGCCATGTGCCCCAGGCTCCCGGTTGATCTAGCGTCAAATCGCTGGTGGGCATTGGCATCCCCACCCCTTTCACGTAGTGAACGTCATAGCCCGCATGTTCTGAAACCAGGATTGTGTTCGACAATCCGTCGGTCGCGTCACGCATCTGCGGAGAGGCCCCTTTCAGGAGCGGGTTCGGAGTCAGACCGGAACTGTTGACGAGCGCATAGCTGCTCGCATTAATGCCATGATTCACCCAATAATCGGATGCCCAACCGGTCATGATGGTGGGATCACTGGGATCGGTCGTGGAGCCACTGGCAGTAATGTAATTCCCGTACTTTTTGCCGGTGCTGCTCGACAATCGCATCTTGATCAAACCCGGGACCGGGCTGGAAGGGCAGCGAATGATTGACACCGGAGTATTGGCGACCGGTTGATTCACAGGGTCGGCGAATCCTCCCGCAGCCGAAACGTTGAACCTGCCAGCGAGGTTGCCCTGGTCGATATAAGGGAGCAACGCGACCATTTGTCCATATTGAGGCTTGCTGGACAGGCGGGCGCCCGGGAAGCAGTTGTAGACGTCGTGATAGTTGTGCATCGACAAGGCAAGTTGCTTGAGATTGTTCTTGCAAGACATGCGTCGAGCCGCCTCGCGGGCCTGTTGCACCGCCGGCAGCAATAGAGCAATCAGGATCGCAATAATCGCGATCACAACCAGCAATTCAATCAAAGTGAACGCGGAGCGCCGGCGCACCGGACGGGAATCCATAAGACAGATCCTTCAAGAACCGAAAGCTGTTGGGGAGTGGTAGGAGATCCATCGGGCTCCTCCTCAAGCGAACAGTGTGCCAGACGCGGCGATGTTGAAATTGCTCAAGCAATCCCCGAGGGCACGGTCTCATGCCCTCACTCGGTGTCAATTGAATCGACATCAAGTGTCGCGCAATGCGACACGGCCGTCTTTTCATCGCTTCGGATCTGCGTAGCCAATCTCGTCAAGAGATTGGGTGAAGTCGCTGTGCCAACACAGAGCCATAGAGAGCAAGCCATGTATCTACGGTCTGGAGAATTTCGATGCCCTCTGCCTTCGATTTACCTCTGTTCTCTCTGTGCCTCTGTGTTTCTAACTCTTCTGCTTTTCTTAACTCTCGTCTGAACCACCGGTAACTCGCGCCTATGATCCATTCTTCCATGTGCGAGCCATGAATCGTCCCGTTTCACCCGCAAGCACATGGAGGGCTTGGCTGAGGTTACGGGCACGGGCCTCTGGTGATTTCAGACCCGAAAAACGTCGGAGGACTTCCTTCTGGCGGCTGGGGGACAACGCCTTCCAGTTCTTCACGGCTTGCGGGTTCTCGACGAGCGCCAGCTGGAACCATCGTGGCATGGGATGCTGAGGGCCGTTTCGATAGCTCGCGTCAAAATCGATCTGCACTCGCACGCGATCACCGACTGCTGTCCCCGACGCCGTTCGAACATCGCCGCGCAGGTACAGATAGAAGCCGCCGTTGCCCGCCGGCATCATGTTAATGCGCCAGGCCTGCTCCGGTTTGCCGTTGATGCGCGCCAGCACGGGCAGCGGCTTGCGCCAGCCCGGCTTGATGGCGTTCGCTCGACGCGCACTCACGAGGATGAATGGGTTGATACCTCGAATCTGCATCGTCGCTGTGAAAGTGGAAGCTGCCAAGAAAACCTCGAATCTGAAATGATTTTACGATACTGCTCGAGGTGTACCCTTCGTACTTGACGCCTGCCTGGCGTTGTTGGGCAGATCAGATACTCTGATATCTCTGGATGGTTTCTCTGAGTTCCTCGCTGAATTCGGCAAATTCCTCATCAGTGATCAGGCCCGAAGTCCTCATCAATGTCACTTTGAGCAACGCATTCGATCGGCGGATGTCGTCAAAGATCATCGCCATCGTTTTGTTCTGATCTTGGATCAACCCGAAGACCTTCAAATACCGTTCGTGAGCCGTCGCAGCCGCGTCAGAACACGTGCCCTGCACATCCGACAGGACGCGGTGACAGAACCGATCTAGCGCGATCGGCTGCAGGCGACGCAACAGCTTCCAGTCTGATTCTCTGATGTGATTCATCGATCCGATCTTCAAAGCCGAACGACCAAGGTAACTTGCCAGCGATCAAGACGGGCTGCCTATCAACACCTGCACTTTGAGGGACGCCTTTGCAACATTCACTGAGGGCGAGCGAAACGCTCGACCCCAGCCACCCCGCCGTTCAGCATGCGGTCGTCACGAGGTTCCCGGAAATTCCTTACGCAATATCTCCCACCTTGGATCAACACCGCTTTGTGGAAACTGCCCTTCATGCATGCCGTAATGTTCCCGCCAAATCGTCGTCAACTTTTCCATCCCGTAAGGAGACTGCATGATCTGGTCAAGTTCGGCGGATCGTTCGAAATAGGGATGGACAGGTGGCTCCGATTCACCGGTCGCAAGCCGACATTCGTTCAACAATTCCTGGGATATGGAAGCTTGTGCGTCGAAACTATAAGCAAACGCTTCACCGTTCGCCTCGCCGAAAATATTGTTGCACTTCCAGCATAGCGACGCATGACAGAGGATGATTCCTCTTTCGAGGAAGCGCAACCCAAACGGTGGGCTGTGACACCTGGCTGGCTCCCCAACAGGCAAGCGCCTCCAGAGCGCCGCGATACGCTGCGCGTTCTCATCACAGAGTGCTGCGCTCGGAGTGGCGACCGCGACCGCTTCTCGGATATCGTCGATGTCGACATCCCGAATAACGATCACTTCCACGACTGAAACCGCAGGCAACAAGGAGGGAACGTAATCGTCCATGTGAGTCGTTTTCCAAACCCCTAAATGTCCGATGCGACTTGTCCACGATCAAAAATGGGCTTCTTATCAACACGCCAACACTGTGAACCACCCCGCGGATCCAGGAATTGGCCTAGGTCCAATCAAAGTTTGTCATCGATGGCGAGATGTTCAGACGCTACTCGTCGTCTCTGTACTTCCATCAGCTCTCCGGCTCACCATAATCATCGTCCCACGGCAACTCACCAACATCAACATACGCGTGGCAATGTCCGCACTGCTGAGTTGTGCCGTCGAGTGTGCTGGGAAACGGAGTTGTTTTTCCACAACCTTCACAGAGGACTTGGATCTCGCCGGAGCCTTCACCAGAGGTGACGTTCGCCTTTTTCTTTTCCTCGAAATCTTGAATTAAGGCCGTGGCCGTCGGAAGAGTTTCTTCATCGACCCAGATGTTTGGCTTGTGGAATTGACTGATCGTGCCAAAGGCCCACAGACTGACTCCAGACTGGTCCTCGCTCGCATGCGCGAGCACGCCATTGGCCTGAAGCATCAGGACAATCATGTGGGCCTCTGCATTGGACCCCGCGGTGTGAACAATCGATGGCTTTTTGAAGTCCATTTATCCGCCTCAAATGTAACGCCATAAAATTGAGGTAACTCGCCCGCCATAAATGACGTGCCCGATCAACACGCTAACACTCTGAACCGCCAGCGACTGCGGGTCAAGTTGTCCGCCACGTTCGACGTCTGCACTAGCCGAGGTCGACAGTACCGTACCCGCCCACGGCCAACACATCCTGCACCTTGCGGAACATCGTCTGCCCGTAGGTCGTCTCGGGTGATTCGTCGGGCATGCGCACCGTGACCGGCGGCACCGAGAAGAAGCGGAAAAACCGGCCTGCTGGTGGGTGAAACCAGTCCCGATCTGCTACCGAGGGGAAACCGCGCACCCGGAAGCCCAGTCTAGCAAGTGGCCAGTACAGCCAACCGAGACGATACCATTGGGCGATGTCGAGGAAACGGACGACAACCCACTCGCCTTCGGAAAGCAACTCCAACCGATCAGGATGCACCGCCACCTCAGTCACGCCAGGAAGCCCCTCTACCGCGCTCGGGATGAATCGCAGGCTATCGATTGCGATCGTCGTCAACGTGTACTCCCTCCCTCCAAACGCCCAAGCTCAGCGGCCGCGGCGACTACGAGATCTCACCCCTGGCAAGCCGCCACCGGTTGCCATGATCCGCGGCAGCGCCTGGTTTGGCAGGCAACTCCGACACCACCAGCAGTTCCCGCACGCGGAAAAACGTGCGGCTCTCGGGCAGTTTTGCCGGTCGCACCCGCTCGTTGCGATTGGCCGGTGCGGCCTGGTCGCCATCCCAGCATGCGTAAACCTCGACTGCCGGCTGATCCTGAAGAGCACCGACCAAGAACTCGGCCAGCCGCCGCCGCGATTCCTTCTTGGCTGGTAAGTCGGCCTCATCCTCGAACCCTTCGTCCTCGCCCCACTGAAATCCGCAACCGCAGCGATCGTGTGACCCGACATAATACACGCACGGCTTCGAGAAGTGCCTGCGCACCGGTTCGTCTTGCTTCGAAAGGTCCGCGGTGTGGAACCGCGGGTTGTCTTGGTCCCAGGCCAGTGTGGGCAACGGGTAGTCGGACGCGACATAAACCATCATGCACATCGTGTCGCTCTCCGCAACCGTCCCCGCCGCCGAACGTTTAAGGTAACTTGCCCGCGATTGATCAGGCGTCCGATCAACGCGCCAACACTTTGAACCCTCAACGAGTGTAGGTCAAGTTGACGGCCTCGACCCTGTCCAGGCTGAGCGCAGCTGGCGACTCTCGCCAGAATTGTCCACAATAGCCAAAGGAGAGATTCGGGCCGTTGTTTATGGGAGAATTGAGAAGACGCCACAGAGCGCCAAGCCGTGAACGATTCTCAAGGTGGCTGGCACCGGTGGCACTTAAGTCTACATCCTCTGAGGTATCGGCATGCGATGTTTATTGTTGGCACTCTTTTCAATCATTGTGCTTTGTGGAAACGGTGCGCAAGTGATGTCAGCGGAGGCAACACGAGAACCTTATGAGTCAAAGTCGACTGCAATGAAGTTCGCTTTGTTCCCACGCGGAACATTCAAGATGGGTAGCCATGAGTCTAGTAGTCAACTAGTGGCCAAGTACCGAGAGTGTGGTGCGAAAGCGACCTTCTTTGCTCAAGAATGTCGGTACTGACCAGCTTTTGTGTTGATGGAAGTTAATCCCGCTTCCGTGGCTTCCAGAAAATCAGGTAGGCGGAGAGTAGGGTCAACGGAAGCGTTGGAATCCAATAGGAAATGATCTGCTGCGAAACGAATACGCTGGGGTCCCCAAAGTACGCCGCTTCCGCCGCCTCAATCCCGCCGTCATCACCAGACTTCGACAAAGTGTACCATTCGAACCACTCGGCCCCTTCGTGGCCTGTCACCCAGCATAACTTGCCCGACGTGGACACGACCGCGTGCGAGCGCCCGGGAGTGGCGAAGTACACGATATCAAACAGGGCGTAGCTCCGAATCCAGGCGCAGGTCAGCGCCAGAGCCATCACCAGCGTGATGCATCCCGCCTTTCGCCGCCAGCCGTGGAAGAAGGTGTGCATGGGGGTGCTATCCTGGCGTTCTGGTGGTCGCGACAAAGAACGAAGCAAGCCGCATCGCTGCGGCTTGAGTGGACCCAGAGGGAATCGAACCCTCTCCAACGGTTTATGACCAGCGTCAACGTGTCCGCCAAACGCTGGGTGTTCATGCCGTCGCTCTGCCATTAAGCTATGGGCCCCATGCGATGAAGTATGGTGATGGTCAGTATGCCTGTCAAATTAATTACAGTCGAAGCGATTTCAGGTACTGACCAGCATTTGTGTTGATGGCGCGACTCGGTTCACGGCTTCTTACCGGGCAGCTTGCCTTCAGCTTTCTTCAATGCTTCTTTAATCGCGTCCTCATTCTTGACGTTCGTGGTGCCTAGAGCCTCTTTAACCGCCTCTCCGTATTCATTGCGAGTCGTTTTCTTTTCACCAACATGGCAGATAGCGCATTTGGCATTGCTAACGTCCTTGTCTGGATACACCTCCCTCCAGACCTTTTGATATAGAGGACGAGCCTCAACTCTTCCAGGCCCCCTAGTCAATAAGGTGGCGGCGAATCCGACACCGCAACAGAGCCAAGTGATGGACCGCTTCAATTTCGGTGACATGATCTGGCGACTCCGTGACAGAGACATAAACGAAACAAGCCCCAGCATATCGCTGGGGCTTGCCTGTTTCGATCTCAATCACATCGCAGCGGTCAGCAAATCAGCCAGCGTCCACTGCTCGGCAGCAAGCCCAGCCTTGACTGCTGGCGTCGTCTTCCAAGACGCGGGTCGCCGTCCATGCAATGGAAGACACAATAGATTCAACTTCGGTTCACCCCATGCACACCTTCTTCCACGGCTGACACTGCTCCGCCCTCAGGTTAGAACGTCTTCGCGAGACCTGGGATTCTTCGCGCTGCAGTTCTCGATAGTGCGTCTGGCGCCGGGGTTTCGCGTACGTTCCAGCGGCCACGCGTCGACACTTGTAGCACTGGCAGATCACGCTCATAGCTTCAGCGCGTCGAACTCATCGTTCAAGATCGCGATCTGTCACAAATCTCGCACTTTTTTGAGGAAAACTGCCAAAAACAGGGTCGTTTTGTCCTCCATTGTCACAAATTGTCCTGGGGTGTCAAAATTTGTCAGTCGACAGGAATAGAACCGAGCGACTTGTGCGGCCGGCACCGCGGGGGCTTCGGAGATTTCCTCTACAAACAGTCAAAATCGCGGCAAATTCATCTAGCTTCGCGCACCAAGTAATGGCATAACGCATCAGGCAGAGATACCCGATATCCCGTGGACCGTAACCAACGGCCACACCTGTTGACCGCGAATTCCGGCCAACACGTGTGGCCGTTTTTTGTTGGAGACTGATCAATGCGCCAGGCTCGACACCGTCATTCTCAGATTCTGGCTCAACGTCTCACTGCCAAAATCGGGCACCCCCGCAAAACCCTGCCATGGACTGACAAACTCTGCCATTTCGTAAGCTTCGAGACGACGAAGGGATCGCCGCCATCGGAACGTCAGAGGAGTTGTGTCATGCGGCCGCGGTTGTGTCATGCGCTGTCTCGATTCCCTGTAGCTAATCTCGCCAAGAGAGTGGGCGAAGTCGATGTGCGAACAACGTCCAACGACTTACGCCCCAGGTCTTGGCGACCTTGGCCACAAAAATCTCCCGGTTGTGTCATGCGCTGTCAGGGAAGACCGATCAGAAGGTTGTGTCAGTTGTGTCATGCAACATCCACACAACATCCTTCGCCCAAATTTGGGAGGGCGAAGCTCCTGCTGAGCCGCGATCAACGTGCCGAGTCCATCCTCAATCACGGCTCGGCGGCAGCGTCTTCCTACCAGAGGAGTTCCGTCGAAGGGATCACCCACGACGAGGTTCAGTCGGTTGTGTCATGCGCTATCAGTGAAAACACGGAGAGAAGGTTGTGTCATGCATCCGAGTGGAGGCGTTCATCTCCCCTCTTCCAATTGAAAATTTGCATTTTGCAATTCGCAATTTGCAATGTCCCCTCTTTCACGCTCGGCGTCAGTTGTGTCATGCGGTGCCTGTCCCTTGGCCCCCCTTGGCCCTCAGCCACCCTCCAACCAATCCAACCGACAAATTTGATGCGTCATGCAGAACAACAACTTACAGCGATTTAGCTCCCGAACTGACATCCATCCTTGATCCCACGCCCGCCAGACTTCATTCTATGGCCGCGCGTGGCCATAGGTTCGCCGCGTCCGTTTCATTCGACCGCAGAAAGTATGACGAAAATGGTGGAAGTCTGTCCGTTTCGTGGCTGGCGTTACGATGTCGCTCAAGTTGGGGATCTGTCGGATGTCATTACCCCTCCGTATGACGTGATCGACGAAAAGCAGCAGGATGATCTCTTTAAGAAGCATCCCTGCAACTTCATTCGGCTCGAACTGAACCGGGAAGAGCCCGGCGATACGCCTGAAACCAAGTACGAGCGTGCTGCCAACTTCTGGAAGCATTGGCGACTGGACGGCATCCTGCGCCAGGAGCATGAAGACGCCCTGTACGTCTACTCCCAGGAATTCGAGTGGGAAGGGAAGAAGTACGTCCGCAGTGGTGTACTGGGCCGAGTCCGCCTCGAAGAATTCGGCACCGGCAACGTCTTCCCGCACGAGCAGACTCTATCCGGCCCCAAAGCCGATCGACTGAAGCTGATCAAGGCGACGAACGCCAATCTGTCGCCGATCTTCGGTCTGTATCCCGACGAAAATGCCTCGGTTCAGCAGAAATTGGACGATGCCTGCCTCAAGCTGACTCCGAATGTTGCCACCGATCACCTCGGCGTGATCCACAAAGTCTGGGTTGTCACCGATCACAATGTGATCAATCAGGTGAAGTCCGGTCTGCGAGACAAGCCGGTCTTCATCGCCGACGGTCATCACCGTTATGAAACGGCCTTGAACTATCGTCGAGAATTGCAGGCGGCGGGCAAGCTGACCGATGACACGGCCGCACCGAACTTCGTCCTGATGATGTTCGTCGGAATGCAGGACGCGGGACTGCAGATCCTTCCCACGCACCGCCTGGTCTCAGGTCTGCCAAACATCACCACGGCCGAATTGCAGAAGTGTCTGTCGCAGCATTGTGAAGTCGAAGTCATCGGAACTGGCGACAAAGCGGCTCAAGAAACCTGGGACATGATCGAAGCCGATGGCGGCCAGAGTGTCTTTGGTTTCGGCACCGCCTCGGACAACACCTGGATTCTGGCTCGCGTCACCGATGCCAGTCCGATGGCCAAGCTCGCTTCCGAACACAGCGCCGCCTGGCAGTCATTGGGTGTCAGCCTGCTGCACAAGCTGCTGCTCGACGAGCTGATTTTCAAGCAGTTCGGCGGCGAACCGAAGTTCCAGTACGTGCATCGGCTGGACGAAACCACAACGGCCCTGAATGCCAAAACGCATCAACTGGGCTGTCTGGTGGCACCCGCCACGATCGAACACGTCCGTGAGATCGCCGCCGGTCGAGAAACCATGCCGCCGAAGAGTACTTACTTCTACCCGAAGCTTCTGTCCGGTTTGGTAGTGCATTCGCTGACGTAGTGCCGGAGCCAATCTCGCCAAGAGATTGGGGCAAAGAGAAATCAGTTGAGAAGAGGGCAGAAACACAGAGGCACAGAGATAACAGAGGACGACAGCAAAGAATCCGCTTCCTGAAAGCTTTTCTTTCTCTGTTTCCTCTGTGCCTCTGTGTTTCCAATTCTTCTCTGCCTTCTCTGAACAACATCGGGCAAGGACTCCCAACCAGTTTCGATAGCAGGAGACAGGTCAATGGTCGATGTGCCTGCGGGAAAACGGTTGTGGAAATGCCCCGATTGCGGGCGTGAAGTCGTCTTGTCCGTGACGCAGCTTGATCCGCTCGCGTGCGAGGAATGCCTGGCGAAGCTCAAGGGAAACCGATCGCCGACTGCGGCGGCCGCGGCTCCTTTGGCGTTGCCCGGCCTTCCCCTCTTGCTGGCCATCGGCGGTGGGCTACTCGTGATTGGCCTCATTATTGGGTTTGTGGCCGGGCGAATGTCCGTGCCGCCCCCGCCCTTTGTCAGGCCCACCCGGCCCGCGGGCGAGACTGCCAGATCGACGGAACCGACTTCACCCGACGCACCTGTCGAAGACGATGGCCCGGACGAGGCGACTCGGCCTGGTGCAAACTACAAATGGGTCCGCGGCTACACGCGGAAAGACGGTGTGAAAGTGAAGGGTCATTGGTCGAAGAAGTAGCGATTTTCCAGCCGCTGGCTCGATGACTTGGCAAACGTGACTGTCGTCAGTCGCGACGATATACTGGCTTATCCGTCAGGAGTTTTCCGTCACCCTCGGCAACAATACCACATTACGATTGACGACAGTGGTCGTTAAGTATTGTTGGTAAAGGTGTTAAAGCAGGATTGGCATAAATGGCAGGATTGGAAATTGCACCCGGTCAGACTCGGGTGGGCTGGATCGGTACTGGCGTGATGGGGTCCAGCATGGTGGGCCACTTGATGACCGCCGGGTACTCCGCGACTGTCTACACTCGGTCCAAAGCGAAGGCTGAACCGCTGGTCGCTCGCGGCGCGAAGTGGGCCGAGTCTCCCAAGGCCGTCGCCGAACAATCAGACGTGATCTTCTCCATCGTCGGTTTTCCAAGCGATGTCCGCGAAGTGATGCTTGGGACCAACGGGGCGCTCGCAGGCTCGAAGGCCGGCAATGTCCTGGTCGACATGACCACCAGCGAACCATCGCTGGCCGTCGAGATCTACAACGCCGCGAAATCGAAAGGTGTCGCCAGTGTTGACGCACCAGTCTCCGGCGGTGACATCGGCGCTAAGAATGCCGCCCTGTCGATCATGATTGGTGGCGACAAGGACGTGGTCGAATCGCTGCAACCGCTCTTCTCGGCCATGGGGAAAACGATCGTATATCAAGGTGGGGCTGGCGCTGGTCAACACACCAAAATGGCAAATCAGATCCTGATCGCGACCAACATAATCGGCGTCTGCGAGTCCCTGTTGTACGGGTACAAGGCGGGGCTCGATTTGCCGACGATGCTGCAGTCGGTGGGACCTGGAGCAGCCGGAAGCTGGTCGCTCAGCAATCTCGGTCCGCGGGTGATGAACAACAACTTCGATCCAGGGTTCTTCGTCGAACATTTCATCAAGGATATGGGGATTGCCCTGGCCGAAGCGAAACGGATGGGCTTGTCACTCCCCGGATTGGCGTTGGGTGAACAGCTTTATCTGTCCGTGAAGGCCAAGGGCTGGGGCCGGAATGGGACCCATGCGTTGATGTTGGCTCTGGCAGAGATGTCGGGGTTTGACTGGCGAAATAGACCGCAAAAATAACTAATGAGAAGACGGCGCAACTCAAACGAGGCTCGCGCGACACCACTAGACACGTTGAAAGCAGAATCAGAATGGCACGCAAGGGCGAACAATTCGCAGGATTGACCGTCGCAATTGTCACTCCGTTTAAGGACGGCAAGGTTGACGAAGCGGCACTGCGAAAGTCTGTGGACTGGCATATCGCACAAGGAACGAATGGCTTGTGCCCCGTGGGGACGACTGGCGAGAGCCCGACGTTGACTCACGAAGAGCACAACCGAGTCATCGCGATCACCTGTGAGCACGCCGCTGGCCGCATCAAGGTGATGGCCGGTACGGGATCCAACAGCACTCAAGAGGCGATCGAGACGACGAAGTTCGCCAAGTCTTGTGGTGCCGACGGCGCGATGATGGTCGCCCCCTACTACAACAAGCCAACCGGCGAAGGCTTTTATCAGCACTACCGAGCCATCGCGGAAGCCGTTGATATCCCCATCATCCTCTACAACATCCCCGGGCGCACCGCCAAGAACATGGAGCCTGAAGTCGTTGCCAGAATCGCCGAGATTCCGACCGTGGTCGCGATTAAAGAAGCGACCGGCTCGATGGATCAGGCTTCGCACACGTTGGCCAATACCAATCTCACGGTGCTGTCGGGCGACGACAGTCTCACGTTGCCGCTCCTGGCGATGGGTGGCAGCGGGATTGTTTCGGTCGTGGGAAACATCGTCCCGGGCGACATGGTGCAACTGCTGAAAGCGTGGAAGGCTGGCAACGTCGTCGAAGCTCAAAAGTGGCATTTCAAGCTGTTCGGTCTGTGCCGGGACATGTTGGGAATCGCGACCAATCCGATCCCCGTCAAGGCAGCGATGAAGATGCTGGGACGCGATACCGGCGAACTGCGGTTGCCCATGACGCCGCTGACCGAGGCTGAAGAAGCGCGACTCAAGAAGACCCTGATCGCATACGGCCTCCTGTAAGCGAGCCGACGAGCGGGTCTGATCCATTCCACTGATTGATATTGTGACGGGAGAGGCGAGCATGATCTTCGGCTTCGGTAAATCTCGAGACAATGATGACGATGATGAAGATGAGGATGACGAAGAAGAGATCGATCTCGTCAATTTTCAAGGTGCGCTGAACGGCCGATCGGCGGACCTGGCGGCGAACGCACGTCTCGTGCAGGCGGCGTTGTTACCCACCCGCGAGATGATCACGGATGCTTTGGAACGCCGGGCCGAAATGGTCCGACTGGAGATCAAAGGCGAGAAGGCTCAAACCGCGCTGTCAGTCGACGGAATGCCTTTTGCCGGCGGCCGGATGCCGAAGCAGCAGGCCGTGGCGATCATTCAAATGCTGAAAATCCTCTCGGGCCTGGATGCGAAGCTGAAAGGCAAACATCAAGTCGGTGGGGTGAAGGCCGAATTTAACGAGATCAAGTACGAACTGACGACGGATATCGCACCGCAGGCGGATGGAACCGAGCGACTCACCGTCCGTATCCGCAACATGAAGCATAAGCTCGACACGCCGCAAGAGCTTGGATTCACTGATGCCAGCCGAGCGATGATTCGTCAGTTAACATCAAATCGTCACGGGATCATTGTCGTTTGCGGTCCGGCGGGATCGGGAGTCACGACAACGTTGTATGCCCTCATTCGTGGGATCGATGTCTATTTGTACTCGATCTATTCGATCGCCGATCCTGGCAGTCGCGAACTGATCAACATCAAACTTTTCGAGGTGAACGAAGGGGACGATATCGAATCCAGCATCGGGCGGATGATGCGTGAAGAAGCTGACGTCGTCCTGGTCAAGCCGATTCGTGATGCTGACACGACCAAGCAACTGATGAACGTCGCCGATCGAATCACCATCATGTCCGAGATGTCGGCGAAGGATGCCGCGAACGGAATCTGGCAGTTGGCAGAGTGGTCGGGGAACCGAGAACTCGCCAGTACCGTGATTGATGCCGCTTATGGTACGAAGCTGATTCGAATCTTATGCACCAGTTGTCGGGAAGCGTTCCGGCCGAATCCGAAGCTGCTGGAAAAGGTTGGCCTGCCTCCCGAGACAAAAGTGCTCTACCGCAAGGGTGAGCCGATGGTCGACGAGAAGACGGGCGAGGAAGACCCTCCGTGCGAAAAATGCGACGGGATCGGCTACTTCGGTCGGGTCGCGATGCTGGAGACCATTGTCGTCTCAGACAGCCTCCGGAAACTGATCGCGTCAGGTGGAACGGCCGACCAGATTAAGGTCGCCGCTCGGTCTGAGGGCTGCCTGACATTTCATAAAGACGGACTGCGCCTGGTGGCCGAGGGGAAAACCTCCTTGGAAGAACTCCAGAGAGTCTTTAAAGCCTGATTTAAAAAGCAGTTATAGCAAGAGACAGTCAGCCAGTCCCCTTCAAGCGGGCTGGCTGCTGTCGTTTTATGTCAGTCGTAACTTCATTTATTGTATGGAGATGCGACTTGAGGCGTTTCTGGCTTGCTGATTCGGGGCAACGTCTTTTCTGGTGACCGAGGTGGTAATCTTTTCCAAGTCTAACGATTTGACCAAAGTTTCCGATTGCACCGGCCGATTCTGTAGTTGGATGGTTTTCGTGCCATTGGATTGTTCGTCGGGCAAGGATGCAGTCATGAAGCGGAATGCGAACCGGTTTGGGCGAGGCCTGATGCTGACAGGTTGTTTGGTGCTGTCAGCCTTCTCGACTGGCTGCTGGCAAACCACGATCAGTGGCCAGACACTGCCGTCGGCGTACTACCTCGACGACGATGTACAGTACTTCCCCACGGGACCAGAGCAGAAACTGGCAAACCAGATTCGTGCTATGGAGCGATACAAGCTGCAACAGCAGGGCTTGCAGGACGATGCTAATGCAGGTCGCGGCTACTGACGCGGCTTCCGGATCGCGTTCGCGGACGTGATTGCAGATTCACGCTTAGACGCAACGTCGCGGCAGATGCGCGGCTTTCCGTCTAAGCGTGATTTCGTTTCTTTGGGTTTGGAATGCGGTGCTTCGTGAGTGACTGGTGCCTGCCTGTCGCCGTACAATCTGACCGACACCCATTCCCGTTCGAGATTTGCTGCACACCACGATGACCGATCCTGATCCCACTCCAGACCGTCCGCCACGCCGTCCGCGCTACCGCGGGACGCATCCTCGTTCATTCGGCGAGAAGTATAAGGAGCACCAGCCGGACCGATATGCCGACGATGTGACCAAGATCCTTGCCGGCGGCAAGACGCCCGCCGGATCTCATCGTCCGATCATGGTTGCAGAGATCATGACGGTTCTGGCTCCAAAGGCAGGCGATTTGGTTGTCGATTGTACGCTGGGATACGGAGGGCACGCCGCTCAGATCCTGTCGATGATTCGACCCACAGGCAGATTGCTGGGATTGGACGTCGATCCGATCGAACTGCCCAAGACTGAGCAGCGGTTGCTGGAGCAAGGCACTTTGCCGCTATGCTTGACCGTTCGGCGTTCGAACTTTGCGGGTCTGGCGCGAGCCGTTGCCGAGGTGTTTCCCGACGGTGTGGATGCCATTCTCGCCGATCTGGGGGTTTCATCCATGCAATTGGACGATCCCGCGCGAGGGTTTACCTTCAAGTCCGATGCGCCACTCGATATGAGAATGAATCCTCAGCACGGCCAATCGGCGGCGACGCTGCTGTCGAAGATTGACGAGGCCAAGTTGTCTGCCTTGCTGACCGAAAACGCCGACGAGCCGTATGCCGGGCGACTTGCCAAGGCGATCGTGCAGTCGCAGAAGTATCAGGCGATCCAATCGACGTCGGCTCTCGTGGATGTGATTCGCTCTGCCTTGGATAAGACGAATTGTTCACCGGATCAGATTGCCATCACAATCCGCCGTGTTTTTCAGGCACTTCGAATTGCAGTCAATGACGAATTCGGTGCTCTTGATGCCCTGCTCAATCAGATCCCAACGTGTCTTCGCGCCGGTGGCCGAGTCGCGATGCTGACGTTTCATTCGGGCGAAGATCGACGTGTGAAGCAGGCCTTCAAAACCGGTCTTCGGGATGGAATCTATGCCTCGATTTCCGAGGAAGTCATGCGTCCCAGTGCCGAGGAGCAGCGCTCGAATCCAAGATCGACTTCGGCGAAGCTACGATTCGCGACGCGCCAATAGCGCAGTTATTCTGCGCTCGTCTGGGTCTTGGCGGCAGCTCGGTCGTTACGGCGATTCAGCCGAGTGTTGACGTGTGCAAAGTTATGCAGCCAACGGTCGTAGTCTTTGGTCTTGAATTCAAAGAACTCGCCGACTTCGGGATGCGGCAGCACAAGAAATGTCTCTTGTCGCAAGGCCTCGATCACACAATCGGCAACGTGCTCGGGCGTCACAGAACTCAGATGCAGAAACTGATGAATGGGATCGTCGAGGTCGAGGAAGTTCGTGGCAACGCCTGCGGGACAGAGGCAGGCGACTTTCAGGCCTTGATTGCGATAATGTACTGAAAGCCATTCGGCGAACGCGACCGCACCGTGCTTGGTGACCGAATAAGCGGCAGATCCGATCTCGGTGAGCAGGCCGGCCGCGGACGCTGTCACGACAAACGCCCCACCACCCTGTTCGACCATCTTCGGGACCGCGGCGCGGGACAAATAGACATGAGCCAGGACATTGACTCGCCACAGCCGATCCCAGTCGGCGTCCGGTGTTTCAAAGCCTCCCTTGGTCGTCACGCCAGCGTTGGAGATGACGGCGTCGATCCGGCCGTACTCCTGATGCGTCCGTTCAACAACCGCTTTGACATCTTCTTCGCACGAGACATCGCAGGCGATGGCGATGCCGCCAATCTCTGCCGCGACTTCCCGAGCCGCATCCAGATCTCGATCGGCGATGACGATTCCACGTGGATGCTCTTGTGCGATTCGGCAACAGATGGCTCGACCGATTCCGTTCGCGCCGCCGGTTACCAGCACCACACGATCACCGAGTTCCATGGCGAAAACCTTTGACATCGATCCGAAATGCGACGTGATTGTCAGAACATCCATGACAGGCTGGGACTTGTATCATGGCTATTCAAGTGCTGAAAGCCTAGATCGAAAACGGTTTGAACTCTGAATCAACCGCAAGATTGAGACTGTTCAGTTTGAACTTCAGTTGGAGAGCCTCAGGTCGGGTGAGCGGCTTTGTCGATCGAATCGATCTGGCAATCCGGGCAGATCTGTTGGCTTGTAGGTCATGGATTGTCGGTCCAAAACTCAAATCCCGGAAAACTGGACTTGTGTCTGGTCCCTGGGGCCATCAGCATGAAAATATGCTCAAGATCTGTGACACAACACTGCCCCAGTCGCTTCTCAGCTACGTCGCTTTTCGTGTGGCGTTCCGAGAGACGTTTGAACGTTTGTCGCTTCACCGCCGTTCGGCCAATGACGTTGGCGAGGCGTATGGATATCTGGGCGAAATCCCGTTTTTACGGGAGGTTCCGGCCCAGATTCAGCTCGATCTGCTGGCCACGACCTGGCATCGCCATATTGCCCGTGAGACTTACACGGCGGATTTGGTTGACGAGAGTGTGATTTACGCCGTCTGCGAATCGGCATCGCAACTCGTCGAGCGAAGTCCCGATGTCTTTGTGAATCACATGCGCGGCGGCCCCGTCGACCTGGCGGTGCCAGTTGACTCCTACTTGTCGCGGGAGCTGCGATTGCTGTACCTGGAGCTACCCAATGACGGAGACTTCCTACTCGTCAGCCAGTTCCTCGATTTAGAGCCGTCCGAGTCTGTTGAGCAGAAGATTGAGATGGGGGTTGATCCCAAACGGCTGGAAGAGCTATTCGAAATCCTGGGTCGATGGTACGTCTCGCCACAATTCGCATCGCGTCTCAAAGGCTTGCTGACCGAGGCGGAGCAAACGGCGGTCATGAATGTCATTCCTGTGCGCTGTACGACTTCGACTCAATAGTGCGCAATGCTCCAGGCTGGTCGCTGCTGCATCGGCATCGTTTTAGGGCTCGCTGGATTCCCGCCTCCGCGGGAATGACGGAAGAGTGGACGAAGCCAAGGTCCATACATACTGCAGTCCAAAAAAATAGCCCCGACGCATCGCATCGGGGCTATTCGTGTTTTGAAAACACTTCTCATTCGTACGTCAGCAGCAAATCGCCGGCGGCGACCTGTGTTCCGCGCTTCACGAGGATCTGGCTGATCTTGCCGTCGCGTTCGGCAGTCAGATTGGTTTCCATCTTCATGGCTTCCAGCGTGAACAGCTTCTGTCCCTTCTTGACGCTGTCGCCGGCCTGGACTGCGACAGTGACCACCATGCCGGGCATGCTGGCGCCAATGTGCTTCGGATTTGTGGAATCCGCTTTGATGCTGGAACTTGCTTCGGGCTCCAGCGACTTGTCGACGACGGTGACATCGCGCGGCTGGCCGTTGAGTTCGAAGAAGACCGTCCGTTGACCGTCCGCGTGTGGATCTCCGATCGTCAGGAAGCGAACAATCAGCCGCTTGCCGGGTTCGATATCGACCGCGATTTCCTCAGCCGGCGATTGGCCATAGAAGAATACGGGCGTCGGCAGGCCGCTGGTGTCGGAGTACTTGTCGAGGTGTGCGTTGAATTCTTCGAAGACCTTCGGGTACAGCAACCAAGTCACAATGTCGCGGTTCGACGGTTCACGTTTCAGGATGGCCCGAACCTTGTCGCCCGCGGCCTTGAAGTCGGCGGCTGGCAGGCTCGCACCGGGACGACCAGTGACGACGGGCTTGCCCCGCAGGATGCGGCTTTGGACTTGAGCCGGAAAACCTCCGGGAGGCTGCCCCATCTTGCCGCTGATCAAATCGATGACCGATTCAGGGAAAGAGAGATCTTTGTTCTCGTCGAGGATGTCCGCCGAGGTCAGATCGTTGGCGACCATGAAGAGGGCCATATCGCCGACACTTTTCGAACTGGGGGTGACTTTCACGATGTCACCAAACAGTTGATTCACCTCGGCATAGAGGCGGCAGATATCAGGCCAGCGGTCAGAGAGTCCCAGTGCCTTTGCCTGTTGGTACAGGTTCGTGTACTGACCGCCAGGCATCTCGTGCTGATACAAGTCTGCCGTGGCTGGCAGCATGACGGTTTCGAACGGCAGGTAATACTGCCGCACGACTTCCCAGTAACGGGCGAGCGAATCCAGGTGCTCGGTTTTCAAGCCGGTGTTACGATCTGAGAATCGCAACGCTTCGGCAATCGCATTCAAGTTCGGCTGTGACGTTCCGCCCGACATCGGGGCAAGAGCCGCATCGGCGACATCGAGGCCTTCTTCGCTGGCCATCAGGATTGACGCTGCTTGAATGCCCGCCGTGTCGTGCGTATGGAAGTGGATCGGAATCCCGATCTCTTCCTTCAGCGTCTTGACGAGTTTCGCCGCCGCAGCAGGTTTGCACAGGCCGGCCATATCCTTGATGGCGAGCATGTGTGCTCCCATCTTCTCCAGTTCCTTGGCCAGATTGACGTAGTACTTCAAGTCGTACTTGGGTCGCGCCGGGTTCAGGATATCGCCAGAGTAGCAAATGGCTGCTTCACAAATCATGCCGGTATCGATGACCGCGTCCATCGCGACTTTCATGTTCGGAACCCAGTTCAGGGAATCGAACACTCGGAAAACGTCCATGCCGGCCTGAGCGGCTTCCTTCACGAACTCGACGACGATGTTGTCGGGATAGTTGGTATAGCCGACCGCGTTCGACGCTCGCAGCAGCATCTGGAACAGGATATTTGGAACGCGTTCGCGTAACTGGGACAACCGATCCCAAGGACATTCCTTGTTGAATCGCATCGACGTGTCGAATGTCGCTCCGCCCCACATCTCCAACGAGAAGAACTGGGGACAGAGTCGCGCATAGGCATCGGCGATCTGCAGCAGATCGTGAGTCCGGAAGCGGGTGGCCAGTAGCGACTGATGCGCGTCGCGCATGGTTGTGTCAGTGATCATGAGCGGCTTTTGCTCAAGCACCCAGTCGGCAAACTTTTTCGGGCCCAACTCCAGGAACTTGGTCCTGGTCCCTGATGGGATCGGTGCCTTCAGGTCCAACGTAGGCAGAGGTGCGGGAGCGCGGGTGACCTTCGCTGCAGTGGCGGTGAAGGTCTTGCCCGTGTTCAGAATCGTGTCTGCCAGGTAGGTCAAAACCTTGGTCGCGCGATCCTTGCGGGGCGCGAACTGGAAGAGTTCCGGCGTCTCATCGATGAAGCGCGTGGTGATCTCACCCTTGATGAACTTCGGGTGCGTCATCACCTTGATCAGGAAGGGGATGTTGGTCTTCACGCCGCGGATCCGGAATTCCTGCAAGCACCGTTCCATGCGGGCGGCTGCATCCTGAAAGCGTCGGCCGCGGGCGGAAACCTTGACCAGCAGTGAGTCATAGAACGGATTGACCACAGCCCCCGAGAATGCGCTGCCGGCATCCAGGCGAATACCCATCCCACTGGCGGATCGATAGTGCGACACTCGGCCATAGTCGGGCATGAAGTTGTTGGTCGGGTCTTCGGTCGTGACACGGCACTGAATTGCGAATCCAGTCGTCTTGATATCCGCTTGAGATGCCAAGCCGATCTCGGGATCAGAGAGTGGCGTCCCCTGCGCGACGAGGATCTGCGATTTGACGATATCGACACCCGTGACTTCTTCGGTCACGGTGTGTTCGACCTGAATACGCGGGTTCACTTCAATGAAGTAGAAGTTGTTGTGATCGGTGTCAAACAGGAATTCGACGGTCCCGGCGTTCTGATAGCCGACAGCCCGGCCGATTTTCAGGGCCGATTCACAGATGGCGTCGCGAATTTCGGTTGCGAGAAACGGTGCCGGCGCGATCTCTACCACTTTTTGATGTCGTCGCTGTACGGAGCAGTCGCGTTCGAACAGGTGGACCAGATTCCCGTGCTTGTCGCCGAGCAATTGGACTTCGATGTGTCGAGGTCGAGGGATGAACTTTTCGACGAAAATATCGGGTGAGCCGAACGCGGATAAAGATTCGCGCTGGGCCGATTCGAATAGGCTCGCCAGATCTTCTGCTTTGTGAACGACGCGCATGCCGCGTCCGCCGCCCCCCTTGGCGGCTTTGAGAATGACGGGATAGCCCAAGGTTTTTGCAAGGCTTTCGCCATCGGCTACGCTGGCGATCGGCTGCGAACTTCCGCCGAGAACGGGGACTCCTGCAGCCTTGGCAATTTCGCGAGCGGTGATCTTATCTCCCAATTGTTCCAAGATCTTCGATGTCGGGCCGACGAACTGAATACCTGCTGCGTCGCAGGCCTTGGCCAATTCGGGATTCTCAGAGAGGAATCCGTATCCGGGATGAATGGCATCGACGCCGGCGGTCTTGGCGATCCGGATAATGGCAGGAATATCGAGATAGGCCCGAATCGGCTCACCCGAACTGCCGATCTGATAGGCCTCGTCCGCTTTGAAGCGATGCAGCGCATAGCGATCTTCATGCGTGTAGATCGCGACCGTTCGGATATCCAGTTCATGAGCGCTGCGGAAAACTCGAATGGCGATTTCGCTGCGGTTGGCGACCAGCAGTTTTTCAATGAGCTTCATGCGGAGAGCAGCTTTCGAAGGTGGAACTCGAACCAGACAGGCGCACAGGATACTTGAGGAATCCACCCTCTCGCAATTCAGTCCGCTACTCAGTTCTCGATCGAAATTAACGAATTCGAAACGGTTGGTCAGTTCAGGCAAGAACCGATTTGACAGCCGCGGAACTCGACCTATCTTTCGGGTGTTCAAAGCAAATCGCAAACGCAACGCACGCAACGCACAACAGTGATCGCTAGCGAGTGCGACACAATTTGATGCACACACCGTACAGCACTCGACTCCGCAAGGATTCGAGGGTTCGAGCGCGGCAAGGAGGAGCTGGGAGCTTCGAGGGGACCTTGCCGCGCTTTTTCTTTTACTGACGAGCGTTCTTCCGGGTGATTCCGACGCGAACGCACGCCTGCCAAATCCACAGGTCACGGTCGACCGGGCGGCATCCAGTAACACCAACGCCAATCTTCGTTTTCACCGTGTGGGTATCGCTCCACGCGTGAAGGAAAGAAAGGTGAAAATCTCCGATCGGCCAGCGAGTTCTTCATGTACTTGTCCGCCATCTCGCGCGGGGCGGTGCCCACGCGGTTAAACGAGTGAGATTTCGCAAGTCGCCGTGGCACCGCGTTGGACATTTTTATCGTTCCAATCGGACTTATTGGTTGGATCGATACTGACTCGCGACGAGTTCGGAGGCGGAGGCTCAAACTCAATACCTGTCACCAATCTGTGACCAACATTTTAACTGGCTTGCTTCGAGGAACGGGTCTGTGGTCGGAGGAGAACGAGGGATGGTTCTTTTGTGGCCAGTTGGCAGCCCCGGAATCGGAGTGGGACTGTTGGTGTAAACAACGGTCCGCCATCCCGAATCGATGCTCGAAACCCCATCATGCTGACATTCACACGCAATAGACTCGCGCCACTCGGCCTGTCCATCGATCGGACATCGGCTAGCCTGGTGCAATTGACCGGTTCGAAGGAAGCGGTGGATTTGCGGACAGCAGTGCAGTGTCCCCTTCCCGATCTGAGTTCCGCCGCGGCTGAAGTTGCCGACGGAGTGATTGCTGATTCGTTGCGAACATTCGTCAACGATCATCGGTTGCGTGGGCGGTCGGTGGTTTCCTGTCTGTCTGCGGACGAATTGTTGATTGAGACCATCCGGTTGCCTCAACTTCCCAAGGAAGAGACCGCGAAGGCGATCCTACAGGAAGCGTCCGAGCGACTGTCGCTGCCTGCGGACGAAATTGAAGTCCGACATCTGTTTGCTGGCGAGATCCGCCAGGAGAGCGCGGCGAAGCGGGAAGTGATCATGTTTGCCTGTCCACGGCAAGTGATCCATCGCCGTCTGAAAGTGCTAGAGAATGCCGGATTAATTCCTGTGGGAATTGATGTCGAGCCTTGCGCGTTCCTGCGAAGTTTGCTGCGGACGCACCGGACGGCCGACACCGTGCGGACGGCTTACCTCTATTGCGGTGAGAACGCTTCGACAGTGATGTTCGCCGAAGGTCGACGCATTCTGTTCCTGAAGTCGATCGCGATGGGGGGCCGCCAATTTGATAGTGCGGTTTCGCAGACGCTGGGCATTGACCGAACGATCGGCAGCCAGATGCGGTCGGAAGTCTTCGGAGCCCGGCAGTTGGACGGGGAAAACGAGGTTCACCGTTCGATCATCGATTCGCTGCGGCCTTGCTTCGAAGCGATTATCGATGAGATTGAACTGTGTCTGCGGTACTTGAAGGTGACTTTCCGCGGGCGTGTCCTGGACGGACTGGTGATGTCGGGAAGTGAATCGGCACCTTGGTTGGCCGAGTACTTTGGTGAACGTGTCGGGCTGACATGCCGCAATGTTTCGCCGCTGGATGGCGTGACCGGGATCGCCTCGTCGGATTCGATTCAGCAACGGAGCGGACGTTGGGCGACTCCTTTTGGGCTGGCTTTGAAACGATTGAGTTGATTGTGGGTTTGGCTGATGGAACTGGTGCGTTCCGAAGACTGCACGCACCCTACGACGACGTTGAACGCTGACTATCATGCAAGACATTGATTTCCTACCCGCCGACTATGTTTGCGTTCAAACCACGCGGAAAAATGACACGTGGCTGCGCGGATTATTTGTGGCCGTGCTGGCGCTGATGGCGTTGGGTTGGTTCGAACAACAACGCTCGCTGCGTGAGTTAGTTGCACGGCGTGATCGGGCTCAAATTCAAGTTGCGGCCATGCTTTCCCAAGTCGATCTGGGCGATCAGCTGCGCGTCGAGCTCCAGCAAGGGGAAGATCAGGCGCGGTTGTTACACGGGCTGCGACTACATGCTTCGCCGACGCGGTGGTTGACGGAAGTCGTCGGTGCCTTGCCGGAGCAGGTCCTCTTGACCGAAATGCACGCTGAAATCGAAGAAGGCGCGGCAGCGGCAGCCGATTCGAACGCCGATGACAATTCGAGCATTGACCCTCTTCATCAGGATCTGCAGCGATTTGTGAAACAAACACCTCGCCGCGCGCTGATGATTTCCTTGCACGGTACGGCGGCTGACGATCTTCAAGTCGCTGAATTTCTGCGACAGCTTCATCAAACGCGACTCTTTGAACGTGTTCAACTGCTGTTCACCGACCATCAGCCTGTCAGCGAGAGAATGCAACGTTCGTTCGCAATTCGATTGCGGACCCGGTCGCTGCTGGGGGCTCAGCGGACAAATCAACCTGTGGCTTCTGGTGATCATGGCGATCTTCGGAACTAGTGCATTTTCAGTGAGATCGAATACGTATTGGTTTGGCGAGATTGGCTACGGGATCGAATGATGAAACTCCTTGCGCGACACGACACCTTGATTGCGATCATCGGAACGGCAGTTCTGACGGGCGTCTACTATTTGGGCGTCATTTGTCCCGGGCATAGCGCGGCACGCGACATCAAAGCCGAACTGGCGCAGACGCAGGCCAGGATGGGTGAACTGCCCGCGATGATGTTAGAGCAAACTCGATTGAAATCGGAGTTGGAAGCCCAGCGCGAGAGACTGGCTCAAGTCAAATTATTCCTTCCGGAAGAGTCGCATGAGTCGCAGGTTCTGCACGAAGTCGCCAGCCTGGCCCATCAGTCGGGCTTGATTGTCAATCGGCTGGAACCGTTGCCCACCGTCAAATTCGCGTCGTACTCAACGCATTCATTCCAGCTGAATTGTCGCGGCGAGTTTCGAGAGATCACTGGATTCTTAAATGGACTGGAAACGCGTCCGCGACTCGTGACTTTCGGAGGTATTGCGTTGGTACGCAAGAATGATAGTACTGGCGAAACGTCGAAACGACAGATCCAAGCCACTGTCCACTTTAGCGTTTATTCACGACAGTTAAATTCTACCGAAGTTGCCGAAAATACCGTCAGCCGTCGTGCGCTTGTGTCCGATAACTGATTAAAGCCGTTGAGTTTTCCGAGGGCGCGGACTTTGTGGGTCACGCTCGTAACAGGCAGTTTCTGCCGATCCGCGGTGATTCGATGAGTCCATTCATGATCGATCTGTGGCACCGATGGCAACGTGACGTGAAAGCAGACCGCCAGAAGGCTGTGTTGCTGGCCGCACTGTTGTTGCTCGGTTGTTGCTTTTGGATTCCGATGCTTGCGAAAGCGATGACGCCGAAACGCGCGTCCGCGGCAACGTCCCAAGCTGCCGCTGCGGCAAAAGATCCTTCCGTTACTCCTGAACAAAAAGAATCGTCCGGTGCCGGCTCTGACCAGTTTTGGTCAAGCCTGGCAAATTCACTCGCGAATGATCCCCTGTTTCAGGCTGCGGAAGTCAACAAGTTGGAACGAGATCCCTTTGGGACGAATGAGTCCTGGGATCCATTGCCGGTGTTGTTTGCTGAAGATGTCAGCCCGAAGCCCGAAGACATCCGTCCTGTTATCGAAGAGCCCACTCCAACGGTGGAGTTGACTCCAAAAGAGGAATTGAAAGTTGCGGTCGTTGCGCGGGGAACGAGGCCGTTGCAGTTGACCAGCACAATGATCAGTCGGTCGCGACGAGCAGCAATGATCAACGGTCAATTTATCTCAGTTGGACGCGAGATCCAATCAAATGGTCAAAGCTATCTGCTCACGCAGGTGGAGTCACATCGAGTTTTGCTGACGATGGGCGACGAAACGATTGAGCTGAAGATTGCTCGATCGCAATTGAAGGCTGTTCTGGATCCTCGCAATAGCGATGATCCGCGAGAATAACATGGCTTGGCCGGTCGCACCTCGATCTGCCGACTGCCGGTCACGGATGACCTATGAACCGACACGCTCCCTTATTTCGCGTTGCCTTTCTATCGCTGTTGCTGGCGATCTCGTTGCCGTTGTTGGTGTTCGTGGCAGCGCAAGTCCGTCAGCGGCAGTTGAAGTCGAAGGCCAATCCGCGCTGGGCTCGCTTCAGCGCGGTGAATGGCTCGAGGGTGGCCGAGACACCGTCGACAGATCGTGATGTTGCTGCGACGACACCGACGGAAAGTCCCCCAGAAAACTCGCATCGACTTCCAGTACGGATTGCGAGCCGATCGAATGGGATGACGGGTTCGGCCACCGGCAATGCTCAGTCCGGTCCGCCTTTGTCAGCGACTCCGCCGTTGAGCGTCGAACTTCCCGTGCCGTCGATTCCAAGAAATCCGCCGATTTACTTATCGATTCCGAATCAGTTGTCGTCAAGACAAACGGCTGAGGTTCCTTCTGCGCCTCCCGCAAGAAATGCGTTGGTTCCCGTCCCCAATGACGACCCGTTTTATGGAGCGGCCGAGTCACAACCTGCCGCTCCAAAAATCAGTGCCAAGCCGAAAATCGAGTTTCGGGCTGTCGATGAAACACCGTCGAACGACGCGGCATCACGACGGATTGAGGAACAACTGGCGGGATTGCATCGCCGTCTCGATCAGTTGGCACAGGCTCAAACTGATAAACAAGTGTCGGATCTCGAACGTGCGTTGGCAATGTTGAAGAAAGCCGAAGATTCGAGACTGGCACAGCTCAATTTGCCTGAGCAACTGCCGCCCCCTGCCCCGCCGGTTCAAAGCGAGTCGCGCCGCCCGATGCCCGTGGCTGCAGAAGCTTCAAGTCCCGGATCAAGCGGCGGCAATGTCGGTGGTCGCGAGCCAACGATCAAGATTGTGCAGGGTGAACCCGGTGATGCTGACGAACGATTCTCAATTCAAGTCCAGGACGCGAATCTGACGGAAGTTCTGGAGATGCTCGGTCAACTGGCCGGCGTCAACATCCTGGCGAGTCGCGATGTGCAGGGACGAGTCTCACTGAACCTGCAGGATGTCAACGTCGACAAAGCCCTGGATGCGATTCTGCGATCGCAGGGTTACGTTCACGAACGCGAAGGCGATTTTATTTATGTGAAATCGGCAGCGGAAGCGACGGCGATGAAGCAGGCGAATCGCAAGCTGATTACCAAGATCTATCAACTGCATTACATCAACGCGTCCGAAATTCAGAAGCTGATCACTCCGATCCTGACGCCGGAGATCGGGCGGCACGCGATTACGTCGCCGGCTCAATCAGGAATTGCCCCGACTTCAACCGATGCGGGCGGTGATGGGTTATCTCAGCGGGACACTTTGCTGGTGCAGGACTTTCCCGAGGTCATTGCCGAGGTCGACAAGATCCTGATCGAACTGGACGTTCCTCCGTTACAGGTGATGATCGAGGCGAAGATCCTGAGCGTGGCTCTGTCGGATACCATGGCGTTCGGTGTCAACTTCGCGCTGTTGAATGGAGCGAAAGGGTTCCCTGCGACAGGTAGCATGGTCCCTCCCGCCGGTGAGTCTCTGTCAAGTTCTGCGGGTTTGAAGTACGGGTTCATTCAAGGTGACACGCATGCCTTCATCAAGTCACTCGAGGCCATCGCGGATACGTCACTCGTGGCCGCACCGCAGTTGCGGGTGTTGAACAAGCAGAAGGCAGAGCTGATCATTGGCCAACGGCTCGGCTACAAGACGTTGGCGTTCAATGGGACGCAGACGATTGAGAACGTGCAGTTCATGGATACGGGGACGAAGCTGGTCTTCCGACCGTTCATTTCGCCAGATGGGCTGGTTCGATTGGAAGTTCATCCAGAGCGAAGCCGGGCCAAGATTAATGAGAAGACGGGGCTGCCGAATGCGGAAACGACGGAAGTCACCACGAACGTCATGGTGCGGGATGGAACGACGGTGGTGTTGGGCGGTTTGATTTCAGAAGAGTGCCGTGAGGCGATTGATCGCGTTCCTGTGCTGGGGTCGATTCCCTGGGTGGGTGGAGCGTTCAGGAACAAGTCGGAACAGGTGTCTCGCAACGAGATGATCGTTTTGATTACGCCTCGAATCGTCACGGAACCGGAAGCGATGTTGGAAGGTGAGAAGCTGCAGTTTGAGACGGAATCTCGCGCCGCTCATTTCCGCGACAGTTTGAGTCCTCATAATCGGACCAGTTTGACGCGAGCTCACTACGAACGGGCGTGCGCCTGCTTTGAACAAGGAAACTTGTTGAAGGCCAAGCAGCAGATTGATGCGGCATTGCTGCAGAACAAAGGTGATCTGGAGTGTCAGAAATTGAAGTTGAAAATTGATCAGGCATTGCGTGATCAGCAGGGGCATGCGTGGAAATGGCCGGGGGGACGGGCGGTCAGGCGGTAGGGTCGACTACAGACGATCGAAGACACGGCCTTGTCGAAGACTCCAAAACCGTGGCACCCAGCGTTAGGTTGAAGTTAGCCGCGACGGATGGCTTCCATGGGCGACATTCTGACAGCCCACCAGGCTGGGTACAGCCCGCCGATCACTCCTAAAAACGTGCTGAAGCCCAGGCTGAAGAGCAACAACCCCGGGCTGGCGTAGAGATGCAGCTTTGTCGGCAGCATCCAGTTTGCAAACTGGACGACTGCCCAGCCAAGCAGACAACCACAGGTTCCGCCAAAGATACCGAGCAGCGCGCTTTCCCAAGTGATCAGCCGCAGGATATCCCAGGCGGACCAGCCGTTTGCTTTCAGGACGCCGAACTCGATCATCCGTTCGGCGACGCTCATCAGCATCGTATTCAGAATGCTGAGTAAGGCGATGACGACGCCGATGCCCGTCATCAAATAGAGGAAGATGTCCAGATCGCTGCTTAGTTCCTTGACCTTTTCACCCCAATCGCTGGCCGAGCGGATTTCCAAGGCTTCTTCCGGCGGGGCGGCAGGGTCAGGCGGCGATTCCGCCGGGGCTGTGCCCTGCAGCAGTGTGGCGGCGGCGTTGAGCAGATCGACCGGGCCACCGTTCGTCAGTGCGTCTAGTCCCTTGGAATGGCCGACATTTCGACCGCGAAATTTGGCTTGGACCGCTTCGATCAATTCTGGATTGGCCACGGTCCCATCGGGTTCGAAGTAGACTGATGTGATGAATCGATCTTCCATTTTGGAGATCTTTCGGACGGCGGCCTCATCAAGGACGATGGCGACATCCAGCAACAAGGAATTGCAGCGATAGATGCCGACGATCGTCAGGTTGTAGGTATCGACTCGCAGTGGATCGCCGACCTGCTTATGAAACGCGTCGGCGATCTGCTGACTGACGACGCAGTTGAAGGTTCCCACATCGGCCAGAGAGAGGAAGCGGCCCTTGATGATGTCATCGCGGTAGACGGCCTTCTTCAGCGCCACGGTTTGTTCGATGTCTAGTCCGAACAGCAGGCGCGGCGGGCTGAAGGTCGGTTTCCCTTCAACAAGCTGAGCACGAGCCCACACTTCAGGACGAACGATGCGGACTCCTTTGACTGTGGCGATCTCGTCGGCCCAACTTGAGGGGATCCGCGAGAACAACGGGATGGGAGCCCCGGGTTGCATCGCAGCGAGACCGGGAATTCGGCCGAAGGAACTCTTGACCGTATCGTCGATGCCCACGGCGATCGAAAACAACCCGACCATTCCCATGATCGCGACGGTGAGTCCGAGCAACGCCAACAGGGAACGAACGGGACGGCTAAGAAGGTTCTGGACGGCAAATCGAAGCATGGATGACAATCGTTCTGAACAATGTCTGGGGATGATCGGTACAGCATACCGATCCGGTCGCAATTAGCGTTAGGCCACCTGCATCCATGACCGGCAGTGCGCATTCGCAGTTAACTGAGCGCGCATCTGTAGCGCTCGCTCAATCGTGCAGCAGCAATCTCTTGGCGAGAATGGCTATAGAGGATGAAGCCTCGACAGAGCCAAGCAAATTGCTGAATTCGCCGAAACCTTTCCGATTCGCTGGTGTTTATGCCTGCCAGCGAAAGGTCGCTTGGTTGTCGGTCGAAAGATTCACATCGTGCTGGAATCCTGATGCTTTCTAATTTAATTCGGCTGCGCCTGGTGCTGGCTTGGTTACTCTGCTTGCAGGGTGGCCTGGTGACGGTAGCGGAAGAGATTCCGACAGATCTGCAGTCGATTGGCGGCAAATGGTACGTCAAGCGGGGTGACAAATCCGTCTATTATTATCGCGATGCCGACAGCTTTGTGGATCTATTTTCGTATCACGCCAAGGATTCGAATAAGGATGGCATCGACAATGTTCGGATCAGTCATGATTCGCAATTTGTGATCATTGATAGCCAAGGGTATCCCAATCACCCCACGGCGAAATTCCCCAATAGCGGCAATCCAAACTCGATTCGCGTGCAGGATTTTCATTTTCGCCTGCCGCTGGAACCAAAGCTGGCGGGCAAGATTACGCGGGTGCCGATGGGGCCGATCGGGATGGCGCTGAATGGTGTGGTGTTCTTCAATCCGTTCGAAGCGGGAGGGATGAACGCAGTTGCGGGGTACTCTGAAGTGTGGCTGGATTCGTGTTGCGGGCACCCTCAACAACATGGGGTTTACCACTATCACAAATATCCCAGTTGCGTGAAGTCGCCGTTTCCTGACGATGGCAAGCAGCATTCTCCGATCATCGGCTTTGCCTGGGACGGATTTCCGATTTACGGGCCGTACGAAGAAGCGGGAGTGAAGGCAAAGGATCTGAAGGGGGCGACTGCTTTGGATGTGTGTAACGGCCATCACGACAAGGTGCGCGGCTACCACTATCACGTCACGCCGGGGCGTTTCCCATACGTGATCGGCGGCTATGCCGGTGTCGTTGAGCCTTCGAATAGCCACGAATTGCGGCGTGGTGGCGAGGGAGCGATTCAAGACAACTCGTCGGGCGACAGTCGTCTGGACAAGGTGATTGCGTCGGTGAAGCCGGTCACGGCGGGACGCGGGAAGAAGCAGACCGTTCAGATTCAACTTGTTCCTGCGAATGCTCGATTCGGTGGTCTGCCGATGGGGAAGCCTGATTGGGTTCAGTTCGGACCTTATGAGGCTATTCGAGTTGAACGAACGGGCAATGTCGTCACTGTCGATTTGCAGATCCCCGAGGACGCTGCCGTTGGCGTGTCATTGGATTGTCATATCGAGTTTGAGAACGCTGGGCGCGGTGGGACGTTGGTGTTTAAGCGGAATGATGCCTTCCGCATCGTGGAATAAGGCTTGATTTACTAGTCGGTGATTTTGCCTGTGAATCACAGGTGGAATCCAAGTCGCTCGTTGAGGAGATGACGAAAATGAAGAGATTCGCGTGGACGTTTAGCATGCTGGTCGCTGGTACCGCAATTGCCGTGGCACAACCTCCAGAAGGGCCTCGTGGTGGCGGGCGCGGCGGCGATTTTCGACCACCCCCGAACCCCTTTGTCACGGTGCTGGATACCGACGGAGATGGGGTGATTTCCGCCGACGAACTGAAGGGGGCCTCTGCGTCACTGGCGAAGCTGGATACGAACAACGATGGCAAGCTGGCGGATGACGAAATTCGTCCGCGTCCTCCTGCTGGGGAGCGTGCTCCCGGCGGACCTGGTGAACGTGGCCCTGGCGAACGTGATGCTGGTGCGGGAGACCGCGGGCGTGGGACTGAGGGCCGTGGTCCCGCTTCCGGACGTGGCGCGGATGCTCGCGGGCAACAAGGTCGAACAGGCGCGGGCCGCGATGGCGGTGGCCCGGGCGAACGAGGCGGTCGCGGTCCCGACGGGGGACGCGGACCTGAGGGACCGGGCGGGCCTCCCAATCCTGAGCGATTCATCGAACACGCGATGGAATTTGACGCGGATAAGGATGGCAAATTGAGTCACGATGAACTGGCGAAGTTCGCGCAGGACATGGCTCAACGACGTGGGGGCGGACCTGGTGGCCCCGGCGGTCCCGGTGAAGGTCGACCCAATGGGCCGGGCGGGGCTGGCGGTCGTTCTGAGAGCGGCGAGCGGCCACGGCGACCAGACTGATCCGGCTTTTCGCAGAAGTCTAAGGGTCGCTTTCGGGCGACCCTTTTGCTTTTGATGGGGCTTTGGCTATGACGCGACAGAGTCTGTGCTGACTGGCGGTGAAACCACGATGTAATCATTCCACCAGTTCGGTAGATTGGGATTGATCGTCTGCCAGGCGATTCCATGGTACGAGGACTTTCGCATTTCGAGCGCAACGACGATCGGCGTCACCAGGAATGACAGACCAAAGGTCGCCAGCGGGCTTGGTGTGTTCATCGTCACAGTCATTGCTGCCAGCGATGTGAAGATCGCGGCCCAAACCAACTCCAAAGGTCGAGCCATGCGAACGATGTTGCAGAACAGGAAAAAGTGAAGCACCACGAACGCGAGACCAACGCCCCACCACCAGACGACGTTGCCCAGGATCACGGACGCGATCGCAGTGACGATGATCACCGAGACTCCAAGATCGAGAGGCGTGCGCCAGGGGTGAATCTGGGAGCCATATTGGATCGCGATTGAGGTGGAAATACAGATTGTGCAATTCCACCTTTGATTGCGCCGCTTGTCAACGCATGAATGATCAGCTTGAACAAGCGTTCCCAGCCTTTATGAACTCGGATGGAATAGCAACAAGGCCACGCGACAATGGATTTGTCACGCGGCCTGCTCAGTTGTTATCGATCAATTGCTCAGTGAGAAGCAACTTCGGTGAGGATTTAGGATCTCAATGTTTTCATGAAATCGTCGAGTTCTTTCTCGGCTTGATCCTTGGCCAGCCCGTAGCGAGTTTGCAGGATTCCTGCCAATTGATCTCGCTTGCCAGCGACGGTCGTCAGATCGTCGTCAGTTAGCTTGCCCCATTTTTCTTTGACCTTACCGGTCACTTGTTTCCAGTTCCCTTGAATTTGATCCCAGTTCATGACGGACTCCTTGGTTAGGATAACTTGCTGGATCGATGTTGCTCTGTCAGTGGTGACGAAGCGAACGGTGGCGTTTCCTCGGGCCAAATTCTCGCTCGAGGGGACTCTTGTTCGGGTGGCTCACGATGTTGTTGTGCCTGCTGTCCCACAATGTTGCCCATCACGAGGCCGACGATTTCCGGGATCGCTCGCATGGCAATTCCCTGCATCGAGCCCATTAACGTGCTCATGGCCAGCGTTTTCAGGCTGTCCAATGGAGACGGGGCTGGCGGGGCTTGGGGAGCAGGTTGCGGAGTTTGTTGCGGTGGAGCCGCATAAGATTGAGGCTGAGGGTTGTCGTACCTGAGATGATCACCATTCGCAAAATCTGCCGCTGGTGATTGTGGTTGATTGTTGCGAGACGGCGTCTTGAAATACTCGGCAGCGAGATAGCCGACGACGACCGCTCCACCAAGTACGAGAAACGGATGCTTTTCAATTTGAAGTCGCAGGTCGAAAGCGTTGTGCATGCCATGCACGGCGTCTTCAACCGCCCCCGTGACCGAATCGACGGTGCCCTGCACCGCTTCGACGGTGGCTGTGACCGCGGTGCTGGCCGTTTCGACTGTTTGAGAGACCTGCTGTTCGAGCGTTCCAAGTTTGTCGGAAAGCTGCAGCTTCGTTTCCTCAAGCTGGAGCTTGGTTTCTTCAATTTGTTGTTCAAGTTCGTCCATTTAAGCCCGCTCCCAGCATCATTGTTTTTCAGTTGGTCTTCGGTTTCGTCAAACTTGCCTTGGCGGCGTTTGCCATCAATCCCCCGATGGCAAGAACGGCGATACCGATGATTTCAAAACAGCCCCACAAAGGGACTGCGGAAGAGTCCACGGAAACTCTGGCTGTCAGCGTGTGAAGCAGGTAAACCAGTCCAATGGAGATCACGATGCCGCCGACCAGGCAGAGTGCGAGACCGACGGCCAGGGCAGCCGCTGCCGATGCACGGCGTCGGAGTTCCCCTTCAATCTCCAGACGGGTCACTCGAAACTGTTGTTCGACGAGCGACTGGAGATCAGCGAGAATTCCCCCGACGAGTGCGGCGGTTGTTGGTGCGGATGGATCTTGGAGTTCAGTGGACATGAGTGACCCTTACAGTTTGCGTCCGATGAACCACCCCAAGCCGACAGCGATCAAGATCGCAGGCAACGGGTTCTGGCGAACCAGATTCGCGAAATCCTCGGCCACTCCACTGAGCTTGGCGGATTCCAGGTACTGACCACTCTCTTGCAAGGCTTGAGCAGCACTTTGCGAGGCATTGCCGAACGCTCCTTGCTGAGGAGCCTGTTTGGCGATTCGATCTGCGAAGGTCTGCATTCCGGCACCAGCACGAGCGGTTAGATCGTCGGCCTTTCGCCCAGCATCGCAAGCGGCCTGGCCGGCCGTGGTGCTGGCCGCGGAGACCGCATGAGTTGCCATTTCGCCGACACATGCGGCAGCCTCTTTGGCTCTGTCGGCCGCCTGATTCCATTCGTCATTGCCAGCGTCAATCGCCGACTTCGTGGTTGGGTTCGACATATTTTGTGCTCCTTGCAGAAGATCTTAAATGTTGTATCGCGAGGATCTTGATCGTTATTCCAGCGGCGGGATCTTGGGAACGTCCTCTCCCAAGGCGGTCGCCAGATCGATCAGATGTTCTTGCTCTTGCACCAGGATCTGTCGAATTTGTTCTGCCATCGCGTATTCACCCAACGCGTCGCATTGGCGAACTCGCTGGCGATAACGAGCGATTGTGTCACTCTCATTCTGCAGATCGAATCGCAGCATCTCTTTTGCATCAGCCGAGAGCTTGACTGGTTTGGGAACTGCCTGAGGCATCCCACCCATGTAGTCGATCAGCTTGGCAATGATCAGCGCGTGTGACAATTCCTCGGCGGCGTGGATTTCGAGTTCGGCCGCGATTGACATGTACTCGGGACCCTTGAGGACCTGCGAATAAATCACATACGAGATAATGGCTTGGTATTCACCCGCAAGATCCTCGTTCAGGAAGCCAATTAAGTCTTCCCGAGCGATGTGATCCTGCTGATGAACAACGTGTGTTGTGGGAGTCATGTTGGTCATTGTCCTTTCGACGAATGGGCCCGTTGCGTGTGAAACCGCGGTTGGCGTTGATTGTTGAGGTCATCAATGATCGCCCACAGGAGGGACGGTCGCCTTAACGAACTGACGACAAACGCAGCCATGCTTAGCATCAGAAAAGTCATGAAAGTTCCTTGCTCCCACGGCGATCGGTCCACCGTGAAGATTGCTGATACCAAGGCACAAATCAGAAACATCAGGCCAATGAGTGACATAATCCGTGACTCCATTCCCACACATCAGTTACTTATTTTGCAAAGTTCAGACCTGGATCTTCTGGAGGAGCACCAATCAACTTGAAGTTGAATTTGTTGTCTCCAGCAGGAACGACCCCGGCGATTAGTGAACCGCCATCTTTACGTTCCAGAGCGACCACATTGCCATCCACGGTGTAAGTCCCGTCGAATTGCTGAGGAGTTCCGGTCTTCTGTCCAAACTTCCACTGAAAGGTCGAATCCTTATTCAGTGTCAGATCGAAATTCGATCCGTCATCTCTAGATGCATGCCACGTGCCAATCAGCTTTTCCGCATCGATTGGGGGAACATTTTGTTCCGGAGGCGTGGCGTTATTCGACAAAGCCGGGTTGGGCGTCCCTGGATTGGCAGGAGCCGCCGTTGGAGGCTGTGGAGTAGGCTGCTGGCCAGCATCCGCCCCATCACCAGCTGGTGGTTTTGTGGTCATCTTGAGCAGATCGGATGCAACGCGGTCGTTTGGCGTCAATCGAACCACATTCTGGAATTGTCGTTCGGCCGCATCAGGATATCCGTCGGCCATGTAGTGGTAGCCGAGCAGGAATCGGGAAGCGCTGTCCTGAGGGTTCGCATTTGTAAAGGCTTCCAACGCACGCAGTTGATTCGTGTAAGTTGGAACACTGCTGTACAGGCTGCTGAGGGTCGACCAGTTCCAACCGGGACCGACTGCCAGCACAGAATGGACCGTCGCGGCAGCCTGTTGATAGTCACCTTTCGCAAACAGAACCAAGGCTCGGAACTCGTGCATCACGGCGTCATCAGGGCACTGGACGATTGCTTTGTTAACGATATCCAGAGCTTGATTGTAGTCGTCCTGTTTGAAGACAGTGATTGCGCTGTCGAGTGCCTGTTCACAAGCCGTTGCACCCGAGGTCGCACCGACCGAAGTGTCCGTGTAGGCGACCGGAATCGGCTGTGCGTAGCTGTAGTTACCACCATAGGAGCCGTAGCTGTTTTGATAGTACGGGTTGCTGTAGCCCAGATAGCCGCTGCCGTAGGCGAGTGAACCAAGGCCCCAAGCACCCAGTCCCCAACCCAGCGGGCGATACCCGTATCCGTATCCGCCGTAACCGCCATATCCACCGTAACCAGATCCATACCCGAGCCCGTATCCGCCATAGCCTCCGTAGCCCCCATACCCGCCATAACCACCACCTATTAGGCTTTGGCCCAAGCCGAATCCCAGTCCATTGACGAAGCCGTTCCCAAAGCCACCGCCGCCGTATCCACCATACCCACCGTATCCGCCATAACCTCCATACCCGCCGTAACCACCACCATAGCCGGGACCATTCCAGTAACCGCGGTATTGCGAATGCCGATTGTAGGCCGGAGAGTAATTGCTATTACTGAGGTTGACCTGTCGATTATTCAGCGTGACGCTGTTTCCACGATTGACGTTGTTCTGAATATTGGTCTGATTGCGCGTCACATTGTTGTTGAGATTGTTGCGGACACCGATGTTATTTCGCGTGTTGTTCTGCAGACCGGCACCCAGGTTGTTTCGGCCGGGATTGTTCTGCAGATTGGCCCCGATGTTCGCGCGGGGACCAGCGTTGTTTGTGATATTGGCGCGAACTCCGGGGTTGTTCAGGCCGTTGGCCCCGATATTGGCTCGAGCACCAGGATTGTTCTGAAGCCCAGCTCCGATGTTCGTGCGTCCGGGATTGTTCAGTCCTGGCGCGTTGATGCCGGTATTGGAGCGAATATTGGCCCCCGCGCCCACGTTCGGGCGAACACCAGCGATATTTGACTGCGGTTGCGAAGGACGGATCGACCGGACCTGATTGTTCAAGTTTGGTTGAGAAAACGCCGGACTGCGATTGATGCTCGGTGCGCGTGCCGCACCGATGTTCGGTGTACCACCCCCAACTCGAGGTGCCGCGTTGATGTGTGGGGCAGAAACTGCACCGCCCCCGCCAACGCGAGGAGCACCGCCGCCACCGCCGACGTGAACGCCGCCACCCCCTCCTCCACCGCCACCAACATGAACTCCACCACCTCCACCACCGGGATGTCCGCCGCCCCCACCCCCACCACCGCCGCCTCCCCCACGGGCAAACAGTGGGCCCTGTCCCGATAAGATCACCGCACCACATAACAGCCAGGCTGTCCAGTTTTTGAGTTTCATTGGTCTATCCCCCTAAGTATTTGAATGATTTAAAAAATGGTCTATTTGGATTTCGGTTCCGACTTCGGCTGCTCGGCCTTCGCTTTCACTTCGTCATCGACTTTGGCCTTCAGATCTGATTCATCGTGAACGGTCGGCGGTGCCGCGCGACGCACGATGGTAATCACATCGGTATCGGGATATCGCTCGCCACCCACCTCATGATCCACACATTGCCAGGTCATAGTGTGGTCGTTGATTTTCTTGTAGATGCTGGTATTGGAAGACATCTGGCCGTCGGCCGTCACACCGATAGATTTCAGAATCCAGCGGTCATCGTCGCGATACCAGAATCCTTCTCCGTAGCCGCCCTCAGAGTCGAAGATCCAGGTGCGAAGTTTGTTTGTCAGTGGATCCCAGCCGATACGCTGACTGCCGCTGATCGCTGGCTCGCCATCAACGATGAGTGCAAATTCGCGCATCAAGAAATTGCCGTTATCAATCGGTGCGCAGACGAAGAACACGGTGGAATCCCGGTCTTCATCGATCCACTCTCCTTGGAGCCAGGAGAGTTGGTTGAGTTGCATTCGATGCTGTCGGCGGTCCTTTGGCGATTTTTCACGGACACTGGCCACTTGCCATTTGCCGTCTGTCTTCACATGAATCGCGGTGTATTGCGTGTCGACGGGATCATGATCGCTGTCGTAAGCGACGGTTAAACTTCCATCTTCAACGGCTACACCAGGGCTGATAAAGCGAATGGCACCGATATCGACTTCAATATCGCATTCGGGGTGTCGCTTGAAACACGCTTCCAGAACTTCTTCGATCGCCTTGCGGCCTTCGTAAACATTGCCGTGCTCGTCGACGTATTCCGCGTCGGACGTGTAGTGCGAAGCGGCGGCCTTCGCGTCGCCTTCTCGGAACGCCTTGACATAAGAGTCTGCGGTTGCCCGGATGGCATCTTCGTCCGCGGACTGCTGGCTGGTGGGTTTCTTCTCATCACGATCTGAAGTCGACCGTTCCGCCTTCTTAGGTTCCTCTTTAGGCTTGGCAGCTTGCGTGGGGATGACCTCTTTCTTCACTTGCGGGGATTCGCCGACGGCGACCCCCAGTCCTACCGCTGCAGTCAACAAAGCAGCACTCGACAGAACAAAAGCAGTTCGTTTCATAATTGGTCCCTTCCACAGGTGCTGAAGCCAGCGGTCGCTCATGTCGCGGCTTCGCAGTTCGATGTCGCTAATAGATGAACGGTGCGACTGATTACTCAGGAAGCAATCAGTGTGCCGGATGGGCAGGTGTTGATGTCTGGTCCGGAATCGCTCAAGAGCGCGACGAAACCCGCTTTGCGAACTTCAAGTGAGCGCTGGAGGAACATGCTGCGCTGAGAGTGACCATAGTCGAGCCAGCCCAAAAAACTATTTGGTTTACGACTTGAAACGATTTGAAGAAAGCGCCACGGGCTGGGGTGGTGCCGTGGTTTGTGTCTTCCTATTAGGGAGGGCGAGGGCTCCTGCCGAGCCGCGCATGTCAATGGTCCCGCAATAACATGCGCGGCTCGGCAGGAGCCTCGCCCTCCCAGTGATAGGCCATCCAGCGGCTGAGCGAACCAGGCCAATGGCTTTCGATTGAACACACCGATTGATGTGGCACTCGATTTGCGTTCATCCCTTTAACTTCAAATCCCACATGGCTATTGCCAGCGTCGTCCGTCGACACGGCGTGATGGGATTCCGAGTCACGAGTTTAATTTCAAACAATCAAGTTTTGGAGACACATCATGTTGAGTTGGGCACTGACCTTTTTGATTATCGCGCTGATTGCTGGAGCATTAGGATTTGGTGGCGTTGCTGGAGAAGCCGCCTGGGTCGCTCACGTTCTGTTTGTGATCTTCATCGTGCTGTTCCTGGTCTCGTTGATCGCAGGCCGTCGCGTGCCCCCGGTCTAACGACATATCAGGACGCATGACGCAACTGGCGATTTCAGGAGGTGGATCTCGTGAGCAAAGAGTCGGGCTCTGCAGCGTGGCAGCAAGCGGTGCTGACATTGTCACGGGTTGTGACGGGAGTCGTTATCGTCTTGGCATTGAGTTGGGGACGCGCCGTCCTGATGCCCATTGCCTTGGCGATACTTCTTACGTTCCTTTTGAATCCTGTTGTACGACGGATTCAAGCCTTGGGGCTGGGTCGCGTCTTATCCGTGTTTCTGGCAGTCTCATTCGCAGGGATGATCCTGGCGGTAGTGGGAGTGACTGGTAGTCAGCAAGTCTCCAGCATGCTGGCGACGCTTCCCGAGAATACGACTAAAATCATCGCGAAAATGCGGTCGGTCAAGGCTCTCTCCGAGGGACCGACTGCTCAAAGCTTCGAGCAAATGATCGAAGCGATCAGCCGCGAATTGCAGGCTTCTCCCGGGCAGACGTCTGTCGCCAAGAAGTCCGACGAACCTGCTGATGCGTTGGAAACTGAAGCACAAAAAGAAGTGCGTCAGATCGTGGTCGCATCAGACCCGGTTGACTGGCACATGCTGACCGGACCGCTGGGTTCGGCACTTGAAGGCATGGCAATGCTGGCCTTTGCTGGCGTGTTACTTGTTTTCTTTCTGCTGGATCGAGAAGGCCTGCGAGATCGCATCGTGCTGCTGGCGGGGAAGACTCGCCTGACTGTGACGAGTAAGGCATTAGAGGACGCGACGAATCGCGTCAGCCGGTACATCGGCATGGTGGCGGTTGTGAATGGTGGATTCGGGCTGCTGATGGCCGCCGGTCTGTTTTTCCTGGGAGTTCCCTACGCGGTACTGTGGGGTTGCCTGGGCGCGCTGCTGCGATTTGTTCCGTATCTGGGCCCGTGGATCGCCGCCGTCTTCCCGATCGTGATGAGTCTGGCGATGTCCGACGGATGGGGACAACCGATTAGTGTCTTTGCTTTCCTGATGGTCTTGGAACTCGTCACCAACAATGTGGTTGAACCCTTGACGTTTGGTCATACGACCGGTGTTTCACCAACCGCACTACTGATTTCGGCGGCGTTCTGGCTGTTTCTATGGGGTCTAGTTGGCCTGATCCTGTCCGCTCCCTTCGCAGTGACGCTGGTGGTCATCGGAAAGAACATTCCGCAGCTACGGTTCTTATATGTGCTGTTGGCCGATCAGCCTGCTTTAAGTGACGACGATGGCTTCTACCAAAGACTCCTCTTGGGCGATCGACACCAGGCGTCACTCCTGCTGACAAGTCGATTGCGCGAATCCGATCCGGAACACGTCTTCGATCAATTAGTCATGCCCGTACTGATGAACGCAAAACGCGATCAGAAGAATGGTCAATTGGACGATGACGAAGCCGAGGCGCTGCAAAGTCTGTTGGGTGAACTACTGGCCGCTGTCGATCTTTCCAGCACACGCGCTGTTGCCGAAGACGCACCGGAGCGCGAGGAACCGGTGACTCGTCAGCGTCTTTGCCTGTTGGGCTATGCCGTTGATGGGGACATCGATCGAGTTGCGCTGAAGATGCTGCAAAAATTGCTTGATCCTGGTCGCTGGGACATCGAGGTCATCGCCGATGGCACGTTAGCTTCCGAGGTGGTCGCTGGTGTTGCGGTCGATCCCCCGGCGGCGATCTGCATCACCTCCATACCACCGGGCGGAATTGTTCACGCTCGTTACCTGTGCAAAAAGTTGCGAGCGGTTGCTCCGGATGTCCCGCTGCTCGTGGGCCGATGGGGTCAGCGTCGGATTGGCCAGGCGGATCGCGTCCGACTGATTGAAGCCGGGGCGAACTATTTGGCCACGACACTCGTCGAAACGCGGAAGTGGTTGGATGCTCGTTATCCGGTTCTCTGTCAGGCGCCTGTCGGCTTGAACAGGGAAAGAGAACAGTCGCTTGAACCAACTATGACGCCATGACCCGCATTGCGTTGCTGGCAACTTGCTTCTGCTGTCGTACTGCGCGTCGCAGGACAGGATCTTCAATTCCTGCATCGAAAGCGTCGCATTGATCGCTGGATTCCCGCCTGCGCGGGAATGACGATACTTGGCTCGGTGTGATTGCGGGAATGACACCACTTCACTATTCGCTCTGGCAATGCCCTCGCCGTGAAGATCCCGTGCTATTACAGGGGTGTTGGGAACAACTGCAGCAGTGAGCTCAATCGCTGCAGCTCAATCGGTTTGACGCAATGGTGATTGAACCCGGCGTCGATGCTTCGATTGATATCCTCTTCTTGTCCGTATCCGGTCATCGCCACAAGTAGCGTGTTTCGATAGTCTGGCAACGCTCGCAGGCATCGCGCTAGTTGGTGACCATTCATCCCGGGCAAACCGATATCTAGAAAGACGGCTTGGAACTGCGTCGTCTTTGCGAGCTCGAGTGCTTCGAGGCTGCTATTCGCGATGGTGACTTCGTGTCCCAGCAGGTTGATCAGCATCCCAATCGTGGTGGCAGCGTCTTTGTTGTCGTCAACAACCATGATCTGCCGACTCGGTCCTTTGTCACTTGAGTTTGAGTTAGCCGCCGTCTCGTGGCTCGTTGTCTCCGGGGGGAACGCGGGCAATCGGACAGTGAATTCGCTGCCGCAGCCCAGACCGTCGCTGGCGGCCTTCACCGTGCCACCGTGCAGTTCGACGAGGCGACGCACCAGCGTCAGACCAATGCCTAGCCCTCCTTCCGAACGAGCCAGCGAGCGGTCGCCCTGGATGAAGAGATCGAAGATCTGCGGTAAAAGCTCGGCAGAAATCCCCATGCCTGAATCGAGAACCCGGATCACGACCTCATCGCCATCGATTGCCGTTGAGAGGAAGATTGAGCCACCTTCATCGGTGTACTTGGCGGCATTCGTTAACAGGTTCGAAATGACTTGAGCCAGGCGAGTTCCGTCCGCTTCCAGGAACAAGGTCGTCGGTGGCATTTGCACGGTCAATTGATGCTTGCGGGCATTCAACAGCGGCGTGCTGATTTCGGCGGCTCGCGCGATGATCGTCGCTAAATCAACACGCTCCTTCTGAAGCTTGATCTTCCCGAGCGAGATGCGAGAGACATCGAGCAGGTCGTCGACGAGTCGAGACAAATGTCGCGTTTGCCGATCGATAATGTCACTGACATAGGCGACCTTGTCATCCCCTTTCATCAGGTGATTCAAGATCGCGATGGCATTAGAAATGGGGGCCAACGGATTTCGCAGTTCGTGAGCGAGCATCGCCAGGAACTCATCTTTGCGGCGATTGGAATCCTGCAGATCCTGGTGTTCTTTCTGCTTGGTGATATCGGTGACGATCAGGCAGATTGCGGGGTGATTCCCCAGCAGCATGGGTGTCAGCGCGATGTGGATGGTTTGCACGGCACCCTCTGCGGATTCGAGCAGGAATTCGCCCTGCCCATTTTGCGTCTGGCTTCGTCCCAGGAGCGATTCAAACAGGTGCTGCTGATTGAATGGCAGCAAACTTGTGACGCGTGTGCCGGCGATGTCCCATTGAGTGCGATCAAAGAAGGCCGCGAATGCGCGATTGCAATAGGAGACCGTGCCATCACTCGTGAGGGTTGCGGCCCCTTGCTGAGCGGCCTCGATTAGGTTGCGATACGCATGATCAGCGCTTGATAACGTGAATACTCTCTCGCCAGCCGGGCTCTCGACGACGACTGCGTCGATTTCACCAGATCGAATGGCACGCAGCGTCTCTTCCGCTTCTTCGAGCCGTTGCAGTCGTTCAATCACATCATCGGCAAGTGCTATCGTCATGATTTGGCCCCATGTGTGGTTAGTCAGATCGAATCGAGGAGTGGCGTCGCGCAAAAAGGCGGCATCTAACTGCCGGAGTGACCTTCGCGCTGATCCTCTTTTCTGTCGGTGATCTGACTCATCGGTTGCAGTTGCAACCGTAACAAGACGTGCTCGGTGTTGGATAGGTCACCGACGATTTTTAGCGATGGCGAAGGGGATTTTCGAACCAAGGTCGGTATCGCCACGATCCGATCTTCGCGCGCCATCAATGGGTTCGTGAGCAGATCGACAACTTCAATCTTGTACTTGCCCGTCAGATGATCTTCGCAGATCCGTTGTAGATTCTTGAAAGCCGCGACCGACTTCGCCGTTTGACCAGCCACGTACAGCCGCAATTCCCAGATGTCACTCTTCGGATCCGTGTCCTCCGAATTGGCAGTCATGGTTTATCTCCTGTAAACGATGAAAGAATGCATCCGTCAAAGCTTGCAAGGGCAGGCAGCACTGACGGATGTCGGTGTTATCCATGCCATCGAGTGAACGCGCGTTTTCCGCGTGCAACGCGAGGCGCAGGTACGTTGTCGTGCCGGCAGTCAGCCGTTTCCACGAAACGCTGGTGCCACAAAAAGATGGCGGGCGATCAGAAAAAAACTGAGACCTCGTCGCTCGTAAACTGGCACAGAAAAAGCCAGTTCAGACAACTTCGCGGATGTTTGAAAAACATCCAAGCCTAGGTGCGGAGCGCCTGGAATTCAGCGCTGAGCAATCGTGTTTCCATTGATCCTCCCTCATTCCGCTGCGGTGGCGAGCGGGACGATCTGGTTGTTGCAGTCGACCAACAGGTCGCAGTCTCTTAAAGATCGTCGTGAACACTGTCACGCAACAGCCATGCCATTTCAGGAATGTCGTCAGGTGTCGACGTAACGTATTATCTGCAAGAGCGCTATGGCTGCGGCGGCCTCGTCGAGAAGGCGGGAAGCCTCCCCGGATCATCTCCGCCTCCATGCAATCGAGGGCGTGTTGCTGATTGATTTATGGCAATTGCAGGCCTGAATCGGATCTTGCGCGTGGGCAAAGTTCACCGATCGTCTGATGAATGCTCATTCTGGAACAATAGCAATCAGTCAAACACCTTCATCGACGCTGCCGGCACAACTCACATCAATTGATTCCTCAGCGAACTTTCTTATCGCTGAGTGGGAGGCACCGGTTGTGAAGTCGTCTGTCTATTGTCGTAACGATACGTGCTGACTGGTGGAGTTGCGTTGTCGTATGTCGTGAAGACCCAATCTCTTGGCGTGATTGGCTACCCCAATACAAGCTCTGGCAAGGCGCGCGTTGCAGTTTCTCTTTCGGGGTGCGGAACGTGGGTAACTCGACAATTACGCAATGCCGTCGAGGTAACACGCTTTCTCATCTCACGGCATCTCACTTGCGTAGAAGTGCTTTCGTGAAATCGGCCGACTCTGTCCACAAAAAACTCATTGCGAATACGTGAGCAGGATGCAACCAGATGATCGCGACATACCACAGCCAAGCCTTCCACAATCAAATGCAATCAACGCCATGGAGCGTGGATCAACTCTATGATTTTGAACTTCCTGAATCTAGCGAAACCGCTTCAGATGCGGGCTTGGTAGAGCCCCGGATGGATCCAGAAGACCGTGACCGCATCTTGAATCACTTGCGCCACTTGACGGTATCGAGCTTGAGTAGCTTCGAAGAAATTGCATCCGCAACAACTGATTTGCACCTGAGTTCATTTGCCGATGTAGTCGTCCGACAGCGGACCGCTCAGCAACACGCGTTGTATGAAGTCCTGGGCTATTCCTCTGCCAACGATGAAGATGAGTTCACGGAAAGCCTGTCGGCGCTGCGGTCGCTATGGCGTGGGGCGATTTGGAATTTGGAACAAGGTCATCGGGGGCTGTTCCTTGAGTATGCGGAACGAGCGGAGTCGTTGCTGGAAGAGGCCTATCTATCCGCGGCACAGGCCTTAGGTGATGATCCGCTGGCCAGCGAAATTCGCGACTATGCGATCATGGTGTGCGGTTCACGCGCGCTGATCGAAGAACTTGCCGACAGCGTGACGCGGCACGTTCCCAGTCAATTTCGAGATAGCCGATTGCAATTGCGAGTGTCATCGCAACATCCCAGCGGGTTGGAAAATGAGACCGCTCGCAGGAAATCCAATATTGTGTTCACGCGAAAGAGTGACGAGGGACTTGTCGCGACGGTTCGCCGTGACAGCAAGGCTGTCGCTCGGGTTCGCGAAGAGAAAAAGCAAAAGTGGGAACGGACACAGCCAACTCGGCCAAAATGTCCACGAAGACAAGAGACATGACTCGGGCGGGCAGCAAGACCGGTGGGCGATAAGCGAGGTCCAACGTAGGGCCGGCTTTAGGAATCGAATCTGTTTCGATGACCCGCAATATGGGTCAATTGTACTATCAGGAAAGGTGAGTCCAATGAAGACATTACTAAGTGGTTTGGCCGCGGCGGCACTGGCAATGACAATCGGATGCACTCAGTCCACGCCCGGTGGACCAGGTGTCACGGCGGCTCCAAATAGCAGTGGCGGCACGACCACTGTCGCGAACAAGCCAATCATCGGAGAAGCCGATGATACATTCAAAATGAACACTCCAGTGCTGGCGACTCGCGTAACGCAAGGCGAATCGGCGACTGCGAAAATCAGTGTCAGTCGCGGTAAGAATTTTGACGAAGACGTGGCTCTGAAGTTTATGGACGTTCCGAAGGGTGTCACCTTGACCCCCGTGACGCCTATGATTGCGAAGAGCGACAAGGAAGCCACGATTGACGTTCAGGCTGCTTCAGACGCTGCGATTGGTGAATTCACCGTCAAGGTGTCGGGCCATCCAGAAAAGGGTGCCGACGCTACCAGCGAATTGAAGCTGACCATTCTTGAGAAGAAGTAGTCCTCGACGGGCTTGGATGATCCGCGCAAGTTGCTGCTTGCGCGTGGGGTTTTAATCTCCGTTCTTTTTGAAGGATTGTAGACATGAAACGCACGTTCCTGACATTCTCGCTGCTGGTTGCTGCAACTGCTCTGTTGATGGGTAGCTCAGACGCGGAAGCTCGCGGTCGCTGCCGTTATCGCAGTGGGCAACGCTACCAAAGTGCTTACTATCAGCCTGCCAACACCTATGCAGTCAATGGCACGGCTACGCCTTATGCTACCGTGGATCCAAATGCTGCGCCAGCGAATCCGGCACCGGTTCCTCCTGAGGAAACTGCTGCACCACAACAAGCTCCAGCAGCCCCTGCTCCTGGAACGTGATCGATATATGTGTGGGCTGAAAATGTCCCCTCTGGCTGCGCGAATGAGTGGTGTCAACGGAAGCGAAAGCGAGCCGTTGTCCCCACTGATCGCGCAGCCATCTGTTTTTTATTACTAATGCTTATTCGTAGTTTCGAAAGGAGAACGCAAAATGGTCACACACGCACAGGCAAAGCAGCAGATTGAACGAGGATTTCTGATTCACCTCGGCGTTTATGTCCCCGTCGCTGCGGGACTGATTGCGCTCAATTTAACCCGTAATCCTGACAAACTCTGGTCATTGTGGGTCGCCGCAGGTTGGGGACTTGGGATCGCGCTGCATGGGACTCTCGCCTACCTGGCAACGCCAGAACGAGCGATTCAGCGGACTATGCATCGGATGGAAGAGCGCCAGCAGCACCGACACAAGGTGCAACAGGCGGGGTAACTATCGCAGTATCTCGGCCAATGAGGTCTAGGAGCATTCCGATGAACATCCCATCCACCGTCGACCGTACGCCGCAGCACACCGCGGCACATGTCAATCGCGAGATTCGGTATCGAACCGAGCAGAGCATTGCGCGTTGCGCCGCCGCTGGTCACGACTCGATTAACAATCGGTTAGATGAACTTGACGAGGAATGGGACGTGGAACGCACCTTGGAGGCGACGGCCGCTTCGTCCTTCCTGCTCGCGCTACTGCTCGGAGCATCGGCCGGCTGGTTCTGGCATTTCGTCGCCGCCGTGATCGCGGTCTTTCTGCTGCTTCACGCGGTGCAGGGATGGTGTCCGCCCGTCGCTCTCTTCAGGCAATGTGGATTTCGCACGGCGTCGGAAATCGACTACGAACGATATGCACTCAAGTCGATACGCGGTGACTTCGATGCTCTCGTTGCTCAAGGGCCCGCCACGGCCGAGCAACTGGTGGAAACGATGCGTCGATAGCGTAGCGGCAAAGGCCACCGACGCATCGTGAATCATTACTTCGTGAGCTGAGTGTCGGTCAGCAATCCGAAGTGATAGACACTGTGAGCACCGAATTGCGAGGCGATCGCAGCGACGGCCGCGGCTTCATTCTTGTCTTCCACTTCCACGCTGATGACCGAGTGTCCCTGATTGAGCTCAATCAGACACTGCATCATGAAGTGCTCTGAGCTCTCGCCCCAAGTCGAGCCTTCCATCATGCGGTTGACCAGGTGGATGCCGTCTTCACCTTGGAAGACAAGCTGCTTCGACGCATTGAAGCCGCCGGCGGCGAGGGCCGAAGTCAGGCGGTTACAGGCGAGATCAGAGTCTACGACCCCAATCGCATGGCCTTGCAACTTGGGCAATTCCTGACCGTGGTCAAATTCTGGTTGTTTGGGCATGATGTTCCTCCCTTGAGGGCGAAGCGGCTGCGAAACGACGGACTTAAGGACAAGAAAGGGCAAATGCCATGCCCGTCCCGCGGACTAACCGTCACGCATATCGCGGCGAGGGGAGACCTTTGCGGAAGTACATCGATTCAATTTCATCTCGACAACGTCGACGTGCGAGTAACGCCAGCCGAAGAAGTCCGTTCCGCCCGGCGCTTGGAAGTTCGCGTAACAGATCGGCCCATTGAGAGACCAATGAAGAATAGGCGAGGAGGTCGACAAGATCGTTGGCAGACATTTGTGCCAATTCCTTGTCTGTGATTCGTGAAATGCCGACTCGAACGGGACTAATCTGCAACTGCGGCTCTGTCGTGTGATTCGATGTTGTGTCCCGAGGAACATTGCGAAGGATGCCGCGGCTGGTTGGAACTTCCTCTTTCGTTGCTGACATTAGCCTGCCTTCCAAGGACATGACGGGTAAACCATGGGACTGCGATTTCTGTGATTGGCTATACCACAATGAGTTCGTTATGGACGACCAGATTACTGGCGGCAGTTGCCAGGACGGATGCCACCTGCTTCATGTAATAGCTGGGAACTTCGCCTGCGATGTGAATACGATCTTGTGACTGTGTCACTTTCAACATCCGTAAACTCGCATATCCACTTGACCGTAAACAATTCTCAACCTGCAACGTCAGAGGAACTGCGCAATCGCAACCGTTTGCGGGCGAGTTACTAGTCATTAACAACATCCTTGAGGGGAACCGGGAGGTGCGCGACTTGAGCTGGCAACATTTCCAAGTGCAAATAAAATACCATGAAGAATTTCTCGCAAAATGCCGAAGTGGAGTGCGGCTGCCTTGAGTGATGAAACCCGCAAGTATTGTCGTTTTCGGGAGATGTGGTTATTCATCGGGCGGGGTCAAGGTACCATTGTTCATCGCTTTTACAGTTCTCTGATGTAAATTGGGGAACCATCTTGGGCGAAGTCGTGACAGCGATTGGTCGCTCAGGTGTCATCGCGTTTAGATCGACCTTTGGCAAAAAAATGAAGCCGAAGAAGGATGACTTCTTCGGCTCTAATTCGTTACGCACGGTCACTGAAATGGTACGAAACCTACTTGTCGCTCTTGTCGCGTTTTTCATTCTTTCCTTGATCACCGTGGTCATCAAGATCTTTCATGATCTCTTCGGCCTTCTTCAAATGGGTTTCCGTCGTTTCCAGTCCGGCGGCCAGCAGTTGAGCGAATTCACCTGATGCATGCCGTTGGAACACGGTCAACTTAGTCTTCATCTCTTCATGTTTGGCGATTTGATGGCCAATGAAACAGATGTCGAACTTGTCGCCATCCATCTCCCCCATTTTCTTCTTGGCATCTGCCAGGCATTGTTGAGCGACTTCGCGATGAAGCTGAATGACATCAATTTGTGATGATCCTGCCGCTTGAGCGCCAACCTGCTGAATTGCTTGTCCAGGTTGAGCAGTCGCTTGGGCCTGTGGCTGAGCAGCACCCCCTGCAAGCTGAACCCGTGACTGATTCGACTGGCTGGAAGCGGCTTGCAGAGTTTCCTGAGCTTCAGGAGCGAATCGTTGCAGCTTTTTGAGGAAGCCTTGATGATCGTCGACCAGCATCTTGGCGTATTCTTTAACGTCTTTGTCCTTCGCTTTGTCGGCAGCCATCTTCGCAATCGCAACTTCTTCCTGATTCGCAATCGCAACACAGGCGGCTAGCGTGTGTTCGTTAATTGGAGCAGAGGCAACTTGTCCAGGGACTGCCCGTGCGCCAGTCGCATTTGGATTCACTTGCACCTGGACGCCAGGTCGAGCGGGTTGGCCTGGTTGAACAGGCTGAGCTTGTTGAGCAAACACTGGGGTTGCCATCAGGGACGCACTCAAGACCATCGTTGTCGCAGATTTTGGGAACATCATCAGAAGTACTCCATTTGGGATCAGTCACTACTAGGCAGGCGGATCGCAGCGTCAGAACATCTGACGTTGATTGAGAGGCTCTCCGCAGTACCGATCGGCGACGTATAATCGATCGGATGCAACAGTAATGCCGGGTAGGGAGTTGCTGCTGGTCAATCCGTCGACACCATTGGTCGCGTGGTGTCTTAAAAGAGCTCACAGGACCACAGCTTGATAGAAGTTCCCCAGTTGCGTTACGAGATCCGGGCAGCCCTGCCGTGTCGTAAATGATGAGTTGATCGGCGAGCATCGCGGGACTCGATGCGATCCGTCAAAATCCCGAACTGCGTTACTTCGGAAAAGCGACCGAGCTGCGCAAATGTCTTGTCGTACGATCGCAAATCGCGCAACGAAAAAGGCGTGTGCGTTGACGACAACTTTCGTGATCGTCAACGACACACGCCCCGCAACGTATACAGCGAAAGTGTGCTAAAGGACTCGCAGGAACGCGACGAGATCCTGCTTCTCCTCAGTCGACAGTTTCAGTTCGAGAATCAAATTAAAAAACTCCACCGTGTCGTCGAGAGTCAGTAATCGTCCGTCGTGGAAATAGGGTGGCGAGTCCTTCAGGCCACGAAGTGGAAACGTCTTGATCGGACCATCGCCGACAGCGCGGGCATTGTTAATCGTCTTCGGTTCATGAAACCGCTCGATCTTCAAGTTGTGCATCAGGTTGTCGGTGTAATATGGGGCCGGATGACAGACCGCGCATTGAGCTTTGCCGAAGAATAACTTCTGACCCCGCAGTTCGGATTCTGTGGCCTGATCTTCTGCCAGCTTGCCATAGATGTCCAATTTCGGTGCTGGTGGGAAATCGAGGATCTCCTGGAATTCCGCCATGAAATGCACCTGGCTGCCACGCTCCAGGAGATTCACTCCCTTCTTGGTTGCGATCACGGGATCACCGTCAAAGTAGGCACCTCGTTGTTCGAACTCGGTGAAATCTTCCACCGTCTTCAAGGCGCGTTGCGAGCCGAATAGCCGCTGGACGTGGACGCCACGCAGTGTCGGGGTTTCGATCCGATGTCGGAATTCTTGTGGTCGCACGTCGCCAGCAAGATGCGTGGCCCCGTTCGAGTGGCCATTCACATGGCAGTCGAAGCAAGTGACTCCGCGACTGGGTCGCAAGGATCGGCGATCATCGGTGTGATTGAACTGCTGTTGCGGGAAGGGAGTGACCAACAACCGCAGTCCCTCCAGTTGTTTTGGGTTCAGGATCCCGTTGAAGAGATCAAACGCGTTGTCGATTGTGACCAGTTTCCCCTTGGACACGTCGCCCAGATCTGGACGGGTGGTCAAGTAAATCGGTGGCGGGAATTCCGGCAGGAAATGATCCGGCAAATCAAAGTCGAGATCGAAGCGGGTCAGGTCGCGACCTTCTTGCTTCTTGATTTCTTCGATATGGAACTTGGGAAACACCATCCCGCCTTCAGGATGGTTAGGGTGCGGAAGCGGCAGGAAGCCGTGTGGAAAACTGTTCTGCTTGCGAATGTCGGCTGGCGACATCTTGCTGAGCTTTTCCCAGGTCATCCCGTCTGGAAGACGGACGCGCACCCCTTCCTGCAGTACCTTTCCGCGTGACATTTTCACGCTTTTGGACGGGCGATCCGTCAGGTCGTATCGCTCTTCAAGCAAATCGCTTTGTCGCTTTGCGATGGCCGGCTTTTCAGCCTCCATGCGTTTGATGACGCTGCTGAGCGATTCGTCGGAAGTGACTGGCAGATAGCTCGATGGAGGCGGCTTAGGCTTTTCGTTTCGATCGGCCTTATCCTGGGCCGAAATCAAACCGCTGAACAGGGCGAAAGCGAAGAGGGGAAAGACTCGTCGACCACGGTGATCAACAGTAGGCATCTTCATGTGATGGGTTCCTTGAGAGGTCCGAGACACAACGCAAGGACAACTATAATGTGAATGCTGCCGATTCTGCATCTCTCATGCCGACTGACTGTGTAAACCGCAATGGGGCGAAAGTCTCGTTGGCTGCTATCTGTAGGATTTGGAACGACTTCTGCCATGCGATTCAATTCGTGTTGCCACCACTCCAATTTGGGAATGCCACCATGTCCGCCCGGATTGAAGACTATGCGTTGATCGGAGATTGCCATTCTGGGGCACTGGTCTCGCGCGAGGGTTCGATCGATTGGCTGTGCCTGCCCCGATTTGATTCGGGTGCCTGCTTCGCGGCGTTGCTGGGAACTTGTGATCACGGTCGCTGGCAGATCCGGCCCGTGGGTGAATATCAGGTGACACGCCATTATCGGGACAACACGCTAATTCTGGAAACGGAGTTTACGACGGCGGATGGTTCGGTGACGGTGATTGATTTCATGCCGCCTCGGACGACACATCCTCATGTGGTCAGAATCGTGGTCGGAAAATCTGGCCGTGTGCCGATGAACTTCGAATTCATTATTCGGCCGGACTATGGATCGCTGATCCCGTGGGTGCAACGATTCGATGGTGGAATCCGCGCGATCGCAGGGCCGGACGGCTTTCACATGAGGAGCGATGTCGAATTGCACGGCGAGAACTTCAAAACGGTTGCCGACTTCGATGTGGAAGCCGGCCAATCCTATTCGTTTGTGATGACCTGGTTTCCATCGCATATGACGCCACCGGACGATATCGACGCGAACCTGGCACTCGACGAAACCGAAGAATGGTGGCGGTGCTGGGCGCAAAAAAGCGATTACAAAGGTCGCTGGCGCAATGCGGTCATGCGATCTCTGATCACTCTGAAAGGTTTGACCTACGGCCCCACCGGCGGAATCGTTGCCGCGCTCACGACATCACTTCCTGAGCTTTTCGGCGGAAGCAGGAACTGGGATTATCGCTACTGCTGGCCGCGCGATGCCGCGTTCACATTGTTCGCATTGCTGCAGAGTGGCTACGTGCAGGAAGCCGCGGCCTGGAGGGATTGGCTGCTGCGGGCCGTCGCGGGCCGTCCAGCACAGATCCAGTCGATTTATGGAGTGGCGGGCGAGCATCGACTACAGGAGTTGGAACTTCCCTGGCTTCCCGGTTATGAAAACTCTTCGCCAGTGCGCATTGGCAATGGTGCGTTCGCCCAACTGCAAATCGACGTTTACGGCGAACTCATGGCCGCCCTTTATTTGGCTCGCAAGAAGGGACTACCACCCGATGAGGATTCTTGGCCAGTCCAACGGGTCTTGATGGAGCACCTGGAAACGATCTGGAGCGAGCCGGACGAAGGTATTTGGGAAATCCGTGGGCCGAGACAGCACTTCACGCACTCGAAGGTCTTGGCTTGGGTCGCGGCGGATCGAGCGGTCAAAACGATCGAATTGATGGGATGGGACGAGCCGATTGATCGTTGGATCAAACTGCGAAATGCCATTCACGACGACGTTTGCCAACATGGTTTCGATCCCAAAATGAATTCGTTCGTGCAGGCGTATGGGGCTGCGCATCTGGATGCCAGTCTGCTGGTCCTACCGCTGGTGGGATTCCTGCCGCCGAGCGATCCCCGGATCATCGGCACGCTTGAGGCCGTGCAACGAGTGCTGATGGATGGTGGGCTTGTGCAGAGATATGACACCGATTCGCGGGTCGATGGTTTGCATCCCGGTGAGGGGAAGTTCTTACTCTGCAGCTTTTGGCTGGTGGACAATTTGACGCAGCAAGGACGCCATCGCGAAGCACTCGAACTGTTCGAACGGCTGCTGTCGATACGGAATGACGTCGGGCTGCTGTCGGAAGAGTATGACCCCGTGGCAAACCGGATGGTCGGAAACTTCCCGCAGGCGTTGTCGCATGTGGCGATGATCAACTCGGCGCAAAATCTTTCCGCAGCACTCGAAGACCGGGACGGAGTGCAAAAATCGTATGAGCAATGCCACTAGACAGTGGCGGTTGGCGACCAATCGAGTCCTGTACTACGCAGCCACAATCGCGACCATTCGTTGGAAGGTGATCGCTCATCGTGGGCGAAAAATGCTCGAAGGCATGCGATGCCCTTAGGTTGCGCAGATTTTAATAAGCCACTGTGCTTTCAGTGTTTCGGGCATTCTTCTCGACGATCAATTGATTTGGCATTCGATTCGCTGTTACCTCCTTGCAGAGCTAGGGCAATGTCGAGAGGCCGTGCTCATGAAGTGCAGAGCTTGTCTTGTGTGGCCCGCCAAGACAATTTTTGCAATGCGTGTTGCGGTGGATCGGGTTGCCCATGCTCTTCTTTCATTTAGAGCGACAAGTTTGATAGCTCCAATCGTCGTCTTGGGATTCATTGGTTGCACGGAAAGTGACCATGCTGATCTGCCGTAGTGCAGCGCGGTCGAGTTGCGTCCCGGAATTGTGCGCGATTGTTGAGCCTTGCGCCTGTTCTTTGTTTTGCGCACAATATGTGCGGTTGGAATGTGCCCAAACGGCGGTTGTGTCGTTTGCCTGCGCTCCGTTAATTTCCAGCAATCACCTGCATCATCAGGATGCATTCGGCATCATTCGTCACCCTAAGGACTGGCTATGCTGACAAGTGAAGGTCCCGTTGCTTCGCACCATGAATTGTCCGATCTGCTGTCAGCCTTGGTGGCGCTCAAAAAAGGAAAACGCGACATTCGATTGCCAATCGCCTGGACCGGCTTATTGGGCCGAGTCGCCGACGCATTCAATGATGTCGTTGAGCAGAATGAGCGGATGGCCGATGAGCTATCGCGCCTGAGCCAGAGCGTCGGAAAAGAAGGGAAACTGGGTCAGCGACTGGTTGCCGGAAACGTCAGTGGCTTTTGGGCCGAGTCCGTTGAGTCGGTTAACGACCTGATCAGCGATCTGGTGCATCCGACCAGTGAAACGGCTCGCGTCATAGGTGCGGTGGCTCAGGGCGACCTTTCTCACAAGATGGCGCTGGAAGTCGACGACCGTCCCCTGCAGGGCGAGTTTCTGCGTACCGCTCAAACGATCAATAAGATGGTCGATCAGCTGGGATCGTTCGCCGCCGAAGTGACTCGCGTAGCCCGCGAAGTGGGAACAGAAGGGAAGTTGGGTGGCCAGGCCGCCGTGAAAGGTGTCGCCGGGATCTGGCGAGAGCTCACCGATTCGGTGAACTCAATGGCCGGTAACTTGACTGGCCAAGTGCGAAACATCGCCGATGTGACTACCGCCGTGGCCAATGGCGACCTTTCCAAGAAGATCACAGTCGACGTGAAGGGGGATTTCCTGGAGCTGAAGGCGACCATCAACACCATGGTGGATCAACTTCGTTCGTTCGCATCCGAAGTGACGCGTGTGGCTCGTGAAGTGGGCTCCGAAGGGAAACTGGGTGGTCAGGCAAAGGTGGAAGGTGTTTCCGGGACATGGAAGGATTTGACCGACTCCGTGAATTCCATGGCCGGCAACCTGACCGGCCAGGTGCGCAACATTGCCGCGGTGACCACGGCTGTGGCAAATGGTGACCTCTCGCGCAAGATCACAGTGGACGTGAAGGGGGAAATCCTGGAACTGAAGAACACCATTAATACGATGGTGGATCAGTTGTCATCGTTCGCGGCTGAAGTGACTCGCGTGGCCCGTGAAGTGGGCACCGAAGGGAAGCTGGGTGGTCAAGCCGATGTGAAGGGTGTGGCCGGGACGTGGAAAGACTTGACGGACTCGGTGAACTTCATGGCGTCGAACCTGACCAGTCAGGTGCGTAACATCGCCGACGTGACGACCGCTGTGGCGAACGGTGACTTGTCGAAGAAGATCACGGTGGACGTGAAAGGCGAAATTCTCGAGTTGAAAGACACCATTAATACAATGGTGGATCAGCTTCGATCGTTTGCGGCCGAAGTGACGCGTGTGGCTCGTGAAGTGGGCTCGGAAGGAAAGCTGGGTGGTCAGGCTGATGTGAAGGGTGTCGGTGGCACGTGGAAAGACTTGACGGACTCGGTGAACTTCATGGCGTCGAACCTGACCAGTCAGGTGCGTAACATCGCCGACGTGACAACCGCAGTGGCGAACGGCGACTTGTCGAAGAAGATCACAGTGGATGTGCGCGGCGAAATTCTGGAACTGAAGAATACCATTAATACGATGGTGGATCAGTTGTCATCGTTCGCGTCAGAAGTGACTCGCGTGGCTCGTGAAGTCGGTTCCGAAGGGAAGCTGGGTGGTCAGGCCGACGTGCGCGACGTGGCTGGTACTTGGAAGGATCTGACCGACAGCGTGAATATGATGGCCGGTAATTTGACCGGTCAGGTGCGCAACATTGCCGACGTGACCAAGGCTGTGGCTGCCGGTGACTTATCCAAAAAGATCACTGTCGACGTGCGCGGCGAAATCCTGGAACTGAAAAACACCATCAATACGATGGTGGACCAGTTGCGATCGTTCGGTGCCGAAGTGACCCGCGTGGCTCGTGAAGTGGGAACCGAAGGGAAGCTGGGCGGTCAGGCCGACGTTCCTGGGGTCGCTGGGACGTGGAAGGACTTGACCGACAACGTGAACTCGATGGCGTCGAACCTGACGAGTCAGGTGCGCAACATCGCCGAAGTGACGACGGCCGTGGCGAACGGCGACTTGTCGAAGAAGATCACGGTGGACGTGCGCGGCGAAATTCTCGAGTTGAAAGACACTATTAACACGATGGTGGATCAACTCGGTTCGTTTGCGTCGGAAGTGACGCGCGTGGCTCGTGAAGTGGGGACCGACGGAAAGCTGGGTGGCCAGGCCAATGTGAAGGGTGTCGCCGGGACGTGGAAGGACTTGACGGACTCCGTGAACTTCATGGCGTCGAACCTGACGAGTCAGGTGCGAAACATCGCGGACGTGACGAAGGCCGTGGCTGCGGGCGACTTGTCGAAGAAGATCACGGTGGACGTGAAGGGAGAAATCCTCGAACTGAAGAACACCATCAATACGATGGTGGATCAACTCCGATCGTTTGCGGCGGAAGTGACTCGCGTGGCCCGTGAGGTCGGTTCCGAAGGAAAGCTGGGCGGCCAGGCCGATGTGCGTGACGTGGCCGGTACGTGGAAAGACTTGACGGACTCTGTGAATACGATGGCCGGTAATCTGACCGGTCAAGTGCGTAACATTGCCGACGTGACGAAAGCTGTGGCGGCCGGCGACTTGTCGCGCAAGATCACGGTGGACGTGAAGGGCGAAATCCTGGAGTTGAAGAACACGATCAATGTGATGGTGGACCAGTTGGGGTCATTCGCGGCGGAAGTGACTCGCGTGGCTCGCGAAGTCGGTACCGAAGGAAAGCTGGGTGGCCAGGCTGATGTGCAAGGGGTCGCTGGCACGTGGAAAGACTTGACCGACTCCGTGAATTCAATGGCGTCGAACCTGACCAGTCAGGTACGAAACATCGCCGACGTGACGACCGCTGTGGCCAACGGCGACTTGTCGAAGAAGATCACGGTGGACGTGAAGGGTGAAATCCTGGAGTTGAAAGACACCATCAATACGATGGTGGATCAGTTGCGATCGTTTGCTGCCGAAGTGACGCGTGTGGCCCGTGAAGTCGGTACCGAAGGAAAGCTGGGCGGTCAGGCTCAGGTTGAGGGTGTGTCGGGCACCTGGAAAGACTTGACCGACAGCGTGAACATGATGGCGGCTAACCTGACCGACCAGGTGCGCGGAATCGCGAAAGTCGTAACATCGGTGGCGAACGGCGAATTGAAGCGAAAGCTGACGCTGGAAGCCAAAGGCGAAATCGCCGAACTCGCCGATACGATCAATAACATGATCGATACGCTGGCGACATTTGCCGACCAGGTCACCACGGTGGCTCGCGAAGTGGGTGTGGAAGGACAACTGGGTGGACAAGCGAAGGTTCCCGGAGCGGCTGGAACGTGGAAAGCGCTGACTGAAAACGTGAACCAGTTGGCGGACAACCTGACCCGTCAGGTGCGAGCCATCGCGGAAGTGGCCACCGCTGTGACGAAGGGCGATTTGACACGGTCGATCGCGCTGGATGCCCAGGGCGAAATGGCTGCTTTGAAGGATACGATCAATGAAATGATTCGTAACCTGAAAGATACGACGCTGAAGAACAATGAGCAGGACTGGTTGAAGACCAACCTCGCCAAGTTCAGCCGCATGTTGCAGGGGCAACGAGACTTGACGAACGTCGGCCGCATGGTGCTGTCGGAACTGTGCCCGGTGGTTTCAGCATTGCAGGCCGAGTTCTACGTGCTCGATCAAAGCGATGAGGGCGAATCGTGGCTGACTCTATTGGGAAGCTATGCATCGGATGGGCAGGAAACGCTCGGCAAGCGAGTCGCCCTGGGTCAGGGAATCCTCGGCCAATGTGTACTCGAACGGCGGAAGATCATTCTCGACAATCCGCCGAACACTTATCTTCGTGTGTCATCGGGGCTTGGTGAAGCGCCGCCTCGCAGCGTGATGGTGTTGCCGCTGATTTTCGAAGGACAGGTGAAGGGAGCATTGGAATTGGCCTCGTTCGAAGGCTTCAACCCGACGCACCACGCTCTGCTTGAGCAGCTTACAGAATCGATCGGGATCGTGCTGAATACGATTGAAGCGAATATGCGAACGGAAGGATTGCTGCAGCAGTCGCAGTCGCTGGCCCAACAGCTTCAAACTCGACAGGAGCAGTTGCAGCAGACCAACCAGGAATTGCAGGAAAAAGCCCGCTTGCTCGCCCAGCAGAACGAGGAAGTGGAACGCAAGAACAGCGAAGTGGAACAGGCTCGACAGGAACTGGAAGACAAAGCGAAGCAGCTCTCGCTGACATCGAAATACAAATCCGAGTTTCTGGCGAACATGTCTCACGAGTTACGAACGCCGCTCAACAGCTTGTTGATTCTTTCCGATCAGCTCAGCTCGAATCCGGAAGGAAACCTGACATCGAGGCAAACAGAATTCGCGAAAACGATTCATTCGTCAGGCAATGAACTGCTGATGTTGATTAACGATATTCTCGATTTGTCGAAGATTGAATCAGGAACGGTCGTCGTCGACGCCAGCGAGTTGCGGTTCGATGATCTGCAAGGATATGTCGAGCGCACCTTCCGCCACGTCGCCGAAAACAAGAGTGTCGGTTACCACATTCTCTTTGGACAAGCATTGCCTGTGACGTTGTATACGGACGCGAAGCGGTTGCAGCAGATCATCAAGAATCTGTTATCGAACGCCTTCAAGTTCACCAATCAAGGACACGTGACTCTGTCCGTCGATCTCGTCGAAACTGGCTGGAATGTCGACAATGACGGCTTGAATCGAGCGACCGAAGTGGTGGCCTTCTCCGTGTCAGATTCTGGCATTGGGATCCCCTTCGACAAGCAGCAGATCATCTTCGAGGCCTTCCAGCAGGCGGATGGTTCGACCAGCCGTAAGTATGGCGGGACCGGCCTGGGACTGGCGATCAGTCGCGAGCTCTCGCGTCTGTTGGGGGGTGAAATTCGTCTGACCTCTATTCCTGGCCAAGGAAGCAACTTCATTCTTTACCTACCGACCAATTACTCGGCACCGCGACTGCAGCGTCGGCAAGGGACAGTGGACACAACTGTGGAACCACCTGTTCACCATCTGCCGGCCCTGCCTGATTTCCCATATCGGATTGGCCAGAAGCCAGTCGGCAATGACGGTGCCGTGACCGGCGATCGGCCGCAAAGCTGGCCGATCGAACGGCAGATCGAAGAGGTTCCGAACGAGGTTGGTGATGATCGAAATGAGCTTCGCCCTGGTGATCGAATCTTATTGATCGTGGAAAACGACCAGGCTTTCTCGCGATTTATTTTGGAAGCGGCACGCGAAATCGGGTTCAAAGGATTGGTGACCTCGATGGGAGCCGACGCGTTGACGTTGACCCGCGAATATAAGCCGCACGCCATTACGCTCGACCTGAACCTTCCGGATATTGATGGCTGGCGAGTGCTCGATCGCCTTAAAAACGACCTGACAACACGTCACATTCCAGTGTGTGTGGTGTCAACCGATGAGTCTCGCAGCCGGGCTTTAAACTCCGGTGCCTTCCTGTTTCTTGCGAAGCCGCTGCAAAACGCTCAGGTGCTGGAACGGCTGCTCACGACCGTTGGTGACTACGTTAACCGGAAAGTACGAACGCTGCTGTTGCTCGAGCCTGATGCGGCAAAGCAAGCGAAGTTGATCGAAGCGGTCAGTTCGGACAATGTTCACGTTCAGGTTGCGGACGATGCCACCGCCATCGATGATGTCCTGCAAAGCCAGGACATCGATTGTCTGGTTACCTCGAATAGCAACGCGGAACTCTGGGAACATTTCCGTCTGGAAGACGAACCACAAGACGGCCTGAGCCGCCGTCTGCCTGTCATTATTTATACAGAGCAACCTCAGCAGCTTGATGGCATCAGTTCGCGGGCCACAAGTTGCACGATTCGGCAGGCACACTCTCGAGATCGGCTGCGCGATCTGACCGCATTTTATCTACATGATAATGTGTCCAAGCTGCCGAAGGATCAGCAGCAAATGCTCCACGAGCTCTATTGTTCTGATCGAGGGCTGCGAGGTAAGAAAGTTCTCATTGTTGACGACGATATGCGAAACATTTTTGCATTGTCGACAGTGCTGGAAGAACACGATATGGTCGTCAAGTCGGCTGATAACGGCCGTGACGCGATTTCGATGTTGCAGACAAATGACGAGATGGACATTGTTCTGATGGACATCATGATGCCCGAAATGGATGGTATGGAGACCATGCGAGAAATTCGAAAGGTTCCTCGACTCAAGAATCTTCCGATCATTGCTGTGACGGCAAAAGCCATGAAGGGCGATCGCGAGAAGTGCATCGAAGCGGGGGCTTGGGACTATCTTTCTAAACCGGTGGACGTTGCTCAAATGTTATCTGCGCTGCGTGCGTGGTTACATCGATAGTGGCATGCTGATCAGTAAGGTAAGATGTTGTGACGGTCCCGCTTGGGAAGCGGTTTAGGCCATTTATCGCTCTGGTGTACGTGATGGTTGGCAATTTGTTCGCTTGAGGATGTCATGTCTGAATTTCGTTCAGCACCGGAAACGGATCCAAAGCCCGAAACGGCAAATATTCTGGTGGTGGACGATTTGTCCGAGAAGTTACTGGCCTATGAAACCGTCTTGTCGAAGCTGGGCGAGAACCTGATCCTGGTGAATTCAGGGGCTAACGCCTTGAAGCAGGTTCTGCAAAAGCAGTTCGCCGTGATTCTGCTTGATGTCAATATGCCGGGTATGGATGGGTTTGAGACTGCCAAACTGATTCGTGGCCATCGCCGATCGGCGATGACTCCCATTATTTTCCTGACGGCATTCACCGATGAAGTGCGGACTGCCGAGGGCTATGCCAGCGGTGCGGTTGACTATCTGCCGACGCCGGTCGTTCCCGAGATCCTTCGTGCCAAGGTGCGTGTCTTCGTCGAACTGTTCAAGATGCGGCAACAGGTGGCTCAGCGCGCGGAAGAACGAGCGCTTCATGTTGCCTCTGAAGCGGCGAACCGACGACTCACATTCCTATCGGATGCAGGGGCGATCCTTGGTCGTTCTTTAAGTTTCCACGCAACTGCTCGAGATCTTGTTCAGTTACCGGTTCCTTTCCTGGCCAAATCCAGCTTGTTGGCGGTCGCACCGTCAGCGGCAGCAGCCGAGCGGAACTTCGCAGTCAGTTCGGATGTAAATGGACAGTCCCAGTTCAGTGAACTCTCTAATCTCGATGTCCTTCCCGTTGCGGTTCAGCAGGTGGTTCGCAAGGCATTTGAATCGGGTACTCGCGCTGAGGAACGTATTCCTGGCGATGGCGACGAAGGAGTTGAATACTATGTCTCTATTCCACTATTGGCACGCAATCGCACCTTCGCAGTCCTGACTCTGGGACGTGATACCCCGTTTGATGCAGATGCCTCGATGGTGGCTGCGCTGGCCTCTCGCGGCGCGATCGCCCTAGATAACGCTTTGCTGCATGAGGAACTCTTGCGGGCGGACCGCCAGAAGATCGATTTTCTGTCGATGCTGGCTCATGAATTGCGCAACCCGTTGGCTCCCATCTGCAATGCGGCCCAACTGCTGAAGTTGAATACGAGCGACGACGACGCCGACATGAAATGGACTACCGAGGTCATCGATCGGCAAGTCAATCAGATGGTTCGACTGATTGACGATCTGTTGGATGTGTCCCGGATCACCAGTGGCAAGATTCGATTGAAGCGCCAGGTGATGGACATTACGCGCGTCGTGAACCACGCGATCGAAGCGAGTCAACCGCTGATCGACAGTCGCAATCATGAGTTGGCGATTCTGATTCCTCCGAATCCGATCTGGATCGAAGGCGACCAGACCAGGGTGACACAAGTTGTCACGAACCTATTGAACAATGCGGCCAAGTACACGGACAACGGCGGTCGGATTCAACTGGCGGTGCGCAACGAAGGCGCAAACGTTCAGATTGCTGTTCGCGATAATGGAATCGGGATCCCCCGCGACATGCTGCGGTCGGTGTTTGAACTCTTCACGCAGGTCGAACGAACGTTGGACCGATCGTCGGGAGGTTTGGGAATCGGACTCACACTCGTCCAGAGATTGGTCGAGATGCACGGCGGTAGTGTGGTGGCTGAAAGCGACGGTTCAGGGCGCGGTGCCTGTTTCACCGTCATGCTTCCAACTTGTGCCAACCCCGAGGTCGTCATCGAGCCCTCAGCCGGCTTTGTACGGGAGTCGGAGGATCACCAGCGGCCCAAGATCCTAATCGTCGATGACAATTCCGATGCGGCCGATACGCTCGCAACCTTGGTGCGATTAAACGGCCATCCCGTTCAAGTGGCATACGACGGGTTGTCCGCAGTGATCGTTGCGAAGGCATTTAAGCCCGCAATCGTTATGCTTGATATCGGACTGCCTGGTCTGGACGGCTATGCCGTGGCAGAGCGACTGCGCGGGGACGATGCCACCCGCAACGCTCTGCTCATCGCGATCAGTGGGTATGGGCAACCGATGGACGAATCGCGGTCGCGACAGGCGGGATTCGATATGCATTTCGTGAAACCCGTCGAATTCAGTGCGCTCCAGTCCGTGCTGCAGTCGGATCGCTGGAGCGTAGCGGCACTTCAACAGGTATCTGATCGAAGCGACATCGGTTCTTAGTTGCTGACCTTATTGACTGCACAGACGGCGACCTCAGGAGGTCGGAGTAGCCGACTTTGTCGAGGCTTCCAGCACAGCAACAAGCCGCTCGAACTCGCGTTGCAGCGGCGGCAGCAAGCTACTTATCGTACTGCGATCGCCTGCTTTCGCGTGTGCTTCGATGTCGGCTGCGATTTGGACGAATGGAATCGCCTCGAAAGTGGCTGCCAATCCCTTCAGTCCATGAGCCGTTTGGACCACCTCTTCAATTGAGCCACTTTCGTTGGCGGCGCGAAGTTGCCCCATCAGTCCTGGGGCATCCTCCAGGAAATACGCGGTCAAAGCAGTCAATAAGCTTTGATCATTACCTAATCGCTGCAATGCGACGGCAGGATTTGTAACGGGAACTGCTGGGTTCATGCGTCCTCACTTTTTGACGCAAACACGTCGATTTTTGGGAACGGCGGATCAGTTTTCGGCCCCATTATCCATCCGCACTTTGTGTTCCATCGAGATGTTAAACGTGGCGATGCGGTCACGAATTTTCGCGCGAGTGACACCGAGAATTTCAGCGGTACGGCTTTGGTTGCCGTTCGTCTCCTGCAGCACACGCGTGATCAAATATCTCTCAACTCGATCGACGACCGCGGCGTACAGATCCGTCGTCTTCGAACGCAATTCGCTATCGATAAATGCACTCAAGTCATCCAGTGAACTGTTTTGAGTAGTTGGCAGCGAATGCGTGTCGATTGTGTCCGAAGGCTCTTCTTTCATCACTGGTGCTGGTGCAGCGGTAACAGGATGAGCGTCCGTGATTTGACGCGGCAGAAACTCGGGAATAATGATCGGACCGATCGCGTTCAACACTGCTTGCTGAACGACGCTGTACATTTCGCGAATATTCCCGGGCCAGGAATAGTTGGTCAGCAGTTCGAGGCTTTGCGGCGACAACCCTTCAATGTGAAGCTTGCTGAGTGCTTGTTGTGATCGCATCAGGAAGTGCTTAAGCAGCGGTTGAATGTCCTCGCGTCGATCGCGCAGTGGAGGAATAAAAATGGTGACCCCGTTCAGGCGATAGAGCAAGTCTGCGCGAAATGTCTTCGACTCCACCATCTCTTCGAGAGGGCGATTGGTGGCCGCGATGACGCGGACATCGGTGCCAATCGTTTCGTTTCCGCCGACGCGTTCAAAGCGTTGGTCTTGCAACAACCGCAGCACTTTGCCTTGGACGACGGGGGCCATGTCGCCCACTTCGTCGAGGAAGATGGTTCCCCCGTGGCATTGCTCGAACTTGCCGATCCGGCGACGATCCGCACCGGTGAAGGCCCCTTTTTCGTGTCCGAACAGTTCACTTTCGAGAAGCGTGTCGGGTAGAGCCGCGCAGTTGATCGCCATAAACGGTCGATCGCGACGATGGCTATGCTGATAGATCGCCTGCGCCGCCAGTTCTTTTCCGGTACCGCTTTCGCCACGAATCAGGACCGGAACGTCTTGAGCGGCCACGCGACCGATCGACTTCAGAACGTCCAGAATCTGCGGGCTGCGGCCGACGAACACTTTGCCGGCCTGGTCAGAGACTGGATCCGCTGCCAACGCCACTGGCGTGCTCATCAGCCGGCGTGCATCGACAGCAGCTTGTACGAGTCGATTCAGCGACGGCAGGTCCAGCGGCTTGGAAACATAGTCGTATGCTCCCAACTGCATCGCTTCAATCGCGGTGCTGGTGCCACTGTCCGCTGTGATGAAAATCACGGGCAAGCGTCGATCGATCGCTTGGATGTCGCGTAAAACATCCAAGCCCGATCGCCCTGGCATCATGATATCCAGCAGCACGACATCAGGCTGCGTCCGCGTGACGAGTTGCAACCCTTCGTCGGCAGTTGCTGCGGTCTCGACGCGAAGATGAATTTTCTCGAGCGATTGGCTTACCATATGCCGAATGCTGCGGTCATCATCGACGACTACGACCAATGCCATCTGAATACTTTCGTGACGCGATAAAAATGGGCCAGGGGTGCCGTGACACGACTGGTTGATTTGCGAGCAGATCTGCGAACCGAACTTCAGGCTCAATGATAGCGAGATCTTTCGGCGAATTCTTGTCCATTCGTACGTAGTTTTGCTTGGAAACATGATGTTATTCGGATCGCAATCCGCCTCAGAAGCGATGTGGTTAAACATTTGCCATTACTGGTTTGCTACTCTGGAGTTCAGGAACTAGAAAGCCCGGAAACAAGTCACAGTTTGCGAATGTGTAATCTGCGATCCGCGGAAGCTCGTTGCGCGATTGTCGAAAACAATTGCGATCGGAAAGGGAGGACGATGTACGTGCTGGCTCGGAGTTTTAATCCGCGGTCCACTGCCATCTTCGGTTTGATTTTGTCCGTCTTGATTGTGAACTGTGTCGTGGTCTATCGAAGCACGACTTCACAGCATCAGATTCAAGTCAGCATCGCCCGGTCGCAGGAAGCATTGCTTCAAGTGGAGACCGTGTTTTCAGAATTGAAGGACGCAGAATCGAATGCGCGGGCCTTTGTCATCACGGGGGACCAGGCATTTCTAACCGCTTATCAACGCGCGTCGGCAAACGTCCCAGCGCTGACGGAGAAACTCAACGACTCGACGGATCGCTCCACTCATTCGCAACGCTTCAAGGAGTTTAGTCGTCGCGCTCTGACACGAGTGGCCTTGCTGCAATCAATCGTTGAGGCTCGTCAAGATGAGGGCATGGAAGCGGGACGCAGGTTAATCGCATCCGGGAGCGGTCGCGAAGAAATGGAACGAGTTCGTGCGGTTCTGAACGAAATTCGTGTGGAAGAAAACAAGCGGTTTGTGGAACGCACTGAAGCGGCGGAGAAAAAACGAGTGGCGGCTCTCACTGCCAACGTGACTGCCGTCAGCATGGCGGTCATGGTGACGGCCGCCGCTTGGTTTTTCATCGAGCGCGAACTCGAGAAACGTCGGTATGCCGAAGTAGCAGCGAAAGAAGAACGTCAGAACTTGCTGATGACACTAACAAGCATCGGCGATGCGGTGATTGTCACGGACGCTGCTGCGCGCGTGACATTAGTCAATTCCGTTGCCAAACAGTTGCTCGGACAGTCAGGCGAACTTATTGGCCGATCGCTTGCAGACGTATTCCCCGTGGTCCACAGGGCGACCAAAGTTGCCGCCACGGCCTCTTTGGCGAAGGCGCTACAGACCGGTGAAGTCGTCGCTTCTGTCGATGACTTGATTCTGCTGCGGCCAGACGCGACAGAGATCCCCATTGAACATAGCGCCGCACCCATTCGAGATGAATCTGGAGCGACCACTGGAATTGTTCTGGTCTTTCGCGATTGTACTCAGCGGCGTGAACTTCAACGGGCAGCGAAGGAGCGCGAGCATCGCTTCCGTCGCATGTTCGAAACGCCCTTGATCGGAATCGCCGTCGGCAACGGAGCGGGGTTTCTCGAAGAAGCCAATGATGCCTATCTCGATCTGATCGGCTATCAACGCGGCGAGTTGGGCGAATCTTCCCTATCGTGGGGAGGTGTGCCTGCCGGGCAAAGCCCTCTTAACGAGAGTGCTCAAGTCGAACTGTCCGAGACAGGTATCTGCAAGCCATTTGAGAGAACCTATCGGAACTCGACCGGGCAAGAGGTACCCGTCTTGGTTTCCGCCGCTCGACTATCAGATCAGCAAGATCGGATCGTCGTCTATGTGATGGATCTGACTCAAAGCCGACGGACCGAAGCGGCTTATCGAGAAAGCGAATCGCGTTTTCGTGTCCTTTCCGAATGCATGCCACAAAAAGTGTGGACGGCTCGTCCAGATGGTCAGCTCGACTATTTGAATCAGACTCTGATCGCCTACGCCGGGCGTCCCAAGGAAGAACTGACAGGATGGGGGTGGCTCGACGTGATCCATCCAGACGATGTCGAACCGCATCTGAAGGGGTGGCGTCAGTCCGTCGCCTCGGGGGAGATGTTCGAGATCGAGGTTCGATTGCGAAAAGAGTCTGGCGAATATCGCTGGCATCTCACGAGAGCCCTGCCCATCTATGCCTCCGATACGCAGGTTGTGACCTGGTTGGGAACGAATACCGATATTCACGATCAAAAGCTGGCTGAAGAATCGTTGCGGGAAGAACATCGTCGCAAAGATCAGTTCCTGGCAGTGCTGGCCCACGAACTTCGCAATCCGCTGGCACCGCTCAGTAACGCCGTACAAGTTTTCAGTAGCATGCGTCTCGATCCATCGAAAGCGTCGGATCTCCTGGCGATCATGCAGCGGCAGATCCGACAAATGACCCGCTTGATCGACGACCTGCTGGACCTGGCACGAATCACTCAAGGGCGAATCCTGCTGCGGCGTGATTGGACGTCGGCCAAATCGATTGTCTCGGTGGCGATTGAGGCTGTGCAACCCATGGTCAACGAGCGTCAGCACCAACTCACTGTGAAGCAACCCGATGAGGACATCTGGCTGAATGCCGACGCCGCGCGGCTCGCGCAATCGCTGACGAACTTGTTGCATAACGCCGCCAAGTACACCAGTCCGCAGGGAAGGATCGACTTAATCGTTGAGAAGGAGAATAGCTGCGTCTTATTCCGAGTTCGCGACAATGGTGCCGGCATTCCTGCGAACATGGTGAACAGAGTCTTTGACCTGTTCATGCAAGTCGAGCAGACGTTGGACCGGTCGCACGGAGGCTTGGGGATCGGCCTGACTCTTGTTCGCACGTTAATCGAACTTCACGGCGGCAGCGTCTTTGCACAAAGCAGTGGCACTGGTCAGGGATCGGAATTCACGATCAAGCTCCCGCTTTCCGCTGAACCGTCGACACCAGCGACGAAAACTCCGGCCAAGCCCGTCGAATCCGCACCACTTCCAGAACTGAATGTCCTAGTCGTGGATGACATCCAGGCATCTGCTAAGACTCTCGTGCTCATGCTGAAGGCCGTCGGACAGAAAGCGGACGCCATTTTTGATGGGCGAAGTGCGATCACGAAAATCAGCGACGGCAACTTTGACATCGTCTTTCTTGATATTGCGATGCCGGGAATGGACGGGTTAGAGGTCGCGCGCGAGTTGCGTCAGAATCCGCGGCTGCAATCATTAACGCTGGTTGCGTTGACGGGATTTGGCCAGGAAGAAGATCGTCAACGCAGTATTCAGGCCGGGTTCACAGAGCACCTTGTGAAGCCGACCAGCCTGGAATTGTTGACGGCAGTGATCTCGCGAGTGGCGGCAAGAAAATGACGGCAAGACCATCAATGCACTCATCTCTGGGATAGGGTGTGCTTCACCATATCTCATAAAGGCCCAATCTCGTGCCGAGTGTGGCTACATCGGATCAAGCTCTCACAGCGTCCACTAGCGCTTGTCGACGGTGATTTGAAAATCGCTTTTCGCGTCGGGACCAGATGTCGGCTCACCGATGACAGTGACTGTGTACGTTCCCGGAAGTGCCTCCGGGGTTGCTCGAAATTCAACAGTGGTATCACCGTCGCTGTGGCTGATCAGCGGATTCGTCGTTTCCACGGTTACGCCGGCGGGTAGGGCGGCGAATTTCAATCGTACGTCATCCTGGAAATTCTTCCCTCTGGCGATCGTCATCTGTGCCGAAGCAGTCGCCCCCTGTTCAACGTGGGTTGAAAGCGCTGGCCCACTCAGCCGGAATGATTTCTCAACCTCACCTAACATCGGCTTGGAAGTCGAGATCGTGGTGTTCGCGACGCCCGAGGAATTTGGAGTTGCTGCGATCCCCAAGCCACCAGGCGAACTGGCATTGCACCCAACGATCGCGATCCAACTCACCAACAGCCCACCGACAAATTGTCGCGTCATTTGTGTTGCTCCTCTCGCGGATGCGAGCCACTTAGTCGCGGCGTCCGACCCCAATGACGGGAGTGCGCGCGGGTGGATCGCTGGCGGGAAATGATTCCTCGCTGGCTTCATCAATGAGCTCTTCGGCTGCTAGTTCGTGGCGATGGTTACAACCAGTATAGGGCCGTGGTGAATCCACCATGCAGAACTCCGCACCGCGCGAAATCTGTCTGGCAAAGACGATTATCGCGCCCGAAGCGACCGAGATCCCGGCGAGCCAAAGCATGGTTGTCAGCATTGTGTTCTCCGATTAGATGTTCGGCCCGCAGTGTATGAGTTAAGCATCTCTTGTGCCGGGGACCGATTGAGATACTGTTTGGCCTAATGGGGCCCATCTGCTCCTCTTGAGGGCCGCGTATCGGTCAGTTGCATCGCACCTTGGTCAAATGATTTCCTATGCCCGCGCAGTCGCCGAGTTGGCACACGAGATGCGAACTGTCATTTGCGTACTAGGTGACGTATTCCGACTCTCTAAAATGCAACACTTCTGCAGAATGGAGGAATCGTGATTCGCAAACTGCCAAATGGCCAATACCGGTTGTATTCGCGCAAGGTGGACGAGAAGACTGGACGCCGCCGGAACCTGGGGACGTTCGGCACTCGAGCAGCGGCGGAAAAGCACGAGCGGGAGGTCCAATACTTCAAGAGGCACTAGCTTCGCTTGTTGGACGGATGATGTCGCTGGTAGCGACAATCGCCAAACTCCAAATCAAAAGGCCGGCGTCAACTTGTTGACGCCGGCCTTCCTATTGAAGACTAATCCTGTTTTATCCTGCACAGGAATCACGCAAATCACGAATGCGATCATGCGAAAACTTAACTGCGGCATATTGACGCAGCAACACGTCGCTGACAGTGGTGCTGGCGAAACTTTCTAGAGCCTTTTCATAAGCGGCTTTGATCGAATCTTCGCCTCTTTCCGCTTCGCAAAGAACCGCGAATCGATCATCCGTGGAAAGCGACTCGCGGATTGTCATCCAAGCCCGATGGACGGCAGCGGCAATCGATCCATCACGTCGTGGATACTCGCCACTCCACGCGACGAATCTTGCCAATTCGTCGGCTTGAGCATCGCGATCGATCGCGATCTGCTCAAAAGCGCTCTGCAGCGTGAGGTCGTCGGTCACTTCCGAGGCATGACGAAAGCCGTCGCGGCTATCAATGTTGATCTGAATCAGTTCCTGCAACTGACTGATCATCTTCGGAGTTAATACTTGTTGTGTCTCGATAGACATTTTGAGTACTCCTGTTGAGTATGACTGGTAGGGGCACGTTCTCGCGTGTCCCCATATTCGTTATTCTTTGGTATGCAAGTGCAATGCCACCGCCTCTGTTTGGTGAGTTCTCGTTTGGGCGCGAGATGCAATTGCCCAGATTGAGCATTCGCAATCCACTGCCTGAAATATCGATGCTGGGTTGTGACCACTTAATTCGATAGACCGACCGCGAGTCGCGGCACAATAGAGGCCACTTTGGTCCCTGATGTTCCACGCACCATCGCAATCGGGATATCGAGCGCGCGCCACATTTGGCTACGACTGCGAGGGTCGCGTGTCGCCAGCGGTGCGTTGCTATTGCTTGGCTTGAATCGTGACCAGGACAGTTGTTTCCGAGACGACGGGCCAACGGCCATCACGAAGGGCTGTCGCTCGGAGGACCAGTTCCTGTTCGCCGGCTGCGTCAGGAAGTTCAGCGACTCGGACTGTGATGGTCGCCTGTTTTTGGCCAAGGGCCAATGCGACCGATTCCGCCGAGAAGAGACCCTTGCTGGAAACAACGCTAATCTGAATTGGATCTCGTAGTTCCGGGGCAATCGAGAGTGATAGCGGCACGGACAATTCGCTGCCGGGGGACGCCTTCATCTCTCCGGCACCATGCGTCAATTTCATCAAGGCCCCTTCGGGCAGGATCCCGAACCGCAGTTCCTGACGCTGCAACAGGGTCCGCGTCGTTCCCTTAGGGTCTGCGATCTGAACGGAACCATTCAGAATCATGCGGCTGGTCTTGGTCGTTTCCATCCATTCTGGCACGAAGATCGGATATTCGACTCGCTTGGCATCGGCCGGGATGATGAATTCATCGCTAGCCAACCCTTGCCGGTGTCGCTGCTGCTTGGCTGTCATTTCCAAGTTGATCGGACCCGCGTAACCTTCGAGTCTTTCGATCAACATCGGGAACAAATACGTGCTGCCTCGATGGACCTTGCGGACATCATCCAGACCTTCAGGGGTCAGCTTGAATCGCGGCTTCATCGTGATCGCTACCACCATTGGCGTGGCTACTCGAGTGACAGTACGTTCGCCGATTTGAAGCGTTGTCGATACGGAACAGAGCGCGGCTGATACGGCAGCATCAGCGGGACAGTTCAGGTCGATCGCCAATTCGGCCTTGTCTTCCGCGATCACCAGATTGTCGGGCAGAGTTATTCCAGGCGGCAAACCTTTGATCGTGATGGGAATTGGACCTTTGAATCCTCCTTTCCGAGTTGCTTTGACGTTCAGTTTTGCCTGACTTCCCAACACCACGTTCAACTGAGGCGGCAGCGTCAATTCAACATCTTCCTTGGGAATGGCCACGCTCAAGCGGTAGTTCGCGGCACGACCGACCACTTTGCCGGAACGATCTGTTACCACGATCTTGTAGGTGCCGTCCGCCGCGAATGTCATAGCCAACTCTGGATCGACTGACCCCGCCGCATCGTCATTCGTGGCAACCTGTTTGCCGTCGGGGCCGAAGACCGTCAAATCCAGATCGAGTGGTGAACCGATTGCTCGCGCGGCCGCGGCAATCAGATAGGGCTGTCCCTTGATCATCGTGACGCTGTACTGATCTGATCCGAATCGCGTTTCGATAGCGCCCGTCACTGCAACAGGCACATTGAAGGTCACCTCACCAGCGGCCAGCTCGACGTCCTCAGTCACGTCAGAGACCAGCAGCTTTACCGGCTTTGTCGCACCCCACGGCGTTTGAATGGGATAGTCGATGAAAGTAGTCTCGGGATCGGCCGGAAAGGCGACTTGGCGCGTCACACTTTCCAGTTGGTGACCGCCCGTGGCGAGCCCGATCCCAACAAACTCGATGACTTTAGCCTGTCCCCTTTGCCCGGCCGCCGGATACGCTGCCGTCGCATGTGGGGCGGCTGTCAGCATCAGGCGGTACACGTAAGATCGGTCACCGCCAAAGTCCAAATCATGCAGGCTTAGCTCATAGGGGACGCCCTCATCCGCATGCATGGTGACAGTGAAGTCGCGGCCTTCCGTATCCGCAACGTCCAGCACCGCTCGCCCGGACGGATCTTTCACTTTGAGCATCGCATGCAATGGTGAGCCGATTCGACGAGCGAGAATTTCAATCGTGACCGGGCCTGCTGTGGGAACGCTGAACCGGTAGCGATCGATTTCTTCAATACGTCGTATCTGGCCGGAAACGGTGATGGGGAGCGCGGGCAGTTCTTGCAGAGTCTTGCTCTGTGGGACTTCGGCAACTTCCGACATGCTGCCGATGTGCAGATGTCCCACCGGTGACGCGCCGTTCGCGTTGGCGACTTGCCAGCGGATCAGGCCCGGCGCGACGTCAGCAGGAATAGTTAGTTTCGCCGCAAATTCGCGTGGTAGCGGCCACGCATATCCGCGAGCCTTGTAACCAAACCAATAAGGTGGCTCGGTAATCAGGACGTCTGATGGTTTGCCGACAATCTCCAAGTTGATGCGTGGATCATGCACAAAAAGCTGCATGTCTGGCGTCCAGTCGTATCCACCAATCACGACATCGACAGTCGTTCCCGCTCTGGCTCCCGCCGGAAGGACATAGCCGATTTCAGGGACCAATTGAGCGTTCGATACCGATGAAGTGACCACAGCGAGAATGAATGTGGTGAGGATTCGCCATGCGGACAATGGCGTCACTCTGTTTCCCGAAAACCTTATCATTCCGTGTTCTCTGCCATGCACGCGTTGGCCCCTGTAAGTTGATCCGGCGGCGTTCAAATGAGCAAGCCAGGAATCAGCTTCCCACCGTTCACCAAAGGGACTGGTCGGCCAAGCGGATCTGCATACTCTTTGTCCGCGTCAATTCCTAGCAGTGTGTGGATCGTCCGCAGCAGATCATCGACACTGACCGGATCGCTGGTGGGATAGGCGGCTTGAGCGTCGGTCGATCCGATGATCTGCCCCGGCTTCACACCACCCCCGGCGAACAAGATGCATTGAGCCATCGACCAGTGATCGCGACCTGCCTGAGCGTTCACGCGCGGAGTCCGCCCCATTTCGCCCATCATCACAACCAGCGTCGAATCAAGTAGTCCTCGCTGTTCCAGGTCCATGATCAAGGCCGCGAATGCCTTGTCAGCGGGTGGAATCAGATCGCCCTGCAAGCTGGGGAAGCAATTGAAATGAACGTCCCAACCCGGGGCATCGATTCCCACGAAACGGCAACCGGATTCAATCAGCCTTCGACCGAGTAGTGCGCTCTGACCGATTTGAGACATCCCGTATGACTCGCGCACATTGACTGGTTCAGCCTGGATATTGAACGCTTTGCGCGCTTCGGGTGATGTCATCAAGTCGCGAGCTTTCTGATAATACGTGCCCATGGCGGCGGCTCGACCAGTCCCCGGCTGACGCTTTTCCAGGCCAGCCAACAACCGCTGTCGCAGGTCGGCTCGCTGGATCGAAAGACCTCCGATCTGACCCAAATCGCGAACTTCAAAATCGGGCTGGCTGGGATCGGCTTCGATCACAAACGGGGCGTATTCAGCCCCGAAGTAACCGGGCCCTCCCGCAGACATCGGATGCGGCATATTGATGTAGGGCGGGACCGTTCCATTCGAGCCCAATTCACGACTGATGATCGAACCGAGGGAGGGATACAGCTCATTGGTGGGGATCGGGTATTCGCCATCGGCGAATGTCGGCCGGCGTCCCGTTATCACGTAGTGGTAACCCGTCGCGTGGCCGTTGTCGGTGTGAGTGTGACTGCGGACGACTGTGAACTTGTCTGTGATCTTGGCGCATTCTCGGCAATGCTCGGTGAAGATCACTCCTGGTGTGTTCGTGGGGATCGTTTGGAACGGACCGCGAATTTCGACTGGTGCTTCGGGCTTTGGATCCCACATGTCCTGTTGAGGTGGTCCCCCTTCCAGAAAGATGAAAATGCACGACTTAGCGCGGGCATTTCGTTTCTGGCCATCCGCCTTCGCGGCGTCTTCCGCTCGCAGAAGGCCCGGTAGAGTCAGCCCGCCGAATAAACCAGTGGCGCCCAACCGCAGCGTCTGGCGGCGACTGATGCCGTTACACAGCCGCTGCCGAGGTCCTGGAAAGGGAAGCTGAAACATGGTCTGTACTCCTTCGCAAAGTCGCGCGTCGCCGGTCTCAATACTTAGTGGTTGTACAAGAACTCTTTTGTGTTCAGCACAGACCAGAGAATGTCTTCCACTGCAACTCGCCGATTTCCGCTGGCCGCACCGAATGCGGATTTCATCAACTGTCGTTCCTCATCTGTCGGAAACCGGCTGAGTGTCGCCAGGTAGATCTCATCGGTGATTTGATCGTCCGAGAGCGTCGAATCTGCCAGTTTGCGAGCGGTTCCGTGGCGGTGTGCGATTTTCTCATTCACCTCGGGCGAGTTCAGCAGGTGTAGCGCTTGTGAAATGCTGGGCTCGTTGCTGCGTTCACATTCACAGACTGTCGCACGAACCGGCCGACCGAAGATCCGAAAGAAATAGGACGGCATCCGATTGTCCCAGACCTGAATTGATCGAATTCCCTCTGGCCAGCCGTTGAACTTCTCGGGAACCCCCGTGGTCTGGCTGATCGAATCGAGTAGTACTTCCGCGGGAACCGCCTTCGGGCGTGCGTGTGAAAAATGCTGACGATCATCGCGGTTCAGATCCGTGGCGATTCCCAACTGATAAGCGCGTGACAACAGCAGAGTCTTGCTGAACGCCTTCAAGTCGTACTTCAATTCTTTTAGATGAGCTTCCAAGGCATCGAGCAACGGTTCGTTGGTCGCCGGATTGGTCGCGCGCATGTCGTCGATCGGTTCGACCAGTCCACTTCCGAAATAATGCGACCACAATCGATTCGCAATCGCGCGTGCGAAAAACGGGTTGTCGGGGGCGGTCATCCAAGCCGCCAGCACCAGTCGACGATCAACGATATTCGAGAAGTCAGCTGTACTGGCACCCAACGCTCGGGCCGGGACCAATTCTCCGGTTCGCGGATGTTTTTGATCTGCTCCACCGCGAGCAACAATCGCTTCCGTGCCCTCCGGCAGCTTCTTGACCGTGATGCCGGAGAAGAAGCCGGCCAAGCCGGCATAGTCGTCCTGGCTCCAGCGTTCGCTGGGGTGGTGATGACACTGTGCGCATTCGATTCTGACGCCGAGAAACAGTTGGCTCACAGCACGGCTGGTGACTTCGGGCGTGTCTAGCGATTTGAAGAATGCGGCAGGGCTTTCACTCTGAATCGGTCCCTGCGCCGCCAGGATCTCGCGAGCCATTTCGTCGTATGGGCGATTCTCCGTGAACTGCTTTCGCAACCACCGCGTCAATCCGACTGTTCCCTGCGGTGTTATCTTGAGCTTGTCGGCCTTGAGGAGATCCGACCATTTCATCGCCCAGTAATCGATATATTCAGGACGCTCGAACAGAGCGTTCACCATTTTCACTCGTTTGTCGGCAGCTTGATCGGCGAGGAACTGCCGAGCTTCAGCCGCGGTGGGTAACGTTCCGATCACATCGAGATAGGCGCGTCGCAAAAACGTCGCGTCATCAATGGAATCACTGGGCGGAATCCCCAGGCGAGTCAACTTGTTCCAGACATGCGTGTCGATAAAGTTCGCCTCGGTGGGCCTGACGAACGTGCTGCCGGGACGAGGCAGAGCGACTCGACAGACCGCGACGTGCCCGAGATAACGGATGAGCACTGCTGCCTCGCCTGGTATTTCACTGGCTTGCAGCAACCCCCGTTGATCCGCGTCGGCGATGTGCGGCGCGTTCGAGATGTAGTCCGATTCCACCGTGGCACAGCGTCGTTCGCCGCGATCATCGATTGCCCACACTCGCAGTTGCTGAGTCCCGCCAGGGGTCATCACGAACTCAGCTGGCTCCACTTGGATCGAAACAATTCGTCGTTCGTCGGCAACATGGGCCGGAGCGCTCGATGCGATCCAGCGCAGCAATCTCTTGTACTGCGGGCTGCCAGGCTCAATCTTGCGACCGCCACCATGAGGAGCTTCGGCCGTTGCCTTTCGCAGGAGCAGGCTTGTTTCTGGCGCGGTCAACGACAGGCGTCGCCCCTTTCCCTCCTTCGTCAGCGCATCGTGATCGTAAGTCGTATCGAAGCCCAGCAAACTCAGTTTGAATCCATTCTGCCCCTCGGCTTTGCCGTGACATCCTCCCGAATTGCATCGCGCTTTGGTGAGGATCGGCTGAATCTCGTGCTCGAACGAGACAGGTCGCGGTTGGCTAAACCCGGTAACGGTGATGGGAACATGGATTTCAGTCGCACCGTTGCGAACCAGCAGTTGCGTCGAACCTTCGGCAAGCGGATAGATCAAGCCGCCAGTATCGACACGGGCGATTGATGGATCATTTATCTCGAACTGAACAGACCTGGTCGCGTCACGTGTCACGCCATCGTGAACTTCCGCAACCAGCAGTTGCTGCGAATCTTCCGGACGCTCCAGTCGAACGGCGACAGGTGTGACTCGAAATTCGGCGGCTCCGACGGTTGGGCAAGCGGCGAAACACCCAATGAGAACGATCAGTGAGAGTTTCCATGCAAGATTCAATTGGGGACTCCAAGTCGAAGAACCTCACTGGCCTGCTGTGCCCTGGAATATCAATGGTAGTTTATGGATGTGATCGGCGGTCTGGCAAGACGAATGGCATACGGAATCCCGCAGGTATAGATGACTGCTTACCGTCGCAATTGCTCGCAAGCACCTCGTGCCGCGGCTGCGACCCCCTCATCTTCGTCGGTTGCGGCAATCTCCAACGCTTTGAACGCTTCCTCCGATTTAACACCACACGCCCCGAGCGCGATCGCCGCATTTTCGCGAACGATCGGTTCGTCGTCGTCGAGCGCGGTGATCAGCTCTTCTACTAACGGTGTCGCCTTCGTACCCCACTGGCAGACAACGGCAGACGAGTTTTCGCGGACTTCCGCTTGAGGATGTGCCAGCAATCTCTGAAATCGGGAAAGCATCAGCTCAGGCGACAAGTCAAGACGTTCGCCCGCTGCGGTGACCACAACAGCTAACATGAGCGGCTGAGTTCCCTCGTCATCCAGCAATGCCAGCAGCACATCCCGAGCGGCGGCACACTCCGGTGCCACCTGCGTCAGTGTTCGCGCCGCTTCAAACCGGACATCAGGGTCTTCATCGTTCAGACACTGTTGCAGGTTTGTTGCAGTGCTCGCCCAGTTCTCGCTGGAAGACTGATCCGCGGTGCGCGACTTCAGTTCGCGCAACTGTTTGGCGGCGAGTGCTCGCACACCCGAATCGGCATCGCCGAGTGAGCGAGCACACCATTCCAATGCCTGCTGCGGCGAACCTGTTGAGTTCACGCCGAGTAATGCGCGATAGCGATCATCCGCCGACGCGGATTGTTGCAGGACATTGATCCATTCATGGGCAGAGCGGCTCGAGAAAGGTGATTGAGGCATCGAAGGTGTTGTTCCAAGTTGTTGTGAGGTGGTCGCTAGTGTTGTGACGCGACCTTAAATTCGGCGTCCCGCTCGACTCGACAGACTCGTAGGAAATAGTGTTGGTACCATTTCTCGCGACCACTGGCCTGCGCTTCTAAATGTTCGGCGTGCTGTTGCCAGCTTCGAATCGCATCCAGGTCGCTCCAATACGAGACGGTAATCGCTGCACCCGTCGAATCGCCGACATGCTCCATTCCCAGGTATCCCGGTTGCAAGGCGGCGAGTTCGGACATGCGTTGAGCCGCCTGGCCGTAATCCGCATCATCGGTGGATGTCTTTTGCGACGTGAAGATCACCGCGTAGTACGGCGGTTGCGGGGTGGCGGCAATTGTATCCATGAACAGGCGAACTTTCGCGAAGAATCAAAGCCGATGATTTCTACCAATGCATCACAAAGCCGCCGTCCACATTGATCGTTTGTCCGGTGACCTGTGCAGCGCGTGCTGACGACAAGAACACAACCATGTCGGCGATGTCTTCCGCCGACTGCCAGCGTCCCAGTGGCACAATGTTACGAACTTTGTCACCCGCCCAATCGTCGTAAGAGCGGCGCTTGTCGAGCGGCTGTTGATCGTTCCACGCTTGCCAGACCTGGCGATTCAGCGGCGTCTGCACCATGCCGGGATTCACCGTGTTCACACGCACCAGATGGGGAGCCAGATCCTTCGCCAGGCACTGTGCAAAATTGATGTTCGCGGCTTTACTGGCACTGTAGGGGGGATCGGTTTGCGATCCGATTTGCCCGGCGACCGAGGCGACAAAGACCATTGTTCCGTTTCGGCGAGAGATCATGCCCGGCGCGATCAACTGAGCAACGTGAACCATTCCCATGACGTTCACATTCAACACGCGGTGCCATGATTTCGGATCGACATTCGTGAAAGGGAACCCGAACTGACCGGAAGTCACTGCGGCCGCATGCACCAGATGCACAATCGGCCCCAGCTTGCTTTCCGATTGCTCAAGAGCCGCGCTCACGGAGTCGAGCGAACTGACATCAACGGAGAGGCCAGCGGTGGTCACGTCATATTTCTTGGCGAGCGAGTCGGCGACAGCTCCCACATCGCGGGCCACGTCCCAGATGGCAACAGGACATCCCTCGCGAGCCAGGGTTTCGGCACAAGCGAGGCCAATCCCGCTCGCGCCCCCCGTCACGATGGCGGCTTCGCCCTTCAACTGTAGGTCCATGTCGTCGTCTCAATGATGTTCAAAGGCTTAGCGAATGTGCCGTCCATTTCTCAGCAACACAAGATACCATCACGGCTGATCGCGAGCACGTGATCTGATAGAGTTTCAGCTCGCCGTCACCATCTTCATCGATGTCATGCTTTCGGATTCTGCCATGAAACTTGGATTGATCAACTCCGCCTGGGCTCAAGCCGGTCGCGAAACGGCCTGGGGGATTCAAAAGACGAAGGAGCTGGGTTTCGATTCGATCGACATCTTCGCCGATCCGCTCGACATTGATGTGACCGAGCGGTTGTTGATCCGACGCGAGTGTGAACGAGTCGGGTTGCCGATTGTTTCGATCTGCTGTGTCGCCACGGGGTTGATCGATTTCAATCCCAGTGTCCAGCGATTCCATATGGATCGAGTTGCCAAGTACCTGGAGTTGGCCCGCGAGTTCTCTGCCAGGAACGTGTTACTGGTGTTGGGCGAATATATTTGGAACCGCGAAGTGATTCGTCCTGAAGATCAATGGGCCTTCGCGGTTGATAACTGTCGCCGTCTGGGTGACTACGCTGGCGAACTTGACTTGCAGATCGCGTTGGAGTTGGAGCCCTTCCCTCTGTCGCTGTTGAATAACGTTGAGACGATGGTGCAGTTCATCGACGACGTGCATCACGACGCGGTTCAGGCGAACATCGATATTTCTCATCTTTGTCTGGCGAATGTCGAGCCTCAGGAACTTCGCCGATTGAAGGGAAAGGCGATTCACGTCCATATCTCCGACTGCGATGGCAAGGTCCATGGGGATCTTCCTCCAGGCCGCGGCGTCGTCGACTTTGCACCCTATCTCCGCGAGATCGCCGATCTCAAAATCGACGGCGCGATCTCCATCGAACTGGAATACAGTCCACAGCCGGACCAGATCGAGGCCTGGGTCGAAGAAGCCTATCGAGCCACCAACAAACTGATGCAGGGGGCCGGCCTGCGCGACTGACATCTACTTAGTCGTCAGATTGCAATGCGGCCGCGGCCTGTTGGGGCGTCTGGCGCCAGAACAAGACGAGACAAGCGGGCAATAACAACAACACGCCCAGCAGGTTGCCGATGATGGTGACGCTGGTCAGCTCCGCGAAACGCCGAGTCGGAACGAAGTCAGAACGGAACAGCACCGCCATGCCAAATAACAACAGCATGCTGGTCAGCACGATGGCTCGGCCCGTTCCCAGGAAAGCCTGACGAACGGCCAGGACTTTGTCCCCTGTTCGTTCCATCTCCTGCCGGAAGCGATAGAGAAAATAAATCGTGTTGTCGTCAGCCAGGCCCAGGCAGATGGTAAACGCAATGACGTTCGCCACGTTCATGTCGTACTTCATCAATCCCATATAGCCAAGGGTAATTGCCAGCGGAGTCAGATTCGGCAAGGCCGCGATCAAGCCGACGCGGAACGATCGGAACTCAAATGCGATCAACGCAAAAATGACCAGCGACGCCGATAGCAACGCGTTGAAGAGATCGCGGACAAGAATCGTCAATGCCTGAGCATTCACATAACCTTCACCGGTCAACTCGGCACGAACGGGACCCTTGTCGGGAAAGACCGCAGCCAGACGTTGCTGCAGTTCTTCAATTAGCTTCAGTGTCTCGCGTGACCCGATTTCCTGCAGCCGCAGTCGGATTCGTGCTCGTTTTCCATCTTCGGAAACGAACGAATAGTAGTGAAAGACTTCCGGAAAACGCTGCACGAAGTCGGCTGTTCGCTTGAGTCGCGCTTCACCGATCTCGCTCAATGGCACCAATTCCAGGTCGGTCTCGTCCTTCTTTCGACCCGGCCATTTGTGGAGCAACTCGCGGAAGACATCGGCGTAAGACTGACCTGACAAGATCCCTGGCAGCGATTTCACGCTCTTTTCCGCTTCAGCCACCTGTTGAAAGACCGCGGGCTCCATAAATGCCCCAGCATGATCTGCGGTGAGGCTGATTTCGAGTGGCATGATTCCTGACAAGTGTTTTTCGATGACGCGCATGGCTTTCATCGACGGATGCTCTTCGTGGAATGTCTCACGGATCGCATAGGTGTTGATGACGACGTGGCTGCCCGACCAGGCAGCGGCCAGGACCAGCAGCGCGGCACACCCCATTGTGGCCCAGGCATGTCGAGCGACGGCGTACCCGAGGAAAGTGACAATTCGGGTCAGCACTCCCGGCGTTGTTTCATTCGTGCCGACATAAGTTGGCGCGGGGAAGAATCTGAACAGAGCCCCCAGCGTCAATAATGTGCTGACATATTGGAATCCGATACCGATGGCGGCCTGGCCGCCGAACATGCTCAGTACTTCCGAGCGAGCGAGGTAGAGGCTCGCGAATCCGACCGCTGTGGTAATGGCCGCCAACAAGCACGGCGGAGCCATCCGAGCGATCGCTTCCCTCGCGGCGGTGCGGCGATCCAGTCCGGCGGCGGATTGCTCGGCGTAGCACGTCACAATTTGCACGCAGCTCGAGACACCGATGATCATCAACAGGATCGGCAGGATATTACTGACCAGATTCAGCGTGTCGCCGGTGATGGCGAACGTGGCCATCGTCCAAGTGAGGCCGATTCCGACCGCGCAGAGCGGAAGCAAAGCTCCCGACAAACGCCGGAACATTAGGCCCAGCACAATCAGATAGACAATGCCTCCCAGCGGCATCAGCGTCGCCATGTCTCCCATCAAATCCTGAACGACTTCAATACGAAGTTCAGGAAGGCCGCTTAACAGCATCTCAAAACCGATAGGAACCGGATGCTGCGCGATGACCGCTTTAACTTCATTGACTAACTTTGTGAGCGAATCAATGTCTTTCGCTGCCGGATCGAGGAAGACGGCAATGACAGAAACACTATCGTCGGCGCTCAGCAGTCCGCCTCGCACCATCTGGGAATCAGCAAGCAACTTTCGCACTCGATCGGACGCGGCTTGGTTGACGACCACTTCGTCGATCATGGGTTGCAGCGACAGCCCGCCAAACGAAAAATGAGGAACCTGCAAAGTTCCCACCGCGTCTGTTCGAATCACTCCTGAAACGGTTTTCAACTGCTCGCAAATGTCAATCTGCCATTGCAGCGCAGGTACGCTCAACGCATCTTGCTCGCCGTTCGCTTTCAGGACGACCAGCAGAATCCCTTCGTCATAGCCGAAGGTCTGTTTGAATTCTTCGGCGTAGGCCAGAAGCTCGTCGTTGCCGCGATAGATCGATTGAGGCGTGAAATCGAACTTCACACCACGTGCGATCGCCAGCGAGATGAATGCCGAGATCAGCAGACCGCCAAAGACCAGAATCGGGTGCGAAAGCAGAAAATCTGCGAATCGCAGTAATGTTTGATGAACTCGCCTATTCATCGTCTCACCGGCCATATCCAATCATAACGTGCTGCCAACAGCGGCGTCCGCATTGTTGGTAGGGCGGCCACGCTTCAAAATACGTCAGCAAAAAACAAATCACACGAGACAGTCGCTATTATTAGTGGAGAATGCGATTCAGATCGAGAGAGGTTTTCGGCCGAACTTTGACACCAAATAACTCAGTGCGCAGCAACTCGTGGCGAGACAACTCATGAACGACGCAGTCATATTGGCCGCTTGTAGGACACCGATCGGAAAATTTCAAGGGGCTCTCTCTTCGTTGACCGGGCCAGAACTGGGAGCAATCGCCGTTCGGGCGGCATTGGCTCAAAGCGGACTGACACCCAATCAGGTCAACGAAGTGATCATGGGAAACGTGCTGGGAGCGGGTCTGGGCCAGGCCCCGGCACGTCAAGCAGCCCTCAAAGCAGGCTTGCCAGATTCGGTGGCCGCACTCACTATCAACAAAGTCTGCGGATCGGGTTTGAAAGCGATCATGCTGGCGGCCCAAGCGATTCGCGCGGGCGATGCCGAAGCTGTGATCGCGGGAGGTTTGGAATCGATGAGTCGTGCGCCGTTTCTGGTCGACCGCAATGGACCAGCGCTTGGTGATCGAGTGTTGGTCGATAGCCTGATGCATGAGGGTTTAACCTGTGCCATCAGCAATCAATTCATGGGGCTGATTGCTGAGGGTCTGGCGGCGTCGGCAGAGATTTCGCGATCAGACCAAGACCAATTTGCCTTGGAAAGCCATCGCCGAGCTACCGCCGCCACAGAGGCCGGTGCATTTGCAGACGAAATCGTCCCCGTGACGATTGCCCAGCGCGGCGGCGATCGAGTGATTTCCATCGACGAAGGCCCGCGCGCGGATGCGTCCAGCGAGCGACTCGCAAAACTTAGTCCGTCTTTCCAAAGCAGTGGATCGGTCACCGCGGGAAACGCTTCAATGATTAGCGACGGTGCAGCGGCTGTGGTCGTGGTGTCGAGCGAATTTCAGCGAGCCAATGGATTGAAGGCGGTGGCGAACGTGAAGGCATCAGCAACTGCTGGATTAGCCCCGACGGACCTGTTTGTTGCTCCCGTCCTCGCGATTCGGAAGGTGCTCGAAAAAGCGGTGCTGTCGATCGCGGACATTGGACTATTTGAAATCAACGAGGCCTTCGCTGTCCAGGCCCTGGCTTGCATCCGTCAATTGGGGCTTGATCCGGCTCGCGTGAATGTGAATGGTGGGGCGATCGCGATTGGACATCCTCTCGGCTGCAGCGGTGCTCGCGTGGCCGTTACGCTACTTCACGCGATGCGACGACGAAAAGTGAGATACGGAGTCGCTGCGCTTTGTCTTGGGGGCGGGAATGCTGTCGCGACAGTGTTCGAGGCACTCTAACTGTGAATGCGGTTGTCCCGTCAGCCAGTTTTAACCATTGATTTGAAGTGCTTTCGCATGTCGCTGATTGTCCTGAAGCTAGGCGGAAGTCTGCTGAACTGCCTCGATTTGGTAGACCGACTCCGTAGTCTGATTGCCAAATTCGAATCGTCGCGAGTCCTGGTCATCGTGGGCGGCGGTGAGTCGGCTGATGTTGTGCGGAACTGGAATACACGGTTTAACCTGTCTGACGAGGCAGCTCACTGGCTCGCACTGCGATCGCTGTCTGTCACTCGTGCTCTGGTGAGAACATTGCTGCCTGAATGGGGCGATGTCACCACGCGAGACGAAGCGATCCGGTTCTGGAAAGCTCAAACCGCGCCTCTGCTCCTCAATCTCGAATCATCCCTGTCGCTTGCGGAATCCCAGGGCGAGACATCGCTACCACACACCTGGGACACGACAAGCGATTCGATTGCCGCCTGGGTGGCTCAAGAATGGGATGCCCACGAACTGATCTTGCTGAAATCGACGGAATTGCCACGAAATTCAACGTTGCATCAAGCTTGCGAAACTGGCTTAGTCGACGCCAATTTTCCGCAATTCGCGAACCTGATACCGCAAGTTCTCTGGTGCAACTTGCTGGAGGATGATCCTCAGGTCAAGCGATGGCTGGACTACGGAGTACTCCAGTCCAGTTAATCGGGGGCTCCGGCGAACGGTTACTGTCGTGGAGGAACATTCCATGAAAATTCCCGTCATCCGCGGCGTCATCGATCGTCGAATTCTGGTGAACTATCGTGTCGATCCGACAGTGCTGGCCCCCCTGTTGCCATCGCCTTTTCGCCCACAGACGTTTCGCGGATTTGGCTCTGTCGGGATTTGTTTGATTCGCTTGAAGCAGGTTCGGCCCAAATTGCTGCCGGCGTGGTGCGGCATCTCGTCGGAAAACGCGGCACACCGCGTTGCCGTCGAATGGGATGATCAAGGGACGACCAAAACCGGCGTGTACGTCCGCCGTCGTGATACCGATTCCTGGATGAATACGCTGGCCGGTGGACGAATCTTTCCTGGCGTGCATCATCACGCCAAGTTCGATGTCCACGAAACGGTCAATGATCTGTCTGTGGCCCTTAAGAGCGATGACGACGACACGGCAATGTCAGTGCGCTGCCACCGTACAGCCGCACTTCCAGAAACGTCGCTCTTCAATTCGATTGACGAAGCCTCTGAATTCTTTCAGATGGGGGCACTGGGCTACTCCGAGAGCAACGCCAAAGGCCGCTATCAGGGGCTGGAACTGCATTGCTTGAACTGGTCCGTTCAACCGCTGGCTGTCGATGAAGTTCGCTCGAGCTTCTTTGACAACGAAGCCTTCTTTCCCAAAGGGTCGATCGAATTCGATTGTGCGCTGCTCATGCAGGGGATCAAACACGAATGGCATAGCCGGCCCGATCTTTGTGGCGACTGTGCGTGATCGTGCATTCAGATTGTTCATGGATCGGATATTTGCCGCCACCGCCTCGTCATTCCCGCGCAGGCGGGAATCCAGCGAGACGGAACGGCTTCGGTGCAGCAACGACGAACCTCGTCCGATCCCGAGCATTGTTGATGCTTCAGTATGCAACTACTGGATTCTTGCCTGCGCGGGAATGACGGGAGGAAAAGGCGAAGCAAGGATCCGACGGAGCCGTGAACAATCTAAGCTGATTCTTTCTGCGGATAGGCAATGGCTGCTCTGTCTGCTTTCGCGCGCCTCGGTTATCCTGTGGGACAGCTCTGTTTGTTCGATTGGATTCGAGGTTTGTGGAATGGCCCGCGATTTTGCCAATGAGAGTTTGTCACACGATCCGATTCACGGATACATTCCGTTTATCGCCCGGTCGGGCCTGCCCGCTGGCGAAGTGGCCGAGCAGGAAATCATCGATCATCCGTGGGTTCAGCGGATGCGGCAGATTCATCAACTGCAAACCGCCTGGTGGGTCTTTCCTTCAGCCGAACATACGCGATTCCAGCACATCCTCGGGGCGATGCATCTGTCGTCGGTCGCGATCTCGCATTGGTATGAGTCGCTGGTCGAATCATGTCGCAATGTTCCGTCGCGAGCCTACGTCGAGAGCCTGCTGCGGATGGCCGCGTTGTTGCACGATGTCGGCCACGGTCCGTTCGGCCATTTCTTTGACGAACATTTCCTGCATCAGTTCGACATCACGCACGAGGATATCGGTGGCGTGGTCATTGAGCACGAGCTTGGCGACTTGCTGCGTCGAATTCGCCGTAACCCAAACGGTCAGCTGCAGCCTCTCGAAGAACTCGACCCGCAACAGATCTCGTGGCTGATTCGTCGGCCCAAACGAGATGCCGCAGCTGAAGAAGGACATCCCGATTGGCTGCGCAAACTGCGATCGCTCTTCAGCGGCATCTACACTGTCGACAATATGGATTTCGTGCTGCGTGACGCGTACATGTCGGGCTACAACACGAAGGCCTTCGATCTGAATCGCATTCTGCACTACTCGTTCTTCACGCCGGCAGGATTAACAATCCACTCGCGCGGCCTGCCGACGCTGATCAACTTCATCGAAACGCGAGCCAACCTGTTTCGGACGATCTATTTTCATCGAACCGTCCGAGCGGTCGATCTGGCGCTGGAAGAACTGTTCCCCGAAACGATGCCTTATCTGTTTCAGGGCAATCCGCTCGATCAACTCGACAACTATCGCAAGCTGACCGAATCATCGTTCCTTGTCGACGTGATGCGTTGGGGCGACAGCAAGCAGGAAGAACTGCAGGAACTTGGCCAGCGTTGGCGGCAGATTCTGGCTCGTCAGGTCCAGTGGAAGATGGCCTGTGAACGGACGCTGAATTTCCACTCCGGAACGGCCGAACGAACGACGATCTTCTCCGAACCTGATCTTGTAGTGCGACGGCTGCGAGAACGCTTGCCCGCAGATCTGAAGCAGATTCCTCTCAAGATTGACGTGGCACGTCATTACCATCGGCCGAGCGGGCGGTTGCCGGCTGGGGGGCAGAATTTCTTGCTCGACCCTGCCGTCGGATCGACCCAGGAGCTGTCTGATGATGATCTGTTTCGAGCGCTTCCAATCAGCTTCTGCATCTTCCGCGTCTATTCAAAGGACCACCGGCACGACGGCGTGCTGAATACCGCCCTCAATTCAGTCCTTGGCGATGCGAGTGATGCGAAGACGAACATGTAATCCTGTCACTCGGCGTGCGACATCATTACGATGCGATGATGAGTCTTAAATCGTCATCCTCCACTGTTTCCGCTGCCTCAGTCGGCCAATGGGTTCGCGCCGTTGCTGCGATCTGCGTGGCCGTACTGCTTGCGTCGAGTTGTCTGCAGACATGGCTTTCGTCTCGAGTGCTCACATCGAACTTCATCAGCCCAGCCAGTTGGATATCGCTGGTCGGTGTTCAAGTTGGCTCAGGCGGTGCGCCTGATGAGGCTGCAGTCGAATTCACATCGATTGCAGCGCGAATGGCTGCGTTCATTCTGTCGACTTGGATTGTCGGTTCAGTCTGGCTAGCGCGTCGAACCGGGCGAAGCATCTCGCGAGCGCTGGTTTGCTGGGGTTTATGGGGTTCGCTGTGGTGGTGCCTGCTTGATCTCTGGGAATGGGCCTGGATCGGTGGCGGTCTGATCGGTTGGCAAAGCCTGGTCACATTTCTGACTGTTACGCCACAATTCTGGTTGGCGTTTTGCGTGAGCGGCTGGCTCACGACATTGCTGTGTCTAGGTATCAGGCCTTCGCAATCCGCAGCCAATGTGACATTGGAATCGAGTACACGAACATCAACTCAGTGGCTTTGGCTGGCCTGTGGACTGTACATCGCGATTTTCACGACGATGAACTGGCGACTTTATTTCAATCTGTTGATCCCGCATGGCGATTCCGCCATGTACGAGGAGCATCTGTGGAATGTGCTGCATGGAAAGGGGTTCCGCAGCTACCTCGATCAGGGATTGTTTTGGGGCGAGCATATCCAGTTCGTGCATCTGTTCCTGATTCCACTCTACGTACTCTGGCCTTCGCATTTGTTGCTGGAACTGGCGGAGTCAACCGCGCTAGCGCTGGGAGTGTTTCCCGTTTATTGGATGACGCGACGGCAATCGGGATCGGACAAGCTCGCGCTCGCCGCGTCGATTGCCTATTTGCTTTATGCTCCGATGCAGTTCCTGGACATCGAAATCGATCTGAAGACGTTCCGCCCGGAAGCCTTCGGCATTCCTTTGTTGCTGCTGACACTGGACCAATTGGAACGCCGCAACCTCCGCGGGCTGTTGCTTGGCATGTGCACGACGTTTACGGTGAAGGAAGACTACGCGCTGATCTTTGGTCCACTCGGTCTGTGGATCTTCGCTCACGATCTCTGGCAGCGTCGAAGCCAGGCAGTTGTTCCAGCCTCCAAAGTGCGATGGTGGCTGGTCGGAATCACGATGAGCGTCGGCAGCGTCGCCTATCTGTGGGTGGCAACTCGAGTCGTCATGCCCTGGTTCCGGTCAGGAGCCGAAGTTCACTACGCTCGCTATTTCGAAAAGTTTGGCAAGACGCCCGAACAAATCGTGCAGACGATGGTCACTCAACCGGGCTTGTTGTTCGGCGAACTGATTTCGACTTCAACGGTGTTGTACGCGTTGGCAATGCTCGCGCCGGTCGCATTTCTCGCATTGTTTTCCCCCGGTCGGTTGGCAGTCGGCGGACCTTTATTCGGCATCCTCTGCTTGAATGAGTTGGCGAAAGATCCTCGCCATCAGTTCCATGCCCCATTGGTTGCCATCGTCTTCTGGGCCGTCGCCGCGGGCATTCCGAACGCAATCGAGTACTTGAAGATCATAGTGGCCCGCCTGTCGCAAGCGACCTTATCGCCGGCGTTCTTGTCCACGTTGATCAGATCATTGCTAGTGACCACCGCGCTGACGACGAACTTCTTCTTTTCGCTCAGTCCCCTCGGAATCTCATTCTGGGATCCTGGGTCAAGCTGGTTCTGGCAAACACTGTACGCTCCCAGCCGCCGTGCGGCCGTATTTGCCGTCGTTCCCCCGCAGATTCCGACCAACAGCCGCGTTGCTTCGACGGACTTCGTGCATCCACGGTTCACTCACTACGATCGTTCTTACGACTACAGTGGCTATCGCCGCAAAGTGAGCAACTACGAGGAACACGTTCCCGACGACACCGATTTCATCGTGATCGACACACAGCATCGTTACAGCGAAATCAAGCACCCATCCGAAGTTCCCGAATACCGTGATCATCCAGAGCAGTGGGAACTGTTGCCCGACCAGACTGAGGGTTTCTACATTATCCTGCGGAGGAAACGATGAAATTCAAGCCAGTCGTTGTCACGTATTGGCATTGTCGCCGCCGCCTGCAGATTGATCTCTAAACGCATTTTCCAACTGGTGTCGTCGCCGATCAGACTGACGCTATAATCCCGCGGTTCTCGATTCCATCATTTTCAGTTGCGGCCACACCATCCCCATGTCACTTCCTCGGTTTAGCGTCCGCAATCCGGTCCTTGTCAACCTGTTGATGCTGGTGATCATCGCCGCAGGACTTGTCGCCGCTTTGACGCTCACTCGTGAGATGTTTCCGGAATCGCGTCCCGAAAAACTGATGATCACGACGATCTATCCGGGGGTCTCGCCACAGGAAATCGAAAAAGTTCTGACGATTAAGATCGAAGAAGCGGTTCGTGACGTCGAAGGGGTCGACAAAGTCGATTCGACCGTGATGGAGAGCATGAGTGCCACGCGCCTCAGTCTGCTTCCGGGTGTTCGAGACGTCGACCGAGTCCTGCAGGAAGTCAAAGCCGAGATCGACGCAATTGACGATCTGCCGGTTGACGCGGAGAAGACGACCGTCAAAAAACTGGAGCCCAAGCTCCCGGTCATCGGAATTGCAGTCTACGGACCGGGGTCCGAGGCTGAGCGAAAGCGGGCGGCTCGATCACTACGCGATGAATTGCTGCTGCTGCCGGGCGTCAGCGATGTCGTGATGTCCGGCGGTAAAGAAGACGAGATCAGTGTCGAGATCCGCCCCGCGAAACTGATGGAGTATGACATCACGTTCGATGAAGTCGCGGCCTCGATACAGCAGGCCAATCTGGATGTGACTGGAGGACAGATCGACTCGAGTCGAAGTTCTCTATCAATCCGTACATTGGGAGAAGAGCAACGTGGCGTCGACCTGAACAAGATCATCGTGAGAAGTTTGTCAGATGGTCGAACCGTCTATCTTTCCGATGTCGCCAGAGTTCAGGATGGTTTCGTCGACGTTGACCAGGAGGGCTACTTCAATGGGTATCCCGCGATCAACTGCGTTGTTTACCAGAACAAAGGCCAGGACGCGATCCGCATTTCACAACTGGTGAAGGCGTTCATCCTCGCCAAAAAGGGAGCCCCCTTCGACCCCTACGGGTTAGAGAGCGCCAATCAACACAACTGGTACTGGCGACCGTTTGCTATCGTTTGGGCTCACGCCTCTCGCCTTGCCAACCTGGCGATTGGCCATCCCGATCCAGAATACTACTATCAGCAAAGTCTCACGAAGCCGTTCGACCATAAGTTCAACGTGACGATCCACACCGACCTGGCGCGATTCGTCGAAGGACGAATTGACCTGATGGTCGACAACGGTTTGCAGGGACTGTTCCTGATCCTGCTGACGCTCGTCGTCTTTTTGGATAAGCGAGTCGCCTTCTGGGCCGCAACTGGCTTGCCGGTGACGTTCCTGGGAACGTTTCTGATGATGTCACTGATGGGGGTTTCGCTGAACCTGGTCAGTCTGATGGGGCTAATTATCGTTCTCAGTATCGATGTCGATGAAGCCATCGTCATGGGTGAGAACGTTTGTCGGCATATGGAAGAAGGGAAACCTGCCGACGTGGCGGCGATCGAAGGGTCCGAGGAAGTTATGTGGCCGATCGTCATCATGACTGGTACGACGATCGGCGCGTTCGTCCCGCTGCTATTTATCAAGGGGCAGTTAGGTGACTTCCTGAAAGAACTGCCAATGGTCTGTATCGCGGCGATGAGCATGTCGATGCTCGAAGCACTGGTGATTCTTCCATCGCACCTCGGTCACTTGAAGACGCTTCCTCGCCGCGTACTCGGAACCGAATCACCGGCGTTTGGCGAAAACCCCAGGCCACAATCGGGTCTGAAGCAGACCTGGTGCCGGATCGTCAATACGAAGGACGCGGTTCTCACCTATATGGTCGATATTTGGTACGAGCGACTGATTCGACTGATGCTGGAATGGCGTTATGTTACGCTCGCCGCTGCTGTTGCCACGCTGTCGATTGCGATCGGCCTCGTTCAAGGCGGCATCGTTCCTTTCACGCCGGTTCCTAAGATGGACAGCGAGACCCTGGTCGGATCGCTGGAAATGTCGATCGGCACTCCCGCGGAACTGACCAAGGACCGCCTGATCAAACTCAGCGACCATCTGGTTAGCATGCCGGAAGTGGTCAATGTGCAGATGTATGTCGGGCTGCAGGTTGATATCGCGGGCGAAGGCGCGGTCGGACAAAACCTTGGGTCACACCTGGGGCAACTCATTATCGAACTCAAAGAGGCCAGTCAGCGCACTCGAACAAGCGAAGCGATTCTGATCGAGTTGCGTCAAGTCGCGGAACAACTGAGCGGCGTGAATTCGGTGACCTGGGCCTCCTTGAACGGTGGCCCCGCAGGTCGCGCATTAGAATTGAAGGTTTCCGCCGACAAATTTGACGAGAGCCTGGCCGCGGCGAAGACGATTCGCGAAAAGCTGGCCAGTTATGACGGCGTGTTCGACGTTGATGACAACGTCAACGCTCGTCAACGCGAGGTGCAGTTGCGTTTGCATGAAACAGCAAGGCCGACCGGCATCACCGTGGCGACGTTGGGGAACGAAGTCCGCAATGCTTTCTTCGGGCGCGAAGCTCGGCGGATTTCGCGCAATCGCGAAGATGTAAAAATCATGGTCCGTTATCCCAAGGACTACCGCCAGGACGACTCGATCCTCGAAACGATGTGGATTCCGTCGCCGCCGGGGGCGAACGGTCGGCATCGCTGGGTGCCGCTCAGAGAAGTCGCGAGCCTGACCGAAGATCGCGCGCATGACTCCATTCAGCGCAGCGAACACCGTCGCGCGATCTCGATCTATGCCGATGTGGATGATCAACACAATGACAATGAAATTGCTGGTGCAGTCCAGAAATGGATCGATACCGAACTTCGTTCGCTCCATCCTGACGCTCGCGTGGAAATGCAGGGCAAGACGCTGGAAAACAAGAAGTTCATGGACAGCATGCTGGTCGCATTCCCGGTTTCACTGGCGATCATCTACGTGCTGTTGACGGCCTTATTCCGATCCTATATCCAGCCCATCGTCGTGCTGATCGCGGTTCCGTTTGGTGTCCAAGGGGCCATCGTCGGGCACTGGATCATGGGCTATGACCTGACGATCATGAGCGCGATCGGCTTGGTCGCGCTGAATGGGATCGTTGTGAATGATTCTCTGGTGTTAGTCGATTTCATCAACAACCGCGTTCGCAGCGGGATGAGCCATTTTGAATCGAGCGTCGCGGGAAGCAAGCTGCGGATGCGAGCGATCGTACTCAATACGGTGACGGCGGTCGTGGGAATGACGCCATTGATGTTCGAAACCAGTTTTCAGGCCAAATTCCTGATCCCCCTGGCAATCACGCTAACCTGGGGCCTGATCTTCGCGACCGTGCTGACGCTGGTCGTCGTCCCCGCCATCAATATGGTCTTCTTCGACATCGCGCGATTGATTGGCACCGACGAAGAACAACCGCACGAATAGTCCTCCGGATTTTCTCTGCTAATCTGCGTCCCTCTGCGGAAAGAATCTTCCGCAGATTAAACAGATTTCGCAGATCAATTCAGAAGACCGCCGATCAAACGTACTTCGGAATTTTCGGCTCGGGAACTTCGTCCAGGAGTCTCGCAATGACCGTTTCCGAAGTCATTCCCTCCGCCTGAGCTTGGAAGTTTGTGGACAGGCGGTGTCGCAGCACGGGGATTGCGATTTTGCGGATGTCTTGCATCGACACACTGGGGCGACCGTCCATTGCGGCCATCGCCTTGCCGCCGGCAATCAAGAACTGACCGGCACGCGGCCCCGCACCCCAGTCCACCATGTCACGCACGAATTTCGGCGATGATGGATCGCCGGGTCGAGTGGCCCGAACTAGCCTGGCGACGTAATTGATCGTCAGTGGACCGGCTTCGATTGAACTGATCTGCTTTTGCAAATACAGGATCGCCTTCGCGGAGAGAACCTTGCGGACTTCTTGTCTCTCGCCCGATGATGCGGACAAGATCTTTTCTTCTTCCGCCAGGTTCGGATAGTCGACTTTGACGTTAAACATGAACCGGTCGAGTTGTGCTTCGGGAAGTGGATATGTTCCTTCCTGTTCGATCGGGTTCTGCGTGGCGATGACGAAGAACGGCTCGGGCAGCTTGTAGGTCGTCTGTCCGACCGTGACTTCGTGTTCCTGCATCGACTGCAGCAAAGCGGCCTGCGTCTTCGGCGGCGTACGGTTGATTTCGTCAGCGAGCAGAATGTTGGTGAAGACTGGGCCTTCGACGAACCGGAACTCGCGCCGACCGGTATCGTTTTCGTCCAGCACGTTCGTGCCGGTGATATCGGACGGCATCAGGTCGGGGGTGAATTGAATGCGCTTAAACTGCACGTCCAGGATCTGAGCGATGGTCGAGACAGTCAACGTCTTCGCCAACCCGGGTACACCGACCAGCAGGCAATGTCCGCCAGTAAAGATCGCCGCCAGGATCTGTTCGATCACCGATTCCTGGCCGACGATGACCTTGTGCAGTTCCTCCATCATCAGTTCGCGATGTTTGCGAAACTTCTCCAGGAATTCGTCAAAGTCTGGTTTCTTGTCGGCCAAGATGACTCCACGTAATCGCTTCGAGACTGATGACGGATAGTGACACGGACTTCCAATCTATGCCAACGGGCGGTGGATGGGAAGTTTGCCGCCCTAGACTCATTTTACGATCCGAATCGCGGCGATCGCTTTTCATTGAATGCGGCGATCCCTTCGCGCGCATCTGGCTCTTGCAGACAGCGTATGTACCCTGCCGTGTCGGCAAGATAAGCGATCTTAGATTGCGCCCCTTCGTCCTGATGCACCAGCCGCTTTGTTTCGCGAAGAGCGCCCGCCGGACGCGCCAGCAGTTGCGTGGCCAATTCGCGAGCGGCGGCCTGCACACGTCCCAGCGGTACCACCTCGTGAGTCAGGCCGTAGTTGGCTGCGACTTGAGATGTGATCTGCTGGCCCAGCACACACATTTCCAGAGCCCGGGCTTTCCCGATCAATGCCGTCAACTGGGCCACTCCGTAACCCGGTGGCCATCCCAGCAGGATCTCTGGCATCCCAAACTTGGCCGAATGAGCGGCGATTCGGAAGTCGCAGGCACAGGCCATGACGCACCCTGCTCCCAAGGCCGCCCCGTTGACCGCGGCGATGAAAACTTGCGGCAACTGTTCCCAAGTCAGATACATGCGGGCTTGCCGATGGCTCAGTTGCGTCGCGACATCGATCGACAACGTGCCGACTTCGCCAACATCGTCTCCCGCACAGAATGCGTCCCCTGCCCCCGTGACGATGACAACTCGCACTTCGGGATGTCCTGCCAGCCAGCAGTTCAACTGCTCCCAATCCGCGGTCATCTGCTGGTTCACCGCATTGAGCTTCTGGGGGCGGTTCAATGTGACGCTGGCAATCGCGCCATCAATGGTCATTGAGAGCGTAGGTAGCGGCTTCAAGTCACCGGAGTTTGCAGTGAGCGGCATTGGCAGGACGACTCCCTCGGAAAGTTTGGACGTTTTCTCGGCCAGACGCTGGGCAAAACGATCTGTTTGAATGACGGCGCGGGTGTGTGTTCCCTTGCCGATCAGGTCGACCGCATCGAAAGCTAGAATCTCAAAGTCGATCAGCTTGCGGTTCACTGAAGTGACTCGGGCGACCGCTCGAACTGCCGCACCGATGGGCGTGGCGGCCAAATGCTCGATTTGAACGACGGCACCGACCGATTCTTCGCCGTCTTCCAAAAACGGCCGAATTGCCTCCCGGGCGGCCAATTCCATCAGATTAATCATGGCCGGCGTGGCAAAGACCACCGCACCGCCGAGGCGATCCGCCCCCAGATGGATGACTTGATCAGCACCGACAATGGCCTGAAGTTCACCGAGCGTTCCAACAGTAAGGCCTGATTTCATGGGGTTTGTTGGGATTCCACGGTAACGAGTTGAAAGCGGATTCCGCTGGACAAGTGGCTTGCAATCTCGCACGTGAGCGAGGTTACAGGAAGGGGCCGGGGCTTCGGAATGATCGTCACGAATTACCGTTCTAGTCGCCAGTTTTCCATCAAACTGCATGAATTGACGTTTTCTTTTCCGATGCCTCGGCTATAATCCGTCCCACTTTGATGGTCAATGGTGACTGTCAAAGAGGAAGATGACTGCCGTTTTTGTCCACCTCATGCTTTTGTCCTCTTGCTCGCTGCTCACTTCGCAGAGTCCAAGATCGCCAGGCCCGGTGACGTTCGACGGCCGCGTCCCCATCGGATTCCCCTCGACGAGCTACTCGGGAATCGCTCGCCGCGGTGACATCGATCGGACGTTTGGCCTCGGTTTGGCTTAGATCTTCCCTGCCTCGATTTTACGTGGTAGCCAGTGACCTGTTTTGGGTGAGTGTCACGTTACACTCACGAAGGATGACGATGAGCAAGAATTTGTATGTTGGGAATTTGTCGTTCAATACGACCGCCGATGATCTGCGAGATTTGTTCTCGCAATACGGCTCAGTGAATTCGACCCAGGTGATCTCGGATCGTGAAACGGGTCGTTCACGCGGATTCGGATTTGTGGAAATGGCCGACGGCGCCGAAGCTGCAATCCAAGCCGTGAATGGTGCCGATTTTCAGGGCCGCGCGATTACCGTCAACGAAGCTCGTCCTCGTGAAGAGCGAAGCGGTGGTGGTGGCGGCGGACGCGGTGGTTACGGTGGAGGTGGCGGTGGAGGAGGTGGTGGTGGCTACGGAGGCGGCGGTGGTCGCGGTGGTTATGGAGGCGGCGGTGGCGGTGGCCGTTATTAATTGAAATGAGTTGAGCGACTCTCGACTCTCAAGGCGATTACGATAATAAAATCGCGGCGGGAAGAATTCACTTCCCGCCGTGTTTATCGCCTGAAGATGTGCCCGGGCACCCTCCGTGTGACCGGAATTCGAGACGACACTCTATTGATGCGTCTTGTGATTGAATTGTTCCAGTGAGCCCTGTGCTTGGTGCTCCAGATGGATGGACTTGTTCCGTCCGACAATTCATCGGCTTCTATTTGCCGTTTTTGATGTCGCAATTGGCGAACTTGGCGGGCTATTCCTTCGGGATAGCACTGGCGTCGTCCCAATCGCGTTGGCTTCACGAACGGCTGTCCCCGTAAGTGGGTGTGGCAATTTTGTCACGCCGTTCGTTCTTCGTGCCAGCCGATTGCTGGTTAGACATTAGGATAGTTCTTTGACTTCTTTTGCTGATTTTGATTTTGTCGAACCGATTCGACTGACCCTGCAGAATGAAAACTATACGACCCCGACGCCCATTCAGGCGCAGGCCATTCCTCACTTGCTCCAAGGCCGCGATCTGCTCGGCTGTGCTCAGACGGGAACAGGTAAGACCGCTGCATTCGCGTTGCCAATCCTCAATCGATTGGCCATGTCGCGTCGTCCCCCTGTGGCACGCAAGCCACGAGTGTTGATTCTGGCTCCGACGCGAGAGCTCGCACAACAAATTGATGAAAGCTTTGCGACCTATGGTCGTGGGCTGAAGTTCCGACAAGTCGTGGTTGTTGGCGGCGTCAGCCAATTGCCGCAGACACGCATCTTGAACCGCGGAGTCGATATTCTCGTCGCCACTCCGGGACGTTTGCTCGACCTGATGGGACAGGGTGCGATTCGGCTGGATGGATTGGACACGTTCGTTCTGGACGAAGCCGATCGCATGCTGGATATGGGCTTCCTGCCAGCGATTGAAAAGATCGTCGCTGCCTTGCCGGTGAAGCGTCAGTCGCTGTTTTTCTCGGCCACGATGCCACCGGCATTGGCACCGCTTGTGAATCAACTGCTTCGCGATCCTGTTCGCATCGAAGTCGCACCACAGTCCACCACAGCCGAGCGAGTCGAGCAGCACGTCATGTTTGTCGCACGCGAAGACAAACGCTCACTACTACAGAACATTTTGTCTGACGTCGCCGTGCGTCGCGCGATTGTGTTCGCTCGTACGAAGCACGGAGCCGACAAGATCGCTCGTTGGCTGGATGCTTCGGGAATCTCCACCGACTCGATCCATGGCGACAAGTCACAAGCCGCTCGTCAGCGAGCCCTCTATGGTTTCCGCGACGGACGGACGCGAGTCCTGGTTGCGACCGATATCGCCGCCCGTGGGATCGATATCGACGACATCTCGCACGTCATCAACTATGACCTGCCGATGGAACCCGAGAACTACGTCCATCGAATCGGTCGAACAGGCCGAGCCGGTGCCGAAGGGATCGCCCTGACATTCTGCGACGCGGATGAACGCAGTGCCTTGCGTGGCATTGAGAAGATGATCAAGAAACAGATTCCTGTTCGTACCGATCATCCGTATCACATGCAGGGAGGCGCATCGCAATCGGCTCCGTCAGCGGGCCGACGACCATCACGTCCGAACAATGGCCGACCTGGCGCTCCCGGCAAAGGGAATGCGGGTCGACGATTTGGTGGCAAGCCAGCACAATCGGCGACCGGTGGACGTCCGCAACGACGGCCACAAAAAGCGGGTGCAGCACCACGTTCTGGCGGACCGCAAGAACGCTAGATCGCATCCAACTTAACCGTGGCGTCCCGCGAGCAGAAACTCGCTTAGTCTAACCCATGTTTCAACGCGATAAGTAAGTGCTACCCGCACTAAATTGCTGAGCGGAGCGGCGTGAACGAACATCGGATCGAGCCGGCCCAATGGGTCGGCTGCTTCGAAATTCTTCCGACGCTCCCGCTTCGTGTTCAGCGTGGTTATTATCAGCTCAATGGCTGATGCAGCGCTCGGCCGAAGAGACTTTTGTTTGTGATCAAGGATCTGCCGCGAATGTCCGCCCCTCGAATTTGCGTTCTGCGAGCCCCGGGAACGAATTGCGATACCGAAACCGCGTATGCCTTTGATTCCTGCGGTGGACAGTCCGAGCGAATTCATCTGTTCCAGCTGCTGGAACAACCCGCTCTGCTCGATGAATTCCAGATCCTCTGTATTCCCGGCGGATTCAGCTACGGCGACGATATCGGGGCAGGTGTCGTCTTCGCCAGCCAGCTTCGTGGCCACCTTGGTGACGCCATGCGTCGCTTCCTGTCGGCCGAAAAACTGGTGCTCGGCATCTGCAATGGATTCCAAACGCTGCTGAAGGCGGGAATCCTTCCCGGTGGCACCGGCGAGTCGTTAGCGGCGGAACGCCAAGACGCCGAGGCGACGCTGACCTGGAACCTGAACGGCAAATACACCGCTCGCTGGGTTCATCTCAAAGTCACTGCGCCTGGAAACGTATTTCTGCGCGGGATCGATGAGCTTGATCTGCCGATTGCTCACGCCGAAGGACGGATCGTTGTGCGTAGCGATCAAGTGTTGAACGATTGGCGCGAACGCGGCCAGATCGCACTCAGCTATGCCGAATGGTCACCGGTCGAATCCGGATCCAATCCGATCAACGATCGTTGGACTGCGAATCCAAACGGTTCGACAATGGACATCGCCGGACTGGGTGATCCCACCGGCCGCATCCTGGGGCTGATGCCGCATCCTGAACGATTCCTGTTCGGGACGCAGCATCCGCAGTGGACACGACTCGGTCTGACCGGCGATGGCGCTGGGCGTCAGATCTTCAAGAATGCCGTCGAGTACTTCAACTAGAGCGTATCCCACCTAACTGTGGCATCCCGCGAGCAGAAAACCGCTTAGTCTAACCCATGTTTCAACGCGACACTTGAGTGCTACCGCACTAGACGATTCCAACTCCGAAGTTGTCTTCGTCAGTCCCCGTCCAAGCCAGACGCGATGTGCCATCACCTTCAGCACGGGCTGGGCTCAAGTGATGCGGGGTTTGTTGCGACGCCGCTAGATCACGACGTCGGATGGCATCGCCGACTGAAAGGATCAGCGGGCCTGTGCCAGCTTCCTCAAGCTCTTCACCTTCGCCCAGGCGAGCAAAGTTGTCTTCGCCGTAGTCGTCGTAGGTGCAGGTATAGCCAGGCAGCCGGGATCGTTCGAGCTCGTCGCCGTAGGCAACGATAACCCGTTGCTGGATCATCTCGCGGCAGTCCGAATTAATCGGGTGGGCGATGTCAGCATACAACCGTGCGCGACCATCATCCCCTTTTTCGGCTCGATCTTCGTGCAATCGAGTTCCGCATTCGCTGCAGAAGCGTGATCGCAAATGATTTTTTGCGGAACAACGAGGACAGCGGTCTGTCAGCTTGCGGCTTGGCATCGCCACAAACGACCCACGCGTCCCTTGAATGATCTTCAAATCGCGAATGACAAAGCAACTGTCGAATGTGACAGAGCAGAATGCCTGCAAGCGATCATTCGGATCACTCATTAACTTGATGCGAATCTCGGTGATTTCCACGGTCTGACTCCCTTTGTAACCGGTGTCAAGTAGACAACTCCCTGTCTCAAGCCCGCCACAAATCTCCGTGGCTCTCCTATTGATAACGCACCGTTTTATCCACGGTTGTCGGCAGTTCCCGCTAGGGGCAACTGCGTGCAACCTTAACCCATGGGATTCCCGCCGTAGAAATACGACGAGCAACCGCCATCGCATGGTGAGCCGTTCGACAGACCGCGAAGTATGACGAACCACTACCACTCATCTGGTGACCGACGACTGACTCTTGCTCAAACAGCGACCGCAGTCGTCGCACATCGCTGCTGAGTGACTCTGCTGGAGTCTGCAATCCGTTATGCAACCTTCGCGCCATCTGGCAAATGTTGCCGTCCGCCAGCGCTTCGACAAACCGCTTCATGTCCTGATTTGTCTGATCAGGAACGCAGGCCCGATACACGGCGGGCGTGGACAACCCAGTCAGTGGTTTCGCGACAACGAAGTGAAGACCCGTGGAAACCCGAAAAGGTTCGAGCACTTCACCACGTTCCGTACAGAGCGCAACCGGTGTTTTGCCTAGAAAGAATGGAACATCGCTACCTAATTGGGCAGCAATTTCCGATAGCTTCGCATCGGGGATACCTAATTTCCATAATCTATTTAAGGCCCCAATCGTCGCGGCGCAGTCACTCGAACCACCACCCAAGCCTGCCGACGACGGAATTCTTTTGATGAGAGAAATCCGCACGCCACCATCGTAGCCCGCATGTTCCTTAAGCAGCATCGCCGCGCGAACGACCAGATTTGTCGCTCCCGTCGGTGCGTCAGATCGAAGTACGCCTGCGCTTGATCTTGAGTACGCATCAATCACTGCGAGTTCGATCTTGTCAGCAGAGATCGCTTCGAAAAAGAGAGTGTCATAGAGATTGATGGCTGCCATCACCGACTCGATGTCGTGGAAGCCATCTGGTCGCTTGCGGACGATGCGCAAGAATAGATTCAGCTTGGCAGGGGCCAGCACTGAAAGTCCGTGAGTTGTTGGCCTGCAGAGCATTTGAGGTCACATCCTGTGAACCTGCTCGCGTACAAGTGCGATAGCTATCTGAATGCGAAATCTCGAGCGACACACTCGATGACCGGAGTTGCTGTTGGGATAGGCGACTCAGGGAATGGCGTATAAAAACCAACACAGCCATTCATGAGACGTTTCGATGCTAGGGATCAATCCTAGTTGCGTCAATACCGGTTTTGCCGCGGCACCATCGCGCATCTTGACAAGCCATCGAGAGGCCGTCGCTCAGCGAAATGGGATCAGTTCATCCCCGCGAGTATTTTTTCCGCGACCAGGAGATGCGCTTGCAGAATTGGTTGATCCAGAGCCGTACAGGTTTTCAGGCAGCCTTCAAGCAAATCGATTGCCAGTCCGGGGCGGTTTGATTTCAGGGCCACCAGCGCCAAATCGCGTCGTTGATCGAAAGAACCGGGATGCAACGCAGACAACCGCCGTTGCACGTGCCACGCCTGTTCCCAGCACTCTTGCTTGACCTGCACTGCCTTCAGATTATTCAACATCCGGATGATGATTTCACGAGGCTTGGCCGGTTCCAGCGCACTTTCGATCTGTTCAGAGTCCAGGCCACTCAGTGATTCCAGCCAACTGCAGCATTCGTCGTAATTCAGCACCTCTCCCTGATGAAAGGCATCGACGAACAGAGGCCCTTCGATCGTTTCCAGGCGTGACAGGAAGTGCATCGGCGCTGAGACACCTTCCAATTCCACACCCGCATTCTGAGCAACCGCCACATAGACGAGTGACAACGAAATCGGAATTCCGACGCCCGTCTCGATGACGCGATTGATGTAGCTGCATTCAGAGCGATGGAAGGCTTCTTTGTCGCCATGCAAGCCGTGTGTACCGTACAGACACTTCGATAATTCCCGCAACATCGCGCGATCATTTCGAGCGCGAGTCAGATGGCTGCGTACTTCATCGGCGCGGCGCGAAATCCAGTTCAGTGTATGATCGAAGTCCAAATCCGGTTGGCCGTCTCGGGCGAGCTCTAACGCCAGCACGGTCAGGTCAACATTCGAACTTCGCATCAATAGCTTGCGAAATTCGTGGTCGTTCTGAAATTCGAAATCAATAGTCATGCGGCAATCCAGTTTTCCCAGATGAGACTTACCCGATTGTAAGTCGCCACCGGAGGGGAGTCGAGGTGTCATCTCACCGACAGGCATCCCGACAACGCCCCGAATAGTCCGAATTGCTGGTGACTTCGAGGTGGCCGACAAATGTCATTAGCAATGAAAACCACATAGCATTGCTCAGAGATTGCCGTTCGTCGCGACGACTTTGGAGGGGCTATAATGATCGCAATCAAGCGAGTCACCAAATTACCGCAGAATTCGAGTTTGATGACCACTTGGTCAGATTCGGCAGAACCGGCATGTCACTTGAATCGTCGCCCTTTGAGAACGCTGCAGGGATATTCGTCGTCGACTCTTCATTGCCAGAGAGGTTTCAATCCGCCACGCGCAACCATTGTTGATCCAAACGCTTTTCCGAGACGGAGATCGCGGTGCCAAGTTCCTGAGCGAATAGCGAGACTCGAAATTCCTCTGTCATCCAACGATACGTTTCCAACTCGGGGTCGTAGAGCTGTCGCTCGCGATGTTGTTTAAGTCGCTCAATCCCTCGTTGCCATCGCGGCGCGATGGCCGCAAGCTGCTGCTGGTCCCGCTGTCCTCCGGCTCCGGCCAGCTTCTGCAATCGCATCACGATCGCTCGCGCGTATCTGGGGAACTGCTGCAGCCAGGGCCACGGTGTTCGCACCAGAAAGCCTGGACCGAATAGCTGCCCCAACTGGGCATGCACGTCCTGTCGCGTCGGCTGCCACTGTGGGGACGCGGTCTTTTCCCAAGTCTTGCGAATCTCCATGAAGGCTTGAAAGAGGGGGCCGATCACATGCGCGACTTGCGCCGTCGCCTCTGCCAGTCGGATGCGACCAGCCCGCAAGCAGTCGCGAAATTGCGGTTCGCTGCGGGGCAAGGCTTGATCGGCCAAAAATGCTCGATCCGCGATCAACTCGGCCAGATGCTGCCGAAAATTCAGCGGCTGCGGAAACGTCTTGGACTGCAGGGTCCAGTTGTTGAGTTGTGGAAGTTGATCGATCTGCTGCTTGAGCTCGCGCGGAATCGTCAAACAGATCAAGCGGCGAATGCCGTATCGCAATTCCTGTTGAGCCCGATTCGCGTCATCAACCAGTCGCAATGACACCGCTTCGCCATCGTCGATCAGGCACGGGTACCCTTTCAGTGGGATGCCCCCGCGTCGGACCTCAATTTCCGGCGGCAGTGAACCGAAGTCCCACGTGACAACCCGATCGCGGTGCCAGCGCGGATCATCGACCGACGAAAAACTGGTCGCGGCGACAGCGCCAAATTCTTGTCGCAATGACACCAGATCGCGGCCCACACCCAAAGTCTGGCCTTCGCCATCGGTGATACGAATCTGCATGCGCAAGTGATACGGAAGTCGATCCTCCTGAAACTCGGCGCGCGGGATGATGACGCCAGTCACCAACTCAATCCCGATCGCGACTGCTTCCGCAAACGAGCCGTCACCAAATTTCAGGACTTCGGCCACCCGCGTGGCGGTCTCTGGAATCGGCACTAGCGAACGTCGTGATTCCTTCGGAAGCGTGCGAATCAACGCTTCAATCTTGTCTTGAATCAATCCCGGCACTAGCCAGCCGAGTCGCTGGGCATCGAGTTGATTCAGCCCCTCCTGTGGCACCGTGACGGTCACGCCGTCGGCGTCCTGTCCGGGTTCCAGCCGATACGACAACGGCAGAGACAGGCCCTGCATCTGAACTGCATCCGGAAAATCGGATTTCGTCGCACGAGCTGATTCGTCATCGACCAAGTCTGACTCCGACATCAACAAACGATGTCGATCTTCGATGAAGGCCGTTCGCAGCCATTGGACAAGGCGCTGACCATCCAGAATGTCGACGGGCAGTCGTGAGTCATAGAAGTCGTATTGAACTTCTTCCTCTTTCAGAATGCTACCACGTCGTGATCGCGTTTGCAGTTCTTCGAGTTGATGAATCAATTCGCGATTGCGACGCAGAAAGTCCGGCATCGCAATGCGTGGTGGCTGTGACTCATCACCGGAACCCCATTCCCCCTGGACCAGTCCGTGCTGGATAAAGATCTCTCGCGATTTGGCAGGATCAACGCGTCCGTAGCCGATCTTGCGACGCGGAACGATGAGCAATCCAAACAAAGAAACCTTCTCGAACGCCGCGACGCCCAGATTCTCGGCGTCCCAGTGCGGTTCGCTATAAGTCCGAGTGAGCAGATGTCCGGCCAGCGGCTCGATCCAATTCGGATCGATTCGCGCGGCCGTGCGAAGAAACCGCCGGCTTGTTTCAATCTGTTCCGAAGCCACGATCCATTTGGGTTTCTTGCCAGCAATCCCGGAGCCAGGCCACAAGAACGCTTTCTGACTGCCGGCCGTTTGAAATTCCCCACTCTCGGTTCGTACGGCGATGCTTGATAGAAACCCGGTCAACAACGCTCGATGGATTGCTGCCGCATCGCCGCGGCGCGTCATCGGGCCGACATGGTCCGTTGCTTTGGTAACCGCCTTGGAGTCGCGTTTCGGAACCGCAGCTTTGTCGCCAGGTTTTTGCGAAGTCGTCGGCGCTGCTTTTCTTTTGGCTTCATCGAGACTGTCTGTGACGATCGAAACCAGTTCGGCGTGAACATCGATCCACTCACGCATCCGAGTCCATGACAAGAAGTTCTGCAGGCAGGCCTTACGAAGCTGGCTATGCGAGAGCTGCGATTTGAGCTTGTGATAGAAGTCCCACAGCTTCAGGTAACTGAGAAAGTCGGATTCCTCATCGGCGAATTGTTTGTGAGCCTCATCCGCCTGTTGCTGCTTCTCCAGCGGTCGCTCTCGTGGATCCTGGATTTCGAGCGCGGACGCGATGATCAGAACTTCAGCCAGACAATGTTCGTCAAGGGCCGCCCAGATGATGCGAGCGATCCGCGGATCGACGGGGAATCGAGAAAGTTTGCGGCCAAGTGGCGTCAGTTCATGCTGTTCGGTGACCGCTCCCAGTTCGAACAGCGTCTTGTAGCCATCACGGATCGATTCGGGTCGTGGCGGCTCCAGAAACGGGAACTCTTCGATCGCTCCCAGCCCTAAGGTTTTCGTCTGCAGAATCACGTCGGCCAGGTTCGATCGCAGAATTTCCGGGGCCGTGAATCGTTCACGGCTGGCGTAGTCATCTTCCGCATACAGGCGGATACAAATCCCGGGACCAACTCGACCACAGCGTCCCGCCCGTTGATCGGCCGAGGCCTTCGAGATCGGCTCGATCGGCAATCGCTGCAGCTTGGATCGCGGCGAATAGCGGCTGATTCGTGCTGTTCCTGTATCCACGACATAACGGATACCAGGAACAGTCAATGACGACTCTGCCACGTTCGTCGCAATGATAATTCGCCGCGTCGACGAGGTCTGAAAGACTCGCTGCTGTTCGGCCGCAGACAATCTGGCATAGAGCGGCAATAGATCGGGCCTGGACCCGCCGAATGTCCGCCCACGCAATGTTTTCGACGCTTCGTGAATCTCACGCTCGGTCGGCATGAAGACCAGCACGTCACCAGGCCCCTGTGCGGTCAACTCACTGACCGCTTTGGCAACCGCATCCTGCAGATCAGGCTCGTTGCCATCTTCGTCCGGTTCCAGAGGTCGATGCAGGATATCGACAGGGAAGGTTCGGCCGGTGACTTCTAGAACGGGGACATCACCTGCGACAGTCGCGAAGTGACTCGCGAACCGTTGCGCGTCGATTGTCGCCGAGGTGATGATCAGTTTCAGATCGCGTCGTTTCGCGATCAGGCGGTGCAGATATCCTAACAGAAAATCGATGTTCAAAGATCGTTCGTGAGCTTCGTCGACGATGATCGTGTCGTACTGATCAAGCCACCGATCGTTCTGTGTTTCGGCCAGCAGGATCCCGTCAGTCATTAGCTTGATGTATGTCTGCGATGACGTGGCATCAGCAAAACGCACCTTGAAACCGACCTCACGGCCGACCGGAACGTTCAACTCTTCCGCGATACGAGTGGCCACTGAACGAGCCGCGATCCGCCGCGGCTGCGTGTGACCAATCAGACCATCCACGCCTCGACCTAGTTCCAGGCAAATCTTGGGAAGTTGAGTCGATTTTCCCGACCCTGTTTCGCCGCACAGGACGATGACACGGTGATCTCGAATCGTGGCCGCAATTTCATCCCGGCGTTGGCAGACTGGAAGCTGATCGTCGTACGTCGGCTTGGGTCTGGCTTCCCAACGTTGCTTCCGCACCTGACACGAGCGATCCAACGCGGCCTGAAATTTGGACAATTGCTGATCGTGAGGCCGCCCCGCTCGTTGAGCCTCCTGGATGCTGTGCCATTGTCGGTGCAGGCGGTGGCGATCCACCAGCAGTGTTTGATTTAACGCCTGTTCAATGTCGGCCGAAACGGTCATGCTCCAAATGCTTCTTCAACGGGGCTGGCTCGATGCGCGGATCACCAGTTTAGCATCCAAGGTGACAATTCGGGACTCGGACGGGTTCGGTGGACGAGATTAGTCCACATATTCCCCCCCTTCGCATCAACAATTGGCGAGCGCTTGAATTTGGTCGACCACACGGGAAGCGGCGTCGGGGATGGACAACTGTTTCGCTGCGTCACTCATTCGTTGGCGAAGCGACTCATCGGCCAGCAACTCGTGCAACTGCGCAGTCAGTCTCTGCGCGGTGTCTTCAGTCGTGGTGCCATGTTCGATGACGATTGCTGCTCCACGAGTCTGCAACGAATTTGCATTGGCTCGCTGGTGGTCATCCGCCGCGTGTTGATAGGGGACCAGCACCATCGGCAGTCCACAACACGTCAATTCAGCGATTGTCGTCGCACCGGCACGAGAGATGACAACCGAAGCGGCCCGATAGCGTGCTGCCATGTCGTCGAAAAAAGGTCGTACCTCCGCATCAACGGATTGCTGTTGATAGGCAAGTCGAACCGAGTCTGCTAGTCGTGGACCCGTTTGATGCACGATTCGCCAACCAACGAGCGGTTTACCGACTTGCCCCACCGCCTCCATCACTGCTTCATTGAGCGAGTCCGCACCTTGGCTGCCACCGAGGACCAGCAACTCCATTCGCGGTGCAGGCTGTCGAACTTCTTGAGCCAGTCGCGAGATCTCCTGACGTACCGGATTGCCGGTCACTTCCACTCGCTTCGCAGTCGGCAACCGATCCGTCGCTTCGGCAAAGGATGTGCAGACGACGGCGGCCGAAGACGCCAGCCACCGAGTCGTTCGGCCAGGGATGACATTTTGTTCGAGCAGCACGATGGGAACACTTGCTCGCGCGGCCGCCCAGACCACGGGGGCACTCGCGTAACCTCCCAAACCAATGACAATCGTCGGCGATGTTTCTCGAATCAGCCCCTTGGCTGCTCGCCAGGCTCGCCAGTTCCGGAAGACAAACCGCAATGGACGGCGCTTCAGGGCGCTGAGCGATTCGACGGGGAGCGGCCGATGCTCAAGCTGATAGCGCGCCAGAATCGACGACTCCAGATCCTTCTCCGAGCCAATGAACATCACTCGGCAGTCGGGTTCTCGTCGCAATAATTCGAGCGCGACGGCAATTCCGGGAAACAAGTGTCCCCCGGTGCCACCCCCTGCAAAGAGATAAGTCCGTTTTGTTGCCATCCGTGAATTCGTCTCTGTCAGAGAGAATACTGGCCGTGTACACGAGAAAGCATGCCAAACGAAAAAGCCTTGTCCACAGAAGTTGCGGACAAGGCTCGCAAGGGTGGCTAACCGGATTCGAACCGGCGACATCCAGAACCACAATCTGGCGCTCTAACCAACTGAGCTATAGCCACCGTAAGGTGATGGGGCGATTTTAGCGAGAAGGATCGCAGTTGCAAGTGAGGACCGACCCGCCGCTCGCCTCGAAGCGGATGTGACCCGCCTTCGTTCTTCGATTCGTCATTTGCGACGAAAAAATTGAGCGATTCGACAGAAGATCCCGTCCGCAGTGGCAGGCCCCGCCAGAGTTTACGAATGGCGTCCGCGAAAACGTGAAAAGTCCAGCCCCGGAATCAGCGAATTCGAATCGTCTTTGCCCTTCGCTGCTAGCCGTCGCGATGGCAGCATTCCATCGTCCAGAAAGGCTTGTTCGGGGATGCTGCCCAGCATCGATTGAATCAGTCCCTCAAACCCGGGCGAGTCCAGCATCACGTTGGGAAGCTGGCCAAGCAACGACAGCCTGACTCCGGCGGCGACCAATAATTCAACGGGTCGCGACGTTTCACCCGACTCCGCCGCTTCTTCGGCGAAGTCTTTGGCGCGATCGGCGTCGAACGCGAATTGGAAGACATCTTCAGAGCCGCAAATGTTGCCGATTAGCATATCCGTCCAGCGGTCACATCGTCTCCGCAGCCGATCGAGATCCGCTCCCCAAGAGCCCGATTCTTCCTGCTTCAGCAACTGACTCAGTAATCGATGCCGAATTTGCAATAAGCCATTGACTGCATTCGAGGCAATCCGAGTCAGATCCTGTTTCCCGGTTTGTCGATCGATGCTGGCGAGGATCGTGGCCCAGACTCGCGTCACCAATTCGGTCGTAAACAGTTGCGCGGCGACTTCCTGAAAACGCGACTTGGAATCGGCTGTGACAGAAGGCTCACTGTTCAGAAATTCGTCCCATGACTGCTGCAGTTGCTTCGTGGATTGCCAGAACTGTCGTAGTGCCAGCGGCGAAGGCTCGAATTGATTTTGGATCGAGTGCTGTCCGACTCGCGAAAGCAACCAGGCGATTTCGGCAAGTGATTTAACAGTCAGACCCTGTTCAACGGCTGGCATCACGACCTCTAAATTCAAAGACAATTGCGACATGGCCCTCGGTCGCCGCAGAGTCTCGTCTCCGCTGATGATTTACAACCGACTGGCACTCACTGTTGGCAAACTGAATGCCGCGGCCACGATGCCGCCGAAATCGACTAGATCCGAACAGTTCGTTCTGTTTCAAAGTCCAAGTGTCAACTTTCGAGAACATCCCATGTTGCCCGATGGCAACGTGACGACGTGGCGGCATGCGAATCGGCATCATTGCCTACTGAATCATCGCGAACCGAATCAGGATCATTTGGCCTCTGGAATTGGAGCGGGTGTGATGGCCGCTTTGGCTTCGGTGGCCGTCAGATCCCGAATCTGGATGTCCTTCAATCCTGCCGTCGTGGAATAGCAAGAGATCCCGAGGGGCTTGGACAGTTCCACTTCCGGGCGAATCGATATCTTGCGGCCCTTGGTCTCCACGCCGACCACTTGTTTGTCATCGATCCACCCCATCAGGCCGTTGTCGTTGACTCGCAGACGGATCTTGTACCAGCGTCCTCGGTCGAATGACGCATAGCGAGCCGTTTCGTTGTTGGCGGCATCCAGTCCATCAAGGCTCGAAATCCCCACGACCCCGCCACCCCAGCCCCCGACGATAAAGCTGCAGGGATCGTCTTTTACTGGGAAGGTCAAACCGCAGAAAAAGTCGCCACCGTCGATGCGCTGAGCAGAGAGCGAGATCTCATAGTTGTTCTTGGGTAGCTCGCCACCTTCCCAGGCGATGCCCGTCATTTCCGAACCTTGCTTCATGATGATGGCACCTTCCTTCACCTCGACATCACCTTCACCCCCGAATTGCGAGCTTTTCCAGTTCTTCAGGGTCTTGCCATCGAACAACGACTTCCATTTCGCGGGGGCAACCTTTTGTGCAGGCTCTTCGGAATGAACAGTCGGCGTCCACTGAACTGTCGCGGCGTAGCACGCCAGTCCCAGGCAACCCAACCAAAGAATATTGGATTTCGACGAACTAGGTTTCCCCGCGGCGTTACGGCCAGAGAAGCTTGTCATCTGCATAGTGGCACCTCAGCTTGAGTGTTGGAATGAGTCGGATGCTGCAAACCGAACGAGATGTTGACAACTGGCAGCGTCAAAACGGTCAATTTCACTTCCAAGGATTACGTTTCGCCACATCCCGTTCAAGTCGGTGCGATGCGAATTGAAGGCAACAACGCTTCCTTGGCGCAACATTGGAGCAGTCAACGAGAGTTTAACGAATGATGGCAGCGTCGTCCTACCTCAGCTATTAGAGTTCTATCCACCGCGATCAGGATGCGGTCCAGTTGCGATCAGTGATCTGACGCAGCGGGTGAAACGGCCGAGACCACCGCGTCGTTGAGTTCGTCATTGTTATCGATTTTCAATCGCCTACAACTATGTCGACTGATGGAGCAATCATCCCGGGGTTTGAAACCGTTGCCACCAACGCTTCGTCGGTGGCCAGCGAGCTGGGGCTATTGTTGGATCGATTCAGTCGCGGCCTGCGACCTTCTCCCGCGGTCAGCGCCGCCGATGTCAGTCCCGCCGATGTTATCACGGAGGTCCATCAGTTGGAGGCCGAAGTCCTGCGGTTCAGTCGTGAACGCGCTCACATCAACGCTGAAAATCAGTTACTGAACGAGATCATCAACTGCAACGGCATCACCGGTTGCAACCGACTCTTAAGACGCTTGATCATCGAATCGACGACAGGCTTTGCCGCGTTGATTGACATTTCTGCCGCAGAAACGCAGCCGCTGGCGATTCGAGGAGACGCCATCAGTCATCAGTCGGGGTTCCGCTTCAAGGATCGCCTGATCGAACAACTTCATCGCGAATCACTGGTCATCGGCCAGTATCAGTTACAAGAAGCCGGTGGTTCGCCGCTGGTGGCCGTAGAGAGCGTCTCTGCCGTAGACAAAGATCCAACACGAGCCGCCTGCGAACTCTTTCTGGTGCCGATCAAGCTCAACAACCGACTCGCCGGTCTGTTGGCCACCACGTCTCTCTGGCCCGCGGGTCTGCGTCGCAGTGAACAGGTCGAGATCCTCGGTCGTATCAGCCAGGGGATCTTGTCCCGCTGTCGACAGGAACGCGAACTGATTCAGCATCAGGGGGAATTGTGGATCGCGCGTGAGATGCTGCAACTCAAGTCGATCACGGATCAAGCCGCCGATCAGCCACTGGAAACGCTGGGTGAGTTCACCGCTCGTTTGTGTGAGGCGGCTGGTATGGATCGCGCCGCTGTCTTCCTCGCCGCACGACGCGAAGGCGACATTGCCGAGCCGGTCGTGGAAGCGGGAGTGACACTCCCGACGACGATCTCTAAAGACTGGCGTCGACACGAAATTCGCCTGGTTCGCAATTCGGTCGATTCCTTGCAGGTTGACATTTTGAGCGACGACGAACTGAACCACCTGGGAATTGATTCGCTCTGGGGGCACGCGGCTGTGTTGCCTCTGCGCTCCGCCGGCAGACGCTTGGGAACGTTGATTCTCAGTCGCCGAAGTCGAGCGTTGCTTCCCGGCCGGGCGCTGCAGCTTTTGGAATGGGCCACGGATCTATTATCGCAGACACTGTGCCGCATCTACCGCGATGCGGCCATCCGCCGCCAGGCCCGACATGACGGACTCACGGATCTCGCCAATCGCCGCGTCTTCGATACACTGCTGACGTGTGAAGTCGATCGAGTTCGCTTGGGGGTCTCCGAGGAATGTTCGCTGTTGCTCGCAGACCTCGATCGATTTAAAGCGGTCAACGATCAGCACGGACACATGGCAGGGGACGAAGTCCTCCGTCTGACGGCTCAGCTCTTACGCGAACGCGTGGGACAAACGCGAATGGGCGAACGCAGTTTGATCGCTCGTTACGGTGGCGAAGAACTAGCAGTCCTCCTGCCTGGCGTCGGCATGGGGGGAGCTCTCCGCGTCGCTGAAGAGATCCGTGCCGCCATCGAGCTCATGCCCGTCTGCTATGCCGAGAAGCGTCTCGGCGTCACGGTCAGCATCGGTGTGGCCAGCTTTCCACTCCACGGCACAAACGCCGCGGAACTGGTCGCGGCAGCCGACTCGGCCCTCTATCAGGCCAAAGCCGAAGGCCGAAACCGCGTCTGCCAGCCCGCCCTGCATCACTGATCGGTGGTGGCCAGAGTTCGTCATTCCCGCGCAGGCGGGAATCCAGGCAGATAGTGAACGGCAGCATTCCGGCAGCAAGCTGAGTCAAACTGCTGAATTCTCGCCTGCTCGGAAATGACAACTCATTCACGAGTGACGAACTCATCTAGATTCAACAGCACTCGCGCTAACGCTGTCCAAGTCGCTGCTTCCACGGCACTGACATTGTCGGGTACCGGTTTCGGCGCGAATTCTGCCGCCGCCTGCTTGTCCGCTTCAAATCGTTCTCGCTGCTGCTGAACATACTCGCGCAATCGAACCAACTCTGCTGAGCGAGGTTCGCGAGCCAAACACAACTCGCACGCCAGATTCAATCGCTGCGAATCATCACCTTGGGGCAGCGACAACAATCGCACAGCCAAGCCTCGCGCGAATTCGACAAACGCCAGGTCGTTCGCCAGCGTCAGACTTTGCAGCGGCGTGTTGGACCGAACGCGTCGAGTACACGCCACATTCGCATCCGGGAAATCAAACACCGTCATCGACGGATACAGACTCGACCGCCACAGTTGCGTGTACATCGCTTTGCGGTATCGAGACCGATCCGTCTCGGCCTTCCAAGGCTTCTTGTCCTGGGTGAAGTCGAACACTCCGTCCGGTTGGGGCGGATACACCGGCGGGCCGCCGATCTCGGATGTCAGTAGACCTGCGGCGGCCAAAGCTTCGTCGCGGATGATTTCCGCATCCAATCGAATTCGGTTCTGTTGCGACAACCATTTGTTCGTCGGATCGACCTCGGCCACATCAGGGCGTTGATACGACGATTGGCGATACGTGGCCGATGAGACGATCAACCGATGAATCCGTTTGACATCCCAGCGAGTTCGCATTTCCCCTTTCGAACTGCCAGAAAACTCACTAGCCACCCAATCGAGCAATTCAGGATGAGTCGGAGCTGTTCCCTGCAACCCAAAATCATTCTCTGTCTCAACCAAGCCCCGCCCGAAATACTTCTGCCAGATCCGGTTCACCGTCACGCGAGAGGTCAGCGGGTTGTCGTCAGAAATCAGCCACTTCGCCAGGTCCAGCCGGGTGGTTGGCAGCATGCTCTGAGGCAACGTCCCAATAGCCGATCCATCCAGCACGACAGGTACCGCCGGCTGCACCTTCGCACCTTTACGCAGGAAGTCGCCTCGCAAGTGAATGTGAGACTCCCGTGGCTTCGGAAGCTCTTGCATCACCATCGTCGTTGGGAATGTTGGCTCCTGCGCACGCAGTTTCGCGATCTGATCCAATTCAGGAAACTTCGCCCGAGCAACCTCTACTCCGCGAAAATAAGCCTCCAGATCTCGGACGTGTGTTTCCGATCGATCCCGAGGTGGCAAGTCGACAGCATTCTTGACGTTAAATGGCAGCTTCTTCTTATCGTCGTCACTCAGTGACTTTTCCCAGACAGCTTGATCCGCCGCGATAACTTGAGCGTTCAATCGGACCGCTTCCTCCAGTTTGGCAATCTTGTCTCGAATCTGCCGCTGTCGTCCCGGCTCATTCACCGCGAGTTGTTCCGCAGACGGAACATCGATCCGTGGTGCCGTCGGGTCGCCACCGTTAAACGCGGTGCTGTTGAAAAACGCGTACAATTGATAATACTCGCGCTGCGAGATCGGATCGTATTTGTGGTCGTGGCATTGAGCACACCCAACCGTCAGCCCTAGAAAAACGGTCCCCGTCGTATTGGTGCGATCGACAACCGCTTCGACTCGAAACTGTTCGGGGTCAGTTCCCCCCTCTTCATTCACGAGCGTATTCCGGTGAAATCCCGTGGCAACAAGCTGGTCTAAATCCGCATCAGCACGCATGTCACCAGCAATTTGATCGATGACAAACTCGTCAAACGGCAGATTGCGATTGAAAGCGGCAACGACCCAATCTCGATACTTCCAGATCGTCCGCGGCATATCCCGAGTGAAGCCGTTGGAATCCGCATACCGAGCCACATCCAGCCAGTCTCGGCCCCAGCGTTCGCCAAAATGTGGTGCTGCCAAGAGTCGATCAACAAGTTTCTCATAAGCGTCTGGCGAATTGTCGTGGACAAACTCCTGAAGCTCATCCGGTGATGGCGGCATGCCGAGCAAATCGAGCGACACGCGGCGAATCAGTGTCCAGCGGTCTGCTTCCAGTGACGGCGGCAACTGAACTGCCTCGCGTCGCACTGTGACAAAGCTATCGATGGCACTCCGCGCAAGAATTCCCGCAGTGACGGGAGGCACTGGATGCGTCACACGCTGAAATGCCCAATGATCGCCCCCCTTCTTCTGCGCCGTCGCGGCGACAACTTCATCGGCCGGGAATTTCGCGCCGTCAGCAATCCAGTCTTTCAGCAACTGAATCTCGGCGTCGGACAGTCGCGGTCCTTCGGGAGGCATCTTGGAAGCCCCCTCTGCTCCGGTCACCGCTTGAATCAACAGGCTTTTTGCGGGATCGCGAGCAACAAGTGCAGGGCCGCTGTCGCCTCCGTCGGTCAACGCGCGTCCGCTGTCGATTCGCAGTCCCGACTGTTGCTTCTCGGGCCCATGACACTGCAGGCAGTGTTTGACCAACAGAGGCTTCACCTGTGTCGCATAGTCCGACTTGGGAACATCGTCACCCACCGCCAATGTGGCCGGCAGCAGCATCAAGGCCAAAAAACATCTGTTCGGCAACGACATCAGCGGGCCCCTCAGGCGTCCGGCGAAATCACATCTCGCTTCGAGTATCGCCCACGATCAGGGTCCGGTCAATCGGTGGCGGCTCAATACCGTTTTGTCCCGCCCTGCGTTAGACTGCTCGCCATTCCGTTTGGGACTATGTGTACACGGCAGGAAGAGTACGGATGCGCAAGAATAAAGTTCGCCGCGAAGATCTAAAGCCAGGAGAAATTCTCTGCCAGTACTGCACCGCGCGGTGCTGCCGCTACTTCGCCTTGCCGATTGAAACGCCCAAAACATGGGAAGATTTCGATCACATGCGCTGGTACATCATGCACGGTCGAACCTCGGTGTTCGTCGACGACAACGTCTGGTATCTGCTCGTCTACGGAGATTGCCGCCACCTGCAACCCGACAACATGTGCGGCATCTATCACACCCGTCCGCAAATCTGCCGAGACTACTCGACCGACAATTGCGAATACGATAACGACGGCTGCTACGACAAGTACTTCGAATCGCCCGAACAAGTCTGGGAGTATGCCGAAGCCATTCTGCCACCTAAGCCGCAACCCAGACGCAAGCGCGGCGAACCGATCATGCCCATTCTGCCCATTCTCGGATAGCTGGCGAGATCAACGTGCGCTCTTTCTGCTCACCAAGATTTCGAGTGAGGGTGCCACGGTTTTGGAGTCTTCGACAAGGCCGTGTCTTCTCCCTTTTTATCGGATCTTGCCAATCAGTTGCGACCGAACGATCATACCTTGAGACATTGAATTCAATCCCACACGGCTTTGTCGAAGACTCCAAAACCGTGATACCCAAGTCAATTGCAACACAACCATTTCAACGCGGTTTTTTGGTCGTGACGATTCGTTGACGACCGGCCCCTGCACCTTCGACCACCAACCTGAAAACATGCTGTGTCTGATTCACTGATCACCCCCCGTACGCTCAAGGGCTTTCGCGACTATCTCCCCGAAATCATGCTCGTTCGCGAGCGACTGATGGAGACCGCGCGGCGAGTCTTTCGTAGCTATGGGTTCAGCCCTATCGATACCCCTGCCCTCGAATATGCCGAGATCCTGACTGGCAAAGGGGGAGATGAATCCGATAAGCAACTATTCCGCTTCAAGCAGGGCGACCGAGATGTCGCGATGCGTTTTGACCTGACCGTCCCACTAGCGCGGTTCACTGCTCAGCACTTGGCGACCGTCGGCACTCCGTTTAAACGCTATCACATCGCCCCCGTCTGGCGTGGCGAGAACACCCAGCGCGGCCGCTACCGCGAATTCGTCCAGTGCGACTTCGATACGATCGGCACCGACTCCAACGCCGCCGATGTCGAGACGCTGCTCGTCATTCATGACTTGCTGGTCGCACTCGGCTTTGAGCGTTTCACGATTCGCGTCAACAATCGATTGATCCTGAACGGCGTCCTCAGCAAGTTGGATCTTCTCGATCAGTCAGTCGGTGTGCTCCGCGCCCTCGACAAGTTGGCCAAGATCGGTGCGGATGCCGTCGTCGCCGAGATGGTCGAACGAGTCGGAGCAACAGAAGCGCAAGCTCGCCAGGTTCTGGAACTGGCGAATCCCAACATCACACTCGACCAACTGCAGACGATGCTCGAAGGCAACGAAATCGGCCTGCTCGGTGTCAGTCGTCTCCGTGAATTATTCACTGCGATCGCCACCGCAGGCATCCCGGCCGAACGCGTGGCCCTCGACGTGTCGATCGCCCGCGGACTCGACTATTACACCGGCACGATCTACGAAACATTCCTCGGCGACCTCCCCAGCATCGGCAGCATTTGCTCTGGCGGTCGCTACGACAACCTCGCGGGACTCTTCACGAAAGAACGCCTGCCCGGAGTCGGTGCAAGCCTCGGACTCGATCGTCTGTTAGCGGCGATGGAAGAGCTGAAGTTGTTGGGCACTCAGGCCACACCCGCGCCGGTCCTCATCACGCAGTTCGACGCAGCACGACTTGGCGACTACCTCCGCATCGGCCGCGCTCTGCGTGCCGAAGGGATCAACGCCGAAGTCTATCCCGACGTGAAGAAACTCGGAAAACAACTCCAATACGCCGACCGCAAGGGATTCAAGCTCGCCCTGATCGCAGGCTCAGACGAATTCGCCACCGGTGTCTGGCAGATCAAAAACCTGGGAAATGGCGAATCGCAAACGATCAGCGAAGCCGACCTCGTGAAAACGATCCAAGTGCTCCTCAGCAAATAGCCGGACCCTGAAAGTGCAAACTTTCATCGTGTCCGATAAGGCCTGAAAGGCCGCAATAATCCAGCCCAGGGCAGAGTGAAGGGGCAAAGCCCCGCAATGTCGCCCTGGGTCAGGAGTTCTCAGCATCACCCAGCCCTGCAAGGGCGAAACAAGCTTCTGAAGGCCAGTTTCATTGAAACCGGTGTTGCCTCTGATGAGTATTGATCTTCAGAGGCGGCTGAACTGCGACACATGGAGTTGACCCTAGTAGGACGCTGCCAAAACAAGACTGGTTGGATTCCGGCTCCAACACAGAGGTTTCCATGCGCACGACGGCACTCGCACTAAACTCGATCGTTGTCGTATTTTTTTCTTGCTTCTTCGCCTACACATTCATCGTGCGTTCGCATCTCGACGCTCTTGGTCGCGATTTCGTGACTGAGAAGACCGTCAGCTACTCGAAACCGATTGTCGAAATCGCTCACGAATCACTCGATTCGCCATTGGTCAGGAAACTGCTTTCCGAAGACAAGGCCTTGGCGATTCGCAATGAAATCAGAGATTATCGGAATGACCCAGCCGCTTACGTATCTGATTTGACGCATCAGCCCCTTCGTAAATTGCCATTGGCAAATGCGAATCCGCTTCTCGCAAAGGTGGCTTCGATCAAAGAGAAGATCCGCACCTTCTATGACGACACGCTGAACGCGCTGATCACCGATTTGCGGATCTTTTCTGTCTCAAACCTGATCGCAGGATTGATTGCTTTCGGCTTGGCGTATCGTTCGCCGCGTCCGATACGCAATTCGATCGTCTGGTTTTCGTTTCTCATCTTCGTCGCGGTACTTTGCTGCTCATCTCTGTACATTGATGACCTCACGTTTTTCCGTATTCTATTCCGGACACACATGGGTTGGCTGTACGCAGTCCTCTTATGCGTCATGACGATTGCCCTTTACTGGGACTACGGTCGCCATATCAATGCGGCCGAACAAAGCGATGTCGACGGAGCTACCGACAGAGCGGTTCCAAGTGGACCATCGGCTGCGGTGATCAGTGGCACACAGAGATAACTGTGACTAGACGCTACCAAAAGAGATCGGCGTCAATCGCGGATAAGTTAACCTGGTGATTGGTACAGTTTCCGCGGATGGCCTGGTTAAATCGTAGTTTTACAAACGCCACAGAGTCGCCAAAATCGGACGCACACCATGCAAGTTCACGTAGGCATCGCAAAGAGACGAGCGAAGCGTTTGGCCGCAGCGGTAATGGTATACTCCGAGGACTTGGACATGTGGCACGTCCTGCTCTACACCGTCGTTGATGGGAAGGTTGCGCCATTCGCCGAGCAGGCATTTGATACTCAACAAGAGGCGACCGATGATGTCTGTGAGAATTTGAAGATCGAGCCCGAGGAGTTACTGGAGATGGACGAGGAAGCGGTGGATGACTACATCCTCAAGACCACTCGCAACAAATGGTCCACGTCATGATTTTGACACCTGAATTCGTTTCCGGTGATCATTAGGAGTCGGAAATGCCCACCTTCGTAGCTCTGCTCCGCGGCATCAATGTTGGGAATGCCAAACGCATTCCCATGGCCGAGCTACGCGACTTGCTCGGCGAACTTGGCTACACGGGAGTCGCGACGCTTCTCAATAGCGGCAACGCTGTCTTCCAAGAGTCAAAGGGGACATCGGCCAAGCACGCCTCGGAGATGTCCGCGGCGATCGCAAACAAATTCCAAATCGAAGTCCCGGTCATCGTCAAGTCGGCAAAGGAACTTGCCGCTGTCGCGACGGAGAACCCGTTTGCAAAGGAAGCCCCCGACCGTTCCCGACTGTTGATCGCCTTTGTTCAAGATGCCAAGTCGTTGGCTGGGCTGAAACCGCTCCAGCATTTGGCGATCCCGCCGGAAGAATTTGTGGTCGGCAAGTATGCGGCTTACCTCCACTGTGTCACCGGCATTCTCGAAAGCAAAGTTGGTAAGGCTCTGCTCGGCAAGGAAGGCAAAGCGACCACCACTAGAAACTGGGCGACCGTTCTCAAATTACTGGCGCTCGCAGGTGCGTCCGCGCCCGAGGTGTGAACCGATTCCCGTCGAAAGTGATTCGCCATGCAAACGCCGGACGGTATCAAGATCATCCCCACCGTTTACCAAGAGGTACTCGCCCTGCTGAAGTCAGACGTGTTGGCGGCAGTCGAACACCTGATCGCGGCTGAGCGCCGTCTCAAGATGATCTACGATGACGGAACGGCGAGTATGACCTACCTTCGAGCGCAAATCAGCGTCTCGGGTTTGACAACCGCGGGCATTGAAGGATATCTGTCTCACAACAAGGATGCCGTCATCCGTTTCGGCCTGCGATTCCTGGGCGACCAGGACGCAACCAGCGATGAACAAGAGTACGCGGAGGGCGAGGAACAAGATCCGCCAGGCGAATCCGAGATCCTCGGGTTGAGCAATGGGATGGGAATCAAGATCGCCATCTACCACAATTTCCTGGCCAACCGAACGCCTGCCGAATTTATCGCGTTCCTCAAGAATCGCCGGATTCCCAAGGCCGCCAAGTTCGCACGCGATCTTGTTCGCGTGTACGGCGAAAGCCAGATGCTTGGTTGAGATTTGGCCTTTCTCTGACTCATGAATTCCACGCATCGGAATCTCGCGAGGCCGATCTATGATGGGACACAGTTACGAATGCACTGATTGCGACTTCGAATTCTGCTCGGGGTGGTCGCACCATGCTGGTGGGCAGCTTCGCGTCCGTCCTGCGCGTGCTACCCACATAAGACAGCAAATACACCCGGTCAACTTGATTCGCAGTCGCTGTTTGTTGAATCTGTTAGGTATTCGTCAAAATCCAGTCGACGTTTGAGCACATTCCTCCCAACTAGACCCATCAATCATGCCGAACCCCAGAGTCGGAAAGACGCTTCGGACAGGCCTTGCCTTGGCTTTCGGTCTCCTGATCGGCAACGCGGTGGTCATGCCGTTGATCAGTAGTCGAACGCCTTTAGACGGTTTAGGCATCGGCCTTATTGCCGGATTACTCGCACTAGTCGCTTATTCCGTTATCGCAATTGCGCGGAACCGCAGCGACGCGAAGTAGTATTAATCACATTGAACGGATGTTTAATCCAGAGACGTGTCACCGAACTGAAGGGGCTGAGATCGCAGGCGCGACGATCTGTAATCCCCATCCGCTCAGTTGGTCACCAAAGGCTGCTGGCTGGAATCTCTAGCCTTTTGACGTGTCTTGCGTAACACCATCTGGCCTGAATCGCGGGCGATTGTTGTCGTGTACGACCCCATATCGAGGCAGTTGTCGTCCGTGTCGAACGGGTTCTCGATCTCCACGCTCGCTTCTTCCATACCGCAGAGTCCCAGCGACACCAGCGCGACAAGAGCCGGGGTCCACCAGCCGATTCGATCGCAAATTGCGATGGGCAGTGTGGTCAAATAGACCAGGATCAATTGCTTCAGCATGACGACATACACGAACGGCAGCGGAGTCTTCAGGATCTTTTCGCAGCCCCCTTGGGAATCCACCATCCGGCAGAGTTCGCCTTCCAGCAGCCGGACCAGTTCGAAATCGAGTTGTCCGTTCTGACGGTAGTTGTGGATCCACGCCGAGATCGCCGCGGAAACTCCCACGGGCGTGTTACTGAAAAACATCGTCTCTTTGCAGACCGTTTCCGACAGAAAACGATCCGCATCCTCGGTATCGAAATTTCCCTGCAACGATCGTCGTAAAGTGATCACGTAACCAGAAACGAGATCCGCCAGTTCGGCACCGCCGTCGGTGTATTCGGTCCCCATTCGCACCAAGTTGCGGCTGGAATTGATCAGTTGTCCCCAATGAGAACGGCCTTCCCAATAGCGGTTATTGGACGCGTTCATCCGAAAGACGATCAGAAACCCCAGCAGCGATCCCAGCACCGCGTGACTGGTTGGATCAAGTCCGGTAAACGACTTGAATCCGCCATACTTGACCGTGGTGTACAAGCCCTGAATGACCACCGCGAACAGCGTCAACAACAGAATTCGCCGGGACGCGCGTTGCAGGGCCGTGCCACGATACGAGAAAACGATCTTTCCCCAGTCAAACCGATCATAGTAAATCATCAATCACTCTGCTTCGTACGTTGCAATAGGCAAAGGCACAAATGGCGATTGCTCGACGATCGCCATCCCTGACGCGACATGCATGCAATAACTTCCTGCAAACGTCGAGTCAAGTCGGCTTGAGAGAACGTCGGCACCGTCGGCTGGTCCTCGCCGACGCCTGTACTAATTGTAATCTTGGTTGCATATCATGATATGTGGGTGGCGAGTGGGAGTGGCCTGAGGGAGCAGCATGTCGCGAAAGACTCGGTGGATGGTCGGAATTTCTGTCGTGCTGATCGCGGCGGTGTCATGGTCCGCTTATCAGATCTTCAGTTTGGCACGCCAGAAAGCGCAGCTCAGCGTCAGTCGCGCCAAGCTCAAGCAGATTGGGCTGGCCCTTCACAACTATCACGACAAGTACGACTGCTTCCCGCCTGCCTATACTCTTGGTCCCGATGGCAAGCCGTGGCATAGCTGGCGAGTCTTGTTGCTTCCCTTTCTGGACGAACAAAGACTCTACGATCGCTACCGATTCGATGAGCCGTGGGATGGCGCGCACAATCGAGAGCTCCAGGAACTTCGCCCCGAGGCGTACGCCTCGCTCTTGCAGCAGTCGCAGCTCAAGACCGTCACCACGTACTTAGGCGTTGTCAGTCGCCGCACCATGTGGCCCGCACATTTCAGCGTCAAGATCAGCGACGTGACCGACGGCACGTCGAACACCGTGCTACTCGTTCAGAACTTCAGTAGTGACGTGGTCTGGTCCGAACCCCGCGAAATGCGCGAGAAAGATGCGTTGGCGCTACTGCGCCCCAAGGAGTCCAGTCAGCCATCGAAACCTGCAACCCCTTCGATTCCAATCTTGCTTGGCGACGGGTACGTGCGGCTCATCTCGCCACAGATTAACCGAGACCTGTTTATTTCGTTGCTCATGCCGAAATATGGTCAGTACGTCGTTGCCGATGGCTGGCCTCGCGAGGAAGGTGCGACTTCCAAGTTGCCTGACACGGTCGATGCCAGTCACTATCCGCACACGCACATCTTGGCTGTCGCGGATTCGCCAGTCATTCCCCACGAAACGTCGGTGTACTGCGCCACGGTGCAACTCGCGTGGGATCTCCTTCGGCCCGGGGTCAATCGACCTGTGGTGGCGACGAGTGCAGGCCTCGTTGTCGACGCTTTGAACGCGCATCCATTTCCAACGGATGCGCTGTCCAAGGAAGATTATTTTGCAGGTGCCTCGGGATTAGCTCCAGGCAATTCAGCAAAGCTGTTCGAGGAGTTTCGAGAGCGCTTTCCCAACGCTCCCCTCAAAATGCTGGCCAATTCGGGTGGTTTTCCCGGTGTCCGCATCCTGACCTATCTGCAGAAGTCCCTCCCGTTTCCTGATGTGATGGAGCGATTTCCGAAGCCGTTCCAGTTCAAGCACGGTGACCAATCCACGGACGTGAAATCATTCGGCTGGCCTTCGTCGAACGGCGAAGGGAGTGGAATGGCGGTCCTGAAGGAAACCGTCGAGGTTCGCGACTATGCAGGTCGGGACGACTTCATTCTGTTGCTGAAGTCGGATAGTCCCAAACAGGACGAAATCATTCTCGCTCGAATTAAGCCAGCAGTAACTCTGCGAGCAACGTGGGAGACAGCTGCCGACAGGATCTCCAAGCCGAAAGCGGATCAAGTCGTTCGTGAGTTGCGAGGTATTGATGAATTGCAAATCCCGATCATCTCGTTCGGAGTGACCTCGCCCGTTACCGAGTTGATCGGATTGCACTTGCCTACCGCGACGAGCCCAGACCGATCGATCATCGATGCTCGGCAGACGATGCGGTTTCGACTCGACGAGTACGGTGCCGAATTGATTGCGGATATGCAGATGATCGTTGGAGAAAATGGTAATGGGGCACTGCATATTGACCCATTAGAGCCACGGCATTTCGTCTTCGACGGTCCCTTTCTGCTAGCCCTCAAAGAGAAATCCGCAACCGTTCCGTACTTCCTGGCCTGGATCGGCAACACGGATCTCATGGAACTGGCGAAGTAGTGAGACTGATGATCGGGCCTCCGTCCCTTTCTTCCTGAGCGGGGGACGTAAGTCCCCTGGCCTCTTCTTCGGGCGTGAGCCTCCTTGCTGCAGCGATCTCATTGGACACCGTAGCTCCCAGTGGTGACATCCAAACGACTACCATCGGACCGTCGAAAAAGATTTCTCAAAATCCGCGAACTTTTCTTTCGCGAGTGCTGTCTTAATAGGGACATGCTGCAAACTGATTGCGGCAAGATCTGAATCAACCAAGTCATCACGACGTTACGATAGGGTGGTCTGTCGATCATGTGCTACAAACGGCTGATGTCCGAGAGCGAACAAAACCCAGTGGGTCAATTGGCAGCAACGCCAATTCGATTCGCCACGCAATCGGTGTGCTTCGGCGTGCTGCCCAACGGCGGCACGAATCCGAATTGCGCAGGCTTGTTTGGCGAGGACCTCCCGCTGCGCCTGCTCACGTGACATCGGCCCTTAGGCCTCCGCAAGCTCTTAGAAGCCCGGTGTCACACAACTGACACCGGGCTTTTTTCGTTTGATGATGGGGGTAGTTTCTGATCCGGGCTGGTAGCTGAGACGGTATAGCGCCTGGCTGAAGACCAGGAGAGAAGGATTCGAGCGCCTTCCAGCCCATTTCCGCGGCACAGCCACGGAAATAAAGCAGTAGAGCGGAGGAAGTAGTAAGGAGACAAGAACGAGCCTCAACCGCTCGTACTGCGGTCTACTCTCTACTTTCCACTCTCTAGTTTTTCACAACACGCACACGGCCCGTTCGACTTCTGGTGAGGTTGCCAGTCTTTCACGCTGGCCAGGTGGGTTCGAATCCCACACGGGTCACTTCAGTATTCAGAATGTAGGGGAGCGGTACCCCGCGTGGTCTGGGCCCACGAGGTCGTCGGTTCGAATCCGGCCATTCTGATTCATGCAGCAAAGCTGCATGAATAGAGCAGTCGAGCGGAGAAAATAGTAAGTAGTCAAGAACGAGCCTCCACCGCTCGTACTGCGGTCTACTCTCTACTTTCCACTCTCTTCTTCTCCACTTGATCAATGCGAGAGTCAACAGTTAGCAGCCAACGCCTGGTGATGTAACGGCAGCATGTTGTCCTGATAAGGCGACAGCAGTGGTTCAACTCCACTCCAGGCGAGTCACTGCCAGCGATAGTCGTTTCGAATGAGACCAAGGTCACAAATACCATGACAAGATTTCGCGAGTACAAACGTCACCACTTCCTCACCTGGGGACGTGGTGTAACGGCAGCACATCAGGCTTTTACCCTGACAGGCGAGGGTTCGAATCCCTCCGACCCCACTGCGGCTGCGCCGCAGAGAGAGTGGATACGAGAGAGTTGAAAGTAGACCAGAGTACTCTCCCGAGTCTTCTCAGCAACTTTGCACGGATCCTCTAGTGGCGAAGAGTCCGCATTCGTAATGCGGCAACGTGGGTTCGAGTCCCACTCTGTGCTTTTTCATCCGCGATGACGAATGTGATTGTGATTGGATGTCAGTCGCGCGATGGGTGACTAACAGGCTCTTTGACAAATTGTAAAAGATCAATTACCGAGGCGAACCCATTTGCCGCACGGACCGTCATCGGTTCGTACGTCAATGGATCACTCGGAACAAGCACCCATGACGTAGCGGAAGCGTACCGTCTTGCCATGGCGGAGGTGCCGGTTCAACTCCGGCTGGGTGCATTCAGTTGTTGGTTCATTCTCGTTTCGACATCTCGATTCGTTGTCGAAGTGAATCGTTTGGGTCGGTAGCTCAGCGGCAGAGCAGGTGTTTGTTAAACACCCGCGCGTGGGTTCGAGTCCCACCCTTCCCTCTTGATACCTGTCGTTTCGGCGAACCCGTCGCTCGCCTCATAAGTCTCGTCGCCGATGATGTTCTCTTCTTCTCTACTCTCAACTCTCTCCCCTCTACTTTCTATTTCTGCGGCTATGCCGCAGAAATTGGCTTGGTAGGCAACGGCAGACCACTCCGGCTTAGAACCAGAGATGCTGTGGGTTCGAGTCCCACCCGAGCCACTGATGTTTGTTGTCCTCGTCTAAATTTAGAGTCTGTGTTTCAAGGCGTAGTGAAGGAGGGTGGCCGAGGCACGAGCGTCTTCGCGAAGCCCCGGAATCCAGCCGGCAGCAATCCTGCCCCGGCCGCCCTGCATCGGTTCATTGTCAGAGTAATCCGCGGCACGGTACGCAAACTTGGGATAGCGATGAAGCTCAAACCTTCATGAGTGTGGGTTCGACTCCCACCCGTGTCATTAAACGAAGTTGATTCACGATCTGCGAACCTGCGTTGTCCTTGCCGCGTCATGGTTGTTGTCCACTCCAATTCAAATAGGGAGTCGGCACACGGAAGTGTGCCTGCTACTCTAAGGAAGCTCGATGAACGAACGATCCGATTTGCTGAAGCCCTCTTACTTTTGCCATCACGCTGATCATGAAGACAACTCGTCCTAACACTGGCTTGCCGCAATTGTCCGCGGTCGTAGCCCCTGAAGATCTGAACTGCGGCGACTTTGTTGCCGCGCTCAACGTGATCTATCAACTCCCTTCTTTCATGTGGGGCTGTGATTCCTCGATCCCGCCCGATGAACCTGTGCTGGTGCAGTTTCGAGCTCCCAACGCCGGCATGCCACTCAAGATCAAAGCCATCTGCCTGCCGTTTGTGTTCGTGAAGATGCCGAACGGGACCACGCAGACGATGGATGTTCGCCAGACGCAGTTTGTTCGTCTGCAAACGGAATATGCCGAGCATGTCTGGAACGAACTGAAGTAGGAACCAATGGCAGGCGGGGCAGGTGCCCGACTGGTCTTCATATGACCGGCTAGCCCGGATCGTTACCGGGGCCTGCAAGAATTCTACTTCCGCTCGGTACGAGCCTGCTTTCCATACCCGACTGCTCGTCCGAAGGTCTCTTGCGAACGCGGTGCAATTGCGAGGCGCTGCGATCGGCCGAGTACGCAAACTGGGAAAGCGACCAGATTCAGAATCTGGTGATTCTGTGGGTTCAACTCCCACCTCAGTCAGTGATTGGAATGTCTCGTTTCGATTGGAAAGTTGTTGAAGGTCCCGTCGTCCAATGGAAGGACGTCTGCTCGACTCGCAGAAGACGATGGTTCGATTCCATCTGGGACCACTGGGAGGTGTTTGGGTTCTGGCGTTACGTGTTGTACGAAAAGATCTCACGATTGGACCCGGCATCTCGTTCTGTGAGCGCCTCCGACTGGAGGCAAGGATCGAGTTGCGATGAGGAGCAAGCTGCATCTGAATGTGGGGACCATTGGTCATATTGATCACGGCAAGACGACGTTGACTGCCGCCTTGCTGGCTGTTCAAGGATCGAAGGGTCTCGCCAAGCCCAAGGCCTACGCCGACATTGCGGCCGGAGGGACCGTTCGCGACCCCACGAAGGTCGTCACCATTACCACCAGCCATGTCGAGTATGAAACGGACACGCGTCACTACGCGCACATCGACTGCCCCGGCCACGCCGACTACATCAAGAACATGATTACCGGCGCGGCTCAGATGGATGGTGGTGTGCTCTTGTTGTCGGCGACCGATGGACCAATGCCGCAGACGCGCGAGCATATCCTGCTGGCGCGGCAGGTCGGCGTTCCGAACCTGGTCGTGTTCATTAACAAGATCGATCTGGTCGACGACTTGGAACTCGTCGAACTGGTCGAGATGGAAACGCGCGACCTGCTTGTTCAATATGGTTTCGATGGCGAGACGACTCCGTTCATTCGGGGAAGTGCTCGTGCAGCGATGCTCAATCCATCCGATCCTGATGCCAGTCGGTGCATCAATGATCTGCTGGCGGCTCTGGACGGTCTTCCCGTTCCGGAACGCCTGGTCGATCGTCCGTTCCTGATGCCCATCGAAGGAATCTTTACTATTGATGGTCGAGGCACCGTCGCGACCGGCCGGATTGAACAAGGCGAAATTAGGCCGGGTGACAAGGTTGAAATCCTGGGTTTGGGTGGAACGCTGGAAAGCGTCGTCACCAGTGTGCAAGCGTTCAACAAGCCGCAAACCTGCGGGTCGGCCGGCGAAAACGTCGGTCTACTGCTGCGTGGGATCAAAAGCGTCGACATTGAACGCGGGCAGGTGATTGCAGCTCCTCGATCGATCCTGGCTCATGCTCGATTCAAAGCGCAGGTGTATGTGTTGAGTCATGAAGAAGGAGGACGGCACACGCCGTTTTTCGACGGCTATGCGCCGCAGTTCTTCTTTCGCACGACGGATACTACTGGCCGCACTCAATTGACCGATGGTCAAGAGATGGCGGTGCCAGGAGACAACGTCACGTTGACGGTGGAACTGGGCAAACCAGTTGCCATCAACCCCGGCTGTCACTTCGCCATCCGTGAAGGGGGTAAGACAGTCGGCTCGGGCATCGTCACCGAGATCCTGGATTAGTGCGGGTCGCACTTCCGTGTCGCGTTGAAGCACGGGTTAGACTAAGTAGTTTTCTGCTCGCGGGATGTCAAAGTTTCGTTCGCTCTAAGTTAAACCTCAAACACCGCTGGTGGTCTTCGAACCGCCAGCGGATTTTTTATGTCGGCAGCAATTCGTGGATCGGTTCCCCAAATGGCAGGATCGGCATCGGGCGACCGCGGAAGTCGGGGAACGAATCAGTGTAGTCGACCCCAAGATGCCGATAGACCGTGGCCCACAGATCGTTCGGGGTCAGCGGTCGATCCGCGGGATGTTCGCCCTTGGAATTCGTCGAACCGATGACTTGGCCTGTTCTCATACTTCCACCGGCCATAATGAACGACATCGCCTGTGGCCAGTGATCGCGACCCGGTTGCATCACGCCCGTCTGCGAACCAATGGTACTTTCCAGTCGTGGTGTACGACCAAATTCGCCGGTCACCAGAACCAGCGTGCGACGATCCATGCCTCGTTGATAGATGTCTTCAATGAGCGCCGTCACCGCTTGATCGTAGATCGGCAATCGGACTTTCAAGTCGTCCCAAATGTGACAATTGACTGCGTGGGAGTCCCAGTTGTAAACCCCCTGCTTCAGGTGTTCGATGCCCGATTGATAAGGGTTCTCCATCACCACGGTGACAAAGCTAACTCCGGCTTCGACCAGCCGGCGTGCCATCAGGGCTCGTTGTCCCCAGCAATGTCGACCGTAGCGATTGCGAACCGACTCGGGCTCGTCGGACAGATCAAAAGCCTTGCGAGCTCGGTCGCTGGTGATCATCCCGACGGCACGCTGCTGGTAGCGGTCCATGGAATCCATGACGCGCGAGGAATCGATCTGGCGTTCAATGCGATCCAGCCCACCCAGTAGACTCATTCGATCGTCCAACCGCTTGGCGACTTCCGCGACGGGCGAGATGTTCGGTACGACGAAGTTCGGGGCGAGCGGATCACCTTCCACATTGAAGGGAAGATACGCATTGCCCAAGTAGGCAGCTCCCTGGGCGAACACATCGTTCGTTCGACCGCCCGGGTTCATCGAGATGTAATTCGGAATGCCAATCGATTTGTGTTCGCGCCACTTGGCGACGACTGATCCTGTGGCGGGGGCGTCATTCACCGTATCGACGGGCGTCTTAGGAATGCGGCCGGTCATCATCCGCTTGTGGCCACCGCCGTGATCCGCGAAGTTGTGCGCGACAGACCGGATGACGGCATACTTGTCGGCAATCGCCGCATGTCGCGGCATCAGTTCGCAGACGTCCAGACCCGGAACGTTGGTCGGGATCGGATGAAACGCACCGCGGTATTCTGCCGGGGCGTTCGGCTTCATGTCGTACATGTCCATGTGCGGCGGCCCACCGGGCAGCCACACAAAAATCACCGACGTATCCTGATCAATCGCCTGCCCCGCTTCGGCAGCCTTGGCCTGCAAGCGAAACAGATCTGGCAACGCGAGACCGCCCAAACCTAACGCACCGACGGACAAAAACTCGCGGCGCGTGGCGGGACCAGAACAGAAGCGACGAGGAGCGCTCATAATAACTTCCGATTAGGCAGGGTCGGCAGGCGGATGTCGGCGGGGCAATTCAATGGCATTCTCACATATGTGTACCATTTTATCGAGCCGATGGGAAGTTTTCTCCAGCAGGATCGTCCGAGAGATGGCAAACTTTCTGCTCATCCTGGACGCCGGACCCCCTTTTAGGGGCATGAACAACGAGGTGTCGCAACATTTGTGAGGTATTTGTCTTAACGCGATCGGGTTGCAAAGTCATTGCCTGTTCTTCAGGTGATGCTCGTGCATCTGGTGTCCGACACAACCCCGTCGTGTCCAAGACGCATCGCGCGACTCGACGCGTTGTGAAGGGTCCGGCGCTAGTGACGTTCGTGAACGCGAAAGCAGGCTCTTCGAAGATCGTGACTGTTGCTGGCGAATGCGTCCAACATGAGAGCGTCAGAAGGACGGCGAGCATGGCGCTGACGATGCCCCGGCCAACCAGAATGCGCCGACTCTGAGTGAGCGATTTGTTCACCTGAGGAGTCGGCGAACCGACTGCCTTCGATGTCCGCAGTGGCCGTGTTATTTCACCCGCCAAGATTGTCGCAGTCTCAGCGACATCTGCCGCGACGGTCGATTGGGGGTGAACAGGCTGAGGGAGTTCGGAGGGCGGCGTGACCTGTGTGTCACCAATCAAATTCAAGAGACTGTCGTGGATTGTCTGCGGGAAGACGTGCAGACAACTTTCCAGTTCGCGGATCACCTGCGTCATCGACTGGTATCGGTCAGTCACTTTCTTGGCGACCATTTTCTGAAAGACCGCATTCAGTTGTCGGGGAACATCCGCGCGACGATCTCTTAGCGAAGGAATGGGTTGGTTCTGGTGAGCCAGTAGGCGGGCGGTCAGTGTGTCACCGTCGTAGACGGGACTGCCGGTCAGCAGGTAGTACAACGAGCACCCCAGGCTGTAAATATCTGCTCGGGCATCGGCATGCTTGGCATCCAATGCTTGCTCAGGGGCCATGTAGTCGACTGTCCCCAAAACTGTCCCGGCCCCGGTCAGTGCCGCTTGATCAGCCGTGTTGCCTTCGATTCGCGCCAGGCCCAGATCGAGGATTTTGACTGTTCCCTTCTTGTCGAGCAGCATGTTGGCAGGCTTGATGTCCCGATGCACGACTCCTTCTGAATGAGCGAACTCCAGTCCCCGGGCAACTTGCAGGATGCTGCTGATCGCTTGCGTGACTGTGAGCGGACCACTCTTCTTCACCAGTGCCGACAGATCGATCCCGTCGACGTATTCCATCACCAGAAAACGGATCCCATTGGCCTCACCTGCATCATCCGCCGCGATGATATTCGCGTGTCGCAGTTTGGCCGCGGCTTCGACTTCACGCTGGAACCGGGCTGCCGCGTCGCTGTTCTGCATCAGATTGAGAGGGAGCATCTTGATCGCAACAAGCCGTTTCATCCGGCGATGTTCGGCCTTATAGACCGTTCCCATGCCCCCCTGTCCGATTTTTTCCAGCAAGACATAGTTGCCCAATACCAGCGGACCGCTTTCCTTCGCAACGGTCTCCGCCCGAAACTCGGGCAGACACACGTGGGACACTTGTGTCGCTCGTTCTGGCTGGCTTCGAAATGGGAGTTCGGTGATTCGCATGGTGTTTCCAAACGTGTCAGGTGTTTCTGACAAATAATCGTTTGAGGGAGAGGCGATTCGACAATTCTGGTGGAAAATCTTTCAACTCGGCGCAATTTCGGATGTCGGCGAGATTTATGGAGTTGGTCATTGTCTCGCGCAGGCGCATGACACAACCGACGGAACGTCGGTTTTGCTGTCGCCAAGGTCGCCAAGACCCTGGGCGTATGTCGTTGGATATTGTTCGCATATCGAAACAGGAGGCCGAGGGGCAAGGGCTGAGGGCTAAGCGATGGAAAAACATCTGACAGAACCAGGAATGAGAAGTCGGAGCCACGATTGACACGGATGCACACGATTTAGAGGACGTGAATGACACAACTGCCCCCGGTCGCGTGACGCTCTTGTCGCCAGGATCGCCAAGACCTTGGGCGAACGTCAATTGAGGTCGTTCGCACATCGACTTCCGCCCAATCTCTTGGCGAGATTGGCTGCGCGGAATTGAGTGTCTGCATGACACAACCTCCGCTCGATTGGGAAGGAAGGCTTGGTGTGGACGAGTACCGCTTTGCCAGAGTTGCTGGTTCTGATGTTGGCTGGGCATTTTTCCATTCGCAGTTGGCTCCGATTTCTGTGTGCTGTCGGACGCTCGAACCTTACGAAATGGCAGAATTTGTCAGTCCATGGCAGGTTTTTGGGGGGTGGTCGATTTTGTCAGTGGGATGTCTAGGCAGAATCTGAGTATTGAGGTGTTGAAAATGACACATCGATCTGCCTCCCACAAAAAAAACGGCCACACGTGTTGGCCGTTTTTCTGCGGTCAACAGGTGTGGCCGTTGGTTACGGTCCACAGGAAATCGGGTTTTCTGCCTAGTGCGTTATGCCATTCTTCGGTGCGCGACGCTAGATGGCCTTTGAGCGATTTTGACACTTTATCGAGGAAAAGTCGGCAGCCCCTCGCGGTGTTGGCCTCACCTGACGCTCAGACGGATGTGTGTCGACTGACAGTTTTTGACACCCGCGGACAATTTTTGACGATGGGGGACAAAACGGGCCTGTTTTTGGCAGTTTTCCTCAAAAAAGTGGATGTTTTGTGACAGATCGCGATCTCGATTGATGTGTCCGGCTCGCTGGAGCCACAAGCGTGGTCTCGCGGGTACTACGGCATGATCTCGACGTTGCCGAACGAGGTAGTCAACTTGACCCGCCGTCGTTGGCGGTTCAGAGTGATGACGGGTTAATCGCAAGCCCGTGATCGTTAGGCCGTGCAATTAAGTCTTCGAAGGTCTGTTATCATGCTGCCCGGTGAGCAGCCCCCGTCGAATATTACGCTCATTCAATATCTTGGTATTTTCGTTGGCGTCGGCGGAAGCATGTTCGCTGTTCTCGGGACTCTCGTTGCTGCCGTATGGTTCCTTCCATCGCCTTGGTATTTACTTGGTGCAGTGCCGGCAACCTTTGCTGTATGGGTCATGCTGCGGGAGGGTGCCATTGAAACTCTGATTATTTTCACCATCCTCCTGTTCATTTTGTGGATTGCACGGTCGCCGATTCAACAAGTTCGGCGCCGATTTCAAGGGACGACTGTCGAGAGAATGGATCAAACGTTAATCGTTCAACTGGGGACGTCTGTGCCGTAAGTGGTCGCTGTCCATCCGAGAGCCCGTTATGTTCAATTCCGAACCAAGGCGGCCCAAGTGACCCTCAATAGCTGGCGGTTCCAAGTGTTGGCGTGTTGATCGGAAGCCCGTCGTTGTTCGCGAAAAGTTACCTCGGATGTTCGACGCATTAAGAGATTTGTGGCATGAAGGTTCTGTTGCGGAATCCAGACGCGATCGACGGCCGCGATTACAGGTCGCTGACCGTCGGGCGAGAGTATGTGGTTCTGGGGCTTGAGTCTGATTGCTATCGTCTACTGGATGACAATCGTGAGCCGATCTTGTTCGACCCTGAAAATTTTGATGTCACCGATTCGCAAGAGCCCTCGTTTTGGGTTTCACATATCGGGGAGGAGGGCGAACGCAGCGCATATCCGGTAGCTTGGGACGCGCCGGGCTATTTTGAGGACTGGCACGATGGTGTCGAAATGGTCCGGCAGTCATTCACCGATCAACTTAATTTGTTGTACCCGCAGATAAGTCTTGAGCAGCGCTGACTGAGTAGGTCAACTTGACCCGCTGTCACTAGCAGTTCAAAGTGGCGGTGTGTTGATTGGTAGCCCGTCGATGATCTCGGGTAGATTACCTCGGCCGTTTGGCCAGCAGAGCAAAAACGGGATGGCATCTCGTCGCGATCTTCGATGGAAGGATTTCCGGCGTCGTGCCGATGACGCGCCTGAGTCGGTCTATCGTCACAGCGTATCGGGGTGGGAGTACATTCCGATCCATCCTTTTGCAGATGAGCCCGAATTAGAATCTGGCGATTAATGCTTTTTAAAAACTCACTGTTGTTATCAAAATAATTGAGGCCACAAGAAATGTGTCAGAGAGTCATCCGTCGAATTGCAATTGGTTTCCGACTGATTTTTATACTGACTGCAACGGCTGGTTGCATGGATCAAGTCGACCCCACAGCCAAGTTGGAAACCGGACATCAAGAACGCCGACAATCGACGTTGCCACTCCAAGCAACAATCGATCTCGGTGTCATCGTTCAGGGCAAATCGGTCGAGACAAATCGATGGATCCGTTTTCAAAGCGACAAGCCAATTCGGATCACGAAAATCGAGAAAAGTTGCGAATGTATCGATGTGAAATTCCCTCAAATGAAAATTTTACCTGGGGAAAAAATCCTGGCTCATATTTCTTACGACGGTGCGAAAGAACCCGAGTTTGTTGGATCGCTTGAAATCGAAGTCAAACTATTCGACGAAAAAAACGATCAAATCGGATTGCTAAAGTTGCCCGTTGAGATTATTTCCCAGACGAGCGTCGAGTTGTGACGCAACCGACGGCGTTTAGGGAAACGCGAGCAATTCTGGTGAGTGCAGACGAATCTAGTAATTCCAGTGTTAGTCGCTCAGGCTACAAACATTCGGAACACGACGAAACAACCCGTTTGGGATCTCAAGAGACGATTTCAATTACGGGTTGTCGTTCTCGTTTGGGCGATGTTCCACGATCCACAATGTTGGCGTCAGCATCCAAGCACCGAGTGGAGGAAATGGCTTTCCTTTTTCCAGACCGTTTGGAGAGACCACGGTGATGCGTTGTCCAACCGCCGACTGAGAGCGAAAATTCGGAATCACGACGCTTGCCAGTTCGTTGCTGATGACGCTGTCACGTAATTCCGCGACAATCTGTCCAGTCGCTTTGACATGGTCTCGCAGATAGAAGAGATCCTGACCCCAATCGAGGCTGCTTCCTGTCAAGTGCCGATAGCCGCACTGAGAACCACCTGCGAACTTGTTGAAATACGCCAGATGATGCGGGTAGACGAGGATTAGACTCGTGGTGCTCTCTGCAATTAGTGCGATGGCAAACACGCCAAGAATCGTGATGCGACGTGTCATCACGAAGCTAACCTGCCCCAGGAAGATGAGAAAAATCCCCAGGGACGGAAACACGTACCGAAGGTGACGATTAAATTCCGTTTGCGAACTCACTACTGCCAATAGCACGATGGCCGGTGTCAAGAGCACCAGTTCATCGCGCAGCAGCGCTGGGCGATCACGACGAATGAATCGCGTCAGTACGACCAGCGCGAACAACCCCCATGTCCCGCAAGGAACTTTGACCAGCAGACCGTACAGATAGTAATACCACCACCCCCCATGCTGTTTCACTTCACCGCGCAGGTACGAGGGTAAGTAATAGTTTTCGAAATCCTTCTTTTGAATGTCCAGACCCAGAACGTATTGCTTTGGCAATGGAACCGGTAGTTTCCCCAACCAGGAATCTCGAAACCGATTCCCAGTTGAACCAGGTTTGTCTAAGCCCGTGAGCGTCTTGCTGACAAATTGAAATTCCTGCAGTGGCGTACCGAAACCGTCAAATACATAAACAAGATTGATGAGATAGGTAGCGATCAACAGGACGATAGCCAGATGGTAGACGGGCGGACGAGAGTCTAACGTTGGGTCAAGATGGTCTGTTTCTGATTGGGGTCCATGCTCGGGTGCCGTCTCGACCGATTTCGGAAGCAAAGCCGAGTCTGGATTAGTACCCTCGCACTGATCTTGCGTTTTGCTGTGCTGCGATCCCATCCACCGCCACGTGAACCAGAGTATCGGCCAAAGTGCAAAAAGTACTAGCCAACTCATCTTTGAAAGTTCCGCCAGCCCCAATGCCCCACCTGCCAGAACAACTCGTATCAGAGTCGGCTGCTTCAGCCAGCGCCAAAATGTATAGCCTGCCAGGATTCCAAACGCGGTGGTGGCTCCGTCGGGCGTAATCAATTCACCGTGACCCAACAAATTCGGTTCGAAGACGAAAAGCGTTAAAGCAACTAATCCCGCCGAGCCGCCGTATAACTCCCGAGCCCATCGGTACGCGAAGTAAGCTCCGATTAGGCTGAACGGAATCCCCGCCCAGCGTCCGGCAATAAACAACGGCATCGAATTGACCCCGTTCGACCGGATCAAATCTTTGCCCATCTCGAATTCGACGCGGCTGCCTTGGATGTCGCGAAACTGGCTCCAATCCAGTTTCGTGCTGCTGAGAAGTATCGGAATGCTTGTGATCATTCGCGGCAATGGCGGGTTCACGCGATAAAGCTCATATCGCCCGTATTGCCAATGACTCACGCCGCTGACGAGAAATGGCGGTTCGAGATCGGTTGGACTGTGGCAGGTCGCGGAATACGCCAAGAGTCCCGTTTGAACGACGAGCAACAACCAGACAATGATCCGCTCAGTTCGACTTGCAGCCGAGACGCGATTACTCTCAGGCGCGATTGAGCCTACCACTTTGTCACAACTTGTTGTTAGGGGCGGCCGATCTCGATTTGATTCGTTCATCTTCGACTACGATCGACGTGTCGACAGTACGATACAATCGCAGAAGTCTTTCTCAAAAGGCGGGGCGAAGACTGCTGCTGCAACTGCCTCTAATGGGCATGATTTGAGCCAGATGAAGCAGTGCAGTGATCAGAGATTGCAACTATGGTGAGGCGGCGGCAGAGGGTGTGGAAACGACTGTGCCGCGGATCGACAGCATAAACATCGGCTGTCGGCAATCATTCGAATACACGTAGACCCTTTTCTTGAAGGCACCGTTCAGCCCTCCAAGATTCACTCGCGTCGGCAAAGGAAACTCACCCTCTGGAGGAACTGTTTTCGGCAACTCGCTTCCCACGGTCCAAATACAACTGCAATCAGTCAAAATCCGTGATACTGTTAATGGTTGCCGTCCAACGTTCTTCAATTCAAACACATGCTCAATGACCTTTTGGTCACGAATTTCTCCAGCATTCCATTCAGCTTCCTGGCAAGCGATGGCGGGGTTCCAATACTGGGATCCAAATTCACTGGCCAAGTTTCTAAGGCACGATACCGTTGCCAACAGCGCCGAGATCCCAACGAGCATATTGAGCCGGCTGGACCGAAACCGATTGAAAACTCCCTGCACTAGAAACATGAAACCCTCGACATTAACCACACCAACCTCTGCTCACTCGGGCAAGATTGGAACGGTCATTCGCACCGGCAACTCGCCCGCCTTGGAAAACGCCACCTTTGCCAACGCAATACTTCGCAATTCGGGCGCGATGACGGTGACCCCCCACTTTCGTTCGCCCATTCCTGCGACCGAGCAATCAACGGAAGTGTTTGAACACTCAACTTCAGTCGCAGACCAATCCCCGTCCGCCGTAGCAACCGTGATCTCACACCGACCACGACCGTTGCTCAACCTAATGCTCTGCGGATTTAGCTCGGCTTTGATACTCCGCGAGAAAGACAGCAACACATGAGCACCGGATGCATTACCCTTCTCACTAACGTCTAATTGGCAAATCTCCAACTCACCTTTAGACACCCGCTCCATCACGTCGGCTCCGAATTCCAACACAATTTCCAGCATTGACTGATCACCGGATCCACGGATGGTGCTTTTGCAATAAGAGCGGTTCGAACGAACTCCAGCATTGGACCCCATCCCCAGAGTTTTCAGTGGAATCGACTCCACGACTTTCACAGGACATGGTCCACAAGCGGTCGGAATCGATACCGACCGTCTCAGGACCACAGGCTCCGGACGTTCGATCGAAATCTCGCAATCTGCCCGCTCGCCTGTCGAAAGCAAGAATCCAACTGTTTTCCGTGCGTTCGTCGGACCCCATAGATTCTGATTAACGGTAATGGACCAAACGGATTTTTCTCCTGGCGATACGACGCTATTTTCCGATACCGAGGATGCCCGAATACATCCACAAGGTGTGACGACCCGGTCTACTGTGAATGGTTTCTGACCGCGATTCGTGACCTCCAACTGAAAGGAGGCGTTGCCATTCAAAAACTCAGACGCCGCCAAATGCTTCGTCTTGAAAGAAATGTCGAAAACAGACTTCCGATCCTGGTCGCGGCGACAGAACAAAACCACGGCGTCTTTGAAATCCAGGTCGGCAGGAACTTTCCCGTCAGCCAACGAAAACGGTGATTTGGGAGGATCGAGGAGATAAGGTTGTCCTGCCGAATTCTGGCAAATCACGACATAGTGTGGCGCCCCGAGACTGCCCTTTACCACAGCCAATGCTGCCATACCGGGGCGCAAATATCGCAGAAGTTCGGGCAACGAGACATCGGACCGTGCTTCAGCGTTCAATCCATATGCGATAAGAACATCACGCATATCCTTCATGCGTACTCCTCCAGGAGTCGGCTTCAAGCTGCGTGACAAAACTAACGCATCGCAATCAATCGAAAATAGCGACAACACGGTGAGCGTTGAGGTATACCCACACTCAACAACATTAAGTCCTTTTCCACTCTGCGCACCAAATTTCCATCCTGCGTCCCAGACAATTCTCGCACCCGACTCCGCAGTGGCGGAGCGAGGTCCGGCGTCAGCGGCTGAAACCTGCGCGGTGCAATGGCTCTCGCAAGGCACGTGGGCAAGGGAAAAGACCAGCAACAAAGTGCCGCCTCTTCGAAACTTTTTCACACTGATCACGGCGATCAAAGCCAAGAGAATTACTGCATTTCCGACAATCAGCCAGAAGCCGCTACGCTTGATTTCTCGCGATGCAGGCTTTGCCGACGGAATTGTTTGGAACTTGCTCGCGACATAGTCTTGGATCGATTTCAACTGAAACTCTGGCGTATCTCCGACGACAAGGTTCAACGCCTTATCGGCATCAATCACAAGTGTCCCTGGCGCAAGACCGAGATTGAACGAATCCTCCGTCAAGGGAGGATCCACCTCCATTTCGGAGAATACGATCTTCCGACCTGTTCCATTCAACCAATCGTAATCGACAACCTCTAACGGACCCCAAAACCCCGGCTTCCATTCGACGTTCGTGCGGATCGATTCGTTTTGCAGCGGCCCGTTCGGATCGATTTCCACAGAATGTCGTTCTTCGACGCGACTCAACGCGCCCGCCTGCTTGCCATCAAACTCCAGCGTGAAGTGACCCGGTACATGATTGCCAGGCAATCCAGCCGTCGTCCAAGTCGTCAACCAGCCGCCGGTCGCCGATCTTTCTACCTTACTCAGCGTCGGGTCATTAGCCAGACGTTCAATGAATTCCGAACCTCGTGAAAAACCACCGTCTTTGGGATACGACCAAGACGGCAAATGGATAAAGGGGGGCAACGCCCAGATCCCCGACTGCATCACAAAGTTTTCCAAGTTGCCATTCGCCACACCCACCGATACCACGGCCGGGCCGGTAAAACTGAGCTGCTTCGGCTCTTTTTGCGGCGACAGATTCGTGTCAATCGCGGTCATTTCACCCCAATGCAGAGCACCATCAAAACAGTATCGAAAGCGGTATTTATTAGTGACTGTCTCTTCAGGTCTTCGAACTGTGGTTTCCAAATCGATAAGAAAACGAGCGGTCGCAAAATCCACCAGCGCGTGGCCCGCCGTGATCAGCACGCCTTCATTACCACTCAACTCCTTCACCTCAGCAAAACCGGCCTTTCGAGCCGCAGACAACATATGCTTTTCTCGGCGAGACCACACAGGATCTTTGTTGTCGTGAACCAACGCGACTGGACCCGCTAGCGCAGTATGCTTGAATTTCCAGCGATAGACTGCCCCAGCCTTCTCTCTCGCGCCCAACACATCGACAAGCTCCTTGAAGGACGAAACATCGTCCGCAACACAACACGACGGAACCGCTGCAAAGAGCCCCGAACAAAGAAACACACCAACATGGCACCCCAATTTGCTTCCGGCACGCATCAAGCTCAATGATCGCAACGACTCAATGAATCGCGAAAGCATCCAAGGCCACGCTGCCGACTTCATCATCATCGCCAATCTTTCCCAAGTATGGGTATCGCGCAACTGATTGAATCTGACCACATCTTTGAATCAAGGAATGCATGGGGGGCCCTGAACAGCCGCCAAAATGTTGGGACCAACAGAGCCAGCGTTTGCGGCACCAATGCACATGCAATCCCAACCACCACCATTGCCAAGATTTACAAACAAACTGCAAGTACTGAAGCTGCAGCACGGTACAGTTATTGCGCACCCGCAAGTAGGGCAAGCAGGCGCACAAGTGGGCGTAACCTTACCGCTACAGCCACCACATGGAGCACCCACTGGCGTTCCCGGCGTGCAACCGAGCATGGGGCCGGGGCCGTTAGGCAACCCGATACCCGTACAAGTTTTACCACTGTTACTCGTACAAGGCGAAATCGTCCCAGGTACCACACGCGGTGAGACGCCACAACTCTTCGCAACGATTTCGTTCAATGCGGAATCAGGAACCGCCCGACCCGGAAGCCCCGCATTGATCGGGACATTAAACACAAACAGCAACAAAGCCACCTCAGCGACAACCACCGTGAACACTGCATTCCGCATTTCTGAGCCTCACTTGCCTTAACAACCAACACAAGGAAACAGCCAGTAACAACCCCGAAAAAGCACGACAAGGTGCCTCATTCTACGGACACGAATCCTCTGGGCACATACAGACCCAAGTTGAGCCACAACACACCGGAGTGGATGTCGCTTTAATGTCATCACAAACAGGTTGCGGGGCCGTGCAGCCCTCTTGTGCCACCGCTTGCGGCACCTCAAAAGGATTGAACGCAAAGTTAAGCGCTGAAAAGGACAGAAACAGCGCAATGAGCGCACACTTCAAGAGTCGATCGGTCATGATATTAAGACCTTTTTCCCTGTCGTGAGGAGAATGCAGATGGCAAAATGCAGCACAATGGTTCATTTTCTACACACGCCGAGTTAGAACGTCAAACGCAACCCCGGACATTTGGCCTGCTTTGCTTGAACTTAGTTAAATATTCATCGGCACAGCAAGTGCTGAGCTTCTCGCACGTGATCCAAACCAGCCTTTCTGTCGTTTACGATATCTTCAAGTAACGCCTCTCAAGCTCTATCACGCCAAGTTCTCTCCCAAAATCGTCGGATGAATCGCTAGCGTAAACTATCTGCGCCAAAGAAAGTAGAAAATGGCTCCAGCTGCCAGAAGGGAGTCAATTGCGATGCCCCCTTCATAAATGGGTCGAACTCCGAGTGCCACGTCTTTTGCGACCGAGCTTTCAGCCAGGACAATTGCACATCAGTCAATTCGGTGGACAGCCAACTGAATATCAGGGCCATTCGTACCCGAGTTGCCCAAATCCCAAATGCCCCGCACAGGCCGCCACGCCGCTCTACAGTCACCAGCAGAAATATCTGATGAGGGAAATGGCCGTGATCGACTGGCGAGACGAACCCGTGCTTGCGGAAGACTGTCTGTTGTTGGTTTATTACGTGTGCAGCATCTGTTTCAGTATCCGAGGGGGTTATAGCTGTACCTAAGTGAGTGGCCAGCGCTTTGTTTGCGGGCTCTTCTCTTGCAGCTAGAAAATGGTCTTCGAGGAGGCAAAAGAGCCTCCCTTTTGGTTCCGACGACACGCACCGCTGATTTTCAAGTGGTTTGGGATGGTGCCGGGAAATCAGCGAACTGGAGTTTCGACATGGGATATCGAGTTTCGTGGATTGCGCGTACTGGTACATCCATGGACGAGTTGCTTCGAGCGTCTCGACGAAAGCGGACTGGCGAGTGTCATGAATTTCCCGATGTCGGATTCTATTTGCTCGAACTGCCGAAGGGAGATTTGGAAGCCTGGGTCGTGCTGATTGCCGACGGGTCTGATTACTTCATGGATCTCGATGAGTCGCTGGCTCAATCGCTGTCTGAAGGAGGCAATGAGACGATGTATTTCGTGTGCTCAGATACTGTGATGGTCACCGATTTGAAGTGCTTCCGAGACGGAGAGATCGTCTGGTCGATTGAATACGATTGCGAAGATGAGACGAAACGGCCCGCCATCACGGGTGACGCACCCGCGATTGTGAATGAGGTGCTGAAGGGCCTGCGGTCTCAGCAGGAGAATGATGCAGACACGGACTATATCTACGATCTGACCGCCGAAGTGGGATGTCGGCTAGTTGGTTTCCGGCACGATACGGACTTCGAAACAGACGATCCTGCACTCTTTCAGGTTCTGGCTGGCTGATCGATTGGTGAGTCCGTGTTGGCGCGTTTCAGGCGGAGTGCAAGGCAACCGTTTGGGTTTGCGGGACAGCGGGTGTTGCTGGCTGGTACGCCAAATGTTTGTGGCGAAGTTGGTTCAGCAAGACGTTGTCTCCTGCGTGCAGCACTTCCGTTCTGGCGGACTGTGTCCCCGAGGGAGGCACACAGACCAGCGCGTAAGATTCGCCGAGGACGCTGAGGCGTTCTGATCGAACTTCGTAAATGAGGGCCGTGTTCTCGTCGATTCCCAATCCGACGAGATTGGGGTGCGTTTCGAGCATCTGCTGCATTCGCCACAGGCGATTTCTTTGCAGGAAATGTTGGTCGACAACGGCGTCTGGAATCAGGTCCAATCCGCGAGCTTCGATGGGCAGGTTTTCGCCCTCTTGAATCATGACGCGCGAGAGAATGGCGGCACCGGCTGAGCATCCGCCCACGACTCCATTTCGCTGGAGAACCTCGTGCAGACTTTGCTGAACGGCCGTATCGACGTAGCGGGTGGCCAGGAAATCCTGATACCCACCGCTGAACCAGACGCCAGTCGCTTGATTCAACGCGGCACAGAATTCGGCGGAGTTCGCGGTGGCTCGGTCATGAGCATTGCACAATTCCACGTGCGTCGCGCCGACTTTGCGCCAGGGAGCGAGCCAGGTGTCTTCGGTGCCGGGGGCGGGTTCGATGGCGGGAATGACGACGATTCGTGCATTCGTCCCGCCGGCAAGTTCAAAAAAACGCTGGCGGACCTCGGGAGTGACGTAGCCACCTCCGGCGATGACAAGTGCGCCGCCCTGAACACGCGCATCGACCACTGTTTGAGCGGCGGTGATCGGCGTGGCGCTTTGGAAAACATGGATCACGACGCCAAACGTCAACAGTACAAACAACGAAGCCCCGCCGTGAACGAGCATTCTGGCACTGGAAAGGGAACGTCGAATGTTAAACACGGCTTCTCCCTGTGGTTGTTTGTTGACATTTGCGAGTTTCGGATCGAACACGGCGAATTGTATGCATGTCGAACTCGACACCAAATGGGTAGTCAATTAACTTTCTCGCAAGAGTTCGACATTGGCGGGCGGTATCACCGGTGGTGACACGTCGTTGACATCATCGTGAGCCTGACACAAAGCTCCCTGACATACACCAGACCGCTGCGGGATTGGCAAACAGCACCATGCAAGAATCGGCAACCAATGTTCGCAAGCCAGCGCCCCGTCACGTTTCGTATCACGTTGCCCGGGCCCTGTGTTCGCTGAAAGAACGGTTGACGGGGAAACCGCCGCTGGAAGTTGAGGCTCTGGAAAAGATCGCTCGGCGCGACGTGGGGGGGGCGGAGTTCGCGGATGTCTCCTTTCGAGAGCCGCTGTCGATCCTGCTGCGATCATTGAACGAGACCGCTCGGCTCAATCCGATCGGCCGGATTGCGGCGTCGACCCGTTTGCGGCAGATCCTGGTGAATCGGCTGAGCCTGGAACGAGCGTGGGGCGGACCCGATCCGTTGTCGAATGCCGCCATGCCTCCGTTGAAGCGGCCCATCTATGTGCTGGGGTTGCCTCGCACCGGGACGACGTTGTTACTGAATTTGCTGGCAGCGGACTCGCGAGGGCGATACCTGCGGTACTGGGAATCGCTGACTCCCCTGATGGCGGCGGGTGTGAAGAAGGGTGGCGATTCGAAGACGCTGCGGCAGAAGTTAGCGGTTCAGCAGGTTCAGCGGACCAACCTGCTGGCTCCCAGTCTGGTGGGGATTCACAAGATCGAACCGCTTGGTCCTGAAGAATGTTTGTGGCTGCTGCAGAATACGATGCTGTCCTACAGCTTTCCGTTGATGTGGAACATCCCCGAGTACTCGGAGTGGTTGAACGGTCGCAGTGAAGCGGATTGGGAGTCTGCTTACCGCTATTACCTGGCGACGTTACGGCTGATTCAGAATGACATGCCGGGCGAGCATTGGGTGTTGAAGTGTCCAGTGCATACGCCGCGACTGGGGACGATTGCACGACTTGTGCCCGATGCCTGTTTCATCCAAACGTACCGCAACGTGGGTGAGGTCGTCGCATCCATGTGCAGCCTGGCTCACGAGACCCAACGGATCTCGTCCGACCACGTCGATCCGGCGACCGTGGGCAAATTGACGGTACAGACACTCGCCAGTTGGTCTCGCGATGGAGCGACCGGCGAGGCGAGCCTGCCAAAACGAGTCTTGAACATCCATTACAAAGCACTCGTCACTCAGCCGCTGCCAACGATGCGCATGATCTATGATCATTTTCAGATTCCGTGGACGCCGGGCACGGAAGACGCCATGCGCAAATGGTTGAACGACAATCCTCAGCGTAAGCACGGCAACCATCGCTATTCGCTCTATGACTTCGGGCTGACGCCGGACGAAGTCATGGCGAGCTGCCAGTCGTATCATGCCGCCGAACAGCAACTCTTGAAACTCGTGTAACGCACCATGACATTGAAGCGATTGAGTGATATTCCCGGTCCGCGCACGCTTGCCGACCAATGGTCCATGTATCGACGCCGGTACCAGATGGGCCATGCGCTGCGCGAGATCAGCCAGAATCATGGCGATATCGCTCGTGTTCCCATTGCCGGTGATCCGAAGGTTCTGGTTTCGCATCCGGATCATGTGCGCGAGATCATGGTTTCGAATTCGCAGTACTTCGGGCTGTCGGGTCAAGACTTGCTGAGACGAGTCGTGCCGTGGAGCCTGATCGCCATTGAGGGGCAACTGCACGACGAACATCGCGCGATGATGCTGCTGACGCTACGTAAGATCCTGACGCGGCGGATTCTGACCACGACGATCCTGCGAGCCAACCAGGCGCTGTCGAAACTGCGCGATGGAGACGTGATCGATCTGTATCAGTTCTCGCGTGAAGTGAGCCTGGCCATTGCGGCATCGCTGCTGTTTCCCGCCGAGGCGGGCGACGAGATCGTGTCGGGCATCGATCACAAGGCGTTCCTGGATTTGATGTCGCAAAGCAATGCGTGGTTCCTGGGAATGCCACTGGCATTTCAAAACGTCTGTCTGCTGGCTGACCTCCGTCACAACATGAAGATCATGGCGACTCGGCGTCACGTTCGTCGGCAACTGACCGACGCCATCAAAAGCGCCCGATCGTTGTCACGTTCCGGGCCGGATGCGGATGTCCTGTCGCTACTGACGGATGGCTCGGAAGTCGGCGGTGCCATGCGTGACGAGTTTCTGGAAGACAACCTGCTGACAATACTCCTCGCCAGTTATGACACGACTGCCAATTCGCTGGCGTGGGCGCTCTGGGAAACTTCGCGTCAGCCTACGTTGCAAAATCGAATTGCAGACGAAGGGTCCCGGCTTTCGGATAATCCGGCGGACAATCTGGAATGGAGTAACGGTGCGGTCTGGACCGAAGCGACGCTACAGGAATCACTGCGGATGTATCCGTCCATCTGGGCGACATCGCGCCGGACGCTATCGGACTATCGGCTAGGCGATTTCCTGTTACCCAAAAATACGTTCGTCTATACGAGCCAGTGGGTTACTCATCACGACCCGCGCTGGTTTACCAATCCTCTGGAATTCCGTCCCGAACGTTGGGAACCCGAATCGACTCCAGAGGCCGGTGGTGGAACCGAGAAGCCTTCAGACGCGCGACTGCAGTTCTCATTCTTTCCGTTCGGCGGTGGCAAACGCTTTTGCATCGGCAAGGCCATCTTCGATCAAGAAGCATCGTTGCTGTTGGGATCTTTCTTCTCACGCTGGGAAGCGACTCAGATCGAGGACTGTCGCCCGGAACCACGGTTCGGCGTCACGTTGCAGCCGGATCGGCCGATGCTGGCCCGAATCAGGAAACGCCGTCCGAAGTCTGAAGCGTGACAGGTCAGTGAGTCGGCCGTCTCTATCGCTATGACATGCCGATTGGCGTGCGACTTCGTCATGGGGCTGCGATGAAGTTGCCATTAATGACGATGCCGCCGATGGCCGTGCCAACTGGAATCGAGAAGGCGTCTGCGGGCGTCGTGGTATTGTAAATGTTGTTCGTTATTGTAGACGCGGATGCCACCGGGAAGGCTAAATTGAGCTTCGGGGCAACCTGACTGAAGATGATGCCGCGATGAGTTGTGGTGTCACCAGCCAACAGCGTCACTCCGTTGGTCGTGATCGTGGCGATCGAATTGGCTGCGACATAGTCGAAGAGCATGCCGGTGCCGCCGCCCGCCTGGTCGACAATGCTGTTGCCCGTAATCGTATCCGTACTGGTTCCGTAGAGACCGAATCGCAATCCGGTACCACCAGCACCCTGGAAGGTGACCTTATTCGTCGCTAGAGACAGAGTGGACGTACCCGTCGATGTGTGACCTGATTGGCCATCAATGACCCAGATCCCCGTTCCTGATGTTGCCGCAGTGGTGTCGAAATAAATCAAGTTGGAGGCGACAGTGCCCATTAAGAGAGAGGTCGTCGACGGATCTTGCAGGGAGATGGCTGTGATACCCGGGCCGTAGGAATAGATTGTGTTGGTCGAAATGGTGGCGGTGACAGGACCGGTCCAATTCGTACCGATCATTGTGGAACCGCTGCCAAACCCGGACAGGATGTTCCCCGTCACCAACAGATTGAGTGTCGAGCCCGCCCCGCTGGCCTGTGTCAGAAACTGAATCGCTGTTCCGTTCACATTGGTGTCAGTGATCGTGTTGCTCGTGATGCTCGACGTGTAGAGACCTGCCGTATTCGCCTGGATTCGAACGGTCCCGCCGTTGGTGGCTCCGTTGGCATTTAGTATCGAAGCGGTCATTGACACGGTGCTGTCGTTGAGCGAGTCGATCGCATATCCCGTTGAACCGGAGATTCGCAGGTCGCTGAGGTTGAGCTGGGTGGAGCCCGTCGACTGGATTCCGACGCCATTATTCACGAAATCAACCCAGCTGAGTGTCGTGCTTCCGAACGAATTGACCAGGACTCCTGCCGTTGTCGTATTCTGGATCACCCCGCCTGTGGCGTACGCGCCGTTCCCTGCGATAGTGAAATTCCCTGTACTTGCTTCCAGCTTGATTCCGTATGCCCCGCCATTTACTGAGACGGAACCGAGCTTGGCATTGATCGCCGAAGTCTCGACATCAATGGCGGGGGCATTCACCGTTGTGAACGAACCACCATTGACCTGCAAATTGGCGGCGTTGTTCGCCGAGAGTCCCATCGCGTTGTGGGTATTGACTGTCACGCTATCCAGGGTGATCTTGCTGCTGGCATTCGCAAATGAAATGGCGGGCGATGATGAGGATGAAGTCACGTTGAGGTTTGCCACATTGATAATCGCATCCGTTCCGCTGACGGAAAATCCGTTTGCGTTCGGTGAAGTGATGTTTGTGTTACCGGTGAAGTTGTAAATGGCGTCACTGGTTCCGGTCTTCGTTGTTCCCGAAATCTCTACTGCCGAGCCCCCTGTGCCGCTGGTTCCGGTCTGCGAAGTCGACAAAGAAGCAAATGTGGCATCGGTCGCTACGCTGTTGATCACGAGTCCCGTACCGCCGATATTCTTCAGCGAAAGATCATTGATGGCGATTGCGCCGTTACTTAAATTCTCTAATACAAATCCGTTCCCTTGCGCGGTGATTGTGTTTCCCGCTCCGTAGTAGGTGATGTTTGGATTGCCGCCGTTGAACACGATTCCGTTTCCGGTTGCCGACGTGATCTGAGTATTGCGAATTGTCACTTTGCCCGATGAATTCGCCAGGTTGATCGCATCGCCGCCGATCGAGGCAAACGTCAAATCATGCAATGACACACCCGAGACTCCGCTTCCGAAAATTCCGTCTCCAGACGACCCCGTGATGGCGAACCCTGCAACTTCGGTGTTGGAAGCGAGAGTCACCGCAGTTCCTGACACGTTCTGAATCGTCGGCAGCTGTTGTCCCGCTTGCAGCAAATTCGGGATGCGGACATTGCCGCCGGTCGTGGACAATGTCTCGATCACATTCCCCTGGCCGAACAGGTGTTGGCCGGAAGTCAACGTAATGGCTTCATTCAGCACGGACCCGCTTTGAACAAAAATGACATCACCCCCGGCCGCCTGGGCTGCCGCGACGGTTGAGAATGGATGTGCACTGGTCCCATCGGGCGTTCCGGCAACGGGGCCCGAAGCGGGGGCATAGACCTGTTCGACGATGTAGGGTTTGTCAGTCGCTGGGTCGATGGCGACTTGATTGACGGCGTTGGTTTGTGATTGCGCAACGATCACGTTGTAGTTGCGCTCCACGAAGCGGAACGGCGAAGGTGTGCTTCGGTTCCAACCCGTCGTCGGATGATCGTTGCCAAAAGGAAATTGCATCGACAATCCGACCATCACATTGCTGCCGTACAATTTATCGTGCGTGAACAGCGTCTGTGCCGTGATCGTGTTGTTGATGACGCCTTCAACGCGTGCCTTGAAGCCGTTGACGCCGCCTGTTGATCCCCCTTCAAAGTGGTAGCCGCCGACGTAGCCTCGCACCACATGTCGATCCAGAACTGGCTGGCTGTAGCCCACTTCGGCATCGACGCCTCGCAGGGCATTTCCAATGGAAAGTGATCGAGAGTACAGAAGTTGATTGCCAGAGAACGAAGCGTTGCTGATCGTGTTCGAGAAGGTCTGTGAAGAGGTGAAAGGAAGATAAACGTTTGATCGCAGTTCGAATCTCTGGATCAAACCTTCGAAGCTGAGGCCGACTTGTTGGAACATCTTCGAGGTCGACTGATCGGCATCGTACCAGACGCTGGCACCCCCCCAGGCGTTCCATTCGTCAAATAGTCGGCGATAGCCAACGCCGATGTTTCCTCCGACCTGCGATCGATTCGTCACGAATCCACGGACATCCGCAAAAATGAAATGACTGTCAGTCAGCAGGTACGGCATGTACTCGAGAGGTGTGATCGAATCATTTCGACCGAATGTCTTGCCACCAAGATGGCTTGCGCGTCCCATCGTACCAAGGCCGTTTCCGATCATCCTCTGGGACACGTCCTGTGACTCTTCGTCCGGCTCAGTTGCTATCTCTGATTCAGGGGCAGCTTTGAACGCGATCTCTTTCTTAACTGGTTCTTCGGTGTCAGGCGCGACTTCGATTGGTTCAAAAGTGGAGAGGGGTGGAGGATATGAGTCATCTGCCTGCACCGATCGCAGCCAATGATCATCCATCCCAATCGGGATGCAGATGAGCATCAGAACGACGGCAGATATCGCCCTCCACTCTGAAGCCAACCTGAATTGAATCTTCGCCAACATCATGGTTGTTCCTGCTCGCACGTCGATGGCGAGACCGAATCCAGTTGATGCACATCGCCTACGCATCACGACGAGGTGAGTGCATTGAGCCGCATCGACCTAAGCAGGGAAGTTGCGGTTCGGGACGTTGCCTGATGAGCGAATCGAGTCTGGAGTGGCATGCGTATAAACTCGATGAGCAATCACGTCGAGGCCTGGATTGGGGTTCAAGAGCGAGGCTGTGGGAGAATTCAGAAACCCGCAGGAAACATGATAGATTTGTTAGAAACTCGTTCATCGCAGAACGTTGGCGGCGGTCGTTCGCGACATGTACGGTGACGACTTTGGCGAGTTCGTTCGCAGCTAGATAGAAGCGCTGGTGCCAGCCGTTTGTTCGTACTTCGGCTGAACAACTCTCGCCGTCGAAAAAGAGCTGACAAACACTTCAGGCTTGCCGCTTTTCATGCATTTGACCGGCAATCAAGGCCGGTGAACTCACATTTGCTGAGTAGAACAATGTCATTAAGCTCCATATCTGACGAGGTTCACAGAGAAACCTCTAGTACGTAGAACTCGGCGAGACTACGGTCTTGCCGAGTTTAGCCGTTGCCCGCCCTACGGGTTGATGAGAGGAGATGACGATGACAATTGTTCGGACCTTGCTGCTGATGGCTGGCGTGTCCGTGCTACCTACGGGTTGCGCACTCACAGTCCCCCTCGTCGGACACGACTATGCTCAGTATGCGGGTGATTCCCTGGCCGTGAAGAACACCTCCTATCTGATTGCGAATGAGGCGCTGTATCCTCCCTATCAGATCCAAGCCGGCCAGCTTCAAGATGGCGAGAAAAAAGTGTGTGAACTTCCAGAAGGAACTCCGATTGAATTTCGTTCCTTCTGGCGGGCCAGCCGCATGCGACTAATGGGGGCACCGATTCGCAGCGATTACGCGCTGGTCATGGTGGACTCTCCCGTTGTCGGGCGCGTCACAGCCGAGTTGCCCATGTCACAATTGGATGGCGTCTTTGATGGCGACGAGCATCCAAAAACGGGAAGAGATGATTGACCGGGATGTTACGGATGTGGTGTCCGTGACATGGCCGTGTCGTCGTGGTTGGAAGGGCGAGGCTTCTGCCGTGCCGCGGATGTTATTGTGGGACCACTGACCGGCGCGGCATCAAAGGAACTTGCCTGGAAAGAGGGGCTCACACCCCAGGAAAAGTGGCCAGGGGGCTGACGCCGCCCCGCTCAGGAAGGCAAGAGGGGAGTCTCGCCTTCCCAGTTGTTCGCCGAAAACGATGTCGGCCGGATTAATATTCTGGTGACCCGTTTCCGCGGATGTAGTCTCCATAGCGCGTCCGTTGAAAGGATAACAAATTTCGAGTTTTGTTCTGCCACGTTTTCCACGCAGACGGCCGGGTGTTCGTGTTTTGCACTTTGACAAGAGGCATTGGTTTCGGTGTTGAATCGGCCTGAACCGTCCCTGCAAATCCTGCCAACACGACCGCTCCACACGCAGACAATTTCAGTATGTTCATGATCCTTAGTTTCTCCTTCGAGAGAGCCTTCAACGAGTTCATGGAGTTCCTTTTCTCCATATGGTACAGATCGACGCCTGCGCCCTCTTTGCTTGACGACTCGAGGGAATCTCATGCAAATGCAAGTAATCAGAGAAACAGGTCAGAGGATGGTGGATGACCTGTCCCAGACGGAAAACTCGACTGTATGACGAAGGGTTCTTTCAGCCACTTGTCGGGCCTGTTGAAGGACCGCAAACGAGCCATGACTAACTCTGCTGCTGATGCCACAACTGATTGGAACGGCAAGCGCGAGCGATTCGCCGTTGTCAGTCCCTTGGCGTTGGAGGTGTTTTCGGGGCGACGTTGCTCGCGTCTTCGCCTACCAGCCGGAGCGCTTCCGCGATCAGTTGTTCGGCTTCATCCGGGCGCCCTTTTTCCATCAGGGGGCCCACTTGTCGCATCACCTTTTGGATGGGCGACACATCCTGTCCGTTGCGCTGCATTTTCTCGGCACCGCGCATGACTCGCTGGACCTTCTCCGCAAGCTGGTGGGGAGGGCCTCCCGGACGACGCACCATTGCGGGTCGCTTGCCGGGATTCTCGAGCTGTTGACGTGCGGTGGCGTAGCGCTTGTGAATGAACTTCTTCATTGAGGCGACGATGTCATCGTAGTTGCGGTCTTCCGGGTTCGTGATCCGTCGATGAGGAAATGGATCGGCCAGAAGGTCGGCCTTGATCAGGGCGTATTTGGCGTCGAGGTTCGCACACAATCGTTCGGGTTCGAAATGTTTGTCGAGAATGATTCGCGCTGTCTCGCGGTATCGCTTCAGCAACACCGGATCGGCGACGATACGATCCAGCAGCGGATGCGGTTGTTGCCCTGGGGCCGGCCAGGCGGCGTTCCAATCGTCCAGCACATGGATCTGTCCGAAAGCGACTTCGCAGAATCCGACATCCAGATCCCAGGGCAGGTATTGCCAGCGCTTCTGTTCGCCATCGTAGTACAAGTAGTAGTTGTGAGGATTCCAGCCGGTGAGTTGGTCGAATGCGCCGGAAAATAACAGCACTGCCGTCACTCGCAGGAAGTTGTCGACAGCGAACTTCGATTCCAGATTTGTCGCGAAGTCCCTGGCGGGCGACTGATTGATCATCCCACTGAACTCGGCCAGTCGACGATGCCCTTTCTTGGAAGACTTCGTTTCTGGTTTGAATGTCCGCTCGTAGGCCGTCGGATCATCGCCGAGGAATTGAAGATTGCCACCGGGCCCTCCTTCGTCGACCTTGAATAGCATGCCGTTCGGATCAGGCAGGCGGTGCTTGACGAAGACCTCATCGATCCTTTCCACGTTGACGTACAGGCCGTGGTATTTTCCGTTCAGATAGAGCTTGGCGTAGTTGCACCGCTGTGTGGTGATGCCCTGGTCGCGCAGAATCTCGGTCACAATCGGCTCGCTGAAGAGACTGCCGAACTGGACTGCGTTGTCGAAGGAAACGCGCCGCAATCCCAGAAAACGCTGGTCGTGGGTGAACTCATCGAATTTGATCAGGAAGCTGCGTTTGTGCTGTTGAGCCGGTGAAGATGAGCTATTTCCCTTAAACCGGATCGCCACGTTGTCTACGGAAATGTCTCGCCATCGGAACGAGGCTCGGCCGTAGACCCGTTCGGGCAACGCCGTCCGCATCCGATTCAGCTCGTCTTCGGCAACTTGCAGGTGGATCGATTGCACTTCGTCGGGACGGTAGAAGTCGTCCTCGCTGACTTCAGCGGCTTTTGAAGTCTGTGCTGATGAAATGCGCCCGTCGGCAATCACCATCGTGATTGCCAGACAGGCGGCAAGGATCCAATTGGCAGTGCGATAACGGATCGGCATGGGCATGGGCATGGACCTGTTCGTACACCGATTGGTGTGAGGCAATTCAACTCAGATTACTCTGGTCTATCGCCCGCACAGGTTCATTTCAATCTCGGCGAGTGAGGATGTCGCTGAAGCCACCGTTTCATGCCGTACCAAATCCCCGGCCTGGCTTTAGCTTTAGATTTCACGGGGCCCTGCTGGCGGGGCGCTCATCGGCAGGTAGGTCAGGGGTTGGTTGAAAGGTTCCCGCGTCAAGAGTTCGTCTGAAGCTTGCTGGATCATAAGGGCCAAAAACTGGAGTGTCGTAGTCGCTAAGTGGTTGCGGGGCTTCGTCACCTGGAAAGCCAAGTCCTTCGGCGTTGTTGACAATCGTTTTCAACCGCAGTGTGATAATCTCGTCCTTCGCCAGCTTTCTCTTGTCGAGTTGCTGTCGCAGGGTTTTCAGCCGCTCTTCCGCCGCCGCCAATTCTTTCTCGCGCTGAGCCAGATCTTGTTCGAACTGTTTGATCAGAGACTTCTGGATCACGTCGGTCGCTTCTTTCCGCGCGGCTTCGTTTTGGGCTTTCTTCAATTTCTCTTTGGCCGCTTGCATCGCCTGCAGTTGTTTCAGTTCTTCGGCAGAGATCGGGATAGCCACTGAGTCGTAGATTGTCCGCGCCACAGTTCTTTGCCGGTACGCAACGGAGGAGCCATGCGGAGAATTTGCGGGATAAATGACATTGGGCACTTCAGAAATAGGGGAAGGCGGGTCCGGATAATTGATCGTCGCCAGATTGGGATTCGTCCGTCTGCGTACGGGCGTCTCTTCTTGCGTCAACGCGATCGTCGTGAAAGTGACGAGGCTGAAGAAGCAACTAGCCACCAAAATCCATTTCTTGCGAGTCATTGAGCAGCCCTTTCGACTTGAGGAGGTTGATAAACCGACTTTGGAGAGATTTGTGATCCACTGGAACCGAGTTCCAGCGTTTTGAGTGCGTCCAAGATTGAACTCAGGTTCCGTTGCCAGTCACTGAGATCGGTCGAATGCTCCGATAAAGCGGCGTCCTGACCGTTCCAATCGTGTTCAATATCACTCAACGACTGCTGAACACTGGTCAATTCGTTTGCGAAGTTGTCGGGAGGGAATTCCATCGCACCGACAAAGCGTGGCGGTAATTCCAGTGGCTCTTGACCAGGCGAGAGATCTTGAGTTTGCTCGATCGAATCCGGCATTGAACTCTGAGCCATCATCCCGGTTGTGAAGTGCGGGTCCGATCGATGCCATGAGGCGAGCCCGACGCCGACGAAGACACAGGCCACTGCGGCACACAGGCTCAAGACCGTTTTCTGAACCGTGGCTCGCCAGCGCAGCCAGCGGCGTCGCCAATGGAATCGAACAGGACGCCGTCCGCTTTGAAGCTGCGACAGAATCCATTCGAACCGCTGCTCCACTTCGTGAGCGTTCCGGAATCGGTCGCCAGGGACTTTCGCCAGCAATTGGTCGATGGCCTCGGCCAGTTCGGCGGGGATATCGTGATTGACTTCATCGACCGGTCGATGTGTGTCATGGCAGATGCGATTCAGGATCGCCATGGCATGCTCTGCCCGAAACGGCGGCCGCCCGGTACACATGAAATAGAGGACGCTTCCCAGGCTGAACAGGTCCGATCGATGGTCGACGGCGTGGCCGCTGGCCTGTTCGGGGGACATATAGTGCGGCGTTCCCGCGACGATCCCGGTTCTGGTCAGCGTGGCGTCATCCACCGTTCGTGCCAGCCCGAAGTCTGAAATCAGCACCCGTTCCACAGACTCTTCCATCAGGATGTTCGCCGGTTTGACATCGCGGTGGACCAGCCCCTGGGCATGTGCGGCCGCCAGGCCAGCCGCCACTTGTCGAGCGATGCGCAGAACCTCTTTCGGGTCGAGCGGTCCCCGTTCGTCGACGCGAGCCTGCAGCGATTGGCCGGGAACATACTGCATGACCAGAAACGGCATGTCTCCATCGGACTGAACGTCGTGGATGGGAATCACATGTTCGTGGACGACGGCCGCTGCTGATTGGGCTTCGCGGGCAAATCGATGTCGAGCAGCTCCGTTGTGAGCCAGATGTGGCTTCAATACTTTGATCGCGACCACGCGATGCAGTTCGGTATCGAACCCTTTCAGGACGATCCCCATGCCGCCCGAGCCAATCATCCGTTCGACTTCATAGCGCCCGATTCGTCCCAGCATTTCGGGATGGCTGGGAGGGGCGAGGAAGTCGAGTGAGACGGGTTCGCTTTCCGCTCCGGCATCCATCATTCCATTCGCTTCCACGGAGATCACGACCGACGAGTTGATCGACGCGCGATACGGTTCCGCTTCATCGGACGCTTGCAATGTCTCACGAAGCTCGACCAGAAAGGTGTGATCGTCAGTGAGTTCAACGAGTCGTTGCTGGCAGCGTGAGCAGCCTTCGACATGGTTGGCTGCGACCTGATACTCGGCACTCGATTCATCGGCTGCCAGCAGTTGTTTCAAGCGGGCATCATGACAGCGCATCATCGTCCTCCCACTTCTTCACTTCCTCCCGCAGCCTGGACATAACGCGACTGCGAGCGACATAGATCGCTCCGACTGACAACCCCAATTCGGCCGCCGCCTCCTCCGCTGGGCGATCCTCCACGGCCGTCATCCAGAACGCCTGCCATGTCGCCTCTTTGACGGTCCCCTGCACCCGTGCGACGGCCCAGCGAAATAGATCCTGGCGATGCGAGAGTATCACATCATCATCTGCCCAACCGTCCGAGTTGGGATGCTGATTCAAGATCGCCAGCATGCTGGTTCCACCGCTGGCCAGGGCCCGCTGTCGCACTCGGCCCGACAGATCAATCAATTGATTTCGCGCGATCCGAAACAGCCAGGTCCTGAAGCGGCAGCGGTTTCCGTCCGGCCGCCAGCGTCCCACCGCCCGAGCTACCGCCAGCAATACGTTCTGCACTAACTCGCGAGCATCCGCATCCTGCAATCCGCCTCGTCTTGCAAACCGGTAAACGAACGGCTCATAGATTGATACAAACTCCCGCCATGCCTCTGCATCGGCCGCAGTCGGCAGTCGCAGAATCAAGCTGGCACGAGTTTCGGGTATTTGAGGCATCGCGGTCTCCCAGACGACCACCTATACACGAACGAAGCTTGGGAATCTTTCACCAAGTGCGCGGATTTTGTCAGGTTTTTTCCGGGAACTAAAAGAACGATCCTCTTTCCATGTGCGCACGATTGAAGAGTCGGGGGGCTTACGCCGCCCCGCTCAGGGGAAAATGCCGGTCACGTCCCCTTGCTGATCCACTCTTGAAACTTTGGCTCGTCAACGTTGCGACCGCTGATCGTGATAACGATGTCGCCGGTGCCGCTGAGGTCGGTCAGGCCGTTGAGCACGGCGGCGGTGGCGATGGCTCCTGATGGCTCGGTGCGCAGGCCGTGATGTTCATACAGCCAGCGCATGGCTTCGCGCGTGGTGTTGTCTGGAACGGCAACTCCCTTGGTCACGCAGCGTTGCAGGATCGGCCAGTTGTGTTCGCCCACGTCGTACGACAGCAGGCCGTCGCAGATGCTTTTCGGTCGCTCGATGCGAACTCGCTGGCCAGCGCGGAGCGATTGGCAAAAGTCATCGGCTCCTGCGGGTTCGACGCCGATGATCTGTGCCGTGGGATGAAGATCGGCGATCGCGAGAGCATGTCCAGCCATGATGCCACCGCCACTGACCTGGCAGAGGAAATGAGAGATCTCGCGGCCCATCTGCTGTAGATCACGACCGATCTGCAGGCCACCGACTCCGTTGCCGGCGATCACATGCAGGTCGTTATAGGGCGATGCTTGAACGGCGCGTTCGCCTTCGGCAATTTCTTTAGCGATCCGATCTCGCTCACCCGTTTCATGATCGCGAGCGGCATTGTAGGTGCGGATTTCGGCACCGAACGAGCGTGTCAGTTCAAACTTGACCTGGGGCGCGGTGTCGGGCATGAGCACAATGACTCGTTTGCCGTAACGCATTCCCGCGAACGAAATGCCCGACGCGAAGTTTCCCGACGAATGAGCGACCACAGGTCGATCGCCGACTTCTTCGGCATGATGAGCCATCCAATTTAGCGCACCCAACAGCTTGAACGACCCGACCGGCGTCCAGCCATAGTCCTTAAACCAGATGCGACGGCCAAGGGGTAGCTTCAATTCTCGCTCGAGTCGATACGACCGAACGAGAGGTGCGGGAGACAGATGTTCATTGATGATGGCCTCCGCATCATAAACATCCTGCATCATTGCAAGCCGATCCGGCATGGTTAGCTCCAGTCCGCAAAATTGTCTTATGGCAGCGGCACGGTCCCAGCTATTCCCGCCACCGTCAAGGACGCTCCGAAGACCGATGACAATGCGTTGGCTTTCTCTTGAGCGACAAAGAGTGTTGGATCACCACCGTGCAGCAGCGTCAGCAACTCGGCCAACCGATTACCAATTCGCTGATTGCAACTTTGGGCCGCTTCGTCCAGGAATCTTTTCAGATAGCGAAGATCGTCTCGCGTCGGCAAAAGAACGCGAGGCGAGTTTAGCAGCGGTTCCTTGGCGAGCAACCGAATTTTAAGTGCATCAGACTGAGTGATCACTCCCACGTTATGAACCATCGTATGCCGGATCTGCCATATTAAGTCCATGATTGGGAGCCGAAAGCGTTCGGCTGGCGGATTGTGGTTGTTCCCCGGAAAGAGGTAGAAGTCGCCATCTTGAAAGGGACGTGCAAGCAACTTGCGAAAGCGTTTGTTGATTTCCGCGCATTTCAGCCAAGTCGCGGATTCACACAATGCTTTCCCAATCGCGCCCGCCCCATAGAACGATGCAAGATTACTTCCGTGAACAGGAAACTCGTCAAACCGATCATCCAGCGTGAAGGGAGCTAAATAGTCGATGGCGACAGCCGCGATTTCCTTCAAAAAACGCTCAAAAGTTTCTATCAGGTTTACCAATATCATGCCGTTCAATCGGCCCAAATGACGCTGCACGACCGCCGGATAGAGATCGTCCTGACTGAACGCTCGTTCGACATAGAGGAGTGAATTCCAGAGATCCGTACTGGTCCGTTTATAGTGAGATAGTGGAGCGATCGCCTCCTGGGGCAATTCTTCAACATGCTGCAGCATCTCTTTGATGCGGAGACCAAGATCAATCGCCCGACGAGGCATGGCTATCCTTTTTTGCTGGCATGCGCGAGGTCGTCTTGAGTTCTTTCGGTAGTTTCCTCATCCTCGACCAGAAGCCATTCATTTCGACTCCCCTTCCAGCACAGATATAGAAGGCGGTCCTTCAGCCAGTGCGGCTTCTTATCGCCTGTGATTTGTACATTATTTTCCAGGCGGTCGACAACGGTGTCGATTTCATCGCCATGGATCTCCTGCCCCGTTGCATTCGACCGTTTCTGTTTGTCCTGAACGAGCAGCAAACGATCGATCTTTCTGAGTTCCGCAGCCAATTCATCGCCCGGGCATGGAAAATCGAGTCGGCCCGTCAGAAGAGGGTCGCCATCAACATTCCACCATCGATCCGTGCCTTGTTTTTCGATCCAAGTCGCCAGCTCTTTGGATTGCAACACAAAATGAGGGGCATCTTCAATGCTCATCGGAACCACCGCCTTTCATCATGACCAGGTTATTTAATCTTCGCATGGCCTGATCGCTGGTTCAAGCTTTCTGATGTGCTTCGCATCAGGAAATCATTGCGATGCAAGAGTGTAAGCCGAGTAAAAGTCGCTTCGCATCGCAAAAAAGGAGAAAAGGTCCCCTTGTCTTCAATCTGCCTGGATGCAGATGCACTTCAACTAAATGGCCGCTTCTTCTTTGACGCGGGACTGGTGGCCAACCGCGCGAGTACATTCTCCAGCCCTTGCCGCGCTTGATTCAATGGAGTGATCTCGTCCCGCATGACGAACAGGAAATTCGCAGTCAGGAGCATCCCCTCCGTTTCAAAAGCGGCTTGAGCAACATCCGACTGAGGCCTGATTTCGCCGTTCGCTTCGGCATCAGCGAAACACTGGGTCAGCAAGGTCAGCCATGCGTCCAGCACTTTGGAAACACGATCTCGTGCCAATCCGGGTCGTGTATCGAGTTCCGCGAGGACGGCAGCAAAAAAACAGCCCCCCGGAAAGACTTTCCGCTCTAAATGAAGGAGGAACGAATCCGCCAGAGCGCGGACTCGCCGCAGTCCTGCCGGGGCAGCCATCGCGGACTGAAGCACTTCGCGGTCAAAGATCGTGGCGGCTGTTTCAATCGTCGCCAGATCCAGCTCTTCCTTGGATTTGAAATGGGCATACAGCCCGCTCTTGCTCATCCCGACTTCAGCAGCCAACTCACCGATCGACAGGCCTTCGAGACCTTTCACGGTCACCAGCTTGGCGGCGGTGAGCAGAATGGTGGCGCGGCTGAGCTGGCCCGCCGAACGGCGGGGCTCGCCGGTTGGGGCGTTTGTTTTTCCTGCTTTTTGTTTTGCCATACCTTGAAAATAGCACGATCGATCGTTAACTTCAAGAAATACATCAGCACGACCGATCGTGCTATGTGTGATGGTGTTCGTCACAGCGCGCGAATTCAACAGGACGCACTTTTCAAGTTGCGGTGCGTGCTGAATCACATCAGCAACTTCGACATCTGGATGGATCGCTCCTATGCCACTACTGAACGTCAAGTTGATAGAAGGCGTTTTCTCGCACGCACAAAAGCAAGAGATGATTCGCAAACTGACGGACACGATGGTTTCCATCGAGGGTGAGAACATGCGTCCGGTGACCTGGGTCGTGATCGAAGAGGTCAAAAGTGGCGAATGGGGAGTTGGCGGCAACCCCTTAACTACGAGCGACGTGCAAGCCCTCGCCGCCGGTCAGTCCTGAACATTGCGCTTATCATGGACTCTCTCCGGTGACTTGCGAAGCTTGGAAACCAGCTCACCGGAGGGGGCGATCTTGGACACCTAGGACCGTTTGTTGGTTGCATTCGAGAACCAATCGCCGGTTCCATCGCATCGGTGCCACGCTACACGCCCCTGTCAATAACTATGGGGACTTAGGCCCTTTTCTCCTCCATTGATGTGCCAAGCCAAAGCCGTTGAGTGCGACAAGATGTCCGGCAGGCGGTCCAAAGAGACCACTTACTTCCCGTGCGCACCGCCTTCGCATCAAAATGGCTTTATCGAGATTGACATATGACTTCTCGTTGATTAAATGAGACGCTATGTCTATTTGTGGAGTGATCTACACGATGATATTTGAGACGCAACTATGAACCGAGTTCGCCGAGCGCCAGAGTTACCCAGCGACAAAGTTTATCGCGGTTTTACGTTGATTGAGTTGTTGGTCGTGATTGCGATTATCGCAGTCCTGATTGCCTTGTTGCTTCCGGCCGTTCAACAGGCGCGCGAGGCCGCTCGACGTACGCAGTGCAAGAACAATTTGAAGCAGATGGGGTTGGCGCTGCACAATCACCACGACACCTACGGCCGGTTCCCGCCAGGTGGGGCGATGGATCAGCAACCGTTTGGGATTGGTACGTCATCCGCAGATGGTGCCGGTTGGGGGAGTTCATGGATGGTGTACATGCTGCCGTATCTGGATCAGGGGACTATTTTTTCGAAATGGCAGTTCACTGGAAGTTCGGGAGCTTTTAATACCAACAACACGAACTTAATCACCGGGATCAGAATTCCGCCTTACAGCTGTCCCTCTTCCCCGCTGCCGCCGACGTGTGGGAACGTCACCGGGGTCAGTGCCGCAACCTATGTCGGGGTCTCGGGAGCCGCGGCCGGTTTAATTCCCAACTACACCGAAACCCGTATCAACAACCTTCAAAACGGAGGCAGTACCAGCGGTGGCGGTGTGTTGTTCCCCAACAGCTCGATGAACTTTCGAGATCTGACCGATGGCAGCACAAACGTCATCGCCATCAGTGAGCATGGCGACTATATCACTGATACTTCGAATGCGAAACAGGACTGGCGCGCCAGCCAACCGTGGGGCTGGCATATCGGTGTGAAGAGCGCCACATCTCCGCCGAAGTTTAATGCGCCTGATCCCGATAACCGTTCGTCGAACGAAGTGACAATCCGCTATCCCATCAATAAGAAGACTGGCTGGGCCGACAATGTTGCTGGAACCGGCGTCGGTTCTTACGTCGGGGCGAATACACCGTTGAATTCGGCACATACCGGTGGAGTCCACGTCCTGCTCGCCGACGGGTCCGTTCGATTTCTGAGCGATTCGCTGGGACTCGATGTGCTCGCTCGACTGGCAACGCGCGACGATGGCCAAGTCCTGGGCGAATTCTGACGTGATGTGGTCACGCAATGACTGATCTGGTCGGCGAATGGGAAAGGCATCCCATACTTTCGAGCGATTCCAGACCTCATCAGTTACAGTCCCAGCTTACGTGCTGCCTGGCTAACGTCTGTTCCCGTATCAGTTGATCTGTTGCTTGATGACGAAGGTGACGCCATGTCTCGACGAATGTGGTTAATGGTTCTATTGACGGTGTGCCTGGCCTTGCCAGCTTGCCAGAGCGGACGATCGGAGCCGCGAAAATATGCTGTCTCCGGCACGGTGACGTTGGACGACAAACCACTGGCCGATGGGCTGATCTATTTCAAAACGATTGCCACGGGGGCGATCGAATGTCTCGATATCAAGGCTGGAAAATTCAAAGGACAGGCGGAGCCAGGGGACCGTCGAGTCGAAATTTCGTCTCTCATCACGAAAACCGAGACCTTCGACGGTATGAAGAGCGAAACCAAACAGAATCTCATCCCGACGCAATACAACATGGACAGCACACTGACCGCCAAAGTGGCAACGACAGGTTCCAACGAATTCAAATTCGAACTCAAGTCGAAGTGATGTCCCGATGACACATCGCTTTCATGCTCCTTTGACAGCTAAGAGGAGAGAAAAAGATGCGAGGAACCGCTCTAAGATGTATCCATGAATGGCTCGTGGCATCTTTACTTGATTCCGAGACGTGTGGCCGCATTGGCCAACCGAGTGGCGAATCGCTTTTCTTCAACTGTCTCCTGCGACAGATCCTTCTTCATCATTTTTGGAAGTTCATCGCGAACTGCCCAGAGCAAATTCTGCTTGGCTGGATTGCTTCCGTCTGCGCTCTTCAAGAGGGGGATGTACCTGGCCCCAAGTTCTTGAGCGCGTTTCTTGAAGGGATTAAAATCGCTTGCGTTCGACGATCTCGCCGCCCGAACGTCTCCCAACAATTGTGAGAGACTACGATGCCGCTCAATGTCACCCGCAGTTCCCTCTGGTAGACACATCCAGCCGACAACGAGCAAAACGAGAACTGCGGCAGCGACTCCGATGACGATTCCTTGACCCTTAATCAAGTCCGCGATCGATGAACGTGACGAGTTGTTTGATGACCTGGCAATCGGTCGAGATGGAACAGTGGCACGATTTGGCATACTCGACATTGGCGACGAGTTGCTATTGATCCGTGCTACGGTTGAGGTCTTGGTGTTGGAAATGCTTTCAGTGACAGTCAGCGGTGTCGATGTTGTCTCTGAAACGACTGGGACGGACGGAGCCGATGGTTGTTTTGAAGGAACTGGAACTGGCGCGGTGACGGGAGCTGTCTTAACCGCTTCGACGGGGACTGCCGCCGAAATGACTTCTGCTGTGACAGGAGCGGGAGGACGGCTGGGAACTTGCGGAGCAATTGTCGGTGCGACGATAGTTTCGGGGCGTTTTTTCCTCGGGATCAATTGTTGTCCGGCCTTGGGGGGGATCGCGACAGACAGTCGACCGATCGAGCCTACTGGCCGCCATTTACCTTCAACCCCAAACTTGACTTGATCGCTTGCCTCCAACTGGCAGGACTCCGCAAAATGGATGATCTCCTCGAATGTCACAGGTCCGAATTCATGACCGAGGAACAGACAGTACCACTCATTGGATTTGCTGGGCACGATCGGGGCGAGCGTACGGGATGCTTGAGTTGCAAATCCCAGTGCGCTGACAGAGCTTACGACCGTCCACTTGTGTTCGTCTTCAGTACGCACTGCATCCGTCGACGAAATAGCTTCCAATTCGATCAGTTCCTTTAACTCCTCCAAGGGTACCGGGCCAAACTCATGGCCTAAGACCTTGTAATACCAACGTTGCGACATGCCCGCGGCCCGCCCAAGAAATTAGCGACGAACTCGCATATCCGAGCAAATGGATCTGCAAGACGGCGAAATGATTCTCATTCGTTTATATGTGAAGATACAGATAATTTATTGCCAAATCGAGGAGTAATTGCTAATTACCGAACTAAATGCCAATAGCTTGAGCGGATCGAACTGCTTCGGCCGCTTGCCGCCAATGGTCCGCTCTTTCAGTCCATTGCACCTCCTCACAACGTTGCGCCAGTTCGATTCGGATCTCCGGGTTGTTTGGTTCTCGGGCCGCCTGACGCTGCAGTTTGTAAATCTCTGTTTTGGCGCGGACCAGTGCCTGATGACGATCAAGATGCAGTTTCGACTCGTCCGGCCGCTTCAGTCGTGATAGCGCCTGTCCTAGTAAATAATGAGCTTCTGGTTCGTACGGAAATCGATCGACGAGAAGTGTCAGGATTGGCAAAGCTTCCGCCGGGGCATGCCTCGCGAGATAGATTTTTCCGATAAGCGCCAACAGCGGCGGATCATTCGGGGTCGACGGCAGCAGTGATTGTGCCATTTCCAATGCCCGAGTCGATTCTCCTTCCGCAAACAGCAATCGTGCCTCCGTGAGCGAATCGTGGGGTAGCTCCCCCAACTTTTGCAACGCGGAAAACTCGCGCCTTGCATCAGGGACTTGCCTAAGCTGTATCAAATAGTTAACAAGTTGCGTCCGATAGACGGCAGCCGGAGGTGGCGAACGATCAATCGCGTGCCGCAATGGTTCCAGAACCATTTGAAGTTTTCCCCTGTTTTCATAGACAAAAACGGTAATCAACCAGGGGACAGGTGCTGTGGGCTCAAGCTGCTCCCATTCCTGGCAGCAGGCCAGGACCAACTCATCGTTGCCGAGTTCATACTCCACTGATGCCATGAGTTTCAGCATTCTCACGCGCTGATCTGTTCGATCATAAGCCGTCTGTAAGATCGGTTCGGCCAGTCCAAGATGACGGGCTCCCAGAAATGATTCGGCTGCCAGTAACAGATCGTCGGTATCTACGGACGAAAGTTGCAAATCGTTCGGGAACGAAATCACGACGCCGTCGGCGGCAGTCAAAACTTGGGCCACATAACGCAGCAGCATTCCACCCGAGGGTAAATGTGCCGCGTCATAGCTATTCAACGCCCCTGCAGCGTGCCGTGCCAACCTCATTCGGCCGGCCGCGGTTGACTGCGAGGGCAATCGACTCAAGTCACTTCGAGCGGCAGCGATCGACGCCCGCTGCTGCCTCCAGAACATCCATCTCGTCCCCCCAGCCAGCAGCGATATCAGCAAGAGTGCAATCAACGCTCGGACAGACCAGCGCCACAGAGAGGTTCGGCTTTGCGGATGAATGGAGGCGCTCATTGGATCCGTCACTCAGTGGGTCTGCGTGCTTCAACAAGCTCGTGAAATCGATTTGGAATCAGGTCCGAGAAATCGGCAGTACGGCCATCGGGCCAACGCACCTTCACAGAGACCGGACTCGCATCGTCCGCCGGCAGTACGATCCGCTGATCACAAGACGAGAGATAGCTGCCGCCTCCGTGGACCCACCGCGTTAGCTCGCGACCGGCAAATTGATGATTGATACGAGCCCCGATGGCGTCCGGATTTGAAGATTGCCCCTGCAATCGCAGGCCGATCCAATGCTTCGGGGGATGCTGATTGAAGAGCACCGCGACTCGTTCTTGCTGGTGGACCACCACCAGATCCAGCCCACCATCATTGTTGAGGTCGCCGACTGCCGCTCCGCGCCCCGCATGCATGGCTCGAAAATAGGGACCGCCCTGCGGCGAGGCATCCATGAAACGGCGCCCGTCCAGATTGCGAAACAATCGAGGCGGCTGGCTGTAATGACTTCCTGAACGCTCGTACATGACGTGACCATTGATCACGAACAAATCCTGCCAGCCATCCGAGTCGAAATCGGCGAATGCCGTTCCAAATCCCACCCAGGATGACGTCGACCCACTGAGTCCTGCGGCGGAAGTCGCGTTCACGAACCCCCGTTTATCCACCATCTCCAATAGCGAAATATCCTGATTAACATAGTTTGTGTAAATGAAATCTGGCTTGCCGTCGCCGTTGTAGTCGCCCAGATCCACGCCCATCGAACCTTCACGTTCGCCCGTGGGAGAAAAGGCGGTCCCCGCCGGTATCGCTTCAGAGCTAAAAGTCAGGTTTGGTCCGCCGTAGAGCAGGACGTTCTCCTCCATGTCATTCGTCACGTAAAAATCGATCCAGCCGTCTTCATCCAGGTCGGCGGCGACAATACCCATGCCGCGCCCGGGAACATCAACGCCCGCCTGATGAGATACATCTTCGAATGTGCCATCTCCCCGGTTCCGCCATAACTGATCGACTTCTCCTTCGAATTCAGTCGGGGGACAGACATCTCGCAGGTTCCAATCGTTGATGCAGATGTGCTCGGGATCGAGTTTGAATTTGGCGTAGGTCACGACGTACAGATCGAGCCATCCGTCATTGTCGATGTCCGCCCAACAACCCGTCATATTCCAGTTCGGACAACTCAATCCCGCGGTGGCCGTCTGGTTGCTGAAGCTCCCATCTTTTTCATTGCGGTACAGTCGACAACCTTGGTAACCCGCCACGAACAGGTCTGGATAGCCATCGCGGTTGTAGTCACCCACGGTCGCTCCATGAGTGTAGAGCTGATCGTCTTGTAGACCCGCATTGCGCGTGACATCAGCGAACGACCCGCCTCCGAGATTGTGGAATAGAGCGCCCGCGCGGCCGGAGGCGCGCACTGGCGATTTGCCGAACGAACCCCCGCCGGTGACGTAGATATCCATCAAACCATCGCGGTCATAGTCCAGTAGTGCAGCCCCGCCGCCCATGACTTCGAGAATGGTGTATGCTGCTGCACCAGAGCCATCGACGTATGCAAAGGGGAGTGGACGGGATTCGCCGTCGCCCCCATCAAACCAATCATCTGCTTTGACAGGAACGCGAGGGGTTTTGGGAGGATTTGCATCAGGTAGGGGCGCGAACCCATACCCAGCTCGATTCCTGCGATCGATTCGTGGTTCATTCGCTTTGGGAAGGTTTTTTGGGGCCGGCGATGTTGCTTCCATCCCGATCCCACAGCCTGCGAGGCAAACCAGCAGGCTGCACCAGATCCTCATGGTAACTTGTCCACCTTGAATGACAGCTCATTCTTTCCGGGCTTGATCGTGGCATTCAAGCCACTGCTCGTGCCGCTCGCATACTTGGCATCGATCAGCGGCTTCGGTGGCTCCAGCAACTTATTGACACCCGTCGTGGGATCGGTTTCGAAGAAGGCAGGTTCTTCGGCTCCGACCAGCGTCACCGTATAGTCGCCCGCTTGGGCCTCCATGGCGGGATCAACCGCAAACGTCCCATCGTTGGTGAGCGGAGCCCAAAACCCTTTGGAACCAGCCTTTGGAGCAAACGTCACTCGCCCGAATGTGAGTGGCGACCCATCTTCAAAATTGACCTTACCATTCACCTGACAGGTCGTCGGACCACATCCATGGACTCCGATGACCCCAACAAGAACGATCAACAATTTCCAGGGTTTCATCAGCGGGTGCCTTCTCTAGTTGCATCGGCAGTCAAGCGATTGGCAGCAATCAAAAAACCGTCGCAGCAGCTTCCTGCGCGACGGCTTTTTCAAGTATCTACGGCCTCAAGATCAGCCATGTCGATCGAACCAAGATTGAATTAGAAATCACCCAGCGGGCTGCCGTCGGAAGCATTGCCGAGCTTGGTGATGATCGAAGTGTCGACATTGATGCTCACGCCTCGAACGGAACCGTCTGCCAGCAGCATATGGACGACGCCCACGTGCCAACTTCCAAGATTGGGATTGCCCGCATCTCGAATGTTTGTCGCGTTGTAGGTCATTGAAGGCGCGAGCGGACGATTATTCATCGGACCGGCAATCCACAACTCGCCCCAGCCACTGTCCGTGCCTGTCGGCCCTTGATAGCTGCCACCTTTGTTGACGAAGACCGGGCCATCGCGATTGTCACCGTTATCACCGCCGCTAGCACCGAGACCCTTGGGAGTCACATGCTTTTCCGCAACCATGGCGGTGTTGGATGACCCATCCGTCAAGGTGGCAAAACTCGTGCGACACGTGTAATCGCCAGAATTACCGCTTGGATTACGAATCGCCGACTGCAGCACTTGCTTCTGGTTGGTCGCAGGGCCACCGCTTTGGGAGATGTCGCTGCAATCTGTGAATTCGTTTGTTCCGACATTAGTACTCCACGTTGTGGCAACATAGTCGGACGTCACATTCCCGGCGTTGTTCTTCCCCTTTGATCGACGTGAAGGACAGCGATAAACTTGAATCGCCGACATTCCGTCGGAGTTGCACGCGATGTTGTTCGGGGTATTAGGGGTGGCGTAGGTTGTAACATCATTCAAATTCAACTGATTATAAAGCGGCGCTTGTTCCAAGTAAGGGAGAATCAAGGCGTACCAAGTCAGCCGGTCGGGACCCAGGGAAATTGGAGGAAAACCGCTGCGCGTATCGTGGAAGTTGTGGATCGCTAATCCAACTTGCTTCAACGCGTTCTTGCATTGTGTCCGTCTTGCCGCTTCCCGCGCTTGTTGAACGGCTGGGAGTAAAAGAGCAATTAAGACTGCAATAATTGCAATCACCACCAGAAGTTCGATCAACGTAAACGCACTTCGAAGTTCACTGCGACGCTTAGCAAATGATGATCTAAATTTCATCCCATCTCCACAAAAAGTACAAAGAATTTCGCAAAACCGAAGCTCCGAAGTATGCAAGATGACTATTGCGTTAGTTTAAGTCAAGCAAGAATTCTTGAAATATTCGCAATCGAGATCCTTTGCTGCTTTGCCGCTAGCGCCGCGACATGGCAGCTACTTCACGAAATGTCAGACAAATTAGGTGAGGAACAACTAGTGACGAACCAGCCGAGGCAATTCCGTGCGAGAAGATCTCCGGCAGGCGCTTCAGCGAGACCACCTGCCTCCCAACGAATTCAAATTCGAACTCAATTCGAAGTGACGTCCCGATCGCAGATCGCCTGCATGTTCCTTGCCTTTGACAGCTAAGTCGCCGCGATCCACCATCCCGCCGCCGACACCAGAAAGATCAATACGCATAGCTTCATCGGTCCTGCCAATGTCTCGCGGCGTCGATACGGTTCCAGGATCGCCAGGGTTCCCCATTTCGTGAGAACCAAGCCTGCCAGACCCGCCATGGCATAGCAGAACCAGCCTTCGAGGTATTCTCGTCGCGACAAGTCCGCAACCAATGGACTTAGCATGTTGGTCGCGACTTCTTCCTCTTTTGGCAACCAGCGTTTGAGCGTGACAATTTGATGTCGATTCCATTCACGTGCGACCGAATGCAAGTCTTCAAAGTCGACCGTACAGTCCCGGTGATCCTCTGTGTGCATGACAGTCGGCTCGCCAAAATCCAGCAGGTAACCTCCTGGAGTGGGAATGACGATCGCCTTCTTGAGCGATTTGATCAGCGAATCCAGTTTCGGTTGGGGGGCTTCAAACCGCTCCGGAGTTTGTCCGACGAGCGACAACGGCATTCCGTTTCCCCAATGGTGATGCGGTAACGGTATGGCAAAGACTGTTTTCTCGCGAGCTTTCACAGTACATGAATCGAATGTCGTCACGAGCGGAAATCCGGTGCGGGGGCTATCAATCAACGACCGGTCCGGCGGTGAATCGTGAACGACCGCAATCTCGTAATCCCCCGCAGGTACCCAGACGCTGACAGGCGGTCGACCGAGCAAACCAAACGGTAGTTTCAGATTTCCTGCCTTGCGGAGGTACACCCGTTCGTCCCGCACGTAGACTGAATTTCCGATTTCGCGACCTCGTAATGCAGGATCGTCGTCGCGCAACAGATCTCGCCAACCATTCGAAGTCGGGACTTCACAGCGGATCTGCAGTAATGCCGTATCGCCCGGCTGGTCCTGATCGGATTCTTGTTCAAACCGTCCAGGTTTGACTACCACCGACTGACCGCACTGAACCGAGATGATCGAAGTCATTCGAAAGACATTGAACCAGACCAGTATTGCGAGCGGCACAAATGCCACTGCTGCCGCGACAAGCATCGCGACGACGCCACGGAATCCATACTGGCGAAGCACATGACTGACAAAGAACGGTTGGGATCGACGCCAGGAACCTCCCGACGATGATGTCCCAGGCTGAACGACATTCCCCATGATCGGCCCTGATCAAAGGTCTGAATTGCGAGATCGCGGCAGTCTAGCGTGCGGAGAGAAGAACAGGTAACGAGGGGACAACCCATAGTTATCGAGGTCTCACATTTCACCTGAGCCCGCGCGCAAGTGTCCATCGCCAATCAGTTCGTCAGTCGCGGTGCCTCGGCATGGACGAAGTCTAGAAAGGCTTTGCTGGCGGCGTCCATCTGTTCGCCACGACGGGTCAGGATGCCCGATTGAATCGGCCGAATCTGATTCCCCAGGCCGCGAACGCCAATCTTGCGACCGCGTGTGACTGCGCCACTGGCCAAGAGTGGCACGATGGAGATGCCCAATCCCGCTTCGACCATCCGGATGATGATATCGGTGTTGGTGGTTTCCATGTCGATGTGCGGAGAAAGGTTCTGTTCGTGAAACGCGTCCATGACGTGCTGCCTGCCTGTCGACCCGCGCTCGAAAAAGATGAGTGGGTGCTCGACCAGCCTCTTGAGGGACAGCCGTTGAATCTTCAGCAGCGGGTGTCGCAGTGGGGTGATCAAACTCCAGTTCATCGAGAAGAGGGGCCGGTATTCTAACTCGGGCAGCATTTCGTAAGGGGCCGCCACTCCAATCGCCACCTGCAGATCAGTCAATAGCGTCAGGGCGACTTCATCTTCATTGTGAGTTGTCAGACGGACGTGGATTCCAGGGTAGGCAGCGTGGAATCTTCGGACTGCGTCGATCAGCACATGATGGATCAGGTACTGGCTGGCGGCGACATGCACCTCGCGGGGTTGTCGCTCGGTCAGGAACATTTCCCCAAGTTCCCGGGCTCGATCCAGGAACGCCTTGGCGTGAGGTAGAAACAGTTTCCCTTCGGGGGTCAGTGGCATCATCCGTCGAACGCCGCGTTGCTTGCGGTACAGTTGCACGTGCAGGCGCTGCTCCAGAGACAGTAGTCGGTTGCGAAGTCCTTGTTCGGTGATATGCAACTTTTCAGCAGCGGCGCGCAGACTGCCTTGGAACGCCAACTCCACAAAAGCCGCGATCTGATCGGTGGACAGGGACGGAATACTGCCCGACATCGATGGGTCTCCTGCTGACCAACTCGCGTTTGGATTCAAAAGAGGGAGAGCAGCTTGGATCAAACTCAACAATAACCATTATGAACGGAATAATAAACATTTATTGTTGTTGTAGGGCTGTTCGTAAAATCTGTTCGTGGCAGTGGATGTTCCCGAGCGAACCGAGGTGATCCATGATTACGACTTCCGTCCCGTTCCCTGTTGATTTGTCGCTTTTCGAAGGAACGTGCCACAGTCCGTCGCTGCCGAGCCTGCAGCGATCGCTGGGACGCGAAGACCTGCAGCTACAGGATTTCTGCATTCCGGTGAACCCTTACTTCCCGACGCACGAGATCTTCGAAGATTTCAAACAGCACTTGGAATCGATCCTGAAGTACTACCCCAGCAGCAATCGATCAATTGCCTGTTGTCTGGCCGAGACATTCGGCTTGGATCCCGCAACAGTTGTCATGGGTAATGGATCAACCGAACTGATCACGTGGATCGACCTGTTGCTGATTGGGAATCGCGTCGCCACTCCTGTCCCGACGTTTGGTCTCTGGACCGATCACCCGGCGGGGATTGGCAAAGAGGTCTGCACCTGGCATTTGCATCCCGCAGATAATTTCCAATTGGATGTCGCCGAGTTCGTCGAGTTTGTTCGCCATGTCGAGGCCGATACCGTGGTTTTGTGCAATCCAAACAATCCGACGGGAGCGTGCCTGGATCAAGGCCCTATGACATGCCTCCTGGATGCATTGGCGGATCTGAAACTAATTGTCATCGATGAATCGTTTATCGATTTTGCCGAAGAAGAATTCATTCCTTCGGTGGCCGACGAAGCGACTGGGCGCGAGAACGTGATTGTCCTGAAAAGCCTCGGCAAGAATTGCGGACTGCATGGCATTCGTGCCGGATATGCGGTGGCGAACCCGAGACTGGCGCAGAGACTGCGCACGGCCCTGCCGCAATGGAATGTGAATGCCATGACCGAGGCATTGATCAGAGCGCTGTCGAGTCATCAAACCGAGTACGAGTTCGCTCGGCGACTTGCGGTCGCGGATCGTCGTCGTATGGAACAATCCCTTCGTTCGCTTCCCGGTGTGACGGTATTTCCGTCGCGTGCAAACTTCGTCTACGTCCAAGTCCCGGCACCGATTGATGGCGTGACGCTACGGAACTGGTTGCTGTGCGAGTACGGCTATCTCGTCCGCGAATGTGGCAACAAGCTTGGTAGTGATAGCAGCTATTTCCGGCTGGCCGCTCGGCCCGCTGAACAAGTTGAAGCACTGCTCGACGCGCTGAGCACGGCGTTTCGGCACTTCGGGTACGGTCTGGACATTCATGCATCACGTCGCGCTGACAAGATGGTGACATGAGCAAGTGCGCCGCAGATCAATAGCAGCGTGGTATTTCGCCGTCCAAGCACCTCGCGAGTAGCAGCACTCCGATCGTTTTCATCGACGATCTCCTTGCTCATTGACCTGTGATTCAACATTTCAGGGTCTAGCCGAATATACCAGATTTAGGGATCGCGGCGATTTGTTGCATGCCAAACGACGGAACAGCGAATGCGAAGATTATTTCATGATAGGATTCTCAATTGGTCAAAGTATAATCGTCTCGAATCTACTTCGCTTGTCACTCCCGGGAGTCGCATCTTGGCGTCAGTCAGCCGTCGGTTGGTCTTTGTCTGGGTTGTCTGCGTGGCAAACACGCTGTTTGCCGCGGACCCTGTTCCGGCAGATCTGCAAAAGATCGTGGCGAATTCGGTGAAGCAGTATGTTGATGCTTTTTCGAAACGTGATGCCAAAGCCTTGGCCGCTCTATTTACCGCCGAGGCCGAATACATTGATGCTGCCGGCACGGTCTTTCATGGCCGCAAGACGATCGAAGCAGAACTGAAATCTTCGTTCGATCAGGATCCTGCGGGAACGCTAGCGATCGAAGTGACTTCGATTCGCCCCGTAGGACCAGGGCTGCTGGTTGAAGAGGGGGTGTCGACGTTCACTCCGAAAGAGAAAGAGGCCACTGCGGGTCGGACTCGTTATACGACGACGCACGTCAAGCAGGCGGACGGGACGTGGCTGATTGCCAGCGTTCGCGAACTGGAGACGGCTGAGTTGTCTCCGCATGAGCAACTGAAGGCGCTGGCCTGGTTGGAAGGCCGCTGGCGAGAAGAGATCGGCACGGATGTGGTGAGATCTGTCTGGAAATGGGCGGACGGGGGCAATTTCCTCGTCAGCGAATTCAGCGTTGCCTCAAGCGGTCAACCGGCGACCAAGGGTGTTCATCGTATTGGGTGGGATCCCGAGCGGAACCAGTTTCGATCTTGGATTTTTGACGCGGCTGGCGGGCACACGGATGGCTGGTGGACGCCGGCATCGGATGGTTCGTGGTCCGTACAACTCAGCGGTGTCAGCGCGAGTGGTGTGCGTCGCAGTTCGCTGGTGACGTATGCGAAGGATGGCGCCAACGCAATCGTGGTCACGCAAGAGAAGCATATTCAGGCTGGAATAACCTTGCCAGACAGTTCACACCGCGTCGTGCGAGAAGCTCCGGAACCGATCGCCGCGCCAGCACCAGTGAAGCGCTAGGTCACCGAACTCGCGAAGTCAGCCCATCTCAGTTTCACCCGTCTTGATCAGAGGGACTCGTTAGATGAAACGAACGAATTGGTTTGCCGGTTGCCTGGCCCTGTTGGTGTGTTCGTTAGTCGCCGATGTGGCTCTTGCCCGTGGATTTGGCGGGGGTGGTGGCGGGTTCCATGGCGGGGGGGGCTTTGGTGGAGGCGGTGGATTCGGAGGCGGCGGAGGTGGCTTTCACGGGGGCGGTGGAGGCTTTGGCGGCGGCGGGATGTCTGGCGGCGGCTTCCATGGGGGTTCCAGTTTCGGCGGGGGTGGCGGTGGCTTCGGAGGGGGCGGCTTCTCGGAAGGAGCAGGCCGATCCGGAGGTGGTTTCCGCCCTGCTGACACATCGCATTCGTTTGGTGGTGGCGGCGAGTTTGATCATGCTGGTGGCTTTGGAGGGATGTCGGGGGCGAATCGACCGAATGTGACTCACATGCCAGACGACGGATTTGGGGGAGGATCGCGGCCACAGATTAATTCCGGTGGCGGGATCACTCGGTCCGACTTCGGTGGTGACCGATTTGGCGGCGGGAACGCCGGTACTCGCGACTTAGGTCTTTCTGGAGCAACCGGACGCGGCAACTTCGGAGGGAATCCTGCTCGGCTACCTGGGCTGGGTGGTGGCGGTGCTGGAGATCGCGGCCTGCCAACCATTCGCCCTGGGCAAGGCGCGGGCGAACGGATCAATCAGGGTGGCTCGATCCAGAATCGACATAACGATCTGAACAGTCGTTTCGATGATCTGCACAACCACTGGAACGACAGTGGTTGGCATCATCAGCAATGGAACGGACCCAACGGCGGCAGCATTAACCATGTCGGTTACTGGGGCGCGAATGGATATTGGGGACATACCGGTGCGTGGGGACCGAATGGTGGGCACTGGGGTCGAACCAACGCCTACGGGCCCGCGGGACATTGGTCTCGTAATTGGGGTGGCTGGTACAACGGATATGGTCCCGCCTGGGGCTATGGACACTGGGGCTACCTGTGGAATCGCTATCCCGCCGCGTTGGCGTTTGGTGCGACGATGTGGGGCCTGAATTCCATGGACTACATGTTTGGAGTTGGCAACTACTACAACCCGTATTGCGATGGCCCGGTCTACTACAACAATCAGGCGATCGTCTCTTACACGCAGCCAGTGGTTGGTGATCCAACCTACGACAATCAGGCGGTGGCTCCGACTGATGGATCCGGCGATGACACGACGCCGAGCCCTGCCCCGACTGACGAATTGACGGCGCTGGTCAATCAGGCTCGCACTGCGTTCTACAGCGAACAGTTTGATGATGCGCTGCAGTTTACCAATCAGGCCCTGGTCAAGGCCCCGCGTGATGCGGCGATCAACGAATTCCGTAGTCTGTGTCTGTTCGCGTTGGGCCGCTATCGCGATTCGGCTGCGACGATTCATGCCGTGCTGGCGGCTGGTCCCGGTTGGGACTGGACGACGATGATCAGCTTGTATGGCAATGCTCAGACGTACACGAATCAGTTGCGAGCGCTGGAAGACTATGTGAAAACGAATCCACAATCGGCTGACGCCCGGTTCTTGCTCGCCTATCACTACATCACCTGTGATCACAAAGACACCGCAGTTGGCTTCTTGAAAGCGGTCTGCAAGCTGCAACCGAAAGATCAACTGGCGGCGGATCTGGTGAAGATGTATTCACCACAGGATGACGCGGCCCCCGCTCCCGATACGCCGCCACCGGCAGTGGAAAAGCCAGCCTATCCGCTGGAGAAGCTGCAAGGCGACTGGAAGGCAAGCGACGCGGACGGCCAGTTCCAGTTGACTCTGAGCAAAGACGACAAGTTCACCTGGAAGTTCACCCGGGATGGACAACCGCAGTCGGTATCCGGAGCCTATACTGTTCGCGGGACGAATCTGGTGATGCAACCAGACTCCGGTGGTGTAATGCTGAGTGATATCAAGCTGAAAGATGACGGTTCGCTGTTATTTTCCCCGATCGAAAATGGCCGCAAGCTGACGTTTACTCGCTGATCGAATTCCGGGCGGGGATGACGTCGTCGCGAAGCAGGGCTCAGCCCCGATCGAACTGTGAGTTCCATGAAACAACTTGTCGCGCTGGCGGTAATGGGCCTGGTAACGTTCGGCGTCGTTTACGCGGCGACCAAGCTTTATCGCCGACAGCCGACTGTGACGGTGGAGCCCGTTGTCAGTGTTGAGGGTCAAGTTAAGTCCGCAATTGGAACTCCGCCTGGGATGGTCCTGATTCTCGGCGGTGACTTCACGATGGGAACCGACTCGGAACTTGCCTGGCCCGACGAGAAACCATCTCATCGTGTCCACGTAGATAGCTTTTGGATCGACGCAACCGAAGTCACCAATGACGAGTTCCGTGCGTTCGTGACGGCCACGGGATATCGGACCACAGCGGAGAAGCAAGTCGATGTGGACGAGATCTTGCGGCAGTCACCTCCAGGGACGCCCCGGCCGCCAGACGAGAGTCTGGTCCCTGGATCGCTCGTCTTTGCGATGACTGAAGCTCCGATCAAACGGGACGATGTTTCGCAGTGGTGGAAGTGGACGCCGGGAGCGAACTGGCAGCACCCCGAGGGTCCGCAGAGTGACCTTAGAGGGCGAGGCGACCATCCTGTCGTCCATGTGTCATGGTTCGATGCGACGGAATATGCCAAGTGGGCCGACAAGCGATTGCCAACCGAAGCGGAATGGGAGTTGGCCGCTCGAGGTGGATTGAAGGACAAGACCTATGTCTGGGGAGACGAGGCTCCTGACGATCGCGGCGACCTCGCCAATATCTGGCAGGGAAGGTTTCCGCATCTGAATTCACAGACGGATGGATATATCCGCACGTCTCCGGTGAAGTCGTACCCGGCAAACGCCTACGGTTTGTATGACGTGGCGGGCAACGTCTGGGAATGGTGCAGCGATTGGTATGATCGCGAAGCCTACAAAGGGATGACTCAGGAACTCACGACGAATCCGCAAGGCCCCGAACGAAGTCACGACCCTGCTCGTCCGTACATGCCGCAGCGATCGCAGCGAGGGGGATCGTTCTTGTGCAATGACAGTTATTGCTCGCGATATCGTCCGAGTGCCCGGCATGGATGCAGCCCCGATACCGGGATGTCGCATGTCGGGTTCCGATGCGTGAAGGATCGTGATGTCAAAAGCAAATCACCGTGATCGCTGAAAGTTGTCTTTTGCCGGAATCAGGCCAGTGCGGGCCCTCGTCGTAGATGGCACTTACCTCAAACAGGAAACACAACGATGAAGCAACTCCATGGCCAAAGTCTGGCGATGGTCGCTGCCGGAGCCGTGCTGGGCTATCTGGCTGCCACCAGTGGTTCGCCAACCATACCAGTCCGGCAAGCTGTCGCCGCGACGACGACGGAGTCGGTCGTTGATGGAGGTGGGACGAACACACAAGCGTTGAGCACGTCAAAAGGTGTGCCTGGCTGCTGTTTCAATGGAGCTTGTCGCGGTGAACTGTTGGCGATGGCGGACGCTGGGGAGCAGCAACGTTCTACAGTGCTGGCACAAGCGGGATCGGATAAGCCCGCATCGAGTTCGACCAAGAAGCCCAATATCCTGGTGATCTTCGGCGACGATATTGGTCAGGCGAATGTGAGCGCCTACACACTTGGTTTAATGGGGTATCACACGCCGAACATCAACCGTATCGGTCAGGAAGGAATGATCTTCACCGATTACTATGCCGAGCAAAGCTGTACCGCCGGTCGGTCGTCGTTCATCACCGGTCAATGCACTCTGCGGACAGGCCTGAGTAAAGTGGGGGTACCTGCTGCTCCTGTCGGTCTTCAAGCACGAGACGCCACGATCGCCGAGTTGCTGAAGCCACTCGGGTACGCCACAGGGCAATTCGGCAAGAATCACCTCGGCGACAAGAATGAATACCTGCCGACAGTGCATGGCTTCGATGAATTCTTCGGCAACCTCTATCACCTGAATGCTGAAGAAGAGCCAGAGAATCGCAACTATCCGACTGACCCGAAGTTCAAAGAGATGTTCGGTCCGCGCGGTGTCCTGCGTTGCAAGGCGACCGAGAAGGATGATGCAACGGAACAGCCTCGCTGGGGTCGCGTTGGCAAGCAGACGATCGAAGACACAGGGCCTTTGACTCGCAAGCGCATGGAGACGATCGACGACGAGACCACAGACGCCGCGGTCGAATACATCCAGCGGCAATCGAAGGCGGGCAAGCCGTTTTTCTGCTGGATGAACACCACTCGCATGCACCTGCGGACGCATGTTCGCGAAGATCACCGTGACAAGCCCGGTTTGACGGCGCGAACCGAATACGCGGATGGAATGATCGAGCATGACAATCATGTCGGTAAGTTGCTGAAAGCGTTGGATGACGCGGGAATCGCTGACAATACGATTGTGCTCTATACGACCGACAACGGTCCGCACATGAACACGTGGCCTGATGGAGCGATGACACCGTTCCGCAGCGAGAAGAACACGAACTGGGAAGGTGCGTTTCGCGTCCCGTGCGTGATCCGCTGGCCGGGTAAGATCAAGCCAGGGTCGGTCTCGAACGAAATCGTCAGCGGGCTCGACTGGTGTCCGACATTGGTCGCCGCGGCTGGCGACGCCGATGTAAAGCAGAAGTTGTTGAAGGGTCATGAAGCGGCAGGCAAGAAATTCAAGGTCCACCTGGATGGTTTTAATCAGTTGCCCTACTTAACCGGGCAGGACGCGAAGAGCGAACGGCGGGACTTCATCTACTTCAACGACGATGGGGAGCTTGTGGGCTTGCGCTACGAGAACTGGAAGATTGTGTTCATGGAACAGCGGGCTCCAGGCACATTGCGCGTGTGGGCTGAGCCATTTACTTCGCTACGACTGCCCAAGCTGTTCGATCTGCGAGCCGATCCGTATGAGCGAGCCGATGTGACATCGAACACTTACTATGACTGGTTCCTCGATCGAGCCTTCGTGCTGTACGGTGCTCAGGCGGGGACCGCGAAATTCCTGGAGACTTTCCGGGAGTATCCGCCCAGCCAGCGTGCGGCCAGCTTCAACGTCGATCAATTGATGGAGAAGCTGCAACGTAGCCTTGAGGCGCATACGAAGTAGCAAGGTCTGCGAGGCCTCCGCTCTTTCATCGAGCGGGGGCCTCTTTTCACTTTTTATGCACAGTTCTGTTGGGGCACAACGATGATGCGGTTGCCTGTATTCCTTTTCGCGTTGATTACCACCGCGAGCGTGCTCCATCACAGTCAGCTTCGGGCAGAAGAAATCTCTTCAGCATCCGCGGATCCCCTTCCCTCGTGGAACAATGGTCCGGCGAAGCAGTCGATCAGGGACTTTGTGGCCAAGGTCACCACAGAGGGTGGAGTGGGCTATGTTCCCGTCGAATTACGAATCGCGACTTTCGACAATGACGGCACGCTGTGGACTGAACAGCCGAATTATGTTCAAGCGTTCTTTCTGTTGGATCGGGTCAAATCGCTATCCGCTCAACATCCCGAATGGAAAGAGCAGGAACCGTTTGCCAGCGTTCTGAAAGGGGATCTCAAACACGCTTTGGCAGGCGGCCACAAGGCGATTGAAGAGTTGTTGATGGCGACTCATGCCGGCATGACGACCGACGAATTCGAGAAGATTGTCACGGATTGGCTGGCGACGGCCCAACATCCACGTTTCAAGCGACCATTCACGGAACTGGTCTATCAGCCGATGCTGGAACTGCTGACATTCTTGCGCGCGAAGGGGTTCAAGACGTACATCGTTTCAGGTGGTGGTGTGGAATTCATGCGTCCGTGGGCAGAGAAGGTTTATGGCGTTCCTCCGGCTCAGGTGATTGGCAGCAGTATCAAGACGAAGTACGAAATTCGTGACGGCAGGCCGGTGTTGTTGCGCCTGCCAGAGTTGAGTTTCATTGATGATCATGCGGGGAAGCCGGTTGGCATTCATTCACAAATTGGTCGCCGTCCGATTGCCGCGTTCGGCAATTCGGATGGAGATTTCGAAATGCTGGAATGGACGACCAGTGCGCCGGGATTGCGGTTGGGCATGATCGTGCATCACACGGACAGCGAGCGGGAATACGCCTACGATCGAAAATCGATGGTCGGTAGGCTCGACAAGGGATTGGACGAGGCCAAGCAGCGGGGTTGGGGCGTGATTAATATGAAGCAGGACTGGAGGAAGATCTACTCATTCGACCAGTAATCTCGGCTCTGTGGCCAACCGCACGATCGTTATACGTAGTATATTCAGCAGGACAGGATCGAGCGGAATGGGTTTTCGCTTGAGTCGGCGACTTGCAATCGCGTCATATTTTCGGCGGGACCGATACAAGTCTCGCTCCGGGCATTCATGGAAGGTCCGGCCTTTGTTGACAGCGAATCTCAGGAAGTCGTCTCATGTCGCGCCCGACAATTGCAAGGATTGCAATTCGATGGGTCTTAGTGTTGCTGGTTGCGACAACGCTCGATTCCAGGTGCGGTGCCCAGTCTGACGCCGGGAATACCGAGCCGCCAATCGTCCCACTGGTAACGCCGCAGCCACCTCCGTCTCCACCTGGTCCACCGCCGTACGGTGGGCCGTTGCTTGATCGGATGAAACTGACCGGCGACTGGGGCGGAAGTCGGAGCCAACTGCGCGATTATGGAATCACGATCGATGCGAGTTCGACTCAATACTATCAGGGCGATGTCGCTGGCGGTTTGAATCAAGCCTTCGAGTATGGTGGACGCGCCGACTACCTGCTGAATTTCAACGGGGAGAAGCTGGGGCTGCCGAAGGGCTTCTTCATCGACCTGCATGGCGAGACGCGCTACGGCGAGACCGCGAACAACCTGCCGGGTACGTTCCTGCCAACCAACTTGATGATGGCGTTTCCGCTGCCGAACGGTACGGTCACCGCATTGACGGGGGTGAAGTTCACTCAGTTCCTGTCGGAAAACACGATGGTCTTCGCAGGAAAGATCAACGTATTTGATGGGTTTAAGCAGCCGTTAACCGGAGCCATTGGTATCGATGGCTTTATGAACACGTCGCTGATGTTTAATCCCGTCTATATCCGGACGGTCCCGTACTCGACACTGGGGGCGGGGTTTGCCTATCTCAAGAATTATGAGCCGGTCGTCTCTGCGTTGATCCTGGACACGAACAATACTCCCACGGTGAGCGGCTTCGACACTTTCTTCAACAATGGAGCAACGTTCCTCTGGCAGGTGAATGTCCCAACGCGGTTCTGGGAATTGCCGGGACATCAAGGACTGTCGGGGTCGTACAGCAGTGGATCCTATAGCAATATTCAAGGGTCGCCTTACCTCAATCCGATTTCCGGCACGGTTGTGGTACCGACCAGCGTCGACACGGGCTCGTGGTCGTTTGCTTACAACTATGATCAAGCCTTCTACGTCTCGCCTGACAATCCGCAGCGGATGTGGGGCGTCTTCGCGAATCTTGGCGTTGCCGATGGCCAGCCCAGCCCGATTCGCTGGTTCTCCAGCGTGGGTGTCGCCGGAGCCAGCCCGCTGACGACGCGAAAGCTCGATACGTTCGGGGTTGGATACTCATATCTGGGACTCAGCGATCGCCTGAAAGGGAGTGCGCTGATTCCGATTCAAAACGAACAGGCGATCGAACTGTTCTACAACATTGGCATCACACGCTGGTTCCATGTGACCCCCGATATCCAGATTCTGGATCCATTTCTGCAGCGAACGAGCACCGCTCTGCTGGTTGGAATGCGGGCGAAGATCGACTTCTGAGTGATCAACGTGGACGGCACACGGAGAGGAAGTGAGCGAATCGCTTTCTTTAAGTAGCCTTCTCGCTCCGCGAGAAGTAAGCCAACGGCAAATCCGAGCGCCCTGATGCAGCGCAACGGGATGGAGATCACGGCGTCGCGTTCATCGGCTTACTTCTCGCGGAGCGAGAAGGCTACTTAGAAGGAAACGCGGCACACGGAGTGTGCCTACTACTTTGGCCGATCCTTTTCTTGGCGACCGATTCGGATCATTGATTGAGGTTGAGCGAAAGCGGCGATCTGTTCAGAATGGGCTCTCGTTCAAGACGATGTCTTCCGTGGAGTTCGTTTCGTGGCCGATGCTTTGGAATATGCACAATCGCTCGTCGCGGTCCCTTCTGTCAGCCGCGATTCGAATGGGCCTGTCAGCGATGTTGTCGAGCGGCATCTGCGTTCGTTAGGGTTTGAAGTCGAACGGCAGGAATTTCTCGACCCACAGGGTGTGCCGAAGTCGAACATCATTGGTCGCAAAGGAACAGGCACAGGTGGGCTGGCCTATTTCTCGCATACCGACGTTGTTCCTGCTGATTCCTGGTCGGTCGCGGAGCATGGCGCTTTTGCTCCGACCGTTCGCGATGGTCGACTGTATGGTCGCGGCAGTTGCGATATGAAGGGATCGATTGCCTGCATGCTGGCGGCAGCCAGCCGGGTGAGTGAATGCACGCTGACTTCACCCCTTTATCTCGTCTGCACCGCTGATGAAGAGGTCGGGTTTCACGGAGCTCGTCGAGTCGCCGAAGCGTCCCAGTACTATCGTGAAATGGTGGCCGGTCAGACTCGCGCGATCATTGGTGAGCCAACGGAGTTAGATGTTGTTTATGCGCACAAAGGAATCTATGGCTTTCGTGTCACGTCGCGCGGGAGGGCGGCACACTCCAGCACTCGAGATGGGATCAATGCCAATGTGGCAATGATCCCATTCTTGTCCGAGATGAAGTCGCTTCACGACGAAACGGTTACCGATTCTGTGTGGAGCAATGCCGAATTCGATCCGCCAGGAATCAGTTGGAACATCGGAATCAACGACCATCATTGTGCGGTCAATATCACGGCTCCGGAAAGCGTCTGCACGGTCTACTTCCGACCGATGCCCGGCCAGGATGGCGACCAATTGGTGAAGCGCGCCGAGGCGGCGGCAGAACGATGCGGTTTAGACTTCAAATTCGAATGCCGTGGCTTGCCCTTGTCTGGTGATCCTGATTCCGAGTTCGTGCGCGATACTCTTGGTCTGGCGAAGCGTCCGGCGGCGAAGACTGTCAGCTACGGAACCGACGGCGTCTGTTTTACAGAGTTGAAACAGATTCTGGTTCTGGGGCCTGGCAGCATCCTGCAGGCTCACACCGACGATGAGTGGATTTCGCTACAGCAGTTGGACGCTGGCACCGCGATCTATGAACAGATGATTCGGCGCTGGTGCATGTAGTCGCCTTGTGGTTCGTTCGGATAGACTCTACGAATGTCGTCCATGCTTCGGTTCGCGGCTTTGTGATATGAATGCGGTGCTTGCTGAAATCACGTGGCGTCCCCGAATCGGAGATGCCAATGCGTTAGCGTGGTACATCACCGCGAGCTATTTCATTGCGAGCTTCATTTGTGTCCTTGTTGCCCGTCGACAGCGTGAAACCAATTCGGGAAATAGCGATCGCCAGTCACGATTCTGGCTTATACTTGCTGCCACGATGTTTGCATTGGCGTGGAACAAGCAACTTGATTTTCAGATCCTGCTGACGCAGATCGGCCGCGAGCTCTCGCGATCGGGCGGCTGGTACGGTCAGCGTCGGCCGATCCAAGCGGCATTTGCCATCAGTTGCGCGGCACTGGGATTGGTTTGTGCCGTGGCAGGATTGCGTGCCGTCTGGAGGAAAAAGCTTCCTGCTTGTGTGGCCTACGTCGGCGTGATCTTCCTGTTAACTTTCATCGCGATACGCGCTGCCTCGTTTCATCACATCGATACGTTGCTCTATGGCCATCCCCTGCTCGGCAGCTGGCTAAATACGGGCCTTGAATCTGGCGGCGTGATGCTGGTGGCGTTGGGTGGTGTGCTGGCGCTTCGAACGACCAAAGTCCCGAGGTGACGGGTCGGGCGGCGGAAATTGGCCATTTTCTTCGCCATTCCGAAATCATCCGGCCGCAGTCTGGGTAGTTCAGGCCGAGTATTCTCATTTTTCTAGTCCTGCTGGTGATAACGAATGTGAGGGGTCGATATGAGATTTGGTCATTCCAGCGGAACTTGAATTCCAAGGGGTGTACCGAAGTCATCCCTTGAATGAGGTTCGGACCTATGGCCTCGAAGCGCCAACGATCTTCCCTGTTGTGGCAGTTCCTCTGTTGCATTTCGGTCGTAAGTGGCTGTGCAACATCACATTCCAATCGCATGTTGGATATGAGTGGAGCCGCAGTACCACGGGAATTGGACAAGATCACGCTACCTGCCTATGTGGTGGAGCCTCCCGACATCCTGCTGATTTCGACTGTGAGTACGCTGCGCAGCCAAGAGTCCCTGCTGATCTCGGGGGATCGTTTGCGGATCCATCTGAAGAATGGATTGCCCATCGATGTCGGAGTCGATCCGACTGCCAACCAACTGCAGTACGACGCCGAATCGCAGATCGAAGTCGGCTTTAAAGTTGTGTCGGGAACGTACCGGATTGGTACCGACGGGAAGATCGATCTGGGACCGGCTTACGGAAAAATTCCGGTCTCCAACATGACGGTGTCCGCTGCGGAGGCGGTGATTCGCAAGCACCTGGTAGACAACGTCGGCCTTAAGTCTCCTGAGCTTCAAGTTTCGCTCGAGGATACTGAGTCGCCTCAACCCGTTTCCGGCGAGCACCTCGTGCGACCGGATGGCCGGGTGTCACTGGGTATCTACGGGGAACTGTTCGTCGCGGGGATGACGCTGCCCGAGGCGGGCGCTGCGGTGAAGCAGCATCTGGAATCCAACGGCATCCACGATCCCAAGGTCTCTGTCGATGTCGCCGCCTACAACAGCAAGCTTTACTATGTGATCACTGACGGCGGGGGTTATGGCGAGTCGGTGACGCGATTACCGTATACTGGGAATGAAACGGTCCTCGACGCGATCGCTCAGATTCAAGGTTTGCCCGAAGTGTCCTCCAAAAGAATTTGGATCGCCCGACCTGCACCGGCGGGGTCGTGCTCGGCCCAGATCCTGGAGGTGGCGTGGGAAGACATTGCGGCTTTGGGGCAAACGGATACAAACTTTCAGATTCTGCCTGGGGATCGCGTTTACATCCAAGCAGACAAATTGGTTGCTTTCGACAACTACATCGAGAAAATTGTGGCACCATTTGAACGAATCTTCGGTGTGTCGCTACTGGGGTTCCAAGTCCTCAGAAATTCGAAGGGGGTTTACCCGATCCGTTCTGGTGGTGGGGGCGGGGGATTCGGTTGATCGTTTGAAATCTTCTGATGCAGCCACCTGACAAGCAGAACGAAGTGAATATCAATCCCGCAGTTACTCGAGGAAGAGCCATGTCCCATCGATCCTGGTCACGTGCAATTGGACTGGTGCTCCTCTGTGGTGGTTTGAATTGTCTCCTCGCTGGCCAGGCCTCTGCCCAGTTCAAACAGGGACCAAGGCAACAGATTCGGCAAAGCTTCCGCGATCGTCCAACGGTGAGCCCCTACACGAGCTTGCTGAACAATGGTGGTGGCGGTGGTGGCGGGGGAGCGGCCCTGAATTACTACAACATTATCCGGCCACGTCAGCAGGCCTCGAGAGTGGCTCGTAGTTTGAGCAACGAGTTGAAGTCGGTCGAATCCAATGTGAAATCACTTGAGCAACGAGAACCGCAAATGCTTGGCCCGTCCGAAGTGATTTCGACGGGCCGGATGGCCCCCACAGGTCACCCGACGGCATTCAACAGTTTGGGCAGTTACTTTCCTGGCGCGCCTCAATCAAGGTGAAGCGAACGCAGGTCTTCATGATTTCTGGTAGACGCTCCATTGAGAATCGGTGGGCGTGAACTTTGGAAAGGATTCCATATGCACAACCTTCAAGGCTCTGCATTCTCGTTAAGATCGACTTGGATCCGGGTCGCCATCGTGTTTGCGGGTCTGGCGCTGTCTGTGCAAGACTTGTCCGCTCAGGAGTATGGAGTAATTCCAGAATCCGAGTTGATGGAGTCCGATTCGTCGTGGGGGCTATTCTGGAGCAAGTCGCGAGCCATCCGCTATGGTTCGGCGTTGACGCATTGCACACGGCTGTATCAACGTCACATCCCGGCTTTTCCACCAGTGTGTCATCCCAGTTTCGGATATCACAATCCGTGCTGGCGACAGGTTCCAGTTGATCACCGTTGCCAATCTTGTGAAATCGTGCCTACCGGCTGGACGACAGAATCGATGCCGATCGCACCAGTACCGGCCTCGCCAGCGGAAGTGCCACCGGCACCGAATTCCAATTTTGTGCCGACCCCCGCCAGGCAGACCGTCCCCAGGTGAGAATCGAGTGGGGCGTGAACGCCGCACCGAGACGGCCGGCCCGAAGCTTTAGGGACGTGCCTCACAACCGAAGAGGGGTTGGATTGAAGCCCCCTGAGCTTTGCTGAGATAAGACGTAGGCCACATCAACGAAAGAAGCCGCTCGTTTCCGAGCGGCTTCCCTGATTGCGTTTGCTGAAACGTCTAATCAACAATCTTAGACAGCAGACTTAAATCGCTTGCGGTAGCGAGCGAAAGCGATACCGATCCCGCCCAAGCCCAGCAGGGCCATCGACGAAGGCTCGGGAACGACTGGGGCTGTATCGAGAGTGATCGTGACAGGGATATTCTGGGCTCCAGCAGCGCCACCGTGTGTCAGAGCGATCTTACCGATCGAGATCTCGAACTCGCCGCCGCGACCGAAGAAGACGTGGACTGGTGAAGTCATCACCAGTGTGAAGTCAGGGCTGGAATCACTTACTAGTCCGGTTGTGGCAGTCCCGACCATGGTCAGATCGACTGTTCCGATCAGTGGGTTGGTGAAAGTCAACGTCACAGTGTAGCCAAGGCTATCGGTTTCGCCTGGAACGATGTTAGTTTCCGTAGCGGAAAACTGAATCGATCCTGCATTGAAACTGTAGAAATCGCCGGGAGCTGAAAGTTCCACAGCTGACGGGGCTGGTGCTGTCGTTGTCACCACGCCCAACAACTGTCCCCTGGATTCCGGGGTATCAGTCCCAATGCCGGACCCTGGGCTGACGGCCACATTGCTGATGTCGAAGATAACGCCTGCGTTGGCCTGGCTGCTGAACAGCACCGCCACAGCGGATGCCAAAAAGAGACTCTTCAAGAATTTCATAAATCGGTTCCAATCGCTCAAAACGGAATGTTTAGAATAGGCCGACAGCCAAAAATGGTCTGTCGCAACCACAGTCAAAGACAAGTCATTGCTGACTAGGCAATGTGCCCTTGCGGCGGTCGCATCAAGCCTGAGCGAGGTGCGTCTGGAAGGAACTGAAACGATGTTCGGTCGAGCCAGTTGATCAATGTCCATCCAGACAATGCGGTGGAATATTCGCAGATTGCGACCGTGACGGATTGTGGTCCGGTCGTGGAAGATCCCGATGCACCCGTATCATTGGAGCATCCATTCGGAAAGAAGTGAATCTGCCAGAACAGAGCAGCAGTCGCCAGCGGGGAAGAGTCACCGATCGATTCGGAACCTGCCGCCATGGAGTCGTCGGAGCCAGGTGCCAAGATGGACGAGTCTGGCATCAACTCAAAGTCGTGCAGCGATGCAGTCTTAACAAGGTCCGACGCACTTGGTGAGAACGATTCAAAAATCAGTGCGGCGTGTGCGTTGGTAGAGAAGGCGCAAAGACTCACCGCGGTCGCCAGAAGGAGCGACTGGATGGAGGCCATCCGGAATTGGTGAGGTTGAATAAACATCATTTCACGATCGCTGAGAACATAAGGGTCAGCTACTCCTCCGAGAGTAACAATTACACCGGAGTACTCCATGACTAGTTACACAATCCGAGCCGTTCTACGGTCATCCGAAAATCCGTGAATTGACGATACCGTTGTGGCATACAGGTCGTTGTTGTGAACTACGACTTACTGGCCCAGGGTGGCTCGCAGATTGGCATAGAGCGGACGTTCTAGCGGATGCAGCGTCTGATCCACCAATCCCTGATCAATGGCCCGATTCAACGCTCGTTTCGCAGCTTCGGTCTGCTTGAGTTGGGCACAGGCCAGAGCAATGTGGAAGTAACGTTCGGATGATTCGCCCTCTTTGGTGCTCGCTTCGAAGTCGGCAAGAGCATTGGCAGCGCCATTCGCGGCGAGGTAGACCAGTCCTCGAGTATCGAGCAGTGCCGCCTTCTGCGGAGTTAACTCGATCGCTTGTTGAATCAACCGCATGGCCTCTTTGCTATCGCGGCCGGTCATCGCCAGGATCACGGCCAGGTTGTTGAGTGCGGGGATGTTGTTGGGGTCGCGCTGCAAGACCTCCGTATAGAGTCGGACGGCGCCGTCGTAGTCTGTCCGCCAGCTCATCAAGTCGGCCAGAACGAGCGTTAAAACAGCCTTGTTGCCTGTCGGTCCAGTTGCCGCCTGTATCAATTGTTGCAGGCGAGCCAACTGCGGCGGCGTCGTGCGAGCGTTCTTCATCACACCGATGCAGATGGCGGCAATGAATTGCGGCGGTGCGGCGTCGGTGTTCTGCTCCAGAATCTCGAGCGCCAGATCGACTTGATCGATGTGTGAGTAGAACTCGGCGAGCGTCAATTTCTCCAGTGGACCCTTTGTCGCGAATTGTTCGTATAGCAGCTTGGCCTCGGCTGTGAAACTCGCGACCTCTTCCGTCTTCAGAGCCCCCTTTTTCGACTTGCTTAGCTTCAAGGCGAATTCCTCCAGCCGCTTGGCTCCCCAGAGAATGGGCTGGACTCGTTCTCCGCCGCGGTTCTCAGGAAACGTGCGCTGTGACGCCTCTTTGACGAAGGCAATCGCTTCGGGATATCGACCTTTCCCAAACAGGAACTGCGCGCGCAGATCTGCCGTGCGCAGATCATCGGGGGCCACCTTCTGCAACTTGTCGAGCCAGTTCTCGGCATCCGTCGTTTCATCGGAATCCAGCAACAATTGCAAATACGCAGCGATGAACCGTGCATCGCCACCATTGCTGCCCAACAAAGTTCGAAATTCTGAGCGTGCTTTCGAGCGGTCACCGACCGTCAGGCAGAGCCGCGCGAGCAGGAATCGATCTTCCACCGCCGTGTCCGATTCGTGCGTCAGCAGCTTCTGGAGGATGTCAATTGCCTCTCGTCGCTGTGCCACAGATGGTTGTCGAGCCAGGATCAACGCTTTCACGCGTTGGTCGGTCGTTGTTTTGAAGCCCGATGCCAGGTTTCTGTCAATCAGAGTCAATGCCTCAGTCATGCGCTCGGCAGTTCCCTGGTTCGACAGTGCGATTGCAAGCTGTTGGGTGGCCCATCGTCGATCGCGATCCGTGGATTTGTCCCTGCCATTGTTGACGATCTTTCGAAGCAGTGGTTCGATCTCGGCCGCGCGCCCCGTCTTCAGTTGGAATTCAACAATGCGTCGGATGACAACCATATTGTCCGGAGCTTGTTCGAGAGCGGTTTGATACCGTGATCGAGCGAGGTCGGTCTTTCCAATCAACTCGTAGCACTGCGCCACAGCCAGCGATGCCTGGTCTTTTGTCATGGCCTTCTCGGCCTCGATGACGACGTTCTCGGCCTTTTCCAATTGGTTCGCTCGCACAAGGACTTGCACTAGCGCAATCCAGGCTTCGGGGGCATTGCTGTCCGATTCGATCACTTTGCGAAGCTGTTGCTCGGCCTCATCCTGCCGCCCCAGAACCCCCAGCACTTGAGCGAGCCAGACTTTGTCGCCCGCACTATCAGACTCGCGAGCCAATTGCTCGGCCAGGTCGAGCGCGCGTGAGGTGTCGTTGAGTCGCATCGAGATTTCGGACGCGGAGCGGATCATGTCCGAGGTCACCAGACTCTGTCGTTCCTGCAGGCGGCGAACGATTTGATCGGCCTCAATAAATCGGCGCTGACTGAAGAGCAGCGAAACAGTCTTACTGAGGATGACTGGACTTCGTTCGCCGAGCGTGATGATCGCTTCTTGCAGTTGTTCGATCGCTGCAGACAAATCACCACTTTGAGTTTCAACTTCCGCGAACAGCAGCGGTATGCGGACCCAGGCGGGACGCTGCGTCTTGGCTTTGACCAGATGGAAACGAGCCTGGGACAGTAGTTCCTGGTTCGGTGACAGTTCAGACAGCAATGTCAGACGAACCGCCTCACCATAGTGCCACAGCGGACCTTCACCTGTGATCCTCTTCACTTCTTCCAGAATTTCGCCCATCAGCTTTGGCTGCTTGGCTCGCAGGGCAACATCGAATAGCAATAGGCGAATCGACAAATCGGTGGGTTGCAGCGTGGCCCCCAGACGACCTTGTTCCTCAGCGTTCGGAAAGTCGCCGATCGCCAGGAACATCATCGCGAAGTTCCGCACGAAGACAAACTGTTCCTGATCAGTCCAATTCGGCGAAGGCTGAGCGACCTGCTTCAAAGTGTCGCTCGCTTTGGCTCCATATCGATGCATCAGGTATCGTCCCTTGACGATTCGCAATGTGACGTTGTCGCCGAACTTCTGTTCTGCGGCGGTCAGGCACTGCTCAACCTGATCCCACTCGCGAGCAAGTTGAGCTAATGTCGTTTGCACGATCCAAAGATCGATTTCGCCATCGTTCTGTGACTTCGCTTCCGCAATCAGCTCTGCCGCTTTGTCATTGAGTCCCATCGCCACGAGCTTTTCGGCGCGGAGGATCGAGACCTGCGTTGAATGGGAAGTCTGACGCTCGACCCAGCTCAACACGTCATCGAATTCACTCCAGTCCTGCTCGGACTTGGATTGTCTGGCCGTCAAACGGAATAGACATTTCGCCAGTTCAATGCCCGCGGCGGGCGGGGCACCAGGAATGGACAGGATCCTGCGATATTCATCTGACGCCTGTCGAACGAAATTTCCGGCAAGGAGGGCTTCGGCAAGTCCGACACGTCCAGGAATCCACTGTGGATCAAGCGTCACAGCGCGTCGGTAACAAGCGAGCTGTTGGTCTGCGGAATCAGTTTCGCGATAGGCTTTGGCGAGCAGGACGTCGGTTTGCTTGACCAGATTGGGCCAATCCTGCAGACGAGGCCGAATCGTGTCGAGCCGTTGGATAGCGTCCAGCCATTGCCCCGCCTGGATCAGCAGTCGTGCCTCGAGATACCCGATCAACTCTGGCGGCTGGCCGGCGATTCGTAGCTGATCAATTTCCGTCGCAACTTCCGCGGTGGCTCGTTGATCAATCAGATAGTTCGCCAGGTTCCAGCGCAGGTCGCGGTCGCGCGGGACGGCTGCCACACCGCGTTTTAGTGCTTCCAATGCGGACTTGGGATTCGCGGTCGCGGTCTCCACGTCTGAGAGAGCCAGGTAAAATCTGGAATCTGTTCGATGAAGTTCCAGCCCCTTCTCGATCGTCTGGCGAGCTTCGTCGTATGACTGCTGCGCGATCGCCACGCGAGCGCAGAAAGCCAATACGTCGGCCGACTCGGGAGCGAATTCACGTGCTCGTTGCGCGTCCGCCGTGATCTCTTTGAGTTTATCCTGGCGAGCCGTGACGTTATTGGTGGTCTTGTTTTCGCGGGGTTCCGACGTTGCGTCTGCCTGATTCAACTGCTGCAGCAGCCACAGGCCGCGATTCAGATACGCCTGAAAATTCTCTGGATTGCTGGCGACCATCTGATTGATGCAGGCCGTCGCCGCGGCCGGATTCTTCAGCTTAGTGGTCTGAAGTGAAGCGAGCAACCCGTAGCAGCCGAGTCGATCGGGCGAATTGGCGATTGCGGTCTTGAACATCTCCTGCGCTTGGACATACTCAGATTGAGAGAACAGGCAGATCCCTTTCAGTTCCCAGAGTTCGCTGTCCTCGGGAGACTGCTTCAGCAATTCATCGAGATTTGACCGTGCCTCGGGAAAGCGGGCCAATTGCATGGCGAGTCGGACCAGTGTGCGCCGAACGTCGGCCCGTTCCGGTTCATTTCGCAAGACCTTCTCTAAGGTCATGTACGCCGGCTCGACGCGGCCCAGTTCGGCCAATTGCTTTCCGTAAAGAGCCAGCCCTTCGATGTCATCGGGGGCGAGCTTAATGTAATTGCGCAGGTCTCGCAGTGCCTCGGCCGGGCGATGCTCTGCTTCGGCTCGTCGCGCTTCTCGCAGGAAGACCGAGGCGATGCGCGACATCTGATAGCCGTGCAGCAGGTGTGTCGCACCACCGACCATGATGACGGCAACCATCAAGATGGCGACTCGACGCAAATTCAATCTTCGCATGGCGTATCACCCAGAAGGGAAAAGCTTCTTATTTTTTATCTTTTAACCGCGTGGGCATCGCCCCGTGCGTGATTTGCAATTCGTCGGCTTGATCGTTTGAGGCAGCCAATGTCGATTCGCGCCGGGCGATGCCCACGCTGTTAAAAAACATTAGGAGCCTGTGCCAGTCATTTCGTGCTGCAGGAGCAAGGCAAAACGCTCGATTCGGGGCAATCCGGCATCCAGGCTGGCGGCCGAGGTCTGTAGCAGAATCTTGACTGTCGCTGGCCACTGGCGTTGGCCCCATAGCCCCCGATGAACGCGTCGTGCTTCGCTAACAGAATTGAAGTACGACGTCCCCATCTGGTACCAGTACGCCACGACAATCCGCTCCCCTTGCTTCTCGCAAAGCATGGTGATGAACGGCAGCGAGCCTTGCGACGTGGTGATGACGACTTCACGCTCACTCAGGATCGTCCAGCCCGAATTGGTGTAGCAGAGTTTGGGGACGTGCGGAGCCACTTCACTGACAGTCTCCGGTCGCAACCAAGCCGAGACGTTGGTGGTCACCGAAGTCCCGTCTCGATCACGATAGACGCGATTCATTGATTGTTGAGCGTTCAGCATGCGAGCAACGCTCTCGTCGATCGGAATGTCTTCGCCACGCCAACCTTCCAAGTCCAGTGGGATGGCTTGCAAGTCACGGCTCAGCGGAGTCACTTCAAACGTATAGCCATCTTGAACCCACAGAGTTCCAAAGTAACAGACAGCCATCACGGCGGCCGTCAAACAGATTCGACGATCGAGTGCTCGCATCTATGAATCCTCAAATACTCAATTTGTATTGTATGGCAGCGAACTGTGGTCGGAGAATGTCACCCGCTGTCGTTCGCTAAGCTAACGCAGGTTGCAGTTCCGATGTTTTGTCTGGCATGTAGTACGATTCGGTGCAACCGCCGGTGACGACGCAGCCCAGGACAGGGACGCCGTAGTCGTTAAGAATCGCGCGGGCGGCGGCCATCGTGGGCAGCTTGCTGACATCCTTAATTGCCGACAGGATGGCACCGTCGGTGAATTGACCGATCAACCGTCCGTCGACCACAGGCAGCAGCGGACAACTGTCGACGATGACGATTTCGTAGTTGGCCCGAGCCTGCACGAACAGGGCTCGCAGCGATCCGTTGGCGGCGTCCTGAAGCAGCGACCCGATCGCGCCCCCGGCGGTCAAGACGCTCAAATGTGGCGAATCGATTCGAATGACCGCGTCTTCCAGGTCCGCACCATTTCGCAGGACATCGGTCACACCTGGTTCCATACGAGCGTCGAACCGGACATGCATCTTTGGTCGTCGGAGATCGAAGTCGATCAACAGCGTGCGGTGGCCGGAATCGGCCAGGCTGCTTGCCAATTGCTCTGCCAAGGTCGATTTGCCTTCTCCCGATGTGGCACTGGTGATCAGAATCACACGATGCCCTTCCTGTTCCAGCTTGTGAAGCAAAAGCGATGTCACCGCGGAGACGGCTTCATGCAATCGACGTCGCCAAACACCTGCTCCCGAATCGTTCAAGTTGCCCAGGCGTTTCATCATGTTTCGCGGAACCAGCGGCAATGAACCCAGAATCGGCATCGTCACCTGATTGCCCAGCGACTGAGTCCCATTGACCAATTGGCGGCTGAGGTCGAATCCCATCAGGAGCATCAACGGAGCAAACAGTCCAAATAGCCCGGCTGCAGCCGTGAGTGGCAGGCGACGCTTCGATTCACCGACTTGGGGAACCTGAGCCGGGCCCAGGATCGTGGTTCGCGAATTGGCCTTCAATTCGATTTTCGTTCGTTCCAGCTCTTCGGCAACGTGGCTGACGACCTTATCCAAACCAACGACTTCTGTTCGCATCATTTCGACGTCAATGGTGGACCGGCCGATTTTCTTCGCTTCGGCATCAACCCGTTTGAGTTCTTCGTCCAAGCGACGTTCTTGAGTCTTCAGGATTTCGATTTCACGGGGAAGATCGAGTCGTGGAACGTCGCGTGTGGTACCCCCCATCGAACGCGACTCCAGCAGCATTTCCTGCAACTGAATGGTTCTGTCATTCAGCTTCTTCTGTGACTGATCCACTTGCTCGCGATATTTGTCGACGTAGGGGCTGGCAGTTGCGCTGGCGAGTCGTGTTTCCGCCACCTGAATCAAGTTTGTATATCGTTCCACATCACGCAGGTGTCGAGATCCAATGCTATCGGCCTCGATCAGTTGCGACAGCCTGGGGTCAGTCACGGGTAGTGTGGCGAGGTCGGTCCTGTTTTCGGCCGGCGCTGTCGATTCTGGCGTACCCGCAGCGGGCTCCACTTCCTGCTTTTTCAGCTGGTCTTGAGATTTGAACTGCAACTCCCCTTCGGCACGCATGAGATCGAATTGAATCTTGCTAAGCTCCGCGCGAATCAAGCTGTAGTGCTGAACCGTCGCTTGCTGTGCCAGGTTCAATGTGGACGAATCGCCGGAACCCAGGGTGTCGACCAACCCGCGAAGCTCGGCGCGTTTTGCACGGGCCTTATTTTCGGCGTCGGTCTGTACTCGCTCCAGGCTGTCGACGCGGCGAAGTCGCTCGTTCTGCTCGGCCACAACGACTTCGTCATAGTACGTCGACACGACGGCGTCAACGACTTTCTGCGCGATTTGTGGCTCTGTGGAAGCCAAGGCCACCTGCATGATTTCGGCATCGTCAGGGAAGTTGATTTCCAATTGCTTCTGCAACCAGGCGATGGGGTCAATCTGCATCCGGATAATGGGCAAATTCTTGATGCTCTCCTTTTTCAACGCATTGTTGAGCAGATGCGGAGAAAGGATTAGTTGTCGCTGAGTATTCTTGTAGCTTTTGAAGTTCGCGCTTCCCACAGTCTGATCGGCGGTTTCGAAGAGCAAGCGGGCCTGCTGAGGCGAGATGCGCACTTGGGCTCGCGCCTTATACTCCAGCTTGTGTACCGACCAGATAACCGCTGCCAACGGTACTGCCAGCAACAGCCCCAGGACCGACCCAAGCAGCCAATTGCGGCGCAATGCGTGCAGCACCGCGGATATATTCAAACCAGAGCCTTCGGACTTCGTTGTGGACGAATCGTCGTCAACAACGAACGACCGAATGTCGGTACCAACGGGGTTCGATTTGGTCGTGATTTCATTTCTGATGATGCCGTCGGCGTCGCCCCGACCGTAATTCCCACCACTGATTCCATTCATCCTGATCATCTCCGTCTGGTTGCGATACTGCTGGACCATTGTCGCTCGTGGACAAGCTCTGGAATGCGTGTGCAACTACATAGGGGTCACCGAGCCGGACTGAGGAGGCGCAATACTTGGATACTGGGCGTTCGAGAAGCGTTTTCAGCTTCAGTCACCCGGTCGAGTGGAACTAAGCTCTCGATCGGCTGTGAACGGCGTTGCGGGATGTCGGAACCCGACGCAGCGCCAACGACAAATCTTGTGACTCCACAGTGGGGACCAGTCGCGACAAGACGAAAAACTCAAGCCACAACAGGCCCAGTCCCACGGGCATCATCAGCCAGCCTGCAAGGTCATGAAAGATCAGGTCCGCCAGCTTGGCGCTGCCGAATTCATAGGCGAGACCCGTCGCAACAATTCTCAGCACGTTCGAAACGATGGCGATGACGGGCGCACTCAGCCAGACCAGGCACTTTTCCCAGAAACTGCGATCAATCAGAAAACAAAGTGCTGTCGTCAGGGCGAAAAAGGACATCAACATCCGGATTCCACTACAGGCCTCGGCAACACCCAAGGTCGATTCCGACAGGTATATCACGTTACCTTCGGCCACTGCGGGCAAGCCAAGCAACTGCATCAGATACGTGCTGCCGGTGGTCGCAACGTGCTGCAGCGATCCGCCCAGTTGCACACCGATCACATGCGGCAGCGGAATCATAAACGCCAAGAACAGCAGGCTTGGCCAGGCGATACGCGCCGCTCGCCAGCCCCCACAGCAGATGACAATCCCGGCCAATCCGGGGAGGATGGAAACGGCTTCCAATGTGATCACACGGCAATAGATTCCCACCCATTTCAGCGCGAAGCCAGATACGATCAGGGCAACACCAATCGACAGTGACAATGCTGAAGTCGATCGTTCGGCGAATGGACGCATATTTCTACGCATCCAGATGAGAACGACCGCAAATACCGGAACCAATAAGCCGTGCGAATGATCGGGGCTAGTGGTCCAGGCACTATAGAGCCACTGCCATGTATTTAGATACGTGGCACCATAGACGGCGACAATGACGGCTGCCGCGACAACTCCCAACACCGACACGTCATCGAACACCCGACGGCCTGCTGGCACAGCAGACAGAGTCTGAACTGGCACGCGTTGTGAATCGGATATCATCTTTGACACGGACCCTCCAGAGCGTATTGGAGACAACTTCACTTTACCCGCAGACACCGTGGCAAGAGTCACTGGTGGCTAATCTGTTGCTGCGTCGCCCTTCAATCGAATGAGCTCACCGATGACCTTGATTCCCACGCAGTCCGCGTGAAACAACCCTCTATAACGTACCGACATGTACTACGATTAACTGCAGAGAACTCATATCCTCTCTTTAACTTTCGGTCATCCGAAAAATAGCGAGAGATCGCATCGACAGCGAGTTGTATAAGTAATCAATCCTTTCCTTGTTGCGCATTCGAAGCAGTAGCGCATGGATCGGAACGGGCTGATTTGCCTTTGTAGCAATGACTTACTTTGGGACAGCGATTTACCAGTTGCATATGCCGTGCCGAGTTCTGGCCAAACGGATGTTCCGATGGAGTATCCATCACCAGACGCAACAGGCACTCTGCATAAGTTAGAATGCTCAGTAAGAAGTGATCGATAGCGATCTAGTGCTGCGACAACTAGGTCATCGCCGCGACACACAAGGCGCGTCGGTGCAGGCGAGGCCACTGTTGCATTAAGACCCATTTGCGGTACTGATTGTTGCAATACAGCTTTGATGCACTACTGAGGCATCAAACAAGGCATCTGCACCTGGGATGCAGTCGTCGTCGAGGACCGAAGCAGACGACCTTTGTCGCGCGCCCGCATAAAATGTTTTTCAACAATGTGCCAGCTCAGCAATCCGCTCACGACCGCGAGTGGCGTTGCGGTCGCAAACATCAACATTGGTGATATTCCCGGCACGGTCATGGCGAGAATTTGCTGACTGGGGAACGCGTACAAATAGATGCCGTATGAGAAATCGCCGTGACGAGCCCAATTGTGGAAGTGTACGAGTGGATGGAATGAGAACCAGAACAGCAGATATGTGATCGCAAACGGAAATACAATCCTGCCGAACGGTGGAAACAGCGCGGCGCAGGCAAGTGCCAACGCCGAGCAGGCCGCATAGCGTGTGCAAAGTGGAATCGAGCCACGGAACTGGTAAAAGACGGCTCCGGCCAGGAAGTACGGGAGCACATCAAACCACGCGGTTGCTTGACCGGCGACTGCCGCGATTGCCCCTCGTTCGAGAATGGTCAGGTGACAATAGGGATAGACGACACTTCCCAGGATGGTGGCGACCAGCAGGCACGGCAAAACCAAATTGCGTTTGTGCAGCAAGCCCAGCGTTCCGAGTGCCATCAGGGCCAAATAGCTTTTGAACTCGTACGGAATGGTCCACAGCGAACCATTCAAGGCTCCGGGAAAAGGATTGTTCTCAAAGATCGTGCTGGGTTCACAATCGCGCAGTGCCAGCAGGTTGATGGGCAACAACAGCAGTTGTCGCCGTGTTAACGTGCTGCCTGATGCGATTGGGCTGATGACGAAAACACCCAGGATCACTGCCACGATGAATGCTGGATAGATGCGCTTGACTCGTTTCCACAAAAAGCTTGTGGCGGTGGTTGAACGCAGCCAGCTATGCGAGATTAAAAAGCCACTGATGGCGAAGAAGCAGCAAACAGCAAAGCGTCCGGCACCCAGTTGTCCTGATGTCAGCAGGCCCATCGGCTCGTGACGTTCATCCCCTTCTGCAAGTGCAAATGAATGTGAGAAGATGACCAGAACTGCAAGCCAGAACCGGCAGAAGTCAAAATTGTTTGCGGCGATTGTCTGCGTCGTGCTACTGCCGACGAGCTTCGGAGCGAGTTGCGAGGTCGCTGCCTGCGTTGGTGCATCGTGCAGTGCTAGATTGTGATCCGCCATGACGACGATCCAGAATGGGAAGATACGAAACGGACTCGGTTGAGCTGAAAGCTGTCGAGATGATTACGATGCGGTTGTTGTCAGACCCAACCGTTGACCCGCGTCTCTTTCTGCTACTGCCTGGTGACACCACTCTTCGTTATCGAGATACCATTGGACGGTCTTCTTCAGTCCGCTTTCAAACGTCTCGAGCGGCGACCACTGTAGTTCCCGACGCACCTTGCTGGCATCGATCGCATAGCGATGATCATGCCCGGGCCGGTCCGTGACATATTGAATGAGACTGTCGTGTGGTCGGTAGACTGAGTCGTCCGTAAGTTCGTCCATCAATTTGCAGATCGCGCGAACCACGTCGACATTGGTGCGTTCGCTGTTCCCGCCAATATTGTAGGTTTCTCCCATCCGGCCTCGTTCGAGCACCGCCATCAGCGCGCGGGCGTGATCTTCGACGTACAGCCAATCTCGCACATTCTGTCCGGTGCCGTAGATCGGTAGTGGTTTTCCTGCGAGTGCGGAGGTAATCATTAAGGGGATCAGTTTTTCGGGATACTGATAGGGGCCGTAGTTGTTCGAACAATTCGTGACAACAACAGGCAGCCCATACGTTCGGTGCCAGGCGCGGACCAGATGGTCTGACGCGGCCTTACTGGCCGAGTAAGGTGAACTGGGGTCGTAGGGAGTCTCTTCCGTAAACAAGTCGTTGTCACCGAGCGAGCCGTAGACCTCGTCCGTCGACACATGGTGGAATCGAAAGTGATCCTTCTGATCGGTAGCGAGCGACTGCCAATGTCGACGAGCCGCCTCAAGCAGCGTGAATGTTCCGACGATATTCGTCTGGATAAAGGTGCTTGGCCCGTCGATCGAGCGATCGACATGGGATTCTGCCGCCAGATGCATCACGGCATCGGGTTGATTCCTTTCGAACAAGTCTTGTAGCGCGGCACCGTCACACACGCTGACGTCTTCGAACGAATACCGGAAATCGTCAGCGACCGGTTCCAGCGTGCTGAGGTTTCCGGCATACGTCAGACAGTCGACATTCACCACTGAATGTTCGGTGTTGGTGATCAGATGTCGGATGACAGCCGAGCCAATAAATCCAGCGCCACCAGTCACAAGGATCTTCACGAGGTTTCCTCCGGATCGTCGGGCCATCCGAGTTCAAGGGACATCAGCGGGTCGCGGTCTCGACCATATTCAAGAGATACATTCCGTACTTTGTCTTCCGGAGCGGATGCGCCAACCGCAGGACTTGTTCGTTGTCGATGTAGTTCAATCGCCAGGCGATTTCTTCAGGGCAGGCAATCTTCAGGCCCTGTCGGTTTTCCAGGACGGAGACAAACTGGGACGCGTCCAGCAATGAGTCATGTGTCCCCGTATCGAGCCACGCGCTTCCGCGACCGAGGATCTCGACCTGCAATCTTCCTCGTTGCAGGTAGGTTCGATTGACATCGGTGATTTCGAGTTCACCTCGCGCCGAAGGCTGCAAATCCTTGGCGATTTGCAAAACATCGTTGTCATAGAAATAGAGGCCGGTCACCGCATAATTCGAACGTGGATACTCTGGCTTTTCCTCAATTGAAACCGCCCTTCCCTTGTCGTCGAATTCGACGACACCATAGCTGCGTGCATCCTGGACATGATAAGCGAACACGGTCGCTCCGGCGGCCTGACGATCTGCCGCCTGTAACGATGACATCATGTCGTGTCCGTAGAAGATGTTGTCACCCAGGATCAGACACGATGGATCAAGGCCGACGAACGGAGCGCCAATCTGGAATGCTTGCGCCAGACCTTCCGGTCGCGGTTGTTCAGAATAAGAGAGGCTCAAGCCCCATTGAGAGCCATCGCCCAATAACCTTTGAAACAGCGGCAGATCCTGCGGCGTGCTGATAATGAGGATCGACCGCATCCCAGCCAACATCAAAGTCGACAGCGGATAGTAGATCATTGGCTTGTCATAAATCGGCAGCAATTGCTTGCTGACGACATGCGTTGCCGGATACAGCCGGGTGCCGGAGCCCCCGGCCAGAATGATTCCCTTGCGACGTGTCTCGGTCATCTGTCCGACCCTTTCATAAAACCGATGTCAACATCTGATGGTCAGCGCTGTCGCTAGACGTTGTTCCCAGACCAATTCCAGAGTATTGAAAGCCAAGTTCTTGCATTCGCGCGGGATCGAACAAGTTGCGACCGTCGATGATGACCGGGGTCTGCATCCGCTTGCGCATTTTGTCGAAGTCGGGCGTTCGAAACTCATTCCACTCCGTCACGATTGCCAGTGCTTCAGCACCATCCAGGGCGCTGTACGGCTCTCTGCTATAGCTCAATCGATCGCCATAGAGTTTCTGCACGTTCGTCATTGCAACCGGGTCATGTACCTGGACGACTGCACCCGCTTCAAGGAGTTGATCGATCAGCACCAAGGCGGGTGCTTCACGAATGTCGTCGGTTCGTGGTTTGAAGGCCAACCCCCACACCGCCACTTTCCGGCCGGAGAATTCTCCGCCGAAATGCTGGCTGAGCTTCTGGAAGAGGATCTCTTTTTGAGCGGTGTTCACGTCGTCGACCGCTTCCAGGATGCGCGGAAGCAATCCATGAGAGGTAGCGACGTTCATCAGGGCCCGCACATCCTTCGGGAAGCATGACCCGCCGTAGCCGACACCTGGTGCGAGGAATGCGAAACCGATTCGCTGGTCGTGACCGATTCCCGTTCGGACCTGATTGATATCCGCACCCACGCGATCGCAGATGTTGGCCATTTCATTGATGAAGCTGATCTTCATTGCCAGTAGACAATTGGCAACGTACTTCGTCATCTCCGAACTTTCCCAGTTCAAGACCAGATACGGATGCTCGGCTCGCACAAATGGGGCATACAGTTCACGCAAGACTTCAGCCACCTGCGGTCGGCTGACTCCCACGACCACGCGGTCGGGCTTGGTGAAGTCGTCGATCGCGCAGCCCTCCTTCAGGAATTCTGGATTCGATGCCACGTCGACAGGACGACCAACTAACTCGGCCAAAAAATGTGCCGCCTTGGCATTCGTTCCTACTGGGACAGTGCTCTTGATGACGACGATTGCATCGGGTGCCAGATGTGGTGCGATCGATTCCAAGGCACTCCACAGGATCGACAAATCGGCCGATCCATCGTCGCGCTGCGGTGTGCCGACCGCCACAAAGACGCACCGAGCTTTCGCGACCGAGGCGGCGGCATCAACGGTGAAATGCAGTCTCCCCGATTGGATGTTCCGGATGACCATTTCGCTGAGACCTGGCTCGTAGATCGGAATCTGACCACGTCTGAGCTGCTGGATTTTCACGGGATCAATATCGACGCAGGTCACTTCGCTGCCGCTGTCAGCAAAGCAGGTGCCTGTGACGAGTCCGACGTAGCCGGTGCCGATGACGACAAGTTTCAAAGCCTGTTCCTTATCCGAAAGAACTTTCCGAATCGATCACGACACGAATGCACGAACGAATTGAATCAACGCCGGGTCAGCTGGCCAACTGGCCTCACCACCGGCTTCCGCGGAGTCATCAACATCCGTCGCCAGGACTTGATCCAGGACACTGCCGAGTTCCAGTTCCGAGTCTGCGACCAGGACCTGTTTGGATCTGCGGAAGTGTCGAACGGTCGCCAATTGGTGTTCATTTCGTTGCTCGCCCAAGTTGGCACGCTTGGGCATCACGACGATGGGCTTCCGCATTTCTAGCGACGTAATAATTGTTCCCATTCCGGCATGCGAGACAACGACCCGTGCGTTCGCAAATTTGTTTTTGAATTCTGCGGGTGTCAAGAATGGGATATACTTACAGTTCTGCGGGTGATAGGCGCCCTTGCCGATCTGGGCAAAAACATCCTCAGTCAGCGAGCGTTCCGAGACCCATTGATCGACAGCGCGGATCAATCGATCAAACGGATCCATGTTTCCGACAGTGACAAATATCATATGACTGCTCCGCAATGACCAACGATGCCCGGAGCTGCAAGATGACTCCATTGAGTCAACGTGACGTCGGCATGCTTCGATGCCAGACGCCCCGAAAGTGACAACTCTTCAGCATTCGCAATGCTATCGATCCAAAGTGTTTTCGCGCCGAGTAGCTTGCCGAGCCGAACTGCAAAGTAGCCTGGGGCGGCGCCAGTGGTGACGACCGAAGTTGGTCGCTCTCGCAGGACAATCCAAAAGATCTGCAGAAGCATCGTCAGCATGCGTAGCTTCTCGTTCCGTGTTGCTTCGGTGATCACACGAAACCGAGCCCCATCGACCATCGATCGGTACTCGGGTTCCGTTGTCACGAATACGACATCTGAGCCTTCAAACGCTGGGCGAAGTCTCAATAATTGAATCCAGTGACCGCCTCGCGAAGAGATTGCGAGGATCTTTCGGCGACCTTTATTTGAACGACCGACCTCCGCAGGACGGGATTCCTGCAGGTCGGCGCTGTCCAAGTTTGCAATAGAGCTGCTCACGACAATTCCTAACGTGTTTTTCAAAGTTGGTAAAACGACCAGACGGCGTCTCAGACGCGGGAAGTCTCGTCACGCTCCCATCGGTATGTGCTTAGTTTCTTGAGCTGGGTGCGAGCTCGCATTTCAGCGACTGCTTTGACCAGAACATAAAGTCCCAACTTGGGCCAGATCAGCGGTTGCATCGCCAGTTTCCAGTAGGGGGAGCGTTTGTCATCCTGACCTTCTGCCGCATTGAGGCGCTGCATCAATTCAGGATATTTCCGGCTGAGTTCGCGGTTTCCCAGCGTCGCGCGAGTCTTCACTTTGAGCAGCGCGCCAATCGATGCCGGCGGCAATACGGTGAAAGCACAGTCGTCCAGAATCTGACGCTCTTCGGGGCTGAAGTGCGCTCGAACAAAACCATCGTCCGCGATGACATCGGGGAAGGTTCCAAAGCGACTGCGTCCCTGTTGAGACAAGGCATACACCCCAGATCCGATCATGCCACGCAAGTGATAGGGGGTCTTCAGCCAGACATCGTAGAAAGCACGGATCGCCCAGGATCGGTGCGAAAGATCGACTTTCATTCGGGGCGCCGCGGCCAGCGTGTCCGATTGCGACAAGGCATCGACGATTTTCTGGATCGTTCCGTATGTCAAGGAGATATCTGCATCCACATAGATCCTGGGGAACGACTGGGCGGCCGCATCACCCAGATTGAGCGCCCACGTTTTCGATCCTTTTGAGGTCTCGATGACGCGAACTGTCGGACCGAATGCGCGAGCGATCTCGGCCGTGCGATCATGGCATCCGTTGCAACAAACAATAATCTCCATGTCAGAGCCATCAGCGTCCTTCAGCAGGCTGCTCAAAGTGCGCCCGATGACCGCTTCTTCGTTACACGCAGGGATGATAATTGAAACCATGGTCTTGGACTCGATGTGCGAACAATTGCGAAATGCGACTTCAGGATCGGGGCGATGGCAATACCATCGCATGAACCCGCGGATTCTCGACTGGTGTCTGACAGTTGGTGTTTGCGCTGCTACAGTGCGAATCGACGAGCAGTCCATCCAATTCGTCGCGGCGTGCTTCGACTTCTGCAGACGGTAACAACCACCATTTGTTTGCGAGCAACCTCTGTTGGACTTCTATCGGAAAGCGGTCTCGAATTCTTTTCGCTGGCGACCCGGCGACAATCGCAAAGTCAGGGACATCTTTCGTGACTACAGCTCCGGCACCAATGACGGCCCCATTTCCGACCCGTCGGCATCCCGGAGTGATGATGGCATTGCAGCCGATCCAGACATCATGACCGATCACCAATTGAGTCGGTTCGTCGACGATCGCAGCACTGTTCAGGCCTTGTTCGTAGAAGAAGGGATGAGTCGAAAGTCGATCGATCGGGTGGTTCTGCATGAACATGCGGACTCCGCGCGCGATGGAAACGTAGCGGCCGATGAACGTCCCTTTCGGCATGGTGGCAGGGTCAAAACAATCGCCGTAGCTATAGGCCCCGATCTCGACCTCATGGTATTTCGACATCAGTTCACGAGATGTTGCCGACAACATCGCCCCACCTTCCAGCCGATTGATCAGGAGCAGCATGAACCGTGCAATCGTCCATCGTCGATGACAACCGAGTAGCTTGTAGATCGACCGTAGCAGCGGCGCGAACCGCGACCGCCGCAGACCGTCTGCGGGACTGGTCGTGCTGCGTTCGGGCTCAACCGTCGCTAGTTTTAGAGTTGTCGACATCAGCCTACTCGTAAGGAATCCTGGGATCGTGGTATGTCAGTTTGAAGAATGCGTTTGTAAGTCAGAGCGAAAACCCCACCACCACCGTGACGGGCGAAGGACGATCCCTTCGTAACAATCGCGCAGCTCTTTCGCTCGTTGTTTCATCGAGAAGGTGCTTCCCAACAAGCCGGCGCAATATCTGACGAAAGCGTGCACCCAGAGCAAACAAGCCCCGGTGAATGAAGCCAATGGGGACCAATGTTTCCGCAGGAAGTGCATACGAGCCTGCGCGATGAGTTGTTGTCGACGAGCGTCGAACTGTTTACCGCTACCGACCAGATGAATGATTTCCGCCTTCGGCGTCATGACGATGGAATACCCACGCTGTCGCAGTCGATGACACAGATCCATTTCTTCCGAGTACATAAAGAAACTGGGATCAAAACCGTCGACAGTCGCCCAGGCTTCGGATGACACCATCATGAACGCTCCGTGAAGCGTCTCGACTTCACGTGCCTCGTCGGCTTCTTCTGGAAGCCAGCCGCTGATCAGTGATGAGCCGCCAACCGCGCTGATTGCGATTCGACCTAAAGTTGGGATGACTTGTCGGCAGCCGAGATCGCGCGATCCGTTGGGAAGTCTCGATCGTCCACCAATCGCACCTGCTTTCGGAAAAGCGAGCGCTGTGGAGTAGAGGTTTCCAATTGCGTTGTCGCTAACAATCGTGTCCGGGTTGAGTAGAAGCAGGTAACGTCCCGTGGCATGCTGCGCGAGCAGGTTGTTACCTCGTCCGAATCCCAGGTTCTCGGAATTGTCGACAATACGCACATCGGAGAATTCGGATCGAACCAGGTCGACGGCTCCATCGTTGGAGCAATCGACAAGCAGAACTTCGTACGTGCATCCACTCGTGTGCGCGTAAATGCCCTCCAGGCATTGTGCGATCAGGTGACGCACCTTGTAGCAGACGATCAAAATGCTGACATCAATCATGTTTGTCATTTCACTACTGTCAGAACTCTGAAGGGCCGTCATGATCAATCCGTTGTCAAAGCGATCGTGATGCGTTGGCTGCTGCTGGTATCTTGGACGGATTACTGGCGATCTTGCGAGCCAAGTCGCTGGCATGTGCCAGTGCTCGGTCAGCTGGAACGCGTCTTTTCAGTCGCTCCGTACAGTACTGTCGCAAGAACCAGTAGGCAGTAATCGCATCCACCGCCCAATAGGGGGCGGATTCTTCACAGGCCCATTCCTTTGGCCGCAATAGGCGTTTGACGGTGTAGGCCGCTGTCTTGCGGAGCACGCGACCCCACCGCCACGAAAACAGCGATCCTCGCTTCCACTTGAGATGCACATAAGCTTCTGAACGTCCCAGATTTCGAGCCGCTCTCATAATCGATTTGGCTTGCAGGCGAGCAGCGTCGAAGTAATGTTCGACCCAGGCATCGTGGACCATCTGCAGGCGATAGCCGGCTGCTCTCATCTGCATCACGAACAGCGAGTCTTCGCAGTTCCCCAGTGCTCCGGGGCCCAGGGCCACATCAAAGCCAGGAACCTTTTCAAGGATCTTGCGAGAGAAAGCCATGTTCGCACCAAACAACACTGGCGTCTGCAGGTTCTCGGTCGATTCCAACGCCGCACAGAAACATGGAAAGGCTTCCAACAGCCAACGTCTGCGGAGATGCGGCGCAATCCGAACTCCGCCCCCTGTCGCGTCGGCCAGGTTGGCCGCAATGGGCCGACACATCTTCTCGACCCACTGTGCGGGAAAACGGACATCGTCATCGGTCAGCATCAGGATGGATCCGTTCGCCTCCCGGATCCCTCGATTCAGGGCGTTCGATTTATTGGGCCATTCATCGTAAAGGTAGGTGACTCGCATCTCAGGGATCTGAGCATTGTCGACGACCTGGCGAGTGTGGTCCGTTGAACCATTGTCCACGATTACGACTTCCGCATCGCACTGCTCTGGGACTTCCGTCTGAGCCAATGAGTCGAGCGTCAGCCGCAAATCTTCGGCACGATTGTGAGTGCAGATCACGATCGAGACCTGCATACGACGATCCATCGTCGCGGAGACCTCGCCAGCGACTTTGTCGTTGTGAAGTTCGCCGCAAGATGATGCATCAAGACTTGTTTGGAGGCAGCTCATGATCAGGAACTTCGATAACCTTCAGATCGGTTGGAGATTCGTAGTAATCAGCGACGAAGCTTGTGATGGATTAGGCCGTGGCTGATGTCACGGACGGACGCGAACTCAGGATTGATCCCGCGGACAGTGTTTCGGACGGAGCGTCTTGCAGGATTCCGAATCGGCCGACCGCGATTCCAATCCGGATGACCTTGGCGGGGTTACCGGCCACGATACAGGCGGAAGGGACATCCTTCGTGACGACGGAACCAGCAGCAACAATCGAGCCATCACCAATCGTTACACCCGGTAAAATGATTGATCGAGCACCGATGAAACATTGATCACCGATATACGTGTCCGTTCGCAGTCGACGGCACATGTCATGCGACAGGACTGCTGCACCGAAAGCGATATAGGACTCTCTGCCAATGTGAATCCCGCTGGGGTAAGTGCGATCGAGTTTGGCACTCAGGGAAATGACCGAACTGATGTCGATATCCATCCCCCAGACGCGGGTATTGATCCACCAGCGGATACGATTGAGCGTCCGCTGGATGAAGAGCAGGCCGTTGAGGCTCTTCAACAGACCACGTCGCCGTTTCGTGGGGTTATTGCTGACAGGCATTTGGCGGCCCTTCAATAAAGGCTTGTTTCACGATCATTCGATACTGTGGCCGGGTGGCAATGCAGACCGCGCCGCAGATCATCGCAATATGCATGTTGTAAATCAGCACGATTTGCCCGAAATAGGACACGGCCGTGAAGCTTGCCAGATGCACGAACAGAGACGTACCAATGCACCAGGCCAGCCACTGTTGCTTTGCCGTGCGAACGGCTTTCAGATGGCGGCCAATGATGCCGAAGGCCAGGGCGATGATCGCCACAAACAATGACAACGTCACCGCACCGCCACGTAGCGCTTCCAGCACGTACTGGTTAGTGATGTCGCCCAGATAGTGCCCGTACTCTTTGCCCCAGTGCAGATTCGACGCCAGGCCAAGTATGCACCATTCATCAAAATGGCGAATCGTTGCGTCGATCAGCAGAAACCGATAGTGCCCAGTCGACCCGCCCACGATGTCGGCTCGAGCAAGTAGATGCCAGACTGGAGCCTTCATCATCATGTGCAAGACGCACAGAGTCACAACGATCCCGATGCGGACCGCGAGCATATGTCGACGTAGCGCGAAACATCCCAGGCCAATCATGGAAAAGGCTACACCCATGATCGGCGTGCTCGATGAGCAGGCCGCGATGATGACGAATGAGGCGAAGACTCCGAGATAGCCCACAATCTTGGCACGGCCGGTGATGATCAGTGCGATGAACGCAGGCAAGTTCGCGGCCCAGAAAACTCCGGCAAGAATGGGATGTGAGAACGCCCCTTGGCATCGAAGCTTGCCATCGCGGATCACCGTCATCAACGGAACACCGCCAAAGATCGAGAAAAGATTCACGCGGGTCGCATACTCAAAAGAGAAGCCCGCAGCGACGGGAATCGCAATCAAAGCCAACGAACGAATGGCTTGAAACACAGCCTCCTGCCCCTGGAGCAGTCCGCGGAAAACAAAGTAAGCCCCCGCGGTATCGATCAGGGTGCCGACCTTGAAAGTGAGCGCACTGGGTTCCCCTTTCTGGGCGACATAGATGAGTGTTCCGAAGACGGACCACGCGATCACGCACCAATCGATTTTCGCCCAGGCGACCGTGCTCCAATCCTTGCGGATGACGCATCGAATAGCTCCACAAAGGATGAGGAGTCTGAGCAGATAACACGACGTCCCGAACAAATTGAAGTTCTGGGCGCTGGAGACGCAGGTGGCCAGCACAAGATAGGCTGTCACCGCGTGCGGTCGACTGCCGAACAGGATAAAACCTGCGGCGATCGTTGCCATGACGACAGCCAATGGATGTAGAGTGGTCTCTTGCATCCAGACTTGGTCAGTGTTCATGAACGGTACTCACTAGCGAAGGCAGGTCTAAGCGCTGAAACTCTTGACTCGGCTGCGGAGCCAATCGGGACTGACGGAATAGATCGCGGCCTTGAGGTACTGAAAATCAAACGGCTGGAGTCGGACGCAGCGCAGGCCGGTCGTCAACGCGGCCAGACGTTGGCCATGATTTCTCAAATCTTGAACACTCTTGACGAAGTGAGCCGCCACGCCATTGTCCATGCGTGATCGGCCGGTGCGACTTCGCGCGTGCGTAGCGAGCCAATTCTCAAAATCGATCCCCCGCCGTTCGCATGCGCGGCGCTGTACTTCTCTGACAAAGCGGTCTCGTCCGGTCGGATCGCTTCTGGTCAGCGACGACCAATGCACGCGGTAGGAATACAAGCATTCCCCCACCACGATCACCGGATGCTGCTCGCCGATGCGCAAGATGTAATCATACCCTTCGCCCAGGCGCAGTTCCGGGGCATAGCGGACGCTCTTGACCAGGGACATGCGATACATCGCGGTCGGATCATGTGCCGGCATTTTCACTTGCTCGATATCTTCGCGACATCGATCGGCATTCTTGGCTCTGAATGTCGGGGCCACCCGGCGGTTGTGAATGATCAAGTCGTGTCCCGAGAAAACCGCGGCGACATCGGGATGCTGCTGCATCGCGGCGACGAGTGAAGTCAGTCGATTCGGATGCGATAGGTCATCTGCATCTTGAAGGACATAGAATTCGCCTCGGGCTGATTCGATGGCCGTATTCATTGCCATCGGCTTGCCGCTGTTGGCCTGCCGATACCAACTGATGCGAGGATCCTGGAAGGCCGACATGGCTCGATCGATCGAGCCGTCAGTGCTTCCGTCATCGATAATGATTAATTCCAGGTTGGAATATGTCTGATCCAGAACGCTTTGGATCGCTGGCAAAAGGTACTGGCCCGCGTTGTATGCGGGCATCAGCACGCTCACCAGAGGCACCACTGAGATACTCTTGTTTGATGTCGCTAAGCAACTTGTCATATCGTGCTCGGGACTGTGGTTGATGGCGTTGAGAGATGAAACGCGTTGGCAACGAACTGCATGGCTTTCCGAGCAGTCGCTCGTGTGGACGGCATCATGAAGATCAGACCGCAGTACACAGGGATGAACATCGCGGTGTTGATCGCCAGGCCAACAATCGGTGTCGACACCGCTGTGTAACCGCTGCCATTCAGAAGCATGCAGAGAGCCGCGGTGGCAACTGAGGCCAACAGTGGCGGCGCGGCGGTCAGCAAGACCTGACGAGGCGCAATCGGCGAGTCCGTGCAGGCCATCCAGATAAACAGCACAAGCAGAAACAGCCAACTGGTGCTGAAGCCGATGGCCAGTCCTTCGATTCCAAATTGAGCTCCCACAATGAAGGTCGCTAGCATCGCCGGTGCAGAGACCAGTCCCCAACGCAGCGAGATATTGGATCGACCGAGAGTGACGCACAGCCAATAAGGTGCGACGCTAAATGTTCCGCACAAAGCGGCTGGGGCGAGGTATCGGAAGAGTGGTACCGCCTGCTTCCATTCACTGCCGAGGAACAGCGCGATGACATCCTCGGCAGCGACGAACAGCAGCGCGACGATGGGAGTGCTGACGCAAGCCAGCAGAGCCAGCATCTCCAGATAGACGGCCGCATACTTGCGAGGTTCCGATTGAAGGCGACTTAGCGTCGGGACGACAATCCCGGTCAACGGCGTGTTGATGTGATAAAAAGGCATCAACATCAGGGTGTAGGCCCGCGAATAAAGGCCCAACGCCGTGCTTCCCAGTACCATGCCCGCAACCATGTTGTCGGCGTTGCGATTGACGTAGCTCAGGACATTGAATGCGGCTAAACCACCGCCGAACCGCAGCATCGGCCGGACGCCGGTATTCCGTCGAGGAAGTCCTGGGCGCCAGCCGCTGATCATGGTGCTTAATACCGCAGTTGCGAAGGCGGTCATCGCGGTCATGCCGATGAGCGCCCAATAGTGGAAGTTCAGGTAGGCCATCACGACCGCAACAACAAGCCCCAGGAACATGCTGCTGACTTCAATGATCGCCAGTTCTTTAAAACGCAGATTACGTCGCAGAAGTGCCTGATGCTGGACCGCCAGTCCACCGAAGATGATGGTGACAGAAAGCACAAGTGTGACGGCCAACAGCCGAGGTTCTCGATAAACCCAGGCAATTGCCGGGGCCATCAATGCCGTCAGGGCAGCGATCAGACAACTGATGACGACATTGATCCAGAAGAGAGCACTGACCTGTCCCTGAGTGATGTTCTGACGTTGTACTGTCGCGGTCGAAAGTCCGGCATCCTTGAACAACTCCGCAAACCCAGTGATGACGGTGACCATGGCGACAATCCCAAAGTCCTCGGGTGTGAGCAGTCGCGCCAAGATCGCCGTCGTCGTCAATTTGAGGACGAGCTTGATCGCTTGCGAGCACATAGTGACCAGGCCACCACGAATCGATCGTCCGGCGAGGTCTCGATTGCAATGAGAATTGTCGAAGTATTCGTCGCTTTTGGCTGGTGCCTGCGATGCAGGTGGTGCCAAGCGATCACCATCGGGCACTGCGTTCAAAGCAGGGTCCGACAGCTTGGCGGGGGCGGCAGATGGTTCGGTAAATGTCGTCAAGGTAACGTTCTGAGCTTGAAGTGGCATACAGGAAATAACGCTGGATGTCGTCGCCAGTTACGCCGCGCCTTCTCGAAGCAAAACTGTCCTGATGGTGCGAAGAATGATGTACAGGTCGAGCCACAGCGACCAGTTGCGAATGTAGTACATGTCCCAATAGATGCGCATCTCGTAGACGCCACTGTTGCGACAGGTCACTTGCCAGAGTCCTGTCAGTCCGGGGCGCATCGTGATGTAAGCCGCGTATTCCTGCGGATAGTCATTGACGTACGCACCATCGTAATTGGGCGAATTGACGATTGGTCGCGGTCCGACCAGACCCATGTCACCGCAGAGGATGTTCCATAGCTGGGGGAGTTCATCCAAGCTGGTTGTTCGGAGGAGGCGACCGATCCAGGTGACCCGAGGATCTCGTTTCAACTTATGTGTCGTCTCCCATTCGCTTCGCAATTCCGGATCGCTGTCGAGATATTGCTGCAACACCTTCTCGGCGTCTGGAACCATCGAGCGAAACTTCCAGGCCGAGAACGTTTTTCCGTCAAGGCCGATCCGCTTTTGTGAATAGAACAGCGGCCCCGGTGAGCTGAGGCGTATCGCAATGGCGATTGCCAGCAAGGCGGGGGATGCAAGCAGCAGCGCCGTCAGAGTCACAGTGATGTCGATCGATCGCTTCAGGAACGACTGAGCACGGCTATGGCGAGAATTGGAAAGCCAGAGCCCACAAACTGGTCCGATGGTATGAGTGGTGTCCCACATGCCGCAGTCGAAGCCGCCGGACGAAAGCAGAACTCGATTCGGAATCGTATTGAGCTCGGCATCGACTTCAGGTGAGTTATTCCAGGGTTCTTCGCCACCGCTTCCACCATTGCCAATCAGAACCCACGTCGCTTTGGATTCGAGGGCGCACTGGAGTGCATTCCTGACATCGCAGGCCGGAATTCCGAGCGCCTCGAGTCGACGACCGTGAGTCCAGTAGTCCTCGGAGGACAGTAAGACACCGGCTGGTTTCAAACCGCGATCTCGCATGAATGTCAGGCGGCGGAAGAGTTCGGCGGCGATATCGGAGGGAGCATAGATCAAGACGGGGGCTCCCCACCACGAACAGCGGGAGGCGATGCAACGGGCGGTGAATCGGGCTGCTGGAAGAACTGGTACCGCAAGTAGCAGGGTGGTGCAGGATGCCGCGACAAAATAGGTCCAGTTGACTGGGCTGGCCACAATTCCGATGCCGGTGAAGATGCAGAGCGCCGTCGCCGCAGACTGAACCAACTGGCGAAATTCGACCGCAGGACTCGTTCCCAGCGCCGGATACAGATTCGCCAGTCGTGCAATCGGTGCCAGCAACAGAGAAGCAACCAGCGCCGTTTCTCGCGTGACCAAGTTGTGCGGCAAACTAAAGAGACGTTCGATGACGGTTGCGACGCCAAACAGCAACAGCCAGAGAGTGACAAAGTCGGCAATCAACAGCGGCAGAGATGTCAGTAACGATTGCAGCAGTGCTCTATTCGCCAGTTCTCTCGACCCGTGCCCTGCGTTTGCCCTTAAGCGACATGATCGTGCCAACGACGCGGCATGAGCTCGGTCCAGGCGGGGAAGCTGACGATATTGGGCCGGAAGCAGTGTTCGCTGGAAGGCGGTCCCGACCACGGCAATACGATCCGAAGATTCTTTGATCATAGAATAACTCGAGTTAACAGTTGGAAAGCGGCAATACCCTGAATCATGAGGCGTTACCAGAGAATCAGTTGTTCTCGATCCTGGCGACGACCCTCACCTCCGCTGGCAATTGGCTTACTGTGTGTGCTGGAGTGCTGGCCACTTCGATCAGAGCGATTCCATCCATGGTGTTTTGCGTTTCTTTCTGTGGATTGAGCATTGATCCAGGAACGTCCAGCGTTCCCGGAAGGCACCTTTGATGTCCCGGCATCGTCACCGTGGCACCGTGCGTGGATAGGCTTGTTCGACGCTGGGTGGAACTTCGAAATAATTCACGTCGGTCTTCGCTGCTATGTAAACCGGTAGCTCAGATCGCAGTTCGTCGGCAGGCAATCCGATCAGGTCGTCTGGTCCAAGCGCGGCCAAGGGACTGATTTCGATCGGAACACCATTAGGAACCTGCAGGCCAGCCGCCTTCAGCCACTCGATGGCCCCTTCCACCATGCACCGTTTGACTGACGCGGGAGATGATTCGCCCTCCTGACCTTTGAGCGGTGCAAACTCCTCGGCTCGTTCGGTTTCCACGATCAGTGCGTGATCCGCAAGTGGCAGTGCATCGAAGATAAACCGCTCGAACTTCAAGCCGTTTTCATACGAGGGCTGAACCAACTGACCCCGATCATCGACGAATGGAGTTTTCTTCTGGGCCGCATGCCAGGGAAGTTCGCCCCCTTCGGCAGCGACGAATTCCAGGAACGACCGATTGAAAATATGAATCGCCGTATTGCCGGCCCAAAACTGAAGTGACCCATCTGCATTGCACGCGGAAGACAAATCGGCGGGCAGATCAGAGTATTCAATGATTTCGGTCCTGCCGTCGATTTCGACCAGAACCCCCACCTTTTCGGTAGCTGCTCGTTTTGCAACGACCTTGGTCGAAGCTTCGGATTCATGCAGAACGTGATACCCCAGAAACGCGGGATCGCAAACACGAACGAGGGGGTTATCTACTTGATGATAGAAGAGAAAGTCGACACCCCGGCTACGGAGTTCCTCAAACAGTCCCGCTCGTTTGATCGCCGAGAGCACTCCACCGTGACCGTCGGCGCTCATGCAGACCCGCCCCTTGTCCGCCAGCAGGATCTTGCCCGTTTGGGAATCCACAACAGGCAGGCAGCCTTGCTGGAAGAAGTACACATCCACGGGATCCAGTCCAAAGTAACCATTCTCAGCAAACCATTTGACGGTGGCTTCGTGCGTGGAATCGCTGGTCATGACCAAATACGGGATCGTCGTTTGATAGCGATGGGAAGTGGCTACGACCTTCTCGGCCAATACTTGAAACAGGGACTTTCCTGTGACAGGACCAATCGGATACATCCCCTTGGGCTGTGGAAATCCCAGGCGGGTTCCCTGTCCACCCGCAACAAGAATCACAGCGACGCGACCAGCGCTCAGGACTTCCGCCCCTAATGCTCGAGCTATGTCATGCTGATCTCGTTCTTGTGAAGTGCGCACAGTGCGGACAACGCGATTGGGTGGCACAGGGCGAGTCACTGCGCAACTAGCCTGAGACGAACTCTTTGATTCAGCTAGTTTTCCAATCTGGTCCCAGTCCACACAGGATAGTTGCTGGACCAGCTCGCGGCGTGAGTCATCCGAGAGTTCTCCCCAGAAGCGCAGCAGATGCTGCTGTCCTGCTGAGGAAAGTTGCTCCAACAAGCTGCTGCTGACAAGCGATTCGTTCGGACGTGTGAGAGTGTGATTCACAATGGCGACCTCCGTTGTGACAAGCCTCGTGCGAAGTGTTTAAATTTGCTTCCGCGAAGTGAAAGCTTTGACAACACATCAAAAGTGCCGTCTGCCGCACTTCGGCGCGGACTCCGTTCCTTTGGGTGGCATGCACCTTCCGACTAACTATTGCGACAGAGACCCGGTTAGCCGCATCGCTGCCGCAATCAAACTGCAAATTGAAATGAACAGACAAGAATACGTTGAATAGTAGTGAAACTAATAGTGCGTTTGTGCGGGCTACACTATCGAGACTATATTGGCGTATCCAGCCAAAATTCGAAGACGAGTAGTTTCCGGCGTTGTTTACGCTCTTCAGCGTATGTCGTCTTTCTTCGGTTATCCAACGACATCAATGCATCAACGACTCTTCCGGGTGTGGAGTGTGATGTCTTCATCTCGACGCAGTTCGCGCCGACAAAAGCCTTCGTGCATCGCTTGCCAAACCTAGGCAATGGTTGATGCGGAGTCCGCACAAAAACGTCGCGGGCGGTGGTGTTGGTAACACGCTCACTGCGCGCAAGTATCAACCGTCGATCGCGCCGAGTTCTTCGGCATCGAAATCAGCGGCGGCGGCGCACTCTTCGTCGTGAATACTGTCTGTATTCTGACGGGGTTTCATGGCCCAGGATAATTCATGTCGCTTCAACCAGGCAAGCAACTCTTCGCGCGAATGAACATGCAATTTGCGATAAATGCTGTTCATTTGAGTGCGGATGGTGTGAGGGCTGCGAAACAGTTGTGCTGCAATCTCTTTGCAGGATGTCAGCCCTCGCGAGACCCAGAAACTGATTTGTAATTCCGCCGGGCTAAGCTGTCGAAGTCGCCGCGCATCGAGCGAGGCACCCTTTTCCGTGCCGGCCAGAATGATGCTCGATGCCGTCTCCGATGAAGTGTCTATCTCGGTGAATGCATGCTGCAGGATCTCAGCATCCGGGGAGACGACAATCAACTCGACATCGGCAAGGGCCAGTCGATCACCGAACACAACCTGAGTGTCGCAGTTTGGTGTCAACAGGACTCCGTTGAGGCGAGTGCCACCCGTCGAGTCAAGGTCTCGCGCCAGGATCGCGTCGCCATTCGACCAGATCCTCAAATGGCGTCTGGAAACGGTTAAGTGAGTCTTTGGAATGACGATTTCATTTTCAAATGAGCGGCCGACAAGTTGGGGTATAGAATAGATCGCCCGCAGCCAATTGCCTGGCGGAACATTTGTCATCATCAAGTAGGCGAGTATGCTCATGAAAACTATATTACGTAGGAACATTTGTCACAGACACCGATGCCAGCGAGCGCTGGTGTTTCACCGAGATGGCAATTGTCCGGGCGCGATCTCAATTTGACGGAACAGATGTTGCTTAAGCGTTTCATATCTGGTGATGCGACGGACGAGTTCAGTATGCGATCGAGCGCTGAGTTTTTTCATGAGGGAGGCTTTACGCAACTCAATCGCTCTTTCGGTGAGATTCAGTTGCACGGAAATTGATTTGTTAGTTTGCCCAGTCAGCACAGACTCCAGAACTGCTCGTTCCTTTGGCGTGACACTTCGCATGCGAACGCTGAAGTCCTGCATGAATTCGATGGGATCATGGTCTGCGGGGCTCGAATGCATCGAAATTCGTGAAGGGATGTCGACCAGTCGGAACGCAATTCCTAAAGAGTTCAAATGACGCATCAAAAGCTGGCGCGCCGCCGGTGTTCCTCCGTGAACAAGGAGAACCGGCTCGTCACCTTCGAGTAAGTCGGGGGTATTTGCCATTATCGTCGAATGCACGTTGCCTTGTATCCTTGGTATTCGAAGGTCCCCCTCGTAACTGTGGCGAGCGAAGAACTGTCGACTGTTGCGTTAATTGCTGGTTTAGAGAGCTTTAGCAGAGAGATTCCACGTCGCCATCGTGCAATTTCACGATCGCCCCTTGTTGCAGGAAAGTGACCGCGACCACCAAGTAGCTTTCTCCCTGGTGCTTCAAGATGCTGCCTTCAATGCCAGAAAGCGATCCGTGTTTGATTCGAACTTGGGTTCCCGCTTGCAGGCGATTGGTGACTTGCAAAGGAGCCCCGCGTTGCAGCAGCTGTTGGATCTGACGAAGATCGCGGGTCAGCTCAACGCCGTCTCCAACCTCAAGCGTCTGGGAGACGAGGTTTGTCTGCAGAACCTGATACCTCTCTTCCGCGTTGCATCGCACGAAAACGTAGTTTCCAAACATGGGGAGATACGATGTTCGTACTCGTCCGGCAGCCGAGCGAAACCTGTTAGGGAGTAGCGGGCAGTAGAATGAAATGCGTAGCGAACGCAGTCGTCGCATCAACTCTTTCTCTTGGCGCGATCGAGTATAGATCGCCAACCAGCGCGATTCGGTTTCGACTTCATGGCTGAGCAGATCGTCTGGGTAGACATCTGGTTCGCAGGCAAGAATAGGCATTGGTATCCGTTCCAACGCGATCAAAGCGTCTTGGTGGGAAAGCTTGGGGAAGATCAAGGAGGATCTGGCAAAGAGAAACGCTTCCAGTCCAATTTGCAATTGTTGGATCGAAAGCACGTATTGGGTTCGGCTCCCCGAATCAGCCCTTTTCAATATGAATTCGGTTTGCCGACGTGTGCTTTGCGGAGGGGCAAGTGGTGTGCCCGACATGCCGGAAGACGCAGAGTCTTTCCCAGACTTCTTCGGAACTATGCAAAGGGTACGCGTTACTGGTTGTTGATAATTGCTGTTCGCAAGATGAGTTAGGATAAGGAATTCGGAAGTCCGAATGTGAGTGACATGCCTTCGAGAGCGATGGCTTCGCTGAGTCAATCGGATGGCCTGTGACGGTGCTAACCGGTGAGTCGCTTACCAAGTTTGCATGGCTGCATGCAAATTGAGGTGATCTCAAGGTCGTCTCGAATTGCACTGGCAGAGCTAGGCCTTCGAGCACCTTGAGAAGTCATTGTCTGGCAATGATGAGGCAGTTGCGGAACAAGCCGACGAATAGTGCTCTCGATCAACGATGCGTGTCGGCGATCATTTTGGGTAATCGACCGCTTGCCGCGGTAGATGGTCGATGCTGGTTGAAATCTTGACGTACTGTTGCAGGTGTCAAAGACCAGATGTTGATGTCCATTGATCTGAACTTCTTGATGGCCGCGCTGGTAAGGCAGGCAGCCTAATTGCCTTGGTAATCGAGAGCGCACTGGGTTCGCGCCACTTGATCGGTGATTAATCGATCTGGTCGCTGGGAAGACAGTTCGAGACCCCAAGGAGTCGATGCCGATGATGCGATCGCAGGCGAAGTGTTTGCGCAATGTTGCGGCGTTTGCGCCATTTGTCCTTGCGTAAAAATACAAGCATACGCATATGGGTCTGACGAGTTCAGGCGAGAAGACGATCATTGATCAGATGTCGTCAATCAATGACGAGCCCCACGCTGCTTGAATCGGATCAGAGTTTCCTTCATCGCGAGATTACTGCAGAGCGATTGATGGAACACATCATGTCTCCTGAGATTCCTAAGCCGGCGGAATTCTCGAATCGAATCAGTATCTGGAGGCTGTAGGCATCGGCTGAAGAATCGGATGCACAAGCATGTGGGCGACCGAAGAACGGCACCGTGAACATCTCCATCAAAGTAGGGGCTCCATGCAAAGCTGCATATTGAATGATCGTCGCAGTGCGACTCCGTTGACCGATGCAAATATGAAAACGCTGCGCCATGTTCCCGATGAGATCAATCACGATGACGAAGGCGAGCGGGTGAGCAGTGATTGCGACCGGAAGAATTCCTCCCGTCTGATATTCGGCCTGTCGCAACGATCGATGTCGATATCAATCAGGCTGTGGCTCAAGGCCAACTCGAGGTACGGCAAGTCCTCGTGATCATGTCTGTGGTATTTCAGTTCGCCACGACGGCAAGTATTCACCGATTAGTAGCTGCTTTTGGCCCTCAGAAAAACAGCGACCGGTTTTGGCGATTGGAGCATTACTCACGGCATGAGATGACGAACAGTGGCAATCCAAAGATTGTCTCGCTGCTCCACGGAGTCTTTGGTCATCTACGCGGTTCGCCTTCACAATTGCAAAGGCCGTTTGTGCGGCGTCGGGGGTTTCTAGGGCGTCTGACGATTCTGCGAATCGCATTCTGAGCGCCATAGCGCGATGTTTTGATGGCCCCTTGACGGCGGTGTCTCCGAAGAAGTAGCTTCAGGTGCGTTATGGAGCAGTCGTAACTTGGGTATAGCCGAATAGCTGCAGCGGGATATTGATTGTGCGATTAATAGGCACGTTTCTTAAGCAATTCAGACCATCAAACAGCGATCAGCCTCGAAGGAGGCTCAACCCACTTCCTCCAGTGGAAGTGATGGAAGTGCGAATCGTGATGAGCGCTTCGCCAATCGTCACCGCCGTCGAAGCACTTCTTCAAAGTCAGTCGCAAATAACTTCGCAGGTTGTTCAAACTCCAGGGAAATCCGACCAGAGCGTCACAATCGACGCTCAAGGAATCTATGCGCAACGCGGGCATTCCTGTGAGATTGGTATCGTACTCGTCGACGATGCGACGGGGAAAATTGGCAGTTTGTCTCCAGGCGATGCGGGCTATGCGCAAGCCGCACTTTCCAGCACGAATCACAAAGTGCTACTGACATCCGCTGATGGCCGACATCCTCACGGGGAAGTCACCATCCCGGGCGGATCGTACTACATCCTCTACTTTATTGAAGATGGCACAGCAGCAGATGTGCTTTCCAATAATCCAAACAATGTCTCAGGGCAACAGCCTGTCGCGCAGTTCTCGCTGCCCGCCGCTAACCAGAATGGTCAAAGTGAACTGAGCCACCGGTTCGGCTTGCAATATGCCTGGGGCAACGCAGAAGGAAATAGCTTCTTTGATTTGCCCGAATCGGTATTTCGGCTGCATATCGGTCGACCAGTATCGCCGCCCGATACCACACCGCCACATTCATCGCTAAGCATCACGGGGACTGTGCCGACCACAACCGATGAATTTGATGTGCATTTCACGGAACCGATGAAGCTCGCCGCGCTGCGGAAGAAGAATTACACGCTAACGCTGACAAGTGGACCCAACGCAGGAACAACGATCCCGATTCAGTTCGTCACGCATGTTGATAGCTCTACGGTTCATATTATTCTTAAGAATCCGCTCGCGCCAGGCAACTATCGATTCGATATCGATTCAGGTTTGACAGATCGCGCCGGCAATTCTCTGGCCAATCCCCGGTCGTTCACCTTCACCGTCGCCTGACCATTGCTCGCGAACTCGAAGAATCAACCATGCCTCAGGCGTTTGATATGTCGCAGACTTCGTACGACCACGTCCCCTACAAAAGCCATCCCTTTTCTCAGTCTCATCCGAACCGACTGGCCACGATTGCCTCGCTGTTCGGCCTCCAGCCTCCGCCGATACATTCAGCACGAGTTCTCGAGCTTGGCTGTGCAGGGGCGGGAATCTCTTCCGCCAGGTACCAGGTTCCGTCATCGGTTGGCAACAAGATGGGATGAAAGAATGGAATTGTCGGCGAATTGAAATGCTCGTAGCAGATCGGCAACTGGTGATGTTCCAGGACACGCATATAAACTTCGCGCCGCACATGTAGGAAGCCGGTTCCGGCAAACATCACTTCGTACAGTCCGCCCCCTTCGCCGAAGACCATGCTCGTCGTTCCCGGAATGATATGGGTGGCCATGGCCCGGCGACCTTTTTGAGCACACATTCCTGTCACCATCGGAAGCTGGTGCGAACGAATACGATCAATCGAGTCCGGTCTGATTCGATCGCTGCATACCCGCCCACGCGCCGCACGCAGTAACCTCGTCGCTCCAATTCCTTGAGCGATTCCTCGCATGAAGGAACAATCTGTGTATGAAACGGAATCAATACCACGCAGCGACGAGGATCCATTGGATCGGAAGAGAACCGCGGCGCGAGGTTGCGGTCGCGCTTTAGATCGGGGTCGAGTCCCAGCAAGGCTCTCCACTGTCCAGTACATAACACCTGCTGCTCGGTCGGAATTCCGACGAATGACAACAACTCGCGCAAACCCGATTCTGTGTCGAACGCGGGTTCCGGATCATACAGTCGAAAGCGATCCGGAAGCTGCTCCGCGAGCTGCCGACTGGTCTCATCGTACTCGTCCCAATACCGCCGAATTCCGGACTCTCGATCAACAGTCTGATATTGGGGAAACATCCGAGTGTAGATCGGATCGTGATGCCAGCCCGTTGTCCGCTCGCGACTCCAATGGTTGATCGGCATCGCGTAATTGCGATCCAGATATTGAATGAAGTTCGTCACAATCTCATCGCGGGGCCTTTTCAGGCAGATCAACTTAGTGTCAGGTTCGGATTCAAGGATCTCTCGGCAATATGGGAGATAGGACGATGAGCAATCACCGACAACGGGTGCGGTGGCGGTCGAGCGAATGCGTGCCAATCGTTCGGCCAGCATGTTCCGTTAGGGTCGTCTGGCCCAGGGCATCAGGGGAGGCTGGTCGAAAGTGAACGCGCAACCTGGCTGTCGATTCAAGATCTCGGCGAGTCCGCTTAACCAACATTAACCCGTGCCCAAGCCGAGCACCATTTGCGGTTTCATACAATCGGCTCCTGCCAGATGCGATCATCATTGCTTCATAATTCGGGTGGGCAAATACACAATCTGCAATGGAGAATCCTCTACAGACCGTGAAGGGCAACGAAAGAACGGGCGGCGTTTGCAAAATAGATCCCTTTATTCGCTACTGTCGCAATCGTGATCCAGCAGGGAGCCGATGTAGCGGCGATAGTTGCGAACAAAATGCGGCGGAATATAGTGATCTCCTTGATGTACAACGGATTCCGCGAAGTCACCCTGATCTGCGACGCCATTTGAATGATCGGATCCAACGTTGACGAATAACTCGCCTGGAAAATGTGTCGTGTTGGTGCCCGTCGGTGGTTCGATCGAACCGGGATGCGAGGCGGGGTTGCGAACTCTGGAACAGCGTGGCTACGAAGTCCGCCGAGTGCGAGGCTTTTCGCAGATCGATGTCGGCCGGAACCAACTGGCGACGGATGCCTTGCGCGAAGGCTTTGACGAGCTCTTCTGGATCGATTCGGATGTCGTGTTTGATCCAAATGATGTCGAGCGTTTGCGTCGTCATCAGTTGCCGTTTGTCTGTGGCATCTATGCCAAAAAGAGCCGTCGCGAATTTGCCTGCAGTTTCCTGCCAGGTACCGACAAGGTTACGTTTGGCACCGCTGGCGGATTGACCGAAATTCTGTATGCAGGTTTTGGCTTTGTCTACTCGCATCGCAGCCTCTACGAAGGCATCGAAAAACATTGTCAATTGCCGGAGTGCAATGCGCAATTTGGATCGGTGATGCTCCCCTATTTCATGCCCTTCCCGGTTCCGCACAAGAGCGGTCAGTGGTATCTGGGCGAGGACTACGCCTTCTGCGAGCGGGCTCGGCAGAGCGGGTTCAAAATCATGCTCGATACACAGGTCCGGCTCTGGCATGTCGGCAATTACTCGTTCGGGTGGGAAGATGCCGGCAGCGACAAAGAACGCTTTGGGAACTACACCTTCCTGATGCCTGACGCCAAAGCAACGCCGGCAAACGAATCGATTCAACACGACGAATCGGCACTCAATGCCGCAAAACTGGCGCTTTCAGGTCGCCATCGCTGGCCCGACCGACGACCGGAGATCACGGTTCCTGCCGAGGACGGCTGGCTCTATCCCGCTGTCCGAAAAATGTTGCGTGATCAAATCACTCCGCAAACGCGTGTGATCGTCGAATTAGGATCCTGGACGGGGCTGTCGACTCGTTTTCTGGCGGATTGCGCGCCTCAGGCAACAGTCATTGCGATCGATCATTGGAAAGGTAGCCCCGAACACGCCGCCAATCCGGATCTCGCCCCGCGATTGGAGCGACTATATGAGGAATTCCTTTCTGCGTGCTGGGCCTATCGTGGTCGCATCATTCCAGTGCGTGCCACAACCGATGCGGGATTATGCGAGGTGAGCGATAGCGGAATCATGCCTGACCTGATCTACCTGGACGCCGATCATTCTTACGACAGTGTTCTGTCCGATATCGCCCTGGCCAACCACCTGTTCCCCAAGACTCCGATCGTTGGCGACGACTGGGATTGGGAAACTGTTCGCCGCGCCGTCACAGAATCTTCTCGGGAACTCAACCGCGAAATGCATACGGCCGGGACAGGATGGCGCCTCGCGCCGGGCCCTAAGAGCTAAGTCCGACACAACCTGCGCTGACGCTGTTGGGACTGATTCCTCTCGTAGCCAAGGCCTTGGGCGAACGTCATTTGAGGTTATTCGCACATCGACTTCGCCGAATCCCTTGGCGAGATTGGCGACGTAGAATCCGGCTGGTGCCACAACTCCGCGGCTGTGTTTGCGTGGCAGGGTTTTCAACGCGAAGTCGCAAAGGCGCGAAGACGCAAAGAAGAGAGCAGACGTCTGCTGCATGACACAACCTCTGTCCGTGTGGCGCGTCCCGGAGTCTTCGAATTGCGTGGTGAGGAAAGCGAAGACCACGCCATTCCTAAAAGCGTCAGGGACGTGCCACACACTGGGCTGCTGACACAACCTCCCGGCTGCAATGGAACGAGGACTTCGTTGATGTCGACGACTACGAATCGGATCCAAGTGTCACAGTATCACTGTTGTCGCGTGAACTGGATGGAATTCCAGAAGCGGTCTCGTTCTACGGTCGGTTCTTCCTTGTCCCATGTGATCACCAGTTCGATGACGACATCATGGTGAAGGAATAGTCGGTGACCTTTCGGGCCAGCGATCCAAAAAATCAAACCCTTGATGTCCGTCGTGCCAAATATTTGACAGCTGTTTGATCTTCCGGCGTTCAGCAATGACATCAGCAGCTTTGGTGAGCACCTTGGGCACTGGCTTTCGCGCAGTGGCCGACGCGTCCGCTGCCAGCGAAGAGTTGCGAATCGATTGTTGTAGCGGGAAGAAACGATCAGTGATGGCATTCCACAATCTGTGAGGATCGTGGTGACAACGTCACCTCGCACTGACAAAGGCAACTCACCACAGCTTCCACCAAGGACGTGGCTTTGGTCTCGTTCGAACCTCTCTCGGTGGGTAGACCAGAATCCGGCTGTCGAATTGTTCCCGTTCCGCTCGGCTGGCCTTGGGGCCGGCAATTTCCACTCGCAAGATCGATTCGTCGATAGCGCGGTCCAGCGACAGCGAACCATCTTCGTTGGCGCGAAGTATTTCAATGGGATCCGCCGTTCCGACAATCATGCCCACGAGTCGGGTCGTGGTCTCATGGTAGTTGGGAGACTGTAAATGGAGTCCCACAATGTCGCTGATTTCGGCCGCTACTTGCGAGCTGACTGCCATCACAAAGGGGGCGTGGGGAGGTTCATCAGGCTCCAACCTTCGCAGCCCGCAGATGATTGTGAGCTCGTCGCCGCGGAACTCCTCGACGGAAAAGTAGACTCGCGGCGAGTCATTCGACGTTGGCACCATAGCGATCTCGCAGCGTTGTAGTTGAAATGATCGCTCGATGAGGGGCCGGATGTGTCGGTGGGGTGCTCTAGCCGTTGTGATCTTGGCGCAGCCGAATCAGATCCATGTAAGTCGGTGTTCCCAATCCGTTGGCCTCATAGATGGCAATCATGTCGCGGTACGCTTTTTCATATTCGGGGACCAAGGTTTCCCCATATCCGTAGCGCGTCGCGATCGACGCGGCGAGACAACAGAGTTGCAGATCCTCTGCGTACCAGGGACGAAACAACCAGCCTGCAACAGGAGCATCCTGGCCGTCTTGTAGTCCGAAACCGAGCTTATGCACACGGTACTCGAACATTTTTGGCACCAACTGATCCATGATGACCAGCGGATCCTGCCACCGTATAGAGGCACTCTGCAGGACGTCCAACGCCAGTTGCGCCTTCGACTCGATAAAAGTGGGGTCCCAGTCGCGAAACTCCTTCCGTTCACTGTCCCACGAACTCGTGCGTCCGACGGGCCGTTCAAAATCCGCCAATTCGGCGTTGAAGACGAAGTCGACCGATCGGAACTCGGCCAATGGCACGGACGGCTCTTCCTGGCTGACAAAGTTGAACGTCTCCAGAAAGGTGTAATGAAACTGAACTCGGACTCGCAATTCGTAAGAATTGCAGAGGAAATACATCCCGTGTAGTTGGTTGCCGACCTGGCGAATGAAGTCTTTCGGATCACGTCGCGACGCGGCGAAGCCCTGATCTTTCAGTAGCTCGACCGCCCCCTTAAGGACACGTTTCAATCGGTACTCTCTTTCGATGCTGATTGCCGACTAGAATCAGGCAGACCCTGCAAAGACAATAACTAATCCAACGTGTTCGACGACGAACCCGCACCCGAGCGCTGGGTCCATTCCGTCAGGTGATCCAGGGTGCCGTCAATGTAGGTTTCGGCCAGATGATGGTCGGCATTGGCCCCCTCGCTGCTGTTCGCCGTCAACGTAAACGAGAAAGTGTCCCCGCTGAAGCCCATGTTGAACGTCGGGGGACATCCATCGAACATATCTCAAGCGATTGGCAACGTTTCGTCATTCGAGGATATTCACGAAATCTGTAAATGATGGGGCAATGTTTGAAATGTTGTCCCAATTCGGCTCATCCATGCTTTCCTTTTCATGATCCCAAAAGCATACGGCCCCGACAGACTTTGCCCCCACATCGAGAAGTACAAGGTTGCCGAATGAATCGCTTGCAATCGGCAACATTTTCTGTGGAAAGCGTTCACCGTATTGATTTAGGAATTCCTGAATACTGTAACGCTCTTCACGTTCATTAAGCGTCAGGAAGTATCGTACAGATGAATCACTCCTTCCACTTGGCTTGTAAAATATGAACCCTGACGGCTGCGGTCGTCCACCATTAGTCTCAGTCATGAAGCGTCGATAGTCGGTAGGCAGCGACGAACCAACTGCCACTTCCAATTGTCGCAATGCCTCTTCAGACGCCCCCACTTCACTTAGCCGCTTGATGATTTCCATCGCGTTGGACTCCTGCTATTGGTTCAGTGCCCCCCCTCTGTGCCAGAAGGAACTGTGAACTTTTGCATCCACAAGTTGCATCAATCCAATGTCTTCATTGTGGTGCCAAATAGAACCATCCGACGTTTCTTTATGGGAACGAAAAGTGGGCAGTTCCAATATTGGGCCTGCCTCTTCCGAGCCATAGAATTCCGCCGCTGAAATATCGCCACAACCCCACGGCTGAGACCAGTTCTACTACGTTGGGTTCCCGTTCCCAATACGGAGATGCGACATGCGATTCTCAAACTCTTCACTCATTCCCGCATGTGTGATGTATGTCTGCAGTAGCGACAAACATTCTCGATAGGCATCAATGCCAAGCGTTTTGGAGAGTCTCTGACCGCACGTTTCAAAACATCGCACGACTTCGATTGGTGCTGGAATGTTATCACTGCTGGTGGCAACAATTCTATCAATGAGTTGCGACAATTTAGTCACAAAACAATCACACTGTTCGAGTTGTGCATCGCAGCATAAGATCAACTCATCGATCTTAAATAATCGCCATGTCTGCCCTGATTTTACAAATTGCGATGTATCTAGCAACGTAAATTGTTCGTGCGCCTTTCGAACATCGCCGATGTCAAACAAATGACATGCCAAGTAGAATCTCGCCGTCGTGTCGTCCGGTCGCTCTGATAATACTGCATTCAGTTCGGCCTCAACGTCCAGTGAATCTTGGATAAGCTCGGGAAAATGGTATGCCGCATATCCTCTTACCAAGTGCAAGCTGGCTGAATCATCATTGCCATAAGCTGCTGTAGCACGATTCAGTATTTCCTGAAGCATTTCTGCTTGGTCCGTTTCGGACACTTCACAGAACAGACTCAAGTCGTCAATAAAAGAGGACATACAATATACATCAACAACGGTGTGTTATTACACAGTAAGCACTATTGCATCAAATGAGGTATTTCTCTTTCGTGTTGCCGAAACTCTTACGCCATCCTCAGAAGTTGGTCGCGCAGTTCCGGGAGTAGACCCTTCTCTTTTGTCAATTGTTGAAGTTCGGTAGCTGCTCGGTTGTAAGGTGCGCCATGTTGGCCTGAACGGCGTCTTTTCCCGAGCGTTCTAGCTTCCATTTCTTTAGAAGCTATTGGCCCATTCCTCCGACGGTATCGTCGAGTTCGTTCAACAATCATTGCTTCTCAAGCGATGTAGATGTGGTCTCGATCATCGTTGACGAACGCAGATAAGTCGGACGAGAGAAGGTCTACAAAAATCGGAACTGTCGCAGCGACGTGCTTCACATTTTGGCCAATTCCGCAGTATCGTCCATCATGCAAAGGTCCTGGGGGTAGTAGCATGACATTTCCCAAGTCGCATCCAACTACGAACAGCCCACCCCCACCGGTTGAACCAAATGGCAATACGCTAAATTCATGGTCTAAGACGACGGTAGTCGGTTCCGATGAGCGATCAAAAGATATTACCCTCTCAATAGGCTTCAAGAAATATCCAACATGAACGTCGGGAAAGCTAATTCCGTCACATGCAGAGTACAACTCGTTCAACCAAGTTGATCCATTCGTCGACACGAACGCCGACGGAATCCCGTTGCGGCGATCCACCTTTCGAATGACATTTTCACCTAATGGATAGCCAAAGTCGATCTTGTACAATTCGACCAACTTGTTAGTCATCCGCTGGATTGATTCTGAGACTGTCATCGCACGGCAACTCCACCTATTGAAACCAGTGTTGGGCGTATTGGGCATCAATCTGTTTAGCAAAAGCTTCGATTTGTGCGCGTGTCGCATTCGGGTTTAGTCGCCGAAACTCCGCCCATTCATTTGTGATAAGTTGATGCGTATTTGTCACGATTCCCGTTCCTGCATTCGGCCTGCTACCTCGAACGCCCTGCTGGTTGCTAGGTTGATGGAAGTCGAAATCCTTAAAGTCGGGATGATCCATATACTCCTGCGGGATTCTATGATGGGAGTCATAATCCTCAGGAAGTCGCGGCTTACCTTGAGCAGCCCGTTCGGCATTCAATCTTCCTCGATAATTATCTGGTGCAGGCGGCGCACGACGCGTTGTGCCTGGATCCGCTTTCCCATCAACGTATGTGGCATTATGTACGAGCAACGGCGAGAAGTCTGCGGTCGCTGAGACAAAATACGTATGGAATTCGGCGACGCGGAAGTTGTAGACGGGAATCCCGAAGAGGTGCATCTCACGACTGCTACCGGTGAGGACCTGCATTTCCTCCAGTGGACCGACGACAGCGTCCCCGAGTTCGAGTTCGCTGGCGTTGACGAAGCGATTTTGTCCTCCAATCCAGAAAGGATGTTCATCAGTCGTCTTGAGGGTGTGCGTCGCTCCACTCGAGTCGGTAAACGTCAGCACCCGCAGATGATCCGAGACTCGCTGGAATGTCTCCTCGATCTGTTGCAGTTTGACAATCGAGCCAAACTCTTCGCGAGCGAGAACGAGATCGCCCTTTTTCAGTGTCTCGATGGCCACCTTTTGGTAGCGGATCGGACCTCCTGGCTCTGAAGTCTGCGCGACGACCACCTGCGTTCCCGCCGGGAAACATTTCAGCAGCTTGATCAGTTCTGCCATGGCAATCTGTTTCGCCATCTCGGTGACCAAACTCACCATGTGCGGTGCTGCGTTGGAAACTTCTTTCTCGAAGGTGATGCCGTCCAGTTCCGACTTCACGGCCGACAAGGTTAGCGCCACGTCGGCCGCTTCTTTGGCAGTGAACAGTGCGGCAACGACCGGTGACAGGCCCGCTTTGCACGCCGCCTTTTTCGCGACCATCAATCCGCCCATCATCAAGATGAACTGCGACAGCGCTTGCGGATCTTGCAGTGTCTCTAGCAGATCCTTCACTTGAGTTTGCAATTCCCCACTGAACAGGCCGTTCTGGTAAGCATATTCCAACGATTTATAGAACTTGTACCCGTAGCTCCACTGCAAGGCCGCGTCGCCCGCCACGAGGAGCGGGTCTGCGGGATCGATACCGAGCAGTTGCACATACTCTTGATCAATCGCTTCAATCTCCGCTTTCAGAGCTGCGATTCTTTCCTGGATCGGCTGGGTGCCGCTGCTGAACGGATTCCAACTTGCCCAACTGCTGTTGTACGCTGCCAGCTTTTGAGTCTCCGCGAGCAGACCTCCGACAGCGATGTGCCTGCGCTGTTGGAGGTCCCAGAATTGTTGCTTTTTGGCGATCGACCAGTTTTCGGGATCAGCACTGTTGTCACCGGTGCCCGTCCCGGAAGTGGGGGTTCCCAGCAGTTGAATGCCTCCGCCGCCTCGGTAGACGAGATCATTCTCGGGTGATCCATCTCGTTCAGGCACATATTCCAGCGTGGTGAGGTTGGGGTTGCCGTCGATGATCGGTGTGGTAACCCTGGTGGGGGTGCCATTCTCCGGGGTCCAGGCGGAGGCCGGCTCTTCTGTCGGTTCTTTCAGTTCGCCGATCACGACGCCCTGACCGAGATAGGCCACGGCTTCGCCGACCACCTGAGGGACCGGTCCGGTCAGGGGCGGGGTGACGCCCTGTGCGACTTCCCGGTAATTCGCGCTCAAGGGAGTCAGCAGCAGGTTGACGATTTGGTCAGGGCCGACCTGGTAGTCGTACGACAGCGGACCTTCTTCGTAGCTGGAATTCTCCGTGTACGAGGAGTCCCCGTAGCCGTAGGGGTCGTGAGACGTCGTCGTTCGCGAATTCGACCACCCGTAGCTGCGAGTCTGGTGGACACTGTTGTCCCCCGCCGAGCTGACCCAGATGTCTTCGTATGTTTTATCGGTGTTGTAATGGGTGTCATCCGTGTAGGTGGACTGGTAGCCCCGTGCGGTATCCCGCAAATACCCGGTGAACACCGTCAGGCCCTGGCGCGCCGCCGAACCGTACGCCGCATGCACGTCGTACACGCGGGATGTCGCACTCGGATAAAGCGTCGTCGCCTGCGAGGTCTGCTGCACCGATTCGATGTGGTTCCCATTCACCTCGTACACGAAGTCGGATAGATTCGACGACGAACCCGCCCCCGAGCGCTGGGTCCATTCCGTCAGGTGATCCAAGGTCCCGTCGACGAACTGTTCGTCCAGATGATGGTCGGCATTGGCCCCCTCGCTGCTGTTCGCCGTCAACGGTCCGGAGGAAGAAGGACAGATCCAATATTGACCTGTCCGACCTGTCTCCTTTTCCGAGCCTTATTCGTGCCAATTGAATTTTCCGATAAACACCGGTTCTACTGGAACTGCGGTCACTCCAGCTGCTAATAGATCGTAGGCATAATCGTATTGCCCCATGACCCAAATGCCGGACGTTATTCCAAGTCGCTCCGCTGCCTCAACGGCATCGCCTTGAAAAGACTCCGAATACGATAGCTGCGAAATCAGGTCAGCAATAGAAGTGACAGAATCCTCAACGATACACTCTTGATTATCGGGATCATAGAAATCAATGCCGAATTGATCTCGAAGGAAATTTGACCCTGAAGCAACCTGTCTTTGGCCTATCCACAAGGAGACAATGCCATCTTCCTCTAAATATAGCTCTGCCATTCCTGATACCTCACTGCAATGCAGGCGGAAGATCCGCAACACCGTTTTTTCAACCACTTTTGAGCCCACGGCACAATTCGCTTCTTGAAATCCTCAAGAGATGTCGAATCGTTACATAGCTGTGATTCTGGCGGGTGGCACTGCGACACCTCCGGAAGTCGATGTGCCGTGCCTCTGCTCGGCCGTTTCGGACAAGCAGTGCTGACGGTGCATGAACCTTGACGAAATCGCCTTCCTCAAGGACCTATCGAGTCCTCATGGAATCTGGCAGACAGTTGAAAGAGGCAGAGGGGATGCGAACTTCGAAGTCTCGTGTGGCGATGGCTACTGCTTGTCTGAAGCTGTATAGACTGGAGACATCGGTAACAGGTGTTCGGAGACATGGGTGACACCATCGGGCTATCGTGTGGCATTTCGAAAGCGGAGGCCATGCGATGTCCTGGAAGGTGGAAACAACCGTGGTCG
>JAQGHU010000111.1 GCA_028291515.1 Schlesneria sp.
TATTTGGGAGGGCGAGGCTCCAGCCGAGCCGCGCCTGTCGATGGACTCACAATAACATGCGCGGCTCGGCAGGAGCCTCGCCCTCCCACCCCCCCTTCCGGACCAACAACCATGCTTCTCTCTCGAATTCCATTCGGGTCCGTCTGTCTGCTGACGATGTTGCTGACGGCCTCGACCTGTGCCTATGCTGATGATCGAAACGCTTCGCCCGACAAAGAACGCGAACTGCTCGCCGTCCTCGAATCAGATTCACCAGGCGCTGAAAAGGCGATTACCTGCAAGCTGCTCGCGATTCACGGCTCCGCGGCTGCGGTTCCTCAATTGGCACGGCTGCTGGAAAATGAACAACTCTCGTCGTGGGCGCGAATCGCTTTAGAAGCCATTCCCGGCCCTGAAGCCAAGGCCGCGTTGCGGCATGCGACAAACTCACTGACTGGTCGCCTGCTGGTCGGAACGATTAACTCGATCGGCGTCGGTCGTGACGCGGAAGCGGTCGATCTGCTGATCACCCGCCTACAAGATCCCGATGCCGAAGTCGCATCGGCTGCCGCTGTCGCCTTGGGACGGATCGGCAATCCCGCAGCCGCCAAGGCACTGCGTCCACTACTGGCGACTTCTTCCGCTGAGATTCGTTCTGCCATTGCAGAAGGAGCTGTGTTGTGTGCCGAACGATTCTTTCTGGCAGACGATCACGACGCGGCCGTCGCGCTATATGACGACGTTCGCAAAGCGGACGTTCCTCGGCAGCGCATTCTGGAAGCCACCCGTGGGGCGATCCTCGCTCGAAAGTCCGATGCCGGGATTGCGTTGTTGATCGAGCAGTTGAATTCGAAGGAACTGACTCTGTTCCAGATTGGCTTGAGCACCGCCCGCGAATTTCCCGGCAGTCAGATCGATAAGGCCTTGGCTACCGAACTTTCGAAGGCAGTACCCGAACGTGCCGCTCTGGTGATCCATGCGATGGCTGATCGTAAAGAGACGGTGGTTCTGCCTGCCGTGATCAAAGCCGCTGCACATGGTCCGAAGCCGGTGCGATTGGCAGCCATTGGTGCTTTGGGACGAGTCGGCAACGACACGTGCCTGGCCCCCCTGCTGCAAGCGGGAGTTGAATCAGACATTGAAGTGGCGGTCGCTGCCAAGGAAGCATTGAGCGACTTGCCGGGTGCCAGCGTCGACAAAGAGATTGTTACACGACTTGCTAAAGCCGAAGGCAAATCGTATCCGCTGCTGATCGAGCTTGTCGGCAAACGTCGGATCAGTGCCATTCCAGAACTGCAGAAGGCGTTGGACAACTCCGACAAGAATGTTCGCAGTGCCGCTCTGGCTGCATTGGGGGCGACCGTGCCGCCGAAGAACTTGTCAATCTTGATTACTCAGTTCGTCTCGCCAAAGCATACGGAAGACGAAGCCGTTGCCAAACAAGCATTGATGGCGGCGTGTATTCGGATGCCGGACCGCGAAGTCTGTGCCGAAGACTTGTCGAAGGCATTGGCCAAATCAGAGACTTCTTCGCAGACGGCATTGCTGCAGATCTTAGGAGCGGTGGGTGGGACGAAGGCTCTGCAAACGATCGGCGCGAGTGCGAAGAGTCCCGAACCAGAACTTCAAGATGCCGCCAGCAAGCTGCTCGGCGAGTGGATGACCATTGATGCTGCTCCAGTCCTGCTGGATTTGACGAAGACCGCTCCTGATGAAAAATACAAGGCGCGTGCGATTCGTGGTTACATCCGCATCGCTCGTCAATTCGTGATGCCAGAGCCCGAACGACTGGCCATGTGCGAGCAGGCGCTAGCAGCTTGCCGCAACGTCACCGAACAAAAACTGATGTTCGACATCCTGAAACGCTATCCCAGCATCGATACGTTGAAGATGGCGCTCAAGATGATTCAAGATGTCCCCGAATTGAAAGACGACGGAACTCAAGCCGTGATGGCCATCGCTCAAAAGCTGAACACCAAGGGCGATGAAGTCGCCGAGTTGCTGAGCAAAGGTGGCTTGGGTAAGGTCAAGCTGGAGATCGTGAAAGCGGAATATGGAGCGGGACCAACACAGAAGGATGTCACCGAGACCCTGCAGAAGCAGGCGAGTGATTTCCAGTTAGTTTCTCTGCCACAGTCGGGCTACAACGAAGCCTTTGGTGGGGACCCTGCTCCGAACACGGTCAAGCAATTGAAGGTTCAATACCGGATCAACGGTAAAGACGGCCAGGCGACCTTTGCCGAGAACGCACTCATCGTGCTGCCGATGCCAAAGTAGTTGATGCTGGTCGTCGCGATGCTCAATCGAAACGGATGCCGCAAGGCATCCGTTTTTTCGTTGACTCGACACTTCGACGAGGGCCTATCAGTCGAAGAACGCGCGGGGCGATGCCCGCGCGGTTAAACGAAGGTGGAGGGACTATACTGCTTCGTGTCAAGTGGTGCTGTTGATCAATGTTTGACATTGGGCGCAGCGATATTTGCATTTCATGCGGTCGTCGGCATACTGGTTGACTTGGTGTTCGTCTGTTTGATTGTTCCGAGGAGTCCGTCATGGACCATTGTCGTGATTGTGAATCAACCGATGGCGAAGTGTTGTCACGTCGTCGCTTCGTTCAAGCTGCCGGTAGCATCGCGGCTGCGGTCGCTGTTCTACCTGCAGTGGCTCGCGCAGAAGAACCCGCCAAGGCTCCTTCGGAAACCTTGGTGAAGAAGCTGCATGATTCATTGACTCCCAAGCAAAAAGAAGAAGTCTGCTTTGACTGGGACTACAAAGACGATCGCGGCCTGTTGCGCATGCATGTCTCCAATAACTGGAACATCACCGATCAGCGCATTGCCGGTGGCTTCTTCAACAAGGACCAGCAAGACATCATCGAAGCCTTGTTCTGGGGGCTGTACAATCCAGACTGGCATGACCGCATCAAGAAACAGTTGCAGGATGATGCGGGCGGATACGGCAAAGAGCAGTCCATCGCGATCTTCGGAACACCCGGCACTGACAAGTTCGAGTTCGTGATGACGGGTCGTCACTTGACGATTCGCTGTGACGGCAACAGTGTCGATCACGCCGCGTTCGGTGGCCCCATCTTCTACGGCCATGCCGCCTCGGGCTTCAATGAAGAAGTCCGACATCCCGGCAATGTCTATTGGCATCAGGCTCAATCGGCCAATGCTCTCTTCAAAATGCTCGACGGCAAGCAGCGAGTGCAAGCCTTGTTGGACCGGGCACCCGCGGAGGCCAAGGTCCACTTTGGCGGTCCCGATGGGAAGCCTTCGGGAATCCTGGTCGGCGATCTCTCTTCCGACCAGAAGGAACACATGCAGAAAGTTCTGGCAACGCTGATTGAGCCCTATCGAACGGCCGATCAGGATGAAGTCCGCAAGTGCCTGGCAGCTCAAGGCGGCCTCGATAAGTGTCGCCTGGCGTTCCATAAGACCGATGCCGCAGGCAACGTCGATCTTGGAGACGATGGCGAGTGGGACAACTGGCGACTGGAAGGGCCCGCGTTCGTCTGGCACTACCGTGGCATGCCGCATGTGCATGTCTGGGTCAACATCGCCGATGACCCTTCAGTGCAGATCACGGCACGTGGCTGAAGTGACTGATGTGCCAAGCGCGGCATGAATGGTCTGCCGCGTGCCACATGAGATGGATTGCTTAGCAAACAAATGGTTGCCGAGCATCCGTGCTCACTTCAATGATCACGTGGTGGATGATCTGTTGGTCGTGCATTCGACACGATGAGACGACTGTCAAAAAAATTAAATTGAAGAACAGAATGAACGAAACATCGTCTCTGCTCTTGGCAATTGTGTGTGACTCGCGCACAATCTGCCCCCTTCAGGTCGAACCCGTCTGCGTGTCCAGTTGATTCGATTTGCCGCTCCCTTCCGAGCATGTCGCATTTGAGGTAACGCAAGAGTGAATAAACCTTCTCTGCCGCAAAGTGTGGGTCGTGTATCCCAACGTCCCCCACAAGCGAGTGCAGTGCAGAGCGGTCAGCCCATTGTGGCCTCCGCAGTGAACATCCGAACCTCTTTCAACCATCTCACCACATTGCGATGGTCTTTGGTTGAAGAAGTTCTGGAGCTGAAAAAATCCAACTACGATGCGATTGGATTGTGGCGTCCCAAGATTGCCGAGATCGGCGAAGAACTTGCCGCGGATCTTATTCGAGACGCTGGCCTGGCGGTGTCGTCGCTGTCATTCGTCGGCGGCTTCACCGGCACAAACGGGTTAAGCTTTGACGACGCCATCGCGGATGCTCGCGATGCCATCAAGGATGCGGAACTGCTGGGCGCAGAAAATCTGATCGTGGTCAGCGGCCCTCGCAACGGGCATACGGTTCGCCACAGCCGTCGCATCCTGGGTGTTGCTTTGGACGAACTGGCAGATTTCGCGGGATCACGTGGAGTGCGATTGTGCGTGCTCCCGATGCATCAGTACTTCTCCAAGTCGTGGACATTTCTGAACACATTGGACGAAACACTGGAAGTCTTGAGCGAGAGAAACCATCCGGCCGTTGGCTTGGCGTTCGATGCCTATCAGTCCTGGCAAGAACCAAACCTGATCGAGCGAATTCCAGAGTTCGCAGCGATGACCGGAGTGGTTCAAATCAGCGATGCCCAGCGCGCACCGCATTCGTCTGCCGAGCGTTGCATCCCAGGAGATGGGGTCATTCCGCTGACAGAAATCATTCGAGCCTTCCAAACGGCAGGCTTCGATGGCTACTATGACGTACAGGTCTGGTCGAATACCGGATGGGCCGCGGATTACGCTGTCGCGGTTTCGCAATGTCGCGAAGCAGTACTGCGAGTTGCTGGTCAGCCTGTTGCAATGACTCGACAACGTTTAAGCTAAGTGGTTTCTCGTTCCGATGAATCTGCCAACTCGCCAAATAGCGGGCTTGGCAGTTCGTCTGGTCAGAAATTGATCCGCCTGATTGTCCGCAGATTTCGCCCCGCCCGCCCTCATTTTTCATCCCACCTGATTGGCAAGAGCAGATTGATCTCTGTTTCTTGTCGGGAATCATTCCCATGTCGCACGATTGGTACAGCCTTGACGAATTGGCCCGCCAATTGGGACGGGACCGCCGTGAAATTGAGAAACTTGTGAATCGCGGTCGGATTCCGGGTCGGAAGATTTCCGGGGAATGGCAGTTTCATCCCACGGAGATCACTCACTGGCTCGAGCAGGAAATGCGCGAATACACCGATCGCGAGCTGGCGGTGCTGGAGCAGACTCACCGATCCGTCGAGTTTAACGATCCACATCCCGTCGCCGCCCTGCTGCGAGTGGAGACCGTGCAAGTTCCTCTGGAAGCCAGAACAAAGCGATCGGTCTTAGAGAGCCTTGTCGAATTGGCCGGCCGAACTTGGGAAGTGTGGCAGCCGGCAACGTTGCTCACTGCGATTCAAGAACGCGAGACCGTCCTTTCCACGGCGTTCGAAAACGGCGTCGCGATTCCGCACCCGCGCAATCCTTTACCAGACGCGCTCGGTCAATCCGTGATCGCGTTTGGCCGCACCCTGTCCGGGATTCCGTTCGGGGCACCGAATCGTGCTCTGAGCGATCTGTTCTTTCTGGTCGTTTGTCGAGATTCTCGAACGCATCTGCATGTCCTGGCGCGTCTGGGACGAATGCTTCAGAACCCGGAGTTCCTTGAACGATTACGCGCCGCCGAGGATAGTGTTTCGGCCTACCACGTCATCTGCGAATCTGATCGCGGAATTGTAGGGTAGTGCTGCCGTCTCGGCCCGCGGCAAATGTTTGGGACGCCAGATGCAGGTTTGAGATGTCACAGTCTTCGCCCGAGGCGGCGACAGTTCCCGCAGAGAATTTACCAACGACGGCCCCTTCCCTCTTGCCGGGAATGATGGTCCCGTCGGGAGTTCCCCTTGATGCGTCCGGTGTTCCTGCTGACGAGGCCTGTCCACCACCGTTGGTCTGGCAAGAGGTGCTCAATACTTTTCATGCGGAAAGCGAACCGTGGGAACTGGACCGCGGATCGCGACATCTCTACGGTCGAGCTTGGGGCCAAGGGCCGCCGCTGTACCTGTTGAATGGCTTCGCCGCGACTGCCGAGTTGTACGCCTTGTTAGCGTATTTGTTGCGTGACTCATTCCGGTGTGTTCTGTTCGATACGACTTCGACCTCAAATAATCGTGGAACTCGGTCGACGATTCACGGCTACGCAGATGATTTGTTTGCTGTCGCCGATCAACAAGGTCACAGTTCGTTTGGCGTGTTTGCCCCCTCTGTTGGTGCCGCGGTGGCCCTGCAGGGAGTCCTTCAACAGCCCAACCGCATTACCGGGCTAGTGCTACAACATGGTTTTGCCACCCGGAAACTATCGTGGACGGAACGGCTATTGGCTCGATGGTTTCGCCGTTCAAGTCGCACGCTGAGCACCCTTCCCTGGCGACGACGGGTCCAGGAATTGAATCACCGCCGCTGGTTTCCCCCCTTCGACGGAACTCGCTTTGAGTTCCTCGTGGAATCCACGGGAAAGATTCCACTGTCAGACCTGTCCCAAAAAGCATTCGCGATCCACGCAGTCGATATCAAAGATCAACTGACCCAAATCAAAAGCCCTGTGATGCTGGTACGGACCGAGGGACAAGGTCCGTTGGAAACGGCAGGGCACGACGTTTTGGAAAAGGGTTTGCCGAACGTTCATGTCGAATGGTTACATTCTACGGGCTTGCATCCGTATCTGACGCATCCGCATCGTCTGGCGAAGCTGATCAAGACGTTCTATCTGGGTAGCCCTGCTCCGTAGCCACACTGACAATGGCAGTTCCCAGCGAATGATGAATGGGAGAGTGACTCATGACGATTGAACTGCCGCCAGCCCTTGATGTGGTCGCCGTGGGGGCTCACCCCGACGATGTTGAAATCGCGGTAGGCGGGACGTTGGCTCAATTGGCGCTGCAAGGGTATCGCGTTGGGATCGTCGACCTGACGAACGGCGAACCGACGCCGGGAAGCCCGGGGGTCGATACCCGATTGGCGGAAGCTCGCGAGGCGGCACGAATCCTGGGTGTCCACGAACGCGTCACGCTGACCCTGCCGAATCGGTGCCTGTTCGATTCTTTTCATGCTCGCATCGCATTGGCCCGAGTCTTTCGCCAATGGAGGCCGAAGATTGTGCTGGGGATCGCCGACAAAACCCCGATGGCCTCGCCCGATCATTGGCAGGCGATGCAGATCACCGATGCGGCGGTGTTCTACAGTCGACTGACGAAATGGGACGACGAATTCTCCGGATTACCCGCTCATACGATCCTGTCGCAGCTTTGGTATCCGCTGGGACTGGCGAATTTGGACGTTTTGCCGAACGGCAACCGATTCGTGACGGACATCACCGCGTCTCTGCCGATCAAACTGGAGGCGATCCGTGCATATAAGACTCAGTTTCCCCCTAGTAAGGAACGGGTCTTCGGATGGGTGGAAAGTCAGAATCGGCTGTGGGGGCAAACCGCCGGATATGAGGCGGGCGAGATGCTGATCTCGGCAAAGACGCTGGGAGTCTCAAATCTGATGCAAGCCGTTTGTCCGGCCTAGACGTGACGACCTGTACGACAACTTTTTCCGTCTCGACAGATTTCCATTTCCTTCGCCTCACCGTAAACTTACGGTGGTTTTCGTTTTCCCGCAGATTTCGTCAATTTGTAGTGACTCGATGGCCCTGCCCTCGGGCTTTTCGACCTTAAAACATCGACTTCGGTAACGCATCATGAAGTTGCGAGTTGGACAACTGAGCATCGTCGGCAAGCGCGACAACAATGAAGATGCGTGCTATATCGACCCTCAACAGCGATTTTTCCTTGTCGCTGACGGCATGGGGGGCCAGTCCGCCGGTGAGCGGGCCAGCGGTTTGGCGATGGAAATCGTCCCTCAAAAACTGCAACTGATCGACTTCAATCGAGCAGTCGGCGACCAGGCAGTCAAAGCAATTGACGATTCCGTTTCGCAGGCCAACTACGAGATCATGGCGCTGGGAGAATTGGATTCGAAGCTGAAAAACATGGGAACGACGATCGCGTTCCTGGTCCAAATTGCGGGCACAATGTTCGCCGGCGGCGTCGGTGACAGCCGAGTTTACCTGCTGCGAAAGGGGAAACTCGAACAGTTGACAACCGACCACTCGCTGACGCAGGCCCTGCTCGACGCGGGAACCCTCACTCCCGAAGAAGCACTCAACCACCGCTATAAGAATGTGCTCTATAAATACTTGGGTTGTAAGGAAGGGGGACAGGGAACGAACCCCCGTCAGCTAAAACCTGAGGTCGGGGATCGGTTCTTGCTTTGCTCGGACGGCGTCACAGGAGGCGCGGATGACGCGACCCTCGAAAAGCTGCTGAACCAGGGGTCGGATCCGCAAAAGACGGCCGAAGCCATCGTCGCTGCCGCGACTGAAGGTGGCTCGAAAGACAACATTACTGGCGTCGTGGTCTTCGTCGACCCGTGAATTCTGCAACTGAATTCTTCATGTTCAGCCAACAGGCAGCGACGACCGCGGCGTAGTAAACGCGGGGACGACGCCCCACTCTTCCGTATTCTCCGAATAAACGGTTCGGCCTGAATCGGATTTATGCAACGGAGACGTGCAAGTTGTCTCCGTCTCGTGCCATAATCTTGAGACTGGGTGATTTAGGCTGACTATTCTGAGGCAACTCCAAACGGGGCCTCGTTCCGCAGGAAGAATGCGTATGAAGGATACCATGGGTCGAATCTTCGTCTGGATTTCACTGGTGGCAATCACGGGGGGCACCACCGCCTACGCTCAGCCAGCCACGCCCGCGGCCACAACCACACCGACGCCCTCAAAATTCGAGCAGTTGACGACGGGGACGAAAAAGGTCGAGGGACTGTGGACCGCGTACTTCAAGGACCAGCAGATCCTGGTCGACTTGAAGCAGAATCAGATGGGCCAGGACTATCTGATGCTCAGCTCGATCGCCCGGGGCGTGAGCCAGGGGATGGTTATTGGCGGAATCATGTGGGGCGATGAAGTCCTGTGGTCGTTCCGCAAGGTCGGCGACAAGATCCACGTGCTGAAACGAAACGTGAAGTTCAAGGCCAAAGCCGGCAGCCCCGAAGCCGTCGCAGTGAAGGTCGCCTACGCAGACAGTGTGATGTATGCCCTACCCGTCTTGACGGATACCAGCGGCGGTTACCTGGTCGATATGACCCGCATCTTTCTGAGTGACGACGAGCAGATCGGCCGTATGCTGGGTGCGAGCTTCGTGGCTGATCGCAGTACCGTCGGCAATGTGAAGGCGTTCAAGCAGAACATCGAATTCGATGTCAACGCGGTCTACAGCAGCCAGGGTGATTCCGACAGCGTTCCCGATTCGCGCGGGACTCCTGTCACTGTGCATTACAGCGTCAGTCAGCTACCGAGCACCGGCTATCGTCCCCGCAAGGCCGATGACCGCGTCGGATACTTCCTGACTGCGACAAAAGACTTCAGTGACAACAGCGACGATCAGAATTTTGTGCGCTACATCAATCGCTGGGATTTGCAGAAACTGGATCCGGTCGCGAAGCTGTCGCCACCCAAGAACCCGATCATTTTCTACATGGAAAAATCGGTCCCGGTCAATCTGCGCCCCATCATTCGTGCCGGTATCGAAGAGTGGAGCAAGGCTTTTGAGAAGCTCGGATTCGACAACGCGATCGAAGCCCGTCAACAGCGCGAAGATGACACGTGGGATCCGGAGGACGTCAACTACAACACGTTCCGCTGGATCACTGCTGAAGTCGGCTTTGCGATGGGCCCTTCCCGAACGAACCCGCTCACGGGACAGATCCTTGACGCCGACATCATTTTCGATGCTAGCTTCATGCGACACTGGAAGCAGGAATACGAGAACTTTACACCCACGGCCGTCGCTCATCTGTTTGGAGACCCAGCCAGCGTTACTCCAACCGATACGATTCCATTGCTGGCTGGAACCCGCGGTCGCAATCTGGACTGCCAGTTGTCCGTCGGAATGCAGCATCAAATGGGATTCGCGGCTGCGGCCTTCATGGCTCAAGGATTGACCGAAAAACGAGGCGAGTTGCCCGAGGAATTCCTGCATCAGGCTTTGAAAGAAGTCGTGATGCACGAAGTCGGTCACACTCTGGGTTTGCGTCACAACTTCAGGGCCAGTGCCTGGAAGACGTTGGCCGAAATCGAAGATGCTGCCAAGGCCAATGAGCCCACGGTCGCGAGCGTGATGGATTACTCGCCGGTCAACATCAACCCTGCCGGTGCCAAGCAAAGTGCGTACTACACGAACACGATTGGCCCCTACGACTACTGGGCGATCGAATACGGTTACAAAGTCATCACTGGCGATGAAAACGTCGAACTCGCCAAGATTGCCTCACGCAGCGGCGAACCTGGTTTGGACTACTCGACAGATGAAGACACGGAATCGGGCGATCCTGATCCCCTGTCGAATCGGTTTGATCTGGGCAAAGACCCAGTCGCCTATGCACAACGCCAGACCGCAGCCGTGAATGCATTGTTTCCGAAAATTCTGGAACGATCGGTCGACGCCGGTGAAGGATACCAACGTGCGCGGCAGGCGTTCGGATTGCTGTTTGGCGAATACTTCCGAGCTGTCAGTTTTGTGGCACGCGTTCCTGGCGGTGTCTATGTTCATCGCGATCACAAGGGTGATGCCCAGGCGCGACCACCATTCAAGCCTGTCGATCCCGCACAGCAGCGAGCCGCAATGAAACTACTGGGTGAAACGGCACTCGCCTCGCAAAAATATGACCCGCTGTTGCTGAACTCGCTGGCCGCGACCCGGTGGCGTCATTGGGGGATCACGGAAGCGACTCGAATCGATTATCCAATCCATGCCAATGTTTCTTTGATGCAAACGCGAGTCCTCTCGCAGTTGCTTAGCCCGTTGACATTGACGCGACTGCAAGACGGCGAAGTGAAGATCGCCGCCAACGAAGACGCGTACACGATGGCCGAACATCTGAAGCTGCTGAATGAGTCGATCTTTTCCGAACTGAACGCGCCACCGGCCGCCGAATTCAACAATCGGAACTCCTACATTTCCAGCTATCGACGTAATCTGCAACGAGCCGCCTTGAAGCAGATGTCAGGCATTGTCACGAATGGCTTTGGCTATCCCGAAGATGCTCGTGTGCTGCTCAGAGTGCAGTTGACCGAACTCAGTCAGAAAATCGATGCCGCACTTGGCAAAGGTGATCTGAAACTCGATGACTACACGAAGGCTCACCTGCTCGATACGAAGCAGCGGATCAAGCAAGTACTCGAAGCTCAGTTGACGGTCACAGGTACGAACTGAGTTCTCACCGAACGTTGATCAGCAACAATCTTCGCCCCTCGACAATTGTCGAGGGGCGATTGCATTTCCTGTCCACGGAAATCGATCTAAGATGCGTCCCAGAAATAGGGAGCGTATGCAGCGGCAGGACAAAACATTATCTGAGCAATACCGGGACTTCGTCGATCGGCGGACTGACGAAGCTCGTTTGAGCTGCCTGGCATCTGATCGCAAGAATCGTCGCCACATTTCGACGTTGGCCCGCCGAAATATCACGACGACTTCGCAACTGATTGCAGTCCTACCAGAACTGCCGACAAAGCTGAAGGATTTTGCACTCTGGTGGTTCATGGTCACACGTGAACGCCGCGCCGAGATGACTTTGCTGGCCATGTTGAAAAGTGATAGCGACTGCCATCTGATGTGCGCGGCTGCACTCAGTTCAATTGGTGGCTCGCGATCACGCCGCGAGTTCATTCGAATCGGGCGACGCGAACTAGCAGCAACAAATCCAGATCGACGTTCGCTTGATGCGGCGATTCAAGGCTTGAAGATGCATTCCAGCGATTCAGCCGATGTAGATGATGTTTTGGTGGCGATTTACGAGCGAGTCGATCTTCCTGGCTGGCTGCGTGGCAACGCGGGCGATGCTTTGGGGTGCCGTTCTCGGATCCGAGACCGCCGCACCGGACTATTTCGACGGACATGGACAACAGCAAGGAATGGGCTATTCGACCCAGACATTGAAGTTAAGTTCTGGTCGATGTACGTCGTGATGTCATTGGCTGGCACGTCCGATTCTCGCAGATCAAATGCGATCTTTAGCGAAGCACTGCCTCAACTGCGCAAAATTGCGAAGACTGATCATCGCTTGGCTCCCGGCTACTGGTGGCCGATGTCGGCAGAAGCGGAAGATGCGATCTATGTCATCCAACATGGTCGGGGGCAAGAAAATGATGCGGGGATGCGGTGGCTTGGAAATACGGAACGCGGCCCGATGATTCGCGATTGATCACAACAGACTATTGGCTACTCCATGCGACTCTGGTTTCGCTTGCTCTTACTGACGGCTACGGTTGGCTCGCTGGTCTACCTTTGGTTCACCCCCCTGCCCTTGGGCATTCCCGGTGAATGGACTTGGCTGCGGGTCGCGCCCGAATCGGATTTGCGATGGAATCTGATTGGTGTTGCCGTCGCCGCAGCCCTCTATGTGAGTTTCATTGAAGCCGGTGCTCGACAGTTACAGGCTGGCTCGCGTTCTCCCATCAAGTTGATCGCCTGGTTGACCGGCCTGGTTGCGGTGGCGTTCACGTGGTTGTGGGTCGTGCAGGAATCGGCACCGATCATCAATCGAACTGGTAAGTCGGCTTTTGTGCTGTACTATGCGAGTTCCTCGGGCTACTTCACGAAGGCGCGCTATGAAAATCCAAATGCAGGGGCATTCTTGTCCGAGTACGAAGGGTTGATGCGCGAAGGGGATGTTCTGCATGTGGGGACGCATCCCCCTGGCTTGTTCCTGGTCTTCCACGGCTTGATCAAACTGTGCCAGCAATGTCCGTGGCTTGCGGTTATAGACTCAACGCAGTCCGCGTCGTTTCGCGAGGCGTGCGACGTCATCGCCCGAAACAACACGCGTTCAATTCCCCCGCGACTGTTATTGCCGATTGATCGACGAGTATTATGGCTGGCAACGCTCTTGGTGATGGGAGCCGCTGCCATGACCGTGCTTCCGTTGTACTGGTTACTGAGGCGAACGGTCGATGCGTCGGCCGCCTGGCGAGGCGCGGCACTGTGGCCAGCGATCCCCGCTGTCGCCATGTTTATTCCCAAGTCCGATGTCGCCTACGCCTTCGTGGGGACGCTGATGGTCGTCGCCTGGCTGGCGTCGACAGATCGTAAATCACTGGCTCTCGCCGCAGTCACCGGGGTGCTCGTCTGGTGTGGACTGATGGTGAGCCTGGCGTTTCTGCCGGTGGTGTTGTTTATGGCGATTGTGGGCTGGAAGCCCTCCCCTGCCGCCGACAACGCCGCGTCGACCACATCGACTCGCCGATCAGGCTGGATCACCGGTGCGCCGTCCATCGCTTGCGTACTGGCGGCAATGACCGGCTTCGTGACCCCATCGTTACTGCTGTGGTGGCTCTGTCGGATCAACATGATCTCGGTCTGGCGACTCAACTACTTCAATCATGCGGCGTTCTATGCGAAGTACTCGCGCACGTACTGGATGTGGCTGCTGGAAAACCCGATTGAGCTCGCGTTTTCAGCGGGATGGCCGATCTTCTTGCTGGCGGTCTTGTTTGTCGCGACCGCGCTGCGATCGCGACGATCACCGGCGATGCCAGTCGTCGTTGGCGTGGTTCTGGTCTGGGGTAGCTTGTGGCTGACGGGGAAGAACTCGGGCGAGGTCGCTCGGTTATGGATCGTCTTCCTGCCGTGGCTCGTCTGGCTGGCGGGATTGCAGATGTCAGCATTGGACAGACAGTGCAGCCGGAAATGGTTTCGAACGGCCACAGCGATTCTTGCCGTCCAACTGGTAGTTTGTGCACTGACCGTCGTGAGGGTCAGTGGTTTCGAACAGTAGGTCATGTGGTCGTAGTCCCGGTAGGGACGACAGAAGAGTTCAAAGTCCGTTCCCGTTTGAACGTAAAAGACAGCGGCCAGCATCTTGAACGGATTGCATTCTCATTCGCGGCCGGAAGAGTTCTGTCGTCCCTCCGGGACTTGTCGAACCAGTTGACCATAACCCACCACTGGAAGTGGTGGGTTATTGTCGGCCGTCCCTACCGGGACTAAGAAGGAAGTCGTTGGCGTGTGCTGGATCGAAGACACGGCCTTGTCGAGGACTCCAAAACCGTGGCACCCAAGTGCGCGAATCTCGGCACAGTCGTTGGCCAGCTATTGCGCGCTCACCATGTCGGGTCGCAATCGCTTGGCGTCACGCAGGTAGACGTGAACGATCTCGGCCTGCTTCTTGTCTGTGTTCACATGCAGCAGAACTCGGATGCATCGTGGCACCGAAGCGGTAGGAACGGCGATTTCCGAGGCGCAAAGCAGCGGAACCTGTTTCATTCCCAATCCGCGAGCGGCTTCAGCGGGGAATGTCGAAGTTAAATCAGGCGAAGTGGTGAAAATAGCGGAGACGATTTCATCGAATTCCGTGATGCTGTTCACCCGCAGCACTTCTTGCAACAACTCTCGCGTGGCGGCCAGAATGAGTTCCGGCACGTCGGCATCAACGCTGGTGGCTCCGCGAATCCCCCGAACCGACATTTCAATTGCTCCTCTTAGCACTGGCCTTCAATCATCGACCGAGCCTGAATCCGATCGCTCTGAAGTCGACATCGACTGGCCAACGTAAAGAAATATCCGATTTTCCGCAGCCTCGCCAGTTGGTCGGGATTCCTCTTCCCGATTTCGGCGGTTTGGGATACAAGTCAGGCTGGGACAAGGATCGTCCAGCCGCGCCAGCGCGCGCGGCCCACAATTCAACCAGGGAGGGCAACGTGGGTCATACCGTCAGTTCGCTGGCTACGCTCGTTCAAGGAGAAGTACGCGGAGCTTCAGATCGCCTGATCTGCAACGCTGCGGCCATCGAATCTGCCGGCCCTGATGCTATCACGTTTGTCCTTGATGAAAGTCATGTCAGTCGGCTTGAGGCGTGTCGCGCCGGTGCCATCATACTGAATTCTAAAATCGCTGCCGGTATCGCCGCGACCGAGCACACCTCGCTGATCGTCGTCGCCGATCCCCATGCCGCGTTCCAACAAATCCTGCCTCAGTTCCGGAAGATCCGCGGAAAACCAACTCGCGGGATTTCGCCACAAGCGTATGTCAGCCCCTCCGCGAAAATTGGCGAAGACTGTTACGTCGGCCCAGGAGCCAGCATCGGTGACGAAGTTGAGATTGGGACTGGTTGTGATATTCACCCCGGTGCCGCAATTGGTCCAGGCTGCGTGCTGGCCAATGACGTGGTCGTCTATGCCAACGCCGTCCTGTATCAAGACGTGACGCTGGGTGATCGAGTCATCATCCACAGCGGTGCGGTGATCGGTGCCGATGGATTCGGATACCGATTCACGGACGGCCGCTTTGTCAAAATTCCCCAACTGGGTACGGTCGAAATCCACGAGGATGCCGAAATCGGTGCCTGTACCACGATTGATCGTGGCGCGATCGGACCGACGATTGTTGGTGCCGGAACGAAACTCGATAATCTGATCATGATCGCTCACAACTGCGAGTTGGGAAAACACAACGTCTTCGCATCGCAGGTCGGTATGGCAGGTTCCTGCACGACGGGCGACTATGTTCGCCTCGGTGGTCAGGTTGGAATCAAGGATCACGTTCGCCTGAACTCTGGTTGCATGGTCGGAGCCAAAGGTGGTGTTCACAAGGACATCCCCGAAGGCGAGATCTGGATCGGCTATCCGGCGACTCCCGAAGCCGAGCAGAAGCGACTGGTGTTCTCTCTAAAGCGTGTTCCAGAGATGCGCGACCGAGTCAGGGAGTTGGAAAATCAGGTCAAGAAGCTCGTGAAACAAATCGAAGAACTTCAGTCGCAGGATGAAGCCAGAAAAGCGGGGTGATCCAACTGATTGGATTGGGCCGCCAGACAGTTTGAACTCATGTGATTGATCACGCCGAATGGACGACGTACTTCCACCGACGATTAAGTTTCCCCCCCGGCGAGTCGGCTTGCTGGCAGGTGCGGGACGCTTTCCGCTTGCCTTCGCCGAAGCGGCAAAGGCTCAGGGACTGCAGGTCTATTGCGTCGGCGTGAATGGGATGGCAGACGAAGAGCAGCTTCGTGCAGTCTGTTATTCCTATGCGGAAACTCCACTGGCTCGACTGGGCCGCGCGATTCGCTTGTTTAAGCGGGCCAGAATCGACCGCGTTGTGATGGCAGGAAAGATCGAGAAGACCGTTCTGTTCCAGCCGTTTCGAATGCTGCGACTGCTACCGGATTGGCGGACGCTGCATATGTGGTATCGGTATGCGACTCGCGATCGCAAGGACGACACCCTGCTGTTGGCGGTGATTCGCGAATTCGAACGTGACAACATCTATTTTGATTCGGCCCTCGACTATTGTCCGGAGTTACTTGTGAAACACGGATTCTTGACACGACGCAAGCCTACAGATGCTCAATGGCGCGATATCCGATTCGGCTGGGATCTGGCCAAGGAAATGGGACGACTCGATGTCGGCCAATCCGTCGTCATCAATGATATGGCGGTCATCGCCGTCGAAGCGATCGAAGGAACGGATCGGACAATCCGCCGTGCCGGTGAATTGTGCCGCCGTGGTGGCTTTACCGTCGTGAAAGTGGCCAAGCCGCAGCAGGACATGCGTTTCGATGTCCCGACGATCGGCGCTCAGACCATCAAGACACTGCAGGAAGCGGGCGGACGCGTGCTGGCGATCGAAAGCAACAAGACGATCATGCTGGACCAGAAAGACGTGATTGACCTGGCAGATCGCCTGGGGATTGCGGTCGTGGCCATTAATGCGGAAGAGCTTGAATTGCGATTGGTAGGCTAACTTCCGTGTCGCGTTGAAACATGGGTTAGACACAGTAGGTTTTCGCTCGCGGGACGCCACAGTTAGGTGGGATGCGCTCTAACGAGGATCACTGACGATTAGGCACCGCCCTGCTACTTCCGTCATTCCCGCGCAGGTGTGGTTACCGGTCCGAAATCATCGACGCCCCGGCGCGACCTCAATTATTGACATCTCGCCGGAATCAAGCCAGACCAGCCCGCAGTCACTGCAGGAGTCGATCACGATGTTGCCTGGACCATAGTAAGGATGCACCTCCATCGCTTGCTTGCAACTCGGACAGTCGACGATCAGCTTCAGTTGATCGAAATCCAGTGGTATCGGTCGCGCCTCGGCACCACGAAAATCAGCGCGCCGGTCACGGACCAGCGTCGCGAATAGATGTCGCTGGATGAGCACGCCACGGCATCCTTGGCAGTGTTCCACTTTCAAACCGTCCATGGCAGCGACGACCAGACGCTGCCGACAGCGAGGGCAATCGGAATCGCTTGGATGATCGAGCGGAGAGATACGGTCTGCCGAACCAGATGTTGCATCGACGGATCTGATCGAGCTGCAGAATTCGCAGACGATGATCGGACGCGATCCGTCCCAGTCAAGCGGTGCGCCGCAATTATGGCAGTCCATTAACGAAGTTCCATATCGAAGGTTCGTTCATAAGCCTCTCAAACGTAGCTTAAGAACGAGCTCCGTGGTGGCAATTCGCGCCGAACCTGCCGGGGGATTGACCGCTTCGCTCCAGTCGGACGCAGCGAACCAGCACCGGCAATCGTCACGAAGCAATAGGACCTTGATCCAGGCATCGACTGTCTCACCACTCACTGGATTCCCGCCTGCGCGGGAATGACGAGAGGACTCACTCGTCGAGCATGCGGACATCGCTGTCGCTGGCAGTCTTATTGTGATTGCCATTGGCAGCAAAAAATTCGTCCGGTTGATGCGGAACGACATCAATCACTTCCGTGTGTGCGCCGTGCACATCGGCGGGCTCTGGATCAGGTTCCCCTGGCCCCATCTCGACACGGTACTTTTCACCTGCGAATGCCAACTCATCACCGGGTAACAAGGCCCCGCGAATGACGCGCTGTCCGTTTACTTTCGTGCCGTTGGTGCTTCCCAAGTCGCGGATGAAGAGCAATCCATCGGTCCGCACAATCAAACAATGCAGCTTCGAAATGCTGCTCTGATCGATGCAGACGTCACACAGATCGTCTTGGCGGCCGACCAAAGTCACGTCGCGCAGAATCTGAATGGGACGTCCACCACGAAGTGGAACGAGTTGGGCGCGCATAAAAACTACCTAGACCAGCCGGATTGGCTAATTTTCACCCTGATATTCTCCGTCGTACCCGGCCACTGTCAAGCGGCAAGTCCAATGAAGGAAAAAGGATTCGTGAGCTAAAAGCGGAATTTAAGGCTGGCTATTGAAATTCGTAATGCGCCGCGCGGAACTTCGGAACGATCGGCTCTTGGAAGCAGTCTTCTTGTTCGGATTGTGACGAACTGTCATAGTAGGCACAAATTCGGGACGGATATTCCGAACAATCTCAATCCACGGGCTTCGATGCGCCAGCAAGGCGACTCGATCACCAGCGTTATTGCCATCTGGAAGGCCATATGTTTCACCGAACTCTTTCTGCGACCGTGATCGGAATCATCCTCTTATCTTGTCATGTCGCTACCGCGGCGACATTCAATGGAACAATTGAATCCATTTCAGCAGACGACAACGCCATCACCGTCAAGCTGACTGGCAAGAAAGAAGAGATCAAAACATTCACGCTGCCCACGAATGCGACCATTCTGGTCGACGGAAAGAAAAGCACGTTTGAAGACATCACCGACGGACAGACCGTCGTCGTTGTGACCAACACCTCTGCTGAAGTGACTCGGCTAACGCTGAAGACACCCAAGGTTCCGCCAGCGACAAAGAAGCCACCCAAGAAAACCAGCAAAGAGCCTGCTCCGGGGGGATCCTGGCCTCAATTCCGTGGTCCAGATCGCGACAACATGTCGACCGAAACCGGTCTGTTGGACGAGTGGCCTGCCGACGGTCCTAAGCTGCGTTATGAACAAAAGAAGCTGGGTGAAGGTTTTTCGACCCTCTCCATCTCCGGTGGCAAGATCTTCACGATGGGTAATCAAGGAAACAGCGAAGCCTTGCTGGCGCTCGACGAAGCGACAGGCGCGCCCGTTTGGGCCGCCAAGACCGGTGGGCCTGCTTTTCGAGACGGTATGGGCAATGGGCCCCGCGGCACACCCACCGTTGACGGCGAACTTGTCTACGCACTGGGTGCGAGTGGAGATTTGATCTGCGCTGCCGTCGAGACCGGCGAGATCCTTTGGCAGCGCAACATCTTAAAGGACTATGAGGGCAGCAATATCCAATGGGGCATCAGTGAGTCCGTCTTGATCGATGGAAAGCAATTGATCTGTTATCCCGGCGGGCAACTGGCCACGATTGCGGGTATGGACAAGATGACAGGCCGTGGATTGTGGCGATGCACGGTAGAAGGACTGCCGAAGGCCTCGTACGCCTCGGCCATTCTGGTCGAATTCGGTGGCGAACGGATGGTGGTCAACTACGTCCACACCGGGGTTATTGCAATCCGCGCCAAGAACGGAAATGTACTCTGGGGATATCCCTCGTCTGCGAACGACACCGCGAATTGCTCAGCGCCGCTTTATAGCGATGGCATGGTCTATACCGCTTCCGGATATGGGACCGGCTGCGCGATGTTCAAACTCAAGACTAGTGGCAAGGCGGAAGTCGCCTACACCAACAAAGAGATGAAAAACCACCACGGTGGCATGGTCGTTCTCGACGGGCATGTCTACGGTTTTGACGAGCAGATCCTGAAGTGCATCGATATCAAGACTGGCGACACGGTCTGGCAGAATCGATCTGTCGGCAAGGGATCGGTGACCTATGCCGACGGTCATCTGTACCTTCGCAGCGAGAACGGCCCGGTGGCACTCTGTGTCGCTAGTCCAAAGAGCTATGAAGAAAAGGGACGTTTTACCCCTCCGAACCGCAGCAATAAACCGGCGTGGTCCTATCCGGTCGTCTGCGGTGGTCGTCTCTATCTGCGCGACATGGACTCGCTGGTCGTCTACGACATTAAGAAGTAGGCCCTGCCCCGTCCCATTTCGGGCAGCGGGCGATGTGGCAAAAAAACAACAAGGCAGGAACTATATCCTGCCTTGCTGTCTTTCGTGACATATCTTCACAGCAGGAAAGCTGGTGCTTTACCGCGCCCGCCGTGTGCTCCGTCGGCGTTTTTCCATCCCACCGATATTCAATCTCGACACGCGCAATTTCGATTGACGCGTCGATCGCGATATGAGCCTGGAGCTTGGTTGTGCCACCTTTGCACCAACTTTACGACATTGCCTGGCTGTTGTTGTGCGCTGCCATCGTGATGCCCTTGCAGGCGATATTCTGCCTGTGGTTCGTCAATAAATTCTGGCCGCTGCGCATCAATAAAAAAGACGAGCGGACAGGGCTGAATGTCGTTGAGCACGCAGCCAGTACCGAATTGACGGTGCTCTTAAACGATATGCAGGCCCATCGTCAACGGGGCGATTTTTCCCGACTGGTCGCGGTTGAACCAAACACCGAAGTCGGCCAGATTGCCGCTGAATACAACCGCGTTTTGACGCGCGTCAACAACGAGATGGAAAATCGAATTAAGGCGGAAAAGAAGTTTCGCAGCATCTTCGATAACGCGATTGAAGGGATCTTTCAAACAACACCCGATGGCCATTACCTGAGTGCGAATGCCGCCCTCGCGAGGATCTACGGGTTCGCATCCGTCGAGGCACTGGTCGACAGTGTGACCAACATTTCGAATCAGCTCTATGTCGATCCACAGCGAAGGGCCACGTTCGCACAACTGTTGAACGCCAACAACGTCATTACGGACTTCGAGTCGCAGGTCTATCGTGCCGATGGCACTGTCATCTGGATTAGAGAGAACGCCCGAGTTCAGCGCGACGAATCGGGCGACGTCACCTTCTACGAGGGGACCGTCGAAGACATCACCGAGCGAAAGAACTCCGAGACCCTACTGAGAGAGAAGCAGGAAGCCGAAGCTGCGAATATTGCCAAGAGTGCATTCCTGGCCAACATGAGCCACGAAATCCGCACACCTCTGAACGGTGTGATCGGCATGCTTGATTTGCTCGCCAGCACGAGCCTGTCCGAACAGCAAACTCGATACGCTTCGATCGCTAAGTCGTCAGCCGATGTCCTGCTAAGCGTCATCAACGACATCCTCGACTTCTCCAAGGTCGAAGCAGGCAAGTTGGAACTCGAACATATTGCATTCGACCTGCAACGACTGGCCGAAGACATTCCCGAAATGTTCCTGCATCGCGCCACAGAAAAGAGAATCGAACTGAATTGCCACGTTCTCCCGAATGCACCTCAACAAGTCATCGGTGATCCCGAACGCGTGCGACAGATTTTGGTGAACCTGGTCAGCAATGCCATCAAGTTCACCGAAGATGGCGATGTTACTCTTCGCATCGAGCGTATCCCCGGCGGTGAGGACGTCGTTGCTTTGGTTCGATTCTCGGTTTGCGATACGGGAATTGGGATCCCATCGGATCGGCTGAACCGTCTCTTCAATTCGTTCTCACAGGTCGATGCTTCGACAACGCGCCGCTATGGCGGCACCGGATTGGGACTGGCGATTTGCAAGCAACTGGTCGACGCGATGGGTGGAAAAATCGGCGTCGACAGCGTCGCCGGTCAAGGTTCGACATTCTGGTTCGAGTTGCCACTAGAAGCTGTCGAAGCGAGTCCCGATCGATGCATCAACCTGCCACGAGCTTTTCGCGAAGGAACCGTCCTAGCGGTCGATGACAACGACATCAATCTGACCATTCTGCGGGACCAGCTCAGCCAATGGGGTCTGAAAGTCGAGACTTGCAGCAGTTCTCGAGTTGCCTTGACGCTGATGCGATCCCGCTGTGAGGAAGGTCGACCATTCGGGATGGCGATTCTCGACCGCGTGATGCCCGATATCGATGGAGTAGAACTCGCCGAGCTTATTCGTCGCGACCCACTGATCTGCAATACGCGACTGCTGATGCTGACATCGCTGGACAATGGCCTGGACGCAAGACGCGCCGAGCAACTACGAGTCACCGTGATGTCGAAGCCGATTCGCCAGTCGCGTTTGTTCGACGCGATCGTCTCGCTGGCATTCGGCAATGCGGCGGAATCAAGACTCGAATCCGCTGCGTCTGTACCAGGAAGTGGGACGATCCGCCGAGGCGATGTGTTGATTGCCGATGACAATGAAATCAATCGCCTGGTCGCATCGGAAATCCTCAGTTCAGCCGGATTCCGCACGAGCGTGGTGAGCAATGGAGTTCAAGCCGTTCATGCCGTGACGCAAACCAAGTTTGACGCAGTGTTGATGGACTGCGAGATGCCAGAGATGGATGGCTTTGCCGCCACTCGCGAGATTCGCCGATTGGAGAACGCCGGGCTGTTGACGTCCAGTACCACTTCGCCACTTCCGATCATCGCCCTCACGGCCCAGGCCGTTCAAGGCGATCGTCAGCGCTGCCTGGATGCCGGGATGACCGAATACGTCACCAAGCCGATCAATCGGCAGCATCTGTTCGAAACACTGAATGCCTGTTTGAAGACCCGCACTCCAGAGCTGTCTTCGACACCAGAAAAGCCACCAGCGGCAACAGAAGCCCCGGCTGTTGTCGATCACGAAGTCAGTACCGCACCCTGCATCGATATTGATGAATTCACAGATCGCTGTATGGGCAAACCGCATCTCGTCAGAGATCTGCTGGAGATGTTTGCGGAAGCGATCGATGAACGGGCAACAGAATTATCCCGATTGTTGTCGGCTGGTGAGATCAGCAAGGTCGCGACGGCAGCCCATTCCTTAAAGGGGATGTCAGCGAATGTCTCGGCAATTCGCGTCAATCGACTGGCAGCCAAGTTGGAACAAGCTGCTCGCCATGGTCAGGCGAAGGATTGCCTCGAAATTGAATCCCAGTTGCTCATTGAAATTGAATCGTGTCGAATCGAAATCGCACGACTGATCGAATGCACCCCGGAAGCCGCGACGGAGCTCGTTTGATGAAAATTTTGATCGTTGACGACGACATGATTTCTCGAGAACTGCTACGCAGTGTCCTCGAAGAATCGGGCTTTACGGTCTTCATGGCAGAAAATGGTGCCGAAGCGATCGAGATTTATGAGCGCGAACGAATTCGGTTCGTCATCACTGACTGGGAAATGCCCGAGATGTCCGGCATCGACTTGTGTCGGCATATTCGCCGGCGCAGTCTGCATGGCTATGTCTATCTCATCCTGCTGACCGGTCGAGGAAAGTCGCGAGAAATCGTCGAAGGGATGTCCGCCGGGGCCGACGACTTCATTGTGAAGCCGTTCAATGGTCCCGAGCTACTGGTTCGCATTCGCGCTGGCGAACGTATTCTCTCGTTGGAAACGCGTGAATTACTGATCTTCGCACTCGCCAAATTAGCAGAGTCTCGCGACCCAGAAACAGGCAAACATCTTGAGCGAGTCCAGAACTACTCACGGCTATTGGCACGGGCCATGGCGAGTATGCCAAAGTATCTTGGCACCATTGATGACGAGTTCGTTCATCTGGTCTACCAGACCAGTCCATTGCACGATATCGGCAAGGTGGGCATCCCCGATAGTATTCTATTGAAGCCCGGCCGTTTCAGTGATGATGAGTTTGAACTGATGAAGGCCCACACCACCATCGGAGCGGAAACGCTGGACGCTGCGCTGGCTCAGAATCCTCAAGCTCGATTCCTGCAAGTAGCACGAGAAATCGCGGCTGCTCATCACGAACGTTACGACGGTCGCGGCTACCCACTGGGGCTCGCCGGCGAAGAGATTCCCTTGTCAGCGCGGATCGTAGCGGTCGCGGACGTTTACGATGCATTGACATCGAAGCGAGTCTACAAGGAAGCATTCGCACACCACCTGGCACGAAATATTATCTTGAAAGATTCGGGAACTCACTTCGATCCCGATGTGGTCGATGCTTTTCTGGCAGTCGAAAACGACTTCATCGAAATTCGGAATGCGTTGTTCGAAGGCGAGCCGCACGCAAGCCGACAAGGATCACTCGTCGCATCGCGATGACGTTAGGTTTCGTGGGGACGTAGTTCAGTTACGTCCCCAGAGAATGCCTATGTCGCTCGCTTCACGCCGGTCACATTGACGCCACTTCCGATCAACAGATTGCGTTCGTAGACCCAACGATAGAAACGGCCTGTCTTTTCCGGCGGCAGGACACGCAGTTGGTCAAAACCTACCTCCGTAAACCAGTCGCTGAGTTCAGCCACTGTGTGGTGGTATTGGTACTGTGGCGCGTACCAGTCGAAGGTGTCGCAAACTCGATTCTCGCGATTCGGATGCGCGCTGAAGTTGACGACCTTATTAAGGGTTTTGCTGATGATCGGCAGTCCGCCATACCACGCACCCCATTCGCACCATCGCTCCAGCTTTTCGGGTGGCATCTTCGTGGAGCGCCTTCGTAAGGCGTTGTTCATCCATTCCTGCCACCACTGGTTGCAGCGGTAAAGCCACACCGAATAGCGCCCTCCCGGCTTGACCAGTTTGGCAACCGCATCGAAGACCGCTCTCGTGTCGGCATCGTGGTGCATGACCCCGATCGAAAAGACGAAATCGAAGGATTCACGTTCGAGTGGCAGTCGCTTTAAGTCCGCTTGAACGAACGCGACACTGGGCAAGCGGCTGCACAACTGCCTGGCCTTCGATACCGCGTCGCTGTGATCGGCACCAATAACAGCGGCCCCTGCTTCGCCGCAAACCTTGCTATAGCGACCTCCGCCGCAGCCCGCGTCAAGGACTCGCAGCCCGCTAAGTTCTGCCAACGAGATTCCTGTCTTGGCTTGAAAGGTTGCCCGATCCTCATCGTCATGAGCGACTTCGTACTTGTTCCACTGCCGTCCGAAACTTGCCAGATGCTGGTCGCTGATAAAGCGAGGGATCCCGTCGATGATCGGATAAGAGACTTTGCAGACCGAGCATTCGATCCGATCGACATTCTGTTGCAGGCGATTGGCACACGACGGGCAGCGCAACTGTGAGATCAGATCGAGTGACTGCATTTTATGAGAAGCGGCGCGAGGGCCAGTTTCGTGTTGTTCGGATGTCTCATCGCTCCCCATCAGAACTCAATCTCCATCAAATCTTCCGCCAGTGTCGTCGCAGGGAAGATTCGCTGAGCGGTTGCCAAGTCGATGGGGTCATCATCGGGGCGTTGGGGGTCGATGTGAGTCAGATACAAGCGGCCGACTCCGGCTTCCTTGGCGAGTTTCGCCACTTGCGAGGTGTGGCTGTGCCCTGTCTTCTCGCACCACTGAGCCATCTCGTCCGGGAAATAACATTCGTGGATCAGCACATCGACACCGCGAATGAAATCGGTGTACGTTCCATCGACCGTCGTGTCAGTGATATAGGCGACTCGCTTGCCGTTCGCCTCTAAGAGGTACCCGATTGAGCCTCCGGGGTGCTTGAGCGGTGTGTGTGTAATCGTCGCACCGGAAATCTCGATGCGTTCTGCGAGTGGCACGAACTCATACGAGGGAATAACCGGAAAGACGGCTTGCGAAAACAGATGCTGCTGGATCGCTTCGATCGTGGCGGGATCGGCATGAATCCGGCAGCGGGTGACTGTTCCCAGCAACAAGGGAACAAGAAAGAACGTCAAACCCTGGATGTGATCGAGATGCGGATGCGTGAGGAAGACATCAAGTTCTTTGGTCACCAGTCGCGGCTGAACGCGAAAGAAACTGCTCCCGGCATCGAAGACGATCCCGAGTTCGGGCAGCATGAGACCAGCCGTATGCCGTCGTTCGTTCGGATGATATCCGCCCGTCCCGAGAAACAGCAGCCGCATAGCATGACCCATTCATTAAACTGTCGTCTATCCGACCTTTGGTTTTTCCAAGAATCTACTCAGAAAATCGTCGGCCGCTGCCGCTTGGTAACGAACTGCATCCAGCAAAGCGAATCGCGAACCACCCGTTGAGGGCCACACCCATTCCGTGTCATAGTTCTCATCGACGAATTCAACGGTGACGCCGGTATCCCAATGCCATTCATCCTCGTCGTGAAAGTTCTTGAATTGATACTCAAAAACGGCAATTTGCTTTCCGTCAACCTCCGCCACATACGCAGGCCCAACGATGTCTGCGGTACTACGGCGACGAGAAATATCTTGCGATGGTTGCCACTGCACCTCGCCGGCCTGTGTCAAAGCGATTAACTTTTCAGCTGCCATCGTCCATCGATCAGCCATCGTGCTCACCCCATTCATGTTCCATCAGCAAGAGCGCAAATCCCTCCGCAGTTGATTCGAGGTGCGATTGCGCGTCTCGAGACCGACTCACTATCTGTCGATTGTCCATAGCTAAAACAACTTCAATTGTTCGTATGCATTCCTCGATCGGCAATTCTTTTCCGAAGTGAATTACCAACCGGCTTAACGTGCCGCGAACTTGAGACAGCACTCGCCTGGAATTGTCTGGATCACGCTCTCGTATCGCCGTAGCTAGATTTCGGCGATACGAATTAAGTTTGTCAACGCCAACTTTCAAAACAGCCTGCCGCACATAGCGTCGCTGAATCTGTCGCACCGCAACCAACACATCGATCGTAACAATCAAACTAACAACCGACAGCAGGCTACCGAACACTCCGATTCCGGCCGCGAAGGAACCGAACAAGAACCAACAAATCAAACTTCCACAAACGCAAACAAGGGCGGTAGTGACCCGCAGGACAGTCAAACTCATTGAGTACCCCTGATTGCGCCGGATTGATACTCGTCTCAACTTATTACGTCAACTTGCGTTCGCGAATCCAATCGGTGTGGAACATCTGACCGCGTGGCTTGTCGGTACGTTCGTAAGTATGAGCGCCGAAGTAGTCGCGTTGAGCCTGCAGCAGGTTCGCAGGCAAACGTCCGTTGCGATAGCCGTCGAAGTAGCTGAGTGCGGCGCTGAACACAGGGATCGGCAAACCCATCTGGACCGATGTGGCGACTGCTCGCCGCCAGCTTGGTTGCGCCTTCTCGATGGCGGCCTTGAAGAAGTCGTCCAACAGCAGGTTTTCCAGCGTTGGGTTCTTGTCGAAGGCGGCTTTGATATCGCCGAGGAATCGCGAGCGGATGATGCAACCACCGCGCCACAGCAGCGCGATGTTGCCGTTGTTCAGCTTCCAGCCGAATTCCTTGGCAGCGGCGTCGAGTTGGACGTAGCCCTGTGCGTAGCTACACAGCTTCGACGCATACAGCGCTTGACGGACATCCTCGACGAACTGAGTCTTGTCGCCGGTGAACTTGGCGTCGGCTGGGCCCTTCAAGACAGCACTGGCCCGGACGCGAGCGTCCTTCTGTGCGGACAGGCAACGAGCATAGACGGCTTCCGTGATCAGTGTTGTCGGCACACCCAGGTCGAGAGCGTGCTGACTCATCCACTTGCCCGTTCCCTTTTGCTGAGCAGTATCCAGAATCTTGTCGACCAGGAACTCGCCGCTTTCCTTATCTTTCACGGTGAAGATGTCACGCGTGATTTCGATCAGGTAGCTTTCCAGCTCACCTTCGTTCCACGACTTGAAGACCTTGTACAACTCGTCGTTGGTCAGGCCGAGCGTGTTCTTCAGGATGAAATAGGCTTCGCAGATGAGCTGCATGTCGCCGTATTCAATCCCGTTGTGAACCATCTTCACGTAGTGCCCTGCCCCGGCTTCGCCAACCCAGTCGCAGCAAGGAATGTCGTTGTTCGGACCGACCTTCGCCGAGATCTTCTGAAAGACGTCTTTGACGAAGGGCCACGCTTCGGGATCGCCACCCGGCATGATGCTGGGGCCCTTGAGGGCTCCTTCTTCGCCGCCCGAAACACCTGTTCCGAGAAAGCGGAACCCTTCGGCTTTCAGATCCTTCGTACGACGGTTCGTATCGACGAAGTCCGAATTACCACCATCGATGATGATGTCGCCCTTGGACAGCAGTGGCTTGAGCTGATCAATGACGGCGTCAACCGGGGCACCCGCTTTGACCATGATCATCACGCGGCGTGGAGCCTTTAAGTTCTTCACGAAGTCTTCGAGCGTGTGATAGCCCTTGATCCGATCTGCCGTTCCCGCATGAACCTTGTCAGCGGGTTCGTTCTTCAGTCCGCCGACAAACTCGTCGGTGGTGAGCTTCGTACGGTTGTACACCGCGACCGAAAAGCCATTGTTGGCCATGTTCAAAACCAGATTCTGACCCATAACGGCCAGACCGATCAAACCGATATCGTGCTGCGACATGACTGTAAGAACGATCCTTTCCGAGCATCTTTATCAAACATGATTGGCCCGACGGGACCGATCAATCTTCAAATATCTGATTCACCGTAATTTGCAAGCCAGGCATCAAAGGATCGCCCGACAGAACATCCGCTCCTGAAAACAATTGAGGCCGTTCATTTGGTCGGTAGACGGTGACGGTCTGGAAAACCGGCTCAACGACCCAGACCAAAGCGACGCCAACATCCAAATACTCGCGTACCTTGGAAGTGACCTCATCCTGCTTGTCATTCGGCGACAGGATCTCAACGGCTAGTACGGGTGGGCCGTCAATTAAACGAGTGTCGAGGTCATTACGAGAGATGACATCGTGACTTGCGTAAGCGACATCGATCCCCACTGCCGATCCGGGCGTTCCCCGCAGGATAAAGCCTGCTTCGCCGGAAAAGACCTTGCCGCGTGGCTTGGGTTGCAGCGCGGCCCAATTACCAAGGAGGCGAGCGATCGCGGCCTCGCATGCCGCATGCCACCGATTGCGTCTAGTCATTGGCTTTTCCCACAACTGCCCCTGAATCAACATGCGGTCGACACCGTCATCGTCCGGGAGGGCGATGAACTCGTCGACCGTCATCTGTCGTTGCACAGGTTCGGGTAATGTGGTGATCAAGTCAGCTTCCGATATTCGCTACAAATCTCGCCCCGACACTTCCAACTGAGATTCTATTCGCTCTCTGGTTCACTCAGCAATTCACGCGCATGGTGATTTGGAGATCAATACCTCGGAAGTGCAACAGACAAACAAGGTTGAACCGAGCGGCGCGGCTCGGTTCAACCCGTTCAACTTACCGCTGAATTCGCGCCGAACCACCCTTGGCAAATGCTTCGACTTGTTCGAGCGTTGCCATCGTGGTATCGCCTGGGAATGTGGTCAGCAATGCGCCGTGAGCCCAACCCAGCTTGATCGCTTCTTCCGGGGGACGACCGTTGAGCAGGGCGTAGATGAAACCGGCCGCAAAACCGTCGCCGCCGCCGACGCGGTCGTAAACTTTCAGGGCGCAGGTTGGAGCCTGGTAGGTCTTCCCTTCCATCCAGCAGACGGCACTCCAGTCGTGGCTGTTTGTGGAATGGACTTCACGCAATGTCGTGGCGACGACCTTCACGTTCGGCAATTGTTTGACGACGTCGGCCATCATCCCGAAGAACGCGGCGGGGTCGAGCTTTGAAGAGTTTTCGACATCTTGCCCCTTCAGGCCCAGACCCTTCTGCAGATCCTCTTCGTTGCCGACGAGCACGTCGACGTGTTCGCAAATCCGACGTAGCGTGGCCTGAGCGGTTTCGAGTCCGCCCGAGATCTGCCACAGCTTGGCTCGGAAGTTCAGGTCAAACGAGGTCACTGCTCCAGCAGCCTTTGCGGCTTTCATTCCTTCGATGACCAGCTCCGGGGTCGTCTTGGACAAGGCCGAGAAAATGCCGCCACTGTGGAACCAACGAACACCGCCGCCAAAAATGGACTTCCAATCAAAATCACCGGGCTTCAACTGAGCAGCCGCTTCGTTGGAGCGGTTGTAGAACACGACGGGTGCTCGCACGCCCAAGCCCTGGTCACTGTAAACGGTGGCCATGTTGGGGCCGGTCACGCCATCGTGTTCGAATCGCTTGTAGAACGGTTTGACACCCATGGCGCGGACGCGTTCGGCGATGAGATCACCGATCGGATAATTCACCATGGCCGAAGCGACACCTGTGTTCATCCGAAAGCAGTCGGACAAATTGGCGGCCACATTGAATTCGCCGCCGCTGACGTGAATCCGACATTCGGTCGCCTTACGGAAGGGAATAATTCCAGGGTCGAGGCGATTAACGAGAGCTCCCAACGAGAGAAAGTCTAGCGCCCCTTGAGCAGGAATGTTCAGCATTCAGTGTCCCTTGTTCTTGCAAGTCATTCGTATAGTTGAAGTAGCGTCGCCAAACGACGCGAGTTTCCGTGCTTAATGCCGCCCCAACCCTGATCGACCTAAATCGTCGTTTTGCCCGCGGTCGGTGGGGGACGCTATGATATCGGTCGTTGGAGGCGAGTTCAAAAGCCCGGCGAACCTTTCTGGATTTGCAGGGGTTACATATCAACAAGACCGTGCGCGAAGAATTTTGCTTTGATTTCGTTCGGGTGCCACGGACTCACCGTCTTCGGGGTGGCCGTGTCCTCGATCAAAGACACGGCGACGTCGAGGACTCCGACACCGTGGCACCCCACATCCATGATTTCAGTGAACAGAATCGTGTACGGTCATCAAGAATCGTTCAGATGAGTCGCCCCGCGAAGGAACCCAGTCATGCCACGCTCTGCCGAGGGATTCCAGACACTCTATCGACGCCGAAATAGCGTGATTCGACTGTGCCTTTCGGTCATTGTCTCGTTGGCGGTCCTCTTTGGTTCCACCACTGTGACACAGGCCGCCTCGTCGGATGCGGACATCATCACTCGCATCAACGAATTCCTGAAGCAGTACTGGAAGGACAATGATGTCACGCCGTCCGAACGAGCCGATGATGGCGAATTCGCCAGGCGAGCGTCGCTGGATATCGTGGGCCACACCCCGCCCTTCTCGCGATTAGTGCAATTCCTGGGGGATACCAGTCCCGACAAACGCGGGCATCTGGTTGACGAATTGCTGGACGATCCCGCCTATGCCGAACACTTCTCGACAATCTGGGGCAACATTCTGATCGGTCGAGCGAACAATCGCCGCACGAATCGTGGCGAGTTGGAACGCTGGTTGAAGCAGCAGTTCGACAAGAACGCCCCTTATGATCGCTTCGCGTTCGATCTGATATCTGCCGAAGGAGAGAGCGCGCGGAATGGTGCCGTTGGTTTTCTGGCGGCTCACTTGAATGAACAGGCTGTTCCAGCGACGGCAATTACGGCTCGCATTTTCCTGGGGATGCAGGTGCAATGCACGCAATGCCACAACCACCCGTTCAATGATTGGAAGCAGTCGCAATTCTGGGGGATGAACGCCTTCTTCCGTGGGACTCGTCGTCAGGGGGCCGGAGGAAATCAGCGCGACGAATTCACTCTCAGTGATAACGATGCCGAAAGCGTCGTCTTTTTTGAGAAGCGATCCGGGCTGATGGAAGCCATTACGCGGCAGTTTGTCGATGGAACGCTGACCGACAACACCTCGCCTGATACTCCTCGAAAGCAGTTGGCAAAACTCGTCATCGATCCGTCTAAACCGTATCTCACTCATGCCATCGTAAACCGCATATGGGCTCACTATGTCGGTGCGGGTTTCACGAAGCCGATCGATGACATGGGACCGCACAATCCCCCCTGCCATCCCGAACTGGTAGATTTCCTCGCCACCGAATTCCGCACCTCTGGCTACGATCTGAAACGTTTGACTCGTTGGATCACGGCCAGCGAGACCTACAACTTGACGAGCCGCACGCATCCGGGGAACAAGATCGACGAACCCGCATCCGGTGCCACTCCGCTGTTCAGCCGGATGTACGTCAAACCGTTCACGGCCGAACAGCTTTATGATTCATTGATCGTCGCCACCGATGCACATAAGTCTGGCCGCAACTACGAGCAATCGGAACGACAGCGCAACGAATGGTTGGGTCAGTTCGTCCGCGCGTTTGGAACAGACGAGAACGATGAATCCACAGACTTCAACGGCACGGTGCCACAGGCATTGGTGATGATGAACGGCGATCTGATCCGTAGTGCGATCAGCGGAGATCAGGGAAGCTTTTTGCGACGAGTTCTGGACGGTTCGATCTTGAAGACCGAGGAAGCTGTCAGCACGAAGTCCTCCCGCGTCACCGCTAATCGTGGCAAGCCAATTCCAGTGAAAGTGACCAAGGGAATCCCCGGTAAGATTGAGATCCTCTACCTGACAGCCCTGGCCCGCAAACCCTCCGCTGCCGAGTTAGCCGCGATCGACAAAAGCTTCCACAACAACAACGATCGTGATCCGATCCACGGCCTGCAGGATGTCTTCTGGGCTTTGTTGAATTCCAACGAGTTCATTTTCAATCATTAGAATTCACGACCGTGAGCGAGCAATTGGCGGAGAGACTATCAGTCTGCCGAGACCGCTGTGATGGGCTAGTTTGTGCGTCGCTTGGCATCGACGTGGGACTTGTATTTCACCGCCTGAAAGAGACTCGCATTAGCAGTGCGGCATTTTCGGCTAACAACACGGAATCGACAGTTGCATTAAAGTAAGCCATTTACCGGGCACATGAATGCGTTCCCGAGTATTGTCGAACTCCGTACAATCGCGGTATGAACACTGAAGATCTCCCAACTGAGACTGTGGAAGCGGACCAGCCAGCACCGGTCACCTACAACGATCCACTCAAGCTCATTCGGCAACTTGTCGTCTTCCTCCTGGGAATGTCCGTGGTGGTCGTCGGTATCGCGATGATCGTTCTACCGGGTCCTGCGACAATCGTGATCCCTGCGGGTCTGGCGATCCTCGCTACGGAGTTCGTGTGGGCAAAGCGGTGGCTGGACTATCTGAAACGCCGCGCCCAAGAGGCGATGGATTGGACAGCGAACTCCGTGGGAGGCTCGGATACTTCTGGCAAGGACGAAGACAAATCATCGACTGCATCGGGCCAATAGACTGGGTCAACCTTTCGATGACTGCATCATGGCGGCCAACGTGCTGGCACTTAAGAAAAGCCGATAGGGATTGCCGGGAAGTTCAGAGAAATCCCATCTCGTGTAGTACGACTTGGCCGCATCATCGACGCAGTCGAGAATAACCGCGACGAAGGCGAATGTCTGACCGGCGTCGTAACAATCACGTAAGGAGCTGGCGAGAAGCCGATCTCCTAACCCTTGACCGTGAAGTGATCGATGGACGCCGAGCCACGCCAGGACCGCAACTGGTAGCGCACGTCGGGGAAGTTGCCGAACCAATTCGGTGGGAAGGTCTCCAAAGTCGATTTGACCGGTCGCGAGGGTGTAGAATCCCGCCAATAGGTCCGTCGAGTCGATCAGTACTTTGGTGACCGACAGGCGCTTTTCCTGGTGTTGCAGGGCTTTCGTTCGCACCCAATCATTCACCAAGCCTTGACCGCAATCAAAGCCGCGTCGAGGATGACTCTTCTGCAATCGTTCCAGCCGATATTCGCCAGGAAACGGGATGCTCACGCTTGTCCCCGCATCAACGACCCCAATCGTTTCTGCGCCGCCGTCAGTTTGACCGGTGCCTGCAGAGCTTCCCAAAACGCCAGTTGTTCTTCTGGTGTCATCAAGATTGTCTGCTCGCGAGCACTGGCGACTTCTCGTTTCGCCTGAGCCACGGTCACAGTGCGAACGTAATCACTAATGCTGATTCGCCGCAGTTCTGCAGCTTCGGCCAGCGCCTGCTTGCTTTCAGAATCAAGGCGAACCATGAGAGGACTCACCTTCGGTGTTTCAGGATGTTTTGCCATTGCCAGCTCCTTGACTAGATTGTATTGCAATTTGCAACACAAGCAATATCGACAGTGGCTGAAGTCGAAATTCGCAGGCTTCGGATGAAACCGCCAATCACTGGCTGGCCGACTTCGTCCCATTTGGCGAGCCTGAAATCGCGACGCCATGTGGCAGTGGGCGGGCCGCAAGGGGGAACCCGTGCTCGTGGACGAAACCCTGGAGCTTGCGATAGAGCTGATAGCTGTCGGGATAGACCCAGAACGTCAGCGTAGTATCCTGGCCAGCGTTCACGAGAGCCTGATAGAACCGGGAGCCTTGAGAGAGCGCGATATCAACCGGTTCGCCTCGCAGATCCTCTTCGGGATGGATTTCCCAATATCGCATGGTCATCCGGTAACCGCCCATCCCAGAGCGAAGCTCTTCCAGGCCGGAGACCACATCGACGCCGATGATGTATTCCAGGTTGAAGCCGCCAATCGGGCCAACCATTCCTTTGTGTTGTTTGTTCTTCACGATCCAGTCTTTGCGACGGTCGATATGCTCTTTCAATCGCTCGACCAGCGCGTCGATGGGAACCTCCGCCACGCGGTTCTTTTCCAGGCGGAAGTGCAGTTCGCGGCCGTTGACTGTCTTACTGACGGGAGTGATTCGATGCTCGAGCTTTTCGACAGGCGGCGATTTCTTTTCGAGTTCCTTCACTTGCGCCAACAATCGAATGGCAGCTTGGCGCGTCAACTCGAGATCGAGCTTCTGTTGCGCGCCTTTTGCTTCGACGACACTCAGTTCGGACTTGCGTTCTTCCAGAAGTCCGCGTGCAGTTTCCAGCCGCTGATCAAGTTCTGTCTGCTGACGATTGCTGCCCGCGAGAGACTCGCCGAGCTTTTTCGACTCCGATGTGACCGTCTCAATTTCGACTTCGAGCATCCTGGCTCGCTCCACCAGTGCTGGGGAAGGAAACAGTTCTGGCAGCGGTTCGTCGGCGATATCCACTTCGGGTGCGGCCTGGGCCATGATTGGTTCAGGAACGGTTGCTTCCGAGCGAATCGGCTCCGCGCTCATGGGGGCCGGGTCAATCGCTCCCTCCGGAGTCGGTGGGGCGAGTTCGGCGGGAATACCAAGTCCTGATGACCCGCCGGCCCGTGGCTTCGTCGGCCCCTGTTTGACTCGAATGCCGGCCACCACGATCAGAATGATCAGGATCCCGACGATATTCGCGATGACGTCCAGAAACGAATCTGAACCGAATGCGAGTTCGGACTCACGGCGACGACTCATCGCAGTATTCCTCTAAATAGCCGACGCGTCGTTTTTGGCGCCGCCGGTGCAGGAGTGTGCGTGGTAGTCGGGGGAGCGGCCGGTGCCTTCGCCGTCTCCGTTTTTTCCGGGGGGTGGTCGTGAGGATATTCGCGGCTGGTCGAGAGGCCGGCACGTTCGAAAAATGGCTGGATTCGTTCGTAATTCGCATCACCGCCATCGGCGATCACGAATCGAACGCTCGGTTTCCAGAAGAATCCCTGCGGCGGCTTGCCCCATTCGCGGGCCTGCAAATCAATGACAGTCACGACCTTCACAAAGGTGTCTTCTCGCCCATCGGTGTCGACCAGCGGAACCCCATGCTTTTTGCCAATGACATATCGATTCGGCTCGATATCAATTCGGATTTCTCGCTCCAGACCAATTGCAGCCCCGGGTTCGGAGATCCCCCAATGGCGACTGGCGAGATGTTCTGGATTTGTTGGTGCATTGCGATCAGATTGCTTGTGATTCTTCGAACGGCGATCTTCGACAGGGATCGATCTTTTACCCGAACTGCCGAGGCCAATATCAGGACGCAATTTCGTGCCGCCTGGTCCGTCATCCTCAGCCCCTTCCTCTTCTCCGTCATCTTCCAGTTGCTCAATGCCCGACGGATCGCTCGAACCAGGTGATCTCGGCACACTTCCGGGTTTGGAAGCAGATCCTTGTCGGCCCCCGCCGCTACTCGCGGTCACCATTTGTCTGGATGAGCCACCACCGGTTCCGCCTCGCACACCTGCTCCTGCTGCTCCGCCTGCTCCTTGAGCCGATGCTGTTCCACCAGAACCGCCGTTTGAACCGCGTTTGGAGCCTTCGAAGTTTTCAACTCGCTCCCAAACGCGGCTTCCGGACTCCTGCTTATCGATGATATCCGACAATGCGAATTCGTTGGGGTCACCGGGGTCTTCGCCCGCCTCGCCTGTTGATTCGATGGCACCATCAGGCCGAGCACCCGTACCTCTCGCAGGGACTGCACCGCCACCAGGCTGTCCACCGCCTAATCGTCCGCCACGAGACCCACCACCTGTCGATGGTCCGCTGCCGACTAGTCCGCCGCCAGGGCCTCCGCCGCTGCCGGCCCCTCCTCCGTTGCCGCCACCGTATCGTCCCCGCCCTGTACCAAATCCGCCTGTCCCCGCTTGTCGCATGGCTTGGTTACGCTCAGCCAGCAATCGACTGATCGCAGCCTCGCAGGCGGCCTTCGCACCGGCGTCAACAGGTGGCATTTGTAGGACAGTGTCCTCTTCAATGAGCTCGTACCCATGCGGTTGCCTCAGGTCGGACATCATTTTGATTGCGACGTAATACGCGATCGTTCCGCTCGGTCTGACCAGCAACAGCACATAGGGTTCGGGTTCGCGGGCGGGATTTGGCTGCCGAATATTCCAGGCGGTCCAGTAGTTCACCAGGGCACTCGCCCCGACCATGAGCGGATTGACAGTGGGGGTGAAACCCGCCAGATCTTCGGGCGTGACAGTGATATCTTCCGGAATGAACCGCAAGCCTTTAGCCGTACATTCGATCAGAATAGGGCGACGGGAGGTCCCCGTGATAATGTCGAACGGGACAACTTCGAACTTATCCTCACCAGATGACTGTTGCGCCGCACGCATCCGACGTTTGAGCGCTTTGATCTGCGTTTCCAGCTCGATCCGTTCTTTCGCCGTTCCGTCTTCGGTCCCCGATGCGGACAGTTCGCCGGTCATCCTGCCGAAATTGATTTCCAGAGTCTTCAGTTCAGCCTGCATCGCTCCCGCGCGTTGAGTCGCCACTTTGTTCAATTGCTGCCGCTGTGAAAGCAGCCGTAATCGCTCTTCGTGAGCCGCGCTGAGGTGCTCCACTTTCGCCTGCCACTGGGCGTTCAACGATTCCTGTTCGCGCTGACGTTGCGCGATGGCCACGGCGCGGACATCGATCGTGGGTTCAGTGGGCTGTTCGGGTTCGGTGTCGACAGGGGGCGGCAAATACACGGGCGCTATCGCCACCGTGTTCGGGATGTTCAACTGAGGAGTTTGAGCCGCAAGATCGACTTCTGCCACGGGCTGATCAGCACTGAGTCGGGTAATGATCAGCAACAGGAAAATCAGCGCGCCCATCGTACAGACCAACACTGCCAGAAATGGGAACAGTGCGATGGCCTGCGAACTTTTGGGACGTGAACTCATGAAAATCAACCACTCGAAGGAACGCGAGAAAAACTTGCGTCAGCGATCGTCGAACCAAATACGGATGCGATCGACCAAAGTGTCACGCCGCTTTGCCTTTCACTCGGGCCGTCATCAAGCTGACAGCCGCGTTCAAGCTGAGCAGGGTTGCTTCCAACGTGTTGACCACGCGAACGGAATCCAGGTTTTGAGTCAGGCGCTTCTCGAGCCGAACCAGTTCTGACTCTTGCTCTGTCAATTTCAGCAGTGTCGTCCCCTGTTGTCGCAGTTCCTGCAGTTGGTCTGCCATCCCACGAGTGGCATCTTCCAGGCGGTCGCTCCAACCGAGTGCAGCGCCGGTCAGTGAATCGGTCAGCCGTGTCATTGATAGAGTTTGCCCATCGCGAGCCGCAGTCAGATCCGAGTGGAACGCCTGCCAGGTTTCAGAAATCAGCATCGCTCCGCGATCTTGTTGTGCGATCATCGCGGCCTGCGATTCAGCAACTTGTTTCGCGATTGTCAGTGACGATTGTTCCAGAACTTTCACAAACTCGGTGCGGGTGGTCGCCAGTTGTTCGGAGTGATTCGTGAGCGCCCCGGTCAGTCCCGACTGGAGGGCGGTCTCCAGCAGTTCCTGTTGGCGGGATAGAGTCGATGTCCAGCGCTCGCGTAGCGACTCCAATGATGTCTGCCACAATTCCATTTGCCAGTTAATCATTCCCTCAGTTCGCTGCAACAAGTGCGCAGCGGCTTCCTCTTCGGCGGCAACCAAGGCAGTCATCGGAGCCTGCGCCGAAGCGAAGATCGCAACCAAGGTCTTCGTTCCAATATCTTCCACATCGTCGAGGAGTTGCCGTTCGGCACGCTCGATGACAAAGGTGCCAAACACCAGAATCATCGATAGCCCCAACGACAGGGCTACTGGATCGAATGCCACGGCCAGACCGGCGGTCAATTCGGAAAGCGATGTTTCCGGGTTGATATTGGCGATCGCCGCGGTGATCCCGAACACCGTCCCCAGGAACCCCAGCATGGGGACCGCCCAAGTGATGGTCCGGACCATCGCGTAACCGTCATGCAGGCGGCCAGACGCGAGGCGAGACAAACAGCTGAGGTGCCCTTCCAAGCCGTCGGCAGAACGGCGACTGACGATGTATTCGACCACATCGCGAACTCGTTGGACCAACAGAGATTCTTCGGCGCGGCGTGCGACCAAGTCTAAGTGGACGCCAATTCCCTTCGCGGCACCGACCGCATCCAGCTTTGTGTCTAGTTTCAAGCCATCGAGCAAGTCGCTGTCGAGCGCGCTTCGCTCGAATGGAATCCGTGCACCCTTCATCAGCAGAGTCATCATTCCGATGACGAAGAGGCCGGTCGCGGCATATTCGATCCAATGCGCGGTGAAGTAACGGCCCATTAACTGCTGGTCGATGGGCAGGAACGGCAACGCAGCATAGAATGCAAATGTGACTGCGGTGCCCCACAGCCACGCCGAGGTGACGATCCCATTGATCACGCGATCAATCAGCCTAACATTGGATGCCATCTTCGTTTTCGACATACCAGCTTAATCCTCGGTAAACGTCGATCTGACCGCGTTCGGCAATTCACAGTGGGTGCAACCAAACCAACTTGTTAATTTGGGGCACACAGGTAAATCACCACCGACTTGATGTTATATTAGGTAAATTGATCCGGAATACACCGTCGTTGCAGCCGGTCCATTCGTTAGAATCGTCAAAGTCGGTCCGCGAATTGAGCGAAACCTTGGCCAGCGGAAGAGGATTGAAATTTGAAATGACCAGCGCCGTGTGAAAAGGTCGTTTGCGAACCCTGAAGCGGGTTCCGTATTCTGTATTTGTATTATTGGCGGAAGTCTGAATTGAAGCGGGCGCCGCCAACTGGCATGCGTCAACGCTGATGGCTATCGGGGGCTGGAATTTTGAAGATTCGCACGCAAGAGGCAGCGATCGCGACTGAACTGCTGGGGTATTTGAACTTTTCGGGAGGTCGCCCAGATTCAAAGTTTCAGCGCAACCTCGACGAACTCATGCGCACGGTTCTCTGGAAAGATCTCGCAGCCACGTTGCGCGCTGTTCTAGCGGACCTGAAATCCTCCTCACCCACGTTTGGCGACAGCTCGCAAGCCGAACAGGTTATTTCGCTGACCTTCGACCATGCCTTACCCGCGTATCGCGAACACCACCGGGATCTGCTGTTCCATTTGAAAGAAGAAGACTTTCAACAATCGTTCTTCCTCGCAAAGGTCTTCGAAGCAGTCTTGGAACAGGGAGCAGCCTGGGATGAGACAGATCGCATCGTCGCCGGAGCATTGCGGCGTCTGAACGATTTTCTCGGCTATCGTCCCATCGCAGTGCTGGAAAATGGCCAGAAAATGGAACCCTACTCACACGAGCGGTTCCGTCCACTGCCTTTGTTTTTGCGTGGCGCCGGGGTGGCTCACGGCCCTTACCGTGCCGTCGTCGAACGTGCGTTAGGGCTGCTGCGCGAGATGCCAGCCGAAGTCTTGTCGGAAGCCTACTTCGACATCGAAATGATGGATGAACTGGCGGTCGACCTTCGCGCTCATGACCACATCCATCCTGCCAACAAGCGCACCAACTATTTGTTTGGCGAGTGGGACCCGCATCAGATTGATATCAAAGGGCGATACCGCCGATTTGTCGTCCGCAAAGTGATTCTGGACGCCCTGCTCGACTGGGCCGCCAAGCAGAAGCGAGTTGACCCCGAAGAAGTGCTGTTCGACGTTTCCGCGGTGCTCTGTGGCACCATCTTGATGGCGTCATCAATCAGTGGAGACGGCCCGGAATGCCACGATTCGAATGTCACCCTTTCGTCGCTGCTGCCACGCGTGGCCCGTCAGCGAGATGAGTTCTATTCTCGTCTGGTGAAGACGGCATCGGGTGCGCGAGCCAAGCGATTGGCTCGACATACCAAGCTGACTCGTCAGCCCTTCGGACATGTTCGACAGGCGCTGAACATGTATCTGGCCCAGTATGGCGCGCAACAAGTACAGCGTCGTCAACTGGCTTATCTGTTCGCGCGCATGGGTTACGCGGAAGCGAGTCTGCGGCAGGCCTCGATCATTCCCTGCGCGTCGGCACGGTTCGAATGCGAAGTCCTCTGCCGTGCCCATTCGGCGCGACGAGTTGTCGAACAGGGCAAGCTGGCGGATTCGGCTCGCCTGCTGCTGGAAGCGGAAGACTATCTGCATCGCGGCATTGAGTGCGGCGCATTGGTTGACCCTTGGAACGTCCTGGGATTCCAGGGGCTGTTTCCGCTCTTTTCCTCTCGTGAAGACAGCGTCCCCGATCAGCGGGTCGAGATGCTGTATCACATTATGGAATCGCTGCTAGACGCCTATTCGCGAGCATTGGAAGAAGCGGCCGCTCGAGGTGAAAAGGAACTCGCCGAAAGCATTTCGATTCGATATCAAAATCTGGCTCAATTCTGGGATCGGTTCGGGACCGTCACTGTCGAAGACCTGCCGCGCGTGGCCGCTCATGAACAGCTTGATTCTGCATCGCATGTCGCCCGAGCGTTGGCCGAATGGCGCGAGGCGGGCGAATCGGCGGGAGATATCTCCTTCTGGCGACGACATGTCGAACAGTTCCAATCATCGAAGGCGTACGCTCAGGTCGTTTCGGCATTGCTGGAACGCCGAGATCGCGTCGCGGCGCTGGGGTTGCTGATGCAGTGGCTCAGCCAGCACGATGTGGTGGGGCTCGAAGCAGGACATCTGTCGTTCGAAGACTTGATGCTCTGGTGGATGGGGATCGTGGCCGAAGAGGGAACGTCGTCGCGGGAAGATCCGTGGCCGATCGTGCGCCGCATGTTCGACTACCTGGAAGCCAACGCCGGTGAACTCTGGCAGTCGCCGGTCTTCCGACAAGGGGTCATCGTTGAGGAACCGAACGGCGGCAGCCCGTGGCCTAGCGACAAATCACAGTCGGACGAACTTCACGTCTCCGATGAAGAAGGCGAAGAAGAAGAGGATGAGTTGTTCAGCGCGGCCTATGACGAAGTCGTTTACCGAGACAGCACTGATGACGGCCAGGAAGGCCCCATCATGGATGAACGATCCAAGCTGGACGGCGACACCGAATACGAACGTCTGGAAAAGCGGCTTGATCCTCGACTGAAGTTCCTGCGCATGATGGCTCAGTTGTGGCAGATGGCGGCGAATCTGGCGGTCGAACGCGAATTGGTCTCAGAAGGCGATTCCTCCAAGGATGCCAAAGCCAGTCGATCCAAACAGGCCGAATCGCTGCGTCACTGGCTCGAGCATTCGATGCGATTGCAAAGCGATCTCTCGCGGCTCATCGACGAACTCTGGAAGGGTGACATCGGCGAATCGAGTGGCGAGCATGATTCGAATGTGGAATTCGATTCACAGCTCCAAGCCAAGCTATACTTGGTGCAGTCCGGACTGTCGACGTGGCTCAGTTGCCGTTCAGCCCAGTGGTGCCTGGCCTGTGCCCTGTCGCCAGAAGATCAAACCGTTCGCAGTACCGCCGAAGACGTTCGCGTCATCGACATGTATCGCGGGATCATGCAGCGCAATGAAGGCGAAGTGCGTCGTGTGCTGCCCGGATTGCTCAAGTCGCTGCAACGAAAGCCGCTGCTCTACGTCCCATTGGAACACGGCGGTGATCCCAAGCAGATCCTGACGGCGCGATCGCAGCAAATGGTGGTGCGTTTCTTGCTGGCGCATCTGCCTCAGTTGGGATTGCTGCGGGAAACGTGGCACCTACTGAAGACCGCTCGGCATATGGAGCGAGTCTCCCGCCCGCGCGGGATGGCTGTCACCGAGTTTGACCGACTGTTCCGGATTGCTCTGCGCAACACCTTGGAATGCGTTGTCCGAGCTTCTCGTGAATGGAAGGGTGGACGCTTCACAGACGAAGAACTGATCGAAGTCGTCGGTGAAATTGTCGAACTCTATCTCGATCAATGGCTGGAACACAGCAGCACCATGCGGCTGTCATCGGTCGAAGCGTTGAAAGTCGATTCCGTCTGGGATGATACATCGAAGTTCGTCAAGACCTACGGCTCCGACATTCTGAATGCTCGCGTTCTGACCTTGGGGAATGTCCGTGCCATCCTGCATAGCGGTGTGCCCAAGTTCCTTGAGTACCTCGAACAACACGAAGACCCGCTGCATCCAGTCCGCCTGCTGGAAGACTTGCGAAACGGCAAAGTCGATCGCGACGAAGCGGCTGAGCATCTGCATCTGATCTACCAGGTGGTCGTCGAAAAGTTCGACCGATTCCTCGAATACAACACCACCACGACTCAGTCCGACTACGGTGAACAGTTCTACAGTCTGCTCGACTTCTTGAGATTGGAAACGGCCTACGATCGCGATGCCTGGAACCTGCTGCCGGTTGCTGTCGCCCATGAAGTGCTCGCTCGGCAAGGCAAACCCGAAGCGGCCACGATCTGGGAAGATGTCTTCACACTTCGCACAGAAGAGATGGCGGAGACACACCTCGAAGAGTTGGAGTCGTTGCAAAAGAAGTACGGAATGCGTCTGCCATCGGTCACGAACCACCTGCAGGAACGTTTCGTCAAGCCGCTCGCGGTCAATCACATGCTCGCCCAAATTCGCCCGGCCTGCGAAGATGCGGATGCTGGCCGTCCCGAGTCCCCTTCGTTCCAGCAAATGCAGTCCGCAGTCGAAGACTACTTGAAAACCACGTCGGGCTCGGGCCTGGACGTGCCAGCGTGGTTGAAGACACTTGAGGAAGAACTGCAACACGTTCACGAATCGGGTGACGCGCCGGTCCAGGATGTGGAACCACAACTTCGCCTGCCCGCCCCTTCCCTCAGCTTGAAGGATCTGCGCCAGCAACTGAAGGGTTGGAAGCAACCGCCGAGTGAGCGCAAGGGAAAGGCCTGATTCGGACAAGCCAGAGACAGCGCCATTGGATCTAGCGCACCCGCGTTCTTAAGTCAGCCCCTTGCTGTCGAGGGCCTGTACGGCGTAATGTTCCGTCGCAGGTCGATTCCGAATCGAGAAACGCCTGTCGCGATTTTCGATCGTCAGAATCGCCGTACCCTGTGACGCACGTGCCCGCTCATACCGGAGTGCTGTATCGATGTCTTCATTCCACGTCACGGTCGATCGACGACAACAAGTCCTCAAGCTGGACATCCCTGAGCACCACACACGATACAGCCACACAAGTGAACAACCGCTTGCGAAGAGCCTGGCTAGGATCACTGGCAAGCACGGTGAATTTGCCTGTGCCACGACTCTCGCCTGGAAAGCCAAATGTGTCGATGACCGCTTGTATGCCGCAGTGGAATGCTTAACTCAGAAGGGAACGCCGCAATTGTGTGGCAAACAAGCGCTGATTCGCCGCGTTTTCTTTCAGCTGCTAAAAATGCGATCCGCCGGGACCGCCCAACTTGATGAATCAATTGCGTTCATGGGAGCAGCCTGCCGACTGGGCGAGGATTTTGAATTCGATGACGACAAGCTGCGACTTCAGGTGAAGAAGCGGCTTCTGAACTTAGAGCAGGACCCATTTCGGTATCATCCCGTCGGGTTCTATTCATCGACACCAGAACTTCAAGCAATTTATCGACAGGGGCGTTTTTTACAAAACGAACTGGATAGAACTCAAGCCAATCAATTTGCTGCCGCGATTCAGGTGCTTTCATTGGTCGATCAATACACGAAACACCTTCGACTCGCATCGCGCCTCACAAACCCGCTGGTTCATCTCGGATTGCCAGTGACCGACGATCCGATACCGCTGGAATCGAAGATCTCGTTCTATCCCCCTTCTGATTCCCCGGAAGGTCGATTGATGAAACTGATGTTTGGCAACCGATGGATTCCGGACGACTTTTCGCTGGTCCAGGAAATGATCGACCGCATCGAATCGGGAAAGCTGTCGCTGAAGCCCGTTCTAGATTCCGGATGGTACGACTATCAGTTGTATTCCATCGAATCGTGGCTGACGCTGGATCGTAATCCCGAGGCCCGACGACTTCATTTCGAAGAGTGCTATCGAAATGAACTCCGCGATCGGTTCAAATCGTTTTTTGCATTCACGCGCGAAACTCACATCAAGCAACTCGAAGCCGGGGCAGTCGGCTGTGCCATGTATTCGGGCAAGGTTTCCGTTTCACCAAACCTGCACATTGAACCGTTACCGGAATACTACCTTCGGCGTGCCGAGTCCTATCGTTTCGTTCGCGAGTTACTGTTGTCGATCTTCGTCCCGGATGATCTGCAAGACTGTCCGGTCATTCCCGAACTGGGTGGGGACAAATCACCACTCGCCGAGCTACTTGAAATCGAGTCGATATTCCGCGGTGCGTATTTGATCGCTTGCGACGAAATCGGACTGGAACCATCCCGGATTGATCCTGCGGATGCCAGACAATCATTGCGTGATGTCGCCACTGCCAGAACGTGGATCAATAGTCAACTTTCCGACCCCGATCTGACAGCAGATAGTCGCTGTATGGTCCCCTTATTCTATGATGAAGGGCGCGAGAAAACGAAAGTTGTGGTGACGCTCGGATTCCGTGCGGAGTTGATGTCTGTCGCGTACGAAACGCGGCCTCACGTCACCGTGATCGACGACAACGGCCAAGTCATGGACCAACAGAAAGATGTCCGCATTGCTTGGGAATCGGATCACCATGTCATCGCCTCGCCGCAATCGGCCGAATGTTACGTCCGCCAGCCTCTCTCACGCAAAGAATTCAGAAGGATCTGCGACGAGCAACAAACGACGGAGAGAATACTCGCAGCCCTGTCCAAGCTGTAGCCGAAGAAGTTCGCGATCGCGTCACCACTGTGACCGGGGTCAGCAGGATCGTCAGTGGGGAGAATTGCTTCCAGCCACGGCATCATCGGGCTATATTTGCTGACGCATCGATCGCTGCAGTTTCGCCGAGGCCGTTCACCATCTCAGACCCGGGTTCACTGGCACCGTGAGGGACCAAATGCCCAAGAAGAAAAAAGCCGCCGCAAAGGTTGTGAAGAAGGTCACTAAGAAGACCGTGAAGGTCATCAAGAAGGCTGCGAAAAAGACGAAGCAGACCAGCCCACTAAAGCCGCCGCGTGCTTCTGCACCGAAGATCGTCAAGAAGCCGACAACAGCCAATCCTGTGATCCCCATCAAGTTGGAACCGTCATTGGGGCGTCCTCTCGTGACGCAGGAGGAAAAGCTGTACATGCTGTTTCACGACGACTACCAGTCGCGGCAGGTCTTTGAATTTCTGCGAGTCGACACAATTAAAGATCTGGAAGAGTTCACGCCTCAGCAAATCGTCCATCTGATGTCGCGACCAATCCGTTTGACGGTTGATCGTATTCGGCAGCGGTTGGCTCAGTTCAAGCGTTCGCTCAAAGATGACGAGCAATACGCCACGGAGTTTCGGCAGGCGAAGGACGATCAACCAAAACGGTCGAATTAGCCGAGTTGGGAGTTCAAAAGCGAGCTCCCGCCAATCGCTCCTTCTCAAGATACTTGTCCGGCATTAGCGCGGCGATGGCGACTGACAAACGAACGTCAAACGTCTCCCAAGACTTCTTCAGCCAATCGCGAATGCTGAATGGAAGCATGAAAACATGCTGAGACTCCGTTTCGATGGAGATCCATCGCCCGCCCGAGAAACTGATATGGATGCGGTGCGCCGGGTAGTCATCCGTCCACTCGTAATCATAGTCTTCTTTGATGGCAGCTGAAGACTCCAGCAACCCCAAATCCAACTCGGTAATCGGTGGTTGCGACAGCGCGGTCAGCACCTGTTGCACCAATTCCGACGAGATCAAGTCCACCTGATTCGTAGGCAACCAATGCCTCTGGAATGCGGCCTCGTCCTTCAACAACACCAACTCGGCTGCGATATGTGGAGGGTCGGCGAAACCGGTCCAGGACGACCGAATCTCCAGGCGCTCCACATCGCAGGCGAGCATCATGGTGACTTCACCACATTAGTGCTGGAATAGGAATTCCTTTGAATTCAAGATCGCCCACCCGACATCTTCCAAGGCCTGTCGGCGGTCTTGCTGATTTCCGATGTGTTGCTTGCTGGCGGCCATTTCCTCAGCAGACGGGACGCGGGCGAGTGCAGCCAAGTACATCGCGGTGATGACTTCGTCGTCGGTTTTGTTCTCTTTCATCATCGTGGCGATGCGACCATTGTCGGCTCGCAACTTGTTATGGACGACGGGGCCGTTGATCATCTGCAATGCTTGAGACAGGTTCGATTCACTGGACCGCTCGCACTGACAGGCCATTTCGCGTTGTGGCTGACCGAACACCTTCAGGAAGTAGTGATCGGTCGGGGGATCGGCCAGCTCACAAGCCCGAGTTCCCAGCGGCATACCAGGATATTGTTCGGGAACATTCGTCACCGCACAGATGCCATCCAACAACTGCTCGGCCGACAACAATCGGGTGTTGGCGTGCGAACAGTAGATCTCATCGTCTTTGTTGAACTGGTTCTTGCGGGAACTGAGTTGATATGTCCGGCTGTTGCAAATCGTGCGAATCGCCCACTTCTGGCTGAAGCTGTTGGCGGCAAATTGCTTCGACAACTCATCCAGCAAGCGAGCATTCGAAGGAGGGTTCGAATCGCGGAAGTCATCCACGGGCTCGACGATGCCGCGCCCCATCAGGTGACCCCAGATACGATTCACGACGCTCTTCGAGAAGAATGGATTCTCGGGTGACGTCAGCCACTGGGCGAACACGACGCGGCGATCCTGATCGGCCGGCACGTCGACATCGCCGGTCAGCAACAGATGAACTTTCATCTGCTTGTTGGTACGAGGTTGAGTCACTTCGCCGCCAGCCTGAGTGAAGATCACTTCTTCTTCAGCGTCAACCGAATTCTTGCGGCCCACGCGAGCAAATGCCGCTGCGATGCCGTAGTAATTGTCTTGCGTCCACCGTTCGAACGGATGATTGTGACACTTTGCACATTGGATGCGAACACCCAGGAACAATTGAGCCGTCGTTTCGGTGGCATCTTGTGGATCGCGACTGGCTCGCCAGAAGTTGGCGGGTGGATTTTCGAAGACGCTGCCGTTGGCCGTCAGCAGTTCCCGAGCGAACTGGTCGAGCGGCTTGTCGGAGCGAATCGATTCGTAAATCCATTCGCGGAACTTATGCACGCCCGCAGTCTTCAGTTTCTTGCTGTTCGAACGCAGCACGTCCGCCCACTTCAAGGCCCAGAACGAAGCAAATTCGTTGCTGTCGAGCAAGCGATCAACCACGGTCACCCGCTTCGCAGGACTTTGATCGGCCAGAAACTGAGTTGCTTCTTCCGAGGTTGGCAGGCGACCGGTTAGGTCCAAAGTCACACGGCGAAGGAACTCATCATCGGCACAAATCTCGGACGGCAGGATCTGCAACTGCTTCAGTTTTTCGAAGATCGCGTTGTCGACAAAGTTCTGTTCGGCAGGATTGTTCCAGGCGAAGCCGGGGACATCTTCCAGGAAGGTCAGGTAGGTCGTCGACATCTTATCCAGGTAGCGGCCCAGGATGGCCGCTTCGCCGCGACCATTCTTCGTGACCAGTCCCTGCGCGTTGACGCCCCCCACGGATTCGTTGGACGAAGTAAAGTCAGTGAGAGCTGTCACATCACGAATTGAGCCGTCGCTGAAATGGCCCAACACCATGATCTGCTGGCGAGCGGCGGGCTGGCGAAGGACTCGCTTGGACGGAACGGTTTCGATTTTCACCAGATCCGGTTCGGTCTGAGAATCCAACTGCATCCCTTCGGCAATCCACTGTTCGAGAACAACGTGAGCGGGATCACCCTTCTTCAATCGCTTGCCGCCGCCGTGAGCCACTTCCATCAGTGGCTTGCGAAGCAACAGGCTGGCCGACGGTTCGAGGATGTTCGTTCGCCGTCCGAAGAATTCACTGCGGACAGTCATGATGTCCAAGGCGAAATCGTAAGCCCGCAACGAAAGCCGGAAGCCACCCTTCCCTGATGGCGAACCGTGGCAGGCACCCATGTTGCAGCCGGCTTTTGTCAAAGCCATTTGCGTTTCGGTTTTGAAACTGACCGGTGCAGCGGCCTCCATGTTCTTGACGACAATGGGAACCGTCGCTGTCTGTCCACCGACCGTCACGGTGACCGTGGCTTCCCCGTTGCCGACGGGATGCACCATCGAGCCGTCGATGATGACGACCGCGGGATTCGATGTCGCGAATGTGGCGGCAATAGTGAGATCGCGAAGATCGTCGCCATATTTTCCGGTCACTAGAATCTGCTGCCGCGAGCGTTTGCCGAGCAGATCGAACTTGGCTGGCTCCAGAACAAGGCTGGTTGGCTGCCCCACGTCGACTGTCGGGGCGTCGGCCGCTTGGATCGCGACAGAACAGTTGGCAATCGCGATCACTAGCAGGCATCGCCAAAGCATCGTCGTTCGCATCTTTCGAATCTCCGCCTTGAAGGAACGGCTTATTGTCGAAAATCTAATCTACTAGAATCGACTCGAAACATCAAAAAACAAGCATAAGATAAAACTTCGACTCACTCGACGGTCAAAGTCGCCGCAGCCGAAGTCGCTTCTACTTTTGCATTTCCAGCCATTGCATCCGCTTTGGCCGTCAGATTGGTCACATTGGCAGCAGCCGCTTCGGCCGTCGCCACAAGCTTAAGATCGACACTCGACTGATCCGCCGGGATCATGGCAACCGCCGCCGTCACACCCGCCGGGAGATTTTGGAGCGTGACATTCACTGCCCCCGTAAAGGCGGGATTGCGTTCCACAATCGCCTTAATGACCAACTCACCGCTTTTGGCGATCTTACCGCCTGCCGGATCCAGTTTGATCGTCATCGGCGGGGCCAGTTTCAGACGCAGGGCCAATCCTTGCGTCGCGGTCTTGTCACCTTGCTTCAATGTGCCGGTCAAACCGGCGGTGAAATCACCAAGGGGAGCCTGATTGTTCGCCGAAATCACGATCTCGGCTTCTGTCTGCCCCTTGTCGATATTCTTGACCGCCACGGTCACGCCCGCTGGCAGTCCGTTTTGAGGTGGAGCGATCGCCACCACAACCGCCTCTTCGAACCCAGCCGCACGACTTCCGATCAGCTTGACCTTAGCCGACAGATCTTTGCCGAAGACAACTTCATTCGGCTCAACTCGCCAAGTAAAGCCAGGCGCTGGTGCTGCGGATGTTGCGACGTAGCTACTAAGTGGTGCGGGTGTCCAGCGCATGTTGTTGTTGCGGGCCTTCAGCACGCCGCCGATCTCGGCCGGGACGGTGACATCGGCCTCACCGATACGAGCGGTCCCCACGATGCTGATGCCAAACAGGTCCCCTGCAGCAAATTCTGGAGGGGCCTGCAAGGTGATCACGGCATCGTTACGTCCTGCCCCGATGACCGACTTACTGGCAGTCACACCGGGTGGCAGATTCGTCGCACTCAATTCGATGGGGCCGGCATACCCCTTTCGCGTCGCCGTGACTGTCGCCATCACATTGCCACCAACCGGGATATTGAACGTATCGAGCGACGTGGCCAGAGCGAATTGCGCCGGAGCCGTTGTCACTTCAATTCGATAGGCATGTTCGCTGCCGCCGCGATGATTCAGGTCTTCCACGACCAGCACATAGTCGCCGTCGGCGGGAGCTTTGAACGCGACCGTTCCTTCGCTGGTGCCTGTGTCCTCGGCGGCGGCAACCTGACCACCATCCTTATTCAGGATGCGGAAGTTCAGATCCGAAGGAGACCCTTGCTGACGAGTAATCCCAATAAAAGTCGCGGACTGATCTTTCTTCGCGGCGAAGAGGAATCGATCCACATCGCCAGGTTGATCGAGTCGCCCATTGATGTCGTGACCAAACTCAACGCGATTGGCTTGCTCGGCGGTATTGTTGGGTTCTAGCTCAAGGAACTGGGGCGATGTGGCAATTTCAACGGTACTGAATCCGCTGAACGCTCCGGGGCGCTTGAAACTGACGTGTCGCCATTCGCCAGGCTGATCGCCGGGAATCGTGACCGGAACAGGCTGCAGGCCATCGACGTTGAAGCCTGCCAAAGTCACATTCGCGGTCGTCCCACGCTGGATCGCCAGGGGATAGGCGACCGTGGCAATTGGAAAATCACCGATTCGCAAGCGATAGGCTCCGGCTCCGTATTTGATGTCGCGCAATTCGATGATGTATTCGCCAGCGTCCTTGAAGGTGTAGACCAATGAGGCATCACCACTGAGGCCAGGAGTGTCATCGTTGAACGCCAACTCGCGACCTTTGGTATCCATCAAGCGGATCATCGGATCGAGAGAAGAACCAATCCGCCGAGCCAGCACTTCAATCGCGATTCGCTGACCGGGCTGAGCCGGAAATTTGAAGAACTGCCAACTGAGATTCGGCACAGTTCCATCGACAGCCGTCGGCACAGAAATGACCTGCGCTGCCGCGAACGTCGTATTACTTCCCGCACTCGGAATCGAGGGCAGATCGTCCACGATCAAGAATCGAAGTGGAGAAACTCCCTTGTCGGTGACAACGCGCATCGCGTGGACGCCACAGGCCACATCACCTGGAATGTTCAGTTTGTAGGTGACCTGACCAGGATTTTCACCGTTCTTGTCGATCCCTTCGGCTAGGACCGATTCACATGGAAAGGAGGTCCACAGTTTTTTGATCGGGGCGAGATTGCCGCCGTTTAACTGCAGAATCGTCGAAGCTCCCGAAGTCACCGCTCCTGGAACGGTTGAATTCACTGATGGCTCTTGAGCGGCGACCAGGGAAGACAACACAAGACTCGACAACATCCCGAAGGAAAGGGCCCAAAAGTGGTGGGACGATCGACACATCATTCGGTGTGGCTCCCCAGGGGATTGAAATCGAGGCGGGCAGGTTGGAGGCAGGGCACTCATCGGTCGAGGCTGATGCCAGCATGATAGGGAACGGCGCGGCCAGCCGTCAATTTGAAGAGGCGGAATGTTGGTCATACGGCCAAAATTCGTCTGGATGCATTTTGCACATTGACTTGTATCGGGAGATAGGACTTATGAGACGGATGCGACCTATGCGAACATCCTGAGGAAGCGGCGGCGATATTCCAGCGGGTCCGTGGGGAAGATGCTGGCGAACACTTCTTCGCCTCCGGCCCCTTTTTGGAAACGTCGCTTCTCGAAGACTGGCATGTGCAGACCGGTCACGGCCAGCACGCCGCGTCGCACGACTTCACCCTTCAAGGCGTATAACCGATCTTCCTTCCAGTCGGTTAGTTCAATGAACGGAATCCCCTCGGCCACTTCGATCACGTTAGGGAGTGCGAAGGGACTGAAGCCTTGAAAGCCTTCGGCAGTTACCGGTGCCGACGATCGAACATGGCCGCGGCTTTGGCCACCGGAATAGGTCAGCGAATGCTTGATCGCATGCACGCCCCAGCCTTCCTGATACAGCATCTGATTGTTGAGAACACTGCGAATGGTGAGCTCGTGATTCTCATGGATCGGGTAGTCCTTCAGGTTTTCATCGCCACCGTCACCATCGACCAGCAACTTCCAATCGGGATACCGTTCGCGAATGCCACGACACAGCGTCAACGCCATGGCGCAGGATTGCACGTCGAGCGGCTTGTAGTCTTCAAGCACCCGAATCGCATCGTCGACCGAGATCGCCGAGGCGGGGACTTCGATTCGCTCCAACAGGTAGCCGAGATCCAGTTCATCTAAAAACTGCTGTGCCTGTCGGGCATCGTCCCCTGCCCCATTCACGTCCAGAGAGAAGGCCTTCAGTCGCTGCGGAGCCTGCCCTCTCTGCAGCAGTTGGTGATACAACGTCAGCAGGACGGCACCGCTATCGACGCCTCCTGAGAACAAGACGCCAATTGGTTCAGTCGGTCCAACGCGATCCAGCCACTTGTTCAGTTCACCAGCTAGAGCACCGATGTAGCGCCGGCCGATCTCATCGAGGTCGGTTGAGAGTACATTTCGTTTCGGATCGAAGAATCGTTTGTAGGTCGGACTGGGGTCGGGGCAGCCGACGAGTGCCAGTTCCGTCAGGTGATGAGCGGGAACCATTCGGGTGTAACTGGGATGGAATTGCCCATCGAGGCCTTCTTGTCGCAGCCAGTCGCGAATCGCATCGATCCGTTCGGCAATCACGAGCACAGGCCCGGCATGCTGCTTGGCAATGAAATAGCGAAGCGGTCGCCCGATAGACCGAGCCATTCGCACAATCTTGCCCGTCTTATGAATCAGAGCGAACTGACCATCGATCTGCCGCACTTGATCAGGCTCACCCGACGCGACCCGCGTCAACGCCTCTTCCGCCGTCATGTTCAAAAAGACATTGCCGTTGGGATCGACGAGATTGATCAGGCGTTCAATGAGCTGAACCGATTGCATAACGGATTTCCTGGGTGTGCAGACGACGGGCGCGATCTCTACAGAGGTAGAATGACCAAAGTGAGCGCGAACCTCAAGATTCGCGGGCGACTCCTGTCCTGACGCAGAGATCGCGGACCTTCAACTCCTTGGCGGATCAAATCCATGACTGAACAACCAACGCTGTCCCTCGTCGTGATCCGTGTTTCGGACATCACGCGTTCTGCTGAGGCTTACTCCATCCTCGGCATCACTTTTCAACAGGAACAGCACGGGAACGGTCCCGTCCATTACTCGAGCTCTGTCGGAGAGACAATCTTCGAACTCTATCCTGCAACGGAGCGATCGCCTGTCACTTCGTGTCGTTTTGGATTTGCCGTCGCCTGCATGGACGACGTGATTGCGAAATGGCGTGAACGTGGCAGAGAGATCGTCGCCGAGCCAATCGACTCGCCGTGGGGACTTCGTGCCGTCATCGCAGACCCTGATGGCCACAAGATCGAGCTGACACAGCACTGATCTGGGTAAGCCCTGGCGAGAAGAGACTGGACAAGATCATGACCCCCGTTCATGATCGCAAACTCGGAATGGGACGGTTCGGAGCGGAAGGTCAGTCAAGACGATGGATGCGAGTCACAGCGAATCAGCAATCGCGCCGCCGCCAACTCGCAGAACTTGGCTGTGGATTGTTGGGGTGATCAGCCAACTCACGCTGATTTGTGTACTGGGCCTCACAGTTCCGCCTTACTGCCGTGAACAACGGATCACCAGTTCGCTGGAAACTTACGGTGGCAAAGTCGAATTTGCGGACCGTGGACCAAGCTGGATTCCAGAGTTCGTGCGGAAGGCCATTCCCCTTGGCTATCGCATTCAGGCGGTTCGGCTTTCGGGGAGGGAAATCAATGCCGATTTGATCACACTACTGCGGTCGCTGCCGAACCTGGAGCGGTTGTACCTGGATCATACTCGTGTCACTGACGCCGAACTGGGTCAACTAAGCGGACTCATTCATCTGGAGTGGCTGGCACTCAATGATACACCAATCAGCGATTCAGGGCTGACGCACCTCGTGGGGCTGACACAACTGCAGTTGCTGACACTCGACAACACTTCAATCACTGATGCGGGGCTGGGACACTTTCGTGGCCTGAAAAACCTCGAGCGGTTGGGATTGGCCCAGACAAGGGTGTCGAATAACGGAATGCACCGTCTGCAACAACTGACGAGGTTGAAGCGTCTCGATCTGAGCGATACGGAGATCACAGATGACGGGCTCATTCCGCTGGTCGATCTGAAGGAGATGGCAATCCTCGACCTCAGCCGCACTGGCGTGACGAATCACGGCCTGGAAACTCTCGTGCTACTGACAAACTTGAAATCGCTGAACCTCGAAGAGACCGAGGTCACTGCCGAAGGAAAGGCAGTCTTTCGCACCGAGTTACTCGGATGCGAGGTTCAATAAGGATAGCTGCCGTCGGTGGTCAGCACCTGCTTATCGGGATACATGTCGATGATCGCTGCGTCGAAACTCATCGCCTTCGCATGCCCGTCCATGTACAGATAGTTGGCTGCACCATTGTGACGACCGGAAGCCATCCATGGCTTGATGATCCCCGTCCCCAGCCAGATGTCATAGTCATCCTGCCGAGGGTCGTCTCCCGCGGGCGGAGTAAATGCCGCGGCATTTCTTTCGGAGAAGCAGATGATGTTGGACAGACCGACTTCGACCTGGAATCGAGGAAACGTCCAGAAGCCGTAGCGTCGCGACTTATGACTGAGCAGCGAATTCATCAGGTAACTGGTCCGATGCGAAACGCCTGCGATATCTCCCGAGTCGGGATTTACGAATGGAGCAACGGTTGACGTATCGGTCAGACACCGATAAATCGCATTGCTGGCGACGTTGACTCCGCCATGGGCCACACTTTCGTCAGACTCCGCCGCACTGCCGATAAACGGCATCAGTTTGTCAGCCCAATAGATCTCGGCAAACGAATCCGCTGAACCACTGAAGGCGATCACATCAGCATCGTAGGGATGATGCAGGAAAAACTTGCCGTTGTTCACTTCATAATACTGATGGACCGCCAATCCGATCTGGCGCAGATGAGACAGACAGTCCATCCGGCGTGCGGCCTCTCGGGCCTGCTGCACCGCTGGCAGCAAGAGTGCGACAAGGACTGCGATGATGGCGATGACGACCAGTAGTTCGATCAGTGTGAACGCACGTCGCGTCTCTGATGGAGTTGTTTGTTGCGATCGAACCATGACTGCCCTCTCTCAAATGACTCACTAGGCCGCAAAAGAATGGCACCATGCTGACGGGAATTCAACTCCAGTCGAGAGTTGAAAATCGAATTGATCCGAAACGAGATTGCTTCGTTTAGTGACAACAAACTAGCACCGTTGACATTCCGTCTCAAAAAAGTCAGCTTGTCTCATTCTGATTGAAGTCAGACTGTTTTCATTGGCGAAAGGCTCGATCATGTCGCGACAGATTCATCGCAAGCGTCGATCGGCATTTACTCTCATTGAATTGCTGGTGGTCATCGCCATCATCGCGGCCCTGATTGCATTGCTGCTTCCCGCGGTGCAACAGGCTCGCGAAGCCGCTCGGCGGACGCAGTGCAAGAACCAGCTCAAACAACTCGGGCTGGCGATTCACAACTATGAAGCGACGATGGGAAACCTCCCGCCGACCGCGGTTGTGATCAAGCAGGCGGACGGCTCGCTGTGGACCAGCTACCTGGGCCCGCATGGCCGCATTCTGCCTTATATCGATCAGGGCAATACCTATAACGCGATCAACGTCAACCTGGCCTATGGAGACTTGGCCAATCTTCCTTCCGTTTCGCATGTCACGGGACTGTTCTTGTGTCCCAGTGAACCGCAGACGATGCCCGTGTTGAATGCGTCCTTCGGAACAATCGGTGGGGTGAACTATGGGTTCAGCATGGGCGATTGGTATGTGTGGGCGGGTCCAAATGGCGGTCCGCTGACTCGATCCGCGTTCGGCGTGAACCTCAGCCGCCGGATGGGCGATTTCACCGATGGGCTCAGCAACACCTTGTGGATGTCTGAGGTCAAGAATTACCAGCCGTACATTCGCGACTGTGGTTCGCTGGTGAACATTCATGATCCAAACACGATCCCGTCTCCGAGTGCCGATCCGTTGACCGTCGCGCCCGAGTACAGTTCATCAGGTTGTACGTTCCTGCTGAACGCCCATTCGCAATGGGCCGAATTGACAGTGCATCACAACGGCTTCACCACTGCCTGGCCACCCAATAAAGTGACGCCAGGTGGCCCAGGCCTGGCGACTCCCGATGTGGATCTGAACAGCCAGCGTGAGCGGATTGGTGGGCCGACGTATGCGGCCGTTACCTCGCGCAGCTATCACGTCGGCGGGGTTCATTCGCTGTTCGGAGACGGCACCGTGCGGTTCGTTTCCACGAATATCGACGGTTTCCTGTGGCGCAGCCTGGGAACAGTGGCCGGCGGTGAAGTCGTCTCGTACTGAGAAAGCGAGTTGCCGATGTGGGCCAAGTTGATCACCGTTATGTGCATTGCCCTGATTGCGTTGGTGGGCTGTGGCTGGCTGGCCGGATCGAAACTCTCTGAAGAAGAAGTGGAACAGTCCAAGCGTGTACTGATCAGCGTCCTGGATGCCTGGAAAACGGGGCAAGCTCACACTTTGGCGCGGCAGACTCCACCAATCAGATTTCAGGACGACGACTACATGGCCGGTTGGCGGTTGGTCGACTATCAACTGATCAACGCTAAACAGCAGATCCAGAGCTTCCATGACGTGCCGGTTCAGGTCAATCTGATCAACAGGCAGGGAAAGCCACTGCAAAAGACAGTCACCTATCAAGTCGGATTAGATCCCATCACCGTGCAGCGCAGTGACAATTGAGGAACAACATGATTTGTGTAGACACAGTTGAAGAAGCCGCCTCACGCAAAGGGGCTACGCTCGCGAAGAGAACTGCCAATTCTCTGGCTTTGCGAACGTTGCCCCTCTGCGTGAAACTGTCTCTCTCTTTGCTCGCCTTGATGTTCTGTCTCACCGCGAACCTTGTTCAGTCGGCCGAGACAACAGGTGAGCGAAAGTGGGATTTCGAGACGGACACCGTCGGTCAATCCGCGAACGGCTTTCGTACGGCAGTCGGCAAGTGGACGGTCGCCCAAGACGGCAAAAATCGCGTGCTCGCCCAGACCGCCGAGAATGCAGACGCCGTGTTCAATGTCATACTGCGGCCGGATGTCCTCTATTCCGACGTCGAACTGAGCGTCCGGCTGAAAGCCAATAAAGGGATCGTGGACCAAGGGGGCGGCGTCGTCTGGCGGGCCAAGAACGTGAAAACTTACTACATTGCCCGCTATAACCCGCTGGAGGATTCCTTCCGCGTCTACAAGGTTGTCGACGGCAAGCGATTTCAATTGGGCAGCGTCAAGGTCACTGGTGATACGGAGTGGCATACACTGCAGGTCACTATGAAGGCGAACAAGATCGTTTGCACGTTGGACGACAAATCGCAGATGGAAGCCGAAGACAACTCGATTCGCGGCTACGGGCGAGTCGGCCTCTGGTGCAAGTCTGACGCTCAGACTTACTTCGATGATCTGATCGCTAAAGGCGAAGCCATTACCCCAAAGCCACCGGAACCGCCGCAAGAGACCAAAGAGTTCGAGATCAAAGGGAATCGGCCCTATCTCGGTGGGCACGAGGTGGATCTGTGGGGCCTGCGTTGCGGCAACGCGTTCTGTAGCGACGCGGTGACGGAACGGTTCATTCGCAACTTCGATAACATGAACGCTCACGGCATCAATCTGGTGGGTGCCTTTATCCAAGGGGTGAATGCAGGCTATCCAGATGGCGATGCCGGGCTGAACGGTTTCACTCGTCATGGCGAAATCTTGCCCGAGATGAAGCGGCGGATCGAATGGTTCGTGCGAGAGGCCGACAAACGCGGCATGGTCGTGATGATTGGTGTGATGGCTCCGCGCAAGGATCAGGACTTCTACGCCGAAGAAGACATGAAGAATGCCGTCGAACAGACCGCGCGGTTCCTGAAAGAAAAGAAGCTGCACAACATCTTCGTCAACTTGTGCGACGAGTTTAACCATCCACTTCGAGCCGACAAGCTCCTAGTTCGCGAACCGGATGGTGAAAAGAAGAAGGCGATGATCACCGGCTGGTTCAAGGCGATCGCGCCAGATATCGAAGCGGGAATTGGGCCCCACTGGAAGTCAGGAACCGGTGACACCTATCCCGGCATGGACGTTCGCATCATTCAAAAAGGGATGGCGATTCCCAAGGAAGGATTCGTGGTCAACGCCGAGCCGATTCGCGAGGACTATTTCAACAACGACGGCATCTTTAACGCGACGAACATCGAAACGATCTTCACGAATTGTCGCAACTATCTGGATGCCCCGCACGCGGTGTTCATGTTGCATTCGGGTTATGTGCAGGGAATCACCGGTTACAGCGGAACCGCCCCCCATGCGGAAATGGGTGGCTACGGAACTGGCCCGAACGATCGCGGCATCCGCTTCTACTACGAATGGGTCCGCGACAATGTCGGTCGTTGGGAATACCCCAACCACGTGCCAGCGGCTGAGTTCTCGACGTTTGGTGTCGACCAGTGAAGTCGCATCGGTGCTATCAGTCTCAGGCAATGGGACTAATAGGACGACTGGGACCGATGAAATTCAGGGTGACCGCCGGGGCCTACGCCCGCAAGGTCGCCCCTAGCGTGCTCTGACAGGCCGCGATGACTGATTGCTGGGCCGCTTCCACTTCTTCGCTGGTCAGCGTTCGTTCTGGCGATCGATACATCAGTGTCACCAGGTAGCTTTTCTTTCCTTCCGGAATCTGCTTCCCGCGGTACTGTCCGCCGAACCCGATCGATTCCAACAAGGGCCCGGCCGCCTTGCGAACAACAGAATCCAGATCGTTCCAGGTCACGGGGTCATCCAGCACAAAATTCAGATCGCGAGCGGATCCCTGATACTGTGGCAACGGTTTGAATTTGGGAACCATGTCGGCGACGGATTCCAAGACCGATAGATCGAGTTCGGCGACGGTGACTGGGTCCCGCAAGTCCAGCTGGTTGCCAACCGACCGATCAAGTTCGCCAAGCCAACCCCAGAACTGGCCGTTGAGCAGCAGTTCCGCACCACGTCCCGGGGTGAACTGCGCGATCGATGACGGCCGAGCTTGAACGGTGGCCGAGGGATTCACTCGCGCCGCCAGTTCCTCGACAACCCCTTTCACTTCCGCGAATGACTTTCCGCTCACGAAGCCGATCATCGTCGGTTCCGAGAGCACTTGCGGCAGCGTCTTGTCGGCGGAGAGATGCACCGTCGCGATTTCGAAGAGCTGGGCCCCGAAAGTTCCTCGCCGTTCATTTGACCTCCGTGACCCCAGCAGGCTGGGGATCAGCGTTTGTCGCAATAGGCTCGTTTCGCGGAAATCGGAATGATCAATCGCGAGCGGCGCAACCTCGCCCCTCGGGCGGAACAAGCTGTGCTCGCGTTCGCTCACCAGCGAGACTGTGATTGCTTCGTAGTAGCCTGCCCCGGTCAACGTACTGCGAACGCGATCGACAACGCGGTCGCGGTGCGACTTGTGACTGAGACACAGCGGTACATTAGTGTCGGACGGAAGATTGTCATATCCGTGGATGCGCGCCACTTCTTCAATCAAATCGATTTCGCGAGACAAGTCGCGGCGATTTGACGGAGCGATGAATGAAGCTGTTTCGGCAGTCGTGTTTCCGACTTGCTTCAAACCCAGAGCAAGCAATATTCGGATCGCTTCGTCGCTCGGAATCTTGATGCCCAGGACACGTTCAATCTGTGCGAACCGCAGCATGATTGGCGTCGTATTCGCGATGGGCTGAACTCCCGCCGAGACAACTCCGTTCAGCAGTTCGCCTCCGGCCAGTTCCAGAATCAGCTCGCAACAGCGGCGACTAGCCCATTCCGGCCCCAGCGGATCAAGAGCTCGTTCGAACCGGTATGAGGCATCGCTGTGTAGTTTCAAACGCCGCGACGTATTTCGAATCGAGAGTGGTGCGAACAACGCGGCTTCAATCAGCACGTTCTTGGTGGTCGTCGTGATCTCGGTTTCCGCCCCACCCATCACACCGGCCAGTGCGACAGGGTGATCTGCGTCGGCGATCACGCACATGTCCGTCGCCAGTGCGTATTCCTTGTGATCAATCGCCTGTAGCTTCTCGCCCGACATTGCGCGTCGGACGACGATTCGCTGGCCGTGCAGCCGATCCATGTCAAACGCATGCAGCGGCTGACCGCACTCCATCAGGACGTAGTTGGTGATGTCGACGATGTTGTTAACGCTGACAATGCCGACCGTCTGCAGGCGGCGCTGCATCCACGCGGGGCTCGGTCCGACTTTCACTCCGCGAATCACTCGAGCGTGATATTGCGAACAAAGATCCGGGCATTCGATGGCGACCGATGTGACTGAAGCGACTGGAGTCTTATTTGTCTTTGGGGCTGCCGCCGGTACCGTCATCGGCACGTCATAGACCACAGCCGCTTCGCGAGCGACCCCCAGATGCCCCAGGCAATCAGGCCGATTGCTGGTGACTTCAAAGTCGATACACGTATCCCCGTCGACATCGCGGCATTCTTCCAGGTTCAACCCTGTCATCGTCAAGCAATCGGCCAACACTTCGGCCGACACGTTCACTGCCACGTACTGTTTCAACCAATCCCAACTGACAAGCATGTTCAGACCACCACACAATCGGACTGTTCAGAAAAAATGTCGAACCCGTACTGTAAACGGACCGCCCGGAAGGCGGAAGGGTTCGGGATCACCGGTTTGGTGCTGAACGATTGTCGAGAAAAGTCGTTCCGTCTTTCCATTCCGCCCGGCCGTCGCCAAAATCTAACGCACATCCGACAGATTTGCTGCGGAACATGCTCTCCGATCGTTGGCGTTCAGCGATCCGAGACCATGCAAACATTCGAAAGGAACACCGTGGGATTTATTGATCTCAGCCAATATGAACCGATTTCTCCGGTACCCGGTTGTCGGATGCGGACTCCGTTTGGCCAGAACCTGATGCTGTCGTACCTGGAAATGGATGACGGTGCCGAAGTTCCGCTGCATCATCACCCGCACGAACAAGGTGGAATTTTGATCTCAGGCCGCGTGCAACTGACGATCGGTGATGAAACTCGCATCGTCGAAGCGGGTTCGCTGTTCTTAATTCCACCGAACGTGCCTCATCGCGCGGTCGCGGTGGACGGCCCCGCGCGCGTCCTCGACGTTTTCAGTCCGGTTCGTGAGGATTATGCCGAAATGGCGAATCGATATATTCCACCCGTCACCACTTCGAATCGTTCGTAACGTCAAACGAAAAAAGGCCGCCCTGCCTCGTGAGACAGAGCGACCTTGCTCAAACGGACTGACCGGGAAGATCACGAATAGAACTGGTTGTCGTCGTAATGGCCGTCATAACGAGGGTCAGTCAGATAGTCCAATCGTCGGCTGATGCACTCACCCTGATCTTGCAGCAACAGGAATTGCTCATCGGGCTTCATGCCCAGTAGCTTTTCTGGAGTGCATCCTAGGATCTCGGACCACTCCTTCGCCATCAGGCTCGTCTTCAGCCCGAATAACTGCAGTGCGCCTGAGTTGTTGATGAACGTCTTCCAACTGGTGGGATAGGAATGCTGAATCTGCTGCATGTCCTGCCAGAAGGTCCAGATTCGGGCTCCGAAACCGCGACACAAGGTCATGGCCGCGGTCATCACGGGGAATGATCCCAGGCTGCCTGCTTCATCGATCAAAAACAACGTCCTCGGATCAGGCATCCGTCGACGAGAGAACACTGCCGTAAACAGCGACGCCAGGATGATCCGCAACAGCGGCTTATGGCTTTCCAGTCGTTCCGGCGGGATGATGATGTAGATCGACATCGGCTTGCCGTTGGCAAAGTCCTGCAACGAGAAGCTTGATCTTTCCAGCATCTCGGAGACTCGTTCACTGTTAAACGTCTTGATGTACGACTGAGCGGTCGCCAATACGCTCGGTCGAGTTTCTCGTTCCGCCAATTGCAGGAACGATGCGAATTCCTGGCGAGCCAGTTCGCGCAACTGCTTGCCAACCGTGTCCATGATCACTGCCAGATTATAAACCACGTCGTCGCCGCAAAGCAGTCGTCGCATCTCGTTGAAGTTTTGCTTCTCGGGCGGCTGCATCGTGACGAGATAGTTGATGATGGCGCTATGCAACCCGCTGGCGGTCGTATCCCAGAATGGATCACGACCGAATTTATTCCCTTCCGACAGCATCGAAGCCACCATTTGCGAATCGGTGTCGAAGTCGGCCGTCGGAAGCTGAAACATCTCGAGCGGATTGAAACTGTCGGTGGATTTGTCGACGACTCGAAACGGATCCAGCTTGATCACCTGCTGTCCCATCTCCCGACGTCGCCGATGAGTACATTGGTACAGCTCCCCTTTGATGTCGATTGCAACCACTTGACCCGGATATTCCAGCAATGTTGGTACCGCACAACATCGCCCCTTTCCGCTACCAGTAGGTGCGCATGTCAGCAGATGCGGCCCGTCATAGTAAGTGGGATCAATTCGTTTCGGGGGAGGCTGAACATGCGACGAGAATCCGATGGCTCGTCGCGTGACGCGTTGATATCCCAGCAGAATCTCATCGCTCGTTGAAACCGGTGAGACGGAGTCATCCTTAAGAGCAGCAGCGATCATTGTCGCAGTCCTTTCGTGACTGTTGCTTGTGTATCGCAAGCGGAACAAAGAGAAAACGACCGAACATCGAATGAAGAAAGATGAGCCGACAGGGCTCCAATCACAGGGCCTGACCACTTCTTGCGGGCCGTCGAAGATTTGCCGACCGGAACGTGAGTTCCAATCGGCAGTCCCTGGCATCCGCGCCCTTCGCAATCCGACGTGAGTTGTTGCTGGCCCGCATCATGTTGGCCGCGTTCCACGTCACGGCGTTCATTCGAGCTTGCATCGGGAAGGACTCGCCGCACGCTCGATCTCGTTCACTGCAGTCAAACGATGAAGAAACATTAACACCCATCGGGATGTGAATGCGAGCAACTGCACCTTGCGGAGATTGACGACTCTGTCAGCGTGAAAAACAAGTTTGTTTTCAGCCTGCTTCTCATGAACGAGCGGCAGGTCGTCGTGATGACGAATCGGAGTTACCGAGGCTTGCCTGGAGTGGCCTTTCGTTTGGATGCTGATTTCTGCGCTGACGATATCGCCACAACAGTGAGCGGAACGACTTCCGTCGCCACTTCGCGCAGATTGGGGATACACAGATCTCGGTGTGACTCGACGATCCTCTTCAATTCGCGAGCGGTCAGATCCGGCTGTGTGTGCAATACGAATGGCCCACCCGAAGGACGGATCTCATCAGGCAACCACGAGCTTCGTCCCATCCAGCTTCCGACTAACACGGATCCCTCTTTCAGAGCGGCCTTTGACACGACAAGGTTTGTCGTTCCGCTCTGAGCGACTTGATCGACGGTACGCCATTGCAGGTGCCAGACGGTTCCATCCTGATAGCGAATAGGTTTACCAAACACGCGCATCTGCAACGGTTCCGAAACAGGAATGCCCAGTCCCAGAAACCCTGTGAGGTTCCCATTGGAAGTGCATTCCAGGTGTGCCCGTCCGGCAATCCAGGTCCGCTCGCTACCCGACGAGCCCTGCGGGGTATAGTCACTGACGTGGTAGCTATATGGAAATCGGGACAGCCAGCTCGTCAGTTCTTCGGCTTCTCTCTGAATGGTCAGTCGTTGCTGAAAAGCAATCTGCAGGCATTCTTTGAGCATCGACAGCGCGGCATTCTTTTCGAGTCCAATCCCCTCAGCTTTCTCCGTCCCCCGAAATGACGCGCGCTTTCCTCGTGGGAGTACCGCAACGATCAGCGGCACTTGACGCTCGCCATCCGGCGGCAGATCAAGCGCCTCCAATCGCTGCTCATCGACATCGTCCATCAGTTCACGATACGACAAGGTCCAAGCGTCGCTCGCGGCGACTCGAGCGTGGGCCTCCAGCAACGTCGGAACTTCTTCCATCGTGTCGATGGTCGCTTCGACATCCGCCCAAGGTACATCGAAGTGCTTCCGACGCGATGCCAGGGCGACCATGTCTGTCCCGCGCAATTCATCCCAGTGAGTCAGCGAGCGAGCCGCCAGCGGAGCCGCGACCTCCGTTCGTGATCGCAACAGGCAACATCGTAGCGGCATGCTCGCTGCGAGTTCGCCGGTCGGGATCTTGCCGACTCGCCCCTTCAGGCAACACGCGACAACGGCATCCACACCTGCCAGCGGCTGATTCCCAAACAGCAGCTCGTCTGAATCCATGATTGTCTGGACGAATCGAAGCTGGACATCCGGAAACTGCGTGCGGAACTTCTGACGCACCGCCTCCAGCACCAGTGGCAGCACTCGCATATTGATCAGGTTCGTCGTCCCGATGCGGATCGTCACCGGACGATTCAGCGGTTCGTCCTTGATCAGCGACATCGCCAACCCGTAGTGCTCGCTGGCCGCAGTCAAATGATCACAGAGCTCTTTGAGCTGCGCTTCGTCGTGCAACAGACCTTGCGTGATCCGCTCCTGCACGAAGTCCTTGCTGAGACCGAGTGCCTCGGCCAATTGCTTGCAGAACGAATGGAATCGCGCCGTACTGGGGTTTTCGTCATCCTCGCCCGTTAGCCGCGACTTGCCATTGGCATCGGTCCGCACGGGAAGATGGCCACCCAGGAACTTTACGAGGTCCGTGCTGGCATTTCGTTTCGATCGATTTCGAAGCGCCGCCTCCAGCATTTGGCGTAACTGGTCGCACTTGTAGATCGTGGGGCCTTCCTCGGCGGAAGGCCGTCGCTGACGTTTGGCTGGCCCGGTCACGATGGTCACCTGCATGGATCACGGAGGGGATGAAAGGAATGACGACGCAGCCACTCCTTCGCTTCCTGCCTGATCCTACTTCAGTGGCTTGATTCGAATGTTCCGAAATTCGACTTTCATCGGTCCGCCGCTATGAACCTGCAGAGCGATAATTCCAGAACGTGCGATCTCGGCATCCGGTTCACGGTAATTGACCGTGGTGACACCATTCATCTTCAGAATGATCTGATCGCCCTCGGCGCGAATCGTGTACTGATTCCAGTCACCCTTCTTGAGCGTTCCTTCGAAATCCACAGGAGCTTTGACAAGGATCTTGTTGCGACGGGATTCGTCATACAGGCATCCCCAATAGTTCTCGCCCAGATCCGCCTGATAGCCCGAAACTTCCGTGCTGTTCGCAACTTTCTTCGTGCGGAATTGCACGCCCGAATTGCCGACGCCGTCTTTCATACGAAATTCGACCTTCAGCTCGAAGTCGCCGAATTCTTCTTTGGTGCAGAGGAATTGGTTGTGCTTGATCCCAGGCGAATCACCGACGATGTAGCTGTCTGCGACTTTCCAGAGCGTGGTATCGCCATCCCAGCCTTCCAAGTCTTTGCCGTTGAACAGCGATCGAAAACCATCATCATCGGCAGCCCAGCTAGAAGCGCTTAGAACAGCAGCGACGGCCAACAGGAACGCGGACGCAATTCGACCTGGCAGCATTGTGTAACTCCACAGAGGTGTGCGTATGAACGTGTCTCAAAAGTTTACGACTAACTGGCGTTGTTTGCCAGAAGTCGCTTCAAAGTAGACAGCACACTCCGTGTGCTGAACGTCTTCAACTCATGAATCTCTCGGCACACGGAGTGTGCCTTCTACATTTCGTCGCCAATATTGCGACGTATGGCCTTGCCGAACATACTGCGATCGCGAGAATCCCGTTCACCTCACTACAAGGCAACGATCATGTCGCGCTCGTGGTTGCTGGCGTTCTACGGCCTGTTGTTCACCGCGACGATCAATCTCCACGCAGCGGAGTCGGACAAGACAAACTTCATCGTGATCCTGTGCGATGACCTTGGTTATGGCGATCTGGGATGTTTTGGGCATCCCAAGATCAAGACACCTCACCTCGATAAGTTGGCCAGTGACGGAATGCGGCTGACGGATTGCTACGCCGGTGCCCCAGTCTGCTCCCCTTCTCGAGCCGGATTGCTGACCGGTCGAATTCCGAATCGGGTTGGCATCTACGATTGGATTCCGCAGAAAAGCCCGATGCACCTGCGAGCCAGTGAAGTCACCGTCGCGACGCTATTGAAGCAAGCTGGCTATCAGACCTGCCATGTCGGCAAGTGGCACTGCAATGGAATGTTCAATTCGTCCGAGCAACCACAGCCTGGCGACCACGGCTACGATCACTGGTTCGCGACGCAGAACAACGCCGCTCCCACGCATAAGAATCCGACGAACTTTGTTCGCAACGGCAAACGTGTCGGACCGACGGAAGGCTACTCCAGTCAGGTGATCGTTGATGAAGCGATGTCATGGCTGACTCAACGCGACAAATCGAAGCCGTTCCTGCTGATGGTCTGGTTGCATTCTCCGCATGAAACAATCGCGACCGCCAGTTCGTTCGTCGAACCCTACCTGGCCGGTGCCGAAACCCCGGAACAGGCGGAGTACTTTGGCAACGTCTCGCAGGTCGATCATGAAGTGGGACGGCTGCTGAAGTCGCTGGACGACGGCGGTCTACGAGAGAACTCACTGGTATTCTTCAGCAGTGACAACGGACCGGAAACGCTCAATCGTTACAAGGGATCCGAACGCAGCTATGGCTCGCCTCAACCACTGCGCGGAATGAAGCTACATCTGTACGAAGGAGGCATCCGTGTTCCCGGAATTGTGCGCTGGCCGCAACGGATCAAACCCGGCCAGACATCTCACGAACCTGTCGCCAGCTATGATCTGCTACCGACTTTCTGCGCAATCGCCGGCGTCAAACATCCAGCAGATCGAGTGTTAGACGGCAGCAGCCTGCTACCACTATTGAATGGTGGGCCCGTCAAGCGTTCGAAGCCGCTGTACTGGCAATATGACCGTGCGATCGGTGGGCCGAACCGCGTTGCCTTGCGTGATGGCGACTGGAAATTGCTCGCCGACGCGGGACTGTCAAAGTTCGAACTCTACAACCTCAAGACGGATCTCTCCGAAACCCACGACCTGGCCGCGAGCGAACCGGCGAAATTAGACGAATTGGCCACAAAGATGCGACTGCTGCATGCAGAAATCAAAGCAGAGGGGCCCACCTGGCCTGAAGGACCAGGTACACAAAACCAGAAATGACTGACACCGCTGGCAAGTTGGCTCCAATGCCACTCGATATGCTTGTTCAACGACAGAATGCTCTGAACGCCCACTACCGTTCATCGGCTCAGCGTTCCGTAGCTATACCTCGTTTCGTTGGCCCGCGAGTCGAGAATGCCGCCTGAAACCGGCGTTAACGTCGACTCAGCCGCTTCTGTCGGCAACCTGCCGTCCGCGTCATAAAGAATTGTCAGGATTCTGACGTGGCAATCGGCTTTGGCATTCGTTCTGCTAGGTCTCTTTCCGATGCTGGTAGAGAAGACCCAAAGTGCGCTGTTTCCTCGAACAGTGCCGAGACGACTCGCACTCAGGAATGGCAATCGCCGATGACGCACCCCACCCTGCTTCCCGACGATGAAGCCAATGCCCGACTAACCGAATTGGTGGCTCCGCCGAATTGGACGAATCCGACACCGACTGGTCGCTATCACCTCGTTGTGGTCGGAGCGGGACCGGCAGGCCTGCTGACAGCCGCCCGGGCCGCGGAGTGCGGTGCAAAAGTTGCCTTGATTGAACGCGATTTGATGGGGGGCGACTGCCTGAACGTCGGCTGTGTTCCCTCGAAAGCGCTGATCAGTGCCGCCCGCGCCGCGGCTGCTGTCCGGCAAGCGGCCCAATTCGGCATTCTCACGACCCCGCCCGAGCCAGATTTTGCCGCGATCATGCAGCGACTTCGACGATTGCGAGCTGAGATCGCTCGCAACGATTCGGTCGCTCGATTCAAGAGTTTGGGAGTCGATGTCTTTCGAGGAAGCGGCAAGTTCTCGGGGCCGGACTCGATCGAAGTCGGTGGCCAGACGTTGAGATTCAAGCGAGCTGTCATTGCGACCGGAACCCGTGCGACGAAGCCAGAGATTCCCGGCCTCGCAGACGTGGGGTATCTCACCAATGAGACAGTCTTTTCATTGACCGAGCTTCCGAAACGGCTGGCCGTCATCGGCGGCGGACCGCTCGGTTGTGAGATGGCGCAAGCGTTCGCTAGGCTTGGCTCAGAGGTGACACTCATCGAGCGAACCGACCAGTTGCTTGGTCGTGAAGATGAAGCCGCCGCCACCATCATTCAAGCCGCTCTGGAACGAGATGGCGTTCGAGTTCTCCTCGAAACGGCAGTGAATCAAGTCCACCCGGGCGGATCAGATGGGGAACGGACCCTGGAACTGATACACCCAGAGACCGCGGTCGTGAAGCTGAGCGTCACCGTCGACCACATCCTCGTCGGGGCTGGTCGAACTCCGAATGTCGAGGGACTGAACTTGTCGGCCGTTGGCGTGGCGTTCGATACCCGTCAGGGGGTCACGGTCAACGATCACTTGCGTACGACCAATCCGCGCATATTTGCCGCGGGCGATGTCTGTTCGCCGTTCAAGTTCACTCATGCGGCCGATTTCATGGCGCGAACTGTGATTCAGAATGCCCTCTTTTTCGGACGGACCAAAGCCCGCGCGCTGACGATTCCCTGGTGTACCTATACCAGCCCCGAGGTGGCTCAAGTCGGCCTCACCGAACAGAGGGCGTATGACCACGGCATCGCGATCCAGACGTTCACACAATCGCTGGAACATGTCGATCGTGCGATCTTGGAAGGAGCCACCGCAGGGTTCGTCAAGATTCACGTCAAGGCCGGGACGGACAAGATCGTCGGAGCAACTATCGTCGCCGAACACGCCGGAGAAATGATCGGCGAAATCGTCCTAGCGATGTCAAACCGCATCGGCCTGAAGCGGTTGGCCAGCACGATCCAACCCTATCCCACGGTCGCGGAAGCCATTCGCAAATGCGGCGACAGCTTCAACAAGACGCTGCCCACACCGTTCGTGAAGTCGTTGTTCACAAAATGGCTGGCTTGGACCCGCTAGATGCTTCCGCAGATTTTAAGAGCTCGCGCGAACATGCTGTTCCGCCATCGTCGTAAATCCCGATGACGATTCGCTACGCATGACTGATAATGCTCGAGGAGGGTCGCAGTAAGGACAGACTTCGCTGTAGATCACTTTACTGCACTTCGCGCATTCATGAACTCCATACACGGTCATCTCAGCAGCGACCCGTTTATGGATGAAGAAGCCGAAGACGAAGATCGTGAAGGCGGCCATGATCACCGTCGGCGCAAGCTGGTGAGCTCCAAACAGCACGAACAATGTGACGATGATCGACACGCAACAGATTGAATAGAGAGCGACGTCCGTCATCCGGGCGCGATTGTATTGGGCCGCCGCCAAGTCATCGTTCAGGCGCCGCCCCAGGATATTTCGCAGCACTTCGATCTTATGATCCTCGATCGATTTCGCAGCGATGCTCGCTCCCACGGCCCTCAACAACCTTTGAGCACTGTCGTGAACTCGATAGCTGTCGTCGTCGTTAAACTGATCTTGATGGGCCCAGCGATTGCGAAATTCTCGTAGCTCGCTGACCAGGCTGCGTTCAGCCAACCCAAGCTTGTTCCGGAACACGGAATTCCACTGGTCCCACATCACAGTTAATACTGCTTGAGCATCCCACTTCCCACTTTGCATCGCGGTCGTGGAATGGCCGCGAAACGAGGTCCGCGCGGTCTCTTCCCAGTTCGGGCCGTAGGCGTGCTGCATTTCCTGTTCAAAGAACGGAAGCAGCCCGCTGGTGAGCGAGGCTAAGACGACTCCGATTCTTTGCTGGTTGCTTTGCACGTTGACCTCGCACAGCGAGTGGATCACGCGGCCCGCGTGCAGCCCACCAACTGGCATCGTGCATTCTAGATAGGCAACCACGGCAAACTGTATGGGCCTTCTGCTCGCCCGACGCGGTTTTTTCGACACACAAATTACGAGGCGGTAGAATCGACTGATTCAGCAAAACCGTCACAATCGGACGAGCGAAGATTCGCCACGCTTTCAGGGAAAAAACCACTATGCGAGCAGATCTTTGACCACTTCGCCATGCACGTCCGTCAGCCGAAAATCTCGCCCTGCGTAACGATAAGTCAGCTTTTCGTGATCGAAACCGAGCAGATGCAGCATTGTCGCATGCAGATCGTGGACCCCGACTTTCTTCTCGACCGCTTTAAACCCAAATTCGTCGGTGGCACCGTGAACATAGCCCCCTTTGACGCCGCCACCTGCCATCCAGCATGTGAAACCGTGATGGTTGTGGTCGCGACCGTTGATCTTGCCCGCGTTCGCACCGGGCGTCGGAAGCTCGACCACTGGCGTCCGACCAAATTCGCCTCCCCACAGCACCAGCGTTTCATCAAGCAGGCCGCGTTCTTTCAGGTCAGTCAGCAGCGCCCCGATCGCCTTATCACATTCACCCGCCAGACGACGATGATTCACTTCCAGGTCGTCGTGATTGTCCCACGGCTGTCCTTCCCCGTGCCAGAGCTGCACAAAGCGAACACCGCGTTCAATCAGTCGGCGTGCGATGAGGAGCTGTCGCGCCTGCACGCTGGTCCCGTACGCTTCCTGAACATGCTTGGGCTCGGCCTGGATATTAAAAGCGTCCGTCGCTTCCATCTGCATGCGGTAGGCAAGCTCAAATGAGTGAATGCGCGATTCCAGAGCTGACTCGTTGCCACGCTGTTCGGCGTGTCGGCGGTTTAATTCCTGTAACAGATTCAGTTGCCGACGTTGCTCGCGACTGCCGATCTGATCGTTCTTGATATTCTCAATCAGCTTCTCGATCTGCTGGTGCCGCGTATCGATATACGTCCCTTGATAGACGCCCGGCAAAAACGACGAACGCCAGTTTTGAGCCCCTGTGATTGGCAGCCCATTCGGACACATCGCGATGAAGCCTGGTAGGTTCTGGTTCTCAGTCCCCATGCCATAGGTCACCCAAGAACCAAAACTGGGACGCGGCAATCGGCCGTCGCCGCAGTTCATCAGCATCAGCGACGGTTCGTGGTTCGGAACTTCGGCATGCATCGACCGGATGACACAAATGTCATCGATATGCTGAGCCGTATGATGAAACAGCTCGCTGACTTCGATGCCACTCTGGCCATACTTTGAAAACTTAAACGGCGACGCCAGTGCCGCCCCGGTCTTGCGCTCGGTCGGCAGATTCGAAGTCGGCAGGCTCTGGCCATTGTATTTGGTCAGCGACGGCTTCGGATCGAACGTGTCGACGTGCGACGGCCCACCGTTCAGAAAGATATGAATGACATGCTTCGCCTTCCCGCCATATTGAGCGGGCCGTGGCGTCATTGGCGAGATCGATCCGGGTGCCGCTTCAGCCCCCTGCCCCAGTAGACTCGCCAACCCCAGGCTACCGAGCCCGGTTCCGGCCCTGTTCAAGAACTCACGTCGTGTCGCTGGAAGTGTGAGATATTGGTGAAGGTTCATCGTCGTCTCTACTTTCTCGGCGCGTTTTCGAGTCTTTTCTGGCAGGAGATATTCCTGCCAATTGATTCGACTTCAGCCTACGACAGGTCAATCAATCCGCAAACCAGAACTCATTCGTCAGCAGCAGCGTTTGAGCCAATCGATCCCAGGGCGACTGCTTCTCGGTCGGCGTCGTCTGCGCTTCGGCCACGAATCGCAGCGCCAATTCTCGCTCTTCCGATGACGGCTCACGAGACAAAACGCGGCGATACATCTGCGATAGCCGCACGCCATCGTCACTCGCACCGACCTGACTTTCCGCCGCAACCCGTCGTGCCTGCTCGATGACAAATGGCGAATTCAACGCGAACAGTGCCTGCTGAGGCACCGTCGTGTTCGGGCGCTCTGGAGCACTGGAGTCGACATCGGCGAAATCAAACGCCCGGAAAACACCTGGCAGATCGTTCCGATTCACAAATGCATAAATCGTGCGACGCGAATTGTTCGGGCTCATGACATCTTCAAAGGGCCGACCGCCAACCGACTGGTCCAGTCGCCCGGCCACCGCCAGCATCGAATCCCGCATCTCTTCAAAGTCAACCCGCAACCGCGGCATCCGCCACAACAAGCGATTTTCTGGATCGATACCGCGTGCCGTCTCGTTCTCCGCCGACGACTGGCGATACACGTCCGAAGTCAAAATCAACCGCTGCATCTGCTTCAGGCTCCAACCACCATCCATCAACTTCAGCGACAGCCAGTCAAGCAATACCGGATTCGTGGGAGGCATCCCGCGCGTCCCAAAGTCGCTGGGGGTTCCTACCAATCCCGTTCCAAAGTGATGCTGCCAAATCCGGTTGACGATGACGCGTGACGTGAGTGGATTCTTGGCGTCGACGATCGCCTGAGCCAATTCCAAACGGCCGCTCCCTTTGGTGAACGGCTTGCGTTCCGGCCCCGCCACGACTTGCAGGAATTGTCGCGGGACTTGCTTGCCGTGTCGACCGGGGTTGCCGCGGATGAACACCGGCGAATTCTGGAGCTGACCGTCTCGCATCACCATAGCTCGCGGAGGAGCCCCCGGCGATGTCACCTTGAGGTTGTCGACCTTGCGTTTCAGTTGCGTCACTTTGTCACGAACGTCACGACCGACAAGACCTCGGCTCTCGTCCATCTTCACAATGCAGGGAGATCCCTCGCCGTACAGGACGACTCGCAATTCCTCGGCGGATTCGTCAGGCAACGACTTGGCATCTGCGGATTCCTTGCGCAACGTCTGCCACTTCGATTGGACATCATTGAACACTCCACCGTAGACCTTGGCCAAATCCGGCAATGTCTGCGGTGGCGCATTGATGATCGCCTGGCGAACCAGCGCATTCACCTTTCCAGCATCCTCGGCTCCGTCGGGTGACTTCCAACGTTCGACCACTTGAGCAACCTGCCCCGGAAATTCGTCGACGCCGTGCTTGGAAAGCTGCTGCCAGGGACCGAAGATCCGATTTTCGGGCTTGGCTTTCTCCTCGAGATAGCGCTTCCAGCGTTCGACCATTTGCTTCCGCGGCTCGTTCTTCTCACTGAAGACGGCGGGAACTTTCTGCCAATTCTGATTGTCACGAGCGACGACGATCAGGCAATCGCCCGCTCGTAACCGCAGTTCGTCCATCACTTTGCCCAGCGCTTCATTTTCATAGTCGGCAACAGCACGCTCGCGGTTGGCAAGTTCCTTTTCGAACTCAGCAAATGCTGAAGCTTCTTTGGGGGTGCCAATGATCGGCAGGTCTTCCGGCTCCATCGACGATGCGAACACGCCGTATAGCGAGTAATAGTCGTCCGTCGGCACCGGATCGAACTTGTGGTCATGGCATCGCGCACAACCGACCGTCAGTCCCAGTAAACCACGAGAGACAACATCGATCCGATCGTCGATGATGTCCTGAGTGTTGTTCAAGTAGCGCCGCCCCACGGTCAAAAAGCCCAACGCCGCCAGACGAGGATCATTGCCAGCCGATTCGACAACGGCATCGGCCGCCAATTGCTCGATCACAAACTGATCGAACGGCTTATCCGCATTGAACGCATCGACTACGTAGTCACGATAGGTGTACGAATACGGATACCGAGGTTCCGCAGTGAAGACGTAGCCCTTGCTGTCCGCATAACGGGCCACATCCAGCCAGTGCCGAGCCCAACGCTGCCCATAGAGCGGCGACGCAAGCAACCGGTCAACCAGTCGCTCGGTCGCATCCGGCGCGGCGTCCGCTTCGAATTCCTGCACCTCGTCAATCGTCGGCGGGATTCCCCACAGGTCGAGTGTGACTCGTCGAATGAGTGTGTAACGATCCGCCGCCGGCGACAGATGCAACCCTTTCACCTGCAAAGCGGCCGCGACGAGCGAATCAATCGGTGATCGCTCGCCGACATTCCCCCCCGGAATTACAGGAGCCTTGATGGGCTGGAATGCCCAGTGTGATTTAGCGGCATCAGCAGACGAATTCGCACCGGGCGCGTCGTCCGGCCATGGCGAGCCAAGTTCGATCCACTTTCGCAAAATGGCGATCTGATCGTCGGGCAGCTTTGCTTTGGGGGGCATCTGCGTGTCATTGGGTGAATGACTGAGGACTTGAATCAACCGGCTGCCATCAACGTTCCCGTCAACCACCACCGGTCCCGAATCGGTTCCTTTGCGAAGCCCGCCGCGATTGTCCAATCGCAGTCCCGCCTCTTGCTTCTTCGCCCCATGGCATTCCTGGCAGTGCTGGACTAACAGCGGTCGAACCTGCTTTTCAAAGAATTCCACCTTTTCGGCGGGTAACGCTTCCGCAGCGACGACCGGCCGCAAGGAGAGGACAACGAGCGAGCAACAAACGAGATATCGAAATGTCGAGGACATCCTGCGACCTTCTGCGGGGAGCGTATTAGAGGGCGGACCAACTGGTGGGAATGCTGGCGGGCGTGGCACAATTAATTGTTGCATCCCGATCTCTCGGAAGCAATTGCGTTGCATCGTTCGGACCGCGGTTTCGACGAATTCGTGATCGCGCAGTTTCTATCGTCCGTTGGTCGAATGTCACGGAAATCGAACTCCGACGGATCCTCTCAAATGGCTAGCTTGCGATTCGATTGACCTGAACTCGGCAGAAAAATTCATAATTCTTGGCGTTGACTGCACTAGCGATAAGTATGAAGATTTAATGAACAACCGATAAATAATTTGGCTGTGTGCAGATTCCGTGGAGAGATTGCCTTGCTCTGACGCTGGAGGATGACAGATGTCTATTGATAACTGGAAGTTATGGGTCGTACCGTTCGCCGCCTGGCTAGTCGTGATGGCGTGGTACACCGGTTACCAGTCCGGCTACGAGGAAGGACATCAAACGGCGTGGCAGATGTCACGACCCACATTCTTAATGCAAGATGGAGAACTCGTCGTCAGCTACGACAACTCCGGCAATCCGACAAACAAATAAATCCCGCCAGCAACCCGGCGGGATTTTTCATTTGAGGACTACTTCCCGAGCGGTTCCAGCTTGCCATCCGCCGTGCGCCGCAGGATCGCCTTCACGTGTGGATCGGCGATCAAGAGATCATCACCAAGCATCGCCACTCCCACAGGATTTTTCAGCGGGTCGCCCTTCACGAACTCAGTCGGGACTCCACCGGTGGGTTCGACCTTCCAGATCGTCTTGGCATAACCATCGGCGATATACATCTCGCCCGCGGCACCGAGCACCACATGGTGCGAAAAGTTGAACGGTCGCCCCTCGACCAGAACTTTGCGTTCTTTTCCATCGGCCGAGATCTGGATCACCGCGTCCTTGCCGTGACACACCGCAATCAGGCGGCCTTCGGCATCCATCGTCAATCCGCGGACAGCCGCCAGTTCGGTGATGATTTCAGGCTCACCCCCGCCCGACGGTACCTTCACGATTCGCTGAATTTCGATATCGGACGCATAGATCGCTCCGTCCTTGGCGACGGTAATCGCCATCGGGATCCCCACATTCCCCTTTGTCAGCGGCTGTGGCTGGCCGGCATCGTCAAACCGATAGATTTCGCGCGTCGCCGAATCACCCGCCAGCAACTTTCCGTCTTGATCGATCGCCAGACAACGCACCGCATTCAACGGCGTTCGAAACTTCTTCGACCCCTGAAAAAAGATCGACCATTTGCCGTCGGCAAACTTCCAGATCCCGGGGAGATCCCGATCAGCAACGTAGACCGCCGAATCTTTGCCAACCGCGACTGCCAGCGGGTATTTCATCGTCTCTTCTGCGAACGCTTCGCAGGTCGCACACATGGCGAAAGTGAAGGCACAAACCAACCAAATCCGGGGTCTGACGGCGGACGACAATTGATTCATTGGAATGAGAATCCCGAGAACTTGGCGATGTGAAATGAATTGAAGATGACGGCTTCAATTCTAGCGTACGCGGCCAGACTTGTCCCGCAATCGAGTCGCTGGACATATCGCCGCGTTCCTGATTGTGATTGGCTGGGCCATCGTCATTCTTCGAGCCTTCACCAATCACAATCGCAGAAAGTAGCGTATCGCCTGCTGATCACCGCGTCCCATCACCGCTGGAAATTGATCGAATCCACATTCATCAACCCGCCCGCCTTATTCGGGTGTACGAACACGAAGTAGACATCATGCCGACCCTTCGTTTCTGGCAGGTCGACGGATTTTTCGTAGAACTTTTCCCACGCGCCATTCACTTCGACCGGGATCGTGACCAGCAGTTCGCCGTCCGGACTGTCGAGTCGAACTTCGATCGAGCCGCCAGAACCAGCCGACGCAATCTTCAGCGTTAAGTGCTTGATCGGGTCCAGTGCGATACCGCTGAATCGCAGGTAGTGACCGTGATTGATCGCGCCGACAAACTTCCCTCCCCCAGCCGAACCGGACCCGAGAATCGAAGGTCCCTTCACTTCGTCTGCCAACTCCGCTTCGACCAACCGCGGCCTGAGATAGACAGTCGCTGTGGAACTCAGTGGAGGAACGGCCCCGGCCCCGCGATCGATATAGCTCGCTTCCAGCTTGTAGTGGCCAGGCTTGCCCCCCTCCTCTTTGGACACGGGGATGTCACCAACAAAACCAGAGAAGACGCGAACCAGGCCGGCCGGCTCCAGGCTATAGATCCAGCTCACCATCTGTTTGACTTCATCCGGCGTGTGCTGGGCATGCGGAATCATTGGAATCTTGCCCCAAGCTCCGGTCGAACCCTTCAGCACTCGCTCAATCGAAGCATTCAACGCTCCCTCTTTGCCGCGGTATTTGGTCGCAATCTCCAGCAGCATCGGCCCGACTCGCTTCTGATCGACAGCGTGACAATTGAAACAGTCGCTGCGTTTCATCAACCGCATCCCAGCGGGCCCCTCATCACCGCCGGACCCACCGCTCACCGGAATCGGCTCCTTCGAAAAGACGGCATTGATCGAGACGCGGCCTGGCGAATCGGCGTCGATCAACTTCACACCGTTTTCATCGACTTCAACATCATCGTTCGATCCGTCTTCGCCATCCTTCACGTACAGTTGATACTGAATCGGTTGATCGGGATCGAAGAAGTCGCCCAACTGCGGACGGACGAAACGCACAACGGGACGCTCATTGCCCACCAGAACGGGAACCGAGCCGGAACTGGTCGCTCCGTGAGCATCCGTCACGATCAACTCCGCGTTGTAAACACCTGGTTCATCAATCGTGATCGTTGAATTGGCCTCACGAGAAACCACCTTCACCTCGGGAGCAGCAACAGGCCCCCCTTCGCTTGGCTTTGCTTCAGCGGCGCGAGTCACTCGCCATTCGTATTTCAGTTCGTCGCCGGTATCCTTGTCGAACGACCCTTTGCTCGACAGAGACACCGCCAAGGGATGTTTGCCGATGTTGTTCTCGGCCGAAGCCACCGCGATCGGTGCTCGATTGCCACGAACATAGTCGATGCGAACCAATCGCGCGTTCTGGTTCACGCCCCACGTGTCACCGTACTCGATCAGATACATCGCTCCGTCTGGTCCAAATTCCATATCAATCGGACGGACAAACTGCTGTGTCGGCATGAACGGTTCGATCTTCTTCACGTTGTGCTCGGCGTCCAGATGCACAACTTTAATCCAGTGCCGCGACCATTCGTAAATGAAGAGCGAGCGATCAAACACCGCGGGAAACTTCACACTCGAGGCCGACGCATCCGAGTAATGATAGACCGGCCCCGCGCAAGCCGTTCGGCCTCCGCTCCCAAGTTCGGGGAACTCCGCCGACGGTCCGCCCGGATAATAGAGGAACGCAGGCTGAGCCGGGGGCAACAGTTTCTCGCCCGTATTGTTCGGTGATTCATTCACCGGAGCACTGGCGTCGAACTTCTCACCGATGGCTCCCGTCGCAAAATCAACATCGTGATAGGCATAGTTATTCCCGACGAAGTAAGGCCAGCCGAAATTGCCCGCGCGACGAGCCTGATTGATTTCGTCATACCCGCGCGGTCCACGAGGCCCGTCGCCTCCCGCATCGGGTCCCACATCGCCCCAATAGACGAAACCCGTTTCCGAATCGACGTTCATGCGCCAGGGGTTACGACACCCCATCACATAGATCTCAGGCCGTCCCTTCGAACCATCGCGAGGAAACAGGTTTCCCTCGGGGATCTCATACGTCCCTTCCAGTGTCGGCTTGATCCGCAGCACTTTGCCGTTGTAGCTGTTCGTGTTCGCTGCCGACTTCTGAGCATCCCACGGAGCCTTATCGGCTCGTTCATCGATCGGCGCATACCCCTGTGAATCGCCATGCGGATGAGTGTTGTCGCCTGTCGCGATGAACAATTCGCCACGAGGACCGAAGTGCATCGACCCCGCATGATGGCAGCACTCTTTGCGCTGCTCTTCGTACTTCAACAGCACTTTCTCCGATGCCATGTCGAGCTTGCCATCGACCAGCGTAAACCGGCTGATGTGCTGGCCGGTGAAATTCGGCGGCGAGTACTGCAGATAGATCCACGAATTCTCGCTGAACTTCGGATCGAGCGCCAGTCCAATCAACCCGTTCTCTTGATCAGTCGTGATTTTCACATCACCGACGTCAGAAACTTCGCGCGTCTTCGGATGGATCGACTTGATCTTGCCACCAATCTCGATCAGGAAGATCGTCCCATCATCTGCGACTGCCAGTTCCATCGGCTGCTTCAGCCCGGTCACCAGCGGCGTCACTTCAAACCGACTCGGATCGACAACTTCGGGTTCAGCCGCATTGACAAAGACCAGCGGCAACAGCGCAACCGACAATCCGAGCGCAACAAACAGGCGGGGCATAACAATCCTCGGCGGGAATCTCGTGGTGGGTAGGCAAGGCAGTCGGCAGGTGCCATTTGGCACGAACGAAATTGTAACCAATCTCGGCGCCGCGCTAAATGTTTCCTGCCAGAAGTTTCAGTTTGCATATGACGGGCCACCGAATCCAGGTGAACAGTCGCATGACTGTGTCCGCATTTTTTGCTTCACCTATCGACAAGTCATCGAAATTGTCGTTGTCTCGCGAAAGAACCGTGGCATTAAATATTCAGGTCGGTTAACACTTCTAGACGTATTGCTAAGACAGTACGCATCAGTTCGGCCAACCTTTGCCACCAATTGACTCAGAATCGACGTTCCGCTCATGGATGTGAATCGATGCCTTCCGAAAATTGCCGAGAAGCTGACCAGGAAGGCAAGAGCGAACCGGCTATCGTCTGCAGATCTGCAGACCGAGTGCCCATGGCTCTGCCGACAAATTTCCGCTGACGCCGCCAGTCGCGGTCTCTTTGATCTGTGGAGTCTGAGCAGCAATTTCGATGAACTGGCGAACGTTGCCATTGTGGAACCGGCAGTCCTGGCAGCGATCGGCGAGATTGCAGGAATGCCGCTGGATGGCTCAATCGTTCATGCCGGACTGCAGCACACGTACGGCTACCTGCTCAGCACGATCGAAACGCCGTACGGTTACAAACGAGACCGCTGGGTCAGCCCCTTTCTTGAACAGGCATTCGGTCTGCCTCCCGATGCCTTGGGGCCGAACCCCACAGAAGGGACTTTGCTGGCCAACGCCACCATGATCGCTGGCCTCGCGGCGTTTCGCGGCGATGACGTTGCGACCAAGCGACTTCGCCGAGTAGCCCCTGCTGCCTCGAAACCCGTTCGCAAGCTCGATTTCACGCAGTTCGAGCAAACGCGGATCATTGAGTCGCTCTCTCTGCGCGATTTGGCAGGACGATTCCGATCCGTGCGGATCCGCACGGATCTGGTTCCGTTTGCCTGCCCCGTCGAGGGGACCGAAGACACGACTCTGTTGATCTATTCCGTGGCCGACAGCAGGCAGTCGGGAGCCCAATTAGTCACGCTGTTCCCGGTTGGATTGCCAATGGTCGCAGATTTGACGCATCGCGACCGCTTCGGCGCCAACGTCGAAATCCGCACTCGGTTCAACGCGTTTGTTCCTGGTGTGTCCGGTCAGACCCTGACCGGCCGACGAGTTTTGTCGCACATTCCTCGTTCTTCTTGAGTTTCGCGAATCCCAGTGCATGCACTTAGAACTGGCTTGCCAGTAAGTAACCGAGCGCAAAAATCGCGCTCCACCCCATCAGACGAATGGAAGTCGTCACGCGATGATACTTCGCCGCCGAGATGTGCGAATCAATCAGCAGTCCCGCCGCGACTTCATTCTTCAGACCCACCGTTCCCAGTTTCGCACAATCCGTGATGAACGCGTCGACATCATCCAACGTGTAGGCATAGTGTATTGCGGCGGGATGAAAATGAGCACATCGCCCCAGCGCCGGGTGCTTCCCGCGACGTCGAAATGGAAGAATGCAACGAAACGCCCAGATGCTCGACAGCACCAGCAGCAACAACCACAACATGTACAGACCCACCACGAGTTTCGTCCACCACGCAAAGGGATGAACGAGCTTGTCGTTGTGGAGATAGTCCTTGAGCGAAGGAATCAGCAGCCCGGCCAATCCCCCGCCGACAGTCAGTACCACGGCGGCCTTCGCGTCGGCAAAACGGATCCACTCCGCGATCACCTGATAGATATCAATCAGGTTTTCCGCTTCCAGCGGCGCGAGAGCTTCCACGGAGAGCGGTGTTGGCACATGGACATCTGGCGTTGGCAACTTGGCTTCAGCGTCGACCATGCGTGGATCCCGTCTCTTCATGGGCCATTCCGACTGGCGACCACGTGGTAACCAAATCGCGGGCCATGTTATAGTGGCCGAAACTCTTCGTCGAGGAGCACGGTGGATGGACTCCGTTCGAACGAGTTTGTTTCTTTAGTGCAGTGACACACTTCGCCAGAAAAAGATCGTTGTTTCCTGGCGAGATTCGTCTTTCATATCGAGCAGAATCGGCCCCACATGTCGCGTACACTTTTCATCGCCATCATTTTTCTGGCTGGATCCGCAAAGTTGCAAGCTGATGACGGGCTGCGAGAACGCCTGAAAGACGCCAACGGAAAGCGGTCCGATGTCTGGGTCTACAACGACATTCGCCAGGCAATGGATGTCGCCAAGCAACAGAATAAACCACTATTTGTGACGTTTCGGTGCGTCCCCTGCAAAGACTGCGCGGCCTTCGACGTCGATGTCGCCAATGGCAATGACAAGGTGATTGCCCTTGCGCAGGAAAAGTTCGTCTCGGTCCGTCAGGTCGAAATGAAAGGGGTCGATCTGTCACTCTTCCAATTCGATCACGACTTGAATTGGGCCGGAATGTTCATCAATGCTGATGGTGTCGTCTATGCCCGCTACGGAACCCAGAGTGCCGAAGGACCAGACGCGTACAACTCAATCGAAGGCTTGGTGAACACGATGCACCGAGTCCTGGAACTCCATGCCGCGTATCCCAACAATCTCGCAGAGCTGAAAGGAAAACGCGGAGCTCCTAAGCCTGCCAGCGACGCATTGGAGTTGCCGGGTCTGCGGAATCCAGAGAAGTACGCCAAGCAAACGGAGCGATCGAACTGTATTCATTGCCACAACATTCATGACGCCGAACACCAGCACGCGTTGAACACCGGGACTTATTCGACCGAGATGCTGTGGAAGTATCCCCTGCCCGACAATATCGGATTGAAGATTGATCGTAAGAGCGGCATTCGGATCGAAAAGGTGATCGCCGACTCAGCCGCCGCGAATGCACGCCTCAAACCGGATGACGAAATCGTGCGCATGAACGGGCAGCGGATGACCTCGATCGCTGATATGCAGTGGGTGCTGCACCACCTTCCCAATACCGACACCCAAGTCGAAATCGAGACGAGCGGAGCGGGGAAACATATCGTCCCACTCAAGGCAGGCTGGAAGAAATCCGACTTCTCCTGGCGAGGCTCAATGTGGAACGCACCTCCGCGATTCCAAGCGTGGGCTCCGGTCATCAACGACGAAACCAAATCCAAGCTCGGCCTTCCTGAGACGGACACGGCCCTGGAAGTCCGCTGGATCAATCGCCAGGGTACTGGCGGTCAGCAAGCTTTCGATGACGGCCTGCGCGAAAAAGACATCATCATCGCCCTCGCCGACAAACCGCTACGGATGAACACCAAGCAGTTCAACGTCTTCATCAAGCTCAACTACAAAGTCGGCGACACCCTGCCACTCACAGTCCTACGCAACGCAGAACGTATCGACTTGAAGATCAAACTTGTCGAATAGCCTCATTCGCAACGCCTCGTCGCTCGTCTAGTTTTCGTCATTCCCGCGCAGGCGGGAATCCAGTCCTATGGCACTGAATCATCACCAACAATCGGGATCGCGCGAGATTCGTCGCTCTTTCATCGATGTCGTCCTCTTCACTCGCTGGATTCCCGCCTGCGCGGGAATGACGGAGGTGGCGGTCGCAAAATATCCGGCCCAGGAATAATCCGGTTAAGGCGACGCAGACTCGGCAGCCAGCCGCTCGACGGCGAACAGCAGCGTCATGGCTCCACCACGATCATCAACCCCGCGGATCGCCTTCCGATGGAGATAGTCCTGCAGCGATTTCTGTGTGCCGGTCCCTTCGCAGACATCGATCAACTTACCGCCGGGTTGGATACGACCACAGATCGCCTGCCAGGCGCGATCGGCGTGTGGCTGATAAGTCTCGCGATCGAGCCACCCTAAAGAGACTCCTCGCTGCAGCGAGAAGCCAATCATCGCGGTGGCGCTAAATTCTTCGTAGGCCTCGGGAACGTCGATCACCTGTCGCCACAGGCCGTTCGCGGTTTGCTGTTTCAACAACGCTTCCATGTGACGCCGGAACGCCGTCAACATGTCTCCACGACCGGGATGATCTTGTGGCAGCAACGTTAAACACCATGCAGTTCCCACAGCCGGAAACCCATTGCCACGTCCCCAAGCCGCATCGCAGAGATGCCCATGCCGATAGAGATGGTCGTCCCGCACTCGCAAGCGGTGCATTTCGGCGAGGTACTTGACCAACGCATCAAAGTAACGCCTCTCGCCCGTCAACACCCCGGCTTCGCACAGGATCGGGCCACACATGAAGACGGCATCGCTCATCTCGTGCGGTCCGGGCAGACGCACTTGCGTCAGACCAGGTTCAAACAACTGATCAGCGGCCAAACGAACAGCGGCGACGCATTGATCTCGTAATGCCCCTTCAGCGTCATGCGCAACAGTGGCATAGACCAGATGGCCGGCGAACTCGACGTGCGACTTCGGGACAGGGCGTGAAGCCCCCAACAGTTCAACTACCGATGCTCGCTGCGAGCCATCCTTCGCTAACTCGCCGAACCGCCAGCGATTGCTCACCGCCAGCGCAGGGATATACGTCACACTCTTTAATTCCCGACCATAAACCTGCAGCAGTTCCCGGGCAACTTCGTTCGGCGAAGAACGCTCGGCCGGTTCAGCCCCCTGCACAACGGAAGTCAACAATCCGCAGGCAATCAACGTGATGTGGCAGTGGCGGAGCATTGGCAGATCCCCAAGGAGTCCCGCATCACGCGGAACGGCCGCCGTTTTCGATTCGGCCGCTACGACCATTCGTCGAATGGGAGCGATCAAGAAGTGATAGAAATCATCACCAGACAAGTCAGAAAGAGCGGGTGAAGGGAATCGAACCCTCGCCTAAAGCTTGGGAAGCTTTCATTCTACCATTGAACTACACCCGCGCTGCGGCACTAAAAGTAGCAGGCACTTTCGCGCGGGTCAAGACGGACGAATGGATTGCGGATCGAACCTTACTTATGAGCGGCCTGCGTCTGCCCTTCGGCCGGCCCGAATCGCAATTCAATGTCGCTGGCTTGCCCTCGCAGCAGGATGCGGCCAACTTCTCCGTCGTAGTGGGCTGTCAGCAGATGATCGAAACTCAGGTTGTCGCGAAAACCGATCGTTGCACCGGATCGGGAATCGATGACTTCAATCGTCAGGCTCTGCAGCGTGTTATTGACGCGGTCCTTGACCAGGCTGATGGTGACCAGGAAGGGAACCTGGCTGTCGGGAAAGTTCAGCAGCGTCCGATAAGGAACGGCTCGCTTCCAAAGCAGTTCTCCGGTCACTCGATCAAACGCATAAATGTCATCGCGAATCGGCATGCCTCCTGGCATCTGCGTGGTGTTAATTGGCTGGTTCGAATGCGTCGTAGTGGAAGTCGGGGTCGGGCGTTGCAGGTTGACGTAATAGCGAGAAGTATCCGAGAAGACCCTGATCACGCTGACCGGCAACAACTCAGTCGGCTTCAATTGCACGGAAAGATTCTTGCGACCGCGCTGAATGTCGAAGATCTTGATTTCACCACCGGGGCCCATGTAGACCAGTTCCCCAGTGCCAGGAACGATGAACGGTTGCCGAGCGGACTCAGAGACAAACTCACTCACCTCGGGCCCGTCCTTCATCAGGTCGCGGATCTGCAAGCGACGGCCGTCCGGTGTGTCGGCAAACCCCACGATAAACCGTCCAAAATCCCCCTGCCATTGACCGGGAATGAAGCTACTTCGAACCGTCGACAGTTTGCGTCCTGTCGCAGTTTCGAAGACTTCGTATGTCACTTTGCGATCGGAGTTTTGGCCAATGGGACGCTCTGTGATGCGCACAGCCAGCGCGCTGCTGTCGCCCAGCAATTCCAGACGCTGATCGGACGACGGCATCGGAATCGCCCGCTGCCATAGCAATGCGCCATCGACAGGATCGACGACATAGACGCGATTTCGCCATGTGAATGAAGCAAACGTGGCCCCCGATGGGCCTGGCAGGGCCACCGATTTTCGACCCTCAAGCTCCGCAGGTGAATACTTCCAGACGGGCTGCGAATCTCCCAGTTGCAACGTCGACACACCGAGAACTCCGCCGGGAACTCCAAAGGGGACCAAGTGGCCATCAGGCAGAAACTTCTCTGCGGCCGGCACGCGATGGGCTTGTGCAATCATCAACGACCCCAGAAACATCTTAGTCCGCTGATCGAATGCAGAGAGGTGGTACTGGTCTTCCAGGTTCACAGTGGACATCACAAACTCGGTCGACGCCCCGGCCCGGAAGTACCGGCCGGGTGTCGCGACTTCCTGTCGATCAGGGAGGAACTGAGAAGACTCAGTCCCCTTCAGCGGTGTCTGCACCTGTTCAGCAAATTCATACGCGGCCGTTGTCTGCCGGATTTCCAAGTGATCAACGGGCCATCCGGGCGCACGCGACTGTAGCCAAGCTCGCTTCGCTGGGCGATCGGCACCCATTCGCTCGACATGGATCAGTCCGGTGAGACCATCGGAGAGATGAACATCGGCGAATTCTGTCGTCAGTGCATTCAATTGCTTCGCAGCATCCAGAGCAAAGCCCGACTTCTCCCACAGCTCTGCCAATCGCATCGCGGCTTCGGCAGCGACTTCGGGTTGATGATCGTTTCGATTCCGCAGTAGCAGCGTCTCAGAAGCATGCAAAGATCCCTCAGTCGAAAGCTTTGACGCCAATGTCACGCGCGTCCGCTTCGCGCTGGGCTCGTCGTTGAACACTCGGACGTATCGACCGAGTTCATCGACCGAGAGCGTCCCCTGGGCGAGAGCCTGATCTTGAAGCAACCGGCGAATGTCACTCCCAAAGCCTTTCCGTTGCGAAGCCGACAACTGCAACCGACACCATACGGTCGGCGAGATGATCCAATCGTCTTGGCCAGGAATCGCAGCGCCCAGTACCTGCACGGGCAGGCGAAAAGTGCGTCTGGCGAATGGCATCGATGGCTCGGCCAGATCATTCGCTCGTGACGCGGCCGCGATCAAAAATCGGAACTGTTCGGTTGGCGAACCGAGTAGTTGGTCGAGGGTCGCCAGATCATCGTTCGAGAAATCAGGCTCATCGGCGAGGCGCTGGAACAGCAGCTCTTTTAGATCCTTCCGAGCTCGTTCGCGATCGACTGTCGGCAGGTCACTCGCCAAGGCTGCCCGCAGTTGCCGATCTGCCTCGCGAACCTTACCAATGACGAGATTGGCTTCGGCCATCAGAACACCGTGCTGTCGACCAACGTCTGGTGCCTCTCCTCTGGCCAACACCGCGTCGACTTGTGGAAACGCGACAAGACCACGCTGACTGATCGAGTAAACTCGTTCGCGGTCCGCGACAAGATGCCCCAGATCAATCTCACTGCGTAGAACTTTTGTTCCCTGATCGCGACCCGTCTTGAGATCCAATGACGCCAGGTGGCCGTCGCTCAGCGGAAGCGCATATTGATTCCCCAGGGCAACGCCCCGCCCCGCCGGAATTCCGGTCGCAGTCGTCCACATCTCTTTGCCATCTTGCAGCGAAACACTGCGGCAGCTTTGCTTGCCAACGACCAGAATCTGATTGTCTGCGACGGCTCCGACGAACTCGGCATCGGCACGAGTGATCGACCACAAAATCTTGCCAGTCTGCAGATCGAGACAATGCAATAGCGTGGATCGAGAAGGGAGATAGATGATACGCCGATCCGAAATCATGACGTGAGGCATGTACCCAGGATAACCAAGCACCTGCGACCGGGGATTGCCGCGGATCTGCTGACGTTTCAAATCGGGCAAGTCATCCACAAAGGTCGCCCAGAGCAGATTGAGACGAACCTGATCAATAGCCACCAGTAAGCCGGTATTCGTTGGACAAACAACAATCCCATCCGCACGCGCTGGCAGGCAGGCCGTTTCGTGTCGTTCCGGATCAAACTGTTCGAATTGCTCGACGGCACACAGAGGCTGCGTCCAGAGCATTGCTCCCGAATGTGTTTCGAATCCGCTGAGATGAACTTCGTCATCGTGTTCAGTCAGACAGAGTAATTCGGTCGGCCCCGGAAGCGGTGGACCAAGAAAACTGAACTGGGCAGCTCTATCGGGCTGCTTGAAACGTGCGGAAAGACTGCCGTCCTGGACCCAGGCTACGCGACCAGCGTTGGGACCGACCGCATGAACCGCCACTAAGCGATTCAGAAATTGGCGGACATAAATGCCGGTATCCTGAACCTCTTCATACGAATCGATGGATTTGCTGTCCACGACGAAGACCAAACGCCCCACGGACGATATCGCCCCCATCAACGAATTCTCGCCGAGTGAGTTTTGTGTCCCTTGTCGCGTGGCCGCAAATCCCATCCGACTACGAACCGCGAGTTCGCCGCGACTGACCACTGCCAAAGGGTTGTAATGACAGGCCATCGACCAATTCGTCGTACCGCGAACCGCGTTCACCGACCGTAGTCCTGTCGCATCGCGAAAAATGATCTGATCGCCGATCACCAGTGGGAACGATGCGGGACAGCAAGGCTGATCGACATCCCGTCGATCCCCTTCCCAGCTGCGTAGGAACTCTCTAGTCATCCATGAAGATTGATTGGCAAAGAAGTCGGTTGACCATGAGGCGATCGGTATCGGTGGACTTCCGTCTACCAGTCGAGTTCGACTCAGATCACCTCCGACCAGGCACCAGTCCGATTCGCCGGGGTTTAACGTGCGACGATGCTTCTGCAATCGCTGGCGGAACTGTTTCACATCGGCGGTGAGTTCATCAACGCTAACTTCCGTTTGAAGCTCGGCAGCACCGATCGCCTTCGCGCTCGCTGCCAACGCACGAAATCGGGGAGTAATTCGCGGTCGATGCGCGGGCTCCGCCAAGACTTGCTCAGCCAGCCGAGCTGCCAGTCCATATTCATTCGCATCCAACCAGTCCGCAATCAGGCGTTCGGATGCCGCATATCCGGCAGGAGTCAGAAAAAAGCGGCGACAGACCTGACGCAGCTTCTGAATAGAAGCTTCCGATGTCGCATCGTCAAATGCTCGATTCGCATCGACGCCAACCACGGAATCATACTTCCGTCGAACCTCTTCGGTCGCGGACTTCAATCGAGCCTCAACAGACAACCGAACTGAGGTCAGATCGTCAGTGAAGGAATCGACTTCCAGATCCAACACCATTTGCGCGACACGCAAGACCTCAGCGTCGCCGCCAGTTCCAAGTGCATCGACGACTTTGCGAGCGGCGATCGATGCAGGTCGGTTTCGAGTAACACGCTCCAGAGCAGGTGCTACTCGCGTGAGATCTTGAGAAAAGCAGTCACCACTGAAGGTACTGAATGCTAGCCAGACGAAGCAGATCAGGCGGCCAGCAGATTGGCCTGCTATGCACCCACTTGGCGGAGTACGATCGGAACATCTCACCCAGCATCCTCCTGGTTGGATCATGCTGAGGATTATACCGTCATCAAAGAATAAAAGCGGCTCGCATTACTGCGAGCCGCCTGAAAAAGAACCCGGCAACAACCTACTTTCGCGCTGTTTTGCACTATCATCGGCCGCATCAGCTTAACGGTCGTGTTCGGAATGGGAACGGGTGTTTC
>JAQGHU010000018.1 GCA_028291515.1 Schlesneria sp.
GGGTACCAACACCAATGACGCAACGGCCATCTTCAACACCGCCGCCCACAACAATACGCTACACCAAAGTTCCTCTTTCACAACACGGTGCCAACAGCACCTAAGAAGACTCGGCAGGAGCCTCGCCCGCCCAGAAGAGTTCTGTCGAACAATTTCATCACCGCAAGAGATTGGGCGGATGTCGATGTGCCAACAACGTCAAACGACGCTCAGCCCAAGGTCTCGGCGGTCTCGGCTACGAGGACGCTCGATCTTACTTGGGTTTCGACAGTCGAATCTGGATGTTGACGAATTCAAAATCGTCCAGATCGCCCTGGCAGGTGGCGGCGGTCACACTGATTTCATTTACGCCTGCTTTCAGCAAAGCGGAATCGAAAGGAAATTCGAGTGTTCCAAAAGAGCCATCAGCGGGAGAAAGCCCCTCGGTCGCCCGCAGCAGTCGGCCGTTGATACGTATCAAAGGTGGACACTGGACGCCTCGTGCCAGGAAGGTGACGACGGGATGCTGCAATGGTCTCTGTGAATTCTCGGCCGCCACCGTAAAGGTCTGCGTGAAGGTCAGCCCTTCGGACCGCCGCTGGAATTTACTGTTCGCCACGCCTTCAAACTGATCGTTGCCTAAATGATGCACACGCGGATTATTTTCGACGGCAATCATGTCTTCCGCGGCAGTTCGCAGGGTGAAATCGATGCGATGTGTCTTTCCCTTCACATCAATGGATCGAACATTGCGCGCTTCGGGCAGATAGTCCGCCTGGACTGCGGTAATGGCAAAGGTGTCTGGAGTATCCGGCAAGATCAATTCGTAGGTTCCGTCGTCACGCGTCACCGCTAGAAGTGGCTTTCCTTGAATTCGGTCGAAACGTACGGTGGTTCGAGGGACCGGTTTGCCTGTTTTTCGATCCGTGACGATTCCCTTCAAGATACTTTCTGCTCGAACGTCCGCAGCAGCCGCACTGCGCAATTTGGGTTGAGGGCGAGGGATCGCCCCCGGCGCTGTCACGATCTGCGGAGCTTCAGGACGGACAGCACTTGTCGAAGGTCCGGGAAGCGCCGCTTCGATCGCGACAGGTGGCCGGGGAATTTCTTGACGAGGAGAAAGTTCCGCCAGCTTCGGCAGACTTCGCGAGATCTCACGGCGCGATCGCGGTTCGTTCGTCGCTTCGGGGCGCGACTGAGGCTCGGCGTCGTCCACCGCCCCCGAAATCACCGGCGCGGGGACTCGCCGATCATTTGTCATCGCGACTTGATCGGGAATGTCTGACGCGGCAACCGTAGGAGTAAATGATGGAGATTCCATGGGTCTGGAGACAGGCTGCCGGTTGTCGGCGAATGTCGTGGGCTCATCGTCGATCGGTCGCGATGAAGAGCGGTTCTGTGACCGACGCGTGAAAGGAATGGCGGTCCCTGCGTGTGAATCCGACATCTCGGAACGAGTTTGCCACGGTTCGGCGGCAGAGTCATTCGTGAGTGTCAGTTGAATCGGTGTCTCCACGAGTTCGGGCTCGATGCTGCTCACCACCGAATTGGATTCGACGACACTCACCCAACTCAACCCGAGGCAAAGATGAACCAGTACTGAAAGAGAGAACGACTTGCCAATTTGGTGTCGATCACCCCACGAGGTACTCAACATCGTCAACAGTTGAGCGACAGCGGCGAGAGTACACAGCACGAGGCCGGCGCGCACAACTCGGGCCGTGATGGAAGCCTCCGGGCCTCCGAGAATGATTTCCAGCAATTGATGCAACCAGGAAAGATCCATATCAATTCATCGTGAGACGATCAGTTTTTCGGAGTGGAATGATCGACAATCTGATCGACGGCATCTCATTCCGTCAATACCGCCTTTGCGGACCAGGTAAGAGATCGAGGCTCAATTAGACTCGGATCAATTGAATCGCGGCTTAATGATGACTGAAGTGGTCGCCGGAACAGGAGATTCGTCGTATGCTTTCGAATCAGAATCTCATTCTTCACCGACCCGTGTGCATTTCACCACACCCATCCAGGATAGCTTTCATGCTTCGATTTTTCCGGCGATCGGTCCCTGCGGCGATGATTGCTGTCGCTGCCGTTCTGGTTCCGATTCTGGCTTCCTCCTCGAACGCTTGTACACGGGCCTTGTATTTCGGCAAGCAAGGGCAGACGGTGACCGGTCGCTCGATGGACTGGGCCGAGGACATGCACAGCAACCTGTGGGCGTTTCCGCGCGGGATGGCTCGCGACGGCGGCTTGGGTGCGGCCTCACTGAAGTGGACCAGCAAGTACGGCAGCGTGATCACTTCGGTTTATGAAGCGGCAACGAGCGATGGAATGAACGAGAAGGGACTGGTCGCGAACCTACTGTACTTAGCCGAGTCCGAGTACCCGCCACTGTCGGACACTCGACCCGCCATGATGATTTCGGCGTGGGCCCAGTACATGCTCGACAACTTCGCCACCGTGGAGGAGGCGGTCGCGGATGCGAAGAAGGACGCGTTCCGTGTTGTGACGGTGGAAGCACCGAATGGGGCTAAGGGAACGGTGCATCTGTCGATTTCGGACGCGACGGGCGATTCGGCGATCTTGGAATATGTGAAGGGGAAGCTGGTCATTCACCACAGTCGCGAGTACCAAGTGATGACGAATTCGCCGATCTTCGATGATCAACTGGCCTTGAACAAGTACTGGCAGCAGATCGGTGGCACGGTGATGTTGCCCGGCACCAACCGCGCGGCAGATCGTTTCGCAAGAGCCTCGTTCTACATCAATGCGTGCCGGCAGTCGGATGATGCCCGCGAGGCGGTCGCCGATGTCTTCAGTGTGATGAGAAACGTCAGCGTTCCGCGCGGGATCAACACACCGGACCAGCCCAATATCGCATCCACACTCTGGCGCACTGTTTCGGACCACAAGAATCGGGTGTACTACTTCGAAAACACGGCCAGCCCAGGTCTGGTGTGGGTGAAGCTCGACAAGCTCGACTTTAAGGAAGGCTCGGGCACAAAGAAGTTGACACTGGACGGCAATCCGGAACTAGGCGGCGATCAGACGGCCAACTTCGAAAAAGCCGAACCCTTCAAGTTCCTCGCGCCTCCCGCAAAGTGAGCCGCGGCCGGATCTGGGGGCGAACTATTGACCCACGGCAGAGCGAATGAACATGACCGCTCGAACAATTGACGCAACGGCAAAGCTACTTGGACTGCAATTCCAATTGCAAAGAGTTTTTGCCAGTCGATTTGATCTCTGCAGTCAGGCCAGAGGTCGCGGGATTGTTGTATCGAGCCGGGATCAAGGACTGTCCGACCCCCATGTAGTTGGCGTCGACGACCATGGGTTGTCCGGGATCTTTAGGCACAGCAACCGTCGCGGAAGCTGCGGTTGCCGTGATCGCAATCTTGTGATTTCCCACCGGAACACCATCGCCAGGGTTATAGGTCGTCACATTGACGATGTTACCGGCTTTGATCTCGCCGCTGGCGGGCCTCTTGCCGGGGGATTCGAAGGTAATCGTCCCCTGCTCAAGTGGTTTGCCGTCGACCGTGACTGTGCCAGTCACGGGGACGGTTGCGATGCGGCCGTTGCCTTGGCATCCGGCAAAGATCAGGGCGATAGCAGGCATCCAGATTGCTGTTCTGGAACGAAGGTGCATTCTCATCGTCGAAAGATCTCGATTCACGATCGCTCCATGCTAGGGTCAAGGCAGTGCTTGATTCTCATTTCGAGCCCACCGATGCACGCACGCGTTTGTAATGATTGTGCGCGATTCTGCTCGCGAAATGGCAGTGCCTTGGTGATTGGGAGGCTCCTGCCGAGCCGCGCCTGTCGATGGACTCACAATAACATGCGCGGCTCGGCAGGAGCCTCGCCCTCCCAAATTGCGCACGGTCATTTAGAAATCGCCGATCACCTCGCCACCTCCTCGCGAAGCGAGGGCGCGGTAGTTGGTGCCGTCGATGTTTTCGCTCACGAACTTAACAGCGCCATCGCCCATCAGGAAATGGGCACCGCCGACGTGGTAGCTGCGGAAACCGATCGATTCGTCCCAACGCGGATTGGCACCTGTGGGGATATTGCTGATCAGACTGGCATTCATAAAGTTGATCGGATGCGCCGTCGTGCCAAAGTTCTCGGTACCCCAACTTTGCGTGATGCACAAAGCGCCAATGGTCTCGCCAACGGCAAATGTATTCGACAGACCATCGGTGACGTCTCTCAGTCGGGCACTGGAGGCATAGCGGCTGATCATCCCGCGGGGTTGTACGTAACACCCGGTGTTTCCGAAGGCAGGTGTACTTCCGACGCCGGTTCCATTGATGTAGTCACCGATCACCGCCGAATAGTCGGCCTGCGAAACAATCCACGTGGGAGCCGCAAAGTTCTCTTCTTCACGAAGTGGAGCAGACAAGGCATCCGAGGGGCACAGGAACGCGGGATACGTCTTTTGAAGATACTGGAAATTGGTTCCCTGCCACGAGGCTTGACTGAAGTTAAACGAATTGTAAAGCGGGGCCTGATCGACATAGGGCAGGATCATCGGGATCCAAGACCAGCGTTTAGCCGAACAAACCGGGTCTTCGAGCGGCAACATGTTGAAGGAGTCGTGATAATTGTGCAGTGCCAATCCGATTTGCTTGAGATTGTTTTTGCACTGGGTACGTCTGGCTGCTTCACGCGCCTGTTGTACGGCAGGCAGCAACAGGGCAATCAAGACTGCGATGATCGCAATCACCACCAGCAGTTCAATCAGGGTAAAACCAGCACGTCGACGCATAGTTCACTCTCCCAAGTATTTGGAATTACAGAAATGATGGTGTGACCTAGAGTCAACAAAGTGTACAGAAGAGCACAAGAATTGCAATTTTATTTTTCTTGTGAACTTCAGGTTTTTGCGTTTCAGCCGTGATATTGATACCGCCTGTTGGACAGTTTGCTGACTGCGATCGAACTGCAATGCTTCGTATTTCAGAATGGTGAGTAGGTATGCCGAGGGACTCCGCACGACTGATCGCGATTGGGGATGTGCATGGATGTGTGCATGCCTTGGAGACTTTGCTGGACGCGATCGTCCCAACGGCATCGGACCAGCTCGTTTTTCTGGGAGATTTGATTGATCAGGGACGCGACAGTGCTGCCGTACTGGACTTGCTGATTGAACTGCAGAGTCGTTGTCAGGTCGTGCTGATCGAAGGCAATCACGAAGAGATGATGTTCACCGCTCGCGACAGTGAGAAAGCACTGCGGTACTGGGAAGAGTGTGGCGGCGTCTACACATTGAACTCATACCGATTCGGAGCGAGCCTTGCCGAAGTTCCACCCGAGCACTGGCAACTGCTGGCCCAAGGTCTACCTTACTACGAGACCGATTCTTTCATCATGACGCATGCGCACTACTTGCCCGACGTCCCGATGTCAGAGCAGCCGAGTTACCAGTTGCGATGGGCGCTGCTTGAACCCGAGCTAATGGAGCCGCACCAGTCGGGCAAGACCGTCATTCTGGGTCATACCGAGCAACGTGAAGGCGAAATCCTCGACCTGGGCTTTGCCCTCTGTATTGATACCGCCTGCTGGCGTTATGGCTGGCTGACGGCGATTGAGCTGCATTCGCGAACAGTCTGGCAGGCCAGTCGCTGGGGTGTTCTTCGCGAACCCGACGAGCCGACTCAACTCGGCCGGTTACCACACCTGGCCAAAGCGGCCTTCAGCTCAGCGTGACAGTACTATATCTTGCTGCTCCATTCATTATTTAGTTATGGTTAAAATTGATGCCGGTGTCACTTCTGAGTTGCATCGCCCTACATTTGCAATAAAAATAGACAGCCTCATTTCTAGCGTTCACGCTCCACCGAACGATGACCACCAATACCGCTAGACTCCTAGCGAGGTAGATTCCGCGTCCGATCATCCACTTGGCCACGAAGGAGTTGATTGTGGACATTCATATTCTTGATGTCGGCAACACGAAGTATGGGGATTGCATTGTCCTTCACAAAGCGGGGCGTTGGATTCTCATTGATGCCGCACATCCCGGGGACAGCGTCCTGATAACGAAGCAACTGCGGAAACTCTTTGGAACAGAGCCGCCATTTGCTTTCAACTTATTGATTGTCACGCACTGCCACCTTGACCATATCGGGTGCTTGCCGGCACTTGTTGCGAATTCCATCGTGACTTTTGAAAAAGCGCTTGTCGCTGACGAACGTCTCGGCTTCGGGCGAAGTGTCACTGACGATAGTCCGGTCGACGCACTTCCCTCTGCTCTTAAAAAAGTAGTCTTGGGCCTTCAAGAAGAACCTGTCGCCGACGGCACTGATGAAGAAATTCGGCAATTCATGGACGATGCCGCAACACTGGAATCGAAATACAAAGAAATGCTGGCGTCGTTCGCCACCAGTGGAACGACCGTGGTTCGCTATGGCCGAGACTCAACAGCCCGAGTAACCGCCATTGAAAATGCATTCAGCGACTTCGGCTTAAAGATTCTGGGCCCGACTCAAGACCACTTGCTCCGGTGTGCCCAGGTGATCGCTGACTCAGTAAGCAGTGCCACGGATTCCTTGAGATCCAGCGATGCCATGGATGGCCCAGGCGACATTGTTTCCGCCTACCGCAGTGCCGTCCGTTCTCTAGTACTTGGCAGCCCTGATGATGCCGCGGATGAACTATTGGAAGATCGTGCCGGCGTGGGAGCGGCCAAAAACAACCAGAGCATCGTGTTGAAAGTTGCAGATCAGGGAAAGACCGCCCTGCTCGCCGGGGATATGCAGTTCGCGAAACCCGAGTTGCCCGGATTGGAAGATGACATGACAGCTCTTCGAGCGAACGTGCTCGACAATGGCCCATATGATTTCATCAAGCTAACGCACCACAGCAGCTACAACGGCTTTGATATCGACGTGTGGAACGAGTGGGCCACCCCCTCCGATACCTATATATTCGCGCACACCGGCGGAAAAAATGACTCTGGACATCCAGACGTTGGTGTTCTGGAACTGCTGCATGAATATCGCGATCAATTGCAGTTCGCACGCACTGACCGAAACGGTCAAATCACCATCCAACTGGCGGGAAGTGGTGTGATAATGGATGTCGCCCGTGGGCAAATTAACAACTTTGCCCGCAACCAAGCCTCCGACATCGTTACTACGGGGGCAGCAGAGCCGGCCTCTCTGGAAGAATTGCCGGTGCCCGTAGTCCGTACCGTGCAGGTTGAACAAGGAGTCATTCAATTGACGGCGAAAGTGCCGCCAAATGCCACTCGAGTGACCATCACGGTTGATCTTGAACCCGAAAAAAAAAACGACCTGACATAAAATCAACGCCATTAAATCGTCGGCCCACCGAATCATCCAAGGAGGTGACGCCGACGACGCCGAACAATGAAAAGCGGCCCCTTCTGGCGGGTGGACGTAAACTGGATGACCTCTTGTTTGTGACTTCGCTTGATAGGCTTGCCACCAATATCGGCGTCTCTGCAGCGAAACAAGCGCAGGCGGTGATCCTTGCAGCCGGACAAGGCTGGCTGGACCTGGGAACCGAAGGAAAGTCCGTCGACGACGCTGTATCGAAAGTTCGCACCGTTCTGAAGCAGAAGGGCTACGTTGGTGTGGTGTTGATCGGGGGCTTGGATGTCGTTCCGGCCGAATGTCTTAGTGTCTTGGATCCTTCGCTGCGAACTCGAGTTGACGAAAAACTTCGCAAATCAGGCGGTCGCGGAGATTCCGACAACTTCATTATTTGGAACGACGATTGCTACGGTGATAAGGATGGGGATCGCCTGCCAGAGCTACCAGTGTCGCGTATTCCTGATGGTCGCAATGCGGCATTGGTTATGACGCAACTGCAGGCTGTAAAAGGGACTGTTGTTCTCAGTACGGGAGTTCGAAATTACGACCGACCTTTTGCGGAAGGCGTATTTCTGCGAGCGACAGAAGGCAAAGGGAAGCTCTGGGTCAGCGAACCAACAACTCCGGGTAACCTTAATTCCCAGTCACTGAAGGGGAGTCTTTATTTCATGCTTCATGGAAGCGATACCGATTCGACCCGATACTGGGGAGAAGATTCCGAGGAAACCGTTGAGGCAGTTAATATTTCTAATGTGCCTGATTCGTTATCGAACTGTACGATCTTTTTGGGATGTTGCTGGGGCGCGCTCACCGCGGTTCCACGTGCCTCGAAATACAGAGTGGGCGATGACTTGGCACCGAAGACCGACAAGGACTCCTTGGCTTTGGCGTTCCTCCGGAGCGGAGCCTCCGCAGTGGTCGGTTGTACGGGAACTCACTATTCGCCGGATGCTGAACCATTCACCTATTTCGGACAACCCATGCACGTCAGTTTTTGGAGTGGAATGCGCAGAGAGTTGCCCCCCGCGCGTGCTCTCTTCCAAGCGAAACAGGAATATGCATCTCAACTTCCACACGGACAGATGGATCTATTGAGTCAAGCAGTCGAGTTAAAAATCTGCCGGCAATTCACCTGCCTTGGCCTTGGCTGGTAACTCCCGGCGACAGAAGAAAATCCCTCTTTCGAGGAGCAGACTCATGGCAAAGAAGAAGACGGCCAAGCAGATCGTTGAAGAAGCGATGCCGAACGTTCGCGTGATGCCTCCGATGCCGACGGCACCTCTTGATGACGCTGTCGGCTCTGTCCAGCAAGGTGTTAGCGTTCGCGAACTTCGACAGAAGTATCTTGGTGATGCGATGGCAACTGATGAGACAAGTGCGGATGAAGAACCGCAATCAAATATCGGCGGGACTTTAGAGATCGAAAATCTTCGGAGACGATTCCTTGGGGACGCAGGTGCCACTTCGCGCAAGGCCATAAGTGACGATACCGAAGAGCAGGAGTCTGAGGATGACGATGTTGAAATCGTCCGCATTGAGTCTTCAGCGTCGGCGGACGACGCAACATCAGGCCCGGGCGTTCGATCCGTCTTGGTGTCGAAGGCGAAAGGCAAGATAATCGGCAAGCAGGGATGAGTGCTTCTACCGATGTTGATTCCCCTACGTTCCGTGAGGGTGTGCATCATGAGAAGTCTCGGGATTGCGGTTTCGCTGGTCATCGGACTGTCGTGTGCTTGCGCCGCTGGCGACCGATTGGTTGTACACGAGTGGGGGACGTTTACGTCGTTTCAAAATGAGGCTGGCGAATCGCTGCGGCGCATCAATACTGATGATGAACCCGTACCGCGATTTGTGCATCGTATGGTCAAAGTCCCACTGTTCCCGCCAACGGAAATTTACCTTGAGTCACAACATAACAACCTCACGCAAGGAGCACCGCACGCCGATCCGCGGGTGACGATGCGACTGGAGACGCCGGTCGTCTATTTCCATCTGCCACCCGATCAAAAAGAGATGTCTCTGGAAGTGGCGGTCGACTTCCGTGGCGGATACTTGACGGAATATTTTCCGAAGGCGGCCGTGCTGGTGGACGGGAAGCCATACGGGCAAATCAATTTTCCGGCCGGTCCCATCGCCTTGGGCGGTTTGCGATGGTCCAATATCCATATTGGTGACATGAAGTCACCTGGCGAGATGCCACAAACAACGGACCATGTCTGGCTCGCCCCGCGCAAGGTCGATGCCGCCATAGTGACTGTGGGGAGTGAGAGCGAGCGGTTTCTGTTTTATCGAGGTGTTGGTGATCTGGCTGCGCCGCTGACGGTGACTCGAAACGCGGATCAAGTTCTCGACGTTCGTCTCAACAATCCTGCTTTGAAGACGCTGAAGGCCTCCACCGGTAAGGCAACACCCTTGGATGCACCCTGGCCAAGAGGCGCTGATTCGCCACTGGCAGTCCACCCGGAGTGGGATGGAATGCTGACCAATCGTGATGTGTGGTTGCTTGATGTTCGACCCAACGGAACATCGGCATTTCGACGCCATCGCGAATCTAAACGAAACCGCCCAGAGGTTGATCGGCTATTGCAGATCTCAGGCGAACTCGCTGAACGTGAGTATTCACCTGACAACCTCGCTGCCTTGAGGGCCGAGATGCATGAGGCCCTGGTTCGAGAGGGGCTGTTTGCCGACGAAGCGAATGCATTGCTGGAGACCTGGGAGTTGTCGTACTTTCGCAGTCCCGGTCAGCGCTTGTTCTTCCTGGTGCCCCGAGCCTGGACCGAAGCGGTGCTTCCATTGAAGTTGTCGGTCCCTGCCGATGTGACTCGTGTGATGGTCGGTCGGATCGAACTGGTAACACCGCGGCAACGCAGTCTCCTGAAGCAACTCGCCGATACTCCCGTCCCTGATCTGACCGAGGTGCTGACGCGCATGCATGCGTTGAGAAAGGACCAGTCGCATCGAGAGGACTACAACGCACTCGCTTCAGGCCGAGGGGATTCGTCGATGCTAGGAGCCGACGTACCACCAACGTACCAGGCATTTCTCGATCTGGGGCGGTTTCGAACATCGCTGCTGATGGACGCGGCCGATCGTGATAGGAAGGCCTCTGCCGGATCATTGGGTCGCCTCAATCACCTGGTGTATGAAATGTGCTTTCCGGGAAAATTGAAGCGAGAATGAAGCACGCGATCCGAAGTATTTGTTCCGAAGATTGGCCTGCGATTGAACGGATTCAAGCTGAGTCGTATCCGCGCGAAGTCTTAGAGAGCTTGGAAGCACTCCAATCCCATTGGCGTGTTTCATGCGACACCTGCGTGGTTGTCGAATCGGACGAACAGGTTGTCGGTTACCTCTTGGCTCACCCCTGGCCAAAGCGGATGATCCCACCGTTGAACAAAGTCTATGGCGAGTTGCCAGACGATTCAGACTGCTTGTTTATTCACGATCTGGCATTAAGCCCGATCGCGAGAAAAGCAGGCCTGGCCCAGGATCTTGTCCGCTCTGTCCTGCAGTCGGGCGCACAAATGCGATTGACGGCTGCATCGTTGATCGCAGTTCAAGGTTCGGAAGGGTTCTGGAAGCGATTTGGGTTCACGGTATGCGATACACTGGCGGACGACTTTATTGCGGCAGTGCGATGTTTTTATCCAGCGTCTGATTTCAGTTACATGGAACGATGCTCTCTAGATCAGGTTCTCGTGTGACTGTCTGGGGCTTATGATGAACTTAGGAAACACGACAACTTCTCTCCCTTCACTTATGGGTGCGTGCCGTGCCACACCCACTTCGTTTGAGGTAATCTTCATGCGCCAGTTTGTCCTGCTGGGTGTTGTTCTGATTGGTTCGGTGTCGGCGCAGGAGCCACCGTATGTCAATCTTCCGAGTGCCGCACCGCCGTATTATCGAGTCCGGTATGAAGGCTCGACGCAGGCAGGCGAATTGGTCTATCCGGTCACCTTCACCGTCTGGATTCCGCCCCATGTGAAAACACTGCGCGGGTTGATCATTCACCAGCACGGCTGCGGCGAAGGCTCGTGCACCTCGGGCAAGACCGGCGCATTCGATCTGCACTGGCAAGCGTTGGCCAGTAAGCACGAGTGCGCATTGATGAGCCCCGTGTACGAACAGCCAGAGAAAGCGGACTGTCAGTTGTGGTGCGACCCCCGTAACGGTTCGGACAAGATCTTTCAGAAATCTCTGGAGGATCTCGGAGCCGAAACACGTCACCCCGAATTGGTCACCGTGCCGTGGGCCATTTGGGGGCATAGCGGCGGCGGGCATTGGGCGGGTGGCATGACGTTGTTGCATCCCGAACGAGTGGCCGCGGCGTGGCTACGATCGGGAGTTCCGCCGATCGCCGCTGTCGAAGGCAAGCCGGCACCTTACGAGATTTCGGCGGCGGCTTGCCAGGTTCCCATCATGTGCAATCTGGGGACCAAAGAAGGAGTCACCGACAAGGAGAGCCGTTTCGCCGGAGTCTGGCCTGGAAATGAAGCCTTCTTCCTCGTTGTGCGAGGGAAGAAAGGACTCATCGGCGTGTCGATTGATCCGTTGTCGAGCCACGACTGTGGCAACCAACGTTATCTGGCGATGCCGTGGTTTGATGCTTGCTTGACCGCGCGTCTACCGGCGAAGCTGGGCGAGTCGCTGAAGCCGATGTCGAATGACGATGGCTGGATTGCTCCTCTCAAGGCCGGTGACGTGAACGTCATTTCTCCTGTGACTGCAGCAAAGTTTGTGGGCGATGTTGAAAAGTCGGTCTGGCTGCCGAACGAAGCTGTTGCGATGGCCTGGGCCCAGTACACCAAGGACTCCTCAGTGACAGACACCACGCCACCACCAGCGCCGACGAACCTGCAGGTTGTTGGCAATGTGCTGACATGGACCGCCGAAGCTGATCTCGAAAGCGGTCTGGCGGGTTTCATCATCGAGCGGGATGGGCAGGTTCTCGGCGATGTTCCCGAGCAGCCTAAGAATCCCTTCGGTCGCCCGATCTTCCAGAACCTATCGTACAGCGATACGCCGACCCAGCCATTGGTGGAGATGAAGTACATCGACACGAAAGCCGAAGCCGGCAAGATATATCAGTACCGTGTCATCGCAGTGAACACCGGTGGCTTGAAATCTAAATAGCTCAATGGTGAAACAGCGCCAACAGAATTTCGATCAAGATCAGCAGGACAACGGTGATTTCGAGGATTTCCCCGCGATAGCTCTCCGCTTGATTCGAGACGACTTCGTAGAAACCTTCCAGGACGGAAATCGACCGGCGGATATTCTGACCCCATTCATCCAGATGAAATCGGCTGGCGACCTGATCATAGACTCGCGCCACGTAAGGATCGCCCACCAGCGTCAGAGCATTGCTCGCTTTTTCGAACATGATGTTGACCTCAACCTTCAAGGCTCCCAGGTCTCGCAAGCGACGTGAGTATCGTTGCCAGATCGGCCGACTGGACCGCGCGAGCCGATTGATCAGGGTATAGGCCGTCTCCAATCGCTCGTCGATCCGGTTGTCGATATGACGGAATTCCAGCAGTTGCAGGTTCGCAAATGCCAGTGTCTCCAGGATCTCACCGCAATCCTGATCGATGACAACGGCCGCGGTCCAATCGGTGATCACCAGATCGTGGGGACTGTAGCTCAGCCGCAATCGCAGAGCCTCGGCAATCTCGCCGTCGCTCAATGGATTCGATTCGAGCCGAACCAGGCTGGCGAGCCACGCGGGGTTCTGCGCAAGCAACTGCGAAGGGGGTGATAATGCGGCATCGGGGAGCAATTGGAGCACGAAATACTCTTCGCTCAAATCAATCCAGCGCGGCAGGGAGATGGCCGATTGGAGGCGATGGTAAAGAGACTCCGAGACATCGCGGGCCGCCTTGGTGAAGATGGCTGGATCGCACAACTCTCCGGCCAGTCGAGTCAACTCCGGTGCTGACAGACGAAAAGGAGCCTGCATCGCGACGCTGACAGCTCCAAAGTCGAACAGCATCAATTGGAACTGCACCTCAACCTCACCCAGAACGGGCAAGACGAGGACTGCTGGATTCAGATCGAACCGGAGTGGTGGCGATTGATAAGCGATCGACGCGGGTGTTCGCAACTTACGAGGAAGATCATGCACCTGAGCCGGAACAAGACTGCGTGCTTTCTCGAGGCTAACCTCCTCACCCCAGTCGAATGCGACGAAGCAGTGTAAATAGCCCGAGAGCGGGCCGGTCATTTCGAGGGACACGGAATCAGCCAAGATACGCTTCTTGAATAACCGGAGACTCATGCATCAGGTCGTGTTTGCCCGATGCAATCGGAATCGCACATCGTCATCAAGTTACGCTACCGCATCCTGCGGAGAATTGACAATGCAATCGGCTAGGGGGCACACTCTGGAATCAACTGCGTTGACCAGACGGACCTGGCTCGCGCCATTCCGGGGACTTCGACGAAGGCCACTTCGCGATCCACTTCGAGTTGTGAAAACTCGACATTCACCAGGCCGCTCTCTTCAAATATGACATCTCGACCGTCGAACGTCGAAATGATTCCGTATCCCTGTTGCGGGTGACTTGGCCCTTCGGGTCGAACGATCCTTTTTATTCGGCCATGCGAGGGTGTTGCGGGAATCGGTTCAGGCAACTTCATAATAATCCTTCCATTTCCTGTGCAAACTATTCCGTGTTGACGTTGATGTCGTTGTCGACTTCGCGAACACCTGCGACCGACCGCGCTTCCATAAACGCAACCTCTTTTAAGAAGGTGGTGGGCAGACGTCCTTGCAGCGTGACTCGGCCGTTCTCGCAGTAAACCTGCAGATGATGCAATTGTGCATACCCACAAGTTCGCAGCGCGTGCTGCACGAGACTGACAAGTTGTTCATCGGAATCACATTCCCCAAGGATCTGTTCGCGAACACTATCGCCATCCAGCATTGTGAATTCGTCCTTCTTCCAAGAAGTTCTGGTCGATCACGGTATGGCCACTGCATATGTGATCACCACGCAGGCTCCGACCATGATTAACATGGCGATGATGAACACGACGTCGGCAAATCTTTCCATGCGATGCATCCGCCGCCTGCTTCGCGTGCGGAGCGCGCAATAAGACGACAGGCAGGCAACAAGAAACAAAACGGAATCACCAGCGAGGATGTCATCTGCCAGACTGTCTCTCTTTTGAAACGCGAGGACGACACGAAGCAAACCAATCACCGTGAGGCAGACGCCCAGCATGGAAGCCGACACGGTGAAAATGTGAATGGAGATGTCTTCCTCAAGATGAGTTCGTGCGATGGGCTCGGACATTTCTGCCCCCTTCCGCGAAACTGCGCTCCAAATCCGAGATGCTTGCCTCGTTCGTTGGCGCAGTGACTTTTGGATCTCCCCTCGCGACCATGGGGGAATGCTATACACGAGTCCTTCAAGTTACCTGAAGGTCGGCGAAGGTCACGAGCTTGTCAGGCTGACGAGGATTTCATATCAGCGCGTGCCTACGAACGTGCGGCTCCACATCGCTTGCCGATACCTGCTGCAACCAAGTCTTGATTCGGCTTGGAATTCTGAACCTTCTGAATTCAACCGAAGGTGAGACGCGGCAGATAAATGTCGCTGGAGGGCTTGGGATCAATAATCGCATCCGCTTCGGGTAGCCCCTCTGCCTGACACTTCTCTGCGTTCCAAACAATGGGTTTCTGCATCCGCAGTGCGAGCACGCCGAGCATTCCGACTTCGGTGATGCGGGCTCCGATTTCAAAAGGTGAGTAGGACTTGGCATCACCCGCGCAGGCCAAGGCCCATTCGAACATATGCGAATTATTGACGGCGCTCCAGCGCGGCCGCTCGCCCTTGGCCGCTAGCTTTGGATCCCATTTCAGCACCTCGGTATCGATCCGCGGCTGCGACTTCGCGATCCTGGCAATCTCGGGCCGATTGGCTCCCTGGAAGCTACTCTCGCCCTTCAATCGCACGTTGCAGTCCGTATTCCAAAGCCCGGCAGACAGAGTGCCTTCGCTGCCAACGATCAGGCAGCCCGTCGTACCGACCGCGCCCTGAGTGACATGGTCTGGAGGCAGATTCTTATCGCCGGAGTAGAAGACCAGCTTGACTGGTCCCCGCTTGCCTTTGGCGGCGAAATCGAAAGTGACCGTGCAACGAGTTGGGAACGACTCGTGTCCCATGTCATCACCCGTCGCCTCGATTCGAGTGGGGGAGTCGAGTTCGAGTGCGCGGTACGCCAACTGGAACCCATGGCAGCAGAAGTCGGCAATCGAGCCGCCCCCAAAGTCGTACCAGCCGCGCCACTTGCCCGGGTGATAGATCTCGTTCTTGTAGGGGCGAGCAGGGGCCTTCCCCAGCCAGAAATCCCAATCGAGCCCTTCCGGAACGGGGTCGCTGGTGGCCAGACGATCGACACCGTTCGGCCAACTGTGAGCGGGATGCCAGACGTGGACTTCGGTGATATTGCCCAACAGGCCCGATTGAATGACTTCAAAGCTCCGTCGAAACCCCTCGGTCGAGCAACCTTGATTGCCGGTCTGAGTGGCTAGCTTTGGATGACTCGTTGCGAGATGCTCCAGAGCTCGACACTCCGCGACGGAATGAGCCAGCGGTTTCTCGCAATAGACGTGCTTACCTGCCTGCAGAGCCGCCTGGCAAATGGGGACGTGCCAATGATCCGGCGTCGCGATGATGACGGCATCGACTCCGGTTTCTTTGTCGAGCAGTTCGCGATAATCGTGATACGCCCTGGCGTTGGTCAGCCCTTTGGCCTGGAGCGCACTGTCACGCTGCCGCTTGTCGACATCACAAATGGCGACAATCTGCTGATCGATCTTGGCGAGTTCCGGAACGAGATAACCGCGCATCTGGCCGCCCATGCCAATACACGCAAACGAAAGTCGCTCGTTCGGAGACGGCCCGGCCAGAATTCCTGACGGAAGAATCGTGGGCAAGCCAATCCCTGCTGCCGCGGCGGCTTGAACAAAGTGACGGCGCGAAACTTTGTGAGACATCGTGAGGTCCTCTTTCTTGCGCGGTTAGGTGAGAGCTTTGCGCAGTGCCGGATTGCTGATGATACGATCCGGTCGCGGAAAACTCACTCGACCAGCGAGGTTGGCGCCGCCGGGTCGCTCGCCCATGCAAAACGCGAGACGATTGACGTTACGACGAGTAAATCGTCAAATCCAGCGAGAGGAATCAACTGACTGGCAGGGGTTCGGTCAGCGCTACCGTTGTGTTGCAAAGAAATAGGCGATGGACCGGCTCATTCTCGTCATTGATCCGCAGGTTGCGTTCTGTAGCACTGGCGGTTCGCTGTCAAAAGCGTTTGGAGTGAGTGAGCTGGCTGCGATCACTGAGCGGCTTCGTGATCTGGAGGTGTTTCTCGCGAGTTACCCGGACCGAAACGAGTTGTGCGTCATCAGGTCTGAGTACAGGTCGGGGCAGTTTACCGGTGGCGACTTGAACCATCTCTACTCGCAGGCGTGCGTGCCAGAACACTCCGATGATTGCAGTCTGAGTCTGTCACAGAGTGCTTTGGCGGGCGTGCGTGTCTTGACCAAACACGAAGAGAGCGCGGCATCAGTATCAGAGCTAGCCGAGATGCTGAGAGTTGGCGGGCCGAAGGAAGTGCTGTTAACGGGTTTCCTCACGACGAGCTGCGTATTCAAGTCGGCGCTGGCCTTACGAAATGCGCTGCCGGAGTCCGTGACTGTTGGTGTGCTGGAGGATCTGACGGCAAGCCGCGCCTCAAACTATCGAAGCGCGGCGAGTGGCTTATCCCGCCATGAGGCAGTGCTGGAAGAAATGCGATGTGCTGGTATCGCCATCGTGCAGAGCGCGAATTAGCGGCAGGATAGGATGCGGCAACTGTTGAATGGAGGACCCAATGGAGTCGAATCAGGCAAGCCCCGGCGATATGCTGGAGGTTGTTTCGTTTGCAGGAGAAATGCAGGATGCCATCACACAGAAAGACGGTCGCCCTCTGCGTGCTGTCCGTTTCGACAATCGCAGGAACGCTTGTGTCTGTTACTTCGCTCTGGAGTCGCATGGCGCGCGAGTCTGAGCAGCGGGCACAGCTTGAAGAGCAGCAAGTGCAACTCGACAGACTGCGAGAACAGATCGACTTGATTGAGCAGTCTGTCAATCAGCGCGCCGAACAGAAGTGACACACTCTGTCCGAGCGACAGCCCATCCCCAAATTAGCCGGTCAGTACCAACTGGAGAATGGACCATGTACTACTTATATGGATCAAAGAAGGGCACACCCAGCAGGCTGGTTGCGACATTTGGATCCGAGCAGCAATTGCTAGCTTACGTGGGCTGGGCAACGCTTCAGGATCTTGGCAATCGTCGCGGGAAGTTTGAGCAGGGGAGTGCTCTGGCTAGCTATGAAGCCTGGGAGCAGTCGGCCGAGCCTCTGACAGACGATGAGGCAAACGAGGTGCCCTTCAACCCATCGCCATCAATGCTCTAGCGCGGTGGCGTCTGTTCGCGAGGGACTGCGATAGGCCGCCAGGAACTCGAGATGCCCTTCCCGCGTCGCATCGCGAATGGGTTGAACAGTAGATTCTTCGAACTGTCCGCCACCGACAACTTCGAGCAAATGCTGCATCGCTTGCGTTGGCAAATGCCCGCAGAATGAGGTCTCAGGCTCATCACCGAAGTGAGCAGTCCACAGGTCGTCTTGCTTCTCGACGATAACTCGGGCGAACGCAGGCATGGTGAGTTCCAGAGGCACCGATCAAAAAAGGGGAATTGCTGATCGACCGCATCTAGGCGTCGGCTAAATGCGGAGTCGTCTTCCTAATTGATCGGAGTTTTCCGCCGTGAAATTGTCAAGAACTTTGTTGCGGCCAAAGTATAACCACCGAGCAAGCCGCGAGTGGGCCGTTCCTTCAACTCCAAACGCTCATTTTCGGAGGATCTGCTCGGGAATGTATTATTTCGACGCGCGACGTTCGCACGGCAAGGTCGGTGGGATGGGAGCTAGCGATCGGATTCCGCCATGCGGTTCTGAAAAACTGGCGAAAATGAAGGCCTCTGCCACTCTGCGGTGAAGGTTCGAACTCAGAAGTGTCTGATCCGTCGTCACTTTTCCGTTGACTGAAGAGGCTTTGCCGGAACGACGATGCCTGACGACGGGGGTGAATCTACGGCAATTTGTCTGACACTTTGAGTGGTCTTCCCTGACTGTCCGGTCCGGCATGCCAGAGCGATCCCGTTACCGTGTCGACGATGTAACAGCCGTGCTGTGGTATCTGAGGTGGGGTGGCGGGATAGGCGTATGCGGAGACCTGATAACGAGAGGTGGACGCCACATTTGGGATTGTTTGAGCGCTCGCTGTCGGCCACATGGACCCGACACCAATGCCGACGAGCAACCCGACAACCAACAAAACCCAGTTCATGGTCTTCATTGTTTTCTCCTGTTGATGGACAAGGCACATTCTATAAAAACACCCCTCTTGATGTTCTGGTTCAGAGGGGCGCAGGGTGTCGTTGTTGGCGCGGCAGGACCAGCATACCAGCACACTTCGTGTCGGCAAGCAGATTATTCGGATCGCCGTTTCTCGCGGAGAGCATGTTGTACCCGTGCATCCGAATATTGGAGCGAAACACTGATTCTCGTTGCGTCTGGTATCATTCGCACAACAAATCAGACGGAATGTCAGTGTCCGCCTCTTACGCCACGAAGCCGTCTCACTGATGGTCATTGCTGTTTCATTTCCATAAAGAGTTCTGGTCGAACAATTAGGGGTGACAAACGATGATCACACGAACACTTTTATTGTTGGTCGTCTCGATAGCCTGTCTCTCGACAATCGCCGTTGCGGCCGACGGAGATCGCCTTGCGGCAGAACAATGGCTGTCGAGGGCGGTCGAGTCATCCCGACAGATCAAAACAGAGTCGGCCATCAGTCATGCGGCCGTCGCAATGGTTCACGCTCATGCTCAACTAGGGCAAGTTGACAAGGCGTTTCAGGCAGCCAAACGGATCACGAATCCGCAACTGAAACTGTATGCACTGACAGCGACAATCCAAGCGGCCGTCAATGCAGATCAAAGCACCGAACTGATGGTGACGGAAGCCAGGCAGACACTCAAAGGAAAAGAAGGCGCCTTCAACGATGCGGCAATGAACAATCTGCTTCGTATCGCGGAAGCGAAGCAAAAGACGTTGCCCGTCACTATGAAACAACCTGAGCTTCCCCCGCTTGAGGAATTACAAAAGGTGTTTGACACTGCGCAGAATCGTCGAGAGAAGCTGGCGGCTTTTCAACCACTGATGGTGCGGTCCCTACAAGCGAAATCGTTCGACTCGCTGGAACGAGCGATCGAAGAAACGATCAAAGTGATCGAGCAAAATCCGCTTCCCGATAAATCCTCCAAGTTTGGCACCTATGGTGATTCCGCCGAGATTGCAAAACTTCGGCTCACGAATTTGTATGTCGCATCGAAACTGGCGGACGAAAATAAGAACGACGAAGCGACCCGTCATCTGGCACTGGCCGATGCCGTGATTGATCCATTGCCCGAGCAATCGGCCCTGGTCAAAAGGGAATTGCAGAGCCTTCGGATCCATGTTCTATTACAACTCAATCGCATTGATGAAGCATTGGAACATCTCCAGACGATGAAGACGCCTCTGATCGTGTCACGAGCAGCCGCGGAAATCGCGGCCTATCAAATCAAAAATGGGCAAGTGGAAGCTGGTTTGAAAACGGCTGAGCGAATTGGATCCGAGCGAGGTCTGGGGGACGATCGAGGAATGGTCGCCATCGCGCTGTTTGAACACGGCAATCGCGATGTCGCCGTGCAGTACATCAATCAAGTCGGTGAGACGGACGAAGCGATGAACGTATTGACCTCGCTCGCTCGTCATTGGGTTGATGCTGGCGATACCGCTCGACTGCAATCCACTTTTGACTCCATCAATTCGTCAACCGCGCAAACGCACCACGCAACTGCCGCTGCTGTGTTTCTCATGTCACGGGATGAGAAGGATCAGGAGCAGGCGAAATAACGCGGAAGCAGATTTAGCGCGGGGCCGTTTTTATTTCGGAGTCGGCGGGGCCGGACGAGGGCCAACCTTTGAAAAGTCCCATGGCTTAAAACCAATTTGGGTTGAGGAAGTCCCTTCGCTCAGCTTGAAATTGTCCTTGTCCGCGTCGACGAACAACGGATCGGCGATGAGGCCTTTCTTGTCCTGTCCCAGGGCCTGCCACTCGGCAAGGTTCTTGTTGCCAAAGGTGACCGCTTTGCCGCTACTGTTCCAATAGAGGTTGTCGTCGAAGGCGCACACTTCCCGTCCGGTCTTCGCGCTGCCATAGTTTCCCACGGCTTGACCTACATTGAAGAAGAAAATGTTGCGCCGGCAGGTCAATTCGAACCCGCCGATGCCACCGCGTTCCACTTGTGCGGTGCGATTCAGTGCGAAGATATTATTCTCCGCGGTAATATCGCGGTTGTGGTGTGCGAAGAGTCCGCCGTCCTGGCAACGGAAGACCAGGTTCTTCTGGATCAGCAGTTCATGGCTCCCTTCATCGGGGTAGATGCCCCAGCCACCGTAGTCGCGCCGTACGACATCGTGGATCACGTTGAAGCGAATGCGGCTGTCGGGCGTGCTGCAGGTGTAGATGCCAGCCAGGTCGCTGAGCATCCCTTGACCAATGTCATGAATGTGATTGTATTCGACGATGTTCCCCTTGGCCTGACAGGGACCGAAATCCTGAACCGAACCCACGGAAATGCCGGAGTAAAACAGGTCATGAATGTGATTGTGCAGGATCTGGTTGTCGGCGTTGTCCCCCACAAAGATGCCGACCGCTTCCGGCGTGAATCGGCCGCAGTGGGCGATAACGTTGTCGGCGACCGTGATCCTCTGACTGTGAGGACCGCTCGGCATGGCGGCCTTGCGCTGGCGGCCTCGCTCCGTCAGTTGGCCCGAGCCGTCCGTCTCCCACGAATAGAAGTGCCCGATACGAATTCCTCCGGCTCCGATATCCATGATTTGGTTGCGAGAGATTTCGAGATCCGTGCAACCCATCCCCACTTCGATGCCGTAGTTGCCGATGTGTTCGATGCCGCCGTTCGTGAAGGAGCAGCGCTGGGCATAGTCGAATAAAAGTGCACCCGGCACCTCAATGCCAGCCTGCAGCGAAGAAGCGTAGTCCGGAGGCGGCTGCCATTCGGTGTGAGCCAGGATCAGGCCTTCAAACCTCACGTCGTGAACCGGCGCTTCGGGGCGACCGACGACCCGCAGCAGTTGCAACAACCGCGGAGCAATGATTTCCGCGGCGGCCACTTCTTCACCGGTCTGGGGAAGGTAGGACAACAATCCCTCGGAACGATCGAGATACCACTGGCCGGGCGAATCCAGGGCTTCGAACACATTCTCGACCCAATACGGACCAGGTCGATCAGGGGCAAGCAACGCAAACAGGCTCGGCCGATCGAAGGTGACCATCCGAGTCTTCCCGTCGACACTCTCAATTGGCAGCCGATTGTCGAGCCAGCGCGTGATCCCGACGACGTCGATATCTCGCAAATTCTTCCAAGTCGGAACGATATTTCCCGGGGCATAGACAAACTGCCTGGTTGGACTGCGGAGGAAGTCACCCGTATAGCCCGGTAGTGATTCGATCAGGTATTCACCTTGTCGCGGGAGTCTCGTCCGTGGGCGTCGCGCGTCGTTGACGAAGAGTTGCCGGAATCGCCACTGGCCTTCCTTGACCTCGGGCAGATTCACGAGCCAGGCCTTGTGACCGTTCGCGTCGCCCCAACGCCCCTTCGGTAAACGTCGTCCTCCGCTGAGCACCACTCGTTCTCCGGGTGCCGCGATGTACACCACCGGCGAACCTTCCGTTCCAGAGTCTTCCGGTTCGAACTGGAGCGGTGAGTCGAGGTAGTAGGTTCCGGCCCGTAGCACCACTCGGATGCTGCGTGATTCTGGCGATTGCTTGCGAAGTTCGCGAACGGCATCGCGTGCATGACTGAGCGTCGCAAAAGGCCCCTCATCATTACCGAGTTCGGGTCGTTTGCCCGACGACGAATCTTTTCCAGCCGGCGAAACGTAGAAAGTAGCCGTCGTGGTATCCTCGACGGGCGCTGCACGGGCGGCTGTACACATGGTTAGCGAACAGCAGGCGATCAGCAGGCTTAGTCTGATTTCAAAAGCACACATGCGTGGTCTCTTAAGAAGTGGCGGTATCAGGAAAGTGTCTGGCTGGATCTTGAAACCTTTTACTCCGGTACCGAGTATGAGTCATAAATGGCAGCCCATCGCTCCGGAGATTGACCATGCGTCCAAGGCCTCGACTTCGCCATTTGCTTGCAGGCCTGGCCCTGCTGTCGATTCAGGTTATTGGCTTGTCTTGTCAGGCGCAACCCTCTGCTCAAACGCATCGAGTGGCGATGAGTGACGGCGTCAAGCTGGCGACCGATCTCTACCTGCCGGACAAGGGGCAGCCTCCTTTTCCGACGATACTGCTCCGCACGCCCTACAACAAGAATGGCAACGGTAGAACTGCCGCCGCCGTCGCCCCGTTTGGTTACGCACTTGTTGTGCAAGACATGCGAGGCCGGTTCGCTTCTGAAGGCGACCACTCGATTATCTTCGGCAACGATGGAATCGGCGGCCAGCACCAGGACGGTCACGACACAATCAGTTGGATCGCCAAACAGGAATGGTCAAATGGCCAAGTGATCACCTACGGACAGTCGGCCTTGGGGATCGCACAGAATATGGCCGCGCCTGGTGCTCCCGCAGCCCTGAAGGGCCAGGTGGTCGGCGTCGCATTTTCGGACTATTACCACCAGGCGGCGTACCAAGGGGGAGTCTGGCGCAAGGAGTTGCTGGAGGGATGGCTCAAGCAAACCAAGATGGAAGAGGTCAATCTGCCCACGTTTCTGAAGCACACCACCTACGACGACTTCTGGAAGGGGCTCAACGCCGAGGCCCACGCTGACGCGGTCGATGCGCCGGGCGTTTTCACCGGAGGCTGGTATGACATCTTCATCCAGGGGACGATCAATTCGTTTGTCGAGATCAATGGCCGCGGAGGCCCAAACGCCCGTGGCAAATGTTTCCTCGTCATCGCCCCGACGGCTCACGGCAACTTCAATGAAGCGATTGTGTATCCCAATGTCGCGAAGGCACCCATCAACATTGCCGCGCCGATGAACATCCTGGAACACTGGCGAGGCAAGCCGAATAAGGATGTGGCCAGTCTCAAACCGGTGCATTACTACGTCATGGGGGATTGTGCCACTCCGGGTGCTCCCGGTAACTTCTGGCGATCAGCCGACACCTGGCCGCCCCCTGCGAAACTGACGCTGTACTATCTGCACGCCGATCAATCCCTGAGTGTCGAGGCCCCACAGGGCGATGACACGTCGAGTTACAAATTCGATCCTCTGAACCCCGTGCCGACTCGTGGCGGGCAAAACCTGCTAATTCCCAAGGGTCCGATGGACCAGCGGCCGGTCGAATCACGCCCTGATGTCTTGCTTTTCACTTCCAAGCCACTGGATGAACCTTTGGAAGTCACGGGGCGGATTACAGCCAGTCTCTTTGTCTCTTCAGACTGTCCTGATACGGATTTCACGGTCAAGCTCAGCGATGTCCATCCAGACGGAAAGTCGCTGTTGGTGACCGACGGCATCCGTCGCGCATCACTCCGCAACGGCTATGAAGAGCACGAACCGCTCGTCGCGGGTGAAGTGTACGAGTTGGAAGTCGATCTTTGGAGCACGTCGCTGGTCTTCAACAAGGGCCACCGAATTCGGGTTGCCGTGTCCTCATCGAATTCCCCTCGATTCGAACCCAACTCCAACACGGGCGATCCGCACCCCATTCCCGGGAAGTCCCGCGTCGCGACCAACACCGTGCATTTGTCGAACATGCGAACCTCTCGAATCGTGCTGCCGATTTTCAAAGATGTCGGCGCAATCCCACTCAAAGAGAATACGTTGGATTGAATAGGGCTGCAGCGTCGGTCACATCGACTGAAGAGGTGACTGCGTTCGCGCTTAACGACGAACCGCGATCTCTGAAAGCAACGTTGTGAAAGGAGGTTGCCATGTCGACCGAATTGCCGCGTCCCAAGCGTTCGCTTCCCGAAACACCTGATTTCCGCCATCTGAAGGATGAGGCCAAAGAACTGGTTCGCACGGGCAATTTCCCGTCGCTGGCTAAAGCCCAACTTGGGCTGGCTCACGAGTATGGCTTCGCAAGCTGGTCAAAGCTTAAAGCCCATGTCGAATCGCTCCAGGAAATCGGTCAGCTCAAGGCAGCGATCGACACCAATGATTTGCCGGGCGTCAAGGAGTTGATGACTCGCAATCCTGCCCTTCATCGCGCCCTACTCGGTTACAACAACAACGGACCGCTCACGTGGGTGGCTGAATGCCGTGTGCCTCGCGTGCCCCCCAGCGAAGTTCGGCTGGCGATGGCGCGGTGGATGATTGAGAACGGCTCGGATGTCCACCAAGGGGGCGACGGGCCGCTGATGCGTGCTGCGTTGGACGACATGCGACTTCCCATGCTCGAACTGCTGATCGAGCATGGTGCCGATGTGAGGGCACAGTGGGATGGAAGCTATCCCATCATCTTCGCGCCATGTGAAACGCTTCAGCCCAGAACGCTCAAGCGGCTCATCGAATATGGTGCCGACATGCACGCGACCAGTTCCAATTACGGCAACTGCGTCCAAATGTTGATCGGCACGTACTCACGAAACGCCGCAGGAAGGCACGACTGTCTCGAAGTCTATGCTGCGGCGGGCTATCTGTTTCCCGACACGGCACCGATGGCCGTTCATCGCGGTAGACTCGATCTCCTCGCGGCGCTCGTTGATCGCGACCCGGCACTACTCCAGCGGCGGTTTCTCGATTCGGAGATTTTCCCACCAGAATTTGGCGAGATCGGCTTACACGTGGCCCCGCTCGCGGGGGGAACTTTGTTGCACATCGCTGTCGAGTACCAAGACGAGAAAACCGCGCGCTGGTTGGTCGAGCGCGGCGCGGACGTGAACGCTCGCGCAGCGATCGACTCTGAAGGTTTCGGCGGGCATACGCCGCTATTTCACACGACGGTAACGTTGGCCTTCCAGAACGATGTACTGGCGCGGCTGCTGCTGCAGAACGGTGCAGATCCCAATCTGCGAGCCACGTTCCGTAAACAGCTCGTGGGAATGGGTGATGGTGCCAAAGAGCAGTTGTGTGAGTACCACGATGTCACAGCAATCGGCTTTGCGCGACAGTTCCAGGAGCCAAAGTGGATCAACGACGCGGCGATTGAGGCTATCATGGAATTTGGCGACCCTTAGAGCGCGTTCCCCGAGGGACTAGCGCAATGGCCGGGCTCTAGGTAAAGTAGGTCATCTCATGGTCAAGGAGGTGACGATGCTGGCCTATTCGAAAGAGTTTCGTCGTGAGGTGCTTGAAGCCTGCGATGCAGGCCGTGGAACGCAAGAAGTGGCGTTACGGTTTGGTGTCAGCGAATCGTGGGTTCGGCGCATCAAGCAGGAGCGGCGTGAGCAAGGGAAAACCGCTCCCATACTGACTCGCCGTCGTGTTCCCATCTGGATGCGAGAGACCGATCGGATTCAAGCCGCCATCCAGCGACAGCCAGATCTGACGTTGAAAGAGCTCAAAGCCGAACTGAGCACGGATCTCAGTGTTCAAAGCTTGTGTCGGGCATTGCGCTATCTGCGTTTACACATCAAAAAAAGTCTTGAGAGCGGCAGAGCAACTTCGTCCCGATGTCGATCAGAATCGAGCTCTCTGGCATTTGCTGCAGGCAGGGTTGGATCCCAATCAGCTCGTTTTCCTCGATGAAACCTGGGCCAAAACGAATATGACGCGTCCTCGTGGACAAGCGTATTGTGGAGAGCGGTTGGTCTGTCACGCTCCCTTTGGTCACTGGAAGACAACGACCTTTTTGGCCGGTCTGCGTTTGAGTGGACTGACTGCTCCCCTGGTGATCGACGGGGCGGTCAATGGCACTGTCTTTCTGAACTATGTCAGGCAGCACCTCGTTCCCGTATTGCGTCCTGGCGACATCTTGATCATGGACAACCTCAACAGCCACAAGGTCGTGGGCGTTCGTGAAGCCGTGAAGGAAGCGGGGGCGCGCGTTCTTTACTTGCCCCCTTACAGTCCTGACTTCAATCCCATTGAACTGGTCTTCTCCAAGTTCAAGTGGCTCCTGAGAAGTGCTGCCTGTCGAACACAAGAGGCCCTCTGAGGTGCTGACGATTTCACGGACAGTTCAACTCCTTAAACTGGAACAGCCAGAAAGGATCTTTGGATGTCTAAGAGAGTTGAGAAAAAGTTGTCGAAGCCAGCTCGGCGGAGTTTCACCGCTG
>JAQGHU010000023.1 GCA_028291515.1 Schlesneria sp.
TGCCGGTCGTCACACTCGCGGATGATATCACGCGAATCGACGAGCGATTCGCTGTCGATACGATCATCGAAACACCCGATTTCCGCCAGCATGTCGTACCGCTGCTGGGCAAAGTCGGCTGCAATGGCCGTGCTTGCCATGGCTCGTTCCAGGGGCGCGGTGGCTTCCGCCTGTCCCTGTTCGGCTATGACTTCAAGTCCGATCACCAAGCGTTGACGGCGGGCGAGAAGCCACGAGTGAACCTCGCGAAGGTCACCGAAAGCCTGATGCTGCAGAAGCCGCTTCAGCTCATCCCGCACGAAGGGGGTACCCGGATCAAGGAAAACACCTGGCAGCACAAAGTGCTGACTCGCTGGATCGAAGGGGGAGCCAAGCCGATTGGCGCTCAAACTCCTGAGTTCGTGCGGCTCGATGTGACTCCCGATGAAATCATCGCCAAACAGAAGGGTGAAACGTTCGTCTTGAAAGTCGTCGCAGTCTGGTCAAACGGAACTCGCGAAGATGTGACGCCACTCTGTCGCTTCCAGACGAACAATGACCAGATCGCAGCGGTTGATGATACGGGCGTCGTCACATCAACAGGCCCCGGCGATTCCAATATCGTTGTGTTCTACGACAACGGCGTGGTCCCCGTGCCAGTGATCCTGCCGGTCAGCGAAAACTTTGGTGACAAGTATCCCACCGTTGCGACACCCACGAAAATTGATGAACTGGTTGTGCAAAAGCTGCGCAAGCTTGGCGTCACCCAGTCCGATCTCTGCACCGACGCGGAATTCCTGCGTCGCGTCAACTTGGACATGATCGGCACATTACCAACGCCGGCCGAAGTGGAAGCCTTCCTCGCAGACACCTCAGACGACAAACGTGCCAAGAAAATCGATGAACTGCTGGAACGACCTGCCTACGCGGCCTGGTGGGCCACCAAGTTCGCCGACTGGACAGGGAACAATGCAGGCAAGCTGAATAACAACAAATCTGGAGTCGAAGCCACGACGCTCTCAACTGACTGGTACGAATGGCTGCGGACGCGAGTTGAAAAGAACGTCCCTTACGATCAGATCGCGGAAGGAATCATCCTGGCGGTCAGCCGACAAGAAGGCGAATCGTATGAACAATACTGCGAAAGGATGAGTGGCTACTATCAAAAGGGGCCAAAGGGAAGCTTCGCCGATCAGCCATCACTGACTCACTACTGGATTCGTCGCGAATTCAATAAGCCTGAAGAGCGAGCCATGGGATTCGCCTACACATTCCTCGGCATTCGCATCCAATGCGCCCAGTGTCATAAGCATCCGTTTGATCAATGGACGAAAGACGACTTCGATCGCTTCAAAGAGTTCTTCTCGCGAGCTCAATACGGGGTGACTCCCAGCAATCGCAGCAGCGAACAAGAGATGTTGCAGCAAGCTGGCATCGACGTGAAAAAGCTGAAGGGAAATGACCTCAGCAAAGCCATCCGCGAACACCTGACCAAGGGCGAGGTGATGCCCTTCAACGAACTGTTCGTTCCAACGCCAAAGCGAAATCCGCAGGCCAAAGAGGCAAAGAACGACAAAGAGAAAAAACGCCCTCAAATTGTTGCGGGTCGGACCGCCAAGATCCTGGGTGGCGACGAGATCAAGATCGAAGAAATCAACGATCCTCGCGAAGCCCTGATGGATTGGCTGCGAGATGATTCGAACCCCTACTTTGCCAAGGCTATCGTCAATCGAATCTGGTCGGGATACTTCAACGTGGGGATTGTCGAACCGATCGATGACCTCAGCCTGGCCAATCCCCCTAGCAACGAAGCACTGCTGGACTACCTGGCGACCGAATTCCGTAGCCACAACTACGACATGAAGTGGCTGCATCGCACGATTGCCAACAGCCGCACGTATCAATTGAGCTGGCATACCAACAGCACCAATGAATTCGACGAACGAAACTTTGCGAGAGCCGTCCCGCACCGCCTGCCCGCCGAAGTCGCCTTCGATGCCTTGCAACTGGCGACGATGAACGACGCCGACGCCGCGAACTGGAAGACATCGATATCGGGGCGCTCCATCGGTCATACGATCGTCGATTCTCGGGCCGGCGCCCGCGGCAAGCAGAGCTACGCCCTGGCGATCTTCGGTCGCTCGATCCGCGACTCCAACTGCGAATGCGATCGTTCGTCTGAGGCAAGCCTGTTGCAGACAGTCTACCTCCAGAACGATAGCGAAGTCCTGGCGATGATCGGCGGGAAGGGACGCTGGGTCGAGCAGATCCTTAAAGACGGCCGATCGATCCCGCCAGAACGAGCTCAACAAGAACAGAAGACTCGCCAAGCCAAGCGACTTGCCGAAGTCGACGTGGCGAAGCTGAAGCAACGGCTTCAGAACGCCGAAAAACGCGAGAAGCCCGAGATGGTGGATGCGATCAAAGCGGAACTGGCAGAACGAGAACGTGCACTCGCTGCCGAGAATCAGAATGGTCCACCGGTCTTACCTCCTTCTGATTTCGATCTGCCGGCGATCATCAAGCAGGCCTATCTGAGAACTCTCAGCCGCTACCCGACAGATGTCGAACTGGCACGAGCCAGCCGCTACTACGAAGAGACCACTGATGCCGGTCGCGGCACACGCGACTTGCTGTGGGCTCTCGTCAACACCAAAGAATTTGTCGTCAATCACTAACCCAATCACGCTCCGCGAAACACATTTTTTCTTGCCAAGGATCAATCATGGCTGTTCATCGCACATGTGACGGAATCCAACGACGCGACTTCTTGCGAGTCGGGGCTCTCGGTGCATCGGCACTGACCCTCTCCAACTATCTGCGGTTCGCCGCGGCCGACGAAGTCAAAAACGCGAAGGCTCAGGCCGCGATCTTCATCAACCTGGGTGGTGGTCCATCGCACATGGACACATTCGACTTGAAGCCGAATGCACCGAGTGAATTCCGTGGGGAATTCAATCCGATCCAGACGAATGTCTCCGGGATCGAGATCAGCGAACACCTGCCCAAGCTGGCCCAGCAGATGGACAAGTTTGCCATCCTGCGTGGGGTCTCCCACTCTCTGGCCGCCCATGAATTGGGATCGCTGTATGTCAATACGGGCAATCGCCCCATCCCCTCGATTGAATTCCCCAGCTACGGCTCGGTCGTGTCGAAGGAACTTGGTGGCCCGCCGGACTTGCCTCCTTACGTCGCTATGGGGACCGGCTATCAAAAGGCCGGCTATCTGGGCGTCCGATACGCGCCACTGACGGCTGCGACTGCTCCGAAGGCGGGTCAACCGTACAGTGTCCGCGGTGTGTCACTGCAGAACGGCCTGACGGTTTCCAATGTCGAAGAGCGTCAAAACTTGCTCCGCGACCTCGACTCCACGTTTAAGGGAGCTGAAAAGAATAGTCAGCTCCTCGATGGCCTGGATCGATTTGGCCAGCAGGCGTTTTCGATGATCACGTCGACGCGATCGCGCGAAGCTTTTGATATCAGCAAAGAAACGCCCTCATTTGCCGAGCAATACGGGCAAACCAGCTTCGGCCTGAATTGCCTGGTCGCCACGCGACTGGTGGAATCAGGGGTCCGCTTCGTCACTCTGAACTATGGCGGCTGGGACACTCACCAGGACAACTGGGTCCGCCTCAAGACGAAGCAGTTGCCTCCGTTTGATGAAGGCTTGGCAGCACTGTTGAACGGGCTCGCCCAGAAGGGCCTGCTGGCGTCGACTTGCGTTTACGTCACAGGCGAATTCGGTCGTACGCCGAAGATCAACACTCAGCGCAACGGCCGCGACCACTACGCCAGAGCAATGTTCATGCTGATGGCTGGCGGCGGAGTCAAACCGGGCCAGGTGATCGGTGCCAGCGATGAGAAGGCAATGGGCCCCGTCGGAGACGGCTTTAAGCCTGATCGCGTCGCCGCATCCTTCTTCCACAATCTGGGGATCGATCCTCAAAAGGAATACCAAACCAACATCGGCCGCCCTGTGATGATCGTTCGCGATGGCGAAATCATCCCCGAGTTGTTCGCGTAATGAGCAACGCAGCGTAGCCAATCTCGCCAAGAAATTGGGCTGCTTACGGCTCGTTGCGACTCTTCACTCTGTCTGCCTGAATTCAAAGGACTGACCCGAATGCCTGCTATTGTCAAAGCGTTGTGTCTCGGACTGATCGTTGCCATCGCGACCTCAGCGAATGCTGCGGACGCCGCGAAAGAAGCCAAGGGCAAGAAGGCGAATGGCCAGGCCAACGCTGTCTTCGCGATCCCCAAGGAAATTACGCTCACCGCCGAGCAGCAAGCCAAAGTCGACGAGATCAAGAAAGAGCAGGGGCCGAAAGTTGCCGAACTGATCACAAAGCTGGATGCGGTGTTGACCGCCGATCAGAAAGCCGCTCGAAAAGAAGCCAATACCAAAGCCAAGGCGGACGGCAAAAAGGGAAAAGAAGCCAAAGCCGCCGTGGACGAAGCGATGAAGCTGACCGACGAACAGAAAAAGCAGCAAGCCGAATTGCAACCAGAACTCGCCAAGCTGCAACAGTCGATCAAGGAACAGATCAACGGACTGCTGACTGACGAACAGAAGACGCACTACAAGGTGCCGAAGGCGAAGAAGGCCAAATAAGTAGACCGAGCGATCAGCCCGTTCGAATTCATTGGTTTGACATCACGACGGCCTGGCATCATATGCCAGGCCGTCATGCATTTCGCATCGCGGCGAATTCTGCATTTCAAGGAGGAAACAACCTTCCAATCGCCGAGATGACATGTTTCAATTGAGGGGCTCTGAACATCCACCACGGATTCACTTCCCCAGAAACATCGCCACCGATGCGCATGTGCTCCTCTCGCCATTTGCCAATCTTTGTCGCCGCCTCTTCCGGATTGGTGCTTCTGCTCGCCGGTTGCAATTGGGGCGGGCCGATCGACCGGACACGCGAAGAAGCGATCAGGCAATCTCAGCCAAACCAAACGCGCCATTATCTCGATGATGAAGTTGATGGCGAACTACGTACAGCGCAGCCTTCGCCGGCCGCGAAATGGATCGACGGAACAGCGTCTTCAGGACTCAACTTTACTTACCGGAATGGATTAGAAGGCAAACAGTACACGATTCTGGAGTCCGTCGGAGGAGGCGTCGCGTTATTCGACTACGACTCGGATGGCGACCTGGATGTGCTGCTCCCCGGCGGGGGCACGATCTCTACAACGGTGCCAATCAGAATCACGGGGCTACCGACCGGCCTGTTCCAAAACGATGGGCAGGGACGATTCACGGATGTGTCGCAGAACATCCAATTGAAAACGCCTCTACCCATGTCGCACGGCGCCTTCGTCAGCGACTTCAATCGCGATGGCCATCCCGATGTCCTGATCACCGGATATGGCGGATTGCGTTTGCTCCAGAACGACGGCCAGCAACTCGTCGACATCACCGCCCAGTCGGGGCTGACGCTGACCGAGTGGATCACGGCGGCAAGCTGGGCCGATGTCAATCGCGACGGCTGGGCCGATCTACTCCTGGTCGGATATGTCGAGTGGGATTCGGTTCCCGATGAGTTTTGTGGTGATCGAGCGACCCGTATTCGCGATGTCTGCCCTCCGCAAAAATATGCGGCCTCGCGGCAACGCATGTACCTGAACAACAAGAACGGGACTTTTTCCGAAATAAAGGATGCGTTGGAAGGCGAAAGTCGAGGCAAGGGACTTGGTGTCGTCGCCCTGGATCTGAACGACGATCAATGGATCGATTTCTATGTCGCCAACGACCAGGTCGCGAATCAACTCTATCTGGGAGGGCCGACCTTCCCGCTACGCGAAGTCGCCGTCACTTCCGGGACGGCCGGAAGTGAATTTGGTGCCCCTGAAGGAAGCATGGGCGTCGATGCGGCCGACTACAACGGCGACGGACTGCCAGACTTGTGGGTCGTCAACTATGAACTGGAAGACAATTCTCTCTACCGAAATCGTGGCCACGGACTCTACAGTCATGCCACCGTCCAGGCGGGACTGGGGGGACTCGGCAGAACGTACGTCGGCTTTGGAACCGGTTTCGCCGACTTCGATCTGGATGGATGGCTGGACCTGTTCATCATCAACGGGCACGTTCTGTATGAAACAGGCCGCAGTTCCTATCTGCAGTTCCCCTTTTTATTGCGAAATGAGGCGAGTGCTGGCGGACGGCGTTTTCGAGATGTCACAGCGGAAACAGGAGGCACATGGTTCGGCCAGAAACACGCGGGGCGTGGTGCCGCGGTTGGCGATCTGGACAATGATGGCGACTTGGACTTGATTGTCGTCGAGCAAAATAGACCCGTCACCGTGCTGTACAACCAACACCAACCCGCCAACTGGTTATCGATCGAACTTCAGGGAGTCGACTCCGAACCGGCAGCGGTTGGTGCAACCGTTCGCTATCAGTTCGAAGGACGCGAACTCGTCCGCCATGTTCGATCGGGCGCGGGATATCTGTCACAATTCGATCAACGAATCCAATTCCCCGCGAATAGTGACAGTCTCAATGAAGTCACCATAAAATGGCTCACCGGCAAATCCGAACGATTTAAGCATCTTCAACGAAATTCAACCAATAGACTGAAAGAGGGGCAGGGTGAGCCGCAGTAAACGATCATTCCGCGACCATCGGTCGGCCCATCGCGTGCCCGGCAAGCCCTCGTCGACGACGCGTCGCTACGGAATGAAGACTCTGGGGCTGACGCTGCTGGGGCTAGGACTCTGTTCGTTCCTCTACTATCAATATTCGAGCCGCTTGACCGCTCGAGCGGACTATTTGCGCGCCCGCGAATCGCTTTCTCAAGATCCGCGTGAAGCGGAACGCCTTGCGGAACTGGCCGTCGAAAACGCGGGGGGAAACTACCCGGAAGCGCAACTACTTCGCTGTCGAGCGTTGGCGATGACAGGTGAATGGGAAGCTACGTTGGGATGCTTCTCGTTAATCCGCGATTTCAAAACGTGTGATGCAACCGACCTGCTCGTGTTGGGTGAATCGGCTGTCCAAGCGGGCGAATGGAAGGTGGCGACGGAATCTCTCGCCGCAAGCTTGGCGAAACCGGGCTCGCACGCATCACGTGCTCGCGAGCTACTGATTCGGCTCGATCTGCAATTTCGTCGGCCCGAAGTCGCACTCCAACGATGTCGCGAGTGGCAGACCGCGGAACCAGCGGCGGCCGTACCGTGGGCGATTTCGGGCGATATTAACACCAGCAGAATCAATTTCGCATCCGCGATGCACGACTACCGCCAGGCCCTGCAGCGATCTCCCTCGCCAGCGCTACAGACAGAAATTCGCTCGTCGCTTGCCCAGCTTCTCATCCATACGGGCGAAACAGTCGTTGCTCGACGCGAATTCGACAAACTCATCAGCGCGGGCCCTCTCACCGGAAAACTCCAACTGAGTTATGCGCAACTCTTAAGGACTGAAGGTCGAAACTTCGACGCTCTCGCTGAGATTGATCAGCACATCCTGCGGAATGGTCCCTCATCGGAATCGCTGAAGCTGAGGGGAATCATTCACCTCGACGAGGGGCATGTCAGCGAAGCCGTGCGAGATTTGAAAGATTCAGTCAAAGCGAACCCATTCGACATCGGGGCTCAACACAAGCTTGCGCAAGCTTACCTGCAATCAGGTGACCCCGCTGCTGCTCAGCCGCACTCGGATGCCAGTCGCAAGCTAACCGACGCCACATACCGCATTTCTGAAGTGGAAGCGCAATTGAACAGCGATCCATCGAACAATGACTTGAAGCAGGAGTTCGCGTCACTGCGAGCACTATTGGGTAAATAACTCGATTTCTCATCGACAAGTCCTCACAATAACAAACAAAGGGCGTCATTTTCATGACGCCCTTTCTCGATTGGCAGTACTTGATAGCCTGATTAGAGAAGCTATTTGCTCTCGACTTCAAACTTCAAATCGGTAGTACCCTTTGCCTCAATCTTTGCTTTCAGTGTGCTCCGATCGTTGAACTGTTCTGCAATGTAATTCTCGCGAATTGGTTCACCAACCGGCGTGTCGTTCATCATGATCGGTTTTCCGGTTCGAAAACCTCGAATCTCAACGTGATTGTCTCCGACAGAGGCATTTCCTGAAAACTTACCAGCCTTAATTGCAATAACAGATGGAGATTCGCCCTGGACAAGCAGTTTGATCTCGCCGTCTTCTAGCGGCTTTCCCGCCAATTCGACAGTCCCTGATACAGCCGCTGTGGGCAGCGGCTTTTTACCAGCGGAACCATTGCTGCAACCAGCAATGACAACCAACATTAACAACAGGGAACCACTTTTCATCCAGTTTTGCATGCAATCCCCGCAACATTTGGCTTGATGACTCAGACAGCAGAAGACACCGAATACGTTCCGCCAAGCAATTCGATTCTAAAAATCACTGACGGTCTGACCGTCATTGCCTGCAGCGATTCTGAAGAGCACCGCTTGGTCCATGTTCTGGCTGACGAATCTGGACGAACCGTCGCCAAGCAACACATGTGCTCCGCCAACATGCACTGAACTAATCGGAATGTTCGTTCCGGTATTGTCACACGTACCATTCCCACAGTTGTTGCCCAAGCCGCGCTGATTGATATTCCAGCGCACGGTGGAACAGTTGAAGGAACGATTATCCCCACCAGGCTGATAGTTGGGTGGAATTCGATTGTCACCGTTGGCACCCATGGTCCAGCCGTGCGGACCCTGGCTGGTAATCGCACCAAATCCACCAGTGACAATGATGTTATTTGCGTCGCGCAGGTGATCGCTTTCTTCGTGAACCATCACGGTATTCGTTGTGCCGTCGGTCAGATCTTTCATGTTCGTTTTGCTGTTCGGATATAGCACCCCATTCGCGCTCACCCAACCTGCGTTACCCGAAGAAAAGACATTGAAAGGAGCAACATTCAAGGCTCCCGTGTTTGTAGCGGCACCAGAAGTACCGGTGTATGTCGAAAACATTTCGAGGTAGCCACTGGTATTCGAGTAAGGTGAGAAATCAGGTAAGACCGATGAGGGGCATCGATACGAAGGGACATTGATTTTATTGACATATTGAATGTTTGCAGCATTGCTATAGCCGCTGCTGCCCGAAAAATTCCACTTGTTGTAAATCGGCGCCTGGTCGACGTACGGCAAAATGTGAACTTTCCATGACGTCCCCCATGACGCTTGAATTCCGACACTGGACGCGGGATCCAGCACATAATTATTCATATCCGGCATACATCCGGGTGGAAACCGCAGGAACGTGTCGTGGAAATTGTGAAGAGCCAATCCCAATTGCTTCATGTTGTTCTTGCACTGCGTCCGGCGAGCCGCTTCGCGAGCCTGCTGAACAGCAGGCAACAACAGTGCAATCAAGACCGCAATAATTGCGATCACGACCAGTAGTTCAATCAAGGTGAAACCCGATCGCTCGGAACCGAGCGACCATCTCTTTGCAGATCTCCGCATCGCAAACTCCTTGCATAAAGAACGTTATAACGAAAACGTAGCAACAACGAAGGTGGATGATTTGGCTAAAACTTAGCCTTGAATCTGGGAGGAAACTCAAGATGAAAGCGAGAAGTGATCGCTGATGTGAATAATCTTTATCCTGCAATCAGGATATCATATTGTCAAGCATAATTGTGATGGGGGAGTACCCAGATTTATCGACAGAAGGTCGTGATCGCCTTAATCTTCGGATAACCGCACGATACAAGGCACCATCTTCTGGACGGTCGATGGCTCAAAGGTATCAACTCATCAGAACGGTTGCTCTCTTTCCGGCCCGCAGCGTTAGGCCATTTGATTAAGTCAAAGTGACCGCGATCAAGAATCGCCTGCCCTGCATGACCCCATATCCAAAGCAGCAATTGGACGTGGCTGACAACAACGTCGAATGAAACCTCGATTTGGCCCGTGGTGTCTTACGCTACTCGCAAAAACGCGACCAAACAGGTTGTGTCATGCAACAACTACACAGCTATCGTCGTGTCAGTTTCGGAGTTATCTGAGACAGATCCACATGCCGAAGTTTCTGTCGGTTGTGCCATGTACTGACTGCACGAATCCTCGTCTTTCAATTTGCAACGCGCCCAAAGTCCCACCAAACGAACATCAACCGATGTTGATTGAGTGCATTCCGTCGATTGGTACAATCAACCACTTATCATCCCTCGCTTCTTTTGCGGAAAGGATTCCCCCTTCATGGCGGATTCTGCTGCGCCTGCTGCTCCCGAAACGACTGCTGTTCGACCGTTCGCTCACCTCCATTGCCATACTCATTACAGCCTGTTGGACGGTGCCAATCGGATCGATCAGGTCGTGAAGAAGGTGAAGGGGGCTGGCATGAATGCTCTGGCCATCACCGACCACGGGAATCTGTACGGCGCGCTGGAGTTTTATAACGAATGTCGTGGAGCGGGCGTGAACCCGATCCTGGGTTTGGAAGCCTACATCGCTCCGGGTTCTCGATTTGACAAAGCCGGGGCCACGCGAGTCAAAGAAGCCAGCTATCACTTGACCCTGCTGGCCATGAACAGCGTCGGATTTCAGAACCTGGTCAAGCTGTCATCGGCAGCGTTCCTCGAAGGTTTCTACTACAGGCCACGCATCGATAAGGAATTGCTGCAAGCTCACAACGAAGGGATCATACTGCTCACCGGCTGCGCGGCGGGCGAGTTATCTCAACTGATGCTGCAGGGCAAAGACGAAGACGCCGAAAAGTTGATGCACTGGTACTCGAAGGTTTTCGGCGATCGCGTCTATATGGAGATCCAGAACGCGGATTTCGCGATTCAGAAACAATGCCTGGATATGACCGTCGACATGGCGAATCGAATGGGTTTCCCATTGGTCGCGACGAACGACGCTCACTATCTCAATCAATCCGACGCCGCGATGCACGACGTGCTGTTGTGCGTCAACACCAAGACCGAGCGATCCGACACCAAGCGGATGAAGATGGACTCGGACCAGCTCTTCGTCCGTTCCCCCGACGAGATGTATGCGGCGTTTCCTGGCTTTGAAGATGCCGTCGCCCGCTCGCAAGAGATTGCCAATCGTGTCGACATCCAGCTCGATTTGAAATCGCGTCACTATCCGGTCTTTCAGCCACCGGAAGGCAAACGTGACATCGACTACCTGCGCGAGTTATGTCACGACGGAATGGTCTATCGCTATGGCGAAGGCAACATCACCGACGCCCATCGCGACCGAATGAAGTTCGAGCTGTCCGTCATCGAGAAGATGGGCTATGCCAGCTATTTCTTGATCGTCTGGGACTTCGTCCGTTTTGCCGGCGAGCAGGGTATTCCCTGCAGCGCGAGAGGTTCCGCCTGCGGTGCCCTCGTCGCCTACGTGCTGCGACTCAGCCACGTCTGCCCATTGGAATACGACCTGCTGTTCGAACGGTTCCTCGACCCCAGCCGTACCGAACCGCCGGATATCGATATCGACTTCTGTCGCGATCGGCGGCAGGCGGTCATCGACTATACGAAACAGAAATACGGGTCGGCGAACGTTTCACAAATTGGCACGTTTGGAACGCTGAAGGCCAAGGCGGCCATTCGCGATGTGGCTCGCGTCCTGTCGGTCTCGCCGAAAGATGTCGATGTCATCGCGAAGATGGTCCCCGAAACGCTGAACATCACGCTCGACGAAGCGATCAAGGAAAGTTCGGAACTGAAGGCCCTCTATGATAGCGACCCGAAGATCCGTGAGATCCTCGATCTAGCCCGTCAGATCGAAGGGTTGGCTCGCAGTGCCGGAACCCACGCGGCCGGGGTCGTGGTTTCGGATCGTCCAATCTCCGAATATATCCCGCTGCAGACCATCACCGGCAAGACCGACGTCATCACTCAGTGGGAAGGCCCCACCGTCGAAAAGGCCGGCCTGCTGAAGATGGACTTTCTGGGGTTGCGCAATCTGACGATTCTCGACAAGGCCGTCAAGAACGTCAAGAAGCACCGCCACATCGATATCGATCCGGTCAAGTTGCCGCTCGATGACAAAGCCACATTCGCACTGCTGCAACGTGGTGAAACGAAAGGGATCTTCCAGCTCGAATCCGGGGGTATGCGCGATCTGCTGACCAAGATGAAGCCGGATAAATTCGCCGACATCATCGCCACCTCGGCCCTCTATCGCCCGGGCCCCCTCGAAGGGGGAATGGTGATGACCTACGTCGACGTGAAGCACAAGCGGCTACCGCTGCCGAAAGTGCATCCCATCGTGGACGGGGTGCTCGACGAAACCTACGGCGTGATGGTCTATCAGGAACAAGTGATGCGGATCCTGAATCGACTGGGTGGCATCGATCTGCCGCAGTCATATCAGTGCATCAAGGCGATCAGCAAGAAGAAACTGGAGACGATCGCCAAGTATCGCGAACAGTTCCTGAAAGGGGCCAAGGCCAACAACTACGCCGAAGAGAGGGCCGCCGAACTCTTCGGCATGATCGAGAAATTCGCCGGCTACGGCTTCAATAAATCGCACTCGACGGCGTACGGGGCGGTCGCCTACCAGACCGCCTATTTGAAGGCCCACTTCCCGCAAGAGTTCATGGCGGCTCTCTTGTCATGCGAACTCGGCGAGACCGACAAACTCGTCGAACATGTCGATGACTGTCGCCGCATGGGGATCGAGATCCTCCCTCCCAACGTCAATCAAGGGGATGTCGAGTTTTCTGTCCTCGGTGACAAGCTGACGTTCGGCCTGGGTGCGGTGAAGGGTGTCGGCGAGGCTGCTGTCGGTGCCATCCTGGCGGAACGCGATACGAACGGCCCCTTCAAGAGCATCTTCGATCTCGCGGAACGCTGCGATCCCAAGAACGTCACCAAGGGCGTGTTGGAACTGCTGGTCAAAGCAGGTGCCTGCGATTCCCTGGGCGGCCGACGATCGCAACTTTTCTCGGTGATTGAACGGGCCGTGCAATCCGCCTCGAATGCATTCCGCGACAAACAGCGGGGGCAAAAAAGCCTGTTTGGTGGAGATGACGACGAAGAGCAAGCCGCCGCGGGAAACACGGCGACGCCTACTAACCTCCCCGACATGCCAGAATGGTCGCAGCGAGAGAAGCTGGCCTTCGAACGAGAAGCACTCGGGTTCTTCCTGACATCTCATCCTTTGGCTGAGATGGCCGACATCCTGAAGCAGTTTTCGACCTACGAAAATAAGCAGTTGCCCGAGTTGGAAGACGGTGTCGAAGTGATCCTGGGAGGCATGGTCTCCGCGATCAAGAAAGCTCAAACGAAAAAGCCCAGCCGCAACGGACATTCCAAGTATGTGAACTTCGACTTCGAAGATCCCACGGGCGTGGTTCGCTGCATCATGTGGCCGGAAGAGTTCTCACGTCTCGGCGAGAAAGTCGCCCCCGAGCAGATCCGCTTTATTCGTGGCAAAGTCGACAAGCGAAGTCGCGAACCGAACGTCGTCATTGATGCCATCTGGACGCTGGAAGAAGTCGAAAAGGAATTCACTCGCCAGGTGCTGATCAAGTTCCAGAAGGGCCTGCACGACATCCGTGTCATCGAACGTGTCCGCGACATCATCGGCAAGAACCCCGGTCGGGCCGAGATCTTCGTGCTGGTCGATACCGCGGACAACAACGGCAAGGTCAGGTACACATCGCAAAAACCACTTGAGCAAAAGCTCAGTGTTAATCCCGAACTTCGTCGTGAGCTGGCCGAAGCCTTAGGCGATGGTCATGTGAAATTCATCGCCGACCTGAAAAAAAAGATGAGTAGCGGCGGAAGCGTCGGGCGATAGCAGTGATTGCGGGCCGCTCCCGTCATTCCCGCGCAGGCGGGAATCCAGTTCATTTGCACAGAATCTCCACCAATAATTCGCATCAAATCGGGAATTATCGCATCGACACCCTCTGTCGACTCGCTGGATTCCCGCCTGCGCGGGAATAGCCGAAGCCGCATGGCAAAACTGTCTTCCTCATCAACAATCTGGATTAGTGGGATATCATGCGCTACTCACAGTGGCAATATACGGTGCTGCTCGTTTGCATGATCCTGCTGACGGTCGTTCGATTCACTGTCGGACAAACCAAGGTGGGACATCTGGCGACCAATGGCTGCGTCGTTCTCTTGATCGGTGCCTGCGTCGCGGCAGCCTGTTCTCGTCCTCGATCGCGCATGCTGGCGATTCTGTTGGGACTCCCAATCTTGGTAGTCACCGGCTGGTCGTTATTCGAATGGCCTCAACCATCCCACCCGACATTCGTGCTCCAGCGTTCGTCGATGACTATCTTTCTGGCATTCACCACGATCAGCATTCTGCTGGATCTGATTGATCGACGGGAAATCACGCGCGACACATTCGTGGGTGCTTTTTGCGGCTATTTGTTGCTTGGCGTGATCTGGACCGAGCTCTATTGCTGGATCGATCTGGTATCACCGAACTCCTTCAGCGAGCCGACCCCCGCGGACGCTGGGACATTGATCGAACTTCGCTGGGGCCAAATGCAATACTTCAGCTTCATGACGCTGTCGACGTTAGGATACGGAGACATTTTGCCCATCACGCCATTAACACGTCTGCTGGCTTGTATGGAAGCAATTTGCGGTCAATTCTACCTAGCGATCCTCGTGGCAGGCCTCGTCAGTGTTCGCGTCGGACAACTCACGATACCGGCAACGGAGACCGAACGCGCCCCATAGTTTCGCGGTCTCGTAGGTTATGCTTCAGCATAACTCCATCGCGCTGTTGGGATCAGACTCTGAGGTTGAGCGAAGAGTTATGCTGAAGCATAACCTACAAACTTCGCCCATTCATTTCACTTCTTCCTTCGTCTCCTCCTTCATCTCTTCCTTCACGTGTTCTTTGTCCGCGGCAACCGTCGTCTTGAGGTTGTTCAACCCCTCTTCGAAATTGCCACCGACCATCTTGTCCATGTTCATCAGACAGCAGATCGCCTTCTGGAACAGATTGCCATAGTGCCCTGACATACTCCACGTGACTTTGGTCTTCTCACCTTCCGGCAAGAGCGCCAGTTTCACGGTACTCGTATCTTCCATGGGCTTCTTAAATTCAAGCTTGCTGGTGACTTCTTTGTTGGGCTGACTATCGGTAATCGTCATTTTCCCTTCGCCCATTTTGTCATTGCCAACCCAAGCGTGGCTCGCGCCCGTTCCTTCTTCCGGGCCTTCAAAGGTGTATTTGGCGTTGGGATCCAGTTTGGTCCACGGCGACCACTGATGCGTCTTCTTCAGATTGTTGATCCAGGGGAACAACTGCTCGGGAGAAGCGTCGATTGTGATCGAGCGAGCCACTGTAAAATCATCTGGCAGGGTGGCCACAAACCCCAGGAAACCAGCCACACCGATGATCAGCAGCAGCAGGGCGTACTTGATGAAGCTCAAGACTCCAGATTTACGTGGCGCGGGCGCGGTGGGCAGCGATGGATCGACGGGTGCAGGTGCGGTCATGGATCAGGTTCCTTTGGAGGTGGATGGCTTGGTAGAGGGTGATTCTTCGATGGAAGCTCGTTGAAGATCCCGCAGATAGTCTTCCAGACGGTCGAGTTGCTGTTCCCAGAATTGACGGTATTGCTCGACCCAATCGGCCACTTCACGTAGCGGCGTCGCCTGCAACTGACAGGGGCGCCGCTGTGCATCGCGCGTTCGCTGAATCAAGCCCGCTCGCTCCAGCACTTTCAGGTGCTTGGTGATCGCCGGCATCGTCATCTTAAACGGCTTCGCCAATTCCGTCACGGTACTTTCGCCCGATGCCAGATGAGTCAAGATCGCGCGTCGAGTCGGGTCCGCCAGAGCCGAAAAGGTCTCAGTCAAATGATCGCGAGACATATTATTTCACCTTTTGGTTAATTACCATAAGGGCAAAATAAATCGTGTCGCAACGGCTGTCAATCGAACCGGTTCAATTGGAGGACGAGCTCTTGAAGCACGGGTGCCACGGACGACGTGGCTATGTCTTCTCTTCGTTTCGGAATCTTCATCACCGGATCGAATCAACTGGTACTAAAACACCGCGCTGCGGCTCGTCCGAACGCGGTGTGTCTCTTCAAGTAACAAGTCGCGAATACTACGGCGTCACAGGGGGCGGCGGCAGAATCATCGTCGGACCAGAAGCCTGAGTGGCTTTCTCATATTCGACCAACGATTCCAGCGTTCGCTGAAACTCGGGATTCTGGGCCAGCTTTTGATACTCGGGGTTGGCATTGACGCTGCCATAGTGCTGCAGCGCCTTCGCTAATGATTCAGGCGAGGCGATCACACCAGGTTGTTGGAATTCGTGTGGCAGGGCCAGATAGCGTCGCCATTCTGGATTGAGCGACGCGTGCAGTTGGCCCGCACTCTGGATCATTGATCGTCGCAGCCCCTCGATCAACTTCGGCGATACCGCAACTTCCGGTAGCGGCAATTCCGTCCCCACAGGAGCCGTATGATGATGGGGCGTCAGTTCCGTCATGAACCGACGCAGTTCAGCCGCGGCCGCAGGAATGCGTCCCGGAACTCGACCTGATGGCCCGCCGTAGTAGAACGCGTGCGACTCGTTATCGATCTCGAGCATCGAACCGTCCAAGGCCACGCCCAAGAACAGCCCGCGGCTGCGCGAGTACGAATAGATCTCGGATTGCAGGGTCACATCGGTCCCGATCGCCGCTTCACGACCGACCGGTCCCGCGGTCGCTGCCGCATCCACGCCAATCGTGAACTTGCCTCGCAGCAATCCCTCGACCCCTTTGCGTGTCGTAAAGACCAGGACGACATCGGTCCCTTGAATGCCAGCCTGCCAGCCGACGCTACCGCCGGTCAGCGCCACGAACTGCGGCAAACTCCACTCGCCATCAGCATCGCGAACCATCACAATTCCGTGACCGCGACGAGCCCCTGCCACGAAGCCAATCTTGATCACGTTGGGAACGATCACGATCCCTTGCGCCTCAGCCAGCAGTTTGCGAGGAATCTGGCGAGCGGGAATCGCCATCAACTCACTGAGCACCTGTTCCGAATCGACAACCGCCTCCGCCGGTCCCGTCGCGAACAGTGATGTCGACAATCCTCCACAAAGCATGACCGCCAGAAAAAAACACCTACGCATGATCGAACTCCGTTTCTTTCACTACAAATCACGAGGCCTCGCGCTGTGAATGCTAGCCGACGCAACGAATCCGCGAAACATGGAAATGCCGCATTACAAACGCGGAATCAATTATTCGAGCCCATTGATCAACGATTGATCGACAATTCGAATCGTTTGACTGTCGATTTCGCAATGCAGCACCCACCGTGACTGTGTGGCTGGGGTCGACCAGCGGGAGCCCCCAGTGAAATGCAGATCGAGCATGTGCAGTCAGTCCGCGGCAGTTGAATCAACAGACGGCAAAATCACAACCGGCGCTTCGCTACAAACTCTGGGGGCTCCCGCTGGTCGACCCCAGCCACACCGACCCCCGCGTCTCAGGCCCCGAAAATCGCGTTCCGGTTCTCTTCCGTCAGCAAGGGAGCCTGCAGTCGACGAGGTGGCCCGACATCTTTGAACAGCAAATCCCCGTTTCCCAGCAGCTTTTCAGCCCCCGCTTCGCTCAACAGCATTCGCGATTCTTGAGCCTTCTGCATCCACAGCCCAACTCGCGCGGGAATGTTGGAATCGAGCGGCCCTTTGATCGTTTCGCGTCGAGGTTCCTGAGTCGCCAGAATCAAATGGATGCCGGCCGCGCGAGCTTTCGCCCCCAGTCGGCAGATCTGGTCCTCGATCTGCTTTCGCTCTTCCCGGCTGCGGCTGATCAGATCGCGATACTCATCACAGACGCACACGATCCGCGGCAGCGGCACATCGGAACGGGCCACCAACTGGGCGTGCGAGTCCGCTCCGTCCAGTTGCCGGTATCGCCGATCCATTTCCGTCGCCAGTTCCTGCAGCACTTCCGCCGTGGATTGCTCATCAGGGAAGACCAGTGGCTTCCACAAATACGGCGATTTTCTCAGAGCATGGAAGGCATTGCGTTTGGGATCGATGATCAACAGTCGCAGCGTGTCCGGAGTATTAGTCACCATCAACCCGGCAATCGCCGTCCGCAACCATTCGCTCTTGCCGCTCCCCGTCGTCCCCGCGGCCAACAGATGTGAGTGCTCGGTCTTGGCCAGATTGGCACAAACCAAATGCCCCGTGATGTCGACCCCGATCGGCACATGGGAACCACCCAGCTTCGGATCCGACGCGGGCAGTTGTGATCGAATGTCATCAAACATCACCATCTGCGGGTCAGGGCGTTGAATGTCGATGACGAACGAACCTTCTTCGATCGCAATGAACGGGGCTCGCTTGAGTCGCAAGCGTAATTGCAGTTCTTCGACCCGTCGCTGAACCGCCGCGACTTTCATTTTGCGCCCCAGCTTGATCGGGAACCGCAAAAATGTTGGTCCCACAATCGGCGGTCCATCCAGAGAGACAGCAATGTCATACTCGGTCGTCAATGTCCCTACCAACTGTTCACCAAGACGCAGGTGTTCGGCGGTCGGCTTCGTGAATTGCGGAACGCTCGACTTCGGCAGTGCTGGCAGCGGATGCACCGGACCTGTCTTCCTAGGCGGCGCGACCATCTGCGTCGAGTCGACCCCGGCCAGTTTTCCGATCAGATCAACCAACCTCTGCCTGGCGGCAGCCAGCGAAGCGGCATCGAACAGTTGCTCGTGACGCTCGGGCCGAAAGCTGATCAGGGCGAGCGTCCCGTTGTCTGCGACCGCATTTTCAGCGCCCGGCGGAGCGCATTGTTCATTCGCGGCGGAGAGCATCAAATGGTAGAGACACGCTTGCCCCAGATCAGCAGCAGGGGACGTTTGGCCCAGCTTGAACTCGATCGCGCACCAGACTTGATGACGCGTTGAGTCGTCAGAGATCGTCGAATCCTTCAGCCTGACAATGGCATCGGCAATCCCGACCAACTTCACACTATCTGACCAGCCGGGCTCCTTCAGTTCGCATGACAATGGTTCCTCGGTGCTCAGCCACTCGGCGAGTGTTTCCCACGGCGCGGGTCGACTACCGGATCGCGTCGCTCTTGGCGGCCGCACGCTCCAGGCCAGTTCCGCCAGCCACTGGCAAGCAGCCTGCATCGCCTTCCAAAAGGACAGGACTTGAGGAGCAAGATCATGAAATGCCGCGTAATGAGCAATCAGTCTCGGCCCGACAAACTGCGAGTAGGCACGAGTCACCAACGTCTGCTTCCAGACCTCCAGATCTTCGTCAACATCGGCCAGGATCGCGAGAGTATTCACCCCTTGCCGTTCCTCAACCAACCACCCAATCGCATCGTGAAACCACTGCCCGAGCACGCCCACCGAAGGAGACCCATCGCCGCCCGCGCTCTGTGCTCCAGAAGCGATATACAGAGCCCTGCGTACTTCACTGACCGTGATTGTCACCGGCATAGATACGACCCTTTGCAGTCGGCGTGGCAGACATGAACACACGGAAGAGGACGTTGCTCTGCGTTACGATTCTTTTTCAACGCGAAAGATCACCGGCGGAGGTCCGGCCAGTAGGCGAGCACAATCGGGATGCCTCTCGATGATTGCCGCCACGGCGCCGACCGACAGGTTCAAGGCCGCACTTGCTTCTTCGAGAGGCAGCACAGGTCGTTCGGCCAGCAACGTTGACAGTGCTTCCAATTGCAGGCTGTCCGACGGTGGCGCGTTGATCGCGACACTGCCCGTCACACAATCGGCGAACTCCCGCAGGCTGTCAGGTAGATGCCGCTTCAACCATTCCTCAACCGACTGCGGCGAGACCGTTCGCCCATCGCGAGCCAGATCGCCCGACTTGGCCTCGGACAACAACGCTCGCAGAGCGTCGAGTGCCGCGAAGACCTCAGACGAACGTTCGACTATCTCCGCCCCTTGATCGGCAAGTTGGCTCAACGCCTGGCTGGCAGCCTTCGCTGCCTTGGACAATGGCAGACGTGCGTCTCGCACGATTACCAATTTGGCCAGTCGATCGGGAGTGAATTGAGAAATCAGCCGCTTGAAACGCGAGCCAAGGCTGTTCATATTCGCTTGAGCACAAACGCTGACACCAGTCCGGCCTGACGGACCGTCAAAGATCAACGAAACGTCGGGCAATCGTTCATCGCGAACTGATTTCAACTGTGGTGCCAGAAGTCCTACAAGTTGTGGCAGGCCATGACGCACGATGTCTTCGGTCTGCTCTGGTCGACTGGCCGAGACCGCTAGTTCAACTCTTGACTTCCATTCTTCGTCAAGGAATGCCTCCAGCGGCGCCTGATGAGAGGGCTCCACTTCGGTCACAACGGATTCACTTTCCGGTGTTATCGAAGTCGTGCCTGTTTGCCAAGCAGAGAACCGATCCGCGCTGATCGCCAATACCCGTCGCGGCGTTAGTTCATTCCGCTCGGACAGTCTCTGGAAATCAAACTGTTGCAGTGGCCATAGTGCGTCCGCATTTGCTGGCGGCCCTATCTCGGCCTCGGCTTGCGCCAAGCGAGCGGCGATCAACTTTTCGGCTTGCGACCGCGTGAGAGTCGCCAGCGATCTAGCACCTATTGATACCATCCTGTCATAGTCGGCTTTTCTCGATTGATCATCCAATTCTGTCGCAAATGAGGACTGAACACAGGAGATAATCAACACATTCGTCGTCTCGTCGTGCAATGTGCTCGCAAGTTGTCCGAACGCGTACAGACCATCTTTGTCACCGCTGGATGTTTGCAGGGCCTCCACTTGATCGAGACTGAGGACGATCGGCAAGCCATTTCCAGCCAACCGGCACAGCATCAGCACTACGCGGCGGGCTTCATGCTCGCGATCTTCATCAGTCCCTTCATCCTGCGATAAACTCAGTCGAGCCAATGCTTCTTCGGGAAGTGAATCGCCACCCAGCCAGGCCCGCAGATCGCGGCGATGGCGTCCGAAAGCGAGATGTTTAAACGCGATTGTGGTATTGCGATCGAGGTACAGTTCATCGGCGACACGATCCAGCAACAAGTCGAGCGCCGCGGGATCTGTTTCCAGCATGTACTCGAACCACGGTTCGAGATCCCCGTCGGCCACACGGAGTTCGGCCAGGCGATGGAACAGAATCCGCTCAAATTGGGTGCCGTGACCTCGGACCGGCCGAAACCAATCTTCGACCAGCGTCCGACGCACATGTCGCCAGATCATGCGCGGGCTGGCCTGCAACCTGACCCAGACGAACAGGCATTCGTCGCGATCGGTCGCTGTCGGAGCCTGCAATGTCAGTCGGCGGCGCAAACGTCTCAGCAGATGCGTCTTACCTGCCCCCGCGGCACCATGAATCAAGAGACCAGCCGAATGCCGTTGTTGCCTGACATGGTCAATTCCCTGCAGGCATTCGCTAAAGACGTCCGACTGGATCTCGGCAACATCAATAGCCGCTTCATCCCACGGATTGGAGACGATTGTATCGCGAAACGGATTCATCGCAGGCCCTTACCAACGCTTATCGATCTGTTTGTGATTTTCACTTCGCTCAGCCACCTCAGTCGGCGGATCCACGACGCAGGGCCATCCCAACGTAATAAGTTCCGCGACCGTCCGCGACTAATTCATCGCGATCAGCTTCACTCAGTCCGGCGGCGAAATCGTGGCGATGCAGCATCACTCGTCCCTGTCGAGCCAAGTCGAGCACCGCGTGATCAAAGCGAGTTTTCTCGAGGTTGGCGGCTCGTCGCAAATCGCGTGCGGGAACCAGCGCCCCATTTTCGGCAGCCGGTTCGATGCGTTTCATCAACGCCAGCAGATCGACATCGGCGACTGGCGCGGGCGACGCGGCTTCGTGCCCGGTTGCCCCAGAGAAAACAGAGATCCCCGTTGCTTCCACGAGTTCCAACAATGAACGACGCACTTCCGACTGAGAAACCTTAGCCGCCAACAGTTGGTCGACCACCTTAGACAACTGCGTCCCAATTGCGGTCAGGTAGGGACCGGGCGAAGGAGGTGTTGTCCCGAACAACTCCTTCTTTTTTAGCAGAGGGGGATGCTCAAAAATCGCCCCCGTTTCCAGCAGGGATTTCATCGCTCCATCGAATGTCTCGTCCGGTACCTGCTTAGCCGCCGTACGCAGCGCCGACCGGGCCTGCGGACCTTTTTTGGCAATCGCGGCAGTGATTAGTGACTGCCCCAGTTCGTTAGCACCACGATCCCAATAACGTGGCTTTCCCTTCGGGGTCTTCCCAGCAAATCTCCTTAAGCGCGAACTGGCAACGAATTCGTCCAGAACAGGAGTCAGCTTCGATTCGGTCAGCTTCGGAGTGACGACCAGCAGCTTGGAAAGCTGACCGGCTGTCATCGGTTCGGCAGTCGATTGCACCACCGCCAGGACTCGTTCAAGCGTTTCGGGAGAAGGGGGGGCAGAGGGGGCTTTTTTGGCGGGCATGATACACTATTAGAATTAACGGCGGCCTGATCTAGTACCGATTTCGGACGAAGCTAACAGATCCGGATCTCATTTGCGCTTCCGCGCAAGTCCGCGACATGTGCTCGGGTACTGACCAGCTAATTTGGACATACCTCAAGCCCGCTTCCGTGGCTTTCGGAGAATCAGGCAGGCGGAGAGGAGAGTTAGCGGAATAACCAGCGACCAGTAAGGAATTGCCCACCGCTCCACTCGCTCCCCGGCAGAGTCACCTGCAGCGAAGTCAAAACCGGCCCACCCCCATCTCCATTCAATGGTCCGATGTTTCCAGAAACTCTCGGCAATCTGCTCATCCAGCAATTTCGAGGACATCCCTGTTGTTGATGGCATTTGAACTGCGTCCGGAACACCCCCAGGCCAACTGTGTCTTCCCCATCGGACTGTTCCAACGAAGGATTGAACGACTTGAAGTGTATCGCGGCGCGGTACGACGATTGTGTCGCACATCATCAAGCTTCTGACCCATGCCGCCATCAGAATCAGGGCCATCACGAGTGTGACTACTCCCGTTTTTCGTCGCCAGCCGTGGAAGAAAGTGTGCATGGGATTTGATAGTAAATAAAAAAGCCGAGCAGTTCATGCTCGGCTACGCTTTTTAGCAGTGTGCGTGCCGCACGTCAGTAAGCATAAGCACCACAGTCGTTGATTACTCGTGTCTTCCCGTCTTTGTCCTGCTTTAGCATCGGTAAGCCGCCGGCGCCGATTGCTGGACTGCCTGCCGCCAGATGCAAATCAAACAAACCCAGGGCTGGTTTGTACGTCACGAACACCGTCTGCGGATCAGCGACCAGGTCAGTGATCCCTTTTTTCGGAGTCAGCACGATATTGTGGTCTTTGGTCACCCCCGCAACATTTATGCTCAATGATGTCGCGATGTTGTTTCGCACCGTGATCTTTGTCGGAACGGTGCCATCCTTCTTATTGAACACGCCGATCCATCCGACAATGCTTGGCGAACTGCTGTATGTCACGGCCGTATTGTTCTGGATATTCAGACTGCTCACGCCGTACATGGAAATCGCGTGAAAGGCCGGGACGACCACGACATTATTGGTGACGACGACATCTTTCCATGTTCCATCAAAGATCGAAATCCCTTGCAGCACGTCGTCTCCGACACCCGACGCCACCGGCGGAATTGTGGCGTATTGGCCTGTGGACGACATGACCAGATTTCTGTCGATCAAGATGTTGTGGCCTGCGACTCCCCCGACGGTCCAGCCCTGAATCCCGTCGTTGTGAGCACCATTGTCGAGATATCCGTAGTGATTGGTAATCACATTGGCACGAATGATCGTGTTGCTGGAAGTGAACTCGATCGCGTCATCCGTAAAGTAGTCGACAACGTTCCCTGTGAGCGTGACATAGTCTCCGCCAACTGCGATTCCGTTGCGCACATTGCGGATCAAATTGTTGCTGATCGTGCAGACGCTGCCCGTGTAATAAATGGCCCGGCAAACAGATTGGTCCAACCAATCCTGCGGAGACCATGCCGTCACGTCGGCCTGCGAATACAGCGTATTCTTGTCAAAGACGACGCCGTTGGTGTCGGTAAAGGTGGCGAGTGTAAACCATTTTGAAATGACTTCACCCGGCGCTAAGGTGGGTGGCACAAACGTTAAGCCACGAAACGTCCAATTCGAGACATCTCTCAGTGTCAACTGATTCAACACCGGCGTGTGATTGGGCATCGCCTGAACTGTGATTGGCGAAGTGTTTTTGAACTGGCCGATGTAGGTGTTAATATTGACGGATCCGTGGTTTCCGCTGAGCAAGTAAATCACGTCTCCGGCGTGAACGACTCCCTTCGTCGGATCTTCACCGTTGATCAATTTTCTCCCCACGACTTCCGCAAGAGTGCGCCACGGCTTCAGGCGCGATCCGTCTCCATCCAAACTTCCGTTGATCGGATCAACATAGAAAACACTCGGCGCGGTGAGTGCTGGACCAAGAGTAATGTCGACCCGGATCACTCCCGATGGAGTTCCGGCGAACGCCGAACACGCAGTAGACAAAAAGATGGCCATCGCTGCGAATGCTTGTCGTGTTTCGTATGTCACTGTGCCCTCAAGTTGTCTAGAGATGGAATGGAGAGATCGGATCGTGTTGATCGCCCCGCATGCCGTCTCGCGGCTAAGGGCAATCAAGAGCACTCGTGACAGATCGAACAATCCGGCAGATCTCCGGATTCGCGGACGATCATCTGATAAGAGGCGAATTCTTCTTGAAACGCGTGAGGAGAGAAATTGTCTTCTGCCATCCGAGGCAGCCGGTTGGCCCGGAAAAGAGCGAGAGGTTGGGGCAAAGAAATGCCGAGGTGGAGGATTCGTTGCTACTGACAATCTACTTGAGAAAACTGTCAGGTCAACTTCGCGATGCGAGCTTTTTCGGGACTCCGTAGAAAGCGTTGCAGAAAGCATTCATCATGAATGAATGGATTCGATTGGGACGCCATCATTCGCAGTGTTTTGGCCAGAATCCTCTCAAGTGAGTGATGTCATCTTTTGGCCTGGATCGTCGATAGTGAGGGCATTTCCAATGCACGCTTGAGATCGTCAAGCACTATTGCGCAACAGCCAATGCAGTACGAGCGACAGTCTATTCGCATGTCTTTGCAAATCCATTCACACGTCATTCCCGCGCAGACGGGAATCCAGCGAGTTGGTTCAAGACGCGTGAGTCACCGATGACGATTCCAAGTCACTGCCAATGGTGCGGCGGCCAACGGGCTGATCGCCAGAGACGCCACGCCAATCATCAGGACCACAGCGGAAGGAGGAATGAGCGAGCGAAAAGATTCCGCAATGATCACCGCACTCAAGGCCACCCAAATGCTGGCCCCCAAGATCATCAACGATTGACTGATCAGCGAATTCCTGCGAGCGGCGACGACGAGATAGATCGAGATCCCGCTGGCGGCGATTCCTGTCAGAACCATCAACCCCCCCAGCAACCACGCTCGTGAGTCATAGTCCAGCAGCTTCGACGACAGCAGGACTGCGACGTAGCAGGCAAACACCACACAGGCAATTTTGACCCACAGGGAACTGTGTCCGGTCAGGCTCAATGAGGCGATCACGGAATTCGCAATCCAGGCACCGAGCAGCGTGATAGGCAGATACCACCAGTACAGTTTTTGGAAAATCGGCGAATTCACCAGTTGGCCAGACAACCACTGATTGCCGGTGACGACGACAAACACCGCAGCCCAGATCAACCACGAGTACAGCACCGACTTCGCCAGCACCTTCAACGTCGTTGTCGAGAGGTCTCGATCGGTTAGCGGACGTGTCCCTAGAAAACTCCCCATTTCGTAACTGGAGTCGGTGGGGCCAGTATTGCCGACCAAGATCCCGCCCAGCATCCCGATTGCAGATAAAATTCCCCCACCAGCAATCAACGCTTCCATCATGTCTGCCGGTTTGCGACTGAAAACAGTCCACGCGGCCAATCCGAACACCAAACCGCATGAGACGACAGCAGGCAGGACCCAGCCCTTCTTAGTCCATTCGCACCAGAAGTGCGCTTCCTGCGGGGTCGCAAAGCGAAGTTCCTTATCGGCGCGGGTATCGAATGTCCAATTGAAAAGCCTGTCGAGCCACAACCAGGCCCCGTCGGCGCCTAGAACCTCGCCACGGCGACTACGAGTCACTCCGGCAACCGCAACGAAATAGGACGCGACCGCAAATAGAATCATGGTGATCGCTTCTAGCGGGCTCACGCTTGACCAGGCATGCGTCGGCAACGTGAAGATCGGTCCCCAACGCGACTTGTACCACAGACCAATGATCGTGCCGCCAATCCCAACGCAGAAGGGGAGATAGATCGACCCTTGCGCATACCAGAGCGCCGCCAGAATCATGGCCAGGGATACGGCCGAGAGGAACGCTGGTCCCCACAGCGGCCAATGAAGATTGAAGAGCCAATTCAAAGCCAGTGCACTGAGGATCGACTCCAAAAACATCAGTATCATGGAAGGGATCATTTTCCAGGCCACCAACGTCGAAGTGGGAATCGGCAGCACGTAACTGCGAGACGACAGGTCGATCGACGCAAAAATGGCGACAGCGAACAGGAGCGGCTGAAACTGAATCAGGACCACTTGCATCGTGATCAAGCCGGGGTCATCAAGATCCAAAGGACCATCCATCCGCAATGCCATCAGCAACAGCAGCGACAGCAAGTTGGCCCCCAGCACCGCTAGCAGCATCTGCCATCGGCCCCGTCGTAGCAGTTCCCACGTCATGGCATACGGAATGGAACGCATGATGTCTCTCCTCATGTGGCCAATCTCGCCAAGAGATTGGGGCTTTATCAGAATTGTTGACTGTATTGTCTTGGCAACATGAAACATGACGCAGAAAGAGAGACACGGCACACGGAGTGTGCCTACTACTTTCGCTACCCCTGAATGCGCGAGACGAAGATCTCGTCGAGCGTCAAAGCGGAATCGTCGACGATGGTGGCCCCCAGCGATTCGGCCGCGTGACGCAACTGGCCGCTTTCACCGCTGCAGACATATGTCCACTCGGCCCCTTGTCCTGCCAACGAAATCGTTCCAACGAGTGATGGTGGTCGATCGACGGATTGACCAAACCTCAATGTCAATCGGCGATGCTGGTCTTTAATCTCATCCATCGCCGCCGACAGCATGATCCGTCCGTGATGAATGATCGCGACGCGATCGGCCACGCGTTCCACTTCGTCCAGCAGGTGCGATGAAAACAACACCGTGCGGCCTTCGTCGGCAATCGTCCGAATGATCGCCCCCAGGATGTCACGGCGAACCACGGGATCGAGTCCCGACGAAGGTTCATCGAGCACCAATAACTCTGGCCGATGAGCCAAGGCAACCAATAGTCCGGCACGGGCTCGCTGACCTCGCGACAAGGTTTTGACGTAGGCCTTGCGATCCAGGTCAAACGCGTCTCGTAGTTCCTCGGCGAACTTGTCATCCCAGTTGGGAAAGAACGCCTGCGTGTACCGCATCAACTCGCCGACGCGCATCCAATCGGGCAAGTCGCGGTCTTCGGAAAGATATCCGATGCGTCCCAACGTCCCGACCGGATTGGCGACCGGATCAAGCCCAAACACCTGGACACTGCCATGCTGAGCCTTCAGCAAACCAAGAATGTGCCGGATCAACGTCGTCTTCCCGGCTCCGTTACCACCAATCAACCCGAAGACTCCGCCTCGTGGTACAGTCAGCGACACGTCATCCAGTGCCATCTTGGCACCGAAATGGCGAGTCACCCGACGAATGTCGATGACGAGGGGAGCCGCCGAAGGAAAGGGTTCGTCCATCGTAGTTACTCCTTGTTGATAGAAGGTTGCAGCGCGATGTGGCGCTGTTCGACAAGTTTCAAAACATCTTCCAGAGCAATGTTCATCTGCAATGCTTCGGCAACCAGGCCATCGATGCGCTCGGTCAAGATTTTGACTCGCTCGCGTCGCGCCAGTGGCGAACCCTGGTCCGTGACATATGTGCCGGCCGTGCGTCGCTTCTCGACAATCCCAGCGACTTCCAGTTCACGGTAAGCGCGGGCCACCGTGTTGGGGTTGATCAGCAATTGATTCGCCAGCACGCGAATCGGCGGCAGCTCTTCACCCGCCGCCAGACGCCCCGCGGCGACCAGATATTTGATCTGGTTGACAACCTGCAAATAGATCGGCACGCCGTCATTAGTGGAAATGTGAATTAGCACGATTCGACCTCGAAGGGCGCGGAATCAGGAGAAGAGATTTGAAACACGGAGGCACGGAGAACACGGAGTATGCAAGGTAAAGTCGAGCCCCAAGAGCTACTGGATCATCTCTCTCTGTTTCCTCTGTGTTTCAAATCTCTTTCTTCATTTTCAACAAGTCGCTTCGCTCGCATTTCGCGACCGCAGCCGTCGACGTGTTGTATTAACTCAATAATACAATATGTCGATCTGGCGTCAAGCAGATTTTTGAAGGACTTTTTTACACTCGCCGAGCGGACTGGCGAAAAAGATCGACTTTGGTGAGCCGCGCTGCGTCAGCACGCGGATAACTTCGCTCAGAGTCCCACCTACGAATGCCCTATTCCAAGCTATCCGCGTGCTGACGCAGCGCGGCTCACCTGGGAGTTCGGGTTTCCACCACTCTGACGGTTCTGGACAATACGCGACTCGATTTGAATGACCTCGACACACGGAACGTGCCGTCTACCCTACGACAAAGTCCATCGCGGAAGACAAATTTCTCAGCGGCAGATATCATGCTGTTTCTGCCACTGCTTCATTGTGAAAAGGGAAGACTGTCCATGGTTCGAATGATTCTCGCGGCGATCGTGATCGCCGCTGGTTGCCGCGTCGGATTGTCGCAAGAGACTGCCAAGCCAAAGCCGATCAAAGCCCTGCTGATCACCGGAGGGTGCTGTCACGACTACGCCAAGCAAAAAGAAATCCTGAAGCGAGGGATTGAATCCCGCGTCATGGTCGAAGTGACGCTCGTTCATTCGACCGACAACGGGACCAGTGCTCGATTCGACATGTATGACAATCCCGACTGGGCCAAAGGTTACGATGTCGTCATTCACGACGAATGCTCTGCCGATGTGAAGGAGTTGCCCTATGTCGACAACATCCTGAACGCTCACAAAAACGGCGTGGCCGCGGTGAACCTGCACTGCGCGATGCACTGTTATCGCACGGGCAAAGACGACTGGTTCCGCTTCGTCGGTATCCAGTCCACCGGACATGGTCCCCAAAAGCCAATCGATATCACGTTCCTCGACCGAGCCCACCCCGCCACCAAGGGTCTGGAAAACTGGACCACCATCAACGAAGAGCTCTACAACAACGTCACAATCTTCGACACCGCCGTCCCGCTGGCTCGTGGTCGCCAGGATGTCGGCAATCGCGTTGATGATACCGTCGTTGCCTGGGCCAATCAGTTCGGCAAAGCTCGCGTGTTCAGCACGACCCTGGGACACAACAACGAAACCGTCGGCGATCCCCGCTATCTGGAAATGGTGACTCGCGGCCTGCTGTGGTCGGTCGACAAACTCACCCCCGAGTACCAGCAGCCGTTCTTCGTTCCGAAGAAGGAACTGGTCCCCGTCAATCTGGCTCGCGGCAAGAAAGCCACCGCATCCGCTTCGCAAGATGGTCATCCTCCCGAACATGCCGTCGATGGCAACGAAGAGACTCGCTGGTGTTCTCCTGACGCCAGTGCCGGGCAATGGTGGCAGGTCGACTTGGGCAAGCCTCAAGAACTGACTGGTTGCCGAATCGTCTGGGAGCAGGATGACACGAACTATCGCTACAAGGTCGAAGGATCCGCCGATGGCCAGACCTGGACAATGCTGTCGGACCAGACCAAGACCGACTTGAAGGACCAATCGCAGACGCTGAAGTTCTCTGCACCGGACACACGTTACCTTCGTCTGTCGATCACCGGCGTAATCGCCGGTCGCTGGGGCAGCTTCTTCGAATTCGAAGCTCACGGCACCAAGACCGAAGAACGCGTCGTCACCAACAGCGACACCTATAAGCCCCGCGCCGTCAAAGGAAATGGGCTGTCGGGAATTAAAGCCCCTGCCGGATTTGAAGTGACGCTGTTCGCCGAGCCCCCCGCCGTCAACTATCCCGTCTGCCTGGCAACATCACCCGACGGAACGGTCTATGTCGGCATCGACGAGAACGGATCGCTCGATAAGAAGGCCGGACGTGGCCGCATTGTGCGCTGCCGCGACAACGATGGCGACGGCAAGGCCGATGAGTTCATCGACTTCGCCAAGATCGACAGCCCGCGCGGCATCATTGTTTTGTCGGGTGAGCCGATCAATGAAAAATCCGCCAAGACATCGCTGATCGTCCTGCATCCGCCTCACCTGTCGATCTATCACGACGACACCGGCGATGGCGTTGCCGATCGGTCCGAGATCCTCGTCAAAGACATCGGCTTCGATCTGAACTTTCGCGGGGCCGACCACACCACCAACGGCATTCAGTTGGGGATCGATGGCTGGATCTACGTCGCGGTCGGCGATTATGGCTTCATCAAAGCCACCGGCAAAGACGGTCGCGAAGTGCAGATGAAGGGAGGCGGAATCGCTCGCGTACGACAGGACGGCAGCGAGTTGGAATTGGTCTCGCGCGGCCAGCGCAACATCTACGATGTCGCCGTCAGCCCGCTGATGGATCTGTTCACTCGAGACAACACCAATGACGGCGGTGGCTGGAACGTCCGACTCAGTTATGTTCCCCACGGCGCTCAGATGGGCTACCCCTCACTGTTCATCAACTTCCCCGACGAGATCGTGCAGCCTTTGGCTGACTACGGAGGAGGCTCTCCTTGTGGATCGTTGTTCATCGACGAACCAACCTTGCCCGGTGAACTCGGTCACGGCCTCTACACCTGCGACTGGGGCCGCAGCGTGATCTACCGACATCCCCTGACACCGAATGGTGCTGGATTCACCGCCGACCAGCAGTCCTTCATCGAAGTGCCGCGTCCGACGGATATGGACGTCGATGCAAACGGCAGTATCTACATCAGCAGTTGGAAAGATGGCGGCTTCAACTTCAGCAATCCCAACGTCGGCTACGTGGTGAAAGCCAAGCCGCCTCTCGGTAGCAACGACACGGCGAATGCATTGCAATTGTTAGCCAAAGCAAGCGACGCCGATCTGCTCAAGCTGCTGTCTTCGCCCAGCCACACGGTTCGCCTGCAGACTCAACATGAAATCCTGCGACGCGGCGACAAAGCAGAAATGGCGGGCGGCCTCGAAAAGATTGCTGTCTCGGACGCCAGCTTGCCAGTTCGAGTCGCCGCGATCTTTACCCTCAAGCAACTCCGTGGCGAGAAATCGCACGACCGTCTCTTGGCTCTGTTGACCGATGTCACCTTGCGAGAGCACATCCTGCGAGCGGTCGCTGATCGAGAAACGCAACTGGCCCAAACACCAATCGCACCATATGTTGGCGCGCTGAAGGACGCCAACCCCCGCGTCCGCATGCAGGCCGCACGAGGCCTGGGCCGATTCCGCCTAGTCGCCGAATCGAAGTCGGAGGCAGGCCAGCGTGTGCAGCAAAATCTTGCCAACCTCGTCCCATTGACCGCTGATCGTGATCCCCTCGTGGCGCACATCGCTGTCGACAGCCTCGTGCGATTGAACGCGGGACAAGCCTGCCTGGCGGCCCTCGAGGCCTCTTCGCTGGAGGAACGCGCCGGGGCCGCGATGGTCCTGAAGCATCTTCACGATCCGGCGGTCGTGACAGGCCTGCTGAACTGGCTGAAGAAGACGCCACAAGCGCAGACAGCGGATTACGTCAAGACTCGACTGGTTGTCTTGCACGCCTTATGCCGTCTCCACGACCGCGAAGCCGACTACACCGGCGACTGGTGGAGCACACGGCCCGACACCAGTGGCCCTTACTACAAGCACGTGCCGTGGTCTGAATCCGAACGGATCGCCGCCGCGCTGCGTCACGAACTTGCCGAAGGCGATGCCGCCATCGTCAAGCTGCTGTTGCCGCAACTACGCAAGCACAAACTCGACTTCCCCGGTGTGCTGGAAAAGATCGTCGCGCTGGCGAATGCCGATGGCGAGTTCTTCCCGATCGCTGTCGACCTCGTCAGCGTCGGCTCTTCGAAGTTGACGACCGATGCAGCCCATCTGCTGGAAGTCGCCGCCACCATCAACCCCACCGCAGTGGAAGTACGAACGAAAGCCTTGCGAGGATTGCAGCGTCGAGTTGATGACGCGGCTCTGTTCGAGATCGTGTTTCGCAGCTTTGCCGCCGTCTCAGAGAAGGACCAGCCGGGCGATGTCGAAGCGGCCTGGAACGAATTCGTTCGCGAACCAAAGCACTACAAACTGGTGAATGCATTGGCGTCGCAAACCGAATCGACCGATCCCGCCACACGCGAGTTGGCCTACGCCGCGCTCGTCTTCGTGACCGAAAGCCCTCAAGGCCCAAAAGAGGCTCGCGATGCCGCGATGCGTGTCGTTGAACGAGCCTGGAGCAATCCCGAAGCGGCGATCAGTGTGCTCCGAGCAATTGGCCGCTCGCGTCAGGAATCGCAGATCCTGCAGATTCAGCAGCAACTGAAGTCGGATCGGTCCGATGTGAAGACGGCTGCTCAATACGCCGTGGCCCGACTGGAACTCGACAAAGAGCCTCCCATCGATCCAAAGAAGCCACTGATCGCATCTCTCGCTTATGATGATGTGGTCAAACAAACCGAACCATTGAAGGGCGACCCGAAATACGGTCAACGATTGTTCAGCCGACAGGGTTGTGTCGCTTGCCACACGGTGTCACAAAGCGAACCGATCAAGGGCCCGCTGCTGCAGGACATCGCCAAGCGTTACAAGCGGACCGAACTGATCGAATCGATCGTCAAACCAAGCGCCAAGATCGCTCAGGGATTCGAAGCTCAATTCTTCGCCACCAACGACGGCAAAGTCTACGAAGGCTTCGTCGTCCGAGAATCAGGCGAAGAGATCGAGCTACGAAACGTCGCCGGGATCTCGATCGTTCTGAAAAAGGATGACATCGAAGAACGCGGCAAACGCGAGATCTCGGTCATGCCTCAGGGTTTGGTCGACAAGCTGAACGCCGAGCAACTGGCGGCGATTCTGGCGTATATGGAGTCGTTGAAAAAGTGAGGGATTGATCCTAATCCGTCATTCCCGCGCAGGCGGGAATCCAGCGAAGTCGCAGACGGCAGCATTGCGCGAATAGGGCTTCCCTCCCGCGATAACCACTGACAAAGATTCTCCTTCGATCACTGGATTCCCGCCTGCGCGGGAATGACGCACCAGTGGGGGAATGACGGTTAGAGGAGCGATTCGTACAGATCATCCCAGTCGGGATTCTTCTCTTCAATCAAACGCAATTTCCATTCGCGATTCCACTTCTTCAGCCGCTTTTCCCGGACGATCGCGCTCTCCATGTCTTCGTGAAGTTCGTAATAAACGAGCGTATGTTACGCAGTGCTCGCTCGTGAATCCTTCAGCGACATCGTTCTTGTGCTGCCAGACACGCTGAACGAGATCGCTGGTCACTCCGATGTACAGTGTGCCATTGCGATGGCTGGCAAGAATGTAAACCGCAGGTTGCTTCATCGTCGCGCCAGATTCCCGCCTGTTCAGGAATAACCATTACAGGAGTCCTCGACTTCCGGTCCCCAGCAAACTCTCCGTCATTCCCGCGCAGGCGGGAATCCAGCGAAGTCGCAGACGGCGGCATTGCGCGAATAGGGCTTCTCTCCCGAGACAATCACCGTCAGAGATTCACTCTCATTGACTGGATTCCCGCCTGCGCGGGAATGACGAAAATTAAGATACTGCGACAGAAGCGGCCTCGCCCTACCGATAGATCCACTCTGGCTCGCCTTCGAGCTGAATTTCGCCTTCGTTCTGTTCGAAGCGATCACCACGTCGGATGTATTTGGTCTTGATCGTCTTCGTCTGAATAATCGGCTCGCCGTCCGGACCATCCACTTTGCGGATGCCGTTCGAGAAGCCCGTCATGTAAACGGTGTAGCGATCGGCGTCGGGATCAACTCCGCGCCACATCGCCACGCCCATCAACGCGTTCTCAGTACCGGATCCGGCGGCGGTCGCTTCGGGAAGGGGGCCGACGACAGCGACGGAACTCTTGTAGTTGGTCTTCTCACGCTTGTTGATGGCGACGAGTGCTTCGGGAATGACTTGGTCCGACAAGATTTCCGTGCGGTCGTTGTCGGTCAGGATCATCGTAAATTCGGGAATGAATAGCGGCGGGCTGACCGGTGCATCGAATTGATTTTCGGGCGTGTTCGGCTCGGTGCGGTCGAGCGATTTGCGATGGACAGCGCGATACGTGACGTACCAGACATATTCCAGCTTTTTCTCACCGGTTTTCGGATCGGTTAGTTCAACCGGAATCAACCGCATCGGCTTCATGTAGACTTCGAGCGCCCAGATATTGTGCTGAGCGGTCATCTCTTCGCCGGTCACCAGCGCCGGGATCCGGATCTCGTTGCGTTTTGGTGCCTGCGCCTTTGCCGTGGTTGGCACGAAAGCGGCAAGGGTTCCCACGGCCAGCAATGCTGGAAACAAGCGAGCGATAAGCCTGACCATGATGCGTATGTCCTGAAACGTTCGCTGGAACTCTTGATGCAATACGAAAAGTTTAACGATAGCGCTGGAAACCTAGCGCGGTCAACTGCGGGATTCTTCGCGGACACAAATTGAGGAGAGGAACTGCCGAACTTGCGGGCAGAGCAGCTCATCAATTCAAGTCCAGGCCTGTCAACAACTTCTCGATCGCATCGGCACGATGGGCCACTTCGAGCACGCTGCGGCGAATTTCCTCGGGATCGACCGTCGACCTGGGATAATTGTCGACCATCAGGAACTTCGCCTCACCATCAATTTCGGCGATCGCCAACGCTCCGTGCAGGATTTCAGAGTTCAGCCTCAAGGCCGGTTCAAAATAAACCGACAGTGCGGGACAGCACACGCTGGAGATCCGCAAAGTTCGATCCGCAGCCGCGTGATGGCTCGGTTCGACCAGCACCAGTTGGCGACGCCCGTCGTTGAAGACGAGGTCGACGCGGTACCGATCACCCTGTCGAGTCCACTTCACGCCCGATTGATGCGCAAATGCCGATTGCATCAATTGGTCCAGATCTTCCACTTCTCCCAATACTGCCGACAGCAATTGAGCCGCATCGACTCCGGACTGAGGCCGATTCCCGGGAACTTTCTCCAGCATGCTCTGCAGGCACTCGGACATTTCCAGCGGGATCGACGGGACTTGCCGCCGCAAGCTTGGCAGCGGATCGTGACTGATTTGCTGGATCAGTTCTGACAGCACGGGAGACGAAAAAGGGAGCCGCCCCGTCAGCAGATAATAATAACAGACCCCTAGTGCGTAGACATCGCTGGCAGTGGTGGCCTGCTGCTGCTGGAACAACTCTGGAGCCATAAACGGGGGCGTACCAACGACCTCCCCAGCGGCTTCCGGTGACTGGTCCAAAACGACTCGCTTGGCCAGTCCAAAGTCGGTGATTTTGGGGACACCCAGGTGAGTCAACATCACGTTGTCGGGCTTCAGATCGCGGTGCAGGATCCCCGCCAGATGCGCGGCCGCCAGCCCTTCTGCGACGCGCAGAATCAATGATGTCGCTCGCACCGGATCTTGCGGTCCTTCGTCTTCAACCAATTTGCGCAGTGATTGCCCCGCGACAAACTCCATCTCCAGAAAGTGATAGCCGCGGTCCTGCCCAATCGCGTGGACGGTGACGATATTGGGATGATTCAGGGCGGCGGCCGCTCGACCCTCGTCAGCGAAGCGCTCGGTATACGCGGCGTCGCTTTCCACCAGTTCTGGCGGCAGAATCTTCAGCGCACAATTCCGGTGCAGATCCAGATGCCGAGCCAGATAGACCCGGCCCATCGCACCCGCGCCCAACAGAGCATTACAGTGATAGCGATCGATTCTCTGTCCGATCAGGGCATCCACGCTGGACGCACTCGAGGCGCGAGGGACGACTTTGGTTTGCTGATTGTCAGTCCTTTTCTGAACCAGCTTCGTTTCCAAAGTCCCATCCAGTGAATGCCCGCAACCGGGACAGACGACCCGATCGGGTGCCGATTGAAAAGCAAACTTGCAACTTGGACAGAAGACTGCAGCGAAGAGCTGCGTATTCAAATGGTTATCGCCACCGTCGTTCATGACTGTACTTTACCGAACGCTGCAGAATTGCCGTCGAAACCTCAGGTGACACGAAATCACCTCCACGAGTTCAGACACTCGCGGTTCGTCAAACACCCAAAAGGGGTTGCCGGATGATTAGTTCAACATGCCTGCGAACGAAACGGAAGTCGAGATCGCAGAATTCCGTTTGTTTAACCGCGTGGGCAACGCCCCGCGCGTCATGGCGGGCAACCGAAACTGTTCATCACAAGCCGAATGGAGAATTTCGCCTGACTCTCAATCACGCGCGGGGCGGTGCCCACGCGGTTAAACTACTCACTCCCGAATTCGCCGAGTTCGTTGCCTCCGTCAGAGCGCGGGATTGTGAAACTTCCGAGCAGACTCTGGCGAATTCACGACAGGTTTTGAAGCGGATTCTTAATGAACACCTGATAATTCAGCTGGCCGATGTTTTTGAAGCGTGATCTCGTTTCCAGTTGCGTTGAAACGCATCTCGTCCATGTACATCTTCATCAGGAACAGGCCGCGGCCACTGCAGCGTTCCAGATTCTGCATTTGCGTGCAATCACTGAGCACGGCTGGGTCGAACCCGATTCCTTCATCGCGGATGATGAATTCCGCTCCCTGGCAATCGAAGATCGCCCGAAAGCGAATCCGGCGATCTCGATAAGGCAACGCGGTACGTCGAGCATGGCTTTCTTCTCGCCACGCCTGACCGCTCCCCTGACGCAGGTCGGAATTCAGGTCCAGGTTGCCGTGATAGAGGGCGTTATCCAACGCTTCGCTCAGGGCCACCGTCACGCGTTCCAGTTCGATCGAATCTTGAAACGGCCAGCTGACGATCCGCTGGCGCACGGAAGACACAATCAGCGGTAACAACTCGGGATTGTTCTCGATCGTGTACGAGAGCACTTCGCGATTGCTTACGACCGCGTCGGGTGAAACCGTCGCAGGCGCGCCGAGAATCGCCTGCAGCGTTGGAATCAGATCTGATTCCACATCCGTCCAAGGCAGCATCCCGCTGACATCAGCTCGCAGCGCACTTTCGCTGGAGCTTGATGGCGACGCGCCCGTCAGCACGACGCAAGGAAGGTTGGCACAACGCTGCCGCCACGATCGCAGCCGTTCCCCCGAAACCTCGGCACCGACCGCGCCGATCAGAATCAGCGAGCACACGGGCACATCCACATCCATACCGGCAGGCGTTACAGTCAGGCACTCATAGCCAGACCGCCGAACGTGCAGCAGCACGTCCGCGATATCAGCAGCAGCCTCTTCAACGACCAGTACCGGCCGCATACCTGCTTCCTTGACCAACTCAACGATCTGAACTCTCCTCGCGGCGGTCCACCACCGCGATCATCGAGCCGACAAATCCATCGCGATCTGCCGCCCACTATTTTGGCAGTTCCGGAGCCTTGTGATCAGGATAGCTGTCACAAGCCAGTCCCTCTTTCATGAAAGTCACCAGGTCAGCAACCTGCTCTTTGGTCAGCTTCAGAGGATGAATCTCTTCGTCAAGCTGTTCGTGAGCGTTACCCCCCTTGTTGTAGTGCTCGACAACCTCTTCCAGCGTCTTCATGCTGCCGTCATGCATGTAAGGACCAGTGCGAGCGATCTCGCGCAGCGTCGGCGTCTTGAACGATCCCTTATCACCCAGTGTTTTGCTGATCACTTGGCGCCCATGATCGTCGCCAGCGACACCGATGTTGTGAAAAGCATTGTCGGTGAAATTCGGACCCGCATGGCACGCACTGCAATTGGCCTTGCCGAAGAACAATTTCATCCCCCGCTGAGCCGCTTCGGACAGCACCGACTTGTCGCCCGCCTTAAACCGGTCATAAGGAGCGTCACCTGACAGGATCGTCCGCTCGTACGCGGCAATCGCTTTGGCCATCCCTTCCGAAGTGACATCCGTCCCGAAGACCTTCTGGAATTCCTTCTTGTAGCCTTCAATCTTGTTGAGCTTGGCGACCACGTCCTCCAGCTTCATATTCATTTCGATCGGATTGCCAATCGGTCCCAGCGCTTGTTCTTCGAGTGTCTTCGCCCGTCCGTCCCAGAACTGGAACGTATGGAACGCGGAATTGATCACCGTTGGTGAGTTCCGTCCCCCCTTTTTTCCTTCGACCCCTGTGGCAAATTGTTCACCATTGCTGAATCCCTTCTCGGGATCATGACAGGTGGCACAAGAGACTTTGTTGTCCGCCGACAGCCGACCATCAAAAAACAACTGCTTACCAAGCGCGACTTTCTCGGGGGTCGGCTTGTTGTTTTCCGGATGCAGGATCGCAGGCAAACCTTTCGGCTCAGCGGCAACTCCCGCCGCACTCACCATGGCAGCCATCCCAAAAATGGTGGCCGACAGAACAACTTTGCTACGACTCATCTGGGAATCCTCGTATCGATTTCTGGAGATCAAGGTGGGAACCGACCAATTTGCTCGGTGGGAATTGCCATTCTTTGGCTGCCGCGCCTGTCTTGCAAGTGCTGCGGCATCTGAATCGAGCGACAATCGCGCCACATTCCACTTTGACAATTCGTCTTGTCGGGAATTTCAGAATCAACTATCAGTCCTCCGCGCCAATATTGTGACCGGCGGCGAACCCGTTGGTAAGGTGCCAGGACACAGTCGAATTCACGTCTCCAGACCCGACAAATCGCGCCGAACCAGGTGATTTTGCCTAAGTTCGGGACCAGGAACCCTGACCCATGCAGCACGCAACCTGCGACAGAGCGAACCGACTCTGGTCGCTGCCGCACGCACTCGTGCTGGGCTGCGGACTGCTATTGGGCGGTACCACCGCCTGGGGGCAGCCTGGAAAAGAAGTCTACGGTCCTGGCGGCATGGACGTTCCTAGTGCGGGCCGCGGACTCAGCTTGCCACAGGGCTCCCGCGCCAGACAGGCCGGCCTGAACCCTGATAAACTCGACAAGACCGAGACCCCGTTCACGCTCGATGAGCCCATGGTCGCGGTCAAGATCAAGGGAAACACCACGATTCCCGAAGTTGATATCGGGAAGCATATCAAGACGCGACCGGGTCGTGTCGTCACCGCCAAGCAGATCAAAGACGATGTCGACGCGCTGATTCGGACGCGCTGGTTCGCTCACGTCGAACCCATCATCAGCCGCACCGACGAAGGAAACGTGCTGATCTTCAAGGTCACCGAACGTCCGATCGTTCGCAAGGTTGAGTACAAGGGCAACGTCAAGCTCAAGACCGAAGCCTTCAACAAGATGACCCAGTTGAAGCCTGGGCAACCCTACGACGTCAGCGTCAATCGCGAGTGCGTCCGCCGCATTCAAGAAATGTACAAGGATAAAGGTTTTCCCTTTGCCACCGTCGAACTGGAACGCGGTGACGTGCAGACGGATCCAGATCGCGAAGTCGTGTTTCTGATCGACGAAGGCCCGAAGGTCAAAGTGACCAAGGTCGACTTCGAAGGTAACAAAACGTTCTACGATCCGCTGCTCAAGACGAAGACTCGCACCAAGACGCAGATGTTCTGGCTCTTCGGTGGAAAATATGATCCCAGTTCGATCAACGACGATATCGAAGGCATCCGCAACTACTATTACAGTCTCGGATATTTCGATGTGCAGATTACTCCCGAGCAGGAATTCTCTGAGGACAAATCAAAGGTTCAGCTGCACTACAAGATCGAAGAAGGTCTCCGCTACCGGATCAACGAAATCGCCGTGCTCGGGAACGAAGTCATTTCCGAGGGCGAGATTCGCGCGATGATGAAGGTCAAGCAGGGCGACGAATACAACGAGCGGCACATCAACAAAGATGTCGAAACGATCATGGCGAAATACGGCTCGCAGGGCCGCCTCTTCGCACAGGTCGCTCCCATTCGCAAGTGGTCCGAAGAGCCCGGGGTGCTGGATCTGGTTTATCGAGTCAACGAAGACAAGGTCTATCGCGTTCGCAACGTCGGCATCCATATTGCCGGCGACTACCCACACTCGAAGGTCAAGCTGATCAATAACATTTCGCCGCTTCAACCCGGCGATCTGGCCGACCCGAAAAAGCTGGCTCAACTGAAGCAGCGATTGAGCGGATCGGGCCTGTTCGAAGCAGAAGGGGGCGGCCCGCGGATCGAGACGAATATCGTCAAGAATACCGATTGGCTCAAAGCCCCCGATATGAACGTGGCCCGCGGTCAAAGCCTGCCCGTCGGCCACAGTGTCTCTCGTCCTGAAAGTGGACCGAGCGGAACGTCGCCTGGTGGTGGTCGCAGCCGCAAACCCGCTGCGAAACCCGCCGACAATCAAGCGGACCCGCAAGAGATTCCGTATCTGATCGAATTTCCACAATCGCTGAACGAGGTAAAGGAGCCCGCCGACGACAACGCGCGACTGGCTCCTTTGACCCCGGTCTTCCGTGGACAAAGTCGCGACCCATTAAAGCCGCCTGAAAATCCGATCTATGATGTCAGTCCCCAAGGCGATCCTTGGGGTAAAGCCATTCAAAATCCGGACCCCTACGACTGGGAACGGATGCCACCGCCGGAATTCATCGATGTCGACACCTACCTCAGCGAAGCTCGCACCGGACGATTGATGTTCGGGGTCGGGGTCAACAGTAACTCGGGTCTAGTCGGGAACATCGTCCTCAGCGAACAGAACTTCGACATCCGTCGCCCACCCACCAGTTGGGATCAGATCTGGAACGGGACCGCCTGGCGCGGTAACGGCGAAAAGTTCCGTATCGAAGCCATGCCCGGGACCCAGCTCAGCCGCTACCTGGTCGACTGGACCAACCCCTACTTCATGGACACCAATAACAGCCTGGGTGTCAGCGGTTTCTACTTCAATCGTTACTACCTGAACTGGACCGAACAACGAATGGGTGGACGACTGCGAGTCGGTCGCCAGTTCACACAGCAAATCTCTGGTTCGGCGTCGTTGCGACTGGAAAGTGTCGACGTCTTCAACCCTTCGGTGGCCAATCCGCCGGAGATCTTGAAGGAAGCCCTCGGCCAAAGCTTCCTGTCCACAGGCGTCTTCTCGCTGTCGCACGACACCCGCGATTCACCGTTCGCACCGTCGCAGGGCCATCATTTGGAAGCGACGTACGAACAGGCGTTCGGTGAGTTTAACTATCCTCGTATCAACCTCGAAGGTCGCCAGTTCTTCACGCTCTATCAACGAGCCGACGGCGGCGGCAAGCATATCCTGTCGTTGCGAGGCGAAGTTGGTTACACCGGAGCTCAAACGCCCATCTTCGAACGGTACTTTGCCGGGGGCTTCCAGAACTTCCGCGGCTTCTACTTCCGCGGCGTCAGCCCTTACCAGAACGGCGTCTACATCGGGGGCGACTTCATGGCCTTGGGAAGCGTCGAATACCAGATCCCGGTTCTGGCCAACGAAATGGTCAAAGTCGTCACGTTCAGCGATTTCGGTACCGTCAGCGACAAAGCCTCGTTCAGCGATTTTCGTATGTCAGTCGGTGCTGGTCTGCGAGTCACCGTCCCCATGATGGGTCCAACCCCCATCGCTCTCGACTGGGCCATCCCGATCATGAAGGATCCCACGGACAAGACTCAGCTCTTCAGCTTCTACATCGGCGTGAACCGCTAACGCCATCTCAGAGCTGATCGCGACCTAGCCAATCTCGCCAAGAGATTGGGGCTTCCCGATACACCGCACAGTCAATCTATTGTTTCGGGTGCCGCGGTTTTGGAGTCTTCAACAAGGCCGTGTCTTTACTCGGTCTTTACTCGAAGGACACGACCATCCCGATGACAGTGAGTCCACGGCACTCAATCCAAAACAAGAATGATCAAGCACGATCATTGAGTATCTTCCCAGAGCCGTGCGATTGTGGTTTGATGCCAGTGCTCACCACACCAGCAATGCAACCAAACGGCCTGCCACCAACATGATCCTCGAAGGTCTCGTCACCAGTCTGAACCCGATCGGCGAAGTGAACCTCGCACCGATGGGACCCATCGTCGATCCCCAGATGACCTCGTTGATTCTGCGACCGTTCCAGACCTCGACCACCTGCCAGAATCTGCTGCAACGACCATCCGGCGTCTTCCACGTCATCGACGATGTACTGCTGATTGCCAAGGCCGCGCTCCATCGGCTGGAAGCCATCCCCGAGACGTTTCCCGCTGAACAAGTCGACGGCCGAGTCCTCAAGGACTGTTGCCGCTGGTACGAATTCCAGATCACCAAATGTGATTCATCATCCGATCGCACCCGGCTCGAAGCGACCATTATCCACACCGGTCGCGGTCGAGACTTCTTCGGCTTCAACCGAGCCAAGCACGCCGTCCTGGAAGCCACCATCCTGGCCACACGCCTACACCTGATCCCCGAACTCGAAGTCCGCGCCCAACTCCAGGCCCTGGCCAGCCCCGTGGATAAAACCGCCGGCCCCCAGGAACGCGAAGCCTTCGCTCTGGTTCACGATGTCGTAAATGAGTGGTACCGACAACGCTAAATGACCGTGCCCAATGATGCTCACAGCATCACCAGAGTGGGGTGCCACGGACTTGGAGTCCGCGACATGGCCGTGTCTTTGCACGAGGACACCTCTCAACCTTCTTGCCAGACTTCAGCCGGCATCTTCGTCTGCCACCAGCTTCAAGCTGGTTGTCCCCGGAACTTCTAACGGGCATGGACCCCATGCTCCCCACTTGTTCAACAAACAAGGCTCATACGAGACCGCGTAAGCCAGCGCCGCCCTCCGCGAACGAGCCGCGCTGCGTCAGCACCCAGATCACTTCAACTTAATAAATTCGATTGGCGAGGACCGCCAAAATATAGGATGCGCATGGCGAAACGAATTGTTTAGGGATCTCACTCATCGTCACGGTTTCTTCCACCCTCGTTGATAGAGCAATTCTTCATACTTCGAGAATTCTGGATGCCTCCGAATAGTGCTTTTGAACTTCTCATGTAGCGTAATAAGTGGTGAGTGGAGGTGCGGAAAGTCTTCTGCCAAAAGTGCTGAGTTAGCAAGACGGCATGCAGCCAGCGGCGCCTCATCAACCAATAGACTACTTGCGAGCTTACTCACAATGCTAAAAGCGAACACCGCCTCGTGTGGCATTTGTTCGATTCGCTCGACTGCTTCAGAGAATGCTTGTCCCAAATTTAGGCACCATGACATCATGTATTTCGTCTCAGTCGTAGACAGAGCAGTTGGGATGCCTATCAAGCGTTGATCCAGATAGCGCCTCAACCACGTGTCCCACAACCTCCAACGCTCAGCATCATCCAATTCTTCCAATTGTTCGCCGATTCCATTTGCCATCGCTCCACGCACTTCATTGGGCAAAAGAGGCAAGAAGTCATGAAAGAAGCCTGAGTCTACCGGATCAGCAATTACGTGTACCGCCAGGGCAGCGAGTTGATAGCCAAGATGCTGTAGAGAAGTCTGATCGAATTGGCCAGACTTCTCACTGGCATCTTTAAGCATTTCTGTCACCTGCTCGACGCACTGCCTGTAAAAAGGAATTAGCTGAAGTTCGAGTTCCTTTGACGTACCTGCTTTGTAATTAAGCAGGACGGACCACGATTGTTGTGCCACGATTGGATCACGCTTCCAATCCAAGAGGGGAAGCATATATTCGACGGCAAATTCACGGTCCCATGCGAATAAAAATCCAATCCAAGGTGTCAGAGCAATTCTCGCACAAACCTTCGTACGATTTGAGCCATTTAAGGCTTCTTTAACCTTAGTTTTGAGTGATGCGGGAATGCCTTGCCAATTGTCGCCAGCAAGTTGGCGGAGGTGGCTGCAGTAGTGGACCCAGAATTCACCGATCCAACCACCGACGTGATTGATCGCAGTCGTCAACCAATCGCCATAGCTCTCGTCAGCACTCTCTTTTTCGCTCTTGCAATGTTCCCATGAATCATCCATCAAGGATGCTGCTCGCTCACTTATATTCTCATCCCAACTGGAGTGATCCTTACGGAACTCGTGAGAAATAAGATTCGCAATCCCCGCGTAGATGGCAGGCTCGTGTGGCAGCTTCTCCACGGTACTCAAAATCCAACGCCAGTCATCACTGGTCTCGATCACATCTCTCCATCCCCAGAGCACACCATTCCAGATTTCTTGATCCACCCCAGATTTCTGCAACAGAGCTTCGACAAATCGTTTCGCCCACTCTTTGTCTTGCTTAAAGAGCTTAGGAAGACATTGGACATGCCCCCGAAGACCTCGATGCAACGCGCCATCACGCGCCTGAATCAAGTCTTCGGCGAAAATCCCTGGGGACGCAGTCAGAATACTAGCGAAGTCGAAGCCCTCTGTTGGATCGACGAAGCCTGCTTTTCCAACCCACGCATCGAACTCAGGATGGTCGCGTTCGCCGAAGTGTGGATAAACAGTTTGAATCTTCGCGATTGCCGATTGCACGAGGGGGCAGTCGGAATCAGAACGGCGCAACCAGATCAAAACATTGAATTTTTCGTATGCTAGCATCTCCTCATCTGAGCTCTTGGCTCGCGTTCCACGGTACCCTCGGTCGATACGGCGAAGAAGAAATCGTCGGATGCGGCTGGATGCCTTGGGATATGCCGACGCCAGAATGTCAAACACCTCCTTCTTCATGCTTGATCTGAACACGAGATTGTTCTCCAACACCCATTGGACACTTTCATCGGGTGGGTAGAGCGCGTCGCTGCTTCTGGCGTAGGCAGCAAATCGCATCAAGAGCGGAAACTTCGTCGACCACCACGCCTCCACCTGTTGTCTCGCCCACGATGGTTCAGTCTGAATCCAGTGGTCAAGAATGCATCGTAGAATGTCGACGATGCACGAAAAACACTTATTCACCGACACGTCATCCTGCTCGTGAGGGGCGATCGAACGGCGAATCCGACTCAACTCATCGAAACGTTGATAGTTTTTCCCCACCCCTCGAAGCAGCAGGTACGCATGCGTCAACTGTTTGACAATTATCCGACTTAGTGAATCGCTAATTTCGGTCAGATGCGGTTCGAAGACTTTAGTCCAAGCCTCACGCAGCCAGTGTTGAGATTCCTGAGGCCATTCGATCGAGTAATCGATCTTTCTCTGTCTGGTCGCGCCATCGGCATCTGCAGTCAAGGGTGACCAGTCCAAACTTGTCTTAAGCTGAATGGTCGGGGTGGTTAATAGTTCGAACAGACTGAGGGCGACTCCAGAATGTTTCGGAAGGCTACATGTTCCCAGAAGGTATGCCCAGATGTCACCGGAAACCGCCTGTTTCCCTTGAGACAACAATACGGAAACCCATACTGCAAACATCGGGTCTGCTTTCATCCTCTCCTCACTCCACAAACAGTGGGCTAGTGTTCCGCTGAACTCTCGGGTAAGGAGTTGGCGGTGATTTCTGATCATGTTGAGCAGCAAATCAGGAAAGTATTGTCGCACATATGAGCACAACCAGTGAGCGAGCACATGCTGACTCTTGACTCGCGGCGCATCTAGTACAGTGTCGCTGAAAAACGTATTGAAATATCCGCGATCGTGCAGCCATGCCACCCAGGCCGCGGATTGGATTGCCTTGCAGAACTCGTCGGCCAATTGAGGGTTCGAGAGGCAATAATGCAGATACGAAGATTCCGATTCACTCTCTGACGGAAGTCCCCGGGCAATTGCTCTAACGCGTCTCGCTCTGCCAAAAACCGATTCTTTACTATGATCGGCCCAGTGAGAGAAGAAATCGGTCAGCGCCTGATGTGGATTCTTCTCGTTGATAGGATTGATTGGGTATTCAACCACCGAAATATCAAGATGTTGCCAGTTTTCTCTAGCACTCACTGTTGCGTCGGACGGCACCATTGCCCAACGCTGCACGATTTCGGACGGCTCAAGCCCGCGAGCAAGGTAAGTTGTCGTCACATCATCATGGCTGTATCCGACGAACAGCACTGTGTAATGTGAAAAGAGAGATACCAGAAAATCTCGCGCCCAGCCGCGAGTGAGATAGGCTGCTCCAAAGTCCTTGTCTGTTAGAACGAGTTGGCCAGGAGTTAGACTTGCGGAACCGTGCAGGTAGATTAAACCATTAAAGTCATCACCGAGCGGCAAGGCTGGTGCACAGTATTCCCGAAGACCGCTTTTACGAAATAGCTTTTGCGCTGCCACGGAGAAATGAGGGTCGAAGTTCGTCGTCACCAAGCGAACTTTTGAGGCGTCGCTAAAAAGTCGTAGCATCTCCGTATGTAGAAGCGTCGGACGCGTATGCTCGCCATGAAGGAGCCGCGACGCGGCCGCGTGAACATCGGTCTTGCGTTCTCTTTCTAGTTTGCCCAGAAATCTATCTTCGCGTCCCGGGTCGACGCGTTCCCCTCCAGCAATCTTAGAGGCCAAATCGTTGAACGACGGAAGATTCGACGGTTCCGGCATGGACACGCCGGCTCCAGCGAAGATGACCAACCGCTCTTCTTCCAGAGCGATCCGAAGCTCATCTGGTAGTCGCACACCATTGAAGAACATTCATCACCGTGTGCCAAATGAGGGGCGAGGTCCGGGAAGCGGCAATAAGTAGTGGATTCTAAATTCTATGAGATGATAGACGCCGCGGACAATATAAATGATAAGAATCGTTCATTTTGCGTGAATACCAAGTTAGAAAATCCTCAACTGGCGCGATGCGTAGACCTTCGTCGAATCAGGCCGCATCACTCAGGCTTAACCGCGATTGCTTGAAAAGTGATCCGCAAATTGGTTCATCAGGTGGCCCCAGCCCTTCTCGTGGCCTCGCCCTGGCTCATCGTCTGGCAGGTTCTCGTGGCGAAGAGTCATCAGCGTTTCTTCGCCCTGCTTCTGGAAGGTCACTGTGACGAGCGATTCGAGACCGCGGGTATGGAGTGACATCCACGTGTACTGGATCGTTGCTGGCGAGTCGATGACGGTGAAGCGCCCATAGTGGGGTTTGTGCTCGCCAGCCTCGTTGATGAACAGCCAGTAGTACAGGCCGTCGACCTTGGGTTCGAGGATCAGCTTCTCGGCCATGATCCAGGGAGTCCCCGGGCACTGGGGATCGAGCCACCCCTGGAACGCTTCCAGGGGAGACGTGGGAATCGTGCGTGTCAGTTCCAGGTCAAACGTCTTGATCTCTGGTCTCATCGTTTCGTTTCCTTGGCCTTTTTTTACGGAAGTGCTCTTCGAATTGATCCAGGCGTTCACTCCAGAATTGTTCGTATTCATGCACCCATCCCGAGACCAATCGCAGCGGTTCAGGATGCAATGAAATGAACACTTCTCGCCCTTGCTTTTCGCGCGAAATCAACCCGGCTCGCTCCAGTAGCTTGAGGTGTTTCGTAATCGCGTTGAGCGACAATTCAAACGGCTTGGCAATATCGGTAAATCGCGCGGGCCCGGTCGCCAGCCGTCCGATGATCGCCCGCCGCGAGGGATGAGAAATTGCCGTCAGGACATCCGATAGCTGGTCCGTGCTCAATATGATGTTCCATCGCGATAGTAGTCGCGAACATGCGGCGGTAATTCGCTGAATGCTTTCCAGGGATGGGCCAGCAGCAATTCTCTATCTCCGCGTAAGACGGCTTGCCATAGGCGAACGAGGGTGTCATCAGGAATGTCGCGCAGGTGCATCTCTTCAGGGAGATCAGACTCTTCGCCTTCAAGCAGATCTATGTTGTCGAACGTGATCAACCCGCTGACTTGCGCTGTGACGGACCAGTGTTCGTTACTCACCGAAACCTGATCGTGCTCATCATCTGGCTCGTCGGACAGCTCTGTTCGCAATTCAGAGATTAGTTTCCGAATAATCCAGGGATCGTTCGGATCGCTGATCGACCATGAGCGTCCGTAGCGAGCAACGATCGTCGCAGTCCCTTCGCCATCACTCATCTGCGCACTCCTTTTCACATTAGGTTACCTGGTCACGCCAGGATAATATCCGGCTTTGAATGTACTTAATGGCACCTTCGGAGCGGGTTCGTCCAAAAAGGTGGCGATGGTCGGCAGCAATTTCTCGGGCTCGGAGAAGAGCACGAAATGACTGGCGTCCGGGATGACGGCCAGTTGAGCGTGCGGTATCAGACGCGACAATTCCACGCAGCGTTCGACCGGGATCAGGTCGTGATCACCGCAGGCGATCAGGAGGGGGACTTTGATCGACTTCAACTCGTCGGTCGAAAATCCTTTCCATTCAATTCCGCACTTCAGGACCTTGGCGAATAGCAGGGGCCATTGCTTGGGATCGGGGGCGACTTTCTGATATTCCTCTCGCTCCCACTTGATCAGCTCGGAATCAGCAGTGAAGACGGTGGCCAGCTCTTTGGGAAGCGGAACCAGCGGACTGCCGTAGATGATCACTCGGCGAACGAGCTGGGGATGTCGGACCGCCATCGTCACCGCGATGGCGCCGCCAAAGCTATCACCGAAGAAATCGGCCTCCTCAATTTTCAGGTGCCTCAACAGAGCAGCAATATCATCGGCGTGCTGTTCGCACGTCATCGGACGATCGATGTCGGCCGTGCGACCGTGCCCCTGCAGGTCCATGGCAATCCACTGCCGATTCGCCGACAGTCCCGGAACCAGCCCGCAGTGACTGACAATGGGGTGAATATAAACCGCCGGTTTCCCTTGGCCAGTGATCTCGTAATACATCTCAAGGCCATTCACTGGCGCATAGCCGGTCTTTTTTGTCACCGACGTTTTCGGCAGTCCAGTTGACTCGGCATCTGCTCGTCCGACCGCGAACACTGACACAACGGCGAAGGTGAGTACTGCCAGGCTCCGATGCAGCAGGGTGCCCATCTCTGAAATCTCCGAGTTGGAAACGAACCGAATTGACCTCGAACAGCAGCAACATTACACCAAAAGGTATAATGTTGTGCAAGTCATTTTCAACGCAAGGACAGCGTCTCGCCGCAGGCTCGAAGCAGTGACGTCGAAGCGAAATCTGATCTGTCACAAAAAGGTGCTAAATTGAGGAAAAACGACAAAAACACCCCTGTTTTGTCCCCCATTGTCAAAATTTGTCCTGGGGTGTCAAAAACTGTCAGTAGCCCAATTTCTGACTCGCGCTCTTCTCGCGGTTTTCTACGCAAATATCTCAATGAAGATCTAGGCGCGCACACAGCCCTCGGCATAATTGTCGTTGGACAAGATGCTGACGCGAAGTGGACCGTAACAACCGGCCACACCTGTTGACTGCCTGACTGCAGTTAATGCGTGTGGCCGCTTTTCTTCAGTAGGATGGGTTTCCAACCCGTCACTGTTCCGATGAAGGACCAACTCACGATGGCAGTCACAAACCAAGGCCAAGGCGACGGACTGGAAGCCCATCCCACTCAAAAAACGGCAGACACCCCCAAAACACTGCCATGGACTGACAAATCCTGCCAAAAATGTTGAACTGGGGGGATTTGGCGAAGGCAGTGATCTGATTGCAACCGCGGTCTGGACGACGCATACTTGACCGGACGCAATTCCTTAAATTTCTGATCGTTATGACGAATCGACCGGAATTTCATCGGTCGGTGTTTATCATAGTACTAGCTGCCGACTTTCATCAGATCTGCGAGCCCCTCTGGGGCGGTGAGGTGCCAGATGGCGATCGTCGAATTGCCCGATAGCATTGAACGGCAACTGCTGGTCCTCGACCGACAGGTTCGAGATGCGATCTTCTCGCGCGGTATCAGCCGTCTTGGCGTGGCCGTCCCGCTCCTTCTGGGGGCTTGCCTGCTGACCGACTGGTTCCTGGGACTGGGTGGCAACACGCGACTGACTCTGTTGGCCACGTGGCTGCTGCTGATCGTCGCCATTGCCTGGAGGCAGGTACTTCGACCGCTGTTCAAAGCCCCCTCATACTCAGAACTCGCGGCCCTTGTTGAACGTCAGCATCCCGAACTAAAAGAGCGGCTGACATCGCTCGTGGAACTTCACGATAGTCAGACCCCTGGCACATCCCGGGTGATGCGCGACCTGTTGGCTCGACAGACCGCCCGGGCGATTGATCGACTGGACGTCTCCGACGCCGTCCCCGCGATTCGATCGGCCGGAACCGCTGTGCTCGCGATGATGGCCATCGCCTTGTTGTTCGCTCCATTTGCCGTCGCCCCGAACGACTATGGATTGCTGTGGGCGAGGCTATTCGCCCCCTGGGCTAACTTTCACTGGGGCTCGACCGAGTTACTGATCGTCGACGGCGATCGAGTTGTCGCCAAAGGGAGCGACGTCCTCGTCGAAGTCCAACTGAACCAGACGCGTCCCATGATTGTCACAAAGGATGATCGCGAACAAGTTTGGCTGCACTGGATCGATGAAGCGAGTATCCAGGATTCGCGTCGCCTCGAATGGGACGCCGAGACGCAACATTTCGCGGTGACGTTGCCCCATCTGGCCAAAAGCGTCCGCGTCTACGCGACAGCATCCGGATCACAATCGGAAACACATCAGATCCAAGTCGCCGAGCCCCCCGTCATCACTCGACTGCATCTGGATATCAAACCACCGGCCTACACCGGCCTGCCCGCACGAACGTCAGACGGGGCCCTCGGCGAAATCCGTGCTCCCGAACGCAGTCGCATCGTTCTGAAAATGGAATTCAACGGACCTGTTTCGCAAGCAGAACTGATCTGGCCGATTCCCCCGGAATCGGACCCCAACGCCATGCCCGGCGAAGAGCAGAAGCGGACTAGCCTCACCTACTCGATGAAGCTCGCCGAGGATGGACTTGTCGCTGGAGTTGAAGCCTTGGCGCTTTATCCCGGCCCATTTTCGATTCGCCTCAAGAACAAACTCGGCCTGACCAACGACGAGCCCACGCGGTCGATCGTGATTGATCCCGATCTGCCACCGGAAATCTCGCTCGAAGGATCCGATGAACCTGTCATGGTCCGGCCCGAAGATAGATCAATCGTTCCGGCCAAGTTCCATGACGATTACGGACTGACCGCGGTCGAATTGCATTTGGAAACTTCGACCAATCAGAAAAAGATGATTCCCATTCCCGCCGCCGAATTACGCGAGCGGTCGTTGGCTCGCGAATTCACGATCGATGTCGCCGACTTCGAACTGAAGCCGGGTCAGTCGCTGACCTATCGCTTCAAAGCCGTCGATAATCGGCCGGTTCCGAATCCACAGGAAACGTGGAGCAAGCTTCGCAGCCTGGTCGTCGTCACCCACCCCACCACGCCTCAGGATCAGGAACTCGCTCAGCGGCAACTCGCCGACAAACAAGAGATCGCCGAATTGCGAAAGGATCTGGCCGAGACCAAAGATGAACTCGCCAAACTGCATCGTCAGACTGAAGACGAATCGCTGAAGCAGAAGGACAGCGACAAGAGTGAGCAACTTCAAAAACTCCAGCAAAAGCAGGCTGAACTCGCCGAACGCCTGCAGAAGCTGGCCGCGGAACTCGCTGAACGGAAGCTCACTCAAAAGCTGGCAGACAACGCGCAGCAGATGGCCCAACAAGACTTGGCCGCAGCCAACGAACGTCTCGAACAGGCCAAGCAAGGCGAGCCCCGCGATCAACTGCAACCACTGAGCGAAGCGATCGATCGTCTCGCCTCGGTCGACAAACAGTTGCAGTCGCTCGACCAGCAGTTGTCCGAGTTGAATCGATTGGAACAGGATCTGGCGCGGCTGGAACAGGTCGCCCGCAACGCTGATCGATTGGCCGAGCAACTCGAAAAACTCGATCAGCAGCCTGCTGGAACTGACAAGCCGACCGCCGAGCAACTTCAAAAACTGCAGGCCGAAGGTCAGAAGTTAGCGGAAGACCTGGCCGACCTGTTCAAGAAGCACCCCGAACTGATCGACGCCGCTCGCCGCGAACAGTTGCAGCAGTTGAAACAGCTTGCTGAACAAGCTCAGCAGTTGGCAAAACCACAGCAACAACTGGCGCAAGCTTTCCAGGAGACAGCGAAAGATCAGGCTGCAAACCCAGCCGAATCGCTGGAAACTGAAAAGCAGTCCCCTCCAAATGAAGCTGCGAACAAGAACAACACGCCTGCCGATGGTGCCGATGCGAAGTCGCCAACAGCACCAACCGCGCCGGGTGGGAATCAGCCGACTACTACAAGCGCTGAACAAGCAGCAGGAGCGCAGGCCGCGAACGCGCAACAACAAATCGCTCAAGATGCGACCCGCCAAGCGTTGGAAACAGCCAAACAACAGGGAGCCGATTCCAAAGCGACTCAGGCCGCGGCCGATTTTGCCCGTCAAGCCGCCGCAGCCGCCCAGCAAGCCGCCAAGGGCGACCTCGCCGGTGCTGCCAAGCAAAGCAACGAAGCCGCGAGCACCGCCGCTGGAGCTTCAAAAGAACTCGCTGAGTCTGGTCAAGCCAACGAGCAAGCGGAATCGCTCGCTCAGCGTCAGCAGAAACTCGCCGAGAAGCTAGACCAGTTAGCCAATTCCAAGGCCGCACAGCAGGGGGCACAGAGTCAGGGACAGCAACAGTTGGCCGATGCCACCGCGGGACTGTCGAAGCAGTTGGAACAGGCCGCTAAGAACCTGAACTCGTCACCGCTGGACGCGAAAGAGGCCGGCAATTCCGCATCGAAAGCGAGCCAGTCGGCGAACGAGGCCCAGCAGTCAATGCAACAGGCGGCTCAATCTGCCAAGTCAAACGATGCCCAGAGCGCTGCCAGCCAGGCCCAACAAGCAGCCGAAAAACTGCAGGACGCCGCACGCCAAGCTCAGGACACTCCCGCAGCACCTCAATCGGGCCAATCGATCCCCGATGAAGTCGCCTCGAAAGTCTCGCAAGCCGCCCAACAACTTCAACAAGCCCAGAAGCAGTTAGGTCAATGTCCTTGTGCCAATGGACAACCGGGACAAGGACAGCCGGGATCTGCGATTGCTCAGTCAGCCAAACAGTTCCGGCAAGCGGCCGATGCGATGCGGCGGGCGGCAAACGGCGACGGTCAGCCCTCGTCCAAGGGTGGTCTCAGCCCGTCACCGCAAGGAGACGCTCAGCAGGCCCAAGCAGATCCCAACGGCGAACCAGGAACTCCAGGCGCCGGGGGCGGCAACACGGGCTCGGGTGTCACTGGTACTTCGGGTGATCTCAACGAGTTGAACACGGCCATCAAGAAACAGGCGCAACGCAACTGGGGACAATTACCCGGTCAGTTGAAGACCGAGATTCTTCAGGGGGCGAACAAGCGACCAAGACCGGAATATGAGAAGCAGATCAAGTCATACTTCGAAGAGATCACCAAGCCCGCCGCCAAAGATCCCGCGCCGAAGTGATCAGGAGTTTTGATTGAAGACGTTGCCTGACAGGATGTGCTCTGCTGACGACGAAGTTCACTTCGGTCTGTTGCGCCGAGGGTGCCACTGGTTGGCCGTCCTCGGACAACCAGTGTTCTTCTTCTGTCGATTAGGCGAGATTTCCCGCGCGGCAATTGTCATCGTGATCCTCTTGATCACCAGCACTCTCGTCCAAGCTGCTCCTGGCCCTTCCGATCACGTCGTTGACGAAGCGATCGTCAAAGCACTGCGATATCTGGCAAGCCAGCAATTGCACTCGGGCGGCTGGAAGTTGAGCGGCACCCAGGAAACGACGTCGGCAACGTCGTTAGCTGTCATGGCGTTTCTCGCGGCCGGCCACACGCCTGGCGAAGGCCCCTATGGCGAGGCGATTGTCCGAGGCGTTCAGTTCGTCATCGATCATCAGGACACCAGCGGATTGCTGTACGTCAATCGCGGCCATCAAGGCCCGATGTATGATCATGGCATCAGTACGTTAATGCTGGCCGAAGTCAGTGGCATGGTCCCCGAACGAATGGCCGCGCCGACCCGCAAAGCGCTCGAGCGAGCGATCCGCTTGATCCTCGCTTCGCAGTTGGTGCCGAAGCCAGCGAATCAGCGCGGCGGTTGGCGTTACACACCCCAGAGCACCGACAGTGACCTGAGTGTGACCGGGTGGCAACTATTGGCCCTGCGGGCTGCGAAGGATATCGGTTGTGATGTCCCGGCGGAAAACATCGACATGGCAGTTGAATACGTCAAACGATGCTCGCCAAATACGGGCAGGGGGTTCGGGTATCAACCGGGAAATGGGGCCACCCCGGTGCTCAGCGCGACTGGCATGTTGGCTCTCCAACTTTGTGGCCAGGAAGAGAGTGCCGAGGTTCATCGCGCGGCCGAATTCCTCGAGTTCCGGCCACTGCGGCTGCAGGATCAATGGTACTACTACGGGATTTACTACACGTCCGTCGGTATGTTCAAACGAGGTGGCGACAGTTGGAAGAACACCCGGCCGATCCTGTTTGCGGATATCCTGTCTCACCAATCTGCCGGAGGACAATGGGAAACGGGAAACCCCAACGAAGCGATCGGAGGACCGGTCTATTTCACCAGTATGGCGGTCCTGGCACTGACCGTCGAATACGAATACCTGCCGATTTATCAGCGATAGGGACTAATCGGCGTTATTCTAACTTCGTTATTCCCGCGCAGGCGGGAATCCAGCGAATCGTGGGACGGTGTCGATCGGGAAGTCTGGATTCCCGCCTGCGCGGGAATGACGAGAACCAACCCAAGCGTCCATCGAACAGTCCAGCTCGTCAGGACCACAATTCCGTCAGCTTCTGACAGGGGATCAACGGGAGGTCTGTTTTGTCGATCGTGACTGACAACGATTCCACATTCGCACCACACCAATCGAGCATGGTCGCGGTGATCTCGCCAGGATCAACAGGTCGATCGATCGGCGTTGATGCCGTCGAGTCGCTCGCACCAATCACTTTGCCACCGGAAACACGGCCACCCGCAACCACAGCAGACCAGCAATCCGTCCAGTGATCACGACCCAGACGTTCATTCACATTCGGAGTTCGCCCGAACTCACCTGTCGCCACCACGAGCGTATCATCGAGCAACCCGCGCTGAGCCAGGTCATCCAACAGTCCAGAGAGAGCACGATCAAAATCGGGACACAACTTACTTTGATAGTCGTTCAACGTCGCCGGTCCGCAGTTCGGATCGCCGTGACAATCCCAAGTCGGTCGCTGATGCAGCGAATCGAACAAGTTCACGGTGACGCAGCGAGTTCCTCGCTCCACCAATTGCCGAGATCGCAGCAGCATCCGACCGAAATCAGTATCGCCATACAGCCGACGGATCGACTCAGGTTCCCCTTCGATCTCGGCCGAGATCGCAGCCGGTTCCCAATCACTGCCAAGCAATCCTGCTTCCTGACCGCGATAGGCACTCACACCCGTGTTGGACAAAAACGCGGGGACAATCGCGTTGCTGGCAATACCCAGCCGCGTGGCAGACTGACTGGCCACCACGCTTCCCCAATGAGGAAACTTCACGCCACCGATTGCCAGACGCCCCGTCTGCAACAGCTGCTGCCCAGTTTCATGGATCGGCGCCGCATCGTGATTCATCGAGCGGATGATCGCCAACCGATTGGCTCGCTGCGCCAACAGTGGCAGCGTCTCGCTGAAGCGAACTCCGGGAACGGCTGTTTCGATCGACTTAAAGGGACCGCGCACCGAAGAAGAGGCATCGGGCTTGGGATCAAAAGTTTCAAGCTGACTGGCGCCGCCGGTCATGACGATCAAGATGGCTCGACGATGTGCGAACGCCGCTGCCGCGCGAACCATCGCCGATTGCGAAAGTCCGACGACGCTCAGTCCACCGACGCGAAGGAAATCGCGACGCGACACACCATCCCCCCGTTCCAGACCCACTTCGGCTACGGACATCTCGCCGTCCTTCTTCCACCATCGCATTTTCCAGACCGCCATGACTCTACCGCCGTTCCAAGCCGAAGGGAATCCGCACGCCGACGTTGCCACCTGTTCCAGCAACATCGGCCGCAAATCGCCTCTGCACCCTATCGCTTTGTGTCGCGGGCGCGACGTTGTTTGGTGGCTGGGCTTCGGTTCCGATTCCGCATATCCTGACAGTTAAACCACGGATACCGTCTGGCGAAGCTGTACCGCCAAACTCATCAAAATGACTTCACCCGCAAGGCCTCGTTTATGATTCTGGATCTGTTCAAATTGGATGGCCGCGTTGCACTTGTGACGGGAGCCGGCCGCGGCCTGGGCCAATCGATGGCGATCGGACTGGCCGAAGCGGGTGCCGATATCATCGCGGTCAGCAGCTCCGGCAATTGCGACGAAGTCGAGCCCCTCATTCGCGAAACAGGTCGCCAGTTCTGGTCGATCAAATGCGACCTGAGTCAGCCTGCGGATCGAGTTGGATTGATCGAGCGCGCCATCGAAAAAGCGGGACGAATCGACATTCTGGTCAACAATGCGGGGATCTCACACCGCCATCCTCCCGAAGAGTACCCGATGTCCGAGTGGCATCAACTAATGGAAGTGCATCTGCATGCCTCGTTCGATCTCTGCCAGCAGGTGGCCAAGCCAATGCTGGCTCGCGGACGCGGCAAGATCATCAACATCGGCTCGGTGATGACATACCAAGGTGGCTTCAATATACCCGCGTACGCCGCCGCCAAGCATGCCTTAGCCGGGCTGACGAAGTCGCTGGCAAACGCGTGGAGCAGGCAGGGGATCAACGTGAACTGCATCTGCCCCGGCTACTTTGAAACATCAATGTCACATGTCCTGCAGGACGATCCCGTCCGCGGGCCCCAGATCCTGGATCGCATCCCCGTCGGCCGTTGGGGTCAACCCGATGAACTCGCGGGACTGTGCGTGTTCCTGGCTTCAGATGCCTCGAACTACATGCATGGCAGTTGCATCGCGATTGATGGCGGATGGCTTTCGCGGTGAACTGAGGCCTTCATGCGCAGTCGCGTCGCTGCATTGCAATTGAACGAAGAATTAACTCACAGTATTGCTGATAGTTGAATAGCAGCTGAATCACTTCTTGGTCAGTCACCCCGGCTCCGTGCGCGATCCGTCGAATGCGACCGGAGTCAATCAAACTGACTGGTGAGAGCCGTTCTTCTTTTGTCAGAGAATCCAACGTGCCGAATATTCGGTCATACTGGCTTAGCGCCGCTTTTATTTTTTCGTCGTCTGGCCGGACCCGCAATTCAGCGAGAACTGCGGATTGACCACGAATAACCATGGAACGAAAGTCTGCGATGCTGGGCAGTTGTTCTGACATAGCCACTCCACACGCAACAGCGTTAATTCGCAAAGGGATGAAGACGCCACATCACGATATCCAGCCAGGCTAGATCTCGGCAACTTTCGTTCTCTGCCAGCCAGTTCAAGCAAACGCGGCTCGCAGCGCCTGTCCGGTCAGACTCGCTTCACAATCGGCAATCACCTGCGGCGGTCCTTCCGTAACGATCCGGCCACCTTTGGCCCCGGCCCCAGGACCGAGATCGATCACCCAATCGGCTGCCGCGACTAGGTCGAGGTGATGTTCGATGACGACAACGGTGTTGCCTGCCTGAACCAGACCGCGCAGGGCGATGATCATCTGGCCTACGTCTGCGGAATGCAGGCCCGACGTTGGCTCGTCGAGCACAAACAAGGTCGGCAATGACGCGTCTGACTTCCAGAGTTCGGTCGCCAGCTTCACTCGCTGGGCTTCTCCCCCCGAGAGCGTTGGCGCGGGCTGGCCCAGTTGCAAGTAACCTAGTCCCAACTGCTGAAAGAGATGCAATGGTCGATAAAGTCTCGAGAGATTTTTGAAGAACTCGGCCCCTTGATCGATCGTCATTTCGAGAACATCGGCTACTGACACGCCTCGATAAAGGACAGCCAGCGTCTGCGGGTTGAAGCGACGGCCACCGCAATCGGGGCAGCGAATCGGCCATTGGACCAGTTGCTTGCGATCGAGATCGATCGTGCCTCGACCAGCACATCTGGCACAGCGGCCTTCCGAATGTTGAGGACTGAAACGTCGTGGCGAAAAGCCGCGGATCCGTGACTCTTTCGTCTTCGCAAAGATCTTGCGGACTTCGTCCCAGAACCCAGAATAGGTGGCGGGAGTCGATCGCTCCGACCGGCCCAGAGGCCGCTGATCGATCTGGATCACGCGCGAGATCTGATCCACTCCTTCCAGCTTGCTGAACAGGCCGGATGGACCGCATCCAGTTCCGAGGGCGCGACGCAGGGCCGGCACCAGCGTGTGCATGATCAGCGATGTCTTGCCTGATCCGCTCACGCCCGTCACACAACAGAGACCACCGAGCGGCAAACGGAGCGTGACATCCTGCAGGTTATGCAGCGTCGCCCCGTTCAGCGTGAGCCACCGCGAAGGCTGCACGTCCGATCGAGTTGGCAGACCCGCGACTCGTCGACGCAATTCGCGGCCCGTGACCGAAGCTTCGTGATTGACCAGTTCTTGTGGTGAGCAGGACGCGATGAGATGACCGCCCTGCACACCGGCGCCCGGACCGATCTCGATGGTGTGATCCGATTGCCGGATCAGTTGCAGATCGTGTTCGACGACGAGCAGCGTGTTTCCCTGCTCGCGAAGTTGCTGCAGTATTTTCAACAGTCGTCCGGTATCGCTGGCGTGCAACCCGGCGGTCGGTTCGTCGATGACGTAGCAGACACCGGTCAATTGGCTGCCCAAACAGGCGGTCAGTCGAGCACGCTGAAATTCGCCTGCGGATAACGAATCTCCCGCGCGATTGAGCGCCAGGTAATCGAGTCCCAGGTCGATCAGCACCTGTAGTCGCGATGTCATCTCGGGGACCAGTTGGGCCATGAGTTGAGCGACCTCACCATCGGTCGGCTGCAATTCCAAATTGCCCAACCAGGATCGAACTCGCTCGATCGCCTCTGCGGCGGTCATTGCCGTCAGTTGGCCGATTGACGTTCCTTCGATAAACACGGATCGAGGCAACAGGGCCAACCGTTCCCCATGGCAATCCGGGCAGACTTCTGGAGCTTGTGTTTCATCCGAATCGGCGGGGGTCAAGATTCCCAGACCGTGGCACGTCGGGCAGGCTCCGCGTGGACTGTTGAAGCTGAAGTCACCCGGTTCGATCGAGGGAAAGCTGACGTTGCACGTCAGGCAGGCCAATTGGCTGCTATACAGACAATCACTCCAAGCACCGTCTAACTCTTGACTGAGTATGCACTGGCCTCCGCCAATTTGAAGGGCGAGGTCAATCGATTCCTCGACTCGGCTGCGAATCCCTTCTTTGATGACCAGGCGATCCACGACCACTTCGATATCGTGCGGTTTTGTTGGCGAAAGTGCAGGGGGTGAGGAGAGGTCGATCAGTTCTCCGTCGACGCGGGCTCGCACAAAGCCGTCTCGGCTGGCCCGAGCCAATGTTTCGGCATGAGCCCCCGCCTGCTTGCGGACAACCGGGGCCAATACCATGACCTTGCGTCGCTCTTCCAACTTGAGGACTTGCTCGACAATCGCTTCGCGCGACTGGCTGGAAACGGGCTGTCCGCACGTGGGGCAGTGCAGTCGGCCGACTCGGGCGTAGAGCACTCGCAGGTAGTCATACAGATCGGTCACCGTGGCCAGTGTTGTGCGGCGACGCGGCCCGCGTGATCGCTGTTCGATCCCTAAAGTCGGCGGCAGTCCGTCTATTAAGTCGACATCGGGCCGGTCCATCTGCTGCAGCAGTTCGCGGGTTCGCGGTGAGACGGTCGCGAGATAGCGGTGTAAACCTTCCGCGTGGATCGTGTCAAAGGCCAGCGAACTCTTTCCGCTGCCGCTCACTCCCGAAATCGTGGTGAAGAGCCCCAGAGGGATATCCACATCGATTCCCTGCAGGTTGTGCGTCCGCGCACCGCGAATGCTGATCACTTCAGTTGCAGCAGGAGGAGAGGAAGCGGAACTGGACAAGGATCGTTTCCCAAGGACGAAGCGCTATCTCGATTTTGATTAACCGCACGGGCATCGCCCTGCGCGTCTTCGCTTCTTTTGCGGACGTAGGAAGAAACGCGCAGGGCGATGCCCGTGCGGTTAAACGATTTGGACGGTACTCTGGTCTCCACTCCATCTCAAGGGTGAGCTAGAATCCATTTGTTGGCTGGCCTGATCATTTGTCTGACTCGTCTCTGAATTCGAGATTTTCGATATGTTTTCGATTCCCAAAGAATTGTCGACGGACCTGTTGAGCCGGGTGTCAGCCCTTTCGACCCCAGTGATCGTCGGCGTCGCTATCTTTCACCTGCTGGCGTTTCTGTACTTGCGAGCGTGGGCGGGGCGCGATCTGCGGCGCATGGCGTCCGACTTTGATTCGTTCACGCGCGAGTTGAAACACCGCAGCCTGCTTGATCGCGGGACCAATTTGTCGGATCAGATCGAAGCCTTTCTGGCCGACATCCGCGATGTCCTGGACGACCCTGCCAAGAAGTCGGAGCGGCAGGCCTTGTGGCATCGGATGCGGATCCTGGACGAAGAGCGTCGCTACCTGCAATCGCACTCGTTTGAAACGTGCTACAACGTCTGCCGGTCAATGGTGGAGGCATATCCACTCGCCGGCGTGCTGGGAACAGTCCTCGCGATCGGATCGGCATTGCAGGCGGGCCAGACTGATGCTCAGCAGACTTTGTCCGACATCGTCCGCTTTTTTGGTGAAGCGATCTGGGCGACTTTCGGTGGACTGATGTCCGCGATGATTCTGATGTTCGTCAACAGCATCGTCGAAATCAAGTTTATGCGGCTGGCCGAGAATCGCCAGCATATTCGTGAGACCATCGCGCGGGCCAAACGAGAACTCTCCCTCGTGGTGGGAGAGGAAACATGATGACCCGACGAAAACTCACGCTGCAGCTCACCCCGTTACTCGACTTGCTGCTGATCGTGATCTTCGCTCAATACATGGAAGTGAAGTTGGTCGCCAACAAAGAGATGACGCGCGCCAAGTCCGAAGTGGAGCAGTCGCAAACCGATCTCAAGTCGGTCCAGGAGCAATTGGCGGCCCTGCAAAAACAACTGAGCATGCTGGATCTGCAACGCCACGAAACGGAAAACAAAGACTATTCCACTCGTGAACAACTGGGTCAGTTGTTTGGGGAACTGTTCCGCATCCCGGAAGCGACAATCCAAAAGATCGTGAATCGTCGCAGTTCCGACGAAGCGGTCCTATCAGCAGCCGAGATCGCTGCGTTGAAGGGTGAGTTCAAAACCCTTTCGACTGCGCGCGCGGACCAGATCGTCGATCATCTGCTGACTTTTACGGAGATGAAGAAACGATTCGACGTTTGGGAACTGTATGTGCAGCAAGACAACTCGCTGGTCATTAGCGCCGGTGGGACCAAGAAGCGGTTGCAGCCAGACGATATTGAAACGCCCGAATTGTTCGTCGACGAATTCTTCAAACTCTACAAATCGTTTCCGCAAACCAAGAGTGTTGTCCTGATCCTAGTCAGTTATGGCGATTCGCAATTGCGATATCGCTGGGCCGTGACGCGAGGTTTGCCGATCGTGGCGGAAAAGATGCGACTCGACAGCAACGGGACCATAAAATTTGAATATGCGGTGCTCGGCTTCCGGCCCGATGCGGCCCAACGACCATAAGTGAAATAAACACGACCACTGACAGGTCAGGAGATCTCCAATGAGCCAGAACGCAGCACGACTGTTCAATACGCGAAATATGATGGGAGTCGTCCTGATCGCCGGGATCGCGGCGGGTGTTTACCTCGGCGATTTCATGAAGGGACCTGGCTGGGGCGGCTCGTCTAAGGGACCCGGCAACTCGACCAGCACCAGCACAGGTAAAGACGGCACTGCCGACAAGAAACCCGTGACCGATAAGACGGAAGTGGCACCTGAAAAGATTGCGGCGCTGCCCCAAACACCAGTCGTCAAAGTCGTGATCGCCGACCGTTCCTATTTCTTGCGTTCGGCGGAGGGGGACCAACCCATTGAATTGGATCAAGTTGTGGCCCAGGCGACTGCTGCCAAGGGAGACGTCGACGGGATCCGGATCCGCGTCTATCGCAAGTTGTCATCACGGACTGCTGCTGAAATCGCCTTGCGAGATGCATTGGCAGCGGCAGGCGTGGGCGATGACCAAACCGTCTGGGTTCCGAATCCCGTTGATGATTGACTGCCAATCTCGCCAAGAGATTGGGCGAAGTCGATATGCGATCAAAGGCCGATAACGCTCGACAGCGATTGTTTCAATTGCGGGACTTGTCGCACGGCTTCACGGCAAAAAGCGTCGATCTCGAATCGCCAACCTGGGAATTGCGATTACATCTTCACCGCGATCGTCGAATCGACGATGTTGAGCCGGAAAGCAAATGAAATCACTCAGCGGTATCGAGATCATATCGCTTTTGTGAAGCGATTGTTCTGAGCGGTCTGCAGGCGACGATGCCGATATCGTCCCAGAGATCCCCTGAAGGAAGACGCACCATTTCGACGAGAGTCCTCACCAGGACCGCGAAGTCGATCCATAGGATTTCTTTCAAGAGCTTGTCACGTCGCACGTAGTTGCAGAATCCATCGGTGGCGACAAGCAGCAGGCCTGACGAAGGATCATGTGAGAAACCGACGGGAACGGCACCTCCAGACCCCAGCAGAGGTTTCTGAACCTGGTTCTTGGTGAGATTACTCAGGCCATCTTCGATGAGCCATGCCTGGCTGTCTCCAACGCTGGCACCCGCGATCCCATTTGCCGATATCGCAGCGACCACGCAAGTCGATTCGCCAACGCCGACTCGGTGATCGATCTGACGCAGCAGGCGACTCCATGCTTCGGCATCATGCTCCATCGATGCGGAGGCCGTTATTTCTCGAATCACGGTCTCGGCGGCCTGATCCCCTCCGCCCGATCCTCCCGCTCCATCGGCGACCGCGATGACAACACCGTCGTCAAATTCGATGACCTTCACGCGATCCTGGCCTTGGCGACCGGATGCAACCGTAACGGCGCTCGCTTCGAATCCTGGCATGCGCACATTGTAACGAGGTGCCGTTACGCGAATAGTTCCGAGTTCGGCGACCCGGAGAACTCATAAGTCCTCTCGAATACCCGTTGCGGTGCTGACCGTATCCAACCGGACTTCGGCTTGTAGTCGCTCGTTCGAGTCTTGGCTACGAAACGCGTGGTTCATCAGATCAATTCGGTGATCAGATGTCGATCATCGGCTAGGAATTGGGGGCGGCCGTTGGGATCGGTCAGCGTGATGGAATTTGCGTCGATTCCAAGCTGATGATAAAGCGTGTGGAACACACTTTGGATGTGGATCGGTCGCTCGATCGGTTCTTCACCGTTGCGGTTCGTCTTGCCGATCATTTGACCATGACGCAGGCCACCACCGGCGAGGAAGAAGAATGAGGCACGAGCCCAGTGATCGCGGCCGGCGCTTCCATTGATTCGCGGCGTGCGGCCGAATTCACCTGACATCATGATGATTGTTTGATCAAGAAGGTTGTGGGCGTCCAGATCGTCGATCAACGCACTCAGCGCCATATCGAGCGGCGGCAGTTGGCGGTGCATTTCTGTGAAGTTGTTGCCGTGAGTATCCCAGCCGCCCCAAGAGAGAGCGACGCAGCGGACTCCAGCTTGAACGAGGCGACGAGCCATCACGAATCGCTCGTTGCCCATGCCGTTGTCGGCACCGTATCGTTTCAGCAGGCGAGGATCTTCGTTTCGCAAATCGAGTGACTTGGCCAGATCACCTGACGTGACAATTCCCACGGCTCGGTCCGTGAAGCTGTCAATTGCGGACAGCATCCCGTGACTATCGACATCGCGGCGAAGACGATCCAATCCGGTCAGCAGATCCTTGCGATCGTCGAGTCGATTCAGACTGATCTCGCGATTCAGCGTCAGGTTCTGGCGACCTTCACCGTCGGGACGAAAACCAGCGTTCACTTGACCGACGAAGCCAGTCTTCGTCCAACCCGTCAGGTCAACGAACGTGGGGCAGGTGCCTTGCGCGGTGGTCTGCGATGGACCCCACAGCTTCGACATCACAGAGCCGATCCCTGGTCGACCGCCCATGGTTCGCAATGAGGATTCGCTCCATCCCGAATCGCTTTGATGGGGAGCGTGCTCGTCTCGTAGACCGGCGATCGAGCGGATGACCGAGAACTTATCGGCGCGAGTGGCCAATTGCGGCATCAATTCGCAGATTTCCACGCCGGGGACATTCGTCGCGATCGGCATGAACTCGCCGCGGAACTCCTTCGCGGCTGAAGGCTTCAGGTCGAAGGTGTCCATATGAGTTGGACCACCGGGCAGATAGATGTTGATGATCGATTTGCCGGTCGCCCGTGTCCCTGCCTGCTGTTCCGCTCGCAGCAGTTGCGGAAGGGTGAGTCCGCCTACGGCCAGTCCACCAATCTTCAGGAAGTCTCGCCGACCAATACCATCGCAGAACCTGTTCTTCCGTCCGAGGAATGTCAACATGGCTGGAGACTCCGCTAGGGGTGGGTACCTTCCGGTGAAGGCCGATTGGTGGGAGGTCAGGACCTTATTGGCTGGCCGGTTGGCACGGCACATCTGGAGAGCTTACTCAATCACCACGAACAAATCAACATTCTCTTATGCTATTCGGCTGTGAGTGAGATTGCTCCTAATAACAAATGGAGAGAAACCGAAGAAAGTTACGGGGAAGTTGTGAAGATTCCGTGCTATAGCCGGAGGTCGCCACGACGTTGGGCGGGCCTCATTCGACATTGTTTGCACAGCGACTTCGCCCAATTTCTTGGTGAAATTGGCTACGGAGAGGTGTTTGTCGAGGCCGCGTCACGCTTGTCTCGCTGCTCTTCTGCGGCACTGCGCCGGATATAGAAGGGAACCGCTTTCCAGCAATCGAAGTCGATGTCCGGATAGGACTTCGGGTCGAGAAGCATCCGCTCGCCCTGAAGCGCGACTTGCGATGCCAGCGGCTGGATGAATCGATCTTCGGTCAGGCAGGTGGCGGTTGTCAGTGAGAGATCACACCGGGCGAGTCCGCGTCCGACGACGAATTCGTTCGCGGATCGTGATTTCAGCCACGATTCGGCGTCGACGACTTCGATCGGATCGGGACGAATCCAAGTTCCGCTGGTCTGCTGATAGCGACCGGCAAAGAGTTCGCCGCGCTGGGCATCTTCGACGACCCATAATTCGCTGATGTTGGACGGACAATTCATCGCAACTGCGGTGAAGGTATCGACGGCCACAAACTGGCAGCGCGTGGCGTACGCAAACGTCTTCGCGCAGACCATGCCAACTCGCAGGCCCGTAAAGCTGCCGGGGCCACGGCTGACGGCCACTGCATCCACATTTTTGGCGGCAACATCATGTCGTTTCAGCAGTTCTCGCAATTCCAACGCCAACCCTTGTGCGTGTCGTCGGCCCGCCTGTTCCAGGGAACGGACTTCGAGGCACCGCCCCTCGCGAGTTAAGGCGACGCTGCCAGCCAGACCGCTCGTTTCGATCCCCACAATTAACATGCTGATGACAGTCCCGGCGACGAGCGACGTTGGCAAATCAAACAACGAGCAAACCACGAAGGGGCGACGGTATCGCAGGCCGACCGTTTTCGCATTTCACTCTCCCGAAAATCTCTGCCGCGCCATTACGGATAAGTGAGCGTTTGTATGGCGATTGACTGATACTCAGGTTACAAATAAATCACGAAGCCGGTGCGGGCCGGCTTTGCGGGAAAGCGACAATTGAAGCTGGTCCACGGGGTCGAAGTCATCAATGGCGTCTGTCGGGAGATGCAAGAGGGAACATTCGACATCGTGATCACCGGGTTTGCAATGAGGTCACTTCTTCCTTCGCCCAATCGGGCGCATTCAATTTCATTTCGGTTTTGTGGAGAGCCGTTCGGCTCGCAAAGGGTAATTATGGCGAAGAATTTGTACGTTGGAAATCTTCCATACAACACGACGGCCGACGACCTGCGCGATGCGTTCTCGCAGTTTGGCACAGTCGCCCGTGCTCAGGTCGTTGAAGATCGTGAGACCGGACGCTCACGCGGATTTGGTTTTATCGAGATGTCAGACGGTGGCGAGGCGGCCGTGGAAGCCATGAATGGCGCGCCCTTCCAGGGTCGTACTCTCACTGTGAACGAAGCCCGTCCTCGTGAAGAACGTGGTCCTGGCGCAGGCGGTGCCGGTCAACGATCTGGCGGTTATGGTGGAGGTGGCGGCGGACGCTATTAAGTTCGCCCTGTTGATTTATCTGATCATTCAACGCCTTAATTGACCCGACCGATTAAGGCGTTGGTTTTGTTCGATGATCGAGATCAGATTCTCGAGGCATGTACCGGGATATTCACAACTGGCATACTGTGCTGGCCTGCGACTGATGGCGCAGTGCAGAAGCCCTTATCGATCGAGACAAGCTCGAAGGGGATCGGGAATCGGCTTCGTCAAACCCCACAGTCCCCACCGAGTTCATCTCGGTGGAAGCGGGCCTTTGCACTAGACGGACGACACTCCAAGTCCTTGGCACTCGCACCGATGCGCCTCGCGAGCAGGTCGTTCTGACTGTGAATAATCCGAGCGAGGTTGCGTCGTTACTGCGCCTTGGCATATAAGAATTCAGCGAGACAATTTTTTGGACAGGCATCGGAAACATTCGATTGACGCGGAGACGGGCAATTGGATTTGGGCGAACTGGTCAGTGCGATCCGCATCGTCGAATTGTCCGCCAAGTCCCGGCAAGCGGCCATCAAGTCGCTGGTCCAGGCGGCGAACTGGGAAGACGAGGGGATCGCCCCCGATACGGTTTTACACGCCATTGAAGAGCGTGAAGCCGCGGCACAGACTTTAGTTTCCAGTGACTTCGCACTGCCGCATGCCTTCATCGACTGGGACGGCGACTTTCGCGTGGTGATGGGACGCAGTCGAACAGGTGTCGACTATGGCGTTCCGACCGGACAGAAGGTCCAACTGATCGTCCTGCTGGTGATCGGCCGTCGTCTGCAGCAGACGCATGTCGAACTGCTGGCAGCACTCGCCGAGTTGTTGAAGCAGCCCGAGTTCCGCGAGCAACTGATCGAAGCCAAGGACGCTCGCGCGATTGATGTCATGCTGCTCGCCAAAGCAGGGCTGCAGCCTGATCAGCGTCGACAGCGTGCCCCCGGCATTCCGCGACTGACACTGACGCTGGTGAAGCAGGCGATCCAACTGGTCGAGTCGGTCGGTGCGCAGGCGTTGCTGTTGGCCGTCGATCGCCTGGAAGGGGTTCCGTGGGAAATCCTGGCCAGTTGGAAAGGCCGCGTCCTGCTGGTGACGACCGAACACAGCGAAGACTTTGAGATTGAACGCGACGATACGCATGTTTTCGACGGGCTGCATGCGACTCTGTCGCGGCTCGACCGATCGAACCTGGGGTTGTTGCTGGCCGCATCGCAAGGGCTGCTGAACGACAAGCATAGCGTCGTCTGTGTGACCGGCGCTGATGGACGGCGGCTAGACAGTATCTCGATCACGAAGCCCGAGTCACACTTTCGCGCGATGCTGTCTGAGAAGAATCGACGCGGGGTCGACGTGGTTCGTCCGGCCGTCATGCTGCGAATTTTGTCGATTGCGGTCGAGATCGCCGCAGAGGGTCGCGAAGCGCATCCTGTCGGCACGATGTTTATCGTCGGTGATGCTAGAAACGTCTTGCGACATGCTCAGCAGTTGGTGCTGAACCCGTTCCATGGGTATTCGAAGCAGTTGCGAAACATCCTCGATCCAAGCCTCGCTGAAACCATCAAAGAGTACGCTCTGATCGATGGCGCTTTCGTGATTCAAGGCGACGGCACCGTACTGAGTGCCGGGACGTATTTGATGCCGAAGTCGGCTCCGGCGAGCCTGCAATCGGGCCTGGGAGCTCGACATCAAACAGCAGCGGCGATCACGGTGCATACGCTGTGCATGGCGATCACGGTGAGCCAATCCACCGGAACCGTGACGGTCTTCCGCAATGGCCTGACGGTGTTCCGACTGGAACGCGCTGCCACCACCAAGTGGTGACTTTCGCCTGATGATGGCGTTCGCAAACGCAGAACATTCCCAAGTCGAAGTTTCGTCATCGTGTTGATGTCACAGAGCCGTGTTCAAAATGACCATGCGCGCTTTTGCTCGCAGAATAAGTGATGACGGCGCGATGTCTGCGACAGGGCGGCGCGTTTGCATTTGGGAGGGCGAGGCTCCTGCCGAGCCGCGCTTGTCGATGGACTCACAATAACATGCGCGGCTCGGCAGGAGCCTCGCCC
>JAQGHU010000034.1 GCA_028291515.1 Schlesneria sp.
CGCAGACAACTCCACCTTGAGCTTCTTCGTCAGGTCCGGCATCCTTGCCTCCTCACCAATTCACTCGCTGAACCGCCCCAGCAAAGTCTATTCGAACCTGACATCGGACGATAGATCGACCACTAGCTTCTGAGCCGCCGCGACCCGGGCACCCAGATAGTCCTGCATCATCCGGGGAAACCGATTCAGCGATGCGAGCGTCCCTGGTTTGTCCCCCGATTGAGCGAACACGGGCGTTCGTTGCGTCAGACCGGCCAACCCCAATGATGACAAAACCAGCAGTTCACGCCGTGTCAAAGCAGAAGGATGCATCGCGATCTCCGAGAGTGGTGATGTCGAGTGGATATCTTAATGTAGACGGCACACTCCGTGTGCCGAGGTTTTCCTTCCGAACGAACCCGCCTCAACTGCAGACTTGCACACGGAGTGTGCCGTCTACTTTAGTCAAATAGCACACTCACTCGTTCGCGATGCCGCCTGATCAGACGCTCGGCATCTTCTTCGAGCAGATAGCCGGCACCCCGCAACTTGTCGCACGCGGCCGTGAATTGCCGGACATACCCCTCGAGCGACTCGTAACGTTCCCGCACAGACAGTCGCGGGTCACCTGTTCGTTCACGATCAGCGCGCGTTTTCGGGAACGGAATATATGACCCAGTCAGGCTGACCAATTGACCTTCGGCACCGACATCAGCCTTGCGAAGATTCCATCCCGTATAGGTCGCCATGGGAACCGCAACTTCCGGTGGCTGCAGGCACCCCAGATCATTGCCGTCGACATCGCAGCGCGGGGCCAGGACTTTGTAGTCGCCTCGAATGACGGGCGGCTGAAAATCGATAATTCGTTGCGTCAGCCAGCGTGGACCGAAGTCCAGAAAATGAGGCTGCTGGATGATCTCGGGATAGGACACACCAGGAATGTTGGGGAACCCGGTCGCGCTGTGACGCCAGTCGACTAACGTTCCGTCTCGAATCGTCGGAAAGCGACTGGCAGGCGGTTCCTTGCCATCAGCCGCCCAGCGATCGAGGGCCAGCAGTAGAGATCTCAGGAATGGTTTGTAGTCGCCGGGATTCGGCAGGTTCTGGCCGCTGCCACCTGACAAAGGCCAACCGGCCGGGCCGTGTTGAGTTCCCCCGAACGCGTAGATGCGAACTGAATTGGGAACGTCGCTGTCGCGCACGCCCAACGGGTCGGTCTGAACCAGCGAACCGCTGCGCGTCCAATATTCGCCCGATGATTGCGTGTGCATCACCAGCGGAGCGGTCTGCGTGGCGACTGCTCGTCGCAAGATCCCCTCGGTCTGGCCAGACAAGGGATCGGTCTGCGTTTCGTAGGCGAACGGAAACCGATCCGGCGGATAGTCATGATGATCATGCTGGTTCGAATGTCGAGTCGGCTGTGCGAATCGATAGTTGAACGAACCTAGGCCACCCCCGGCAACATGCGGAATGATTCCGTCGAAGACCTTCTTACCCTGTTCATCTTCATTGAAGCCCGAGTAGACGAACTCTCGCAGGAACCGACCACTTTGCGAGACCCCGAATCCATGCGCCCGACAAATGAATGGCTGTCCCTCTTTCACCAACGGGTTCGAGTCTCCCGTTCCTGATTTTAATGCTGCGATCAAGTCGCGCACCGATGCGAAGCCAACCCCCATCACCAACGGGTCTGCCGCTTCGTAGATCAATTCATAGATCGCCCCCGGTTGCATGCCGGCGGGGATTTCCACCTCGATATTGGGAAGTTGAGTCGGTGAATCGCTGGAGACATCGGCAACGTGCATCGTCCATTGCTCGCGCGGGACGATCACTCGTGGTGAAGAGGGTCGCGGCCGGATCGTCAGCGTCGCCTCACGCAGTCCTTTCTCGGTCGGACGATATGAACCGTGATTGGCCCAGTTGACCACCATTCGTTTCGTGTTGGGTGACGGCACAAATTCGCAACGCACCTGTCCTGTGATCGATTCGCCACCGGACTTCGCGACGGGTGCCATCAATCGCAAGCGGTCGCCGCCGGGGAGCAGTTCACCGTCCCAACCGCTCCAGACAATCGTGTATCCCTGCCGCATCAGGAATCCGTCACCGGCATGTTCGCGCGTCGACGGATCATTGCCGCCGGCCGAGTTGAACATCCCCAAAGCCAGCTTGTTGCCGCGATTGTTGACATCATACAGCAACGCGCCGTTCCCTTTCACAGGATCGACTGGTGCCAGGACAAACAGGTCCGCCCAGAATTCGACTTGTCCACGGCTGTTCCGAGGGGCGAGCGACAGATCGACGATCTCGGCGTTCTGACGCAGAGTCGGATCGACCGCGAAGTAGACTCGGCCGATGATTCGTTCGTACGCCCCCGCCGACCCGAAAGTCTCGCCCTTCGCAAACGGCTCGCGTCGAGTCACCTCGAATCGGACGACCGCTGCCTGCGATGTGGAGACGACCAACAGTGTCAAAAGGCCGAATAACAGTCGCTGCATTTGAATCTCCTCACGCGGCAAATCTCGATGTGCTGACAAGCTACGAAGTCGGAAACGGTCTCTCAAGCCGTCGTGTCAATCCACGATTTCACGACGCTCGACATTCTGCATCGTCCATTCGGGTAATCGCTGTGGAATCCCGTAAATCATAGAGTTTCGATGAGGTGGTCGTTGTTGTATCGCATGCTCAAACCAGTGGCAGCGTGCCGTCGAAAAGCAATTTCTTCAGCGTAATCTCAGGATGTTCTAAGTCGAGTATCCTGCAACCAATCCAGCAATGGATATCGACGACCGAGTGAATGTGCTTCACCTCGTCGGCATACCACTTGCGTCCAAGTGATGTTGTGACGTTCACGTGGGGAGTTCCGAAGTGAACTCTATTTCGAGATATGACGACTCAAGGGCTTATATGCACGGTTACCTGATCGACATGGATGGCGTGATTTATCGAGGACACGAATTGATTCCCGGCGCGGATCGATTCATCGGCGAACTGCTGGAGAATCAGATCCCGTTTCTGTTTCTGACCAATAATAGCCAGCGAACACGGCGCGATGTGGCGACGCGATTGGAACGGCTTGGCATCAGCGTCGGTGAAGAACATATCTTCACCTGCGCCATGGCCACCGCCCGATTTCTCGCTCGACAGAAGCCGAACGGGACGGCGTATGTGATCGGGGAAGGGGGCCTGTTGACGGCCTTACACATGAATGGGTATTCAATCGTCGACAAGGACCCTGACTATGTAGTCGTCGGTGAAGGGCGAACGCTGAACTTCGAAATGATGGAAGCGGCCGTCGGCATGATCCTGGGCGGTGCGAAGCTGGTTGCCACCAATCTCGATCCCAATTGCCCGACGCAGACGGGGACTCGACCTGGCTGCGGTGCTGTGATTGCGATGCTGGAAGCGGCGACCGGAGTCAAAGCGTTCAGCGTCGGCAAGCCCAGTCCGGTAATGCTGCGGGCCGCCTTGCATGACCTCGGTTCCACGAACGAGGAAACGATCGTGATCGGTGACACGATGGAAACGGATATCCTCGGTGGCGTACAACTTGGCTTCCGCACGATCCTGGTCCTCAGCGGCGGGACCAGTCGCGAAGACCTGACGCGCTTCACGTACCGCCCCGACAAGATCGTCTCATCGATCGCCGATTTGCATCACGCGCAGTTGGTACGAGACTTCGCCGTCGCCACACCCAGCCGTCTGGAACCGCGAAACGGCTCGTCCTTACCATCGAGTCGCATGGGTTATGTGACAGCTTAGCAGTGAGCTGATTTGGGAGGGCTGTGTACACGCATTACCCTCCTAACTCGATCTCGCAGGTCTGCCATCTTCGCGAGATTTAGCAACGGCTGTTGACGCCAGCACTCCGCTCCCTTCCAATGGTTCAGATCTGAAGTCGCTCCGCTTTGTGATCTGGCCATGCTTTCGTTTGCCTCAACCCAATCACTGTGTCGACCGGCATCTCGACGCGAGATGCTGCGAGTGGGGGCGTTGCTGCCGTTCGGGCTGTCGCTGCCGACTCTGCTGGCCCGTCGAGATGCCCTTGGCAACGAGGCGATGAGTCGTGCGCGAGCAAAGTCGTGCCTGATCATCTTCATGGAAGGGGGCGCGTCGCATATCGATCTGTGGGACATGAAGCCCAACGCTCCATCCGAGGTTCGCGGCGAATTTCAACCGATTGCCACGCGGACGCCAGGCATCACGTTGTGCGAGCATCTCCCTCTGAGTGCCCCGCATTGGCATCGACTGGCCCAGATCAGATCGGTGACTCATTCGATTACGGATCACAATGCGGGAAGCTATTACGCGCTGACGGGACGCTCGCCGGTCGATCAGGGACAGTTGATCATCAGCGAGTCGCCGAAAAACTTTCCGACTTACGGAGCCGTCTTGTCGGCATTGCGACCCTCGTCAGGTGACTTGCCGGGCTTTGTCCACATCCCTGAAATCATGTCGAACAATGGCTTCGATGTTCCCGGTGAACTGGCTGGATTTCTGGGGGCGGCTCACGATCCATTTATTACTGGCGACCCGAGCCTGCCTGGCTATCAGACTCCAGGTCTGACGCCGCAGCCGGCATTAACGCTGGATCGAATCGATCGCCGGGAATCGCTGCTGCGCAAGCTGGATCATACGCTGGGTGGACTGAATGAAAGTCGCAGCGTCGAGCGACTTGAGAAGTTCCAGCGCAAAGCAGTCGACATGATCACGTCGGCCAAAGTGCGAGATGCCTTTCGACTGGACAAAGAGCCGGCAAGTGTTCGGGCTCGATATGGTTTGGATCCGGGACCAGATCGCAAACTGGAAGCTCGCAAGTTTGGTGGGTTGCCACATCTGGGGCAGTCGATGTTGCTGTCTCGACGTTTGATCGAAGCGGGCGTGCCACTCGTAACATTGGTCACCGGCCGTCGCATTGATCAGGCGTGGGATACTCATCGCGATCACTTCCCGTTGCTCAAAAAGGCGCTGCTGCCACCGTTTGATCGGGCCTTCTCGGCATTGATGGAAGACATGGTCCAGCGCGGATTACTCGATGACACGCTGATCGTGATCATGGGCGAGTTCGGTCGCACGCCGAAGCTGGGCTATGTCACGTCGAACGCCGGAGCGGCTCCCAATGGCAGGGATCATTGGCCGTATTGCTATTCAGTTCAGTTCGCCGGTGCCGGTGTGCCAGCGGGGTTGATTTATGGGGCCTCAGACCAGCAGGCTGCCTATCCCAGTCGCGACCCGGTGACTCCCGAAGACATCGCCGCGACGATCTATACTCTGCTCGGTATCTCCCACGACGCAGAGATCTTCGACAATCAAGGTCGACCGCACCGCGTCCAGATCGGCAAGCCGATTGAGCCGTTGCTTGGCTAGATCGTCACTCTCAATGCTGATTGTCGTCTTCAAAGTACGCGCGGTTTGACCTGCGTCGTCGACCCTCCTACGATACAGAGCCATACCACTTTGAACGGGAAACCTCTGTGAACGACTCTGCTTCTGAATCTGACGATTGCGTCCATTCGTCATCGCCGATCCTTAACCCAATCCCAGACGGACCGGTCGACCTGCCACGTATTGAACGCGCCGTTCGCGAGATCCTGGCGGCTGTGGGCGAAGACCCCAATCGCATCGGGTTGCTGGAAACACCAGCGCGAGTGGCTCGCATGTATGCCGAGTTGTTCTCCGGATTGAGAGCGACGCCTGCCAAGCACCTGCAACGCGTCTTCCCCGAAGACTATGACGAACTGGTGCTGGTGCGGGACATCAGCTTCAACAGCATGTGCGAACATCACCTGTTGCCGTTCATCGGGAATGCTCATATCGGCTACTTGCCGCGAGGCAAAGTCGTCGGGCTATCGAAGCTGGCTCGCGTGGTCGAAGAGGTCTCGCATCGGCCTCAGGTTCAGGAACGAATGACGCACCAGATCGCTGACCTGCTGCAACAGGAACTCGATCCCAAGGGAGTGATCGTTGTTATTGAAGCGGCGCACTCATGCATGACGATCCGCGGCGTTCGCAAGCCCGGTAGCATCACGATCACCAGTGCCGTTCGGGGTCTGTTCAAGACGAACCAGTCCAGCCGAGCTGAAGTGATGGCGTTTATTCAAGGTCGCAAGTAGTCGGTCTTGTCATCAAAAACAGATCTACCAATAAGAAAAGGCAGGCGATGTCGCCTGCCTTTTCACTTGATCAATTTTGTGATCTCGAACTACTTCGAAGCTGTCCCGTCAGGAGCAGTGATGCGGCCCTTCGCTTTGAAGGTGATCGGTTGAGCCCGGCCGGCGATCACGATTGAAAACTCTTCGTCAAACATGCCCCCTTCAGTTGGTGGAGTGACTGTGACCGTCACCATGTGCAGCGGAGCGGATGTCTCGGGGGTCTTGACGGAGATCGCATCGCCCAGTGAGACTGTATCGCTGCCGACGCTTCCGTCTTCTGTCGGCTTGGCAACGGTGGCACGAACGATGTGATCAATCTTTTCGATCTTGAATGGCTTCTTACCGCGAACGATTACCTGCATCGTCTTGGGATGACCTGGCGTGAGCGAGCCGAACATGGCGTCGGCCACAACGATATCCGGTTCGACTTTCGCTTCGACCGGGATCGAGATCGTCGAGTCGCCGCCAACGTCGTTCGTCGTCAGGATCAGTTGATCTCGCAGAACACCGATGGGGGCGTTCGCATCAATCTGAACGGTCGCTTCGTAAGTAACCGAACCGCCGTTGCGGCTCTTTTCCGTAACCTGAGCGGTCAGGTGAGTGTTGTTCACTTTAGCTTGCAAAATCTTCCAGTCGGGACGGCCACCGTTGTAAGTGATACCAATTCGCTGGATGTAACCCTTTCCCAAATCGATCGGACCGAAACCGACGTAGCTGGGACGAACTTCGAAGTCGGTCCGAATGCGACCGTCCACGGGGATCGTGACCTGAGCCGACAGGCCCTTACTTGGTTCCGACAGCGACGCGAAAGCACGGACGTGCTTGTCGCCTGAATGACCGATCGTATCGAGACGAATCGTCAGTTCGCGTTCGCCCTTCGAGGGGATTGAAATCGGGAACTGTTTGTCGGTCCACGAGATACATCCGCACGACGTGCTCAGATTCGTGATCTGGATCTCTTCGACGTAGGGGTTGCGGACCTTGATCTTGAACGTGGTGTCGGCCAGACGAGCGACCGAGCCGAATTTGATCTCGGTGCGATCGAACATTTTGTTGCCCCACTCTTGCGCAGCGACCGGAGCCGCAGACATTGCAACGACGACCAGCGGGACAAGCAGATGTGAGACAGAGCGGACCGCCATGATGGTTCCTTACGGGAGGGAGAGAGTATTTCAGGAGTGATGTTGCGTGGTGAGCGGCCCGCCAGAATCGAAGCGAATTCCTCCTGAATTCTTCAAGTCGCTGTGCTGTTTGCACACGTCGATTGCCATGGTCATCTTCCGCCAACGAGATTATGCGCGCTGTTTCCAGATGTCAAACAGATTCTTGAACCGTTCTCGCCGGTCCAAATCGAATTGCCATTTTCATGCCGCGTCCTCGGTGATTTCGGTCAACCTTCGTTATTCCGCAGATTTTGCGAAGGTGGCAAAGTCTATTGGACAATGAGTCTGATCGATCACTGTCCAAGCTGCTCTGAGAATGGACATCCCGGTCAAAGCAGTTGCTGTACCACTCTTGTTCAATTCGTCGCCCTGCTCTTGATGTTCGCTCCGTTGTCGACGACAGTGGAACTCATGACTCGACCATCAACAGAACTTCCCCCTCACGTGTTAGCCGTCGATTGGGACCGCATGTTCCCGTCGCAAGAGGGAAGTCGTACGCGCCGACTGCTGGCGTCGCATCGGTGCCCTGGTTGTGAAATCCGTAAATCGCTGTGCTTTTGCGAACACATTCCGCAAATCGCATTGCAGATGCGACTCATTGTGTTGATGCATACCTCGGAAGAAGTCCTGCCGAGCAACACCGCTCGGCTGTCGGTCAAGGCGCTGACGAACAGCGAGATTCGCATCAACGGACGCAAGGAAGATCGCTTGTCGACCGACGGGCTGATCGAAGACGGCCGCCGCTCGTTGCTGCTGTATCCCAGTCCCTTCGCGACGGAACTCACGCCCGAATTCGTCGCCACGCTGACAGAACCGGTCAACCTGATCGTTCCCGATGGGAAGTGGCGACAGTGTCAGAAGTACGTCCGTCGCGAACCAGCTTTGGCCGGCATTCGCCACGTCAAACTCCCCGCCGGTGCTCCATCGCAGTATCGCCTGCGGACTCAGCCGAATGACAACAGCCTCTGCACGTTGGAAGCGATCGCACGAGCCCTGGGCGTGCTCGAAAGCCGCGAAGCCCAGCGTCAGTTGGAAACCGTACTGGGTGTAATGGTCGAGCGAACGTTGTGGTGCCGCGGAATACTCGATGCCAGGGACTGCAAGATTGGTGGCATCCCTGACGAAGCCTTCCGAACTGGCGGACCCTACGCGAGTCCCAGCGGCTACTGACCTCGGCTTGCGACCGTCGCGTCATTCCCGCGCAGGCGGGAATCCAGAGGAGTCGCTGTGGATTCGACGTAGATTCGTCAGTCGATGATGACTGCTGAGGGTTCGCGAGAAATCGCTGGATTCCCGCCTGCGCGGGAATGACGAACTTGCTGAAAGAGGAGTCGACTCAGAGTCAGACGACCTCGATCCTTACGCCAGCTCACTCTGGGCGAATGTATCGCGTCCGGTGGAAGTGCAGCTTCGGTAGGGCCAGGTAGTAGCCCGGTCCCCAGGAGCCGTTCCAGCAATAGACCCCGGCACCACACCGAGGCCGCTGATAGCAGTACGGTTGCTGCATCGGAATGACCATCGGTGTCGGCGTGGCCTGATACTGCGCCACGGGAGTGACCTCGACTGCTTCCTCGGCAAGAGCAGGGGGCTGTGCGAACGACAGCATAATGCAGACTGCGCCCAAGCCGGTCAGCCAGTTTTCGCGAGACATGAGGGGTCCCTTCCTTAGGAAGCAGCGTCAGAGACAAACTCCTGCTGCTTTGATTCCAGTCGGAATTCGAACGCGACGCCCCGAAGTCTTTCCGTCTTCGCCGCGCGTTCCGGCACGACAGTTAAGTTCAACATCCCGCACACTCACGTTTGCGCAAACCTTAACTGCGCCAATGAGATCCGTCCGGCGAATTCTGCAGGAAGGGCAAGCTGCCTGAGGTGAGCCGCGCATGTTCGTCATTCCCGCGTAGGCGGGAATCCAGCCCATCGGGACCGAGTCTCCGCGGACGCTGCGAATCGACCGCCATTCCAGCGTTCTCGCAACGAGACGGTTTTGACGACTCGCTGGATTCCCGCCTACGCGGGAATGACGGAATGCGGGCTAAGACGGCCCGGCCGTTGCTGCTGATCGTCGCATCTCTTAGTCTGCCAGCCTGATTCAATCGCGATTTCAGGGCTGGCTCATGTTCAATGCTTATCACAAGTGGCTTGGGATTGCTTCTCAGGATCAACCGCCAAATCACTATCGCCTCCTTGGCATTGACCTGTACGAGTCTGATTCGGATGTGATCGACGGTGCTGCCGATCGTCAGATGAGCTTTATCAGACAGTATCAGTCGGGGCCCCATGCCGAGGCCGCCGCGCGGATTCTGAACGAACTGGCGATCGCCCGTCTGTGCTTGCTGAAGCCGGTCACCAAAGAGGCCTATGACGAGAACCTGCGAAGAACGTTGTCAGCGGCAGAACCGACTCTACCGATGTTTGGAGGAATGAGAATCGGATCTCGCTTCGGTCGGCCGACCAAACGATCGCCGGTCGGGATTGTGGTGGGCGGCATCCTGGGATTGGTTTGCGTGGTTGTCGGCTGGATATTTCTGGCCAATGGAAAGCCGAATCGTCAAGAGGTTCCGAAACATCAAGCGTCTGTCGTTGCTGCTCCTGTCCAGAAACCCGCTCCGACCAAAGCTACTGATGCGAACGCCGCATTGTCACAGCCCGTCGCAGCGGTTCATCGACCACCTAGTTCACCGCCGCCCGACCTCAAGCCAGGCCTGCTGCGAGTTGTCTACAACGGGAAGGAATTCGAGCAAAAGATTCACGCTCGAATCGACCCGGAGATCCACACCAATTTCGGATTGGGTCCCGCGGCACCCGGCCTGCCCGATGACAACTATTGCATTCGCTGGTCGGGTCTGGTGCGGGTCGCGACGACGCGGAAATATACGTTCCAGTTCGATCACGATGATGGAGGTCGCATGTGGATGGACGGCAAGCAGGTTGTCGACAACTGGAACGACGGAGTTCACCACGACCGGTTGGAACTGGAACTGACGGCAGGCGACCATCCGATCAAGCTCGAATACTTCGAAGGCGGCTCGTTTGGAGGCATCAATCTCTGGTGGGAATCGGACGCGTTTTCGCTGGAGATCGTTCCGGAAAAGAACTTCTATCACGCCGTTGAGTCGGAGAAAGAATTCGCGCCTCTAAGCGAGTGAACAGGTGGGTGGCGAGTAACTCTGCGGGAAGGGCTGTAGTGAACGCATCTGTGTTGATCGCTACTTGTGCGATAAGTGGTTGTCTCGTTTCATTCCTTCCCATGGAGATTTAGGGAATTCATGGGTGGCGATGGCTCCCGTCTTGCGACCCAGTATTCGACGGATCATGAATTCGAACAACTCAATTTCGTAGTCAATGAACGTTCTTTCAGTGGCACTCAAGGGAAATCTTGCATAGCCAAAGGTCGTTGGATTCGCGGCACGTTCCTCCGTCGTCTGTTGCCGCATCTTGCTACCACGATCAAGCAATTCCCTGCAGTGCCTGATCTGTGATTTCAATCGGTTGATGGAGGCCCTTTCTTCGGCAGTTAATCGTCGCCGCCACCAACTCCGTAGGAATGGCCACATGATTTGCCCCTGTCGTCAACAGACTACCTTCGGTTTATCGTCAGAAGTGCTCGGATTCAATCCCAATCTTGTAGTCGATATGTCATCTACGGGTCTGTAGGGCGTAACTGCGAAACTGATCCAGTTGCTTTGAATCTTCGAACCAGGTCTTCGGAAAGATTTCATAGGTCTTGTCGGGATGATACAGCAGCAGGACCGCTTTGCTCTCTTTGAATTGGACGTAGTCGCTCCAGGCTCGTTCCGATTGCCAGATCGCACTTTCGGCTGCCAGCTTTTCGCTGTTCCAGGTGTAGGTGAACTTTGCATTCAGAAACCCTCGCCGAGCCTGACGCTGCCTGTCCCGGCGTGGTAGCAGCCACAGGTCGAAGATCAGGACTGTGACGATGCCGCCAATGCCACTGATGAGCAGTGCGCTGCCGGCGGCGATGTAGCCTGAAACCAAAAGCGCGATGCCGATCAGGGCGGCAAGTCCAGAAACAATGTCGCAACCGACCACAGTCGACCGGCGGTGTAGTCTCTGCGCGTTCACGTAGTCTTCTGGAGACATCGAGCCCGTAATCGAGCAGTACTCCGATGACAGCAACCCGTCTTTGTCGTTCATTTCGCCGATTCGAGAAGTTTGCGGGACTGCAGCAGTTTCAGTCGCGGCTTGGGGACGCTGGCGACCATGTCGCCGAGATCGTCGCAGAAGGTGTGCGAACCGTCGGCGGGGAAGACGATGAAGTCGTCCGTCACCGGCAGAATGGTTGTCCAATCCAGCGCGTTAAGCTGCAGGGCGACGCGTTGAGTCATTTCGCGGAACGGTTGTATTTCCTCGTCCTCTTCCAGTTCGCAAAGATGCTCGTACCAGACTCCGTAGTGGTCGAGCAGCTTGTCGTTGTTGAGTTCAATTGCGATCGAGAACTCATCGTCTTGCTGCTCATCAGCGCCCCAGACATAGTGCAATGCTTCCTTGGGACGTTTCTTCAGGAACACCTGTCGCGCGGACTCTTTCACCAGCATCAACGAGGGGACTGCGGTCTCATCCATATCAGTGCCGTTGTACCAGATCCGCAGGCAGTAGGCCTGTTCTTTGACCTTGGCCGCTTTCACCGCCTTGGGAATCTCGGCGACAAGGATCTTTTCGATTTTGGAAAGAAGAGCATCGATCTGTTTTGGCATGACCCACCATGTCATCTTGAGAAAAGAAGTGCCGACAGGAAACTCTACATAATAGGTGGCTAGCCCACCGGGAGTAGAGATAAGATGTATGGGCCGCGATATTGTCGTGCGGGCTCACGTCGGTCAAGTGAGCAGCTCGAACAGAATCGCGATCAGCTAGATTCCATCGCGAGTGGGGTAGACGCCAGCACTCAACAGTTGATCCCACTTTGGTGCTGGCGATTCAGCGATGATTGATTCGACTGCCGTGGTCGACCGCGCCGCGCTCCAGGCCGAGAGAGTGTCGATCATCGCGAAGGGGTCTGGCAGACTGTTGATGTCTGCTTCAGGGACGAAGAGTACGAGCAGAGGAAATAGACCAGAGCTGTGGGCAGTTTCGCCGGCAATGAGATCCAATTCACAACTGGAGGGAACGCCTGAGACAAGTTCATGGAAGTGCGTGCGAACGTATTCCAGGAATCCGACAATGTGATCCAGGTCGTTACCGATGAGTTGCGGAATGCTGAAATCAAGCAGGGTATAGCCAGGATTGGTCATTGCGATCCCAACGGCTAGTTAAGTGTCTAAAGCAGGTGAACGTGCTGGCGATGTCGAATGCGAGGTGGGCTATTGTGAGAGCGGAGTTATACGCACGTTGATCTCTTGATCACGGCGAGAGTTGACCTCGTGATCAACGTGTGAATAGTCGGCAGTGACGACCTCGACCATGGCACGGTCAATAGTCTCCATGTGGCCGCTGGAGAGTAGCCAGGCCAGTCCGGCGCAGTTGAGCGTCACCGTGAACCAGAACAGGATCTGGAATTTGGATTTGCTGACTTTATGCCGGAAGACTTCCTGCGCGAACAAGGCACCGGGCCAACCGCAGAAGAGGCCGACGGTATGCAGCCGGGTTTCCTGGGTACGCCACCGATTGTTGATCGCGGCAGATTTATCCAGGCCATACATCACGAAGGCGACGGCACTCATGATGGCGTAGACCAGGGCGAGGCTGGCCGGAAATTGTGATGTCAGAGTGGTTGCCGCGATCGTGATCAGGAACAGTGCGGCGATTCCTTTTCGGGGAAAGCCACTGACTGTCGTGGCCTTGACCTGTTCCGGCCGTACGGCGCGAGTGACAAAGCGGGGGCGTGAAGCCCTGAAACGGCCTTTATCATCAAGAACGATATTGTAGGAGATGACCGTGCCGACGACTGGTCGAGGCGAGCCTAGCCCCAATGCCGTCACATGAACGAAAGTTCGGATGCCACTCCCTGCCGAGGTGACGAAGCCGAAGCCACGTTCGTCGTCCCATTCGATGATGCGTCCGACGTATCGCATGTTGCTCTAATGACTAACGTCGAAAATGCGGGTCGCTTTTGTCTGCGCTTCGTGAGCAATTATTCACGTGAGTAATGCGCGAATTGGCTCGCTTCTCGTACAGTCTAGCACAGATTTGCCGTTGCCATCTTTCAGAGCCGGACTGATGCCCCGCTTGAGGAAGGTAGCGATAATCACGCGTTGAGCGGCTTTCGCCTCGTCCGATCCCGAGCCGCCTCGGCCGGTGTTTTGAACGGCGAGGTGAAACGGGGTCGAGCCGGAGTTGTTCTGCATCAGGGGATCGCAACCTGCGTCGAGCAGACATTGAACGGCGTCGGCGCAGCGAGTCCGCACGGCGCGATGCAAAGGCGTGGCACCGTTCTTGTCCTGCAGGTTGATACTCGCTCCTGCTTCGAGCAACGTCGCGATCGTTTTCACCTGACGCTTGGCATCCCACACCGGACCGTCGATATAGCCGTCGGCTGCATAGTGCAGCGGCGCACCGCGACGATGATTCGACGCCGCGTTGGGGTCGGCACCCGCCTTGATCAGGTCCGCGACGATTTCGACTCGATAGCCGGCCGCAGCGAGATGCAGCACTGTGTCGCCGACGTAGATCCAGTGAAAGATCGAGGCCTCATAGAGGTGTGCCGTGTCGATCAGCCGCGTCGCCAGCGCAGGCTCTTGCTTGAGCAGGCGGCGAACCAATTGACGATCGTCGTCCACGATGGCGGCGAGAAGTGATTCCATGTGGTTGTACCTGTTGGGACGTTGAGGACACGGAGAAAGTCGGAGACGAATTCAGATGCTGTCGGCTGCAAGAACTGTGAAAGTAGATAGTGTATTATCAGATCGTCAGCCAATAGAAAGTCAATTTGAATCAGCGAGACTATTGATCTGTGACGGGGAGAAGGCACGATGCCAACGATTATTGGTGGTGAATGGGAGCCGCGCGCGGTGGCTGCCTTTTGGTCGATCAATGCGATGGGTTTGCCGCTGGTTCTGGCGATGCTGGGGTGGCTGAGTTGGACGACTCGGCGAGCGGCACGCTGGACTGATTTGATTGTGTACGGGTTAGCAATCGTCGCGATGATTGCTGTTCCGCGGCTTTGCCTGGATCTCGAATCGTTGGAGTCGCTGCCTGTACCTTATGTCTTGTGGCTATTTGTCGTGGGGATGGCAGGCTTATTCCTGACGATCTCTCGGTGGCTATGGCCGCAGCGAGCGGTCAATCTGGGTGGGCTGCTGCTTATTCTGGTGGCCCCCGCACTGCTGGTCGGGCCACTCTTGACGGCGGTTTCACAAGCACGCGAAGCGGCCAAAAGAACAACCTGCAAGAGCCATTTGAAGCAGATCGGATTGGGTCTGCACAACTACCACGAGACCTATTCTGTTTTTCCCGCCGCCGTGACGGGCGAGCCCGACGTGAGCTGGCGAATCCTGTTGCTGCCCTATCTGAATGAGCTTCCGCTGTCTGCGACTTACGATCAAACGAAGCCATGGGATTCACCGGTGAACGATCTGTTGTCCAAAGGCCGAGTCTGGGTCTATGAATGTCCGTCGAACACTCATCACCGAGACGCCGCGGGGCGATTTCGAACCGATTTTGCGATGCTGACTGGCAAAGGAGCATTTGGCGATACCTCTCGGACTGTCGCCATTGATGACATCACCGATGGAGCGTCGAATACAATCGCGATCGTGGAAGCATCCGGGCTGCAGATCATCTGGACCGAGCCACGTGACTTCGACGTGACGAAGGGACCGATCGGGATTAACCTGAAGGGGGCGTCTGGCTTTGAATCACCGGGAATGATGTCGTCGTACCACACCAAAGGAGCCTACGCGATATTGGCATCCGGCCACGTGCAATTCATCAATAAGTCGATCGATCCCGAGCTGTTGAAGAAGTTGACCACGATCGACCGCGAGGGGACGATCGGGCAGGATTTCTAGCGGACTCAGGTTGATCGATCCGATTTGAAGTCTTGGAAGTTTAAAATGCCCCCAATTCTGGTTGCTGATCTGTTCCCCGATGTGTGTCGTTGCCTGGTGGAGTTGTTACGGTCGCTGAGTCCTGAGGAATGGCAGTTGCCGACGGTGAGTTCTCGCCGCACCGTGAAGGATATTGCCAGTCATCTGCTGGATGGCAGTTTGCGGCGATTGTCGATGCAGCGCGATGGATATCATCCGGCGGATGGTCGGAGCCAGCCGCGCGCGGGTGAGCCGTTGATGGACTTCCTGAATCGACTCAACGAGGAATGGGAAGTTGGCACGCGACGACTGAGTCCGAATGTACTGATCGAGTTGATCGAGTGGGCGGACGTTCAACTGGCGGAGCTGTTTCAGTCGCTAGACCCTGATGGTCCGGCGATATTTCCCGTGGCGTGGGCCGGCGAAGAACAATCGAAGAACTGGATGGATGTCGCTCGCGACTACACCGAGAAGTGGCATCACACTCAACAGATCTTCGAGGCCACGCAGCGGCCCAGCACCATCGTGAACCGAGAGTTGATGTATCCGTGCCTGGATATCTTCATGCGCGCGTTGCCGTTCACATTTCGAGATGTGGCCGCCAAGGTCGGAAGCGTCGTGACTGTGGTCGTCACCGGTGATGCGGGTGGGCAATGGCAAGTGCAACGCCAATCGAATGGGTGGGAACAGATCATGGAGACCAGCTCCAAGCCTGCGGCCACCGTGACGATAGACCAGGCGACGGCTTGGAAGTTGGTCACGAAGCGTCGCCGCCGCGAATTGGTCCGGCAGCAGTTCCCCGATATTCAGATCAGCGGAGACGAAGAGTTGGGGCTGCCAGTTCTCGACATGGTGTCGGTCATGGCGTAACGTTGAGCGATCGACACGTCGTCAATCTTCACGAGGCAAGCATCATGGAATTTCTGAAGACGATTCCGATCCTGCGCATCTTTGATGTCGCCAAAGCCAAAGAGTTCTATGTCGACTATCTGGGCTTCACGTCGGATTGGGAGCACCACTTCGAAGAGAACACGCCAGCCTACATGCAGGTTTCACGAGCAGGGCTGACGCTGCATCTGTCCGAGCATCATGGCGACTGCTGCCCAGGTTCGACGATCTTCGTCGAGATGACCGGGATCGAGGCGTTTCATGCGGAATTGGGAACGAAGAAGTATAAGTACTTGCGGCCGGGGATTGAGACCACGTTTTATGATGCCAAGTGTGTCGAAGTAATCGATCCATTCGGAAATCGCATTCGGTTCAACGAGAACCTGAAACCGGCTGAGGCGAAGTAAGGAAGTGATAATGACTGGTGTGCCTGTTTTGCGAACGGCCGCTCAAGGCCGCACGATTGCTGTCGTGGGGGATGTGTATCGGTTTCTCGCGACGGGCGAGGAAACAAACGGCAAGTACGCACTGTGGGAAGCGATCGTCCCGCCCGGCGGTGGCCCGCCACCTCACGTGCATAGTCGCGAAGAGGAAGGGTTCTATATTCTGGAAGGCGAGATCACGTTTCTAGTGAACGGCGTGACTCACGTGGCGACCGCGGGGATGTTTGCGAACATGCCGGTCGGGGTGCCTCATTCATTCACGAATGCCAGCGACAAACCAGCGAAGATGTTGATCTCTGTCGCGCCGGCCGGGGCCGAGCAGATGTTTTTCGAAGTGGGCGTGCCACTATCGGATGGAGCGACCACCGCGCTGCCTCCGTCGAAAGCCGAAATCGAAAAGCTGCTGGAAGTCGCTCCGAAATACGGGATTGAAATCCTGGTGCCGAAGCACTGAGAAAGGTTGAAGAGATTGAACCATGGAAGACAGGTTCAGCAGTTGAGGTTGTTCCGTGAAGATCATCCTCTGCGTTGATTCGCGATAACATCTAGCGGCGAGGAACTTTCAGTCAGAGCACTTTTCCCATGCGCATCTTCTTTCAGGGTTGGCGACGAAAAGTGGGATGCGTTGTGCTCGTGATGGCGCTGGCGTTCATGGGTGCCTGGATCAGAAGTCTTTTAATCACCGATTTTTGCGAGTCGCCAATCGGCAGCGTGTGGCAAGCAGGTTTTGTCTCACATCGCGGCCACTTCAGTTACGGGTGGACCAACCGCAAAGGGTCGACGCGTTTCAAGTGGAACTCGTTCGATTCTCAGGATCCCATCGCGATTCGTTCCCATTCGTTTTTTTTCGACTTCACGGGAGGAACGGCTCCAAACCCAAGCGGAATGCCATCAGAACTCATTATCCCATATTGGTCCATTATCATTCCTCTAACTCTTCTCTCCGCGTGCCTGATTCTCTGGAAGCCACGGAAGCGGGTGTAATTTGAATTGAACTGTGCGGGGGAAACTCGGCATTGTTGATCTGACTGTGCTTCGTCGTCGGTTGTTGCCCCGGATCTGTAAGGTTTCCGAAATCGGGCGGTAATTCTCGATGAAGATCGACAACTGAATCGCAAATCACAGTGACACGCAGCGGAATGCTAAATGATCTGCCGTGTCTGCTTCGCCCGCTTAGTGAGATAACCCTCCCGAAGCGGGAACTTTTTCAAATTGGACGGTGGAAAATCCGTCCTGATCTAAGGGGACCGATCATGTTTTTCAGCCTCACCACTTTCACCGTTGTCCATGTACTCATCAGTTTGGCCGCGATTGTTGCGGGTTTTGTCGTGCTGGGGGCGATGCTGAATGGGCGGCACTGGAGCGGTTTGACAGCGTTCTTTCTGGCAACAACGGTGCTGACCAGTGTCACGGGATTTATGTTTCCGATTCATGGCCTGACCCCCGGCTTGGTCGTCGGTGCGCTGTCGATGGTGGTGCTGAGTTTCGCCATCTATGGTTTGTACTCCAAGCATTTGGCTGGTTCGTGGCGAATGGCTTATGTCGTAAACTCGGTCGTCGCTCTGTACTTCAACTTCTTCGTGCTGATCGCTCAAAGCTTCCAGAAGATCCCTGCCTTGAAGGCTTTAGCTCCGACACAGTCGGAGCCCCCCTTCGCGCTTGCTCAGTTGGTTGCTCTGGTCGCATTCGTTGTTCTGGGAACGCTAGCCGTCAAGAAGTTTCGCGGCGTCGGTCAGCAGACACGGCATTCGCTGAAGGTTGTGCCTGCGGTTTCGTAGTGGACTGAATTCCAGCGAGTTCGCACGTGCGATGAAGGCCGAGTGACACTCGGCCTTTTGCGTTTGCGCTGGCGATGTGCAACGGCCGCAACTTCAGACATTTCGTATTGGACTTTCCGAACACTGGCGGTGACAATGCTGGCCGATTGATTCCGCTCCTGTTTCGGACGTTCAATTCCATGTCCAGCACCTCGTTCGATACGACGTTTGAGCGGCTTCGACGCCGGACATTTGCCATTCATGGCTTATCGGGGCTGGGCTGGGGTTGCTGTGGGGCTTTGGCTCTGCTGCTTGTCTTGATCTGGATGGATCTGGTCTGGGAACTGTCGGCCGGTTTTCGGATGGCGGCCTGGGGGCTGACGACTGCTGCGGCGGTGGGATTGCTGACATGGTTCCTGATGAAAGCCGCCAAATCGGCTCGCCGCAATGTATTGGCCAGACAACTGGACGAGACCGGTCAGACTGGCGGGCAGATCGTTACGGGATTCGAACTTCAACATAGCCGTTCGGTTGCAACCGCGAGTTTGACGCAAGGGCTCGCAGAACTGGCGATCTCTCAAGCCGCGTCGCTGGCCGCATTGGTCCCCACGACGTTGGCGATCCCCGCAAAGCCAGCGCAACGAGCCGGTCTGGCTGCGTGCGTCATTGCCGTCACATTCCTAGTCGTCGCGTTCTTCGCGCCGCATCTGGCCTACACCGAATGGCTGCGCTTCGCCGATCCGTTTGGCGACCACCCACCATATTCGCCAACTCAGTTCACTATCGAGCCGGGAGACACTCAGGTTCGTTATGGAGATGGGCTGGATGTGATTGTGCAAGTCGCTGGCCCCAGTGTGGACGAGTTGGAACTAGTCCTGCGAACGAGTGTCGACGGCAAGACTGATCGCGACGAGAAGCTGCCGATGTTCTTCGACTCTGTGGGCAATTGGCGGGCAACGATTTCGGCCGTGACGATGCCGGGCAAATACTTCGTGCAATCGCGATCAACTCGCAGTCATCGCCATGAATTGGGCGTGATCACGGTCCCGCAGATCGAATCGGTGCGGTTCCGAATCACACCCCCTGCCTATACGCGCGACGCTGTCTTTGAAGGGCCGTTGCCGCAGGGTGGGATCTCGGCCTTAGCGGGGTCGAAGGTGGAAGTGCATGCGATCAGCAATCGTCCGCTGAAGAGCGGTTCGATCGAACTCGTGAATGGCGACAAGCGCGAGAAGGTGGAACTGGCCTCGGTAACGAGCGACGGAACCAGTCATGAAGTGCAGGGCGAATGGACGATCACCGGCGCGGGCAGCTTCCATCTGAATGTGACCGACGTGGCGGGGCAGCAGTCGCGCGATTCGTTTAGCGGGACGATCAATCTCCTCGAAGATCAGATCCCGATGGTGCGGATTGTCGAGCCGCCGGCCCAGTCGATCGCGACGCCGACTGTCACGATCCCGGTGGTGATTTCGGCGGAAGACGACTACGGCGTGACGAAGCTGCAGTTGTATCGCAGCCTGAATGATTCGCGAGCGATGCCACTGTCGATTGACCTGCCTGTCCCGCCGCCGCGTCGACATGAACAGATCATCGAATTGCCGTTGTCGGCGTATGGCCTGCAACCGGGTGATGTGATCAAGCTGTTTGCGCGGGTGGAAGACAATGATCCCGCGCTGGCGAAAGGGTCCGAGAGTTCCGTCGTGGTGATCCAGATCATCTCGGACGAAGAGTTGCAGCGGATGGTGCGAGCTCGCGAAGGAGTTGATGCTCTGGTTTCGAAGTACCAGCAGGCTCAGCGCCGGATGGAAGCGTTGCAGGAAGAGATCGAGACCTTGCAGAAGCAACTCGAAAAGCGAGATGCCGATGGAGAGTTGAGCGAGCAGGAACGAGAGCAACTGGAAACGCTGTCCAAGCGAATGTCTGACGAGGCCGAGGCGATCCGCGAAGCGGCCAAACATAAGTTGCCCTACGACCTCGATAAGGCTTTGAATGACGAGTTGGAACAGTTGGCTCAGAAGATTCAGAAATCGGCCGATGAAGTCGCGAAGGCGGCCGCGTCGAAGCCGAGTGCGGGGAAGGCGGCCAGCAAACTGAATGAGCTGAAGGAACAACTGGCTCAGGAGCGGAATGAGTTCAAAGAGCAGGTCAACGATCCACTCGAACGACTCGCCGAGATCTACCCGTTACTGGAAGACCAGAATCGATTTGAAGAGCTGGTTTATCGACAGAAAGATCTGGCCGAACGGTTGGCGTCGCTCAAGAAACAGGAAAATCCCAATGATCCCGCGATCAAAGCGCGGATGCGTGAGCTTGAATCCGAGCAGCGTCGAAATCGCGAGGATCTCGATCAGTTGCTGAACGACATCGAATCGCACGCCCAACGATTGCCGACCGACGACCCGAAGCTGCAGAAGCTGGCAAAAAGCTCGCTCGATTTTGTTGAGGAAGTGCGAAAGAGCGGGGCGGGAACGGCGATGTCTGACGCCGAACTGGGATTGGGAGAGTTCTCGGGCGAACGTGGGCATCGCGAAGCGAAAAACGCTGCCGACATCCTCGAGAAATTCATGTCGAAGTGCCAGGGGAATGGGCAACAATGTGAGGGAGCTTGCGATGGACTGAAGTTTGGACCGGGTGAAGGATCGATGGGAGACACGTTGAACCAGTTGCTGAGAGACGCTGGCTTCAAACCGGGAGGGAAGCCGGGGCAGAATGGACAAATGGGATCGGGCGGTGGTTATAGTGCGCGTCGCAGTGCCACCAGGAATATTGGCATGTACGGCAACATTCCAACGCGGGGCAATCCGCAGTCATCCGCCAGCAGCGGCAGCAAGCCGTCTCAATCGGTGGGTGGCAGCTATCGCACCGATACCAATCAGAGCCCTTCGAGCCGTCTCGATCCGCATGGCTTGTTGAAGTCGTCCGGAGTGAGTGAAACCGCAGTCCCGGCTCGTTATCGAGGTCGCGTCCAAGAGTACTTCCAGCGGATTGCTGAAGAAGCTGGTCAGAAGAAATAGAACGCTGCGAGTTTCCCTCATTTTCGATCTGAGTTGATCATGCAGAACCTATTCCATTGGTGCGTCTCACAAGTGAACCGATCGTTCCAGATTGGGAGGGCGAGGCTCCTGCCGAGCCGCGCGTGTGAGTGTGCGTCCATCGACGATTGCGGCTCGGCGGGAGCCTCGCCCTCCCAAAGTCATCTTCGCCGATGGCCCCTCAGGACGATTAGGGGCGGACTTGTCCTATGTGCCACTTTCGCTCTGTTGGCAACAACAATCCTGGGTCAAACCGGAGCTGTGAAAGCTCCAACCACGCCGACGGCGTCTGCTTACGTCATGGTTCCTGAACCACAACAACCGGGTGGTGAACCACAAAGTATCGTGCAAGTCGCCAATCTGGTTTATGCCGGAACGAAAAGCAGCAAGTGTTTCTCTGATCACTTCCTGGCAAAGGCCGAAAAAGAATCGGCGATCTCGACGAGCCGGCGTTTTCATGCGGTGAAGCTGGCCAGTGAAGAACTGTATGCTCATCCGCTGGTGATCATGACCGGGGAAGGTGAGTTCACGCTGCCTGATAAAGAGCGCGAGAACTTGCGACGGTTTGTGGAACGTGGAGGCATGCTGTTGGCCTCGTCCGGTTGTTCGTCTGCGGACTGGGATCGATCGTTCCGCCGCGAAATGGCGATCGTCTTTACGGATGCCAAGCTCGGTTCATTGGCGATGGATCATGCGGTCTTTCACACGATCTATGACATTGCCGAGTTGAAGGCGAAGCATGGCAAGCCCAAGCCGCTGGAAGGTGTCACGATCGGCGGACGATTGGGAGTGATCTACTCGCCCGATGGTCTGAACGACACCGAACACAGCCAGGGCTGCTGCTGTTGTGGTGGGAATGAGATCACCAATTGCGTGGATGTGAATGTCAACATCCTGGCGTATGCGCTGATGTATTGATGTGATTCGTTGATGGTTCGCTGTGTCTTTCATGAGTACGAACAATCCCGTTCCGTTTGATCGACCGCATGACCTTCAACAGACATACTTCTCAGCAATCAGTTTCCGTGGCGGTTGCCGCGACGATGCTGTGTTGCTTGATGATGGGGTGCAGGAAGACTGGCACGTCACCAACAAAGGTGATGCGGCCGTCGGCCGTGATTGTCAGTTGTGACACCGCGGGCTGGATCGTTCCGTGTGGTTGCTCGTCGAAGCAGGCTGGCGGGCTATTACGGCGAGCGACGTATGTCGACAGCGTTCGCCAGACGGCTGACGTGTTGCTGGCCGATGCGGGGGGTGCTCCCGGTGGCAGCACATCGTACGACCGGCTGAAGTTCGAGGCGGTCTTGCGCGGCGAGATCCAGATGCAGCTGGCGGCCCATAACATCGGTGCTGCCGAGGCCGAGTTGGGGGCGAAGTCGCTGCGGGAGTTCGCGGAGAAGCTGAAGGCTCCGTTGATCAGCACCAACGTGAAAGACGCTGACGGACAGGAGATCGTTCCGACTCATCGCATTGCGAAATTGGGCGACCAGCGGATTGCGATCGCGGGCGTGTTGTCAAAAAAATATGCCCGTGAAGGGCTGCAGATCGAAAATCCGCGTGATGCGCTGATGCGATTGATCCTGAGCTTAAAGGGTCAGTTCGATCAGTTGCTCGTGCTAGCCTATCTGCCTGAAGACGAATTGGAACAGTTGGTGTCCCAGGTTCCCGAAGCGGACATGATTGTTGGCGGCCCGACTCGACAATCGATCTCACCGCGTCGCACCGGGCCTGCCATCTGGGGAGCGACGACGAACAAAGGAAAGTTCCTGGTCCATCTGGAGCGACCCATTTTTAATGGGCAGTGGGATGGAAAGATTGTCGAACTGAGCGAGGAAATTGTCGACGATGCCACGCAGGCCAAGAACCTGAAGCGATTTCGCGATGAACTGGCGCGGATCGATTTCACGGCCGATCAGACCGGATTTGCCCCCGTTCTGGCAGGGGATCTTCCCTCGAATTTCCAGGTGGCGGGAACCGAGGCTTGTCAGAAGTGTCATCCGAACGACTGTCAGCAGTGGTCGGAGACTCGACATGGTCACGCCTGGCAGACGCTGGTCGACAAGCAATCACAGATGGACCCGTATTGCCAGCACTGTCATACAACGGGGTACGGACAACCGGGCGGTTTCCGTTCGGTGGCGCTCGGCAGTCTGCGACAGAATGTCGGTTGTGAAAGTTGTCATGGACCAGGGCAGGCCCATGTGCTGCGACCGGCGACGCGCACGCTCTATGATGCGCGTGATCGTTGCATTCAATGTCACGATCACGAGAACAGTCCCAAGTTCAACTATGACGAATTCTGGGCCGCGATCACTCATGGCCAACCTGCCAGTCCGCCCAAGGATGACTGAGATGCAAACTGCTACGATCGCGTTTCGTGGGTGGATCGCCTGTTTGGTCCTGGCGATTTCGGTCTCTGTCTTTGCCGACGACGATCTGTTGGGGCCGATCGATGTGGCTGAGAAGCCTGCGGATGCCAAGCTGCTGGTCTGGCACCGTGACTTGGCTTCGGCCGTGGAAGAAGCTCGTCGACGTAAGACTTCAATCCTGGTGCGCGTCGGGGCGGATTGGTGTGGCTGGTGCAAGCGTTTGGATAAGGAGATCGTGCGGCCGACTGTGCAAAAGGAATTGACGGGATGGACGTTGGTCTTGCTGGATGCCGACGAGGATGCTGAAGAAGTGCGACGACTGCGCGTCGGGCCGATTCCGGCTCTGCGCGTACTCAACTCGGCAGGGCAGCCGGTGCGGACCCATGATGGCTTTCTCCCGGCGGACGAACTGATTCGGTGGTTGCGAGGCGAAGATGCCGAGCCACCGACCGAGATGGTGGAAGATGTTCGCGAGGTTCCGGAACTGAGTGAATCGACATTGGCGGAACTCGCCAAGCTGTTGGCTCATCGCGATGCGACGGTTCGCGAAGCGGCCGTGCGTCGACTGGCGGTGAATAAGGGGTTGGCAGGGCCGGGGGTCGCGGAGGTCTTTATTCGTGGCAAGCTGGGGGCGCGGCTGGCCGCGCTGGACCTGCTGGTCGACTGGCAAGCTCCTGTGGCGGATCTTGATCCCTGGCGGCCTCAAACAATCACCGCCGAACGGTTGCAGGAATTGGAGGAATGGGCGGCGAAACTGTCAGACGACGCAGAAAAAGCGGAGCCGAAGGCAGAGCCGTTGACGGAACAACAACTCTCGGAAGCGAAGTCTGAGATTGCTCGGATCGTGACGGCAGATGTCGCGGAAATGGAGGCCAGCGGGGCTCGCTTGGCTCGCTTTGGAGATCGACTGTTGCCATTGGTGCAGGAGCAGCGAGAGCTGGCAATGTCCGATCAAGAACGCGAACGACTCGATTGGTTGCGGTATCGCCTGGTGGCATCTGACACATTAGTCTTGAAATGGCCGGGTGGACTCATGCGGCTGGTTGCGACCGATGCGAAGACTCGGCGTGATGCCGCAAGCGAGCTGGCGGCGCTGGTGACTCACGGCGACGAATCGTTGCTGATCGAACTGTTCGGGCATCCCGATTCGTTGGTGCGCGAACTCAGCCTGAAGGCCTTGCACGACGTTGGCGGTCAGCGAGCGGCGACTGAGCTATCGCGGCTACTGGCTGACCCCGAGCCGAATGTTCGCGCGGCGGTGTTGAAGCAGATGGCCGAGAGTCCCTCGGCGAAACTAGTCCCTCAGATTGCCAAATACATTGCGGGTGAAACCGATCCCGATTTGATCGTCCATGCCGCGCGATTGTTGCGAGAAGTGAAGAACAAAGAGGCGTTGGAATGCTTGATCACATTGTTTCAACACGCGAACTGGCAAGTGCGTGCCGAGGCGGCCGAAGCGGTTGGCGAATGTGTTTCTGATCGCAATTCTGGTCAACAGGAGATTGAGGCCGAAGCGAAGGCCGATGCATTCGGAGCCTTGTTGGAATTGCTGAAGGATAGTGACGGCTTTGTCGTCAGTCGAGCGGTGCTGGCCTTCAAGGGGAGCGACTTTGCGATCGCTGCCAATCCACTGGCGAAGGCGGCGGAGCAACACCCTGAACTGGCGACCGTCGTTTCTGAGGCATTGGTTTCGGGATCGAAGATGCAGCAGAAAGGGGCACCGATTCTGGAAGGGTGGCTGACGCATCCCAGCGACGGTCTGCGAGCCGCAGCGGTTCGCGCATTGCATCATGCCGGTCAACTCGATGGCGAGACCCAGTTGATCGCGGCGCTGGCCGATTCCAGCGACAAAGTTCGAACGGCCGCGGCGAACATGTTGTTGCAGGTCTGTGACTCCGAGCGTCCCGTGATCACTCGCACGAAAGACAATGCCGACGCCGAAAAGGGATCGCCTTACGAGGAGTGGTTATCAGAATTCAAATCGGGTCAACGATCGAAGTGGTTGGACAAGGCCATCGAGCCGTTGAAAAAGATGACCGAATCCGCGTCGACCACCGAGCGAATCGACGCCGGACTGGTACTTGTGGCATTGGGCGTGGAGGGGGCTCTGGACCCATTGTTAGAGCTTGCGGCGCGCGAACCGATGACTGTCGTACAGGTTGCGGAATCGCTGAAATGGTTGCCATGGGCCGATCGCGAGAAGAGCTTCAATCAGTTGAAGGCGCTCGTTGCCGATCAGGAATCGCTGGGGCGGCTGTGCCTAGAACTTATCGCTTTGCGCGATGTTCGCGCCAAGAACCTGTTGTGGGAGGTCCTGGCGGCCGAGCGGGTGGATGTAGCACTCGCTCAGGCAGTGCACGGGTGCCTGCTGCAGGCTCACGGACTGTCAATGTACAACCATTACTACGATCAAAATGCACCACGAACGCCGATCGGGTTTGATGCAGCCGAAGTTGCCGCTATGGTGACGAAGTCAGAGCACGAATGGCAGCGCCGGGTGGGGTTGGCGATGCTGCTGCAGTTTGATGTCGAATCGGCCGTGGCATCGGCCAAGGTCGTCATGAGCGATGAGAAAGCTCCTCGCTCACTGCGAGTCGACGCCTTTATCGCGACCTTGATTGGCGATGAACCAGCAGCGGCGCGCGCGACGGCGATTGCAATGTTGACCGAGCAAAACGAACTGTTTGCACCGACCACCATCGCATTCCTGACGACTCATCGGACGCTGACCGCATTTGCTGATGGTCACTTTCATCTTCCTGCCGAAGTGGCGCTGCATACTGAGGGGGCTGGCAGCAATGATTTGCTCAAGTTGCTGAAGCCAGAACAACTGAGGCCGTATCAACAGAGTAGTAATCTACCGACAGCGGCGCGGGCCAGCTATTTGATGGCGATGCTGGGTGATCCCAGCGGACTGGATCGGCTGCTCGATTACTGGAAGCAGATGAAATCGGACGACGAATGGAACAAGCTGGCCTATGAGGCGATCTCGGCTGGCGACGACTCCAGGTATGTCCCGATCCTCGAGCAGATCTATGAGACGTTTCATAAAGAGGAATCGCATCTGATGCGGGATTTCTACTGGTCGATCCGGACGATGCACGGTCCCGAGATTTTGAAGCTCCGGAAGCGAATCCGAGACGAAGTCGGTATGGATCAACTTCGTTAATGCAGATCCGCAGCCAACTGAACGTCACTTCACAGAACTTCCGTTCCCTGTCGCGAGAGGTCGTCCGATGCATCGTGTTTTGTTCATTGTGGCGGCGCTGTGTCTGGCCGGTCTTCCGCTGGTGTCCCTTCAGGCCCAGGAGCCTGCGACCGGGACGGGAATTCAGGCGAGCGGCATGGCGACGATCGAGCGGCCTGCGGAAGTGATGCGGATGCAGGTCGAGATCCTGGCGAAGTCTGCCAAAGATCTGCCGGACGCATTGGCCAAGCTGAGAACTCGACGAACCAAAGTGGAGAAGGTGCTGGAGTCATTAGGGGCGGACAAGAAAGCGATCGCGTTCGGCGAGTTGCGAATCGATGAATCTCAAGATGCAAATCTTGCTCGGATGGAGATGATGATGCACCAACGATTGTCGCAACGAGGCAAAAAGCCGACCAAAGAAGTTGTCGCAAAGCCGGTTCGAGTGGCCATGCGATTGACGGCGGAATGGCGGCTGAAAGAGGGCGACGCGACCTCGCAGCTGCTGGAGTCCAAGAAGCTGCAGGATGCCATCAAGGCTGCGGATTTGGCGGGGGTGAAAGAGACGGAAGAGCAGACTGCTGAAGAGGCGGAAATCGCGGAGGAAATGGAAGAGCCAGTCAATAATTGGGGCGGGCAGAACCAGGCGAAACCAGGGGAACCGCAGTTCACGTTCGCGGCGAAGATTCCGGCCGCAGATCGCGAAAAGGCGATGGCGGACGCCTTTCGTAAAGCTCGGACTGAAGCCGAACAACTCGCCAAGGCGGCAGAGGTCGGGCTAGGTCGACTGCAAAGTATGCAGGCCACTTTATTTCCCGATCCTGAAAACTTCGAAATCTATCGCCAGTATGGATCTCAATATCGCAGTCATTCCGACGACGCGGAAGGTTATGACGCGACGGGTCCCAAGCCGGGAATGTTGAAGTTGCGGGTTGGAGTGACTGTGTCGTTCGTGATCAAGTAGCGCGAGAATTCGCTCAATCGCGTCGTTGGTAACACTATTTAGCCAAAACTATTTCGGTTACGGCAAACCGAACTAAGGCTATTGACAATCATCACATAGAAATCTTAGGGTGGACGCCCCTGTCTTTATCATTCCCACTATTTCCGGGGAGGAACATCATGTCTCGATTGCGTCGCCGCGGTTTCACGTTGATTGAATTGTTGGTGGTGATTGCGATCATCGCCGTCCTGATTGCCTTGTTGTTGCCGGCCGTGCAGCAAGCCCGCGAGGCTGCTCGCCGTACCCAATGCAAGAATCAGTTGAAGCAGTGGGGGTTGGCCATGCACAACTACCACGACACCAGCAACCTGCTCCCTTTCGCCGCAACAAATGCCAACGGGCATCGACACACTTTCGTGATCGGCATGTGGCCGTTCATCGATCAAGCGCCATTGTTCAATATGTACAACGCTTCGTTGCCGTTCTACCAGCCGCCGAATTGCGTGCAGAATGCGATGACCGGTTTGATCGCAACCAAGGTGCCGTTGTATTACTGCCCCAGTGATCGCAGCAGCGCCGTTTGGCAGGGCGATCCGTATTGGCGAGCCCGTGGTGCTTACATGGTGAACTGGGGCAACGTCACTCGTCCGCAGATTGCCGCTCCATCGGGCCGCGCTCCTTTCGGCTACAATGCTGATAATCCTGGTAATCCGCGCTGCAGCCGTTTCGCGGATTTCACTGACGGAACGTCCAACACCCTGCTGATGTCCGAGATTTTGATGTCCAAGATCGACACGGATTATGACGTTCGCGGTGATTTCTTTAACGATGATCCGAACTACATTTCATTTGAGTTCATGACGGTCACCACGCCGAACAGTAAGTCGCCAGACATCAATTGCTGCGTGAGCGCAACAAACACTGATCCGATGATGCCAGCGGCGGGTGGCGGCAACCAATATGCGGCTGCCCGTAGCCGACATGTTGGCGGTGTTCATGTGTTAATGGGCGACGGGGCGATCCGATTTGTCAGTAGTAATATTGACCTGAATACATGGCGGGGACTTGGAACGATGGACGGTAGCGAAACCATTGGTGACTTCTAATCGCCCAGCATCGCCCTGTTGAACAGCTAAGAATGAAAAAGCCTTGTGTCCATCACGGACACAAGGCTTTTTTTTGGCGAAATCAGCTAGGTAGGGTTACTGCCAAATCGGACTATTCACCGGCCGGTCAGCTACTCAATAGCGGCTTCCGTCATTCCCGCGCAGGCGGGAATCCAGTCGTTCGGCAGTGATCGGCACCTGATCATCTCGGGACAAGCGTCCTTACTTCCTGTCTCGACACCGTCGAGCAACTTGCTGGATTCCCGCCTGCGCGGGAATGACGGAGTCGAGCAAATCGTTATGCCGCCGGAGCTGCATCGATCTTCAGGCAGGTTTGGATCTGGCGAACCGCTTGTCGCAGACGCTGGCTGTTTTCGACGATGGCCAGCCGCAGATAACCTTCACCCTCTTCACCGAACCCGCGGCCGGGGCTGACGGCGACGCCACCTTCCTGCAGCAACTTCATCGAGAAATCGATCGATCCCATCTGAGCCCATGGTTCTGGAATCCGAGCCCAGACGAACATGCCGGCCTTCGGTTTTTCGACATCCCAGCCGATGCGGTTCAACCCTTCCACCAGGGCATCGCGGCGGATCTGGTATTCCTTGGCGATCTCATCGACGGCTGGTTCGCAGTTTCGCATCGCGATGATCGCGGCGATTTGTGCTGCCTGGAAGATCCCGTAGTCGTAGTAGCCCTTGATCGTCGCGAGGGCTCGCACCATTTCGCGGTTGCCCGAGCAGAAGCCGATGCGCCAGCCAGCCATGCTGAAGCCCTTGCTCATCGTTGTCAGTTCGACACCGACATCGATCGCACCCTCCGACGCCAAGAAGCTGGGAGCCTGATAGCCATCGAAGCAGATGTCCGCGTAGGCGAAATCGCTGATGACCAGGAACTTGTACTTCTTAGCCAGCGCGACCAGATCGTCAAAGAACTTCTGTTCGATGCAGGTTCCCGATGGATTGTGCGGGAAGTTGGCGACGACCAGCTTTGGCTTCGGGTACAGATGCTCGCAAGTGTAGGCAACGTTCCGCAGGAATTCGGAAGGATCCCGCACGTCGAGCGCAATCACGTTGCCCGACGCGAGCATCACCGAATACGCGTGAATGGGGAACGTGGGGGCCGGGACGATCGCGGTATCGCCGGGACCCATCAGCGCCAGGCACATGTGACTGAACGCCTCTTTGCTTCCCAGGCAGGCGATGACTTCATCGTCGCCGTTCAGCTTGACTCCGTACTTTCGGTCGTATCGCTTGGCGACTTCGCGACGCAGGCTGGCGATGCCGTTGGCGACGGAATAACGGTGGTTCTTGGGATCGAGCAGCGCTTCCGTCATCTTTTCGGTGATCTGGGCGTCCGGGGCATCGGTGGGATTGCCCATACCCAGGTCGATCACGTCGACGCCCGCAACGCGCTGCTGGTACTTCAGCTTGTTGATTTTGCCGAACAGATAGGGGGGCAGACGCTTCAGGCGATCGGCCACCGAGATGGAAAATGGATTGTCGGAAAACGGGATTTCGGATTCGTTACGCATCAGCGTCTCTCGTTCGGTTCGTCCAAAGGGGATGGGGACTTCGCCTGATTGTATCGGCGTGATTCTATCAGACAGTGAATTCTGTCGAAAGTTCGGTCTGGCCGCCGAGGGCGGGCTATTGACTGGAACTGAAAATCGGCAGGTCAAACGCAGCACGGCGCGTTGCCGGATTTCCGCAACGCGCCGTGGGAGAGTTCTGCGCCAGCGAACGTCGTGAGACATTCAAGCTGTTCGGTCGCGATCAGTTACGAGCAGCCCGAGGTGGGGCACCGGTCGTCGTTGGCGGCTTGGCCGTGCGTGGTTGACCTGCACCAGCGGGTGAAACGGCATCGCCAGGGCCAGCCTGGCCACTCACTGGGACCACAGTGCCGGGGCCGGTTGTCGTCTGTGCGATGTAGTTGTCGACGCGAGTCTGTTCCTTGATCTTCTTGAAGGTTTCGCCGACCGCCTGCTGGGTCTTGGATTCCTTCAACTCGTCGTACAGAGCGTCGCGAACTTCTTCGATGTCGGTCACGACTGGCGTCGTGCGACCTTCGCACTTCAGGATGACATAGCGTCCCTGGCTGAGTTCGATCACGCCCGAGACATCGCCTTCCTTCAATCCGAAGGCAGCTTTTTCCAGGTTTTCGGCACCGGTATAACGTGGAATCGGGGGAACCTGTCCACCCAAAGCACGGCTGTTTGGGTCGATCGAATGGTCCTGAGCCAGCTTTTCGAAGTTTTCTGGATTCTTGCGAACCTGTTCCCAGACTTCGTTCGCTCGACGGAGGTTATCGAGCATGATCACGCGCGCTTTGACGCGTTCGCCATAATTGCGATCGAACGACTTCTGGATATCCACTTCGGCGATGTCGACCGTTTCGCCAGCCAGCTTCTTCAGGGCCAGCATCGGCCAGATGACGCTGGTGCGGTACTGCATCGGGCTGATCTGGCGTTCGCTTTGCAACATCTGCAGGTACTGGTTGACATCAAGCTTGAATCGCAGGGCAATGCGAGCGATTTCCGCCGAAACTTCTTGTTCGGTGACGGTGATGTTCTCTTTTTCGCAGGCCTTCAGGATGATCGTGCGATGGATCATGTCGTCGAGTACTTCGCGGCCGTAACGCGAGACGCATTCCTTGGCGAGCGCCTCGTAGCTGATCGTTTCGTTGCCCACTTTGGCCATCGGACGGGGTGACTGAGCTGCACCACCGACGCGGGCGGTTCCCGCAGTTCCATCAGCAGCCTGACCAGCGGGAGCGCGGAAGTGCTGCATCAGCAGACCGCTGGCGACGACAGCCATGGCCGCACCACCAAAGATCCAAATGATTCGTCGTTTGGGCTTCGCGTTGTTCGCCGTGACTTGCGTCCCTGCAGTCATGATAGATTCTCTCCCGCTCCGAATTTCCGAACATACCGCGACCATGCCGTCCACGATCGATGGCGCCGGGTTGTAGGAATCGGCAGAAACTGCGTCAAGGGGAGTTAAGAAGGAGGGACGGGGAGGAGACGCTGCTTTTTTTCTCGTTACTCGTCACTTACAAAAAGAAAAAGCCCCGCGAAGGTTCGCAGGGCTTTTTCTTTTTGTTCTTCGATCAGTCGTCATAGTCGACAACGATTCGGCCGTTGTGAGTGACGACGTTGACGGCGTACTTGCCGTAGTCGTAGCGAGTCTTGTTGCCGTTGCGGGTCACGCAGACGTTTGGACAGCCGCAAGCAGGAACGCAGATTTCGACGTTCACGCACGGACGCACGGTGCAGCCGCAGCGATCGCGTGGTGTGCAGGGATCAGGAACCTGAACGATGATCGGAACAGCACATGGGGCGATGTTGCGAGTCGCGCGGTACTTCACGCACGAAAACAGCGTGGGGTTCGAAACTGTCACCACAGGCAACTGGCCGACTGGACCGCTGTACTGAACTTCGTTCGAAAGCGGAGTCGGTGAGCCATTCAGCGGAGCTGGCATCGGCAGATCCGGTGCGTATGGCTGAGACAGCAGCGTCGGGCCGCCAAGCGAAGGGGCTCCAAGCGTCGGACCGGTCTGGGCTCCAAACCCGACTGAGGCGACCAGGGCCAAACCAAGAGTCAAACTGGCACACAAACGATTCATTCCATCACTCCTTCTCTTGGATCGCGACTTTTATCTCCGTAATCAGCCGCCATCCAGAAACAAACACCAAGAAGAGCTCCAGTGACTAAGGCCACCAGAACGCTTCATCACAAGTCGATCTTACGATTCGGTGTCACCCGAGTGGTAACGAAAACCGCAAAAAGTCTGTCAACCCCAAGTGGGGTGTCTCCGGTAGGAATAGTGGCTTACCACGGCGCACACAAGGGCTAGCCTGCAAATTCTCTTTAGTCCCCGTAGATTTACAAATGCTTATTCCTGCATGGATAATGGGGCTGCAGGCAAAACCATCAACGAACAGAATCAAATGTCGCACGGTACATCTACAGTCACTTCAAAATGCCAATTGCGATGACTGGATAGGTCAAGCATAATTGGAAATCTGCGGGTTGGTCGCCAAAAAACTGTTTTGGCCGCGAAATCCAAAACACGATGACGACTGCTTCCGAGGGAGATTCGCAAATGTGGAGTTTCAGCAACTACCGTCGTGGTGAATTGTCAACATGGCGACCCTGGTCGATCGCCACCCTCCCGGTGATGACGCTGGCGTCGCTCGTCGGCTGTGGTGGATCACCTCCGCCGAAGGTTGTCATTCAGGAGGAAGTTCCGGGCAAACCTGCTCCAAGAGCTGAGCAAGTTGCTGCTGCCGCTCCTGCTGAAAAGGCGCAGAAGAAAAAAGAGAACGAAATCCCGTTCGACGCGTTCTTCGACAATCCATTAGAAGTTGCGGCGACGCCAGGGGTCGTCGCGATAGCTGATGGGGGTCCCAAAAAAGAGCCATCGGGGGACAAGGAGAAGCCTCCTATGAACGAGGCACCTAAAGCGGCAGGCGGGGCCACTGCCTGGACCGAGATCCTTCCCGCAGACGAGCTGCAGGGCGAAATGAAGAAAGTTCAAAACCGCCTGAAGGCCTCTCTGCAAAGCCAGGGAACCTACAACGGGAAATACAAAGACATCGCGGTCGATGGAGCTGTCATCGCGGGCCTGACGGGGATTGCGATCGAACACAGCGGCGACTTCAGTTGGAAAAAGAACGCTCCCCTGATTCGCGATTATGGCTTCGAACTGTCGCAGGCAGCGACTGGCCTGGGCAAGGACAACTACGAGAAGTCCAAAGCCGCTTACGAGAAACTGGAGTCGGTCTTCAGCGGTTCGATTCCACCTGGTGCTCCGACACCTGCGCCACAACGCCCATTCGGTGAAACGGCCGATCGCACCGGCTTGATGAAGCGTATCGAACAGGCTCGCAACCACCTGCGAGACAACATCAACACCGAAGCCAAGCTGAAGTCGGAAACTGAATCTATCGTGCATGAAACATTGATTATTTCATCACTTGGCAAGGTGATCTCGACCGAAGGCTATTCGAGTGCTGATGAGCAGGAATATCAGCAGTTTGCTGAATCCCTGATCGGCGGCGCAAAAGATGCCACCGCCGCCGCCAAAGATATGAGTTTTGAAAAGTTCCAGAATGCCATGAACAAAGTGAACAAATCGTGCGATCAATGTCATGCCAGTTATGGCAATGGCTGATTCGCTCACAGATTCAACGAGGGGTGCCACGGACTTGGAGTCTTCGACATGGCCGTGTCTTTTGACCGACGACACGGCTACCCCGAAGACGGTGAGTCCGTGGCACCCAAATTCAAAACGGTTAGCTTGACCTCGTCCACACGGAGCCATCGCACAATATGAAGAACTTTTGTCTGCTGACAGTTGTCGCGGTCGTCTCGTCGCTCTTGTCGAGTGCTCCAGCCAGCGCCGAAGTCTTCGAACTGAAGACTGGCCATAAGTTGGAAGGGGATGTGCTCAAGCAGCAGGGAGACGTGCTGCTGGTCGACATCGGCGTCGACGTGGTGAAGGTGCCGTTGTCGCAGATTAAGTCTCGTCGCGCATCGCAGGAATCGGCAAATGCTCCTGTTCAAGTGAAGAAGCATCAGCTCTATCGCACGGCACAACTGCCTCGCCGCAGCGTGAAAGAACTGACCGAAAAATATGGCGAAGGGGTTGTGCTGGTTCAAACTCCGGGTGGACTTGGTTCCGGTTTCATCGTGAATGAAAACGGCTTCTGCGTCACCAACTATCACGTGGTCGAAAAGGAGACGCGGATCGCCGCGACAATCTATCATCGCGGAGAAGCGAACGAGTTTAACCGACGCCGCGTGGATGATGTCCGCATCGTGGCTCTGAATCCGTTCTTCGATCTGGCGCTGCTGCAGATTCCTGCTCAGAAAGACATTGCCTTCAAGCCGGTCTTCCTGGCTGAAGAAGATGACCTGCAAGAAGGTGAAGAAGTGTTCGCGATTGGCAATCCCCTGGGGTTAGAGCGATCCGTCTCGCAAGGGATCATCGGCACCAAGAACCGCAACTTTAAGGGCCAGGTCTACATTCAGACGACCGCCGAGATTAACCCCGGCAACAGCGGCGGTCCCCTGTTTAACGCGCGTGGCGAAGTGATCGGCGTGACCAACATGAAGCTGTTGTTCGCCGAAGGCTTAGGCTTCGCGATTCCAGTCCCTTATTTGAAGCTGTTCCTGGATAATCACGAAGCCTTTGCCTACGACCGCAACAACCCGAATTCAGGCTTTCGTTACCTGGATCCCCCTCGTCGCAAGGATCCCAGCACTCCAAGCGAGTGAGCATTGCTCATCCGCCCGTCATTCCCGCGCAGGCGGGAATCCAGCAATCCATAGTATGCCACCAGCGATCGCGAGAAGACGTCGTATCAAAGCCTTTTCTTAATCACTGGATTCCCGCCTGCGCGGGAATGACGCTGGTAAATGGATGAGGGTAGGGTCACACCGGAAATGGATTGCGTTCAGCAAACCCCTGCTGATGCCAGTAGGGATACGCAAACGGCCTCGCACTCGCAGCATCCAGCTTCTTCACTTGATCCGCCGTCAGGTTCCAATCCACCGCCCCCAAGTTCTGTCGCAGTTGCTCTTCATTGCGAGCCCCGATGATCACGGTCGACACCGTGGGTCGCTGCAGCAACCAGTTGAGTGCCACCTGTGGCACAGTCTTGCTGGTCTCTTGGGCGACGGCATCCAGGGCGTCGACCACATTATAGAGGTACTCCTCATCGACCTGCGGCCCGATGTCTTTGACCATCTTGCTCTGCAGGCGGCTGTTGGCGGGCAGTGGCTGGCCGCGGCGAATCTTTCCGGTCAATCGGCCCCAGCCAAGGGGACTCCAGACGACCGCGCCGACATGTTGATCCAGTCCCAACGGCATCAGTTCCCATTCGTAGTCGCGCCCGACCATCGAATAATACGCCTGATGAGCGACGTACCGCGGCCAGTCGTGACGATCCGAAGCAGCCAGCGACTTCATCAGATGCCAGCCTGAAAAGTTCGAACAGCCGATGTAGCGGATCTTGCCGGCGCGTACGAGATCGTCCAGCGTGCTGAGTGTTTCCTCGACGGGAGTCGTGGCGTCGAAGCCATGTAGTTGGAACAGATCAATGTAATCGGTCCCAAGCCGCTTTAATGATCCCTCGACCGACTTGATCAGATGGAACCGAGACGAACCGACATCGTTGGGTCCCTGCCCAGCGCGGAACGTCGCCTTGGTCGAAATCAGCAGCTTGTCACGGCGTCCTTTGATCGCCCCGCCCAGAATGGATTCGGCGGCTCCTTCCGAATAGATGTCGGCCGAATCGAACATGTTCAGCCCCGCTTCCAGGCAGATGTCGACCAGCTTGGTGGCCTCAGCGACATCACTCTGTCCCCAGGCCTTGAAGAATTCATTCGTGCCACCGAACGTTCCCGTTCCAAATGTCAATGCGGGAACTTTGAATCCAGAGCCCCCCAAGCGTCGATATTCCACTGAGATGTCCTTTATGATGAGATTGAATTGGCCACCGTTGGCCGCGGCTGAATTATCCGCTGTTTCCTCGCAAGGGCAACGCCCGCGAATCTGCGTGGCCAATCTCGCCAAGAGATTGGGCGAAGTTGATATGCGATCAATACTAAATGAGCGTGCGCGATTCTGCTTGCGAGAAACATGATTTCGGGTGCCACTGGCGACGGCATTGCGTTGCCAGTGTCTTGCCGATGTGTCAAAGAGTAAACCATGCGTAGTGACGCTGAATGTTGCACAGGCTCGTCACCCGATCAAAGCGATTGCAGCGACGCGAAGACACTGGTGGCCCAGAGCGGCCACCAATGGCACCCAAACTGAAATCCAAAACGAGCAAAATCGCGCACGCTCATTTAGATAAGTCCTCAACCGAATCGGAGTGATCGTCTTCTGGGAGGGCGAGGCTCCTGCCGAGCCGCTAAGTCTCGTAGCGTTCGATCAACAAAGGGATGACTCTGATATCGCTGTGGATTTATTTAGATGACAGTCGCCGCAGGTCGTGAAGGCAAAAGCAATCAGCAGTCGCCAAAGAATTCTCTGGCGAGCCGCGCTGCGTCAGCACGCGGACAACTTGGCTCGGTAGCGACTGACGCAGCGCGGCTCACATGAATATCATTAGGGCAACAACGTTGATACCGCGTCCCAAAGGCTGCACGCACCCTACCGAATTAGTCGCCCATTACTGGAACCCGAGATGATTGCAATCACCCCTTACCAAGCCGACTGGCCCGAGCGATTCCAAGGCTTCGCGCAAGTGTTGCATCGCGCGCTGGGACCACTTGCGTTACGCATCGATCACATCGGTTCGACCTCTGTTCCGGGTTTAGCAGCGAAGGATGTCATCGACATCCAAGTCAGTGTTAGCGAGTTGACCTCCGACGTTGAGCAGGCATTGGGCAAGGCAGGCTATACGCGTTTGCCGCACATCACTCGAGATCATCTCCCTCCCGGCATGATTGACGAACCTGACCAGTGGGCGAAGTGGTTTTTCACCCAGCCGTCCGATGTCCGACGAGTGAACCTGCACGTGCGAGTGCTTGGCCGAGCGAACCAGCGGTATCCGATTCTGTTCCGAGATTACCTGCGAGCCAATCCCACCGCGGCTGCGGCCTACGGTCAGGTCAAGATCGCACTGGCGGCTCATCACGCAGAAGACGCCGATGCCTACTACGACATCAAAGACCCGGTGTGTGACATCATCATGGCGGGAGCCGAACGTTGGGCAACTGCGACGACATGGGCTTTGGCTGGAACCGACTGTTGAAGGGAGAAGAGCTCGGCAGGCAAGAATCGCGATAGACAGGCTGTGGGCTCGTTTTGCTTTGCGGGTTCTCGCCGCAACGTGACTTTGGGTTTATTGAAGCAGTCAGAACACAGACTTGTAGGCAACCGATTGCGACATAAGATGGGCTATACAGCTCACTCACATCACCGAAAGAGTCTCATCATGCCGAACAATCGAATGTCCGACTTGGCAAAAATTCTACCTCCACCGTCGGAGGCACCCGAGTTCAACGAGAAGCTTTTGACTTGGAATCAGAATAAACTTGGCACTCGATTGCCTGATGACTTTGTCGAGTTCGGCAAAGTCTATGGAAGCGGTACCATCGAAACCGCCTATTCTTGGCAAGTCTGCAGTCCCTTCCGCGTCACGTTTCCAATATTCGTGATGGATTTTGCAAGAACGTGCCATCTCTACAAGGACGCTGCCGAACCTGAAGGTGTTCCCTTCGGAATCTTCCCCGAAGTCGGAGGCGTCCTTCCCTTTGCCAAGACCCCGGACGGCGACAGGGTTGGGTGGATTACTGCTGGTGAGCCCAACTCCTGGAAGGTCGTTGATATGCACGACTATGAAGTTGGCGACTTCGAAATCTTCGATCTAAGCTTTTCAGAGTATTTCCTAAACGTCCTCACTCGCAAGATTGTTTTGCGGAGACATCAGGGCGGAGACGAATGGGATCCTGCGGTCGATATTAAATTCGACAATTTCGTCACGTTCGACAAACCATTCTCGATGTGGCCGACGGTACCGGGATTGTTAGTGTGAATCTTGCTCCCGGCATTTGGTCCAACTCGTTATCGATCCCCGGGTGCCACGGTTTTGGAGTCTTCGACAGGGCCGTGTCTTCTCCTCCCACTTTGACCTGAGGTCTCGCCAATCGTCCTCGACAGAAATGGATCAAATTTCGACGTTGAATTTCCAAGCCAGCACGGCCTTGTCGAAGACTCCAAAACCGTGGCACCCGAGGGCAAACAACGTCGAATGAACACCGCCCAAGGTCTTGGCGACCTTGGCTACAAGATGTCCGCTCAGATCTCAAACGATTCGCCGAATTTAGGAATCGTGGGCGGCTCATCGCAGACATCGTCTAAGAGCTGTGCCAGCGCTGAAGCCGCAGCCGGTTCGCCATGCACGATGAAAGCGCGACCGACGCCTCGATCGGCCGCCAGTCCTTCAAACCACCATTTGAAGTCTTCCGCATCGGCGTGTGCTGACAGGCCCTGTAGCGATTCGACTCGGGCATTCAGCTCAATTGTATAATCGAACATCCGGACCGTACGCCATTTGTCCTGAATCTTGCGGCCCAGCGTGTTTTCCGCCTGGAAACCAATGAGTACGACAACGTTATTGGGGTCTTCGATCGAATGCCGCAGGTGATGCACGACTCGACCGGCTTCGCACATGCCGCTCGCCGCGATGACGACGAACGGTCCCTTGCGATGATTGAGAGCCATGCTTTCTGATTGTGAGGCCACGTATTTCAGTCCGGCAAACGCGAACGGATCTTTATCGCTCTGCAGCATGCGTTGGAAATCCACATCCATCACGTCACCATGCCGGCGATAGACGCTGGTGATTTCTCGCGACAGGGGGCTGTCGACGAAAACGGGGATCGATGGCAGTTCACCGGCGTTGAACAGTTCGTTCAAAAAGTAGATCAAGGTTTGAGTACGGCCCAGGCTGAATGCGGGAATCACAACCTTGCTGCGTCGTTCAACCGCGGCATGCAGGATTCGCTTCAGGTGTCGTTTGATGTCGTCCGTCGGAGGATGGATTCGATTGCCGTAGGTCGCTTCGGTAATCAGCACATCACACCCGGCCACTCGACTGGGATCATTCAACAGTGGCAGCCCGCGACGGCCCAGATCGCCCGTAAAGACGACGCGCTTCCAGTCACCCTTTTCCCGAATTTCCATCTCGGTGATGGCCGAACCCAGGATATGGCCCGCGTCCGTGAATCGCAGGCGGAAGTCTTTGGACAGATCGTGCCAGACTCCGTACGGAATCGTCTGCATGCAGTCCATCACACCGGCCACATCCTCGTCATCATACAGCGGCTCGATGGGCGGATGGTCCGGTCCCAATTGATGCTGCAGGTACTTCGCGTCTTCTCGCTGGATATGAGCACTATCCAGCAGCATGATCTGGGCAATGTCTTGCGTGGCCGGCGTACAGAAGATTTGCCCGCGATATCCGGCCTTGTAAAGTCCCGGAAGGTTGCCACAGTGATCGGCATGAGCATGCGACAGGATCACACCGCTCAGTTCTTTGGGATGGCACAGAAACTGTTCGTTCTTCTGTCGAGTCTCACCACGACGGCCTTGAAACAAGCCGCAATCGAGCAGCACGCGCAACGTGTCGGTTTCAATCAAATGCTGGCTACCGGTGACTTCTCCCGCGGCACCGAAAAACGAAATCTTCATGATTGACCGGTGGCTATATGGGATTCGTGACTGGGGATTGTGACGGAAGCCAGTATGCGGATCAGATCGCTATGAATCTACTGGCGGTATGACTCGGTCCCACCATCCTCGATGGCACCACAATTCAAGTTTTGAAATTCGCAATCTCTTCTCGTCAGCACTTTTGGTATTGTCCTAACATTGTGGCGGTTCTAAATCACAGAGGTCGGCGGGGGCATGGGTGCGAGTATTGTGTCATCCTGTGGCCATGTCAAAAACCATGTACAGGTTCTTCCACGGCTGGCGACGCAAGGCGGGCGGCATCACGCTGGTGATGGCGTGCGTGATGATGGCGGGGTGGGTGAGAAGTTCTGTGATATGCGAAGCGTTCTTCCTTCGGACGGGGAAATCGAGTATCGATCAATTCTACTCCGTGCGTGGTCAGACATGGTGGATCCGTCTCCATGAAGAGCGAGGATGGTTGTCGCATACCCGATTTTATCAAAGCTGGACGTATGCGGAGCTTCGCAACTGTAACCTAGAAGATATTACATGGCGATGCACGTTTGGATGCCCCAAAATCACATTGGTCGACGTACCTGCAAATGTTCCGGAAGAACTCACATGGCGATGGAAAGTCGGAGAATTTGAGGTCGGAGAATTTCCCGAAAAGCTCATCGGCCAAAAGTCCTACTTGATTGTTCCCTACTGGTCTATCACGACGCCCCTGGCCCTGGTCTCCGCCTACCTGATTCTCTGGAAGCCACGGAAGCCGGTTCCTTCACCGCCCCAAAGCTAGGACAGTACCGCACTTTTAGTGCTCACCTGCGCAGTCGCTTCAAACGGTCAGCACACGTATTCATCTGTCAGTAAACACGCACTTTTTTGAGGAAAACGGCGAAAAACAGGGCTGTTTTGTCCCCCAATGTCAAAAACTGTCTTGGGGTGTCAAAAGTTGTCAGTGAAATCTTCGAAGAAAGTTCCCAA
>JAQGHU010000038.1 GCA_028291515.1 Schlesneria sp.
CGCAGACAACTCCACCTTGAGCTTCTTCGTCAGGTCCGGCATCCTTGCCTCCTCACCAATTCACTCGCTGAACCGCCCCAGCAAAGTCTATTCGAACCTGACATCGGACGATAGATCGACCACTAGCCATTCCTTGGAATTGACCTCTGTCAGCAGTTCGTCCAATGCGATAACCGACATCACCTTTCTCTGTGATCTGGCCTCCTGCGCGATCTGTTCGTGTCGAACTTCTTCGTAGCGAGCCAGGTCTTCGGTCCAGTGTTCGGCATTGGAGTCTGCCTGAGCGAGCTTGCGCAACAATCGCAGTCGGATCGACAGCGGCGCCCGTTGCAGCGCCAGTTTTCGGTGCTGGCGCAACAGGCCTTCCAGCGGCGCCTGCTCCGCGTAGGCTTCATCCACCATGATGGCGACATTGCGAAGCAGTGGTTCCCCGACGGACAGGTCCAGGAACTCACACACATCATTCCAAGCGTTTCGCTCTTCCTCGGAAAAACTTTCCAGGACCGAGACACAATCCAATAGCCGCGGTTCCGTTTCGGCTTCGTGAATCGCTTCCGATCGCAATCCCTGACGCAGGTACTCACCGCAACGCCGCAGACGCTCGTTGAGCTGGCGAGTCTGGTCGCTGAGATCGCTGGCCAATTCCTTGATCTCGGGAGACTCTTCGTATCGCTCTCGAGCAAGGACGATTCTGATTCGGTCGATGATGGATTGCAGATGGAACATGGAGAAGGGCCCTGATTATTTCTTTGTTTTCCTGGCGGCATTCCAGCCGAGGTAATCAATTTCCGTCGAAGCCGTTCCGATCACAACCAGATCCACTTGGAATCGACGATGTTCAGGATGCTCCAGCTCCATGAGCGAATGACCAACTCTGGCAGAGGCGATCTGCATCTTCGCCAGTCCCTGTTCGTAGAGGTCTTCAATTTGCCTGGACTGGCGCACTAGTTTTCTTTTCTCTTCAATCAGGTGCTTGGCTTTCATCTGTACTGGCGACTGCGATTGGTTTGGGTTCGGCGACACCAGGCGATCGAGCTCATCCAACGATTCTTCGGTCTTGGAATTCACCAGCCGCTTGTCAGGAACGATGGCCGAACTGAATAAGGTTCCCCATTCTTTGTGACACATTTCCATGGATTTGGTGACTGGGTTCTTAAGGTCTTCTCTGGTCGGCGAGATCGTCACGCAGAGCTTGGGAGAACCATCCGACTTTGATTCGGATTTCGTGGTCACCGAGAAGGTCAACGTGATATTGCTCCCCAAACTTTCATCGGGAAGTATGATTAAGGGTTCACCTTTTTCATTTCGCGAACCTCCCCACGAAATTTCTCCGTTGTTGGGGATCGTTACGACAAGATCGTGAATAGCCAACAGGTTGGGACATTCCATCACATACCTCAAAAGATCATTCTTCAGGTGATCCGCGTTGTCCCGCACGTCTTTGTCCCGGTTGCCGTCTGGAATGCCAAGTAGGGGAGTTTCGTACAATTCTGCCTTCCCGTCTGATTGGCTGACTTTCCCTGCTCTATGCAGCACCAGAGGGCCTGGCCAATGGAGCGGCGGCGCATGGAACAGCATTAGATTGGGGCGTTCACCCTCCAGAACACAACCAGAAAATGCGAATGCGAGCACCTTGTCGAGCCTCGGGCCCGTCATGACGACTTCAGATTCCGATTGAAGGTCAAACGATTCACGGTTGTCTGCCGAATCCCCGGCGGTCGGGATCGACACCTTGAAGGCATGATTGTCGTCCCACTGTTTTCCTGCTTTCGTGATCTCCAGAACCACCGTATTCTCGTTCGCTGGTTCTGCTTCCACTTTGGCGGTGGCGCTGGCAAAGCTGGCGACAACCTTGTTGTTGCTGTCGACTGGTACCAGAAAACGAATGCTTTTCGCTTCACTCTTCGATTTGGCCGAGAATACAAAACTCGTCTGCCATTGATCTCCATTCTCGGCCTTGACGCGTGTCTTCGTGCAGATGGCCAATGGCGTATTAGAGACCTTGGTCTTGCCGCCTTTCTCATCTTCGCGCTTCTTTTCATGTCCAGCAGCCTGAGGGCCGGGTGGCGGAATATTCGCGGGCGGATCGCCAGAAGACTGAACAGTTGCCGGCGGTGTAGCCGTCTTGTCGGGATCATCATTCGCAGTATTGGGTGTCGTCGGCATTGTTGGCGTTTGCCGGGAAGCATGCCCTGTAACCGGCACAGATGCGGGGAGTGAGGTTCCTTGAACTCCGATGATTGGCGTTTGATTTTCCGCAGAGGTCAACTCGGTTAAGTGGTGATTCGTATCAGTCGGTTCGGGTTTCGGAGACATGAGAACTACTGACACGATGATCGCGATGACAGCACCACCGACAATGGCGCCCGTGATGTACCGCATCACACCGGCATCGGTCTGAGTGGCGGATCTGGCGCGGGCGGACGGCAGTGAAGGTGGGATCTTTCGATCGCGCTGACCAGCCGGTCTGTTCAGTGTGGTTGTGGATTCAAGGACATCCTCTGACATTTCCCGATCGACAGTGTTCTTCGGCAATTTCGGAGGCGACGCTATTCGACTCACTGACAACTGAGTTGCCGACGTGATTCCCGTGCGGGCGGCAGTCACCAGTGCCCCGCCCTGTGCTTTCGCATTCTTTGCCGTCAAGTCAATTCGCAACGCATTGATGAATTTACGGCTCTGATCGACCTCTGCAGATCCCGCCACAACTCCATTCCACAAGCATTCGACTGTCGCTGGCAGCGCCGCTCCAAACGTTGCAAAGGTCACGTCCCATCGCTTGGATTCGGGTAACAACGCGATGGCTTCGTCGAACAGGGCCAGCACATCAGTTCCAGGCTGATAAATCAGGAAGACCTTTCGATTCGGATCTGCCAGGAACGATTCTGCCAGGACACCTGCCCATCCAGCATCACCAGCCACCCGCGCCCAGGTAGAGCATGGAACTGCCGATCGGACCTCAGGCGCGGGAATCCGATTGCCATCAGAGAGCCCAACTTCCCCGTTCCAGTTGTCGCGTATCCAGTCGGGACGTTTCAGCAGCCAGGCGGGGCCAGTGGGAACTGCCGCGATCTCATCCACCACGATGTGGTGTGCCAGCTTGTTTGATCGACCCGTATAGTCCAACTTGAAATCAGAGACGCGCGACAACACATGTTCCCGACGGCCACTAATTCGCATGACATAGTGGCCAAAATTCACCGGGTTCAGCAACGCTTGCGGATGTCCGAGCGGAAACAGATGGCGATAACCGCTCAACGTCTCCAACAATTCCACAGTCGGAGCCGGAACTCCACGGCTGCTCAGAACGGTGCAATATCCGCTGCTGCCAGGGCGCAGTCCTGAGGGAGCGGAAGTGTAGAGGATCTCAAAACTCATCTTGCATCCCTAATGGTCATAAGCCGTCGCTGTGCGTTGTGTCAGGTGTACCGCGTCCTACAATCCGTCGGCGATGATTTTGCTGTTATTCCTCGTAAACGTTTCGGATCTTGGGAACGAGTCCCAGTGAACTGCTGGCCAACGCATACAGGAACGGTACTTCTGCCCAGAACGGTTCTGCTTCTCCGGGACGCATCACTGCCTGGCCAGTCAGGGAGTCGACATCCGTGTTCCAACCTGTGGCGCTGACAGGGATGTAGCGAACGGAATCGGAGAAACTTTCGACAGCCCCCACCACTTCCGCACAAGTAGAAATCAACAGCTCCCGGATCCCATTGGAGATGTAGTCGACCAGGCCGACATCGACGGCGTGAGTTTGATGAGACACGCCATCGGAGTCTGTCATCGTCCAAGGCACGATCGGACTTCGATCTTGAATCGAACTGTAGACAAGGTGCATCCAGCGGTCGCATTTGGTCACGACGACGGCAACGGGCTTGGGATACTTTTGAGTTGTCGAGAGACCGGCATATCGTCGAATTCGAGTCGCGGCTTCTCCGAAGACGCCTTCCTGCGAACCTAGATGCGATTTGTCGACCGTGCCTGCCTCTAGGGACTTGTCTAACCTGCGGAAGCGACTGTCCTGTAGTGGATCAAAGACATAGAACAGCATCCTGGATTCGGCCAAATGCCTGGTGACGGGGGCTTTGGAAGAATCCATCCCGGGTAGAAAGTGCTCGCCCGCATTGTCAAACAGACAAATGGTACGTCCGACGCCGCGACGCTTCAAATTGGGATGATGGTCCTCCAATCGAAGGTTGAAGATGAACGGCAACGCGTAGCTGACCGATTGGGTGCCGAAATTCACCGCCGAGTATCCATCGCCTTCCAGTTGCGTCTTGCCGATTAGCTCACGCAGTTCTTGAAGCTGATCCGGGTTGCGGTTGGCGAACAAGTCGGATTCGAATTTCTTTAGCCGCAGGTTGATCGTGGCATCGGCATCAGCAAATGCTGTCGCAAACTTGATGGGCAAGAGTCGCCTAAGCTGCCGAGTCATTGCGGCCAGGAAATAGCTTTTGCCACTGCCAGGGCTGCCCAGCACGGAAAGGAAATACGGCTCCATTTCCAGCAGGGGCCGAGGGATCTCGAGGTGGCACGTAGGACACGCCAGTCGATGGCACCGCATGCCGCGAGGGTCCAATGCTTCGGCCTGGGGGGTGAATCGGCTCGGTAGAAACCGCAGTTGTCCTTGCGGGACACGGTTGTCCAAGATCGACAAATCCTGATGCTCGCTGATCCACAGAATATCTTCTGGCAAAAACTTGCTGAAGCACTGTGGACAAGTGACGCGAGAAAGGAGCGTGGGAGCATTTGACGCCGAAGAAATCATGAAAATCCGATCGACCTATAAAAGCCCGAGTAGATTTGGCCCACTGCCAGTCTCAGCACTGCTGGGCTTTACTGCATCCGGCCGCGAACATCACAACCCAGAAGAGCATCAGCAAAGTCGGCCGATCGAACGGCAATGACATCGCATCATTCTTCAAAGTCGTGATATTGAGGAGTACGCGTATTTGATTCAATATCGATGATCACATGTACAAATTCAATTCCAGCCATACAGAAGACAAATATAAGGTAGCCTGCCAGTCCAGTCAGAGCGCTGACGCCGGCTCCTATCAGGATGACAAACATGCCCCCCTGGAAGCTGTATTTCTGGGAAAGGGGATAGATGAACGAGAGCAGCAGGATCGTGCATGAAATGGTCATTGTCACGCCCAATTGAGTCATTGCAACGACCCTGCCCGCACGCAGATATTTCTGCAGGTTGGGGTAACGAACATCCGCGGCAGCAGGGATTGACGGCTCTGCTGCGTTTGCACCCTTTTCAGTGGCAAAGCCAAGACTCATGAACGCCGGTGCTTCGGGAATCGTCAGATCGACAGGCGGTTGCGGTAAAGTTTCAAGCGATGGTGCCCCGGTGATAAGGAACACCTCACCGCACTCTTCGGATTTGCATCGCACTTTCTTGCCAACGAACGACTCCGGAGCTTTGACCTCGTGCGAGCATACCGGACATCTTGCAATGATCATTGACGAAATATCCCGCTGCGAACCGACACATCAAGCTGACTCAGATTGGAACCGCCGATTTAATTAAACTCTCAATCCTGCCTTGTTTACTAGGAATGATCAATGCTTGACGAGCAGATTCGACGGTCGATTGGTAGGCCACGTCGCGCACCCTCAAGACGGCGTTTATTTTGAATCGTTTCTCGCATATCGCCTGGGATCGACTAGCCTGACAAACTATCCGTTGGATATCTTAAAGTCCAGAAGACGACGGTGAGAGCAGCCGCATGCAATTCTCTGAACATAATACGAATGTCACCTGCTGCAGGAAGGAACGCATCTCCAATGCAACGCCATCATTGCGGAATTCGGATATCGCCGAATTTCTGGGCAGATTGGCCAGGGGATAACGATGGTTCAGCAACCCGAAGGCACTTTGAAGTAGTTGTATGCATTTGTGACATGGCCGCGACAGCATGCAAGCTTGGGATCACCCAGTAAGAAAAGTCATCGAACGAGGCGTTAACTTCCGTACACCAAGGCGATCGCCGTTTCTCCAAAGCCGACCGCCACAATGTCTTCATCATCACTGGAGGCTTGATTCAGGAATGCGTCCGGCAACGATCCGTGATCAGATCGACGAACTCTACCGTACCGAGTCCCGTCGCGTGTTTGCTTCACTAGTCCGACTATTGAATGATTTTGATCTGGCGGACGATGCCATGCATGAGGCGTACGCGGCCGCTATTGAGATTTGGCCACAAGAGGGGTGGCCGGCAAACCCGAGAGCGTGGTTGGTCTCCACCGGAAAATTCAAAGCGATTGATTCGCTACGTCGAAAAGGGCAGCTGAAGGTGCTTCAGCCTGAAATCGCTTCGCGATTGGAAGAGGTGGCCGATGAAAATGCCGCCCGAGCAGCGACTGAGATAGAGGATGACCGGTTGCGTCTGATCTTCACCTGTTGTCATCCCGCGATTGACCCAAAACTGCAAGTGCCATTGACGCTTCGCGAGGTTTGCGGACTGACGACCGAGGAGATCGCCCATGCATTCTTGACTTCCAAGGCGACGATGGCCCAGCGAATTGTCCGCGGGAAAGCGAAGATTCGTGAGGCCGAAATCCCCTTTGTCATGCCGTCTCTTGTCGACCTGCCCGAACGACTCGACGCGGTGCTGTCTGCCATTTATTTGGTCTTCAACGAAGGTTATGCGGCGTCGCAGGGCGAGTCGTTGATCCGGGTTGATCTCACCGCCGAGGCCATTCGACTGGGACGGCTACTTCTTGAATTGCTTCCCGATCCGGAAGTCAAAGGGCTGCTGGCCTTGATGCTGCTGCACGAATCGCGAAGGGAGTCGCGTGTTTCCAGAGACGGGGAAATCATTCTGTTGGAAAACCAGGATCGCTCCCGTTGGGACCAGGAGATGATTTCCGTGGGCACGACGCTGGTGGAGCAAGCACTTCGGTCGCGAAGGTTCGGCGCGTACACAATCCAAGCCGCAATTTCAGCAATCCATGCCGAGGCCCGCACGGTCAAGCAGACCGACTGGAATCAGATTGTCGTGCTTTACTCCGTGCTCCAGCGAATCGATTCATCACCGATCGTCGAACTCAATCGGGCGGTCGCGGTTGCGATGCGGGACGGTCCAGAAGCGGGCCTGGAGATTATTGAGCGCATCCTCAGCAGGGGAGAACTCGACAAATACCAGTTCGTCCACTCGGCACGTGGCGAACTGCTTCGACGGGCGGGCAAAATGCCAGACGCCTTGATGGCGTTTCAGCGGGCCCACGAGTTAGCCCGACTGGAACCAGAGAAGCGCTTTCTGGCGGCACGAATCGACGAGCTGACCCGATAAGCTGTTTTATTGAGAAACATCGTCTGCGGTGTCGATTTCAGCCCGGCTCGTTCGACTACTGGAAATTCGCTTGGCCGAAGTCAATGCCAGGCACAGCCGGGAAGCAGTCATAGAATGAGGAGTTGCCATGAAATACGTCTGTTTAGGCTTCATTGATGAGACCTCTTTTGCTGCGATTCCGCAGGAAGACGCGCTGAGAATGATGGAAGAATGCTTTACCTACGACGATGAACTTCGGCGAGGCGGGCATTTCCTGGGCGGAGAAGCACTCGACTCCGCACGTAACGCCGTCACGTTGAGGATGAAAGATGGAGAGGTCGAAGTCACCGATGGTCCGTATGCGGAGACCAAGGAAACGCTCGGCGGCATACTGCTGCTAGAAGCCCGCGACTTGAACCACGCAATCTCGCTGATGTCGAAACACCCGGGAGTCAAGGTGGGACCTTTTGAGATCCGACCGGCAGATGAAGCGATCAACAAACTCATCGCCGCGCGGGATGCGGCTGTCGCGAAAGAGGCTTGAGTGGATCGAGTGATACTTTTCAATTGTCGCGTGCCGGCATGGATTCCATCCAATAAGGGACCATTCATTTGACGTGACGCTCTGGCTTCCACCGTCTGGCATTGTCTCTCGGGGCCGAATACGATCGTCAAGCGTACTGAACCGCGTCCAATCGACGGGTCTCGTTCAACGAGATCCGCCCACGCGTTTGAGATGTCTTGAGTCGATGTCCTGATCGAGGGAAAACAGCGATGCTTTGCACCCGCAGTCGAATCGCGCGCGGAAGTCTGTCGGCATGGGCTTGTCTCGCCGCGTTGTGGCTGGGCTCTTCCTCTGCCCAAGCCGAGCAGTTTGTGCTGTTCGATGCCACCTTCACGTTCACAAAGGATGACGCAGATAACTCCAAGCCGAGCCCCTCGCATTATTACGTTCGCGATAAACTGATGAACGCTGATCGTCCCAAAGACTGGACCAGCCCAGTCGACTACCGCAATGGGACAGCACACGTTCGCTTGGAGGTGCTGGAAAAGCCGGCGGGCGGCGAAGCCACGACCTGGTCCGTGTGCTACATCCCCAACAAGGGCCGCGACAAAGGGTATGGCTGCTTTAACACGCCGGTCTACAAGGAAGCCGGAGTCTACGAGCAGGACATTTCCATGACCAAGTTCTGGCAAAACGATTCGATCGTTTGGGATCAGGGGATCAAGGAGATGCACCTGGTGATTAAGGACAACAGTGGTGGCAGCGGTCATGCTCATAAGAGAAAGGATCACGAAAAGTTCTTTCCCACCAAGGTCCGTATGACCGTCATCCAAGTCTCGTCCGATTCGAAATACGAGGCCAGTCTGTTGCCATACCTTCCGCCGCCTAAAACCGAGAGCGTGCCCCCTGCCATAAAAGAGAATCCAAGCCCGCCTGCGAAGAAATCGAAGTAGTAGAGGTGCCTAGTTTTTGTTCTCCTCTGTCAATTTTCAATTTGCATTTTGAAATTCGCAATTTGCAATACAGTTGTCTCAAAGACATGACTTTGTCGATGACTCCAAAAACGTGCCACCCAGATTGAAATTGTCACTCCCCCGCCTTTCTCCCTCCCGCCCGAACTACCCGAAAGCTCCGACTTGCCCGCCAAACGATCCGACTTGTTCGTCATCTCACTGCTTGGTGCATTGAGTGTTGTCAGCCCGTTCGCCATCGACATGTATCTGCCTGCCTTCCCAGAGTTGGCGGCGGAGTTTGGAGTGCCGAGCACCACCATCGCGCTCACCCTATCCAGCTACTTCATCGGACTGGCTTTGGGACAAGTCGTCTACGGACCGCTCCTCGACCGGTTCGGGCGCAAGAAGCCGTTGACGTTTGGGCTGAGCCTGTTTGTCGTCGCCTCGTTCGGATGTGCTTTCGCTCCTGACGTGTACACGTTGATCGCCTTGCGGTTCGTCCAGGCTCTGGGCGGGTGTGTGGCTCAGGTCGCTTCGATCGCGATGGTTAGGGACTTCTTTCCCCGCGATCAAGCCGCCCGTGTCCTCTCTCGGCTATTTCTGTTCATCGCTGTGTCCCCACTGATGGCTCCGACCATTGGCACGTTGGTGATCCAGGTTGCCGGGTGGCAGGCTGCATTCGTCATCCTGGGAACGATCGTGGCCGGAATCCTGGTGCTCGTCCTCGCACTGCTACCGGAAGGGCACACTCCCGATCTGAACATCTCACTTCGCCCCGGCCCGATCCTGGCTGAATACTGGGCGATCCTCTGCCACCCCCGGTTCGCCACCTACGCCGGGGCCGGTGCATTTTCGTTTGCAGGGCTGTTCACGTTCGTGGCTGGCTCGCCGGTCCTGTTCATGGACGGATTCGGTGTGGGCCAGCGCGTCTACAGCCTGATCTTCGCCCTGCTGGCCGGCGGTTTCATCGGTGCCAGCCAGGTTAACGTGGTGCTGCTTCGCCGCTCGTCGAGTGAGACGCTGTTCTTCCGGTTCCTGATCGCCCAGACGGTCTTCGGAGTGTTGTTCCTGGCTGGTTCATGGGCCGGCGTGTTGGGCCTCGGCGGGACTCTGGCGGTCATGTTCGGATTCATGGCATGTGTCGGCATCACCAACCCGAACGGTTCGGCACTGGCTATCGGACCCTTCAGCAAGAATGCTGGCAGCGCTTCGGCCCTGCTGGGTTTCTTTCAACTGGGAGTCGGCGCGGTGATCTCGACCGGCATCAGTGCAGCCACCCCCGAGGACCGGCTACCCATCATCGCCATCTTCGCCGTCACGGCCGCAATCGGGCTGGCCATCCTGTTCGCCGGTCGAAAGCGGGCGCATGCCAGTTCTATGGAGCAAGAGTTGGCCGTCGTCGAGCCGAACAGCGACCCCGCGTCAGTCGATGGTGAAGCTTGTCCGCTATGACTGAACTCGGGCGGCTAAAGGGCATCGGCAGACTGCGATGAGCCACTCCTAATATTCGCTCGTCACTTCGCCATTGGCACGTGTCCCTAGCGCCCGCCAGACTCCACGATCGATATTGCTGTTGAATGCGCGGACCGAACCATCCATCAGCAGCGCGTGAACGATTCCCGCGTGATAGCTGCGTGCGGTCATCGTTCCGTAGCTCAAGTTCGTAGCACTGATCCCCAGGCGGCTACTCATGAAATCGACATCGACCGAAGACGAACCATTCATGTAGGTCGTGGTCGTATTGGGAGTAAACGCGGTCGTCATCCCCGTTTGGACCATCATCCCATTCACCCATTGAGAGTGCGCGAGAACGGGATCGAACGTCCCGCCATAGGCAAGAACTTCGGCCCCGGTTGACGGTGGCGCGACACCAACAGTATTCGGAGAACCACCGTCTCGCAGCAGGGCCTGATACGTTTTGACCTCGGCGATTCCAATCGTGTTGCTGGTCCCATCGGTAAAATTCGCAGTACTAAACTTGGAATTCACTCCAAAAGCTCCATCACCGATCGCCCCCGTGTTCGGATCCCACGCGAACCAGGTCCCGAAGTTGACCGCATAGTTGCTGGGATAGTGCGTGAACCCCGTCGTGGTATTCGCCTGATCGTGAACCTCACTCGGACACAGAAACATCGCGACGCGAGTCTGCGCGACTTGCGGCTGAGCGGTGTAGCTCACCGAAAAATTGATCAGCGCCTGCAGGCTGCCCTGATCAACAAAGGGTAAGATCCTCGCATGAGCCGAAAAACTGTCGGCGACCTGACTCAGTTGTAGCACGCACGCAGGCGGAAACGCCGAAAAGGCATCGTGATAGTTGTGCAGCGCCACCCCGAACTGCTTCAGATTGTTCCTACACTGCAGCCGCCGAGCCGCTTCCCGCGCTTGCTGAACTGCCGGCAACAGCAACGCGATCAGAATTGCGATGATCGCAATCACCACCAGTAATTCAATCAGCGTAAACCCCGACTTCCAGACACGCCTCGATTTGGCAAACGATTCATACATTTCTCGATCCTTTCTGCATGATCGACACAATTTCACGAGCGGGTGAATCACCAAACAATGCCAGCGACAGGCATCTCCCAGTCTCACGAAGTTCAGTCTTCACCAACGAACGTCTAAACAACTATTGTTTTGACGGTGGTGTTTCCTGTCAAGTGCAGAGTTGTGTGATCCCGAACATTGCTCAATGCGATCGGATCTACGAAGCTCGCCGAAACTGAGCGATCTCAAGTTGTGCGTGGCTCAACTTGCGATTGCCGATTTCTCGCGGCTGGCGGCCCACAGCATCGACAATGCCGTATAGATCACCACCACGACAACGAGCCATCGGACCGCTTCCAAAGGCAACTCTTTGACAATGAGTGCCGCCAGCAGCACGCCCGGAATGCCAGCAATGGTCAATCCAAGTGCCGCAGCAGGGTCATACTTTCCCGCACGAATGATCCGGATGCTGGCCACAGGCATCAGGAATGCGCAGGACCCCATCATGATCGGAAACGCCGTGGCGGGATTCATTCCCAGCAGACTGACCATAATCATGATTGGGGCATAGGCCCCCACGCCGATCATCATCAGCGCGCCAAACACGAAGTTGCCGATCAGCGCCGCGGCCAGATACCCTCCCTCCAACCCATTCGCCTCGCCGCCCGGTGGCAGCAGTTGCGTCAGACGTGCCAGGATCAGCCCCGCCGCGGCCAAAAGCGCCAGTCCCATGCCAAGTTGAATCCGTCGTCGCGGCCATCGTATGACGAATCCCGCTCCTACAGAGGCACCGAGCACTGCTGCCGAAATAGTGAGGACCAGCGTCCAAATCTCGACTTCGACGATGGCGATATAGATGAACGCTTGAACAATCGTCGGCAGACAATGTCCCACGTTGAGTGTCCCCGGAATCAACTCGTCCGGGACCGACTTCCGCAGTCGGTACAATGTGGTGGTCATCGCGAACGAGCCAATACCGAGTGTGTCTAGAAAATCGGTGATGAAGCCGACCACCACCTGATACGCCGTCGGTCCACTCCCTCGCCCCCTGCGGCGCAGGTCAGACACCCAGACAATGGAGAACGCCACAACCAGTACAGCGAGCAAAACAAACAGGACCGCCTTGATGGGAGGCACGCCGAACATCGATCACCCTTGTCCACGGGACGACATGATGGAACGCCATCGGCTTCTCCGAAGTGAGCGAATCGGTTTGCCTGACGAACACGTTACGTGAAAGAGACGGAGATCGCAAATCGCCCCTTTCCGCTTCCGGCCAGGTTGCCACCGATACATCGCCTGAACCTGCCGACTGTTGGCGAAAGGTGCCCGAATGCTACTCCAACTGGGACGCAACGTGGACAAAGCTCAGGCCGGGAGATTTCGCATTCAGACTCTCCTTGCCACATCTCGTCGCCTATAATGCGACCCATTGGAACCATCACTTGCACAATGAGATCGCGAACAATGACAGCGTCAGTTGCCGAACAAAACCAAATGGGCTGGCAGTTCGACAATACTTACGCACGCCTGCCTGAAGTCTTATTCGCGCCAGCCAAGCCGGCCACTGTCGCAGCCCCTCGGGTCGTGATTCTAAACCGTCGCCTGGCAGACGAACTCGGGCTTCACCTTGATGGGCTGTCGCCTGAGGCTGCCGCGTCACTGTTCGCAGGTCAGGATCTGCCAGTCGGTTCCCTACCAATCGCGCAGGCCTATGCGGGACACCAATATGGCAACTTCACGATGCTCGGCGATGGTCGCGCGATTCTGCTGGGCGAACACCTGACGCCGTCGGGTCAACTCGTTGATATTCAGTTCAAAGGCTCGGGCCAGACACGATTCTCGCGTCGTGGAGATGGCCGTGCCGCGCTGGGACCGATGCTGCGCGAATACATCATCAGCGAGGCGATGTTCGCCCTCGGCATTCCCACCACACGCAGCCTCGCCGTCGTCACCACGGGCGAACCCGTCATGCGAGAGACCCGGCGAAAAGGGGCGGTCCTGACCCGTGTTGCCGCCAGTCACATTCGAGTTGGCACGTTCGAGTACGTCGCGGGCAGGGGCGACGAAGCAAACTTGCGAGTGCTGGCGGACTACACGATCAATCGCCACTATCCGAATCTGCCAGACTCACCAAACCGATACGTGGAGTTCTTCCGCGCCGTCATGGACCGACAAGCCGCACTCGTCGCCCGCTGGCAACTCGTCGGCTTCATCCACGGCGTGATGAACACGGACAACATGGCAATCTCGGGCGAGACTATCGATTACGGCCCGTGTGCGTTCATGAACACCTACAGTCCGACCACGGTCTTCAGTTCGATCGATCACGCCGGCCGCTACGCCTACGGCAACCAACCCCCCATCGTCCAGTGGAACCTGACCCGCTTCGCCGAAACCCTGATCCCGCTGCTTGATCCCGACCAGGAAAAGGCAATTGCCATTGCGACCGACGCACTCAATCAGTATCCGGCTCTCTTCCAGCAGTACTGGCTAATGGGAATGCGGGCCAAACTGGGTCTGCAGAATGCCGAGGCAAGCGACTTCGAACTCGCTCAGTCACTGCTGACTTGGATGCAGAATGCCAAAGTTGATTTTACCAAAACCTTCCGCGATCTCTCCGCGGATGAGGTGCCAGCCGGAGAACGCTATCGAGATCCAGCCTTCCAAACATGGCATGCCCAATGGCAGCTTCGTCTCAACCAGGAGAGCCGACCGAGCACCGTGGTTCAGGCCGCGATGAGGGACGTCAATCCAGCAGTCATTCCCCGCAACCACCGCGTTGAGGAAGCCCTCGCCGCAGCCGAGAACAAGAACGATTTGTCGATACTGGAACGCCTCCTCGCAGTCCTCGCCAAACCATTCGAAGCCGGGGCCGACTCCGCAGTTTATCGCGAGCCACCGACCGACGAATGCGACTACCGGACATTCTGCGGTACGTAGGCCATCCGCCGCCGTTTCACCCAACGCCGTGAACGATTTTTCGTGCGTTGAATTACAAGAGACGTGCCACTGATTGGCCGCTTCGGACAACCAGTGCCGATGCGAGTTGATCGTCAAGGTGACCTGTTCGGCCCGCCTTGACGCCAACGTGAACTCAAAAGCAGTCAGAAACACCTTTTTCGATGGTTTCTCGACAGCAATCGCACTGGTTGTCCGAAGCGGCCAACCAGTGGCACATCACGTTTATTTAACGGAGACAATCGTTCACGGCGTTGCATTCCACACACCCGTAACGGCGATTTTTGTTGACCTTGCGGTAGCATTCAAATCACTTGCAGGTGGCCTAACATTCAACAGTCGATCTCCGCGAATTCAAGCGGCCGATGATTTGTGATATCGTCGACATTGACACGGCGATGGAAATTGCCCTCCGCCAGCATTCACGGAACGGTCAGTTGCGAATAACTTACAGACGCGCCTGCAAGTAGTCACCCTCGTTTTACCCCAAGGATATTCGTCTCATGGCAACCTCTCGACAAACATCACGTCGCCAGTTCCTGCAAGGCATCGCCGCCGCCGGAACCGCCAGCATCCTGCTGCCGTCGCCTCATCGGGCATTCGGCTTTCAGTCGACGAGTGAACGCCCGGTCTTTGCGACGATCGGCCTGCGCAATCAGGGCTGGGAGATCACGAACAAGTCGTTCGGTGTCGCCGACTTCGCCGCGTTCGCCGATGTCGACGCTAACGTCCTTGCCGAAAACATCGCCAAGGCCGAAAAGCGTCAGAACAAGAAGCCCGATGGCTACAAGGATTATCGTAAGATCCTCGATCGAAAAGATATCGACGCGGTCATGATCGCCACACCCGATCACTGGCACACGAAGATTGCCATCGAAGCCATGCTCGCGGGCAAAGACGTCTACTGTGAAAAGCCGCTCACATTGACGATCGACGAAGGCAAGCTGATCGAGAAGTTCGTCAAGCAGACTGGACGAGTCTTCCAGGTCGGCACGATGCAGCGCACCGAAATCGACCAGCGTTTCCTCAAAGCGATCGCCATCATCAAAGACGGGCGCATCGGCACGGTCAAAAAGGTGACCTGCGGCATCGACCGCATGGAATCATCGCCTGTCATTACGGCGGTGGATGCTCCCGAACAGATTGACTATGACCTCTGGCTCGGCCCCGCCCCCAAGGTTCCGTATCGGGCTCTGCCGGAAATGCGAAAAGGTTACGGCGGTGGCGTACCGCTCTACAGTAACTGCCACTATTCGTTCCGCAACTGGCACGAGTACTCTGGCGGCAAGCTGACCGACTGGGGCGCTCACCACGTCGATATCGCCTGCTGGGCACTCGGCGCGACCGATACTGGACCAAGCAAGATCACCCCCGTCGATTACAAACTGCCAGTTGAATACAAGGACGGCAACCCCACGGTCGCCGACCAGTACAACGCGGCGACTCAGTTCACCATCCGGGTCGACATGCCCAACGACGTGGAGATGATCATCACCAGTGAAGGGGACAACGGCATTCTGTTCGAAGGAACGGAAGGTCGAATCTTCGTCAACCGCGGCAAACTCACCGGCAAGCCCGTCGAAGACCTCAAGGACAAGCCACTCCCCGAAGGAGCGATCGAAAAGATCTACGGCGGCAAAGTCAGCGGAAATCATACGATCAACTTCATCGAAGGGATCAAGGCCCGCAAGCAACCGATCTCCGACGTCTGGTCACACAACCGCATGCTCGAAATCTGCCATCTCTCCAACATCTCAATGCGTCTGGGCCGTGAATTGAAGTGGGATCCCGTCAAGCGAGAAATTATCGGCGACGCTCAGGCCAACTCGTTCCTGGCCCGCGAAAACCGCAAGGGATTCGAAATCAACATGTGACGTCTATGGTACTCCGAAGCTGATAATCGATTGAGAACAGAGCCACTTGCGGCAACCAGCAAGTGGCTCTGTTCATTAGATCGCAAGATCAGTTGGTTCTTTGCGGTCGGCTCCAAATTCAGGGAACAGCCCGGAACCCAATTTCGTCCAATCTCGCGTCACCGTCAGACAAATTGTCGTAGCCACGATCTCACACGGCATGGCTTTTTATTCATGTCGTAGAAATCAGCCTGAATTCCACCTAAATCCGAATTGTCCTCCGTTAAGGCGACTCTATACTCCTTTGCCGCGCAGATTGTCCGGACGTTCCCATTTTGGTGGGACGATTGCATTCGAGAATGCATTAGGAAACTTGACGGCCTGATCCAGTCAGTTTCGCTCCCCGCCTACCAACATTTGTCAGTATCACTTAATTTGACTGTGGCTTACCTTGAGCGTGCGCATCTCTTCAAGATGCCCATTTTTTCTTTCCCTGTTTGGAATATTCGCAATCATGGTTTCTAAAGCCTGTTGCCAGATCGCTGGTTCGCTAATGGTCCTTTTTGCCTTGGGTTGCGGTGGCTCCGGGGACATCAAACCGATTGCTAACCTGGTTCCCTGCAGTGGAACCATCACGCTCGACGGTGTCCCCTTGAAGCAGGGGATCGTCAGTTTTGCTCCCACCACTCCATCAGCGGGGCAGCCTGCGACTGGCCCAATTAAAGATGGCAAGTTTACGGTGGCAACCACCGCGTCGGCACCCGGTATCGTCGCTGGTCAATACAAAGTCAGTGTGCAATCGTTTGAGCAAGCGAAAACCGGTTCGACGAACCCCAGTGACATGACCAAAAAGCCAGTCAGCCTCGTCCCCGAAAAATATCTCGACATCAAGCAATCGGGGCTTGAGGTCGAAGTGAAAAAAGGGATGCCGCCCGTCAAACTGGAACTGGTTTCAAAATAGGCGACATTCACCAGGTGCAGCCCTCTTTCCATCACCCGCATCCGTCATGACAAGCGGGCTATTGTGACAGTCGCATCCTGAATTTTGAATCATGCACATTCGTCAGCGACACATGAGAGGATCGACGGATTGTGGCTTAAATCAATCATACATTTCATGAATGCGCGGTCGGCCAAATCCATATCCGCGACTCGTCTTTTTTCCTTTCCGTTCTCAGGAATCCAGATGTTGAAATCGTCTTTGTCTCGTCGAGGTTTTACGTTAATTGAACTGCTGGTCGTCATTGCGATCATTGCAGTTCTCATCGCGCTGCTATTGCCTGCTGTTCAGCAGGCGCGTGAGGCAGCTCGTCGCACGCAATGCAAGAACAATATCAAGCAATTGGGTCTGGCGCTGCATAACTACCATGATACGGCGCAAAGATTCCCGTACGCGGTCGGTGGGCAACCAGAGAACTACCCGCCCTCCGGCGCCGCGATCCCGACAGCGGGCGGAGCCTCCCACACGTGGAATGAATTTGTCCTCCCTTACATTGATCAGGCACCGTTGTACAACAGTATCAATTTCAACTTCTCGATCACTGACAACTCCTCTACTTCTCCTTCCAATTTCTCGTTGATCAACAACCGGATTTTTGGCTTTCAAGGTTGCCCGAGTAACCCCTACGCATCACGTACGACGGCATTCGGTGGTATCGCGTGGCAAGCATCTCCGCGTAGTGGGTCTCAGACTTACAATGGGTCTCCGATGTGTTATGCACCGAGTGCTGGCGGGTCGCGCGACGTTCCCTGGCTCGGGGGTCCCAGCCCCGATTGTGCTGCAGGAGCAAACAGCTATTGCGACATGCCCAATACGGTCTGGCAAACCGACAACCCTGCCTATGCCGCTGGTGCATTTACGGATGGGGTTGTCAGTCGAAACCTTCGCGATTTCGTCGACGGAACGAGCAACTCGCTCCTGCTCGGTGAACGACGAGGAGAAATGTGCATGTGGGGTGGCATGTTCTCATCCAACGTTCACATCCTGACGACCACCACGAAAATCAACAGTCCCAACATGAACCTGACAACCGCCGACAACGTGGGTGGCGGACCGACGGGACTTCAACCCTACCAGGTAAACATGGGTGCCAGCAGTTACCACACCGGCGGAGCCCACTTCTTGATGGGTGACGGTGCTGTCCGCTTCATCAGCAACAACGTGGATTTTGCGACCTACAACTATCTCGGAAATATCGGCGACGGCAACGTCGTTGGAGATTTCTAGAGCGCATCCCACGTGACTGTGGCCCCGCGAGCAGAAAATCACTTAGTCTAACCGATGTTTCAACGCGACACGCAAGTGCCATCAGCACTAGCGGCGATTGAAGCGACTCAATGTTGCCAATGACATCACGGGTCTCACGCACCACATTTCAATCGCGAGACCCGTTCCTTATTTCGCCTCTCAATGAGCGATCGGTTTCGCTCGCAATGGGGCGCTAGTCATCGACTCAGGATCGGCTCACCCCACGCCCCCCAAGCTCCGCTATTACCTTTGACACCTTTGATCTCCAGCTTCAGCGTTTTGATCCCCGTCACCTCCACCGTGAACGGCTTGCTGTCCCCCGGCTTCAGCGGACCCGACTTCCACAGTTGTTTCTCATCGCCCAGGATCGTGGCTTCCACAGAACCGTGAGCTCCATCCAAGACACAGCCCACTCCGGTCAGCGTTTTCCATTTGCCACCCAGATCATATTCGTAAACCGAATCCGCATGCGCATAGAGTCCATGCGCCAATACGCCGTCAGGACCGATCAGCGGATTGCCGTCGTTGGTGCGGTCGTAGTGGACGCCGCCCCAGCCCGTCTTGGCAGTCAGAGGAGCCACATCTGACAGTGGCAGCATCTTGATCGTCTCGGGCACAGCGGACGGCGTCGGCTTACCAGTCGCGTTGTCAGGTGTACTCAACCGTTTGAGGAGCGCCTGTAGCGGAGAAGACAACTCAGTCATCGCAGCAGGTGTCAATTTGCCTTCGCGGAAAGCAACCAGATGCTGGTCCAGTTCCAACTTCTCCATCGCCTTCGAGACATCGTAGCTGGAGTCGGCCTTGATCCGCGATTGTAGCGTATAGCTCTGAGCCGACCATACCGAAGCGGTCGCAGCACCATTCGCACACACCGCCACGAAATGCAGCGCGGCGCGAATATCTTTCTTCGGCGATCGTGGCAACTGTAAGGTGAAACGACCATTCTCCTGCGGGACCGCGGCAGCGATCTCACTGTCGTAGTCTGATCCCCCTTCGGGGTCGGCGTAGGCCAATACCGCGTGCACGGGAAGATTCGCCTGCACATGGCCAGACACCTGCAGCCCCTCGGCGTTCGGACTGAGCTTCAATTCCGAAAACGTTGCCGACGCCCTCGTTTCGATCTGTTTGATCGAACCAGAAAACTGCGGATGTCCAGCCAGCTTCAACGCATCCGGTAGCGTCAGAAACGAGCCACGTCCTTCTCCGCGCAAATCATCGCCATAGGTCCGATTCCCGCCCCCCATTAGCGAAGTCCCTCGAACAGTACGTTCGGCCCCCGACTCTTTACAGTGCGGCAACCCCAGCGCATGCCCCAGTTCATGGCAGACCCCACCCACGAAAATGCTGTTGTATTTCCCCAGCGAAATCTTGCCATACTGCCGATCGACAAGCTGCTGATCTTCCATGCTCAACGACGCCGAGTCCAAGAGCGGAGAATCGACCTGCCACGCCGTGCCACCTCGATTATCACCACTCGCATAGTACGGACTGTGATGGCTCATCGTCCGTTTGACAGGATCCCAATCGGCCAGATTGCAGAAGATCACCATCGTCTCTTTGTCCCCGTTCACCCCCGCATCCCGCAGCGCCCGCAAGCTATCTCGCCGAATCTCCTGCCCGTCCTTGCTGTCCGCTTCGCTACATTCTTCCGACTTCAGTTTCCCCTGGACTTCGTAAATCTTCAATAAGCCATCCTCCGCCAACTCCAATTGAATGCTGCGGCCGATAAATCCCCAACTCGCCATCTCCCGCCGATAAAACTCCTGAATGTCCTGCATCACCCGAGTCAGCCGAGCCCGAAACTCTGGCTGAGGCTCCCGATCTGCCGGACTCCAATAAACAATCCGCATCACTCGCGGACTCTTCTGCGAATCCTCATTTTCCCAGGCACTAAGCACCGTCCGAGCGCGCTGCAAATCGGCTTCGGTGGGCTCACCAGCACGCAACGTCTTCTTGACGATCGATTCGGCCTCAGCACCCTTTACCGGATTTATCACGATCCAAGGAGCAACCAAAATGATGGGGAGCAGGAGCAATCGCATGAGTATTGATTCGTTCAGATTTGGGTAGAAATAGAAAATAGGGTTCAGCGTTCCACAGACGATCATACCCGACAAGCAAGATGGTAGTCGTGTGGCCATTGGCGGTCGACCGACTCACTGGCACCATTTGTCCTGACGCCGAGCACCGGACGATTCACGATACCGAAATGTCGCACAAGCAGAGATTCTCAATTCGCTCGATGATCACTCGATACGGAAATCCGTAGCCGCGGAAGGCTTTCTCAGATACTGTTTGCCCAATGGAGTTGGGAGCCACAACAAGGAGGGGATGACAATGACAAAAAGAGTCGGGTTGGTAGCTTTGAAAAGGGACTGTCGAGCGTGCCTTTCCGCAAACCATTGGGGGTTCTAGAAGCCATTTGCGTCAACGTCTTCAGTTCGCGTTTGCATCCCGGAAGACGATGATTGACGGGTTCCCGACGGCCGCGTAGTGGCCGGTGAATTTCAATCCGCCGGTTTTGCGATCCACATGGAAGACTGCGATGTTATCGCCACGTTGATTGCAGCAATAGAGGTACCGGCCAGTCGGATCGAAGTTGAAGCTGCGCGGATAGTTTCCTCGAGTCCCTTCTTCGCCCAGGTATGTCAGTTCCCCTGTGGCACCCACGGAAAAGATACCGATGCTGTCGTGCAGGCGGTTGCCAGCGTAGACGAACTTCCCGTCGGACGAGACCAGGATTTCGGAACAGAAGTTACTGCCGGCAAACCCTTCTGGCAGCGTGGAGATCGTCTGTCGAGACATCAACTGACCCGTTCGCGGCTCGAAGTCAAACAGGACGATTGTCGAACCTTCCTCCTGAATCGAGTAGAACCAGCGGCGGTTGGGGTGAAAGTGAAAGTGCCGTGGTCCGTCTCCTGGCGGCAGCGAAACGGTGTGGTGTTCATTCGGAGTCAACGCGCCGGTCTTGTCATCGATCTTCCAGACGAAGATCTGGTCCAAACCGAGATCGACATGCAGGACGAAGCGCCCGGAGGGATCGGCTTGGATCATGTGAGCGTGTGTGCGGTCGTGTCCACTGAACGCAAAGCTGCCGGGAGGGGCATTGGTCGCCTTCGTGGGGCCAATCTTGCCAGAATCATTCTTGATGTCAGCAGGGACACCGAGACGACCATCGGGCAGAATTGGAACGACCGCGACTGAGCCTCCAAAATAGTTGGCAACCAAGAGAAAACGCCCCGAGGGGTGGATGCTCACATAGGTCGGGCCAGCGCCGCCGGAACGAACGGTGTTGAGCAGCGTCAACTGTCCGTCGGCTCGGTTTATGGAGAATGCGCTGACCGTTCCTTCTTTGCTGTCGCCCACCCGGTCCGTTTCGTTGGCTGAATACAAAAGCGTTCCGCTTGAGTTCAATACCAGGCAACTGGGACTGCTTCCTAATTCGTAGATGCCACTGGGTGTCATCGCCCCCGACTGCCGGTTGACTTGAAAGATGTGGATCCCACGCCCGTTGCCAGGAGGCAGATCCACCTGCGTCGGCAAGACATCTTTTAACGGAGAACTAAAAGTGCCGACGTAGGCAAAGAGCGGTCTGCTGGTGTCGTCCGCATGGGCGTTGATCGAGTCCGCGATCAGTGCGGTTGTTCCGGCGAGCGCAACAGAAGTTTTGAGGAACGAACGTCGCGAGCAGTCGAATTGAATCATGGCAGTGATGGGCCTGTAGAGGATCTTCGAGGGATCGAAACGGGAAGGCATTCTCGCGCAGTGATCAATCTAGCCACAAACAGATCGCATCGCCAAGTCAGACGATATCATGGTGCGTCGGGTGGCTTGATTACCGCCGTTTACGCTTGACGGCAGCGATTTCTTTTTCGAGTCTCTATGTCGTTAGCGAAGCCAGAAACAATCAGCGAAAGCACAAGATGACCTCAATCCGTTGTTGGCAGGTTGACGCCTTCACAAATCGTCCCTTTGGTGGCAATCCCGCAGCGGTGTGCTGGCTGGAAGCGGAGGCTGATCCGAAGTGGATGCAGTCTTTGGCCAGCGAGATGAATCTGTCGGAAACGGCTTTTGTGCGGCAGCTCGATGATGGTCTTGAGTTGAGATGGTTTACTCCGACCGTGGAAGTGGATCTTTGCGGGCATGCCACGTTAGCGACAGCTCACGCTTTGTGGTCGTCTGACTTGGTTTCCAAGGAATTGCCGTTGCGTTTTCAGACGCGCAGCGGCGTGTTGACCTGCACACGCGACGGCGACTTCATCGATCTCAATTTTCCGGCGACTCCACCGACCGAAGTGGAGATCCCTGCGGAACTTTCCGAAGCGCTCGGTCTGGCTCCGACTTTTCTGGGCAAGAGCCGCTTCGACTATCTCGCCGTCTTTGACTCGGCGGATGCTGTTCGATCCTTGAAGCCGGACTTTCGCAAGCTGGAACGATTCCCCGTGCGCGGGGTCATCGTCACTGCTCCAAGTGATGACGATACGCAGTTCGACTTTGTCTCCCGATTCTTCGCGCCGGCAGTCGGCGTCGATGAAGATCCCGTCTGTGGATCGGCCCACTGCTGCTTGACGCCGTATTGGTCAAAACGGCTTGGCAAGACAGAGTTGATGGCTCATCAAGTTTCGGCGCGAGGTGGCGTCCTACGATTGAAGCTCAAGGGAGATCGAGTTGTTTTGGGTGGGCAAGCGGTGACTGTGTGGCGCGGAGAGCTGTTGTGACCGGTGTCATGTGCTCGTCGGGATGGCCGTGCCGATGAGATTGAAGACACGGCCTTGTCGAGGACTCCAAAACCGTGGCACCCGCATCATGATGCACCGGTCACTTCCGCTCACGTAGCGGGTTGAAACGACGCAGGTCGAATGGATCGAGCGGGGTGAAGCGAGATGGCTTAACGTTGGGGTCGACGTTGCGTGGCACTTCGGCCAGTTCGCCTGAGAGCGGCATCGCCGTAATTCGCACGTCGTCGAGCAACAATTCGCCCAAGCAATGCATTTCGGCGGTGACGGTGACCGTGCGACTTTCGGGAACCAGTCGCCAAACTTCAAATCGTTGCCAGTCTGGGGCATTCAGGATGCGGATCGCTCCGGTCTTGCCGAGCAGGCTGTCGTAGATCATCACACCGTCCACAGTCCGCACGATGGGATGCGGAGTCTTCACCCAGCCCGAGATCTTCACCAGATGTCCGGCATGGACTGTGACTGCTGGTGAAGTGATGCTGACGGGTGGGGTATGGAACTGAAAGATATTGGGATCTTGAGCCGTTGGTCGGGCAGCCAGGCGTAGCGAATACTTCCCCTGCTTGGCTTCCTGATGAAGCTCGGCCGCCGACTGCACGTCTGGCGTCGGCCGTTGCTCGTGTCGCCAACCGGCGGCGATCAAGGTGTCCAAGTCTTCAAACTCACCAGACGGCAGCTTGTTGATATCGCTCGATTTCCCCAGCTTTTCTACTCGACGCATGAGCTGCCAGTGAGCCGGTAGCGTCTGAAAGCAGAGTGCATAGGGGCTGGCGAGTGGGGTCGTCAACTTGGCGACAGCGTTGTCCCAGTAAGCGCGTTGCAGTATCCGGGCGATCTGCATCGCGACGCAGGCGTAGTGACGGGCGGCGTGATAATCCTGTTGCTTCAACTTCGCTTCGGCCATGTCTGCATGCAGCTTGGCCTGGCCCAGCAACTGACGACTTTCCGCGTTGCCAACGCCCAACTGGTGAAGCTGCTGGTCGATCTTACGGACCCGTTCCAGCTTCAGGTGGCACAACTCGACCGTGACGGTGGCGCTTCGTTCCTGGATGGCGGAGACCTTCTGGTTGATTTGATCGATGACGGAGGGGTCGGAAGTGACAAGGATCGCAGCGGTCTGGTCAAATTTTTGAACAACCACTTTTAGACCGCCCGCCACGGTTTCACGATTCAGCGGCTGGACGCGGCCGGTGGTGGTCAATTGCCAGGCCGTCGCGGTTTCACCTCCGCCTGGAACGATGATCGTGGCGGTTTGTGCTGACAAGGCTGCGGGGACATATTGCGAATTCCCTTCCAGCCACATCGGAAGTAAGAGTGCGCCGAGTTCCGATCGAATCAGCGCGGCACGCAGTTCTCCTTCTTTGCGCGGGTCCACTGCGGCTGGTTTTTTGATTGTCTTTACCGGGCCCTTGCCCGTTTGATCGACTGTGAAAGAAATCAACTGTGCATTGGAGCCAGTCGCCAGCCAGGGCTCCATCAGTCCCAGTTCCAGATTCAACTGCGTCATCATCAGATAGCGTTCGCGGGCACCCGGCGCGTCGCCATCGAGTGGAGTGGTAGTCCAATACCCGATGCCACGGCAACCTGCGGCCAGTGCCGCATAGACCTGCAAACGTAACTGCTCGGGTTCGAGGACTGGAGGCTCTGGAGAGATCTGCTTCAAATCCATCAATTCTTCGGCGGGTTCGGTCTGCATCCACGAAAAGCAAAATGTTCCCGGCCAGGCTCGTTCACGGCGGCGGACGATTTCGTCTCGAAACTCAGTGAGCGTGACGCCGCTGTTCAACACATGCCGACTGAGGCCCACCATGTCGAGATGTCGCGACGCGATACGTTCGTCGTCAGCGATGTCTGCGGCCAGCGGACGCTTGAACGCGCGGTCGGCATCACGCACCTGGTTTGTCCAGCTTGGCAATCGAGGTCGGCCATCGATTGTCATCCGGGCACCAAACATCCAGAACAAGACCGCGGAACTCGACGGAGTGAACGGCAGTAGACTGGCGTCGTCGGAATCGAGCGGTTGTCCATCCGATCCCTTGGCGTAGGGAGGTGTCGAAGTCAGCCAAACCCCTCGATCGCGAAATTGGCCAGTGTTGGAGAGCGTTTCAATATCGCCGACCCACGCCGCGTTAAAACCCGCGTCAGCCAACACCTCGGGGCGTTCCTGACGATGGGGGACAACTCGAGGTAGGAACGGCTTCCCTTCAACTCGCATCTTATGAAGGTTGAATTCGACAGGAACGGATTTCAGCTGCGGGTCGACTCCGCTCACTTGCCGAATTGCAGACTGTTTGTCGACTGTAAAATCGACCGGCACGATCGGTTCGACCTGCAAGTCGTCAATCAGGATCTCGGTCACGCCGTTGCCAAGTTGGCTGCCGAGGATGATTTGATCCACATACATGTCAGCCGGGTCGATTGTCACTTTATACTTGGCTCGCAGCAGACGCAGTTTGTCGTTGACCGCTTTATCGGCGGTCCGACATTTCAGTTGCTGCCACTTCCCCGCTTCTTCGTACTTGTCCCCTTCGACAATCAGTTCGAGTGCTGCCTGTGTCTCCGGATTTTTGCCGCCGTGAATGGAGATGCGGATCGCCAGGGTGACTCCGGGACGATCGGATCGAACCCAGAGCGACGCGGTGAATTCATCGAGCACGCGACTCGCGGGAATTTTGTGTTCGGCGCGGAGGGGAGTGTTTTCGGCATTCGAGCGGATGCGGATGAATTCGGCCTGGCCGTTTCGGGCCTCTTCACGGCGACGTTCCTGCGTCTCCAGTTTCGCGTCGCGCTTGCGGCAGCGAATTTGCCAACTGGTTTCGGGTCCGTCGAAATCGAGTTCGAATGGTCGGCCCAGACCAATAGCGGGGACTGTCAGCAGCACCAGGCCGCAGAGTCCGAACAAGCTGCAAAATCGATAAGGCCGCATCCGTGCGGTTCTCGTATTACGCATCTTGCGCTTAATCGCTCCATCCGCTTTTAACGCTACATCAGGAACCGGGCGAATCAGAAATTCGCAAAAGTTCGGATGTAGCGAAAGTTCGGCTGCAGTGATTCCAATCATCATGTTGGAAAAAAGCAGCAGGCCCGGTCAGACGTTTTTTTCTCGCTAACTCCTGAATCCTACTGCACTTCGCGATTTACGAATAGGCGAAATCAGCGATTTGCCCCAATGACTTTTGGCATCATTTCTCCGTTGGTGACAGCGTAACTGTTTACTGGAATGTGAGTTAGGGGCGGCTATTGCGTTTGCTCTACCATGATGCACAAAATCATCAACCAGTCGAAAAGGCGTGTGGGGGAGAAAAACATGGTTTCGAATGCTCGATTTCCGAATGCCGATGACGAAGAGATTCCGCGAGAGCTTGCCGAGCTTGGCAGGCGTATTGAGGGACTGTCGGATCCCGTTCGTGGTGATCTGCTGCAGGCTCATCAGAGTGTCGTTGATTCGGTGCGTCGGCGCCGGCGGATCCTGTCATTGGTTCAGGAAGCTCTGTCGCAGCTGCGGTTGGACATTAAGTATCTGATGTTCGATCTGGAGGTGACTCGGCAAGAACGCGAACAACTGAAGCAGAAGTTGGAAGATCGCCAGATCTGAGCGCGCGGGATGCGATTAGGTTTCCGTTGGGCTTGCTCCTATCTTGCAATCAACCGCGTGCGAGCTTTTCTGCTCGCTGATTGAGTTCGATCGGGATTTTTTCCAAGAGCAGATCGATCACGCGATCGGGGGTGTAGCCCTCGCTTTGAGCGGCGAAGGTGGTGACTAGGCGATGTCGCAGGACGGGATGTGCGACCGCCTTGATGTCATCGGTGGTAACGTGGAATCGTCCCTCGAGGAGGGCTCGAGCCTTCGCACCCAGAATCAGATACTGGCCTGCCCGCGGCCCTGCTCCCCAGGAGACGTAGTCCTTCACGAACTTCGGGGCTTCTGGTTCTTTGGGACGAGTAGCTCGAACCAGATCTCGGGCATACACGAAGACGTGTTCGGCGACGGGAACTTTGCGGACGACTTCCTGCAGAGCGAGGATTTGCTTGCCCGTGAGCGTCACGTTCAACTGCGGCTCTTCTCCGCCCGTCGTCTGCTTGAGGATTCGTAGCTCTTCCGGAGACGTGGGATAGCGGACGATGATATTGAACATGAAGCGGTCGAGCTGTGCTTCAGGAAGCGGGTACGTTCCTTCCTGTTCAATGGGGTTCTGCGTCGCGAGGACGAAAAACGGCATCGGCAGGCGATAGGTGTTCGATCCGACTGTCACATGTCGTTCTTGCATCGCCTCGAGCAAGGCCGCCTGCGTCTTGGGGGGCGTACGATTGATTTCGTCCGCCAGCAGGATGTTCGTGAAGATCGGTCCTTGCATGAACTGAAAGAGTCGCCGCCCCGATTCGGGATCTTCCTGCAGAACATCCGTCCCTGTGATGTCGGACGGCATCAAATCGGGGGTGAACTGAATTCGGCGATACGACAACCGTAGGATCTTCGAGACCGTACTGACCAGGAGTGTCTTCGCGAGTCCTGGCACTCCCATCAGCAGGCAATGGGAGCGGCAGAACATGGCGATCAGCAGTTGATCGACGACCTCGGCTTGCCCAATGATGACCTTGCCGATCTCTGTCCGCAGCCGGGCGTAGGCATTGGCCAAGCCGCGAATGGCTGCCAATTCCCGCTCGCGCGCGGCACCTTCTTCGTCGGCAGCCTGTTCTTCGTCGGCAGGAATAAACGTCATCAGCGGTTTTCCAGAATGCTCAGCTCAATAACCGTGCTTGATGTAGGGAGTTTTGGATTTGGATTGGGTGCCACGGTCTTGGAGTCTTCGACATGGCCGTGTCTTTGACCGGGGCCACGGCCACACCGAAGACGGTGTGGCCGTGGCACCCAGACGCGGACAATTACTTCGTGATCGCGCGGACCTTGATGTTCCGAAATGACACTAAGTTTCCGTGATCCTGCAGGCAGATGAAGCCTTTCGTCGCTTTGCCGAAGCCTTCCATTTTGGCGAACTTGCTCTTGGCGACTCGCTCGTTCCAGTCGTCGCTGCCGATGACGTATTCGCAGTATTTTTCGCCGTTCATGAACTGTTCGCACTTTTCGGGGGCGATCACGATTCGCAGCGTATTCCACTCGCCCGGTGGCTTTGTGGTGTCCTTGTCGGAGCTATAGAGTTGATAGAGCCAGCCCGACTTTTGAGGATCGTGGCCGTCTTTGTTGTCCTGGATCTGCACTTCAGGACCGGTCAGGTAAGGCGCGCCGCCCGTTTCCTTAACGCGGTACATCAGGCCGCTGTTGCCACCCTTCGAGATGTTGTAGTCGACGGTGAATTCGAAGTTGTCGTACTCATCGACCGCGACGATATCCCCCGCGTCCTTCCCGGATCGGACCAGTGCTCCGTCTTCGACTTTCCAACCGGCGCTGATCGAATCCTTTTTGAAGTTCCGCCAGCCCGCTGTTGTTTTGCCGTCGAACAGCAGTTTCCAGCCGGCCGCTTTTTCGGCGTCCGTCAAAGTATTGGGAGCGGCATCTTCGGCGAATGCGGCCGTCGAGACGAGCATCAGGCCAAGCGTGGCCCACAGACGAATTTGGCAATTCATGTTGAAATCCAAGGGTGATAGGTTGAGAGATGTGGTGACCGGCACAATGCGGCGCGACCGGCTTGTGTTCGATAGTAACAATCCCAGCGGGAAAGCCGCCATCGTCAGTAGGTCGCTTTCGACAGTTCGCCGATTCCGCCGTCATTCCCGCGCAGGCGGGAATCCAGTGAGTCATCAAGACGGCGTCGATGCGAGAACCTTCGAATGTTGTTCAATTCCAGCGTCGTGGTCCCTCGGTCCAAAAGAACTGGATTCCCGCCTGCGCGGGAATGACGAGAGGGATACGACATTCTTCAGACGACCAGTTCCCAACCTGCCCGGTACTCGCGACCCCAGAGTGCTTCGGCATCTTTGTCGCCGATGATCTTTTTGGTCTGCGGATCGAATTTCAGCATGCGGCCCAGCTTGTACGAGATGTTGCCCAGATGACACAGCAGCGTACTCTTCTGGCCTTCTTCGATTTCGGAATTGGGGGTGGCCCCCGTCCGGACGCAGTCGAGGAAGTTGTTGATATGCTCGTGTTCGCCACCCGTTCCCGTCCCCTTGCCCGTCTCTTCGCCCTTCAAATTGTAGATCTTGTAACCGGGATCGATGATATGTAGCTGTCCTTCCTTGCCGTAGAAGATCACCATGCTGTGCTTCTCTTCGCGACGAGGCTGGCAACTGCTGACTTCCCAACTGCAACCTTTATCGCCGAAGTTAAAGACGGCAGTGCCGGTGTCGGGAGTCTCTTGATCATCTTTGAAGGCGTACCGACCACCCAGGAAGCTGACTTGAGTCGGGTGGTCGACACCCAATCCCCAGCGGGCGACGTCCAGCGAGTGAATCCCATTGTTCGTCAATTCACCTCCGGCCCAGTGCCATCGCCAATGCCAGTTATAATGGACTAAATTGTCGACATACGGACGTTCGGGTGCTGGCCCCTGCCACATGTTGTAGTCGAGTGTTGTCGGAACGGGGACTTGTTTTCCGATACCAATAGACGGACGCTGATTGTCATACCAGCAACGGGCGTACATCACCTCGCCAATCGCCCCTTCTTTCAGCTTGTCGATGGCTTCGCGAATCCCGGGCCAGGTACGACGCTGATTGCCCATCTGCACAATTCGCTTGTACTTGCGAGCCGCCTCGACGATCAGTTCTCCTTCGCGAGCATTGTGACTGCCTGGCTTTTCAACGTAGACATGCTTCTGCGCCGCACAGGCCAGAATTGTCGCCGGGGCATGCCAGTGGTTGGCGGTCGCGATGAAGACCACATCCAGCTTTGGATCATCGAGCATCCGGCGAAAATCGGTGATTCCTTGAGCTTTCGCTCCCTTGTCAGTCACGGTTTTCATCGCCAGATCAAGCCGCTTCTGGTCCACGTCACAGACGTAGTTGAGCTTGATTCCTTTCGAATTCAGGATCGCATTGGCATGAGCCATCCCGCGCCCGGTTCCAATGATTCCTGCCGTCAGATCCTGGCTGGGGCTTTCCTGGGCCGAGACATTGTTGAACATCGCGGGAGCGAGTGACGCTGCCGCGGCCAGTGTTGTGGATTGCAGAAACTGGCGACGATCGAATGAAGTCTTAGGAGCCATGGCGAATCCTATGGAGGAGAATCTCGGGAAAGGTCACTCGCGAACTTTTGCAGAGAAATAGCCTATCAACAACGCATCAAAAACCAACTGGGTGAGGGCAAACTGGGGGCTGAGGGACAAGGGACGGACAGTGCATGACACAACTGACGCCGAACGTGAGTGAGGGGACATTGCAAATTGCGAATTGCAAAATGCAAATTTTAAATTGGAAGACGGAAGCGGGAGACGTCCTCTCGGATGCATGACAGAACCTTCTCTCCGCGTTTTCACTGGTAGCGCATGACACAACCGACGGAACCTCGGCGTGGGTGATCGCTCGGACGGAACTCTTCTGGAAGGGCGAGGCTTTTCCGAGCCCTGATTGAGGTTGGACTCGGCACGTAGATCGCGGCTCAGCAGGAGCTTCGCCCTCCCAAATTTGGGCCAGGGACGTTCTGCGGATGTTGCATGACACAACTGACACAACCTTTTGATCGGGCTTCCCTGATCGCGCATGACAGAACCTCCGGATTCTCGTAGCCAAGGTCGCCAAAACCTTGGGCGAATGTCGCTGGACATCGTTCGCACATCGACTTTGCCCAATCTCTTGGCGAGATTGGCTACGGGAAATCGAGACAGCGCATGACACAACTGACGGCGGACTTGAAGGAGGGGACATTGCAAATTGCGAATTGCAAAATGCAAATTTCAAATTGGAAGACGAGAGAATGCATGACACAACCTGTTTCTCGTAGCCAAGGTCGCCCAGACCTCGGGCGATTGTCGTTGATTTGTTGGCACATCGACTTCCGCCCAATCTCTTGGCGAGATTGGCTACGTAGAACGAGATTGGCCACCGGACCCTCGAACCTTACGAAATGGCAGAATTTGTCAGTCCATGGCAGGGTTTTGGGGGTGTCTGCGATTTGTCAGGCAGATGTCTAGGCAGATTTTGAGAATGACGGGTGTGGAACTGACACATTGATTTGCCTCCTACGAAAAACGGCCACACGTGTTGGCCGCTTAATTCAGGGGTCAACAGGTGTGGCCGTTGGTTACGGTCCACGAAATATCGGGTTTCTCTCCCTGGTGCGTTATGCCATTCCTTCGTGCGCGACGCTAGAGGGCCATTGCGAGATTTTGACACTTTGTTGAGAAAAAGTCGGCAGCCCCACACCGCGACTCACCATCCGAGTGGCAGGCAACTGACAGATTTTGACACCCACGGACAATTTTAGACAATGGGGGACAAAACGCCCCTGTTTTTGGCAGTTTTCCTCAAAAACGTGGATGTTTTGTGACAGATCGCGATTTCGAATGATACTGTCACTTGCCGCGGAGTCAGGCGATCAGCATTCACAACACAGTGTTGTCATAAAGACGAAGGGTCGAGCTAATGAATCGCGCGCTCGTAATATTCGGATTCGTTGTGCACCTATTGCTTACCGCTTGTCAGGCCGAGACGACATTGCGCCCGGCTAAGACCATCGATGTTGGCGGTGTCGTCCGTGGTAGCGTGGTGCTTGGTAAATCGGACGAAAGCAGATTGGTTTGTTGTACCGCCCGGGACGGCAGGACGAAGCTGTCAGAGTGGCCGGTTGGAAAAAGTGAACCACCGGCAGTGAAGTATGAAGATGAAGTGCAACACATCTCGTTTGATGCTTCAGAGACAACGGGAGTTCTGGTGTCACTGAAGCATGGAATCACGCTTGTTGATATGAAGACGTGGAAGCGGATCGCACGGTACGATGATCATGATGTCACCGTCGTGTGCGTCGATGCCAAGTCGGACACGGTTCTGGTGGCTTATGAGTCCACAAAGGTTGGCAAGCTAGACGTTGAAACGGGTGAGATTCAGCAACTCTCGAATTGCATTCCCCCGACACCAGTTCGAGGGATGAAATTCTCTGACGATGGAAGCCGTCTGGTTATTGGATGTGAACGAGGCGCAGTTGTGTCCTACAACTTGAAAGACCGATCACAGGTGCTCGTGTCAAAGGAGCGATCAAACGAATGGACCGACGACGTGTACTGTTTCTCGAACCTTGAATCGTCCGATCACCTCATATGGGCTCGGTTCGGCGGTGCAGTTTATGCCAAACATGTCGCGACTGAGGAGCCACGAATGATGGCGGAGAAAGCCGGCTTTTCTCACGCGATGGTGCAAGTGCCACAACTGAAAGCCGTCGCCGTTTCCGGCGGCCATGATATCAGGATTCTGCAAAGTGATACGGGAAAGCAGCTGGCGAACTGCGAAGGTGACGGCTCGATGATGTGGTCGCTTGCAATCGCAGGTTCACAGCTATTTGGCGGAACCTGGAGGGGCAATCTGCTGGTGTGGAATCTTGAAGACCTAAAGTGAAGTGCCAGCAATGTGAAATCAGAGTTGTTTGCGTTCGCAAAACCAAAGCAGACTGATCCAGGAGTTTCCAATGTTACAGGCTAAGGAATTCGCCATTGATGCAGTGATCGGCAGTTTCTTTTGCATTGACTGCGCGCTGGCCGATGGACAATTGACCGTTACCGAGCAATTGATTCAACAAGAGGTTTTACCGCAGCGCTCGACGAGGTACCCGCTAATGCGTCGCGACGAATCTCTTAGCAGAAAGCGTGTTTCATTCTCAATTATCTTAGCAGCGCTCCTCTGTGGGGTGGGAGTATGCCATGGCCAGCAGTCTATCGCGCAGCACTTCCGAAGTGAGCACTCCATGCTTGCGGAAGAATTTGAATCGCATCTTACCCAGTTGGCTCGCGAGTGCTTAAGCAAGAACCTGCTGGGTGTTGCAGAAGTTGTCCAACGACAAAATGTTCGCCCTCTATTCATGAAGCCAAGTTATAGGCGCATCCGAGCGGCGGTGGCAAAGGAGACCGTAGCTGAAAACGCCTCACCTGAGTCACAGTTAATCGGAAAGATGAGAGCATACGAGAAGGAGTATGCGGAAAAACTCTGCACACTCGCAAAACAGCTAACCGCGTCCGGAATGTACAGCTATGGCGCGATCATCTTTCGAGAGGCTCTCAACCACGACCCAGAACATAAATCCGCGAGGACAGCGTTGGGGTATGTGGAACGGGATGGCAGGTGGTTGCGACTCTCTGGAGCTTACCTCCATGACCGAGGCAAAAGATGGAGCGATCGTTTCGGGTGGGTATCCCAGTCAGACCTATTGCACATAAGCAACGGCGAAATAAAAATACGCGGTCGATGGATCGACGAGAACACCATTTCCGACTCCACCCGAACCTTCGACGACCCATGGATTATTCGCACGGATCATTTCTGCATCAAAACAGACGCAGCTCTGGATCGAGGCATGGAATTAGGGTTGCTTTTAGAAGACTGCCGTGAAGTTTTGGATATCCTCCTGGGTGGGGCGCTGACAATTCAACACGGAATGCCTGCGAGCAAAACAATGCGCTCCGAAATCCACTTTAAGTATAGTATACCATGCATTGTGTATTACTACAGAACGATAGATGAGTATCGATCAAACTCTACATTTAATGTTGGAAATGACAATTACAGCTCTATTTACATGCAGTCTTCGCGCATACTGCACTGCTACGCTGCTACTGCAGCTGCTGATGCATATGAAATCGTTCTACACGAGGCAACACGTCAGTTGCTCCATGAAAATGGAGCTGCAAATCGAATACTCGGCGAGAGATCCAATTATTGGGCGATTGCCGGTGTGGCGTCTTATATGGAATCACTTACGAGTGATGCAGAAATACTGGTAGTTGGACAATCAGATCACGCAAGGTTTGCGACAGCAGGCAAGTTAGCCAACTTAGGAGCAACGATTCCAATTCGTAGATTGGTTTCCAAAGGGCGAGCCGCGTTCAACGAGAGTGAAGCCGCTACTGATCATTACTCTCAGGCCGCAGGGATGGTGCGCTTCTTCTTGGACTATGACGAAGGGCGCTACCGTGAGCAATTTGCGACGCACGTATTACAAATATGTAATAGTACGTCCGCGCAAGGCACCGATGTTGCCACACTAGACGTTTTGACAGGAAAGAGCTACGAATTACTGCACGTGGAGTATGAGGATAGCTTTGCCAAAGGCAACGCTGGTCCACAACGGCACTAGTGCCTGACCCGGTTGTGAAATTCAATCATCTTGGGCACCGCCCGTCGCGGTCTGATTGACGCGCAACAAAATGGAAAGAGGGGGAGCGTCGCCGAGCCACTAGAAGAGATGATGACGCCTGAAAGCGACAATTCAGCTGACGGACGACGTAGTGTTTGCCTGTGGACTACTACTTGCGACTGGGTGGCTGGGTCGAGCGCTTCGCTCGGCCCCAGTGGGTGCGGCAGCGATGTCGTTCCCGAATCGACTGTGGGAGACGGAGCGTTGAACGCTGTCGCCCCGCCACTAGATTGGAAGTGGTCGAACGCCGCGTGGTATGGCGACGTCTCTCAAATGCCGCTTGCTGGTAATCCCGTTCGTGCAGATTGGTTGTGCAAATCGGCTTGTTCGCACATCACTGGGGCTTCCATTGGTCGACCCCGGCCGCCCCGTCTCCCGAATGGCGCCTAAAGTCCGAACCAGGAGTGGTCTATCGCGGTTTTAAGTACACCACGAAGGGCAAGTTTCGTCCAGCTGTTTCCCTGCTGCTGATGTGCGATTGATTTGACGCGCATCCAGGAGGTTTGTTACCGCACCGGATTTCGCGATGCTCCAACCCCTGCCGCATTACTCATCTGCCCAGATTGTACACTGAGGCAGCCTCTCCTGCAGTTTTTTTCTCGCCTCCTGGGTCGTCGGGGTGAATCTAATCGAGAGGAAGGTGAGATTCGACAAGCCACTAAGGTGTTCCAGACCGCTGTCGCTAACTTGAGTAGCATCTAGTTCAAGCTGCTTCAGACGTCGAAGTGTCGAAATAGACTTGAGACCTTCGTCATCAATTTCTGCGTAATTCAGGTTAAGCGTCTCAAGGTTGCTGAGCGCATCGATATCGTTAACCAACTCCGGCGTGATGACTTTCCATTCCAGTTCGACGCGTGAGATCGTTTTCATCATTGGCGTGAAGTATTGAACGTACTGCGACAGCCAGGTTGGGCCACGGAATTGAAGCGTCGCGATGCCGCCCATGGCTTCTATCTTGCGAGCAATATCGCGTTCGCGGTTGTACGAAGCGCAGATAAGAATGAAGCAATACATTAGGGTGAAGAGTACACCGCCAATCAGAAGCCCTACGGTATTTTTCCGGAAGCATTGCATCATGGAGGTTTGTCACGAAAACGACGGTTTTGACCAAATTTGTCGCGGATGGAAGAAGGTGTGCATGGGTGCGAGTCACTCCGTATCGTTGAGGCTCTTGCTGGCCGTTTCTCGGAACGTGCGTATTTCGGATTGTGAAGGAGCGGCGATTTTCCCATTCGCGGCACCGTAGCCCCAATCCCGTTCGTCAGCAGGTCGATATTCAACATTCTCTTTGAGGAAGGTATCGTACTTGACGTCTTTCATGATCGCCTGGGCATGTTCTGCTCGATAGGGCATGGCGACGAACCACATTTCGCTGATTTTTGCCGCGGCAATGATCTGGTCCCGCTGCGCCTGTGTCGCCAGAACCACAGCTTCAATTCGATTCTCGCGGACCTCTGCCTGAACTAGCAAACAATCTGTGGCCAAGCCAATGACTCGATGCCTGCTGTCAGAAATCACGGTCACACCAAGAGTCACTCTCTCACCCACCTTCCATTCAAAGGGCTGGCTGGACTTGGGTTGGATAAGAACTTTGACACGGTGTAACTCAATCGCGTCATTTGCGTCGGCAATTTGTGATTGCTGTGCAACTACGGTCTGGCCGCCGAATGCGAGAGTGAATAACAGAATCAAAGGTCGCATCGATGGTCTCATTGCCTTTGTCCCTTTCGAGCTGCCAAGCAGGTCTTGGCTCGCGAAGTGCGGTCAAACGACACCGCATTACGATAGTGAGAACGACCGCGCGGTAGCAATCTCGCCGCTGGCGGGGTGGTCGGGGTCGACCAACGGGATCGCCCAAAATGCGATCGATCAAATTGGATTTGTCCTCACCCTGTGGTAGGAGGATTCGTAGCACCGAGACGATGTGACGGCCAACCGTCGCGAACTCTGTCGTATGGTACAAACTCGAATTAGGGATATGCGTGGGACGAAAGGACCGGCCCTACAGGCCTTAAAAGATGTCGTAGAGCGCCTGTTCCGGGGCCGAAGGGCCCCGGCTGGGCAAAGTTCCGGCCCCTTGGGCCTTATGAAAGAGGCCAAAGCATCGCAAAAAGAATGCATCTGAGATGTGTCGATATCTATCGTGCTTGAGCAGACCGTGCAGCTCGTTTTCTGGTTCGGCTCAGCCTGTAGGTGGACTTGCCAGTCCACTCCAACATCTGGAATAGTGCGGCTGATGTGCGGGGGAACTGTCGAGGTGGCCGCGACCAATATCCTGTCGGAAGCGTAGGAGCCCGTCGGTTACGATCGCGGTCGAGAACCACCTCGGCGAACACGATACCGGGTTGCTCTGCCAACTGGTCGCAGACGATTCCGTCGGAATTGCAAATCGTCGAATGGCCCACGTAGTGGAATCGCAATCGGATGAGTGGCACGCCCGGGATTGGCGACCAGTTATCCTCGCCCGCGGCCTTATTCACCAGCACCGTGGGGACGCCGAAAGCGCTCGCATAGAATTCAGCGAGTCCGCGCAGCAAGGGGCCATGATCGCCGAGAAGCGTCAAGGGTCCCAGCGTGATGTTGGGCGCCGAGTGTGGCATCAGCAGCAGATCGATTTGCTCCTGGTTGACCCGGCGCATGAACCGGGAGGTGCGGTTGTCGTGGCAGATGCCGATTCCAATGCGACCGAGTTCCGTGTCGATCACCTTGGGCCCTGAGCACCCTTGGAAGTACCAGCCTTCGAAGCCGGGCAGCGACTCTTTTCGGACTCGGCCGGCGACAGTTCCGTTGGGTCCCACCAGGCTGAAAGTATTAAAGAAGTGATCGCCGCTGACCTCCAGGAATGACGCCCCAATGTACATGCGATGTTGGCGAGCCATGCGTGCCAGCCACAGTTCGGTCGGGCCGCCAACTGGCTCAGCCATCTTCCAGAGCGACGAATGATAGACATAGCCTGGTGCCAGAAACTCGGGGCAAAGCACCAGCTCGGCTCCACGCTCAGCAGCGCCCGCCACTAACGCTTCGGTACGCTGCAAGTTCCCTTCAAAGTCGAGATTCCGGCTCTCGACCTGTATTCCGGCAACTTTGAGTCTCCTAAGAGCGCTCATCGGCGAATCACTTGAACGTTGAGAATGGAACCAAAGGACCGTGCGCAATTCTGCTCGCGAGACAGTGTTCGTGATTGGGAGGGCGAGGCTCCTGCCGAGCCGCGCATGTCGATGGACTCACAATCACATGCGCGGCTCGGCAGGAGCCTCGCCCTCCCAAAAGCAACTCGCGCACGGTCAGTTAGATGAAATCGAATGTCAATGCATGTGGACATAGACACTATTGCCTTCAAGTTAGCAGTTTTTCGAATACGAATGCCATTGGAAACTCGATGCCACATCAACCTCCTGCGCCTCGCCCAGTCACCGAATCGCAGTGAGACTATCCCAAATCATTGAGCCAAGTCACAATAGCGAGTACCAATCTGTGAACCTCGTACCGAGAGCCCCTTCTGATGCGAAGACATCTCACCCTGTGTGGCCTGACGCTGTTGATGGCGTCGTCCGCATTTGCCGAATCCATTTGGATTGAAGGTGAAAAGCCGACGAAATCGACAATGAATCGACATCCCTGGTGGTATGACCAAGTGAAGAAGGAGCATCTTTCGGGTGGGGATTGGATCAGCAATTTCGATCAGAAGAAGCCGGGCGAGGCGGAATATGCGGTGACCGCTGGCGAGGCTGGCAAGTATGAATTCTGGGTGCGGGCGAACCCGACGCTGGCGAAGCTGTCGTATCGGTTGAACTCTGGGGAATGGCAGGCGATCGACTTGGAGAAGACGGCTCGTGATGCGACTAATATCGCAGGTGACGGGAAACCGGATCTGCGGTTCATTGCGTGGATGAAGGTGGGGAGTGTCGATCTGAAGAAGGGCGCCAATACTGTTGCCTTTCGGATGCACGGAGACAACAGCAATCACGGTGGGCTGGATTGCTTTGTGTTGTCGACAACGCCATTCACGCCGCGGGGGATCTTGAAACCGGGCGATGCGGCGAAGGGGGCGGCCTCGTCCGAAGCGGACTGGTTCGCGTTTGATCCGTCGGCAGATACGTTCGACGCCGCATCGGTCATTGATCTGCGGTCGCTCAATGAAAAGGTCGCGGGAGAACAGGGATTTATTGCGAGTCGCGATGGACAGTTTGTGCATAGTCAAACGGGGAAAGCGGTCCGTTTCTGGGCCGTGAATGGGCCTCATGCGAAGTCAGTCGACGAGTTGAAACGCGAAGCTCGGCAACTGGCGAAGTACGGTGTGAACCTGGTTCGTCTGCATGGCCCGATGTTCGACAAGCGGGGCGAAATTGATCCGGCTCGCATTCAGCGAGCGTTTGATGTCGTGGAAGCGATGAAGGCGGAAGGGATTTACACTCACTTCTCGATCTACTTCCCGCTGTGGTTCGATCCCCCGGCGGACCTCGACTGGATGCCGGGATACGATGGTAAGACGCATGCCTTCGCGACGCTGTACTTTCATCCCAAGTTCCAGGAGAAGTATCGCAGTTGGTGGCAGGCCCTGTTGACGACGCCCAGTCCCACCACTGGCAAGAAGCTGATCGATGATCCGGCGGTCTTCGGAGCTGAACTGGTTAACGAAGATTCGCTGTTCTTCTGGACCTTTAATGACAAGAACATTCCGGACCCTCAACTGCGGGCGATGGAATCTCGATTCGGGGAGTGGTTGAAGAGTCGATATGGCTCCATTGAGAAGGCATTCGCTGCCTGGAAGTCGCAACCCATTCCGCGCGATGTGGCCAACGAAGGGCGCGTGGCGTTTCGTCCGCTGTGGAATGTCGCGCATGATCGAACCGCGCGCGATCAAGATACGGCGCGATTCCTGGTCGAAACACAAAAGCGATTTTACGACGAGTCCACCAAGTACTTGCGCGACCTGGGATTCAAGGGCCAGATCACCGCCTCGAACTGGGTGACGGCCAGTCCCGAGGTGTTTGGTCCGCTCGAGAAATACTCGTATAGCGGAGGTGACTTCATTGATCGGCACGGCTATTTCGGCTGCCGGAACGAAGGTGATAATGCCGAGTGGTCCATTCGCGACGGACATACGTATCTCGATCGCAGTGCTTTGAAGTTCGACAGTGAAGAACCTGGCAAACCAGCCTCGTTCGTGCATCCGGGGATGGACGTTCACTACGACGATAAACCGTCGATGATTTCGGAGACCACCTGGAACAGGCCGAATCGATATCGCGGTGAGGCTCCGCTGTACCTCGCGACATTTGGCGCCCTGCAGGACAGTGACAGCATCGTTCACTTTGCCAAAGATGGGGTCGACTGGTCTGTGAAGCCGGGGTACTTCATGCAACCGTGGACGCTGACCGCGCCGACTCAGTTCGGGCAGTTTCCGGCGGCGGCGTTGATTTATCGGCGCGGTTTGGTCACGCCGGGCGAAGTCATGGCGGATCTGACGTTGCGTATCGAAGATCTGTTGAAGCTGCAAGGGACGCCGTTGCCTCAGGATGCCGCGTTTGATGAGTTGCGATTGAAGGACGTTCCGGCAGGGACCGCGTTGAAGCCAGGGCAGCGGATTGATCCGCTAGTGCACTATGTCGGTCGCACGCACGTGGCATTCTCGACCGATGCCAAAGCGAAGACGAAGTTGCAGCCACTTTCTTCACTGGTGGATCACAAGAAGAAAACGGTGACCAGTAGCACGCATGAGCTGAAGCTGGATTGGGGTCTGGGGGTGCTGACGATTAACTCGGCGTCGGCTCAAGGGGCCAGTGGAGATCTGAAGGCGGCGAAAGAGATTGCACTGAAGGATGTGACGATCAAGGTCCCGCTGGATCTGGCTCATGTGATCCTGGTGAGCCTCGACGAGCAACCGATTGCGAAGTCGCAGCGAATGCTGCTACAGGTGATGACGGAAGAAAAGGCGACCGGATTCAAAGCGGAATCGCTGGGTGATCATCGGCGGCGCATTACGGCGATCGGAGAGAATCCTTGGCTGGTGCGAAAGCTGGAGGGACAGGTGCAGTTTAAGCGAGCTGATGCCGCGAAGTTGAAGGTGACGTCTCTGGATCAATTCGGGGGACGGACTTCGAACACGCAGGAGGGGGGCGTCGTGCGTCTGCAGGCTGACATGCTGTATTATCTGATCGAAGCACCGTGATTCTAAACCTACCTATGCACAGCTTCTTCCATAGTTGGCGACGAAAGATGGGATGCGTGATGCTGCTGATGGCGGTAATTATCGCCTGTGCGTGGGGTCGGAGTTATGTAGTTATGGATACGATCACGATTCCCGTCGGAGAGAACCAATCGCATTTTCTGATTTCGTTCAATGGCAGATTCAATTGGGCCAGCATCACGGGCCGACGCCCGGGATTTCGCAAATTATCGTGGACATGGAACAGCGAGCGTTTGTCTGGCAATGACAAGAGCTGGACATCTCAACACTCATTGACTGACCATTGGGAGTACTGTGGATTCGGCGTCTGGGAATGGCGATTGCGAGACGCCTTTCGTCGGATGTTGGTGATCCCCTATTGGCCGATTGTTCTTTCTCTGACTCTGGTCTCCGCTTCCCTGATTCTCCGGAAGCCACGAAAGTGCGTCTCCGAGGTGAATAGCGACGTCGACACAAGCGCGGAGAAGAACTCGATGATCGCTGCGCGGGTCTAAAGGACCGGCCCTACAGGCCTCAGGGGTTATTAATGGGGATTCGTTCCGGGGCCGAAGGGCCCCGGCTGGGTAAAGTTCCGGCCCCTTGGGCCTGATGATAGGGCCAGTACTGGCCTGCGGACTTACCATCGAAGGGGATGAATGATTCCCGCAGCCAATAAGCCGCCGAGGATCGCTACGGCAAGCAACAGACCGCGCAGGATCCAGAGCGCACGGACAGCGCCGAATTGCTGCACCAGTCGCTGTCCCTTTGTCGTCTGGGCCAGGAACCATTGCTCCTGAAACAGGATCATCAGGCTGGCCAGAACGATGGCGATTCCCATCGCCAGATCCTGCGACAACTTCCACATAGCAATCGAATCCTGGTTCAAGCAGCGGAAACAGGATTTGAGGCGACTTACAGTGGTCGGCAGGCCATCAAAATTCCGCGGAGCAAGTTTCTATGCACTGGATGTTAGAAACACGAATGTTGGTTCGCAACCGGTCCTCATTGGATGACAGCCCACCCCCAAAAAGAGTACGCTGTTTGCGGACACAACTCCGTCAGGGCCAAATGTATGGGACTTGCCACTGTCTTCAAGTTGAGCGTTTATGTCTTAACCGGCTTTGTGGGCCTGGCGTTGGGTCTGGCCGAGTACGGTCCCATCCCTTTCATTTCGTTGCCGATCACGGTCTTTGCTTACTGGTGGTGTGAGACAGGAACCAAAAGCGACGGGTCCCATCGAGGCGTCTCCGACACCGCCGCTATCGGCTGGGGGATTGCCGCCTTGGGGGCTGCCACAATCGAGTTTTTCTCCGAGAGCCAGGAGGGAAAGCTGCTGGCTGGAATCCATCTGGTCGTTTACCTGACGTGGATTGTGCTGCTTCAGAAAAAGACGATCTATCGTTATTGGCTGCTGATGGCACTGGGGATCATGCACATCGCGGTTGGATCAGTCCTCACCAATTCCACCTGGTATGGACTGTGCATGGTTGTCTATTTGTTTGGAAGCATTTGGACTCTGTCCGTCTTTTCCCTGTATCGCGTGGCGCAAGAATTCTCGGAGTCGACGGCACATCACCAGGTGGTGGCTGCCAAAACAGTGTTGCGCGGTTACGCATTCAACTCGATCCGGTTCGAAGATGATGCTCACTGGATTTCGATGCGTCTGGTGAGCGGTACGTTGTTCACGTCGTTTGCAGGCTTGTTCGTTGGCATCGTATTTTTCGCATTGATCCCTCGGGTTTGGGTGGGGTCAGCACTGGGGATTTCGGATGATTCTTTGCCCGCAGCCATGCGGGGGCGAATCACCGGTCAGGCGACAGAAATTCGTTTGGGGGATATTGGCCCCATTCTGGAAAGCAACGATCCTGTCCTGACCATGCGCCTGTTCGACAATCAGACCAATCGTCCCATGAACGCACTCGCGTATGCCGAGTCAATCGGCATGCGCGAACCGCTCTTTCGCGGTGCTGTGATGACTGAGTATGTCTCGGGACGCTGGCGCCCAGAACGCGCGACTCACACGACGCCGCTGCTACCCCCCGCACCGGACCCAGCGATGGGTCGATTGACGGTCCGGCAGGAAATCCACTTGGACCGAAGTGGAGCAGAAATGCTGCTTTGCCTGGGACAACCCGTCGCGATGCGCAATCCGGACGACTACCGTTGCGGGCGGTTCCAGATCTCCAACAACCTGATCGTTCGTCGCGACATGTTCAAGACGCTTCCCGGAGCGTTCGAGTACATTGCTTATACTCCGCTACCGGGGCCTCACTACGAGCCGGGGATGATCGCGTCCCCCTCAGAAATGGTCGTCTATCGAATCGGCCAGTATCTGAAGCGATGCACGGAGGTTTCAGAATCGTTGGATCGGTTAAAAGCCTTCACTCGCCAACTGGTGGAAGAAGCCGAGCAGAAGGCCGGCAATAAGTTCACCGACGAGCAGAAGGCTCAGTTTATTGAAGCGTACCTGCGGAACTCCGGCCAATTCACGTACTCGCTGGACGCGCAGCCGGTTGACGCGGACTCGGACCCGGTGGAAGACTTTGTTTTCCGCCGAAGAGCTGGTCACTGCCAGTATTTCGCCTCTGCTTTGGCCTTGATGTTACGCTCCGTTGGCATTCCGACACGGCTGGCCGCGGGGTTCAAAGGTGGGGAAGAACTTCCAGGTGGCGAACTGAGCGTCGAGAAGAGGTTTGCACACGTTTGGGTTGAAGCGTGGATCGAAAATCGAAAGTGGGTCACTTACGACGCCACTCCTGAAGACGCACGGGCCGAAGGCGTGACCGCTGTGGGATCGAAGCGGAACTTCTTCACTTCGATCACGTCGAAACTAGCGGGCATTTGGGAGTCCAATGTGTTGGACATCTCCTACGAACGCCAGGACGACATGATCTACGAACCTCTCAGACAGTTTCTGAGATCCATCGTGCAGTTTGCTCGCGATTTCTGGAACTCGCCGCGAGCGAGCGTGATCGGGATTCTGGCCTTTATGGCCGACCCCAGAAACTGGCTCACCATTCCTGGTGGTCTCACTTTGGCGGGACTGGCCGGGCTGCTGATCTTAATGCGTCGCAAGTCGTCTTGGATTCAATTCCGTTGGAGAAAGAAAGCTCTACAAACAGAAGATAGCCAGCGTTCTCGGATCGAGTTCTACGAACGGTTTGTCCGGTTGATGAAACGCCAAGGCCGCCAAAGAGGCCTCTCGCAAACGCAGGGCGAGTTTGTCGATGAAAGTGCCGACGCATTGTCGACTCAACTTGAAGATACTTCACTTCCAGAACGTCTGAAGTCCATCAGCGACTCGTTCTACGTCATTCGGTTCGGTGACAGCGAATTGACGGACTTTGAAAAGCAAAGGCTCGACGAACTTCTCACGCGGCTCGAACAGACGATGGAGTCCGCCACACAACCTGCATGAGCTGGATCACGATCACGGCGTCAGCCCGAATGTCTCGCGGAGAAGCTCGGGCAGCGACGCAGAAAACTTGCTGCGCGGCAGCACCTTGTCGAACCCGGCGGCTCGGGCCGATTCCAACCGCTCGACATCCACGTGCGAACCGAAGCCGATCACCGTCGGTCGCGGCTGAAGATTCAGGTATTCCATCACGATGACGGGTGAACAATCGAGACAGCTCAAATCCACGAACACGGCGCGCGGCTGCGACTCGACAACTTTCGTCCACAGATGCTCGACAGACCCCAAGGTCTCGAATTTCAGTCCCAACGCTGATGCGGTCCCAGTCACTTTGCTGGTGAACATTAAGTCACGCGTGAGCAGCAGCCCATCCAAGTAAACACGGTCCGTCAACTGACTGTCTCCAGCACTGAATGAGCGTATGCAACGATCGTTGTTTTGGGTTTGGCAGGAGCTTCGCCGCTTCGCCCTCCCAAAGGAGAAGACACGGCCTTGTCGAAGATTCCAAAACCGTGGCACCCCACGCGGACGGCCCATTCGCCCACCTCAGCAAGGGCTGCGGTGGAAGTGAACATGCTTCCAGCCGGCGTCTTTCTTTTCCCAGACGCGGGTTTCCATGGCGGCCGTGGAGACGGGGGCACCGCTGCCGTCGAGCTTTTGGACGACGCGCACGTAGGACACGACCGCTGTGTTTCCCATCAGGCGCACGTGTGGCGACGCGATTGTCGATTGCTTGGCTGGCTTCGTCGGCGACGACGGAAGATCGAAGTAGAACTTATGAAATGGCAGTCCCGCCACGACCTGGCCCAAGGCTTCGGGCTCGAAGCAGGTAATCGATTCGTCGCACAACGATTCGTATGTCTTCCAATCGCCAGCATCAATCGAAGTCAACAGTTTTCGGCTGAGCGACAACAATTCTTGTTCAACACCTGACATCGACGGAAGCTCCTTGTCCGGGCAATGCTGCCTGGCCGGTTATTGTTGGAACTGAGACAGAAAATCATCAAAGCCACCTTCTGACGGGGCCTCTTCCTCTGCGTTTTCTTCGACTTCGACGGGATCTGCCGCGATCGCTGGTTCGTCGACGACTTCGGCGACGGCTTCGACCGTGGGCAAAAATACGCCAGGTGTCGCGACGGCGCTTTGATCCGCGGCCGCATCAGTCGCTGGTTTGACTTTGCGCCCGAACATCGAAAATAAAGATTTCAGCCCCCCCTTTTTGGCGGGCGCTTCGGGGACTGCGGCTTCCTCTTCAGGCTCGGTTTCTGGAAGCGTTTCCTGAAACATGAACATCGTGTCTTCGGACGATGCTTCCGGTGCCTGTTGAGTTTCCGGGAAGCTGGTTCCAGGCTCTAACTCGACTGTGTCGCCTGGAGCAGCCTGTGAGATTGGCTGCGCAAACAATTCCTGAGGAGGGGCGAACTCGGCTGGTGCCACTCCTGCGGCAATGACAGGAGCAACCGCGACTGCGACGACTTGGGCGACGGCGACAGGAGTTGCCACAGGAGGTGGCGGCACTGCAATCGAACTGACATCGACGTGTGAAATGACTTCCGTCGGGGGAAGCTCTGGCTGCGGGGGAACACCTGTTCGCGACAAAACCATCGTGGCACTTGTGGATGCCACGTAGTCGATCTGAAATTCGGCGGGGCCGACGATCAAGCGGGCTCCGGGGGCAATCGCGATCGGCTGATGCGGCGGTATCAGTTGGCCATCAACCAGTGTTCCGTTGGCACTTCCCAGATCTTCCACGAAGACAGAATCCGCTCCCAAGGTGATCCGGCAATGATTGCGGCTGACCTGACTGGAGGCGATCTTGAGATTGCACTCGGTGCTACGGCCGATGAGTGTCACAGGCAGCAGTTTTACATGCTTGACACTGGCCTTGTCGTGCAGAACCTTGAGCCGAGCCTGCATGGCAGCCTCTTTCGCGGGCGGGGACTATGATCTTGGTGGGATATCGTAGGGAAATGATCATACACCAGTGCGAATCCGCACCACAAACGAAACTCGACCTGCGAAGGCAGTTTTTCGGGTGCATTTAGTGCGGGTCGCACCTACGTGTCGCGTTGAAGCATGGGTTAGACACAGTGAGTTTTGGCTCGCGGGACGCCACAGTGAGATGGGATGCTCTAATGAAACCACCCGACTCAAAGGAGCCGGGCGGTGTCTATTTGCCGAATTGCGGCCCATTTCAGGCGGCGGCGGAATCGTCCAGCGGACGCAGACTTGTCTCGCCACGAATGACTTCTGGCGTCATCAGGTACTTCTTGCCGGCCGCCTGGTCTGGCAATTGGTACATGACTTCGAACATCGATTCTTCGACGACCGACCGCAGACCGCGAGCCCCGGTTTCTTTCGATTTCGCGATTCGGGCGATTTCCCGCAGAGCTTCCGGCATGAATTCTAGTTCGGCATTTTCCATCTGGAACAGCTTCTGGTACTGCTTGACCAGCGAATTCTTTGGATCGGTCAGAATCTTGACCAGATCCTCTTCTTCCAGTGGAGACAACGCACTGACCACAGGCAGACGCCCCACCAGTTCCGGAATCATGCCGTATTCGATGACATCGTCTGTACAGGCATGGCCCAGGAGCTTGCCGCTGCGAGCGGTGTGATCTTCGGCCGAGGGAGCTCCGAAACCGATCGTTCGCTTACCCATTCGCTTGGCGATGATGTCTTCCAGGCCGACGAATGTTCCACCACAGATAAACAGGATGTTGGTCGTGTCGATCTGAATGTACTGCTGTTCGGGATGCTTGCGTCCCCCTTGTGGCGGCACATTGGCGACCGTTCCTTCGAGCATCTTCAGCAGGGCCTGTTGAACCCCTTCGCCGGAAACGTCGCGGGTGATCGAAACGTTCTGCGATGTCTTGCCAATCTTGTCGATTTCGTCGATGAACACGATTCCGCGTTGAGCGACTTCGATATCGAAGTCAGCGGCATGCAGCAGTTTGAGCAGCAGGTTTTCGACGTCTTCGCCAACGTATCCCGCTTCCGTCAAGGTGGTCGCGTCGCCGATGGCGAACGGCACTTGAAGCAAGCGAGCGAGCGTGCGAGCCATCAACGTCTTGCCGGAACCAGTTGGTCCAATCAGCAGGATGTTGGACTTTTCGATTTCGACATCGTTGTCCGCATCGGAAGCGGCCATCAATCGCTTGTAGTGATTGTGGACCGCGACCGACAGGATCTTTTTCGTGCGATCCTGACCAATCACGTATTGGTTGAGATGCTCGGTGATCTCACGCGGGCTGGGGACGCGGCTAAAGAGCTTGGTCGAGGTGCCACGCCGTTTGCGCTCCTGATCCAGGATGCTCTGGCAAAGTTCGATGCATTCGCCGCAAATGTAGACCTCATCAGGGCCCTCCACGAGCGGACCGACTTCTCGGTAGCTCTTGCGACAAAACGAACAATTGGCGTTTTTTTTGCCGGTCGCGCCACGTTTTCCGGCGGATGACATAAAATCTCGTCCCGAGGCCATTGGCTTTCCTTCAACGCTGCCGATTGGTGTTCGTCGGTGAGTAACTCATTGATGAAAGCAAGCGGCGCGTCCATGGCCCTGCAACACTTCCCACGCATCCGAGTCCGGCATCATTCCAGACTCATCCCATTTCCGAGTTTTTCACAGTTGCCGAGTTCAGGTTCGGCGGTTCGTCCGTGGATCTTGATACTTGCCGATTTGAGTCGTCCTGAACGGTTTCCCCGGTGTTTCCGGTGCCACCTTCCTGCTGGACATCCCCACCGGCAGCTTTTGCCGATTTCATTATGGTCTTTGGGGTTGCGTCCATCTGGCGGGCGGCGTCGCGTGCAAGTCGGCCCTTTATCAATCGGTACTCATCCTCTGTCAACTCACCCTGCTGACGCAATTCTCGGAACTGCGTCAGCATTTCGAGTTTGTCATCGGCACGACCGGAATCTTCGCGAAACCGTGCCCGCACCTGAAAGATCAACCAGACCGCTACCGTGGCTGCGATGATGGTCCCCACCAACATGGTGGGGCTCATGGCATCCTGATAGCGATTCAATAAGTCCCAGTTCATCTCCACAGCCAACATGCGTCGTCCTCACGATCACCGTTCGTTGAGATGTTGCCAATCGATTCAACATCGCCGAGGACGCCATTATTTGCTGCTGCGAGAACTGGGGCAAGCTGATTCCCTCAAATACGGGGCCATCTGACAAGCATCGCCGCATCTCTCGATTTGGTTCTGCTTTAAACTTCACGATGCGGACTAAAGCAGCATTCGTGCCATTCGCGAGCAAGGTTCGCAAGTGGCCAGATTTCGATAGCGAACGCGTCGAGTTGCAGCACAATCCGGCAGAGACTGCTGTCGCAATGACACTCGCTCCCTGTCGGTCACCGAAATCCTTGCAGCATTGTCGCTCGATCGTTGTAGAGATTACAGGCAATGTGGGAAAGCTCGTCAAATTCCATCTTCGTGGACTTCGTGTTCTTCGTGGTGAAAGAATGCCAAACGAGCCGATCACCTTCATCCGCAGTCGGTCAGAGAGCTGGTGTTAAGAGCGGTAGAGAATCACCACGAAGGACACGAAGAGCACGAAGGATTTCCTCTCACTAAAGCCGAGTGATGCGGTAGCCCGGGTGATCGGGGGTGAATAACTCGGGTAGCAATCTCACACCCAGGCCGGGACGATCCGGGATGGCGATGTGTCCTTTTTTTACGGTCGGTGGTTCGTCGATCAGGAGCGGATAAAGAGTGCGAATGTGGGCTCGCACTGTTTCTTGATAGGTGATGTTCGCGCAACTGGCGGAAACCTGCAGGCCGGAGAATAAGGTCAGCGGTCCCGTACAGTCGTGCATGAGCGACGGGATATTGAAGACCTGCGATAGCTCGGCGGCTCGGCGGGTTTCGCTGATGCCACCGACCCAGGTCGGATCGATCATCGTGTAGTCTGCCGCATTCTGTTGCAGCACTTGCCGATACTCTTCGCGACTGACCAGCATTTCACTGACGGCGATAGGAACACCGGCTCGATCGCGGAAATCGGCAATTGCCGCCACGCTGTCTGGACGAATCACGTCTTCGAGCCAGAGCGGTTTGATCTCGCGCATCGCTTCGGCAATCCGTAGCGCCGCTGGTAGCGAGAAGAACCCGTGGCCATCCAGCATCAGCTCCATTTTCAGTCCGACTCGTTCGCGGATCTGATGCATCGGTTGCAACGCTTCTTTCAGGTCTGGCCACGAGACGCGGTGTCCCCCGGTCGCTCGATAGATCTGGTCGAGTGACCACAGCTTCATTGCCGTGTAACCTTCCTCGAGCAACTCTTCGGCCAGTTCCACCGCATGAAACACACTGTTGAAGTTATCTTCCAGCGGCCCCGCTTTACCGAGGTCGCCATGACCCGGCCACCCCTGCGAATCGGGAGCATCCTTCGGTCGCCTCCCATAAGTCGGCCCGCCGCAACTGTTGTAGACTGGAATCGCATCGCGCACAGGTCCGCCGAGCAGTCGCCAGATCGGCTGTTTCGTCAACTGGCCCAGGATGTCCCACAGAGCAACGTCGATGGCCGAGATGGCGCGCAGTTCACAGCCACGAACGCCAAAAGCTGTCCCTCGCTCGTAGAGGAACCGCCAGTGGCTTTCGATTGCGGTCGCATCCGCACCAAGCAGTCGTCGCGACATCCAGTCGTGCAGCGTCGCGGCCACGGCATGCGGGATATAGTACGTTTCGCCGTGTCCGATCACCTGGTCCCCACCGACGGTTCCGGCATCGGTATGGATTCGCAGCAGCATCAGCCCCGCCATGATGTCGTGCGGGATGAGCGTTTCGATGGCCACAATCCGCGGCCCGCGCTGATAGGCATGTTCCTGCGTGGGACTTGAAGCTCGGGAAATATAGTGTCCGGGTGCAGTCATGCGATGAAGCCTTGCGGTAGGACGTTGACAAGTACCTGACAGACGCTTCAGTAGTCTAACGGCCGATTCTCACCCTGCCGAGAGCCACGAATCCCCCTCATGGCGACGACATGAATTAACACTGAGGCCGGAAAGCGAATCCCAGGGAGCCGCACTGAATCAGTACGGTGACCAATTGCAGTGATCGCCTCAAATCAAGTGGCAGTCCCTCAGCTGTACAGCGATCACACCAATAACCGGCATTGCCGAATAAAACGAAAAGGAGACGATTTTCACGCGAAGCTGCGGAGTCGCGAAGAGGAGAAAAAGCAATGGCGAAATCGAATGCGCGGCACTTATGCGAGCAGAGTGGATGGCTCGTTTCTTCTCTCTCGTCTCCACTGCGGGCGAAGCCATTAGTCACAACGGCAATGGTCTTTGTGATCTTCTGTGTCGCTGCCTTCTTCCAAGCCGATTCCGCGTGAGGAGGGTTGGTTTGTCGATGGGTTGGCACAACTCGCTGACGATTCTTGGAAGTACAGGTCGGTCACTTTCGCGATGTGGCGACATATGATGTTGACGAATCGCCTCGGCGCGCTTCCCCAAATCAGCACATGGATCAACTTGACGATAGCACTTGAGACCTCATTTTGCTGACTGACCCACCCGTCACAACGAACACGAATGATCGGCACGAGGAATTCGTGACTTTGTTGACGGCTGCGCACGACAAATTGTTCGGCTATCTGATGTCACTGTTGGGTCGTTGGCATGATGCGCAGGATGTCTTGCAGAGTTCCAGTCTGCTGATGTGGAGGAAGTTCGAAACCTATGAAGCGGGCAGCAATTTCGTGGCGTGGGCCAGCACGATTTGTTTTTACGAGGCGAAGAACTTTCAACGGCTGACGGCGCGATCCCATTTGAAATTCGATGACGACTTGCTCGCGACTTTGGCCTCGGAACGGCTTGCCGATCTTGATCTGCAGGGGCGACGGATCGCAGCCCTGGAGCAGTGTTTGAACGAAGTCGGGCTCGCCGAACGCGAGTTTTTACGTACAGCCTATGCCGAACACGGCGGGATCACCGAATTGGCCGTGAAGCTGCAGCGAGCCCCACGGACGCTGTACAACAAATTGACTTTGCTTCGGCGACGTTTGACCGAGTGCGTACAACGTCGTTTACAAGAGGGGGCCTTATGACGCCCGATCACAAGAGTCGCCTGTTGGATTTGTTTGTGGCTTGGACACAAGCGACGATTACGGAGGCAGAGGACCGAGAGCTACAAGCCGCTCTGCGTACTGACGTGGAAGCTCGAAGGCTGTGGTTTCTGCATCAGGATTTGGAGTTGGGGCTGCAATGTCTGACTCAGGTCGTTAAAGAAACTGCGGACCATCAAGGGGAAGGCGTATCTGTCAGCAAGGGTGCCGCAAACGCTGACCTTGAGCCCGGCAGTCGTTTGTCAACGAGCAGCGCCAACTGGTCGCGAGTTGCCCGGCTCGCACGACGACATCCGGCGATGACAGCCGTCGCCTTGTTGTGCCTGTCCGCGACGGTGCTGTTCGGTGTTCACATGTGGCGGCTGCCGCCAAGCGATTTCATGGTCGAATCGCCGACTCATGGGACAAACTTTGCGCTGTCGGGACAGAAGGGCAAGGTGATCGCGTTGCACTTTTTGCTGAAAACCGAATGCCCGTTCTGCCTCAAGTTGACGAACGATTATGCTCGGCTGGGGGCTTCCGAACCCGATGTCGTGCATCTATTTCTCAAGCCCGACAGTGCTGATGAGATCAAAGTCTGGGCCGGGAAAATCAGCCAGGAGGGGCTGAAGAGTCCCCCTGTCATCTATCGCGACCCCGACGCTCGGCTGGCTAAAGAATATGGCATTCCAGGCGGCTATGAATTTCACGGTTCTATCACCCATTACCCGGCACTGGTGTTGCTTGATGGATCAGGCCAGGAAGTGTTCCGCTATGTTGGCAAAAACAATTCCGACCGTATGAAGCCGGACGACTTCATCACCAGACTGGCGATGGTGACGGATCACAAATGAACGCTGTCTCGAGCACGATCCCGCGTGCTGGATGACGGGAAGTGACGCGACGGTACCGGATTTCCGCGCATGCTGTTGATCGAAAGTGAGGCCCTGTGATGAAGGCATTCTGCTGTCTCGTGAGTGTCGTCGCTTTGTCCACGTCGATCCAGGGAAGCCTTACCGCTCAGGAAAAGAATGGTGCCTACGGCAACCTGGTTCCTCAATACCTGCTTGGTCTTGTGCATGCGCCGGAAGTTCACAAAGAGTTGAAGCTGTCAGCCAAGCAGATTGGCGATCTGGAAGCCCTGCTTCGCAAAGTGGATGCGCAGTGGTTTCCCGCTCGCAACTTGCCTGCCGACCCGCAGCGAGCAGTGACTCTGAAACTGGAATCGGAGGTTTGGGAATGGTTCGGCAAATCCGCAACGGAAGAGCAGCGGCAACGACTTCGGCAACTGGAATATTATGCGCAAGGAAACAGGATGCTGTTGCGCAGCGAGATGGCGGAGCGAGTCGGCCTGCAGTCGTCTCAGCAACAGAAACTGGCCGTGCTGGTCCGCGCGACCGACGAATCGAAACTGGCCTTGGCACGCGTCGCGTTCGGTGACCCGGAGCTCAAGGGTCTTCAAGAAAGGGCGGAGAAAGCGAGCAGAGCCGAACGAGACGGGCTGATGAAGATCGTACGACCGGAGCAAAGGGAGAAGCTGAAGTCCTTGCTGGGCGATCCGTTCGACCCCGCCAGGCTGAAACGCGTCCATGCGATGGCTCCGGAGTTTGCTTCCGTGGAACACTGGCTCAACTCTTCGCCGCTCACTATGCGGGAATTGAAAGGCAAAGTGGTGCTGGTCCACTTCTATGCGTTTCAGTGTCACAACTGTCACGCCAACTATGGAATCTACCGGCGCTGGCACAAGGAATTGACTGACAAAGGCGTTGTCGTGGTCGGCATTCAAACGCCGGAAACGAGTCGCGAGCGGGACGCAGATGCTGTGAAAGCCGCTGCTCGCGAAAGTGATTTGAAGTTTCCAATCATGATCGACCTGCAATCGGAAAACTGGAAAGCATGGGGCAATACCATGTGGCCCTGCGTTTATGTCGTGGACAAGCAGGGCTACATACGGCTGTGGTGGCCCGGCGAATTAAATTGGAAAGGTGCGACGGGCGACAAAACCATCGAAGAGGCCGTCGACAGGCTGCAGGCGGAAGAGTGACTTCCGTTCGTCGACTTGAAGTCAGCCGGCGAGTCGACGTCTACGCATCGCAGTCATCATTCGCGACACCGGATCTGGAATTCGGACAACTGGATTCAAACATTCCCTTATCGACTAGAAACAAAATCACCCCGATGACAACAAACAACAGAAGAGCTGGATTGGTTCTGATTCTCTCGCTGATCGCCGTCACTGCTTGCGCAGAGAATCCTACGGACTTTACCATCGAATCGCCGACTCACGGCTCGACGCTGACGCTGTCGGAGCAGAAGGGTAAGGTGATTGCACTGCACTTCTTGCTGAAGACGGAATGTCCGTACTGCATCAAAAATACAAATGATTACGCCAAGCTGGCTAGCACGACTCCAGATGTGTTGCATGTGTTTCTCAAGCCTGACAGTGCTGATGAAATCAAGGCCTGGGCCGGTAAGCTCAGCCAGGACGAATTGAAGGATCTGCCTGTCATTTATCGCGATCCAGATGCCAGGTTGGCAAAAGAATTCGGCATTCCGGACGGCTACAAGTTTCATGGCCAGACCGTCCATTATCCGGCACTTGTGGTACTCGATCGTTCAGGTCAGGAACTGTTTCGCTACGTCGGTAAAAGCAACACCGACCGCATGAAGCCGGTCGACTTCATCGCCAAGTTGAAGGCGGCGAATGTGAAGCAGTCGAAATAGAACCGATGAAGTTGATTCCCCGAAGTCAATCGTTTTTGGAAATTTCCAAGCCTTTCGCGCGTCGGTGATGCATCGTTCGATATCGGCAGGTCTGCACAAAGGAACTCAGAATGAGAACACTTGCACTTGTTGCCTTGGTCTGTTGTGGAGTGACGTCTCGCGAAGCCGCCGCTCAGAGTTTCTATTATGCTCCGCCCGGCTCTGGATACGGCGACTACTACGGCGCTAATCTCGGAAATGGAATTGGTATTGGATACGGGGTTGGCGTCGGAGTGTCGCCGAATCTGTTGAACTCGAGCGTCACGGATACTTACATTCCACCATTTCAAGAACTCTGCGATAGCAATCCGTCATTCATCTCGAGAGGCGCGGTCACTCCGTCACAGACTTCATTTCAGCCGAATGGTCCGAAGAAAAAGACGAAGGTGAGCGCAACAAAGAAGAGCGTTCCAAAAGTCGCGATCACAAAGGCAAAGCTGGCCAAGAAGAGCTCTGCTAAGTGATTTTATGGCAGCCGATCAACTCTTCTGGAATTCACAGTCAGAAATAAGGGATAGGGACCAAGGCGACGTGCAAGGGCATGATGTCGAAAATCCAGCCGCGAACCCGGGCAGGCCTATGAACTGACGTTCGCTTGCTACCGAGATTCCCACTCTTTCGGGCGGAAAGATTCTGTCGATGGCGGAAGCAATTCAGGTCGCGCGAACGAAAAGCTCGTGCTGATAGTGGACTGATGTCGGCATGCCAGTCCAGGCTTACACGGTGTTGCTTCCGACCGCTGAAGAGCATCCGATCTCCGGCATTCGCAAGGCGATCAGGGACACTGCCAATGGTCGGTCTCTTGTCTGATTCGCGCTGAAGACTGTTATTCGGCAGCATAACCTACGAGGCGTTGCCTTCAGTCTCCCCGTGGTGTCGCACACGGCCGCGTCACCCCTCGATCGGCGTTTACTCCCTGGTCAGGCTTGCGAAGCCACCAACCATCGCTCAGGATGCGGCTGAGTGTTGCGGACCAATTTGGCTGGTTGAACAAGAAGCCTCTCGATGATGTCGGATGAAACTACTGAAGCGATCTCGCCGCCTGAACGCTGGGGAACTTGTCTGCTGATCTTTCTGGCGGTCTTGCTGCATACGATCGCGCTGGTGAATGCCAAGCCGCTACAGAGTGCCAATGATCGGTCGCGCTGGTGTACCGTTTGGTCGCTGGTCGAACGAGGCACGTTTCAGATCGACGAGATCCGGCAAGAGTCGGGCTGGGACTCCATCGACATCATTCACGACGGTGGCCACTTTTACTCGACGAAGCCCCCTTTGCTCAGCATCATCGTGGCCGGTGTCACGTGGTGTGTGCAACGAGTGACAGGCTGGACGCTGCTTGAGAATACGCACGCGGTGACAACGCTGGTCTTGATTGTCATCAATATCATCCCGTTCGGGGTGTCATTGGGTGTGATGTCTCGATTGCTGAGACGCGTTTCCGATTCAAGCTGGTGCCGACTGTCTGTACTGGCGGCGACTGCGTTCGGAACGCTGGTCACTCCATTCCTGATGACGCTGAACAACCACACGGTGGCCGTTGTCGGCGTGATGCTTAGTCTGTACGCACTGCAGCAATTGTTGTCCGAAGAGCGACCATCTGCGTGGTCATTTCTATTGTGCGGCGCTGCAGCGGGATGGGCGTGTGCGAATGAGCTGCCGGCTGTGGCGTTCGGACTGGCGACGTTCTTTCTTGCCGCACGGATATCGATCCGGCAGACGTTGTGTTGGTATGTTCCAGCGGCCATCGTGCCGTTGGCGGCGTTCCTGGCGACGAACGTGATTGCGACGGGTAGCCTGAAGCCGACGTATGCCAGCTATGGTTCAGCGAAGTACAACTTCGTGATCGACGGCGTCCCCAGCTACTGGATGGATCCTGACGGTGTTGATCGCAACCTCGATTCGCCCGCGACCTACTTCCTGCATTGCACCATTGGACATCACGGCATCTTTTCGCTGACGCCACTGTTTCTGCTGTCATTAGCAGGCTGGTTATTCAGCGGATCGATTCGAAACGCGTCGCTGCGAACTCTGGTTCGACTGGGTGCGGTGATGACCGTGCTGGTCGTCGGCTTCTACATGACTCGAACGAATAATTACAACTATGGTGGCGTCAGTTGCGGCCTGCGCTGGGCAATCTGGCTGATTCCGTTCTGGCTGCTGGCCATGGTTCCGGCGGTCGAATTCGCGACGCGAATCACAGTCCTGCGGTGGCTGCAATGCGTGCTGTTTGCATTCTCGGCAATTTCCGCCTGGGTACCGATCGAGAATCCCTGGCAGCAGCCGTGGCTGTTTCGCCGCATGGAAGCGTGGAAGTGGATTGACTACACGCGCAAGCCTGCCGAGTTACCGCGGAAGTTGTGGACTTGGTTCCAGTCGATCCCTGATCCTCAAGGTTCGCCATGGATTGAATTCTCGTTGCAGAATTCAGATGGAACCATCAAGCGACGAAGGCTGACGTGCAGCAAGATTGAGTCAGACACTCCGACAGGCCTCGTCGAAGTCGAAGTTACCGAAGCCGATGGCAATGGCGAACTGAAACTGGTACGACGATTTCGCATTGATGTTGAGCGATTCCTCGCCGGGGATTCGACCGCAGACTTTGTTCGTTGGCACGAACCTGCATCTGTGACCAACGAGCAGAAGCAGGCCGACTTCACTTTTGTTCGTGCGCTTCCTTTGAAGAAAGAGTTTCGAGCGGGCAAGTTTCGGTATCTCCATCTTCCGCTGCGAAGCGATGCGTTCCGGTGTCAGTTGGCAGCCGCTGCAGTCGACTATCCACAGAACGAGCCAACACATCAGTATCGGTGCGACACCTGGTTGTGTGACGAGTTGCCGTTCGGCGTGGCTCAATATGAGGTTCGGGTCATGGATGTCGAATCGGTAGCGATCGTGCATCTGGAACGATGGACCGTCAGTGCTTGCTCGCCACTGCCGGCTGCGACGGCACCTGTGTTCAAAAGAAACTAGATGAACCCTCAGCAATGCTGTGGGGATTTTTGTTGTTGATTGGCGCGATGAGAGGTCGCGGCTCGCTGTGAACCCTGCTGAAGAGTTATGCTGAAGCATAACCTACGAAGTCGCGACGCGACGCGTTCAAAACAAGATAGTTTGCGACGGCAACGATTTCGTTTTCTCCGGGTTTCGGGGATTACGCCCTTCCCTCATCGATCTGATCGGCTAAACTGCGGTGCGCGCTCTTCCAGCCTCTTCTAGTGCGAGTCGCACTTCCGTGTCGCGTTGAAACATGGGTTAGACACAGCAGGTTTCTGCTCGCGGGACGCCACAGTGACGTTGGATGGACTTTAGAGGGATCGACAAGAATGCTTCAGGCGAGATCAGCGCCAGATCGGCTGATTTTGCAGGCCGCAGCGACCGCTGGAGTGTCTGTGTCGGGAGCGGTCCGCGCGAAGCAGGCCGATCTCGACTTCACTGCATCTCTCGTGAAGATCTGTCCTTCGATAAGTGATTCTCGCGGTGATGATTTTACGCGACGCGTCTACATTCAGGCGTTTGGCTTCGTTTATCTGATCGCATTCTGGTCGCTGTGGTCTCAGATTCATGGCCTGGTCGGTCGGCAGGGGTTATTGCCCGCCGCCGCTTTTTTCAAAGCGGCCTATAGCAAGCTCGGGAGCGATGCTTATCGATTGCTGCCCAGCGTTTGCTGGCTTGGTTCGAACGATCTGATGCTGCACGTTTGGTGTGCGACCGGAATCTGCTTATCCGTTTTGTTGATTGCAGGGATTGCTCCGCGACTGATGCTGGTTGCGCTCTGGGGAATCTATCTGTCACTGTGCGTCGCGGGACAGGCGTTTCTCAGTTTTCAGTGGGATACGCTGCTGTTGGAGATGACTGTCTGTTCGCTGCTGTATGCGCCGCGCGGGTGGAGAGTCGATTGGAAACAAGCGTCGCCGATGTTGCCTGCGGCTCGCTGGTTGCTGTGGGGACTGGCATTCAAGGTGATGTTCCTGTCCGGGGTGACCAAGTTGCTGTCTGGTGATGCTGCCTGGAACGATGGAACGGCATTGCGATTCCATTATTACACGCAGCCGATTCCGAATTGGATCAGTTGGTATGCGTATCAGCTTCCGTTGACCTGTCACCGGGTAGCGCTGATGCTGATGTTTGTCGTCGAACTGATCCTGCCATTTCTGATCTTCACGGGCCGACGAGGCCGAGTCCTCTTCGGGCTGTCGACGATTGTGCTGATGCTCGCTATCGAAGCGACCGGTAATTTTGGCTTCTTCAACTTGCAGACGATCGTCCTGTGCCTGCCGCTGCTCAATGATCACGTGCTCCATCGATTGATCCGATGGCGGTCGACATTCGTTAAGTCGATCGCATCGCTGCATACGACACGTCCGCAATGGAGAACAGGGATTGGAACAACCGCGGCGGTCGCGCTGTTGGCCCTCAGTTCGCTGACGATCGTTCGGGAAATGGTCCGCACGCAGCAGGTCGACAAGATGCCACAATCCGTCGTCACCACGCTGGATCTCGCCAACCGATCGCTGTTGTCGTGGGCCGAACCTGCGTTGCTCAATCCAATCGCCCCATATCGAACGATCAACGGCTATGGCTTGTTTCGCGTGATGACGACCAGCCGACCTGAAATCGTCGTTGAAATTAGCGATGACGGTCGGACTTGGGAGGCCTGCGAATTCCCGTATAAACCCGGCAATATCAATCGCGCGCCGCCGATTGTCGCACCGCATATGCCTCGACTGGATTGGCAGATGTGGTTTGCGGCGCTCAATCCCAAAGGGAATGACTATTGGCTGGTGGCACTGGCAGAGAAGTTGTTAGAGGGAAATCCATCGGTCGCACGGCTGATCGGAAATCCGAAGCTGGGTCGCAACCCGCCTCGGTATGTTCGGCTGACGTACTATGAGTACAAGTTTTCGTCTGCCGATCAACGCAACGCCACCGGAGCCTGGTGGTCGCGCAGCTATTCGGGTCAACTGACTGGAGAACTGACGCGAAAACGCGATTAGATCCAGGCAGGTTCATCAGCAACACTCTTGAAACAGATCTGGTCTCAACGTGCATGATCTCATTCCGACGCTGACCGGTGGTTTGACCGCCGCCCTGATTCTGGGATACATCACCCATCGACTGGGGCTCTCGCCCATTGTCGGTTACCTGTTGGCCGGTTTGGTCGTGGGGCCGAACACGCCTGGTTTCGTCGCGAATCGCGAGTTGGCCGAACAATTGGCAGAAATCGGCGTCATCCTGCTGATGTTCGGGGTTGGCCTGCACTTTCATCTGAAAGACCTGCTGGCCGTTCGACGAATCGCCATTCCGGGTGCGGTTGCTCAAAGCATCGTGGCCACAATCCTTGGCGCTTTGGCGGGATGGAGTGTTGGCTATAGTTGGGAAGCGGGGGTTATTTTCGGATTGGCGATCAGCGTGGCCAGTACCGTCGTGCTGACCCGGGTGCTGGCAGACAATAACGACATGCACACACCGATTGGCCACATTGCCGTCGGTTGGCTGGTCGTCGAGGATCTGTTTACGGTCATTGTTTTGGTGCTGCTGCCAGCGTTGTTTGGGGAGGGGGCCACTGGGTTCGGTGGGATCGCGCTCGCGTTGGTGGTCGCGGCGATCAAGATCGGCGCGTTGATCGGATTAACGTTTGTAGTTGGCGACCGACTGATTCCACTGCTGCTGGGCAAGATCGCGGCGACTCGGTCTCGTGAATTGTTCACGTTGACGGTGCTAGTGACGGCCTTGGGAATCGCGGTCGGGTCGGCCAAGTTGTTCGGAGTGTCGATGGCGTTGGGAGCGTTCCTCGCCGGAATGGTTGTCGGTCGATCTGAATTCAGCTTGCGGGCGGCGACAGAGGCGTTGCCGATGCGTGACGCGTTCGCGGTGCTCTTTTTCGTCTCCGTCGGAATGCTGTTCGATCCCTCAGCATTGCTGGCTTCGCCGCTGATCGTGATTCTGACACTGGGGATCGTCCTGATCGGAAAGCCGCTGGCCGCAATCTGCATTGTGCTGTTTCTTGGCTATCCCGTCCGCGTGGGACTGGCGGTCTCGCTGGCACTGGCTCAGATCGGCGAGTTCTCGTTTATTCTGGCGTCCGTCGGTAAAGATCTACACATCTTCAATGAACAGGCCAACAATACGCTCGTCGCGGCCGCGATTGTTTCGATCTCGTTGAACCCCCTGCTCTATCGATTGGTGAATCCGATTGAAGCGTGGGCATCCCGTCAACCCAAACTATGGCGTTGGCTCAATGCCCGAGTCGTGCAGCCGCAGTCGGATGCAGGTGGAACGACCAAGAAGTTAGATCCCTCGACCGACTCCAGGCATCGCGCCGTGGTGGCTGGTTATGGTCCTGTTGGCCGCACCGTCAGCCGCTTGCTGCGGGAAAACGGTATTACGCCATGCATCATCGAGATGAATATCGAGACCGTTCGGCAACTGAAAAAAGAGGGCATTGATGCTATTTACGGCGACGCCGTTCACCGCGAAACACTGCTGTCCGCGGGAGTAGACCGCGCCGGGACACTGATTCTGAGTGTGGCCGGTATTCCTGGCACGGAAGACGTGATTCGCCAGGCCAGGGATTTGAATCCCGGGATCAAGATCCTGGTCCGTTCCAACTATCTGCGCGAAGTCCCTCCACTGTTGCTGGCTGGTGCCAGCGAGGTCTCTTCGGGTGAAGGCGAGGTCGCGTTGTCGATGGCCGTTGCGATGCTGCGCGACCTGGGAGCGACGCCTGATCAGATCGATCGCGAGCGTGCACGAGTTCAAGATGATCTGTTCTCGCGGATTGAAGCGGCGGTAATGTCCGGTACGGGCGACCAGACAGATGTCGGGCCGACGGCCGGCGCGGAAGTGGCTGCTGGTTCTGCGGAGACTGCGGCTGACGCGACAATGCCGAGTTAGTGGCAGCAAGTCCCGGTAGGGACGACAGAAGCCTTCCGATGGAATGCACACCGACGGTCACTCCCGTTTACCTTCGTGCGAGAACGGCCATCCTACTCTTCTGTCGTCCCTCCGGGACTAAGGCATCGATTGAACGGATTCTTGCACCGTTGTGGAGTATGAATCGCGTACGGTGATTTACGCGTACCCTGATTTAGACGCAGAGTTCGACTTCCAGGAATCGCCAGGGGTTCTTGGCGTACTCGGAGGAGAGTATCTGCAGAGTTTGCCAGCGAGTGCCGTGGCGGTCGGATTCGAACTGTGGGGGCTCAGTCGGGAACGAAGTCAGCAGCGACTTCTTGACGACCATCGCGCGAACCTTGCGAGTTCGGATGTCTCCCGCTGTTTCACAAGTGAGGGCGACCAGGTAGATGACACAATTCACCGTGCCGCCCATGTCGCGCTTGATTGCTCCCGTAGCGAACTGTTCCGACAAGTCGTTCAGAATCGCATTCAGGTAATACCACATGTCGTCTTTGGCGATCGGCAGGATCGGATCGGCAGCAGTCGTTCGTCGAGCCAACTGCGTGACGGTTTCCGCTGCGACGGTATTCAGAAACACCTCTTCGCCACGTTTTTCGCTGAGTGTGCGGATCTTCAAAATGCCTCGATCAATCGAATTCAGCGAGATGTTCAGGCGGTCCAGAAACTCTTGTTTTTTCCAGTGCTCTCGAGCTCGCACTCGGCCGAAATACCAGCCAACGATCATCAACAGGAAGCCGACCAGCACTTTGACGAAGTGCTCATGTAGCGTGTCGACGATATGAGTCCAAATCAGGTCCAAACTCACAACTTGCTCCAAACTCTTTGAACGTCCAATGCCCGCAGTCCACAGTGAAATATGGGTGCCACGGTTTTGGAGCATAGGTATCTACACATCTCTGAGTATTCGTTTTGGGATTCATTGGCCTGTGTCATGAGGCCCAAGGGGCCGGAACTTTGCCCAGCCGGGGCCCTTCGGCCCCGGAACAGGACCTCTATTAACATCTCTTGAGGCCTGAAGGGCCGGCCCATTGGTCCCTCATTTTGAAATCGGCACCCCCAGAAACGTCCGGCCCTTCAGGCCTTTGGAGGTCTAATAATGGGCTTAATTCCAGGGCCGAAGGGCCCTGGCTGGAC
>JAQGHU010000068.1 GCA_028291515.1 Schlesneria sp.
CAGCCAATCATGATAACCTGGCTCATGGCCAGTCCTCGTTGTATGGGTGTCAAAATCCAGCTTTCAACAGCGAGTGTACTGGCCGTCTTCGTTTTTCTCCTCTACATGATGACTGCGCGGGAATGACGGCCAGGTTACGTAGCCAATCTCGCCAAGAGATTGGGTCTTCAAATTCACGATACTATCAATCTGACAATTCAGTTCTGAAGGAGCACTATGCAAGCGGTCGTTCTTGACGAAGCGGGCCTCAAAGTGACCGACCAGGCCGTCCCAACCCCAAAGCAGGGCGAGGTACTGGTCCGCGTTCTCAAGGCCGGGATCTGCGAGACCGACCTGCAACTGGTTCGCGGCTACATGGGGTTCAGCGGAATTCTTGGTCACGAATTCGTCGGGATTGCTCAGTCAGGTTCGTTGCAAGGACAGCGAGTGGTCGGCGAAATCAATTGTGCTTGCGGACGGTGCGAGTACTGTCAGGCAGGGCTGCAGACACATTGCCCTCACCGCAGCGTGCTGGGAATCTTAAATCACGATGGAGCGTTCGCCGAATTCATCGCTGTCCCCGAAGGCAATTTGCACCAAGTTCCAGACAACGTCACCGACGAACAAGCGGTCTTCACGGAACCACTCGCCGCGGCCTTTCAGATACCAGTCCAGGTACCGCTCCTTCCGTCACAAAGAGTGATCGTGCTGGGCGACGGACGGTTGGGAAATCTATGCGCGCAGGTCATTGCCGCGGCTGGCTGTCGTCTGACCGTTGTCGGCAAGCATGATCGCAAACTGGAACTGATCTCAAAGCTCGGGATCGAGACGGCAAAAATCGACGACTTCGACCATCGACGCGAAGCCGACATCGTCATCGACTGCACCGGGTCTGCAAGTGGGTTCGAATCAGCACTCCGATTGCTGAAACCGCGCGGCACGCTGGTGCTTAAGACTACGGTCGCTGGAACGCAGACCTTGTCACTGGCACCATTGGTCATCGACGAAATCACCGTTGTGGGCTCGCGATGCGGCCCCTTCAGAGCGGCGCTGACCGCATTGCAAGAGCAGCGAATTCAAGTCGAACCACTCATCGATGCGACTTATTCGATCGCCAACGCCATTGCAGCATTCGAACGAGCATCGACACAGCCAACGATGAAGCTATTACTACAGCCGTGAATTGCCCCCGAACGATTCTGCTCATAAGAAGCATTGGTTCAGGTGCCACGGACTCGGAGTCTTCGACACGGCCGTGTCTTCGATCGAAGACACAGCCACCCCAAAGACGGTGAAGACAAGAGATTCACCCGCTCTCAACGCCCGTAGCTTACTTCGCGTAGTCAGCCGGTTTCTTTCCCTTGACGTGTCCGTTGAAGCCGAAATTCGTTGGCTTGAAGTCACCGACAATGGCCACGTTCGACTTCTCAGGAATCTTGTCTTCCATGCCGAGTGTCCAATAGACGGCATTGACGATCAGACGGCGGACCCCTTCTGCTGGCAGGTCGGTGGCGGCACCCATCGTCGTGCAGAAGATGCGCGCTTCTTTGCCCGAGGGGCTCTTGTAGGTCTTTGTCCAGGCGACGGGCATCATCGGCTCGTTCTTCTTGCCGGTCACACCCTTCGAGGAAGACTCCAGCGTTTCGGTGACTTCGCCCAAGAGCAGCGGCGTCGTGTTCTTGGCGATGTCATCAAGCACAACGGTATAGACATCGGTGGGGCCGAAGATGCTCCCTTTTTCGATACCGCGAACAATGGGATTGCTTTCTTGCCCGCTGACAACGATCCCACGAGTTCCTTCTTTCCCGTGCTGTCCATGATGGTTCACCCATTGCTCGCCCAGCACCTGCTTACCAAAGCCGCCTTGCCATCCGGCCACGTTGCTGCCGTTGCTGTATCGAGCATACGTCCCACCACCGTTGAACGCGTGTGTGGCCGTGCGCAGGCCGATGACGGGTTTTCCTGCTTCGACGTAGTCCGCAATGTACTTCATCTGATCATCGGGCAGGTGGCGGAACCGAGTGGCAATGATCATCAGGTCGGCGGTCTTTAGCGCCTCGAGCCCGGGAATGTTATCCCCTTTGTTCGGATTGATTTCACCGGTTGTCGGTTCAATCGCGAACAGTACGGTGGTCTTAAACCCATGATGCTTCGAGAGAATCTTGGCCAATTGAGGCAGCGCTTCCTCTGAGCGATACTCCTCATCGCCGCTGACGAGCACGATCTGTTTTCCCTTACCGGGGCCTTCGCCTCCTTCAAAAGTGATCCAGAGCTCTTCCGCCTGCGTTAAGGTCGTAGAGCAACACAACGCGGTCAACGCGACCAGCAGTCGGCGTATGGCAGTCAACTTCATCGTCGGTGTCCTTCCAGGTGAGCAAGATCTGTATGGCAGGTTTTCATCGCCGAAAGCGTACCAAGGGATCGCTCATGTCGCCAATCTCGCGAGAGATAAGTAGAGAGACCAAATCAATTCTCACGCTCTGGACGGAAGTCGTCAGGCGGGAGTAAAGCCACTGATCCTTGATTCCGGCGATTGTCGATTGAGCGGTGACGCACTTCACGCCACAATCGAACACCTCTTCCTCGTCCTAGAGACTCGACCATCTTTCCAAGGGCCGCGCGATGACGATTCGCTTCGACTGTCAATTCTGTGGCAAGACGCTGAAAGCCGACGACACCAAAGCGGGTAAGAAGGTGAAGTGCCCCAGTTGCGAAGGATTGCTCTCGATCCCCGACCTGCCGGTTTCCGCGGAGGCGGCCCTCCCGGAAACGGAAGACCTGGACGACGACATCGCCGAAGAAGGTACGAAGTCCGCGGAAGTCGCGAAGGGCAAGCGGACTATTCCATGCCCTATGTGCGACGAACCGATCTCGCCGCGCGAAACCACGTGCCCGTATTGCGGCGAAGAGATCAAAGCCAAACAGAAACGTCGCAGTCGCGGTCCCATCGCGGATCCCATGAAACGGTTCATGGGATTTTTGGTCGATACACTGGCGGGAGTTTTGTTTGTCGCCCCTGGCATCGGAATAATTTTGGCGGGCGCGGCAACGGCGCAAGACCAGCCCGAGCCCCCGATGTTGCTGATCGTCGGAATTCTATTGACCGGCTTGGGGGGGGTCGCTGGATTTGTGATTCAGTTGTACTTGCTGATCAATAGCAGTCAGTCGATCGGCAAGTATTTCATGAAAATCCAGATCCTCGACTACGAAACCAACAAACCCGCCGGGCTAGTTAAATCGTTTCTGTTGAGAAGTATCGTCAGTGGATTGATTGGACAGTTCACCTGTGCGCCACTTTATTTCCTTGTTGACTCACTATTTGTTTTCAACGACGAACGCCGCTGCCTGCACGACCAGATCGCCGGGACGTACGTCGTCGAAATCTCGGAATCTTGATTGAAAACTCCTGAATCGAAACGGTTCCGCGAATCCTGCCGGTCGTCGCTCACAAGCATCGGCATGACGGCGATGGTAGAGTTTTAGGGTCATTCCACATCTAGTGGTTGGTTCATCAGTTCCCATGGCGAGAGACCCACTCTGACCGATTTCCCACCCGCCTGACTGCCGATTCGATAATAGATCGCGTGGAACATCGGCGTGATCGCTGGTCAGGTTTCGATGCGATCGATTCGAGTTCCGGCAAATCTCGCAGGAAGCGTCGCCAGTTGTTCCGAACGGATGACTGAGCGTCAGATGGGAATCTCATGAACTCCACGAATGCGACTGGCACAAGCACGACTGCGCCGCGACCTTCTCCTCGAAAACTCCTGGTTCTTTGCACCGCGTCGTTGATCGCCGGAATCGGTGCCGCGAAGTGGCTCGAAGGCCGTGGGTCAGTTTCCTACGGCGGTTCCTTGCAGTCACGAATCACCTGCATGATGTCCGAGCGTCCTGCTCGCGTGCAGGAAATTCTATTTGCCCCTGGCCAGCGAGTTGTCCCAGGAGACAAGCTGCTGCAATTGGTAGATGATCAGTTGACCGCCCAGATCGTCGAGAAGCAGCGTGAACTCTTAGAACTGGAAGCCGATCTGAAGATGGCTCAAGCCAAGGCTGAAGTCGAACTGGAATGGCGACGCCGCGAACTGAACACCGAGATCTTCCAGACACAGCTCAAGGTTTCGACAGTGACTCAGGAACGAACGGCGAAACAAGTCGAGCAACTGGCCTGGCAGGATCAACTGCAGAATCTCAAAGCGGACCGCACCGGACCAGATCTGGCCGATGCCGTGTTGCCGGTTCGTTCGGTCATCATCGATTCACCGTTCGCCGATGAGCGCCGCTTGCAGGCGATCTTGAAGGAAGATGCTGCCGCAGTGGCCGCAGAGGCCTTGTCTGAGCAGCTCGCCCTTTGCGAGCAACAACTCGAGCGGTTGCGGAAGCTGGATCAACATTTGCCCGAAAAAGTACGCGTCTCGGTCGGCGTCAATCTGGTTGAGACTCGAATTGGCAGTGCTCGTGAACAGCTTGCCGAGTTCGAAAAACAACGAGAGTCGCTGACGATCGTCAGTTCATCTCATGGGATCGTGGGAACAATTCACCACGGGCCTGGCGACCAGGTCGCGGCTGGTGATCCGTTGATCGAATTGCTGGACGATGAACGGCGACATCTGGTGGCCTGCATTCCTTCTCGCGCGGCCACCAAACTACGTCCCGGGACGCGCGTTGACCTGATCTTTCCCGGCCGAGAGCCACGAATCGGGCTCGTCGCGGCGATCCCGCCGCACGCCATCCCTGCGGATCAAAGCCGGCCAGCCGATGATTCGCAGGTCGAGGTGAAAGTGGAGCCCGCTGGAAAGCTGTGGCCCAAGCTACCAGTCGGTTCCCGAGTCCAAGTGCAAGTCTTGCAGTAATGAGGCATGTTCAGATGTCGTCATCATCGGTGACGACGCGGCGGACTTCGACGATCCGATCGATCGAGTAGGGGCCCAATTCGCGCGGTTCCGTCTCGACCGGATCGCTACCCCACAGGACGAGTTGTCCCTGTTGGCTGGCGCGGGCGTCCGGATAGCCGCGAAGGGTCTGCCCCTCTTTCAGAGTCACCTGAACTTCGGTTGTTTCTTCGATCCCTAGCGTCTCGTGAACCAGCTCGGGAAATCGAGCCCAAGCCCAGGGCCAGAGCGTCTTGTCCGCGGTGACTTTGCCGGCGATATCGGCCCAGTCCAATTCGGCTCGCTTGAGTGCCGCCAAGGGAGCGGAGCGGCACCAGGGCTGCAAGAAATCCGCAATCCACGCCTTGCGAGATGCGACCAGATCATCAAACTCTGCCACACCAACGCTCCTACCGTTTGTTCAACGCTGTGCCCAAGACTCGCCTGACATCGCCAGCCACTTCCTCGACAGGCTTGATCCGGTCGCTTTCCACGCAGGGGATGCGAGCCCAACCGGTCCCCTCGGCTGCGAGCAACGTATAGACGTCATGCACCTTTTGCAGGTACGCGCTATCGGCCTCCTGTAAATCGGCGGCCCGATCGGTGTAGGCTCGTTGTGCCTTCAGCGCGATCAGTTGCGTCGCGTGTTGAACGGGGACATCCAGAAAGAGGGTGCAGTCTGCCTGGGGCAAGCCATAAAGTTGATGTTCAACGTATTGAATCCATCGAATCAACTCGGTCCGCTCTTCACCAACGACCTTCGCCGCTTGATGAGCGATGTTGGAAGCAACGTAGCGATCACACAATACAATGTCGTTGTCGCGAATCGCATCCACCAGCAACTGGCGCGACTCGAAGCGATCTCCCGCAAACAGCAGCGAGACCAAGAACGGGCTGACTTGATCGAGATTGCCAAAGCGACCGTTCAAGAAGTCGCCGATTTTCGCTCCGAACTGCGTGTCGCGATAGCGAGGAAAACTGAACAGCTGGCAGCGCGTTCCTTCTGCTCGCAATGAATCGAGCAGGCATGCCGCTTGAGTGCCCTTACCAGAACCGTCGATTCCCTCAATCGCCACCAGCAGTCCCACAACCAAACCTTCCCATTACTAGAGCGCATCCCACCAAACTGTGGCGTCCCGCGAGCAGAAAACCGCTTAGTCTAACCCAAGTTTCAACGCGACACGTAAGTGCGACACGCACTAAAATCAGACTGCCACGTCGGTCAGCAGGACCACCGCATCGTTGACCGATGTCGCCATCGTAAAATAGTCGGTCAACCGAGCCGTCAACAGGACGTCCTTGACCATATTCTGAACGCCGCAAACAACCAATCGGCCATCGCGGCGATGAAGGTTGCGATGCAGCGAGATCAACTTACCCAGTGCGGCACTGGTGACGTGATTGACGAAGTTCAGGTCCAACGCCAGTCGACGGCAACCGAAGTGCTCGACCAGCAAAACGAATTCCTGCCACAGCTCTTCAATGTTGTCTTCTTCGGAAAGCTGAGGGCGGCTGATGCGAGCGACGACGACGGGGCCGTGCTCTTCCAGAGTCATGAATGCCGGCTTGAACTCACTGATTGAATTCATTCCTAATCTCCCGCTCCGCCTCCAGACAGTGTTCGATGGACCGTAACCCGCGTCCTCGTACCATCCGGCTGACATCGTCGCGCTGACCGGGGATTTCAACTGGCACGTAACGTCGATCGGTCCCATGAACCCAGCCGGGACGATGTTCGATTTGGCCCTCGATGAGCACCTCCAAATCGGTACTCACGAGCGACTGATAATACTGCTGCGCGAGTTCGCGCTCCAGTCGTTCCAGCCATTGCATTCGCATTTCGCGAATTGTGCCGTGGACTTGATCGGGCAAAGTCGCCGCCGGCGTTCCCCGCCGAGTACTGAACGGAAAGAGATGGATCTTCATGAATCCAGCTCGGCGACAGGTCGCCAACGTCTCTTCGAATTCCTCCTCGGTTTCCCCCGGAAACCCGACGATCACGTCTGTCGTAAAGGCAGGATTCGGCAACCGATCACGCATCTGATCGAGCGTGTCCAAAAACTTTTCGACGGTATAACGCCGCCGCATCCGGCTTAAGACGGCATTGGAACCGCTCTGCAACGCGGGATGAAACTGAGGGCACAAGTGTTCGCAGTCGGCCGCCGCGGCGATGAAGTTCTCATCGATTTCGGCCGCTTCGATACTCGATAGCCGCATGCGCCACGGCCCTGGTATTCGATCCAGTCGCTTGAACAAATGGTGCAGTCGAAACGGTGGCATTCCCGATCGACCACGAGTGGTATCGACCCCGTAGTGGCCGACATGGATTCCTGTCAGCACGATTTCCTGATGGCCATTGTCGATCAGTCGTCGGACTTCGGCTTCGATATCTTCTGGAGACCGACTACGCAGTCCGGGGCGAACTTGCGGGATGATGCAGTACGTGCATTTCAAGATACAGCCATCTTGAACCTTCACGTAGGCTCGTTTGCGCCCCTCGAACCGGCTGATGCCGGTCGGCATATCGTAGATGCCGTGACGAGCCAGAATATCCGGCAGCTCGCGCTTGTCTGTCACGACTTCAAACACCGAAGGGAGCGTTTGCACTGCTTGAGGATCGCGTGTCGCGTAACACCCCATCACCAGTGTTTTGGTGCCGGGGTTTTGCTTGGCCAATTGACGAATGACCTGGCGCGATCGTGAATCCCCATTGTTCGTCACGGTACAGGTATTCACGACGCACAGGTCGGCAGTCTCGTCCTCGGCCGCTTCACGAAAGCCGTTGCGTTCGAGAGCTTCGAGGACGAGCTGAGTCTCGTACTGGTTGACCTTGCAACCCAACGTGACCAGCCGACACGTGCGCAGGTCCGCTGAGCTGTCGGTCATGGCATTCACCGTCGATGATTGCCGCCGCGTCCGCGTCCGGGTTGTTCAGTACGCGGTCGCGAATCGCGGGGACGTCGCTGCAGGTACGAAATCGCCTCTTCCCACGAAGGAATCCCCTCGTAGCTGACCGGCACGACGACCTCTTCGTCTTCTTCGTCTTCTTCAGCGAAGCCAGCCTCGGCAGTGACTTCTTCGTCATCGTCAGCCGCCTCAGCGTGTTCGTCCGCTTCGGCAACTTCAGATCGAGGAGCCGCTTCGTCGGGACGGCGGCGAACTCGTCGTCGTCGTCGACGGCGACGTGGTTGACCGTCTTCTCCTTCGGTGGCTTCGCCTGGTTCGCCGGTGGCTGCTGTTTCTGCTTCGTCGTCGGTCGACTCTTCGTCGTCGTCACCGGCCTCAGCAGCTTCTTCGGTATCGCGACCTTCAGGAGCTCCCTCTTCACGTCGTGAGCGGCCACCTCGTCGGCGACGGCGTCGGCGTCGGCGTGGTTCTTCATCACCAGCGGGCGCATCTGACTCGCCAGTTGTGGTGGCCTCAACGGCTCCATCGACTTCTTCTGTTTCTTCGAACAAGTCGCCTACGAATTCATCGACGTTTTCCGCCGCTGGTCGCGGTGCTGGAGCCGGTCGGCGGCGTGACGGAGCCGGTGGCCGTGGTCGCTCAACTCGTTCGGTTCGCTCTGGCCGCTCGGCTGCTGGACGGGCGACAGGAGCGTCATCGATTCCCGATGAGAACTCATCGACCGCTTTTGCTGGAGCGGGGCGATCAGACCGACGTGGTCGGCGTTCGCCTCGATCTTCACTACGCGGAGGACGTGATTCGGTACGTTCACGAGGTGGTCGATCGGCGCGGGGACGTTCTTCTCGTCGTGGCGGACGGCTTTCGGTTGGTTCTGCACTGGCTGCCGCAGGAGCGGGCGCGGCTTCAGCGTCACGAGTGCGCGGTGCTCGGTCTGCATCGCGGTCGCGGTCTCTGCCGCCACGAGGTCGATCGCCGCGTGGTCCACGATCCTGGCGACCGCCGGACGATCGGCCGTTTCCGCCCCGAGTATCTGCTTCAGGAGCCCGGACTCGCGAGGCTTCGCGATTCGGTTCGTCCCAGTTCCAGCTTTCCAGCAGGTCCCAGATATCTTTTTCGTTGTCGTCGCGCTTGTCAGTCCGGTCTTCGACAGCTTCGGTAGCGGGTGCTTCTTCAGCGACAACTGGAGCGGCCGCGGCCGGACGTCGTTCCGGCGCTGGTGCTGCTCGTCGGACGGGAGGGGCAGGGGTGTCCTCGTCTTCCGGGAAAGACAAGTCCGGCTCTTCCTCAGTCGTTGCCGCTACTGGAGTTACGGCGACGGGTGCGGGGGTCGCGGGCTTGGCGGGTTCGTCTTCGGTCAGGTCGAAATCGTCGTCATCCGACGGTCCCCCGAATTGAATCCCGAACAAATCCGAGGCAAGTTTGCCCCAGGAATCGTCATCCTTATCTTTCGATCCACCCGAACGCGGAGATTGATTGGCCATGGACACTCTGTCATCAGCAAATGATTCGATTCACAACGGCAGCGGGCGATTGGAGCCCATGCCACAATAAGTCACTGACTATGGCGTCTTGGAAGTCATTCTGCAACAGTAACTTGGGGACTGTAACGATTATACGGCGTAATCGGGCGGCTGAGGGCGAAGGGCTAATCGCCAAGCGACGGAAAACGTCCGAGACAACCTTGAAAACCCACTGTTTCCCAGTTCGTCATTCCCGCGCAGGTGGGAATCCAGCCGTCCGAAGACACCGCGTCCGACGCAACGGACGGAACGTCATCTCGTGAACTCCGCCTGGCGCAAATCCTCTGGGAGGGCGAGGGGCGAACGGACCGTTCACGACTGAGTTGGCATCTTGATCGTCGTGTCGACTTCGTCTTTCATGCAGACGTGTGGCGTCGGCTTGCCGTAGTAGTAGCCTTGGGCGTGAGTGAATCCGATCTGGCGGCAAACTTCCGCTTCGGCCGAATTTTCGATCCCCTCGGCCAATGGTTGAATCCCCAGGTCCAGAGACAGACGAACCAATCCCGCTACGATCTGCTGACGTTGTGTCAGCAAATGAATGTCACGGATCAGGCTCATATCGAATTTCAGATAGTCCGGGGCAACCTCTGCCAGATCCTGAAGTCGGGACTGACCTGCTCCAAAGTCATCGTAAGCCAGACCAATCTGCATGTCCTGCAGCGCATCGCGGAACCCGCGCAACTGGCGTGGATGAGTTAGGGCTGCTTCGTGCAATTCGAGAACGATCGGCTGACTAGGGGCAGAATCTCGCAAGGCTTGCAAGGATCGCAGCAGTGCCGCTTCGGTCGTCTCGCTGGGATGCGTATTGACGAACATAGTCGTTGTCGGGGCCAGTCGCTGAGCGACTTCGATCCCCGTTTGTCGACACATGACACTAAGGCGTTCGGCCTGATTGGTCCGTTCCGCCGCGTCAAACATCTCGCGTGGACTGACCATGCCTGGTAGTGGGCTACGAGCAAGAATCTCGTATCCAATGGCCTGGCCATCACTCAATTGAACGACCGGCTGAAAATGCGGAATCAGGGCTCGTTCTGAGAGCAGCTTGTGGAACTGCGTCAGAGTCTGCATCCAGTCGGTGACCGAATGGACCTGTGTTCGAGTCGATTGATCGACGCAGATCCGACCGACTACGAATTCAAATCCGGCAAACTGCACGATATCGCATTCGTCAATGGGAACCGTTTCGCGAATGCGGATCCCGTTGACGTAGGTGCCATTCGTGCTGGCCAGGTCGCGAACAAACAGCGAAAAATCGCTCGCGATAAACTCGGCATGAAGTTTCGATATGCTGTTGTCAAGCAGGCAGCAGTTCACGTCCTGACGGCGACCGACCTGGAACCTGCCATTCGGGATCTGAATTCGCGTCTGATACCCGTTGGGCGGAGTTTGCCCTTGCATGAACCAGCCAGCGGCGGTTGAGACTTCGTCGTGAGTAGAGAGTTCTAACATTGTGAATATCCTTCACGTGATGCGGCGATGGCGACGCCAGCCGGCCGAGAGGTTAAGTCGATTTGTCGCAGCGAATCGTCCGCTGTCGAATATTCGTCAGTAAAAGGTCGCAAGTCTCGCACGCTGCTTCTCGCTGAAACGTCACCTTCCAAACGTTGCTCGTGTCCGTGTGTGGATCAAACGCAACATTGATTGGAGCGTCTTTTTCGCCCGAGCCTGTCGGGCCTTTAAGGAGTTTCCTGATCGTACGTGTTGCGATGATCGTGCAGGGCAATCGTCGAAGGTGGTTTGAACCAAATCTGCGGGCAAAACCTCGCTCACGCGATTTGTAAGGCAAATGGCCACGCGATGGACGATGAAACGCCGCCTCATGTCCTCAAGCGAGATCACGTCCAATAGTGGCTTGATCAAGGCCTGTTCGTATTGCACCCGCCAAGCTTTGGGCTTTGAGTGTCGCTTAGGCCACGGAGTCTTTCGATGTTTCTGAGAAAACCAGGTCAGATCGTGGTGGCGCTGACTTCAACAATGCTTTTGGTGGCCAACTCCTGTGTCAAAGAATGCGGCGCCGGGCCAACCAGACGTGAGACGCGTGCTACCCCGTCTTCGATTTTCAATGTCGGTGATCAGTGGCTGACGAAGACTTCGATCGGCGGACCTGTCCACATCGAGCCCGCGCTATTGATGCGAAAGGATGTCGATTCGTCGAAATATGCGATCGAGCCTGTTGCTGGTCATGGCAGGAGTTCATTGGATGCTGATATGGATTGGCGGCTTGGAAGGCTGAAAGCGCCCGCAAGACATGGGGGGGAATGTCAACATCGGTAGCATCGACTTCGCATTCGGTTGATCGGAATCAGATTGCATGGCGAGAGGCCGCAGACTACTGATCAGCAGCCGAGTCATCTTCTGGAGCGAATTCCGCAGCAAACTCCATCATCAGTAGTGTGACATCGTCGCTGAATGCTCGTTCGCCCCGATGATTGTCTAGGCATTGAATGATCTGCTGGACCGCGATTTTTGGATGCTCGGTGCGGTTGGCCAGATACGCATCGCAGAGTCGCTTTCGGCCGAAGAGTTCGCGACTGGCGTTGAACACCTCAACGGCACCGTCGGTGTACATGAATAGTCGATCACCTACGGCGATCGGATGCGTATGCAGCGCCCAATGGGCTTCGGGGACTGCTCCCACCATCATGCCGTCCGATTCCAACAGGACCAGTTCACCGCTCTTCCGAATGAGCATGCCAGGTTCATGTCCCCCGTTCGCAAAGGAGATTCGTTGCTGACTGGGATGCCAACGCACAATCAACATTGTCGCGAAATCGCCTGGCATCACGACAGCACCGAAGTTGCTGTTCAAGCGCGTCAGAATTTGCTGCGGATCGTGTGTCTGAGCGACCGCCTGATGGAACAGGACCTTCAGCATCGCCGCGGTCATGGCGGCGGGAATGCCGTGGCCGGTGACGTCGGCGATACAGAATAACCATTCGCCGTTGGAGAGTGGAAACGCCTCGTGATAGTCTCCCGTGACTTCGGTCGCGGGCAAAAATCGACGTTCGGTGGTAAGTCCCGCGACTATGGGCCACGGTGGCAACAGATGCTGCTGCAGACGGCGGGCCTTCGACATTTGTTGATGGACTTCGCGATCATGTGCCGCCAGCATTTGGCTCATCCGATTGATCGACTTCGCCAGGACGGCCAATTCCGCGGTGCGGTACTCGGTCACTTGCGCTCCCAGTTTGCCGTTACCAATCGCCTCGACTGTTCGAGACAAGTGTTCAATGGGACGCACTAGTGCTCGGACCAGAATGAAGTCGACTATCCCCATGGCCACCAATCCAGCCAGGACAAGAACCGCGAGCCGCTCCAACGTCTCGTATCCGATCTCGAGTCGGATTCCTTCCAGTGGTTCGGCCACGTACACGACGAATCCAGACTTGGAGCACATCCCGACTATCAAATCTTTTGTTTCCCAGACCGCATTACCGTCTCCTGGAGGCTTGGGTGGGAAGTTTGATTTGGCGAGATCATCGCGCAGCGGACTGCCCGTCGCCGATTTTGATTCCACGATTTGACCGTTCCATTCGACTTGAATGCGGTGTCGAGGAGCACTCGTCTTACTCATTCCAGTCAGGATCGACTCCAGCAGCCGTTGGATGGAGGCCACATTCACATCGTTCAATGCGGGAAGTGCTGCCGCGATCGTTTCCGCCTCGGCCAGTAACCCGGCTTTCTCATGCTGGAGTTGATGAGCCAGTTCCCGGCGATAGTCCGCGATCAGGGCCAAGGTCAACAGGATGACCAGCGCGACATTGACCCCCAGCAGTAGCTGAAACCGCAGCGAAAAGGTCGGCGCTGGGTTGGTCGGTTCCGTCGATTGTATTGGCATGGGAAGGGCGACAGAATCCGGTGACATCCTTGATTTTTCCTGAACTCATCGTGGTGAAATCGTTGGTCAGTCGTTCGCGCGGCAATATTCCAGCTACCGTGATAACCAGTTGGGCATTGTCGCGTCGAGTGAGTATCAGGTCAGCATTAAAAGAAGTTGACTTCCTGACATTCCCGGGATTCAAGTTTACAGGGGCAGACATGAAGATTGGCAAATCGCAGACGAGGAGAGAAGAATTAGAAACACAGAGGCACAGAGATAACAGAGGAAGACAAGATCGACAAAACAGGGTATCTCGGTCGGAGAGTCTTTTCTAATCTTTGTTTCCTCTGTGCCTCTGTGTTTCTAATTCTTCTCTCCTCGTTTTTGCTTTGCGCCCGAGCGGTATTATCAGGCCCGGCCGCAGAGCCGCGATGATCACTCAAGGGAAGTCCCTTCCGCGTGCATTTCGATTGTTACTTAGTCAGAATAGCAGTGACTTCGCGATTTGAGATTCTCGTGGGTAAGGATGGACGTCATGCGTCGACGAATAGTGATTGCAGGCTTGGTACTGATTGCGGGATCGGTACTGGCGAATCTTCGCGGCCACATCTCGAATGCGGGAGATAAAGCGGTGGAACGAACGACGAATCCGCTGATTTTGCACGCGCGTTCCCGAGTCACCAAGACAGCGGCAGACGGATCGCGGACGCAGGACCTTGTGGAATCGACCAAAGAATGGGATCCCAAAAAGACAGCGCTGATTATCTGCGACATGTGGGATAACCACTGGTGCAAAGGAGCCGCCCACCGCGTGGAAGAGTTGGCGGTTCCCATGAACAAGGTCGTGGCAGCCGCTCGTCAACGCGGCGTATTCGTCATTCACGCTCCCAGTACGACCGTTGATTTCTACAAGGACTCTCCACAACGCAAACGTGCTCTAACGGCAAAGTTCGCGAAGACCGCAGCTCCGCTTTCCACAGTGGAACGATGGGGAACCGCCTGGTGCTATCTCGATCCGAAACGCGAGTCCGACCTGCCGATCGATGACACGGACATGGGATGCGATTGCACAACGAAGTGCGAGATTGTTCCTCCCTGGACTCGCCAAATCAAAACGATCGACATCGCCGAAGAAGATGCGATCACCGACAACGGGCAGGAGACCTTCAATCTGTTGGCCGAACGAGGCATCGACAACGTCATCATCATGGGTGTTCACCTGAATATGTGCGTTCTCGGACGGCCCTTTGCCATTCGACAATTGGTCGCTCAGGGTAAAAATGTCCTGCTTGTTCGCGACATGACAGATACGATGTATTCCTCAAAAATGAAGCCGTTCGTGAACCATTTTGAAGGAACTGACCTGGTGGTCGCCCATGTGGAAGCCAACTGGTGTCCCACGATCGCCAGTACGGACTTGGTCGCCGGCAAGCCATTTAAGTTTGCTGAGGACAGGCGTCCATCAAAGTGATGCGTGAGCTGCGAAGTTCGCCGCTGGACAAGTCTTGTTAGAGATCAACCCTGGAGACAATGTGGTCCGTATTTTTTTGCCGTTGGCGCTCATCAGCACTGTGACTTTAATCGCGGCGATGATGCTGGGTTTGATGATCGAGGATCCGAAAGTGGCGACAACCGCCGTTCAGCAGGGCGTGCAGTATCACTTCTTGACAGCGTTAGTGGCGCTCATGGCCACGACATTGGTGCATGCAATCGTGTTAACCTATTTCATGGGGACCGGGCGGTGGATCGAAGAAACGTCCAATGCCTATCGCTTACCCGCCACGTTTCGCACACGTAGTCAAGCCGTGAAATACCGCACGGTTCCCGCCATGGTGGGGGCCTTCTTGCTGCTGTTGTGTACCGGGGCACTGGGTGCTGCCGCGGATCCCGCCTCGCCGATGCAAGCAAAAGGATTGTTTGGCATCACGCCCGACAAACTCCATCTCGCTGCCGCGATCATCTCGCTAATCGCTAACATCGGTGTGAACTATCTGGAATTCCTCGCACTCGAACGCAATGGAGAAATTGTCGACGAAGTGTTGGTCGAAGTGCGTCGAATCCGGCTCGAAAAAGGGCTGGCGGTTTAGATGACGGTGCGCAGTGCTGCTCGCTGGAATCTGGAGGACGCGCCTTTGTCATCGCTCGGTTCTGTCTCACACGCTTCTTGGCTTCCGTTGGGCTTGCCCCAACGGAGCCGGCAACTCACGACCCAACACCCCTTCACGAAGATCTTGCTCTCCGTCCGGTTCACCCGGACGGAAGCAGCGACTTCGCCGCTAAAGCGTCGATCCGAGCTAACGTCGTCGTGAGATTCTGTGATTGCGAGTTGATACCATGATTGAGTCTACATTTCGAGCAACGTTTCCTCTGACGAGCGCCGTGATCGACCTCGGTGTCGAGCGTGGGCTGCACACAGGTTGCCAGATCTATGTCTCGCAGCATGGGCGGATGTTGGCAGATGCCGGAATTGGGATGTCACGTCCCGATCATCCGATGACTCCCGACACGATCAATTTGTGGCTATCGTCAGGAAAGCCACTGACCGCGGTCGCAATCTTGCAGGCCTGGGACCGGGCAGAATTGAAATTGGACGATCTGGTGACTCGCTTTCTCCCCGAGTTCGGCCAGCAGGGAAAAGAGCAGATCACCGTGCGCCACCTGCTGACACATACAGGCGGCTTCCGTAACGTCGAGACTGGCTGGCCTGACGTGCCATGGCAGGAAACGATCGAGCGGATTTGCGCCACGCCGCTGGAAGCGGATTGGGTCGTTGGCAGAACCGCCGGCTATCACACCGCATCGAGTTGGTTTGTCCTGGGTGAGATACTGCAAAGAATCGAAGACAGACCCTATGCCGATATTCTGCGGGATCGTCTCTTGCGACCGCTGCAGATGAACGATACCTGGGCCGCGATGCCGATCGAGCGACATCGTGAGTACGGCCCAAGGATCGGTGGCCTCTACACTCGGGATCAGGCGGAGCTTCGTCTGCTTGAATGGGACGCTCCCGCGCGAGTGGCAACTCCATCACCGGGCGGAAACACGTGGGGACCGATTCGCGAACTGGGTCGCTTCTACGAGATGTTGTTGAATGAAGGTGCGTGGGAAAACGCGAAGATTCTCAGTCCGCAGACGGTTGCTGCGATGACCGCACGGCATCGAGTTGGTGAGTATGACACGACTCTAGGGCACGTGATCGATTTCGGTTTGGGAGTCATCATCGATTCCAACCGCTACGGTGCGTCCACGGTTCCCTACGGCTACGGCCAGTCGTGTTCACCACGCACGTTCGGCCACGGGGGAGCCCAGTGCTCACAGGGCTGGTGCGATCCTGAAACGGGCCTCGTCGTCGCCTACTTCTTTAACGGTCGCGCAGGCGAAGGCCAGCACAATCGACGGACGCGTCAACTCAATGACGCAATCGCAGCTGATGTCGGCCTGCTGGGCTAAATGATGGCACTGTCCTGACTTTGTGGCGATCGGGAAATCGCCGACTTCCGTCGCTTTTAGAGAATCACTGTTGGGGATGGATCGCTTCACGTTCGTCAGGACAATCAACGGAGCGGCCTTTTTCTCACTGTAGGCTGGTGGATTCTTTTGCGGTCTCCGTCTCTTTTGCTATGGCATCGGTGATCTGGGCCTGAGTCACAATTGCGCAATCGCCTACACGCGAGGAATGGCTGACGCGACCACGAACTATGACGTTCTGTCCTGGCGTCAGCCGGAGATTCCACAATCCACCCCCTTCGCAATGAATCCATTCCTTGTGGTCTTCGGCCCTGATCTGAACAAACGACGCACCCATGATTTCCCCCGATTGGCCGACAATCCCTTCAATGCATATCCATTGATCCAATGTTCTGGAACGAAGAATCTCCGGTGATTCAAGAATGTCCGCGGCTTTGTAGAGCTTGGCACCATCAATCGAGGTGGGGCGATCCCCGGGTAAAATCGACTCCACATCTCTGGGAGGAGCTACTACTGATGTGGTCGGTACATTCAACTGCGGCGGTGACTGGTCGCACCCGCAGGCCAGCACCAATAGCCCACACTCAATTTTCCGCCTCCACCCTTTGAAGAATTCCTTCATGGTCTGGTCCCTTACCCTTAAGATGAACAAGCCCCAGCATATCGCCGGGGCTTGCCTGTTTCGATCTCAGCCTCACACCGCTGCTGCAGTCAATCCCCAGCGTTTACCGTCTGTCGGCCCACAACAGATGTCCAATCTCGTTAGGTTGGTCGTTGTCGGCGTAGACGCTCTTCGAAAGATCTTCATTTTCTTCTTCGCCGTTCCGGGTTCGCTCCGATTGACGTGCCGAGATATACGCAATCGAGGCCACTTCGCCAGCCATTCCACAACCAAGGTTGATCGCCAGCCCCTCCACAAAACTCGGACTCAGGATCGCGATCCGGGTCGCGTTCAAGGCCGTGTCGACGTAGCACCCTTCGATCGCTTTTTTCTCCAGCGGCCAATCCTGCCGGTCGCGTGCGTATTCGACGATGTCCGCACTCGACCAGAACTCGGGTAGTACCTTAACTACCGGAGTGATTCCGACCGTGGAGAAGAACAGACCGGGATACTTCAAGCGGTGTGCAATCTTCGCCTCGGCCGCCTCCTCCAGCGATTCATAAGCACGGTTGTTGTTGACTTCCAGACAATTCGAATAGGGGTCGTATCGGGTTGCACCGAACACTCGTCCGGGCGCGATCGTGTAACTGACCCATCGAACCGTTCCAAACGTGTACTTCCAAACAGGAGCGACCCCTTTGTTCTCGCGTAGCTTCTGCCAACGATGCCGGGGGCTGTAATAGTTGAATTCGACCTGCACATCTTCGAGGTCGTTTTCCTCCAGATAATTCGTGATCGTTTGCGTCTGAGCTTCGGTCGGAGCCCAACTGTCAGGCTTGGGCTTACGAGCGATCACGCGATACGGCCAGTCGAGCGCCGAGCGGACACCATCCATCGCTTTGTGCGGCTCGCCAGTCAAAGCGGAGGGGTTCTCATCCAGGCCGCGTCGATAGGCGCAGTCCTCGAAGTGACCGTACTTGTATGCACCAAATTGATGCGTGCAACCCCCGACGACGATCAAACCGATCGCCAGAGCGATTCCGAGAATCGGTCTTGGAAGGAAGTTTCGGGGCAAGAGATCGCTCCATGGCCAAATCGGACGCACAGAAAATCGAACGAAGACTCGGCTCAAGCGGAGAGCGGACCATATCAGTCACTTAGGGAATCGAAAAGTCGATTTCGCAAGCTAACAGTAACGACATGATTGTCGAAACGATGACCGACAAGCGGTGTTTTCGCGAATGGGAGGGCGAGGCTCCTGCCGAGCCGCGCGTGTTATTGTGAGTCCATCAAATTACGCGGCTCGGCAGGAGCCTCGCCCTCCCAAATACAAAGTCGCAGCCTTGTCACCCGTCTAGCTCGTTCGACTTAGAGCTCACCCGTATTCTGCACGCGTCCCGGTATCGCTCGATACAGTCGCACCAGGACCAGCAACGCGACGAATCCCACCGCCCCGATACCAGCCAGCATCGCCATCCCCAGCCAGTCGCTGAAGATCAATCGCGTCTTGTCCCACAGCCATGCCCAACGGAACAGGACAAACCATGCTGCCAGACTGAGCCATGGCCCATAAGGAAGATAGGTCTTACCCGAGATCAATTTGATCAGCACTCCCACCGTCAGTCCCGCCAGGGGAGCGAACAGAAAGACAAGGATGATCGCTTGCCAGCCCACGAAGCTGCCGATCATCGCCATCAGCGTGACATCTCCCAAGCCCATCGCTTCCTGACCCAACACCCGCGAGCTGATCCAGCGCGCGATCCAAGTCATGATCGCACCCGTGGCGAGTCCCGAGAGACTCCAGGCGAGCGCGTGCAGGATGCGGTGGGTGTCGTACCACGCGGGAATCGTCGGACCGCGGAGATGAGGAATCGCGGCGACCCAGTCGACCCACCAGTGGCACAGTTGCAACTCACCGAGGGCGCAGGCGGCCAGCACGCCGACCAGCGTTCCGGGTACGGTGATTTGATCGGGAATGACATAGCAATCGAAATCAATGGCGGTCGCCGCGATCAGAAAACAGATCAGTGCTAAGTGATATATCAGCCGTGCCCCGCGCCCAATGGCTGTGGGCTGGACTTCCTCGATGTCGAGCCAGCGCCATTCGTCGGCGACGATCAGATAGCTCGTGAACAAGATCGCCGTGACTAGCATGATCGCCGCGCTTCTTTTCCAGCGGGTCGTCGGGGAAACGATCGGCCAGCCGCAATTCCGCCTTTCCCTCTGGCTCATGCTTTCCACCCAGCAACTCAGCAAGAAGCCGACAGCGAGTCCGCCGATGACGTAGAACACGTGATGCAACTCAGTGGGCTCCGAGATCTGTTGGGACTTAAAGCTTAGTTTTGCGAGAGACCTGCAGGATACCCGATGGCGATCCGGCTTTGGTACCGCGTCGAGAAGCTCTCCATGTTGAAGAACCCCCTTTGCGACGTCGCGGATCGCCAAGGCTATACCGTCCGCTCGGTGCGAAGGAAAGCATGTCGCCACAAAAGGCGGCACGCGACTTGCCTAAGGAATAGTCGCCTTCCCTGCCATCGGAACAAGGAAGGTGACGAAAAACCTGAATCGCCTGGCAGCGTTTGCCAGCAAACAGTTTCTAGCATCTCTTTAGTGCTCAAGGAGATCAGAGTGAAGCTTTGGTGCAGGTCCGCGCTCGCGGCCGCAAGTTTGTCGTATTTTTGTTCGAGTAGTGCCTTGGCTGAAGAGGCCGCAGTTGGGTCCGCAGCAGTCGCCGCTGCACCATTCAACGGAGCGGATATTGCCTGGTCGCTTACTGCCTCAGCACTGGTGCTTATGATGACAGCACCTGGTTTGTCGTTGTTCTATGGGGGACTCGTTCGCAAGAAAAATATTCTGGGCGTAATGATGCAGTGCGTGTTCCTGATGGGGATCATGTCACTGGTCTGGGCTCTTTGGGGGTACAGTCTTGTCTTCAGTGGTGATGCGGGCGGTTATGGATTGATCGGCGACTTTGGTTACGCGGGCATGCAAGGGGTCGCCCCGACGTGGAATGGCACCGTTTCAGTAGTGCCCCGATTTGGTCCTGTCGGAAATGAGATCCCTCGTTCAATTCACATGGTTTTTCAGATGATGTTCTTCATCATCACCCCTGCCTTAATTTGTGGCGCTTTTGCTGAGCGTATGAAGTTCACGTCGATGGTGCTGTTTTCAGTGCTGTGGGGAACCCTGATTTACTGTCCTGTCGCACATTGGGTTTGGGCCGATGCGGGCTGGTGTTCCGAATTCAATCCGAAAGCAACTTACCGAGCGTTCGATTTCGCGGGTGGAACGGTCGTTCACATCACCAGCGGATTCTCGGCTCTCGTCTGTGCTATTTTGTTGGGCAAGCGACTTGGGTTTGGCCAGGAACCGATGCCTCCGCACAACTTGACGTACACCTGCATTGGTGCGGCTTTGCTGTGGGTCGGCTGGTTCGGGTTCAATGCAGGCAGCGCAATGTCATCCACGGCACTCACCGCCAATGCTTTCGTCGCAACCCACATGTCGGCTGCTGCCGGAACCGTCACTTGGGCGGGAATCGAATGGCTGAAGCGAGGCAAGGCAAGTATTTTGGGGGCCTGTTCTGGTGCGGTAGCTGGTTTGGTGGGCATCACTCCCGCCAGTGGATCGTGTACGCCGTTGGCAGGGATTGCGATTGGTTTTCTGGCAGGTATCCTCTGCTTCTACTTCTGCACGACGGTAAAAAACAAATTTGGTTACGATGACTCGCTGGACGCGTTCGGTGTTCATGGAGTTGGTGGGACGGTCGGTGCCCTGCTGACTGGTGTGTTCGCATCGAAAGCTGTGACGAATGATGCAGCGAAGTTTGGGTTGTTAGAGGGGAACGCTCACCAATTAGTGGCTCAGGCTGTTGGTGCGGTTGCCGCGATCGGTCTGGCAGTGATTGGGACAACCATCCTGCTGAAAATCGTCGACGCGATCGTGGGATTGCGAGTCAATCAGGCAGGTGAATTGCAGGGTTTGGATATCGATCAACACGGCGAAGAAGGCTACATCTTCCACTAAACGTGCGGATCGATCGGCAAAGGGACGCGAGGGAATTCGTCCTGTGAACGTTGGGAATCAGCCGCAGTCTGGCGGAGTCACAGACTGCAGCGTGGTCGGGTCGGCCTTCAAACGCCGACATGGTATCGGGATAAACGCATCCGGCGATTTGCTCGCCACTCCCACAAGGCAAAAGGTGACTCGTGAAGAAAATCGAAGCGGTAGTCCGGCATTTCAAGTTGGAAGAAGTCAAAGAGGCTTTGATTGAAGCCGGCGTGCAAGGCATGACGGTGACTGAAGTTCGCGGCTTCGGGCGTCAAAAAGGGCACAAGGAACAATACCGAGGTGCAGAATACTCGGTCGATTTCCTGCCCAAGGTGAAGCTCGAAGTGATCGTCGCTGAAGATCAGGCCAAGCCTGTGATCGAAGCCATCGTGCGAACGGCACGCACCGGCCAGATCGGCGACGGGAAGATCTTTGTCACTGACCTTGCCGAAACCGTCCGAATTCGAACGGGCGAAAGCGGAACAGAAGCAATCTGACCGGCAACAACTGTTCGGAAAATGCGGTCAGGTTGTTGAATGGCTTCAGCGTGCGAACAATCCGCCGATGAATCACCGCGCTCCAGAACGATCTCGATAACCGTCATGAACTCCAGAAAGGAACGACAACGTGAAGAAAGTGGAAGCCGTGATCCGGCACTACAAGCTCGAAGAAGTGAAGAACGCTCTGACGCAGGCTGGCATCCAGGGGATGACCGTCAGCGAAGTTCGTGGCTTTGGTCGCCAGCGTGGCCATAAGGAAACTTATCGCGGTGCAGAATATACCGTCGATTTCCTCCCCAAGGTGAAGTTGGAAGTTGTCGTTGCCGACGAAGAAGTCGCCAATGCCATTCAGACGATTTCGAATGTGGCACGCACCGGTCAAATCGGTGACGGAAAGATCTTCGTCACAAATCTGGCTGATGTCGTTCGCATCCGTACCGGGGAAACAGGCCCAGGGGCGATCTGACACGCAGGAATCAACAACAGATCGATGCGCCTCGCGACTGTTCGCGGCGGCGCTCGGTTCTGTTGGGATGCTCCGATCTCCGTTCTTTTGCAGAACAGGATTGGGGCATTCGTCACCTAAGGAGTACGGGTCTTCCCTGATAGGGATGTCTTTCAAATATCCTGTTCGCCTTCAAGGACAAGCTAATGGTGGAAGCTGTTGTCCGCGATGCGAAAAGTGCGCTGCCCATGGTGCCCAATCTTGCGGCTGGTGCTGATCGAATTGCGCAACTGAAAAGTCGTCTCGACGAGATCCGTCGACGCGTTCGTGAACGCTTCGAACACGGCGGGTCGGCCGTGCATACAACCGCACTTCAGTCAGAACTGTTTGATGAATTCGTCATCGCGGTTCTGCTCTCGCATCTTCAATCATTGAGCGAAGAATCTCGGCTGGCCATCCAGACGCAGACTGCGCTGCTGGCTGTTGGCGGCAGCGGCCGCGCCGAGATGTGTCCGTACTCCGATGTGGATCTGCTATTTTTGTATTCGCCTGCCGTCGAAAAGATCTATCAACCCTTCGCGGCACAAGTACAACGTGACCTCTGGGATTGTGGTCTGAAGGTGGGGGCCAGCGCTCGCACTTTGACCGATTCGATTCAGTGGGCCAAGCAGGAGCCACAGTTTGCCACGGCGCTCGTCGATGCTCGTCACTTGTGGGGTTCGGTGTCATTGACTGAGCAACTCCAGTCTCAGTTTCGCCGCAAGGTTGTGAAGTCGCGTCGTCTGCAGTTCATCGCGGACGCCGTGGCGTCGCGTGATAAAGAGCGAGCCGACTATGGCGCGACAACACAGCAGCTTGAGCCGGATCTGAAGCGATCGCTGGGAGGACTGCGCGATCTGCATCTCATCCGTTGGATCGGCTTTGCCACCTATGGCGCAGTAGACGTTGATTCGTTGAGGCTGAATTCTGCGATCACGATGGAAGAGTCGCGTCGACTGGTTCACGCTCACGAGTTTCTCACGGGGCTGCGAATCGATTTGCATCTCGCGGCCGGCAAAGAGCAGGATGTGCTCACGCGCGAGGATCAATTGCGCATCGCCAAGAAGCGAAATATCCTGGCCTTCGGTGCTCAATTGCCCGTCGAACGGTTTATGCAGGAGTATTTCCAGCATAGCAGTGCCGTGGCCGACATCGCGCGACGATTCGTGAACCGCAGCCGACGTTCGCCGCTGGTGGAACGCATACTGCGGTTTGTGATGTCGTATCGCGTTGACAACATCTACTATATCGGACCTGACTACGTCGATATCGCCCGGCGTCATCGAGTTGCGGCGCTCTCTTCTCTCGATGGGATCTTGAAGCTGTTCATGACGGCGGCCCGGTATCACGTCACCGTCGCGCCCCATTTGCTGGAAATGATCAAAGCCCAGTCGCTTCGTCCCCCGACACAATTGTCTGCCGAGGCGGCGCAGTCGTTCCTGGCATTGCTGCGGACGACGGGAAAACTGGGCGTGGCCCTGCGCGGGTTGTATGAAACGGGTGTCTTGGAGGCGGTACTCCCCTGCTGGCAGCATATTCGCTGCCTGTTGCAGTTCAATCAGTATCATCACTTCACGGTCGATGAACACACCCTGCGAACCATCGAAGCGGCCGAAGGATTTTTGGATGATCCAGGAGCTCTCGGACAGGCCTATCGTGAGATCCACCATAAAGAACTGCTGCATCTAGCCCTGTTGCTGCATGACGCCGGTAAGGGCTTTGAAGAAGATCACAGTGAACTTGGTCGGCGTCTGGCCGAAGAAGCGTCGACCCGTCTGGGCTTGCCAGATCACCAACGTGACCTGGTGATGTTTCTCGTGCATCGCCACTTAAAGATGGCAGATCTGGCCTTGCGCCGCGACATCGGCGATCGAGCTCTGCTGCTGAAATTCAGCCATGAAGTAGGCAGCCCGGATGCGCTGCGAATGCTCTTTATCCTGACGGCATCCGACATCACTGCTGTCGGGCCAAACACCTGGAACGAATGGAAAGCGGAGCTGCTGACGACGCTCTACGAGCGTACGATGTTATGGCTGAGCGGCAAGAGCCACCTGTTCGATGAATCGACTCGCCTGCGCCAGATCGAACAGCAGGTGGTTGATCTTTGCCTCGCTTCAACCACCAATCAAGAACAAGACGGTGCGGAAGCGAAAGAATGGCAAAAACGAGTTGAGTTGAGCCCCAGCCACTATCTATTAGAAACTCCGCCAGTCCGGATTGCCGCCGACATGCGCGTCATTCGCGCTCGACGCCCTGATGAGATCCACGTCGAAGCCCAATACGATGCCGAGACCGGCACTGTCGAGTATCGGATGATTGCAGCCGAATCTGTGGCGAGTGGTTGCTTTCACAAGCTGGCGGGGGTTCTTGCTGCGAAACGGATGGAGATTCTAACTGCGACCATTTGCACGACGCAGGACGGGATCATCATCGATGCGATGCGCGTGCGAGACGCGGATCACGCCGGCGAGATCCCCGATTTTCGCACGGAAGAAGTCGCTGCCGCGATTCGGAAGGTGTTGCGCGGTGAATCCGAGGTGCAGACATTGCTGAAATCGCGCGGCCGGTTTGCGGTGAAGGCTGCCCAGGGGCCGGTCTCGGATCTGCCGTTGCAAGTTGTCATCGACAATGAAACGTCCGACCGCTACACCGTGATCGATGTCTTCGCGCATGACCGTCCTGGATTGTTGTACGAGATCACGCGATCACTGTTCGTGCTGCAACTCAGCGTGGCGCTCGCCAAGATTGCGACGCACTTCGATCAGGTTCTGGACGTGTTCTTTATTACCGATTCAGACGGCCGCAAAATTGATGATGGAGAGCGCTTGAAAGCGATCCGCCAGCATCTGATGAATGACCTGACGATCTTCGAGAAGTCGGCACTCAGCGAACAGTCTGCTTAATATCCTCATGCAATGAGCGCGAGCGCATCGCTTGCTGATGATTGCTGTGTTCGATCAAACACGCGTTGAACAACCTGTGATCGCGCTTAGTGAATGATGAATGCATGCGCGAGATGCTGATCAACAACCTGAAGAGGGCATGTGGAAGGTTGTCACATCGCGGCAAGGTCGTTATAGTCGCCACGTCCTCATTGGTTGCATCGGTCTCATGGTCACACGGAGGTGGGCTATGTCGCTCCACGAAATCGAACTCACTGTTGGCGACGTTCTGCAAATCGGTGAATTTACCGTCACGGTGATCGACCTTGAAAACGGCGAAGTAACTTTCCGCATTCAAGAACCCGTGTTGGACGAAGAAGCCATCGACGGCGTAACCTCCCCCCGCCCTCGATGATGGCGGTTGGCCTGTTCGGCAGATCTTGATCGCGTCAACTTACCGAAGCAATCTGTCACGTCATCAAACTGACGTTGCAGCAACGGCTTCGGACCGCGTCACAAATATCGGCCACAGCTTGTAGAGATTCGTGATCTCCAGCACTTCGCGGCAATGGTCCTGAAGTCCGCTGATCGCAAATTTCGCGTCCGGTTGCGTGTTCAGCTCTCTCCAGACCTTAAACAGCACTTCAATAAACGACGAGCCAAAGAATTCGGTCGCGGCCATATCGAGCACCAGCCGCGGCGGACGGGCCGTTTCGGCAACTCCCACTAACTGAGTTTGAATTGCCTCCAGTCCGATCTCACTCAGGTGGCGCTGCCCGGATCCGAAGGTCACCACTGTGACGTTACCCTCTTTGACGACACTCAACGGCCCGGAGTTAGTCATCGATTTCACCTGCAATTAGGCTGTAATGGGGAACATGAAACGAAGCCGTCGAAGAACATCGCGAGAGGCGGTTGCCAATCTTAGCAAATCCATCCACGCTCGTCCCGCCCGCTGACAGCGACTTTCTCCAGTCGCTATTCCTGGTGTTTTTCTCGTCATTCCCGCGCAGGCGGGAATCCAGCCGATGTCGACCGTGCCACATGAGGTGACCGCAATCAGTTTTTCGGAGCCTCCTGGAGTTCGACCGTCATCGAAACTCGCTTCTGCCCACGTTCGACCACAACCGCGACTTTTTCGAGTGGCTTATGGCCATCCAATGACTTGGCCAGATCATTCGACGAGCGGATCGCACGCCCCCCAACTTCAACGATGACATCACCAAGCTGAATTTTTCCATCCTCATCAATCGTTGTCGGTTTGATCCCCGCCGCAGCAGCGCCACCGTTTTTGTGGACTCTTTGAATCACCGCCCCACTGCGAACTCCCAGTTGCCTCGCAATCGAATCTTCGAAGACGGCAACACCCAGGACGCCACGTTGGATTGAACCGTACAGGATCAACTCGGGTACGAATTGATTGACGATATCCACCGGAACTGCAAACCCGACACCCGAAAACGTACCGGATGGACTGACGATCATTGTGTTCACGCCGATCAATCGGCCGGCACTATCCAATAGTGGTCCGCCCGAGTTGCCAGGGTTGATGGCTGCGTCTGTTTGAATCACCCCCTCAATCGGTCGGCCCCCGATCGATGTCATCTCACGCCCCAGACCGCTGATAACCCCGGTCGTCAGCGTCTGATCGAGGCCGAATGGACTGCCGATCGCAAACACTTTTTGACCGACCTGCAGATTGGACGATTCACCGATGTCGATTTTGCGAAGTCGATCAGGCGGAACGTCGACCCGTAGCACGGCGAGATCCTTGTTCGCTTCATACCCAACCAATCGAGCTTCCCACGTGGAGTTGTCCGCGAGCGTCACCTTCGCCGCCTGCGCATTCCGAATCACATGGTAGTTCGTCACAATGTGGCCCACGTCATCGTAGATGAATCCAGTCCCCGATCCTTCGGGGATGTCCATCTCATTCAGACTCAGTCGATCTCGTCGATGAGACAGCGAGGTGACATGGACGACGCTGGGCGAGGCCTTGCGAAAGATTTCGATCGTCGATTTTTCGTCATCCGCCAGATCACCACGCGGCGTGATCGGTCGAGGATGAGTCGCCGCGGGAGCCGCCAGCCACGGAAGGAACCCGGCGTTGCGCAACATCAACGCCGAAACGGTGACCAGCAGCACCGCCACCAGCCACACCGGGACCGAAGGACTGGGTGGCGTGGCGCGTGGTTGCGATCTGGCAAATTCGGGATTGCCGGGAGACGAGCTATCATTCATGACGGAGATTCCAAGGTGCGTGGAAAGCCGTCTGAATTCTACTGCCGGCCGGATCGAACGCCAGTCGCGCCGCACCGGTGCGCGGCGACTGGACCATTCAATCGACAGCACCATCACTCATCAATTTGAGCGACCTTCTCTGAAAGTTGTTCGACGGCTTTCAGGAACCGCTTCCGAACCTTTTCGGGAAGCTTGGCAAATTGCTTATTGAACTGCGAGTTCATCGCGCCGTGACAGCGTTCAATCGCAGTCGTCATACGCTTAACCAACTGTTCTGTAGTTGGTTCCTGTCGCTCACTGTTTTCTCGAGGGGGGACCGTGGCAGCGTCTTCTCGAAAGGGAGCGTACTCAGAACTCGTTGCGGGTGGATTGCCACCCGCCGCCAAGGCGGCTGTGTGCAGTCCTTCTGACGGAGCGGATTCGCCAGCGAATGACTCTCGAGCCGGAGCCGCCTCTCCAGGGAACGCGAGTTCGACCGGGCCGAATCCCATCGACTCGTCCGACGAGACTTCGCTCAAATCTTCGCCATGCTGAGCCCGTCGCCAGGCTCGCATTTCAGCAACGCCGGCCTGAACGTCCTGCGCCCACTGCAGGCATTCCGCCGCGTCGTCCCAATTCAGTGAGGCGTAGAAGTGAGACCACTTCAGATTCGCATAGTTCTCGCAGACATCGCCAAAAGTTTCCCAGACTCGCCGTCGCTGGTAAACCTGATCGGGACTCAGCCCCACCAGTGATGCAAAGTCCGCATCGGTACGTCCTCGAGCAAATCGCTTGGTCCACTGAGCGGCACACTCGCCAACTTCCCAATTGCAGCGGCTCAAAGCGGACAGCGCTCGAGAAATAAGAGCGGATTCTGTTTCGTCGGGATGAACAGCAGCGGCAGTGGCCATGGTGCGCAAGACTCACGGAGAATGATCGAAGCGGGAAAGACGCTCTGCGTCGAATCGCGCCCCCTCCGTGGGTGCGGACCGCGAATGGTAGCCTGCTGTCGAGTCGCTCGCCACTGTCCGAATGCCTTCTCTCGACAACCACCCGCCGTTCGGGATGCCATTTGCGACCTGCAAAAGATTTACCGCCTGCAGAAACAAATTCCTGAACCATCTGCCGCCAATAGGTTGGGGCCTGTTTATCGGTCACACACGCTGGCCTCGTCATCAGAAGCCGGTGGCTTTCGGTTCTGAGCAAGATTTGATCAGCGTGGCACATCACGTCGCTGTCGCCAGGGCGGATAACACCGTCCAACTTCATGCGTGGCGTCGCCGCATTGTAGTCGATACGCTCTCCGCGGAACTTTAAGGCAATGCTTTTGGGCAGCGAGTTAGCGAGCCTTGGTGGGAAGAGGAACCGAATGGCAGATTTCCTGCAACTCTGGCTGGGACGGCATGGCGAAGCCGATGATCCTGACACCGCCCCGACGGATTTCGATCGAAAACTCACCCCGTTCGGCAGAAACCAAGTCGCTCAGATGACGCGCTGGTTGCTGATGCGCGAGGAAGCCCCCGAACTGATCCTGCATAGCCCTCTGGTCCGTGCTCGACAGACCGCCGAAGTGATCGCCGGTGAGATTTCTGGCGGTGTGGTCGTGATGAAGGAGTCGCTGCTAGCCCCCGGCTTCTCGACAGTCGCCCTCCTGAATCGATTAAAAAATGCCGGAGTTCAGCGCGTTGCCTGCATCGGCCACCAGCCCGACATCGGTCGCAGCCTGGCAGAAATGACTGGCGGCGTCCATGCTGCGATTCCACCGGGCACACTGGCCGGCATCGAATTTCAGGGCGCAACAGCGGTCGATACCGGAATGCTTCGCTGGCTGGCAGATCCCTCTTGGTTCGCCGGCTGAGATCGACCCAGGTGAGCCGCGCTGCGTCAGCACGCGGACTCTTCGCTGAGCATCTGTCATTCCCGCGCAGTCATCATGTAGAGGAGAAAAACGAAGACGGCCAGTACACTCGCTGTTGAAAGCTGGATTTTGACACCCATACAACGAGGACTGGCCATGAGCCAGGTTATC
>JAQGHU010000071.1 GCA_028291515.1 Schlesneria sp.
CAGCCAATCATGATAACCTGGCTCATGGCCAGTCCTCGTTGTATGGGTGTCAAAATCCAGCTTTCAACAGCGAGTGTACTGGCCGTCTTCGTTTTTCTCCTCTACATGATGACTGCGCGGGAATGACAAAGGCGACTGCTCACTTGCACATCGATGCGCATATGTCCGACTACTTCTTCTCAACGATCTTAATTTGATCGGGTTCCACAATTGCGATTCGTGGCTTCTTTTCGACCAGAATCACGGTCCCGGTCGCTTGAATCGTCTTCTTATCGAAGTGCTCGGCAGGATTTGAGATGCCGAGTTTCTTGAACTTCTCTTTCGTATCCTTGGGGATGAAGATCGTAAAATTGGCATCCGCCATGAAATCCTCTTCCGAATTCAAATAGCAGTTTTCATTGCCACCCGTGGATTTGACGAGCATTTCCACGGTGATCTTCTCACGCACTTTCTTCGCCGCTTCGGCAGGCGTGAGTGGTTTCGGTGGAGGATCTTCGCCCAAAGTCAGGGTCGGAACCAACAGTAGACACGCCAGCAATGAATACAGTCGCATGAATAATCTCCTGCGTTGAGGTCGAGTTCCACGTCGCTCAGCAAGATACAAAAACGTGAACCCGCCCGACAGTCGTCCTCCTCGGCTCAATTTCCGTCTTGACCAATCGCGTCAAATTCCTCACTCAGTTCGCTCCCTTGTCGCTGCTGCGGAGGTTATGCTCGGCGACGATCCGTCGCTGTGGATATTGTAATATGACAGCCAACGATCACTTCTGGTGAAAACAATTGGTGGCGCGGCCCGGCCGTGCAGGGAAGATTGCACATGTTGACGAGACAACCGCGATGCTTCGCACTAGCTCTACTGGGTTTGACATGGGTCGGGTGCGGACAGGCTCCCCCTGCTGCCCCACCAGCAACCCCCACGACGCAGGCCGTTCCACTCACAAAGCTGACTCCGACGCCTGAACTGGCTCCCGCTATTAAGACCGCTCCGGCAGGCGAAGCGCCAGTAGCCGCAGAGAATTCCAAGCCTGCAACTCCCCTCCCCGAAGCGGCCTATCTGGGCGACGACGTGGTGGGGTTGGTAGTCGTTCATCCGAAGCGCCTTCACGAAACGGCGATCTATCGGATGTTCCACGATGCGGGATTGCTGGACGAGTTCGAGAAACAAGTCGACGAATACAAGATCAAGCCCGAGTCCATTGAACGAGCCTTATTGGTGATCGACAAATCGTTCGCCAGTAAGGCCGCGGGAGCTTCCGGCTTGGATACGTCTGGCCCCGAGGAACTCCCGGCCGAGACGCCCGCTTTGACAGTCAAGAATAATCTCAAGCAGATTGGCCTCGCATTCCACAACTATCATGACACGTATCGTGCCTTCCCTCGCGCTGATGGCGATGCCGAGGGAGCGAAGACCGGATTGAGTTGGCGAGTCCAACTGCTACCGCTCCTGGGTGAGGGCGAACTGTACGAAGAGTTTCATCTCAACGAGCCATGGGATAGCGAGCACAACAAGACGCTGATTGAAAAGATGCCTCCCATTTTCAATTCGCCCGGCGTGACCGAGGCCGGGAAGACGGCTCTGCATGTTTTCACTGGCGATGCGGCACCATTCCATGGGGAAAAGGGCCTGTCACTGGCCGCATTCACCGATGGAACGTCGAACACAATTCTCGCTGTCATGGCTGGTGCAGACACCGCCGAGACTTGGACCAAACCCGGTGGGCTCGCGTTTGATGCCGCAGCACCGAAAAAAGCCTTGGGTGAAGTTGGCAAGAAAGTTCAAATCTTGCTGGCTGATGGAAGCGTCCAGGTCATTTCGACGAAGATGGACGATGCTGAATTTGCCAAACTCGTTGAACTCGCTGATGGAAAACCGATCGACTTCCAACGGACATTTGAACCGACCGGTCAAGGCCCCGTTCCAATCGTGATCCTCACGTTAGCTTCGGCAGTCGACCAGCAGATCTTTATTGATCTAGCCGTGAATGACGCTGAGGAAGAATCGTACGAGGGATTGACGCTCCATAAAAACGACAACACCGCAATCTGCTTCATCGATGAGAAAACGATTCTCTGGGCTCCCCCAAAGACCTTGAAAAAGATGATCGATGCCCGCAAAGCGGGCCAGCCAAGCACATCGCACATTGTCAGCCAATTGCAATCAGGTGCCGATGTCGCGGTGGCAATCGACTTGCAATCGCAGTCCGCCCTGGTGGGACAGGCCGCGATGATCAACCCCCTGCTTGGCATGCTTGCGCAGATCAACTCCGTCTCGCTGCAGGTGAATGTCACCGAGAAAACAGGAGGCAAACTCGTGGAGTTGGTGGCTCACGCTGTCAACGAACAGACTGCCGGCGCGTTGACGCAGCTTGCCAATGGCGGTTTGGATCAACTGAAGGCCACCCTGAAGACTGCTCCCACTCCACCGGATCCCGATCAGGCCAGGCAGCAGGAGCTCGTTCATGCCATCGGCCAGTCAGCGACAGTCAAACAAGTGGGAAGCCAGGTCGAGTTTCTCATCCCTGTCCCTGAAGGATTCGACAAACTGCCCGAATTGTTGAAGCCTGCTTTGGAAAAAACGGCTCAGGCGGCGGCAAGTACCCGCAAGAGAAACAACCTGAAGCAGATTGGTTTGGCCTTCCATAACTTTCACGATGTTTACGCCTCATTTCCAGCTGCCGGGCATCTCCCGATGAAAAAGGAAGGACTCAGCTGGCGAGTGCATGTGCTGCCATTTTTGGATAATGCACCTTTGTACAATCGATTCGCCTTGGATGAGCCATGGGATAGTGAAACCAACAAAGCACTCATCAATCAGATGCCCGATGTCTATAGGACTGATGGTGTCACCGAGGTTGGCAAGACGTCATTGCATGTCTTCACCGGTCCGGGTGCTCCTTTTGCTGAAAATAAAGCTCCTGGCATCGCATCGTTTACAGATGGCACGTCAAGTACAATCTTGGTCGTTAGCGCCGGACCTGACACAGCGACGATCTGGACCAAGCCCGGCGGGTTGGATTTTAATCCAGAGGATCCCCTCAAATCGCTTGGCCAGATCGGTGACGTGTTCAACGCGCTGTTTGCAGACGGATCTGTTCGAGCCATCTCCAAAGTGATCGATTCAAAGACGTTGCGATGCCTGATCCAGTCGGCCGATGGCGAGCCAATTGGCGAATAATAAATTCACGGGATGTGAACGATTTTTTTATGAGTGCACGGACTGCGAAAGCGGAAGCCACCGTGGGAGAAACGGATTCTCCAGCGGCGAACGATCTCGAAGAACTGGCCTTTCGGTTTGGTCGAACGTACGACGGGTACCTCGCCACCGAAGCGGGACTGAAACAGTTCTGGTCCAGTAACGGCAAAGGTGTCGTCGCCTACGCCCAGATCGGCCGCTACGTCCACGTTCAAGGTGGCTTGCTTTGCGAAGCTGCCGACCGCCTTGCCCTGCTGCGCGAATTTCACGAGTTCGCGCGGCAGCAGCGTTTGGTCGTCACGTTCTACAATGCGCCCGAAGAAGATTTACCGCTATTTCGCGAGCAGGGCTTTCAGGTCACCAAATGGGGCGAAGAACCACTCTTGGACTTGCCTGCGCTGACCTGGGCGGGCGGTACCTACGAATGGGTCCGACGGCAGTTCCACTACTGCCAACGTCAGAAGATCCAATTCACCGAATGCCGCCGTGAGGACTATTCCGACGCCGAATGGGAATCGGTCCTGAACGACATTCGCGCGGTTGCTGCCGAAGGCCTGCAAACCAAGCCGCAGCGAGAAGAGATCTGGTTCTTCAATGGTCGCTTCGATCCGCCGAATTGGGGACGTCGTCGACTATTCCTGGCGAAAGCCGACAACGGCACCGGACGAACCGAGGGCTTTCTGGTCTGCCTTCCCTTTCAAGATGGCACACATTGGGCAATCGAAACCTATCGACATCGCCTCGACGCGCCGCGGGGCCTGGTCCCGTTCATGATCCATCAGTGTGTCGAGCGGATGCGACCGGAAGGGATTCAATGCGTCTCGTTGTGCCTTTGCCCAGCGGTCCGCTGTGAAGCCTTGCCGAATGACAGTCGCCTGGTCCGCCGCGGACTGCAGTTCGGCTTTAACTATGCCTCGATCTTTTTCGACCTTCCGGGCGAGTACCACTTCAAAAGCCGTTTTCGGCCAAGGTTCGTGCGGCGATACATCTGTCATTCGCCGCGAGCCACCGTCCGATCGATGTGGTCATTGGTGCGAATTTCCGGTGTGCTGACTTTCGACTTTCGCAAACTAGGCAGCGCACTCTGGAGCCGCATCCGCCGACCAAAGTCCCGTAGCCATCTCGCGACCCCTTCGACGACCCCAGTTTCGACCGAACCGCGAACGTAGAGTATTTGCTGGCGAGGACTCGCGATCGATTGCGTCCCGAATTGCAAACAGGACTCGTTGACGCCACCATAGCATTCACGGGTTCGCTCTGGCCTGTATCTGATGTCGCACTCTGTTTCTCACCCAATTCGTTCAGGACACTCTATGGTCATCAAACGGACTGCTCTCGCCTTTGTCGCGGTGTGGTGTCTCGCGTGCAGCGCGATGTCGACCCATGCCGAAGATCACGTCCTGAGGACGTTCAAGAAGATCAAGATCACCGATCAGTTCTTCAGCGAAGGGATGTACTACGGCGATTTCAATCGCGACGGCAAGACCGACGTCACCGCCGGGTCTCTGTGGTATGCCGGACCAGAATTCAAAACGGCGACGGAAATCCGACCTGCAAAGCCATTTGATCCCCTCAACTATTCCAACGCCTTCCTCTCCTTCGCTTATGACTTCAACGGCGACGAGTGGGATGACATCGTGATTGTTGGTTTCCCCGGTGAAGCGGTTCACTGGTACCAGAACCCCAAGGGCGAACCGGGGCATTGGAAGCAGCACATGGCCTTCGCCATCGCCGACAATGAATCACCCGGCTTCGGTGACATCACCGGCGACGGACGACCCGAGTTGATCTGCCACACCGATGGCTACCTGGGATATGCCGAACCTGATTGGAAAGACCCGACGAAGCCATGGTCGTTCCGACAGATCTCTGCCAAGAGTGGTTGGGGCAAGTACCAGCATGGGATGGGCTACGGCGACGTGAACGGCGATGGCCGCAAAGACTTCTTGCTGCGTGAAGGCTGGTGGGAGCAACCAACCGCCGACAAGATTGGCGAAACCTGGACACTGCACAAGTATGATTTTGGCGGCGGCGGAGCCCAAATGCACGTGTATGATGTCGACGGCGATAAGGACAACGATGTTATCACCTCGCTGCAAGCACACGGCTTTGGTCTGGCATGGTTCGAAAACATCAAGGATGACAAGGGTGAAATCACCTTCAAGCAACATCTGATCACCGGCGACAAGCCTCAGGACAACAAATACGGCGTCAAGTTCTCGCAACTGCACGCTGTTGATCTGGTCGACATGGATGGCGATGGTGTCAAAGACATCATCACCGGCAAACGCTACTGGGCTCACGGCCCGAAGGGCGATGCAGAACCGGATGCCCCCGCGGTGCTCTATTGGTTCAAGCTCGTTCGCTCAGACTCTGGCGTCGACTTCATCCCTCACGAAATCGACAATGACTCCGGTGTCGGCACGCAAGTGATCGCCGCCGATGTCACAAACGATGGCTTGCCCGACGTGCTGGTGGGCAACAAGAAGGGGCACTTCGTGTTCGTCCAGGAAACTCGCAAGGTCAGCAAAGACGAGTGGGACAAGGCACAGCCGAAGCCGCTCGCTAAGTAGCGTTTCTCAGTCGCATCTCACCGCGTTGCCCACTAGGCAACGCGGTGACTTCTTATGCAAAGCCGTGCCACTGGTTGGCCGCTTCGGACAACCAGTGCAATTGCAGTCGCCGCGTGAAACAAAAAATGCGGCTCATCCTCCTGTCCGCCTGAGCCCCTTGGCATGCCCCGGGACTCAACACGTCGGCAGATTTATGGCGGTCGTTCTCTGCTAACTTTTGTATGTTCAGCAATCTCGTTGATTTTCAATCTGAGTAGCCCCGTCATGAAACGATTCACTCTGCTCGCCTGCGCTCTCGTCCTGACGCGTCTGGCTTCGGTTTGCCTGGCGGCTCCTGGCGTGGCCCCGACCGAGGCACTTCGGCCTGAAGAACAGCGCAAGCTCTTTCATTTGCCGCCGGGCTTTGAGATTCAACTGGTGATCTCTGATCCAGATATCGGTCAGCCCATGAACATCAGCTTCGATGCGCGGGGGCGACTGTGGGTGACGCATTCCGTCGAGTACCCCTACCCTGCCAAGGGAGACGTCGAACCACGCAGCCGGTTTCCAGGTCAAGGCGAGCACGAGCCCAAAGATCGTCTGACTGTCTGCGAAGGAATCGGAGCCGACGGCAAACCGGCCAAGATCACGCACTTTGTTGGTGGGCTGAATATCCCAATCGGTGTCACTCCGATCGGAGACGCGAACACCGCGTTGGTTTACAGCATCCCGAATATTTATCGCGCGACGGATACGAATGGCGATGGGCAGGCGGATACCCGAGAGGTGCTCTATGGTAAGTTCGGCAACATCGATACTCACGGAATGGCCAGTTCCTTCCGCCCCTGGATCGACGGCTGGATCTATGGCTGTCACGGTTTTGCCAATACGTCCAACGTCCGCGATGCCTCCGGCAACGTAACGACCATGAATTCCGGGAATAGCTACCGTTTCCGGGCGGATGGTTCGAAGTTTGAGCAATTCACTTGGGGGCAGGTCAATCCGTTCGGACTGACCTTCGATCCCTGGGGCGATCTGTACGACTCCGACTGCCACTCGATGCCGATCTACATGCTGCTGCGAGGTGGATATTATCCCAGCTTCGGCAAGCCTGACGACGGACTCGGCTTTGCTCCCACGATGATCGATCACGGCCATGGCTCAACGGGCATCTGCGGCCCTGCATTTTATGCGGCGAACCAGTTCCCAGAAGGACATCGCGGCAGCGTTTACATTTGCAATCCCGTCAATTGCTCCGTGCATCACGATCGATTGAAGCAAGTCGGTTCGACATTCCTAATCGATACTCAGCCAGATCTGGTAACCTGCGACGACGGCTGGTTTCGCCCCGTCGATCTGACAGTCGGCCCTGATGGAGCCCTGTATATCGCCGATTTCTACAACTGCATCATCGGTCACTACGAAGTGCCGCTCGAGCATCCTCGTCGCGACCGAAACCACGGACGCGTCTGGCGAGTCGTCTACAAGGGAACGGATGGCCAGGCCCCCGCACCACGTCCCCTGCCCGATCTCACCACCTTCAAACCCGATGAACTCGCCCGCGAATTGGGAGATGTCAATCTGACCGTAAGAACGCTGGCGACGAATTGGATTGTCGATGCCGTTCAGGCCGCGCCCGCTGCCGAGCGTCCGCTCAAGCGATCCGTCGCCGTCTCTGTTGTCCGGGCCGCGATGAGCGACGAAAAAGCGAGTGAAGAACTGCGAGCTCATGGTCTGTGGGTCCTGGAGCGTCTGCAAGGTTTGAACGGCGAAGATGTCGCCCGCCTCGCAACCGATTCATCCGCGCTCGTCCGGACGCATCTGACTCGAGCGCTGGCCGAGCGACCGAAGTGGGGCGATGCTGACTTTTCATTGATGCGCGGATTCCTGAAGGACAACAATGCGATCGTTCGGCGAGTCGCAGCCGATGCACTGGGCCGCCATCCTCAGGTCGCCAACATCGCGGCGCTCTTCCAATTGCTGGCAGAGACCCCCGCCGAGGATACTCATCTCGTTTATGTCGCACGCATGGCGTTGCGAGATCAATTGCGTGATGAGACCGTGTTGGCGGCCGTCCCGAAGTTGCCGCTCGAAGGGTCACAGATCAGGACCTTGGCCGAACTGGCGATGGCGGTGAAGACCCCCGCTGCTGCTGACCTAGTTCTCGAATACCTCGATCGACACGGCAAAGATGACCCTAAAGCCGCCGAGTACGTGGCGTTTGCAGGCCAGTACGCCAGCGAAGCACGAGTGGAACAATTGGCGATGCTCATTCGCTCGCGTTTTGCGGACAATCTCGCTTACCAGGTCGGCCAACTGCAATCGATCAATACGGGTCTGGAACGCCGCGGCGTCCGCGACAGTCAGCCGATTCGCGGCTGGGCTCGCGAGTTAACAACGAAGCTGCTGACGATTCCTGAAGCGGATGGCGTCACCTGGACCTATCTCCCAGATCCGACCGCCGCCGTGCCGGGTGATCCGTGGGTCCACCAGAAGCGAACGTCCGCTGACGGCAACAGCGACAGTACTTTCTGGTGCAGCCTGCCGAAGGGCGAGCGACTGATGGGAACACTGCGCAGCAGTTCCTTCACGATCCCAGACAAGCTCAGTTTCTATTCGGCAGGCCATAACGGACTCAACTCGAATCCCGAGATCCCCAAAAATTTCATTCGTCTGCGAAATGCCCAGACGATGGAATTGCTGATGGAATCGAAGCCGCCACGAAATGACACTGCCCAACGGACGGAATGGGATCTGTCAAAGTTCGCCGGTCAGCCCGGTGTGATCGAGTTGGTCGATGCCTACGACGATACCGGATTTGCCTGGTTGGCCGTCGGACGGTTCTCGCTGGCCGCATTGAATGATGAGCAATTCCGAGCCCGCGCGGCTGCGTTCGACCTGATCGCGCAGTTCAAACTTGACGACTTCACGCCGGTCTTGTCGAAAGCCATTGCATCACCCAAAGAGTCTCTAGCAACTCGTCGGGAAGCTGCCGAAGCAATGGCTTCGTTGTCACCAGATTCCCGAGTCACGGCAATCCTGCGCGGTGTGATGGACACCAACGGTGCGGCTGCCAATGAACGCGCATTCCACGCTGTCCTCTCGCGTGATGCAAAGGAACTCACGGAATCGCTCGCCGAGACGATGGCCCGAGCACCTCGCGATATCCAGCGATCATTAGCTGAGACACTCGCGAGCGATCGTGTGGGGACAGAGACATTGCTGGAACTGGCATCGACGGGCAAAGCATCGCCTCGATTGTTACTCGATCCTGTGATTCGCAATCGGATCAATGCACATAAGCTGGAAAAACTGGACGAGCGCATCGCGGCGTTGACGGCGAGCTTGCCCAGTGAAAATGAACAACTCCTGAAGTTGATCGACGAGCGAAGATCGCAGTTCAGTGCATCAAAATCATTTGCCGACAAGGGAGCGGCGGTGTTCGAAAAGAACTGCGCGATTTGTCATCAAGTCAGCGGCAAAGGTCAGAAGATCGGGCCGCAACTGGATGGGATTGGTGCCCGCGGTCTCGCCCGATTGGTCGAAGATGTGCTCGACCCCAACCGCAACGTCGACCCGGCCTTCCGCGCGATCACCATGCAGATGAACGACGGTCGAGTGTTGGTCGGCCTGATCCGCCGGACCGAAGGGGAAACGATCGTCCTCGCCGACAACAAGGGCAAAGAATTCACGGTCTCCAAAGGGGACATCGAAGAGCAGCAGCCCTCGACGTTATCGCTGATGCCAGCCAATGTCGGCGAAATTGTCTCCCCTGAAGATTTCCAACACCTGATGGCGTTCCTGCTGTCGCAACAAACGAAGCCACATGAATAAAATGTGGCGGACGAAACTGGATGTCATGGGTGCCACGGTTTTGGAGTCTTCGACAAGGCCGTGTCTTCAACAGTGGACACTGTCACCCAGGCCATCACCGCGAATGGTCGCTCAATGCTAAACTCAGTATCAGGATTTCGCGAATGAAACTCATCTTCCCGTTTTGCCTGGGTCTTCTCACGACAGTAGCATTGGCTGCCGATCCAAAGCCTCAGATCCCTGCAACTCAGGCGGATGTTTCTTACGGCCCTCATGCCAGAAATGTGCTCGACTTCTGGAAGGCCGAAGGCGATGGTCCCCGGCCGCTGTTGGTCTACATCCACGGCGGTGGCTGGACAACCGGCGACAAGAAGCAAGACTCGGCGGCATATCAGCCATTCCTCGACAAAGGAGTGTCTTACGCGGCCATCAACTATCGGCTGACTCCCGGCTCGCCACTCCCAGCCCCAGTCCATGATGCCGCCCGCGCGATCCAGTTTTTGCGAACCAAGGCGGCCGAATGGAATATCGACACCAAACATATCGCCCTAACCGGAGGCAGCGCGGGAGCCTGCTCGTCGATGTGGCTCTTGCTGCATGACGATCTGGCCGATCCCAAGTCAGTTGACCCTGTGCTTCGCGAAGCAACGCGAGTTTGCGCTGCTGCGGTGTCAGCCGGCCAGACCTCCATCGATCCGAAAGTCATCGAGGACTGGCTTGGTCCCAACGTGCTGAAGCATCGCATGATCAACATGGCAGTGGGCGAGCAGACGATGGAAGGGGCATTGAAAGACTATGATCGGTATCACGACTTGTACGTCGAATTCTCACCCTACAATCACGTCGACGGCCAGGATCCACCACTCTTCATGACATACGCTGCCGACATGACGTTGCCCTCCAAAGACGCAGGACACGGGATTCATCATCCGGTCTATGGAATCAAACTCAAAGAAAAGTCTGATCGCGCCGGACACGAATGTCATCTGCTGATTCCGGGAACATCCAAATCGGAAAAATATGCCAGCGCGAAAGACTTCCTGCTGGCAAAACTGTTGGCGAAGTGAAACGTGAAACCGCATTGAATCAGCGGAAGCTGTCGACACCTGCCAGGAAAGCGAGGTCGATCATGAGTGAGGATCTGGATGATTTAGAGGAAGTTGATGACTTCGGCGAGCCTCTGGCGACAAGACCACCAGCGGTGGTGTTTTGGTTTCGAGTCTACGCCGCATTCCTTTCCCTGTTGTACTTCCTGATGATGGTCGTGGGTGTCGTTTTTCTGGTGATCGATCCCGCGACGCTGGAAACAGACAAGACCGAGGCCATTGTGATCGGGGTCATGCTGATCGCTATCGGTGGTTTCTTTTTCTGTCTGGTTGCGGCTAGCTTTTTCTTTCCGCCGCGGCCTTGGGCCTGGATTTACGATTTGATTCTGATTGGAGTGGGGATGACCAGCGCTTGTACGTTACCCGCGTGCGTTGCGCTGATTATCTTTTGGATGAAGCCTGCAACCAAACGGTATTTTGGTCGATCGATCAATTGATTTGCTTCCCGAGGCGGATGACAAGTCGATCGCGACAGTCCAGTCTTGGTGACCGAACCGCGCTCGATGCTCACCAAAGTTTGTAAACGCCTGGCTTGACCACAAACGTGGCACTTTTCTTGTACCCAATATTGTTCTCAAGGGGGTCCAGCCAGGCCTCTCCATTCGGTCGGATGCGAATATAGCGACCAGGATGTGTGACCGATTCAAACGAGACACCGCCCTTTGGATCGGAAAGGCCCGGAAGCTTGTTCCACGTGGCGTGGGCTTTCCAGATTTTGTCGTCTTGGTAATCGGTCAGACGAAGCCGGAATCCAAAGTGATCCACAAATGAAGTCGGAAAATTCACACTGTGAATCGACACAAATTCCGGGTTATCGAGTCCAGCTCGCAATTCGAACGTGGCATTCATCTTCTCCGCTTCGTTTGGCAGCGGACCAGCACGCAGCAGCAGCCCCCAATGATTTAAAAAGCTATTTGCCTGTGGCGTCTGAAAGGAAACGAGTTTTCCCGGCAGGCGGTGGGTTTCCAGCTTGGCTGTCAGCGCGTTTAAAGTCGCGAAATCCTTCTTCGCAGTCGCCTCAGTCATTTCCTTGACGTAGGCCTTCTGGAGTTCGTCACCAGCGGCTTTGAGAGCAGCTCCATATTTCTTGTAGAGCACCGGCATCGCCGTCGATCCGTCCGGCAGATACATGATGCCGCCATTTGAGAATCGCTCGCTATATTCGATAAATCGATTTGCTTTGGCTGTGTTGCCAGTCTTGTTGGCATCGACAATCAGTTCCGCGAAACAGTCGGCGACAGGCCGCTTTGCCTCTTCAATTTGTGCGGCATGCTTTTGGATGGCTTCCTCCAAGGACTCAGCTCGAACGCAGGTGCAAGTTAGAACAACGGCGAGAGCTACGATGGCGATACGATGCATGCTTAGCTCCAATAAATTCGATCTGCCGAACTGCAACTAGCCAGAAGTTGTTGCGCCTAAATGACTCGACGCGAGATTATTAGCCGCCTGACATTTGTCGCTAGGCTAAGCCGAGGATAAGCGCAATTCAATGCGAACGGATCCGTCCGGCGTAAGTTGCGGTTCCTGCGTTGCGGCCTCTTCTCTGCGACCTTTGTGTCTCTGCCTTTCAAACTTATCGCTCTCGTCGCAGCAAAAATCTGCGCGTCATTTCCTAAAATCTCCGAAATTGGGTTTGATCGAGTCACCCGTTTTTGGCACAAGAGGATCACAATCCAAGTGCCGATTAGCCTCTGCGTAGCCACGGTCGCCAAGACCTTGGGCGAATGTCATTGGACGTTATT
>JAQGHU010000016.1 GCA_028291515.1 Schlesneria sp.
CTCGGCAACGGGTACCAACACCAATGACGCAACGGCCATCTTCAACACCGCCGCCCACAACAATACGCTACACCAAAGTTCCTCTTTCACAACACGGTGCCAACAGCACCTAAGAAGACTCGGCAGGAGCCTCGCAGCCTCCCAAGAACTCACGCCACGAAAAATGAGGCCAAGGGGCTTACGCCCCCCGCTCAGGTAGGCGGTGGCGTGGTCTTTCGATATCAACAGAGGAATAGGAACCTCTGACCTTCCGCGAAGAGAGCGGCCCAGAGGCGTGCCCCTTGGTTACGGTGCACCTGCGACTTTCGTCGTGACGACGATTGTCCCGTTTGTCGTGTGCTGATCAAGACGAGGTTTGCCAATCTGGGGATCTTTGTCCGAAGTCGCCACTGACAACCTGTGACATTGGGGGACAAAACAGCCCTGTTTTTGGCGGTTTTCCTCAAAAAAGTGCTGGAGTGTTGGTGAGAAGCAATTTCAAATCTCAGATTTATTGAATTGCGAGGACGGTGGGACTAGTGCATCCTGCAACTTCAGTCATTACAGGCCTACCAATGAACGACTGCACCCGGCAAGGCAGAAGATCACTCATTCAGTCTGGCACATCTACTTGCCGTGAGCTGGCGCGATCTGGCCTATTCACGGCGAGTCACCTAAGATCATTCACATTGCGTTCCTGCGACTTCAATGTTGCCATCAAACCGAACGCGCCACAGGAACCTATCAGTTAAGGAGAACGATGATGGGACCGGAAATAACGCCCGACGCAATTATGCAATTGGGCTTCGGATACTGGGGTTCCAAGACTTTGTTGAGCGCGGTGGAACTGGGGTTGTTTACCGAGTTGGCCAAGGGGCCGCTGACGGTGGAAGTGGTGCAGACTCGACTGAGTCTGCATGAGCGCGGCACACGAGATTTCCTCGATGCGTTGACTGCGCTCGGAATGCTCAAACGCGAACAGGGCCTCTACAGCAACACGCCGGCGACCGAACTCTATCTCGACCGTGCCAAGCCGACTTACATTGGCGGCATGCTGGAGATGATGAGTGCCCGCCTGTTCCGCTTCTGGGGGGATCTGACCGAAGGATTGAAAACCGGCCTGCCGCAGAACGAAGCCAAACATGGCGGCGACCTGTTCGACACGTTGTATAGTGACCCCAAACGCCTGGAGCAGTTTCTGTCTGCCATGACGGGCCTCAGCCTGGGAATCGCCCGCGCGATCGCTCAGAAGTTTCCGTGGTCGCAGTATCAAACATTCGTCGATGTCGGTGCAGCTCAGGGTGGTCTCCCCGTTGTCCTGGCCCAGACTCACCCGCACTTAAAGGGAACGGGAGCGGACTTACCCATCGTCGGGCCGATCTTCGAAAAATACGTCGCGACTCACGGCTTGCAAGAGCGACTTCGCTTCGCTTCTCTCGACTTCTTCCAAGAGCCGCTTCCGAAGGCGGACGTCATTGTCATGGGACATATTCTGCACGATTGGGATCTGGAAACAAAAAAGATGCTGATCGGCAAGGCCTATGACGCTCTACCTCCGGGCGGGGCGCTGCTGCTCTTCGAAGCCATCATTGACGACGAGCGAAAGCAGAACGCCTTTGGATTGCTGATGAGTCTGAACATGCTGATCGAAACTCGCGGCGGGTTCGACTACACAGGTGCCGATGGGCAGGCCTGGCTGCGTGAGGCTGGCTTCAAAGAAACACGTGTCGAACATCTGAGCGGGCCAGATTCGATGGTGATCGGAGTGAAATAGACCCGCCTCAATCAGTGGTTCGCTTTGGGGATCACGGGCTGCTGACGCAATTTGCGAGTGTTCAATGGTTGCGGTACCCCTGCGGCAATCCAGTCGCGGACAAGCTGCTTCTGCGACGCATCAAGCTTGCCAAAGGGTGAATCGGCAGGAGGCATCTCGCCCTCTTGAATCAGCAACCACAGTTCAGATTCCGATGGCTTCGACGGGATCACCAGTTCCGGGTTGGCAGCGACTTTCTGGAGATTCAGCACATAGCCGAAACGGCCTTCAGGCGTGACGATCTCGGCGTTGTGACAGCCAGCACACTTAGTCCCGAACAGGCTACGCACGTCGTTTCCAAGATCTCGAACGCGAAGATTTGGTGACGATTGGGCGAGTTCGGTATGGAACCCCACACACATGGCAAAGCACATGGCCGCCAGGAATAATAAGAACTTCATCGGAGGTCGCCCCTTTTTAGAGTGGTGAATTTGCAGAAACCGGCGACGGTCGCAATCGTCGCCGGTCGATCAGCTTGTCCGCTCAAGTTGTGAATCGACGCAAACGCTAGCCAATCGTGGAGTCGACGATGGCCAGCGAGCCTTTGTTTTCGACATACGAGACGACTGACAACCCCAGTGCGGATTTGAGTTTTCCCGCAGGCAGGTTTCTCATTGGCCCCGGGCTTCCTTGGCCGGGTTGCGACTGAGGAAATGCCGTCGAGCGAGCAGTGTGGAAGACTGCGTTCCCTTCCACTTTCTGCATCACTTGGTGAATGTGCCCATTCAGAACCGTGAGCGAGCCAAACCGGCTTAACAGCTTCAAGGCCTGTTCCGCATCGGTCGTGCCCCAGCCCCATTTCTCATAGACCGACCATAGCGGAACGTGCGCGAAAACGATGATCGGAGTGCTGTCACTCAGGGACGCAACATCTTTCTTCAGCCAGGCCAACTGCTCGGTGCCGATGACACCCAGGCCTCCATCGCCGCTACCTGACTTGGCATTGGCGACGTTCACCAGTCCGACAAAATGCACACCGTTATGATCGAAGCTATACCAGCCGAGTCCTTTCTTTCCCTTTCCAAATCGCTGGAGGTACTCCTTGTTTCCTTCACCGTCGAAGTCATGCTCGCCGGGAACATAGAGAACAAGAGATTTGCGGACTCCTTTCAGGATTTCCGCGCAGTTGTCGAACTCTTCTGGTTTCGCGAGGTGAGTCAGGTCCCCTGTGTGCAAGACGAATGCGGGCGGGGTCACTAGCGAATTCAGTTTGGTTACCGTCTCCTGCAGCGTTGCGGCGACGTCTTTGTTCGGCTCACGCGAAAAGCCAATGTGGCTGTCGCTGATTTGAGCGAATGTGAAAGACGACTTCTCTGAGCTTGTGCCGGCGAATGTCGTTGAAGTTGCGATCCCTCCAGAGACGCTCCAGACCAGTCCGGTCCCGATCCAGGCCATGCACTTCAGCATCCCCCTGCGATCTATCTCATCACTCGTCGATCTCTGCTGGATCTCTGGCTGACTGACTTCGATTCGATTTTGCATGATGCGGTCTTCCGGTATTGGTGTTCGATTGAATTGCGGTTGCGACAGCAACTCGCTCGCAATGCCATACCGGTCATCCCGCCAAAATATTCCTCGAAAAAAAGAGAGCCTCTTCGGGAATAAAATCGCCAGTTCGGCAGTAAGATAGAGTGAGTCGACTAATATCACGTGACGATCGAGATCGGGAAAATGAAAGACTTAGCGAAAGAGGTCCCCAGAATTGGAAGCTGACGAGCGGAGGCAGTTTGAACTGACCACGCTGCCTCATCTTGATGCCGCCTTTAACCTGGCTCGCTGGTTGACCAGGGACGAGCACGCTGCCGAGGATGCTGTCCAGGAAGCGTATTGTCGTGCTGCGCGGTACTTCACAAGTTTCCGCGGCGGCGATGGACGAGTATGGTTCTTGAGCATCGTTCGACGCATCACTTTCGATTGGCTGGAAAAACGACGCAGCCAGGGAGCCTTGTCATTTAACGAAGACCTTCATGACCAGAGCGACGAATCCGCTAATCCCGAATTCGTGGCCATTCGCAAGTGTGACGAAGCCACGGTTCGACAAGCGCTCGAAGAGTTGTCGCCGCTGCTGCGCGAGGTAATTGCACTCCGCGAGATTGAAGGGCTGAGCTATCAGGAGATTGCCACTGTGACGCAGGTTCCGATGGGAACAGTGATGTCGCGAATTTCACGCGGCCGCTCTCAACTTCAGCAGCGACTCGCGGCGTCTCAGGAAGGTGGTGCCGCATGAATTGCGAAGAAGTCGTATCGCTGCTGCATCCCTATACCGACGGTGAACTCGATCTGGTGCGACATCTCCAGATCGAACAACACCTGCAGGGATGTGCCGCCTGTGCTGAACAGGAACAGCACCTGCAGTCACTGCGAATCGCCATTTCATCTCCTTCGCTCCGCTATCAGGCTCCGGAATCACTTCGCGCGCGTGTTCAGGCAACGATGCCCGCGGTCGTTCGCAAGCGAAGCATGCCTGCCCTCCAACGGGCCACGATGGCCGCCAGCGTGCTATTGCTGGTCGGAATGTCTGCCACGATGGGCATGCTGCTGTCTCGCCCAGGTTCGTCAATGGATGAGCGACTCGCAGATTCAGTCGTGGCCGAGCATGTGCGTTCGATCCAAGTCGATCATCTCACAGATGTCGTCTCTTCAGACCGACACACGGTGAAGCCCTGGTTCCAGGGAAAACTCGACTTCGCTCCCAACGTGCCCGACTTGTCCGAACAAGGCTACGTCTTATCCGGTGGCCGACTTGATTACCTGGTCGACCGCCCCGTCGCAGCTCTGGTCTACCTCCGCCGACTGCACGCGATCAACGTCTTTATCCGCCCCGCCCCCAGCGAAGAACCAAAAACGGTACACGCACTGACACGACAAGGCTTTCACATCCGCCAATGGCAACAATCCGGAATGGCATATTGGGCAATCTCGGATCTGAACGATGAAGAACTCGACGAATTCGTACGACAGTTTCAAGCTGCATTGTCGCCATGACTTTTGACCGGACCCAACCGTGATATTCATTTGAAAGGATGTTTGCGATGGCTTAAATGCCAGATCCCTAGTTGTTGTGGTGGATCAGTCCAGGCAGGCTAGATGCGGCCGCCGCATGGAGCATATCGGACTCTGTCGAGCCGGCAGAGACATCATTTGACTATTCCCTTTTGGGGCCAAGCATGACTGGATGTGCGGCATTCGAACCATCTAGCAATCTCACGATCAACGGGAACTCAGGTAACAAGTTGTGATCATGCTTCGTCTTGCGAAACGGATTTCCCGTCTGCTGGCTGGACGACACACCAGCATGGATGATGTTGTTCGCGTCCTGTCGATGTTGCTGGAAGGGGTCCTGCGCGTACCAATGGGTCGTCGAAGGTTCCCTCGCTGACTTCGATATGATTGAGTGGGAATCATGCCCAAGCTTTTACGGTCGCGTAGGCGTCCTGCCTGAAGTCCGCCGCAATCACAGATGGTCAACCGTATTCACAGCGACTGGTGATAGTATTATCTTGGACGTTCCATACCTTTTTGTGGCTGTCACACTAACCCTACTCTCCGCCTACCTGATCCTCTGGAAGCCACGGAAGCGGGCGTGATATGCTGGGGCTTGTTTTCGTTTACTGATCGGGAGTTGCCTGAAATGCCGTTCTTCCACCGTGGCCAGCCCGATACGAGCTCGTGGGGAATAAAAGAATGGCGATTTGCACGTCGATGGAATGCTTGCTTCATCGTTGCCTGGACAGCGTTTTTTGCTGCCGGCATTGTCAACAGCCTCCGATCTGACGCGCACTGGCTGTTCATTGCATTCGGAGCCACAATTGGAATTCTCGGGTTCATCACTCAAGCGGTATCGTTGATTCGCTTGTCTCTTTGGCTCGCCAAGCAGAAGCCAATCCAGAAAGAGACGACCTAATTCCATCAACACAAATGCTGGTCAGTACCCAATTTTCAAAAACTCAGTTGCGCTCTGCGAGGGGAGTGATACTGTACTTCTCTTGGAGTCGCTTAAATGTCCTCTAGAGTTAGCTAGACCGACGAAATAGTTCGTACTTCGCAGTATCAACAGACTTTATCAACTTCCACGTTTGACTACACCTAAGTTCACAGCGTGGTGCGTGGTGGACGGAATAATCGGCTTGCCCCACAATGCAAGTAGAATCCGGGGCCACGAATGACCCGATGCCGTAGGTTAGATCACGGCTGGGAGTGTGTTCGAGATTAAAAGAGGGAAATTCCGCATGAATGCCGAGTACGATTCACTGGTTCGGGCGTATCAGGGATCAAAATTGCTTCCCTTCCGCGTCTATTCAGAGATACCCAATCATCTCGAATCCTTGGGGGACCTCTATGGTCGAGACGTGCTCGATTTTGCCTGCGGTGAGGGATTCTACACAAGGTTGATCCGGCAGTCCGGAGCGGCCCGTGTTGTCGGCGTGGATATGTCCCCGGAGATGATCGTCCTCGCTCGACAGCAGGAGCAGGAGGCGCCTGTGGGCATCGAGTATCTTGCCTCCGCCGCGGAGTCCATCCCTGATCTTGGGGCCTTTGACATCGTCAGTGCCGCGTACCTGCTCAATTGCGCTCCCGATCTGACTACCTTGGCCGACATGACGCGAGCCATCGCCCGCTCACTAGTTCCCGGAGGACGCCTCGTTGCCACAATCGGCGATTTGGGACACTGCGGAGGTGTGGACTATTCCCCCTATGGCATGGCCACGAATGCCACAGCCGACCTGGCCGAGGGGGCACCTTACGAGATCAAATTTCTTCTCGACGAAGATACGTTTTCCATCACCGACTTCAATCACAGCCAGGTCGCATACGAAGCCGCCTGCGAAGCGGCGGGCCTGGAGGTGCTGGGATGGCGGTCTTGCACGGTCACCGATGAAGGCCTTCGCATATATGGCCCGGATTTTTGGAACACATGGCTGGCACACCCGTGCATCTTGAGATTGGAAGCGCGAAAACGCGAATGAGAACTTGAGCCCCGTTTTACTCTGAGACAATCGAACCGCCAGACAGTCCATCAAGAATTTCAATCAAGCGGCGTTTGCGGCGATGAGTTTCTCTTAAGCGTGCGAGATAAGCTTGCCATTCGGTAGCCCGTTTGAGACTTTCCAAAAGATCTCGAGACTTCCGCAGGTATCCTGCGGCGACTTCGTAGTGCGCAGGGCTGGTAGCGGCGATCTCGGCGTCGATAAGTTTATTCCACAGATCGAGCGACCGTTCCGGGTGCGTTGACGCGATGGCAGTGGCAACTCGATCTGAAATATCGTTGTTGTGCCAACCTCCGTAGCCCGATTTTTGCATTTCCCACTTATCGAACCAGTGAAGTATCTCTTCGGGCTGTTTCGCCTTGAGGGCAAGATCTAGCAGCACACGGAGATGGTGTTGGGAAGACGCATGTGCGACAGAGCGTCTCGGGCTGTCGGCGCGAGGCTCCGGAAGATCGAGGTTCGGTAAGGGCCACGACGGCAAGGTTTGCTCGGCCGGATTGGATGCCGGGACTTTCGACTTGTGGCCGATAGACTTCGTCTTGCTCCGCGTCACCGTCGCCTTGCGAATTGGGCGACCCGATGGAAGGTTTCGAGATAAATCCTCACGGGCGACCGGTCGCTCGCCGGTTTCGAGAAATCGACGAGCCGCCGTTTCGACCTGGTCGCGGCATTGTGCCCGCTGAGCCGCCAGAACGAGTTGCTCGAACGACTCCACGTCGGGTTGCTCGAAGAACTCATCCGCCACGAACGCCGCGACGCGAGGCCAGTCTTGGCGTTGCGCCGCGATATCGCGCAGAGTCTTCTTCAAGTTGTGGACAATGCCACGAAGACCGCTCGGAATATTCGCGAGTCCTTCCCGAGCCCAACGCTCGGCGTCATCCCAGTGATTCGTGTCCATCAGCATCTTCACGAGTCGCTCGTAGCTGCCGTTCGTCCGCGCCTCAGATTCGCAGAGAGGAAGAATCTCTTCAGTCCGTCCCGCTTTCTCCAACGCCAGAATTAACCAGTTGCTGAGCTGATCACGGACATACGACCGTGTCCAATCCGGAGCCTCCGAAATTGGGATCATCTGGAGTTGATTGCCAAGCTCGGCCGCCACAAGCGACCAATCCTGGCGAGACCAGTCGTGATCGATCAGGAAATCCACCTGATCGATGACGCCGTAGTCGTCCCGCATCAAGGCTTCAAATGTGAACAGCAATTTCTGATGCGGCGGAAGTGACGACTTCATCAGCGCCTGAAAGACGACATCGAGAGAATCGGAGAGTCCCTCGCCCGTTTCCCCTTCGTCCTGCGCTTCGCCGACTTGTTCGAGCCCGCAAGCAAGCAGGTCTCGTCCCAATTCAACCACTTCGTCCGCGTATCCGGCATCCAGCAACGATTGCAAGCGCCGCTTGACACCGCCGAAATCCGGCGAGGAACAGTTGTCATCCCACGAATCCCCCCACATCGGATCCGCCGTCGCACGGTCAATTTCGCGTCGGGCCGCCTGAACGAGCTTTGCGACCTTGCCGCTCGACAACGCCTGTTGTTCTTGAAGAACAGCCTGAAAATCGGGATCTCGCTTGGCACAGTCAAGCAGCAATTCGATGAGCTCGTTTGTAGGCTTTGACTTCAAGAAATCTCGCAAATCTGCTCCCGATTTTTCGGGCCTCAATCGCTTTCGCGTAGCGGGCTTCTGCGGATGTCGCCTTGGATGTGCTGAGTATCGGTCATCCTCGAAGACTTCATCGTCGTCGAAATCACCTGCTGCAAACTCGGCTCCATCGTCCTCGTTGCCTTCGTCTTCATCGAACTCGTCGTCAGAAGTTTCCACCTGACGAAGAAGAACACTCCATCGCTTGTCGTCTGCTGATGCGATCGGCACGGACTTTTTCTGATTGAGCATCTCCAAATAGGCGATCACAACCGCCACACCATGTTTGCAACCGTCACGCTGCAGCGGACATGAGCACTCTGAAACCGGCGTCCGCTTTTCTGTCAGTCGAGCGGTCGTGACGTAGCGCTGTGTCCCTGTTACCCATGCCAGCAACTCACCATCGGCCGTGATCTGCAACTGACTCACTCGACGGGTATAGCTCCGCCCTTTCTCAAGATCGCGACTTCCGGCCCAGGCACGCAGATCATCCCACGTGAGTTTCTCCCAACCATGAGCCAACTGATTCTTGGAGCCAGGACTGACTTTCTTATCTGCCACAACAAACCTCCCTGTTGACCGTACAATGCCGCCCTGCCTGATCTTCTCGCACCAGTGTGACTGTCAATCGACCGGTTGAGACACGTGATCGGTTACTTGGTGACGGACATCGCAAATGTATGAAAGACTTCCTGGCCGCCGTTGCTCTTGATCGTCAGGATCACGTCCTGCTCGCCTTTGACTGTGTCGTCGGGGGACCAAGTCAACACGCCTTCGGTAGAAACTTTCATTCCTTTCGGGCCAGCGTCGAGAGTGTAGGTGACGGGACGCTTTGATTTGACTTTGATTGGATAGTTCAACGCCGAACCGGACTTGATTGTGCGGGGTGGCTGGGATGTGACGATCAGATAGTCCTGGCCGGAAGATTCCAGGGCAGCTTCGGCGTCGAACTTGTACAGGACGACTTGGTCATTTGTTTGCGGCAGGACGGCGATCACGTGTGCTTCGGGAACCAGGAACACGCGTTTCCAGGGTCCAAAAGTTTCCCGGTCCCAGCCGTCGAAATTCAGTCCGTGATTGACTTTGTCGAGCTTCGCGATCGGGTGGTTGAGGCCGCGGAGATAGATCGTGAAGCTGGCTTTACCTGATGAGGCGGACGTCAGCGACAAGAAGTAGTCGCCTCGGACAGCGGGAAGGCAATAGCCGTAGGACGCGTCGTCGGGGTCACTCCGTTTCAGGGTCGGAGCACAGATTCCTTTCCCCGTGTAGATGGTGCTGCCATCGGGGCCGGGAATGACATGCTTCAGGCCTCCTTCGTCATGTCGCTTGAGGACGTTTCCCTCCAGGACGAATGTTGTGGATTCGTCGGGGGACTGATTCGTCTTCCACGCACCATAGACAGTGCCATCCGCAGACGGGGTGCGATACCCGTCAGAGAAGGCTCGCTCTGATCCTTTTTGATCGCGAACCAGCAAGGGGCGATAGGTCGCCAAATCCAGAAAGTATCCGTTCACGACCAATGGTCCGTTCGATCCATGTCCAAGGATGACCGCACCGATGTTCTCTTTGAACGGTGGCGGTGCAGACCGTTCCAACTCAAACGTCGTCAAGCTCCATCGTTCCAGCTTTCCCGACTCGCGTAAGCCGATGATCAACGAATCCAATCCCGCAGCAAATGCGATGTTGTCTTCTTTCAGCGGAATGTACTTCGTAATTCGAGCTTCGCTGAAATCAAAAACGGCCAGCTTTTTTAGCTTGGGCAAATGGAAAATCAGATATCGCCCGCCACCTCCTAGTGCGACATCACTGAACCCGTCCGGAAGACGCTTGATGACCTTATCATCAGACAACTCCGGTGGCGTGATGGAAACTGTTGATGGGTTGGCTGGAACAGTCGAAGCGCTGTCACGAATCGGCAACTTCACCTCGACTCGTGCGACCTCTGAGCCACCGACTGTCGCGACGACGCTGACAGCAATAGACGCCATTGGCGGGGCGGGTTGAAACGTCAGCTGAGTCACCTTGGCCAGATCGAGTTTGATCTTTTGCCCGCCGAGATCGATCTCGATCTTTTCGAGTCCCGTGATGTTGCCTTCCACCGTTGTTCTACCATCGGCAAGCAACGCGATCGGTTTGGGAGGCGTAGTGGAATCGGACTTCGTTGACGGCTTCAAATCGATTTTCCGCACTCCGCTGACTCGAACGACTTTGTCTGCGACCTTGAGGACAACGTCGTCACATGTTCCTGAAATCGTCCCCGTTCCCAAGCGGGCAATGACTTCCATGCGAGATGTGGCGGGGCGGCTGACCGGGACAGCGGTTGCCGTCCAGATTGGGCCCTGTTTCTCCATCGCAAGCTCTCGAGCATCTTGGTCTCCCGCCTGAAGCACGAGCTTCAAATCGGGCTCGGGCGAGCCTGGCACGAACGAAGTCGAGCGGACCTTGAACTCATGGGGCTTGTCCAGTGTCTCGGTGGTCAAGTTGGGGGCGATCAGCGCCAAATCAGGCGCCTTAAGAAACCGCTCCAACCGACTGACAGGGATCGCGAGATTGATACCAGTCGCTCCGATCGCTTTGGAAACGACGACCCCGATCACTTTGCCGTCGACATCCAGCACCGGGCCGCCCGAGTTTCCAAAATTGAGGGCGACGTCGGTCTGAAGGAACTGCAATTCACCATCTTTGAGACGCAGCGCGGTGACCGCGCCGCTATTGACACTGATGGCGGGATACTCTTTCCGGTCGGTTGAAAGTTGTCTGCCCAGCGGAAATCCACACGCGACGACCTCGGCCAGTTCGGCGATTCCTTCTGCCGATCCGAGCGATAAGCTTGAGAACTCGTGCCCTTCCTTCATCCGCAATAGAGCCAGGTCCATCTGCTTGTCGACTCGCACAACGCTGGCTTTCAGGACGCGTTGGCTGGCTAATGAGGGTTCCAGGACGACAATAATGTCCGCTTGTTCTGCACCCTGAATGACATGCTCGTTGGTCACGAACAATCCCGACGGGTGGATACAAAAACCGGTGCCGCTCGCTCCACTGGGAACTTCGACGTATGCCGTCGCCGCCTTTCCACGCTTGCCGATCTCGACCTTGCTCAACTTTTCGGCCCCCCAGGCCGCAGTCGTCAGCTCGAAGGCAATCAGTATCGTAGTCAGTGCCACGCGATCGATCTGAAACATCGATTGCTCCGGAAACAGATGTGAAGATCAGATAGACGCGACAGCCTAAGGCTTCCCCATTGCCCAGGCAAGAACTCACGTGACCTTACCGCTGTGAGGATTGCAGATCGAAGGCGATTCTCTGTTCAATTCATTGCGTCCACAGTAACATCGCGAGTCCTGATTTTGAGGGCGAAACGTCGACCGCCGGCCATTCCCGCTAATGTGATTCACAGTTCAGTTCGGCAATTCTCCGTCTGCGCGTCCGCCAGATTTGTCAGCGCGTCACGAAGTGTTCGATTTGAATTCATAATTGCAGAGTTCCGAACCCATGCAGTCTGAATGGATCATTGGTCGAACCCCGGATTGTGATCTTGTCGTCCCAGACACCAGTGTCTCGTCGAAGCACTGTCGATTGTCTCGGCGAGATCAGCAATGGATCCTTGAGGACCTTGGTTCTTCAAATGGGACATTCGTCAACGGTGTTCGGATCTCGGCTCCGACGGCAGTTTCACCGAACGACTGGGTGGTGCTGGGAGTCACCGGCCAGATGGTTTGGCCCGAGGTCATCGACCAGGCCGGGCCGGGGGCAACGCTCATTAAGGGGCCTGCGGCACCCTCGTCGCAAACGCTGTCGTTTCCGAGTCAGGAAATCGTCGTTGGACGTGATCCGTCTTGCGATCATGTTTTTGACCACCCGATGGTTTCTCGACAACACGCGAAACTGACGCGAACACGATCTGGTGTCACTGTCGAAGATCTCGGCTCGTCCAACGGAACTTTCGTCAACGGCCAAAGGATCACGGCTGCCACACCGCTCAACGTTGGCGACATCATCAGCCTGGGAAGTTTCGAACTTAAGCTGAACCTGCAAGGCCTGATCGAGCAGTCCGACTTGCGCGGGAAACTGGCGATCGAAACTCGATCACTCACCGTTAAGGTGCCGGGCAAGACGTTGCTCGAAGATGTTTCCATAGTCATCCAGCCCGGTCAATTCGTCGGTCTGATGGGCCCTAGCGGCGCGGGCAAGACGACGTTGATGAGTGCCATGAACGGCTACGTGCGTCCATCGGGTGGCGACGTTCTCTTCAATGGCGAATCGCTGTATGGAAACTATGGTCGATTCGCCATACGCATGGGATACGTTCCCCAGGACGATATCATCCATCGCGATTTGACCGTCAGCGAAGCTCTGTACTACACCGCAAAACTGCGGCTTCCCGATGATTACACCAATGAAGATATCGAGGCCTGCGTTAAGAAGGTCCTCGAGCAAATGGGGCTGAACGGCGTCCGCGATGTATTGATCGGATCGGCCGAGAAAAAAGGGATCAGCGGCGGGCAACGTAAGCGAGTCAACCTCGCGATGGAATTGCTGACCGAGCCGCTGGTGCTATTTCTCGACGAGCCCACATCCGGCCTGTCATCCGAAGACGCGTTGATGGTCATGAAGGTCCTGCGCGGACTCGCCGATTCCGGCAAGACGATTCTGTTGACCATTCACCAGCCGAGCCTGGAAGTGTTTCGACTCCTCGACAACTTGACGGTCGTCTCCAAGGATGTGGGAACCTCCGATCCGGGCCGACTGGCTTACTACGGTCCGGCGTATCCCGGTGCGGTCAATTTCTTCAACCCAGATAAGAAGTGGCCGACGGGAACGGATCCGTCGCCCGATGAAGTCCTGCGTGGATTGGGCAAGAAGCCGACGCGCGAATGGATTACGCGATTTCGCGAGTCTGGCTTGAGCAAGAAGAGCGGTGCGAACAATGCCTCATCCCAAGCCAATCAGCTCGGATCGAAGCACGAAATGGAGGCTATGCCGCGATCGGGCGGAACGATTACTCAGTGGGTCACCCTCACGAGGCGGTGCTTCTCGATCAAAGCTCGCGACACGTGGAATACGTTTATTCTTTTCGCTCAGGCACCGGTCGTCGCGATTCTGATCGTCCTGACATTCGGAAAACGAGCGTCTCAGGATGGAGCCAAGGATTTGGCGACTTGGACCGAGGTCGCGAACACGCTACCAATGTCGTTGTTCATTATGACGCTGGCGGGCCTCTGGTTTGGGTGCTCGAACTCCGTCCGGGAAATTGTCGGCGAATGGACTATCTATCGACGGGAACGCATGGTCAATCTGCGGATTCCGGCGTACGTCGCTTCCAAGTTTTGCGTGCTAGGTCTGCTCTCGGCCCTGCAGTGCATCGTCCTGCTGCTCATTGTGACGTACGGTTGCGGACTGAAAGGATCGTTCGGCGCTCACTATCTCAGTCTGCTGCTGGTATCACTCGTTGGCGTCGGACTGGGGCTACTTGTCTCGGCGGCCACCAGTTCATCCGAGGCAGCGGTCGCATTGCTGCCGATCGCTTTGCTGCCAATGGTCATGTTGGGTGGGGTGATGATCCCCATTCATGAGACGCAGAAGTTCATTCAACCGATCGCGAACGCCATGCCATCTCGTTGGGCGTTTTCAGGCTCGCTGGAAACAGAGAATGAAGAGCAGCCGCGTGCGCCACGTCCCGAACTTCCTCCTGGGCAACCGGCACCGAAGGACCCGGCACCGGACATTGCCGAGAGGTTTTTTCCCGAAAAGGATGAACGCGACGGGACTAAGAAGGCTCAGCTTGTACTTTTCTCAATGTTGGCTGGCTTGTATGCGGCAGTGCATCTCGTGCTCTGGAAGCGCGATCTGCATTGACTGCCACACGGCAACCAGTTCGAGCGCCAGGTTACTCGACGTGTTTGCGCTTGATACCAGCCTGAGCCATCAGCGCATGCAAGGTGTCTTCCACATCGGAGAGCTTCCGCTTCACTCGTCGTGACCCTTCGCCAGTCCCCTTGTCGTCGGCTTTGAAGCTGTCCACGTGTTCTTCCAAGTGATGGATTTCTCCGTCGATTTCCATCAGCAATTCTTTGCATTCCGCATTGATTTCATTGTTCTTGGCGAGATCCACGACCTTCTTCGAGATCTCATAGACCGCGTAAGCTTCTCGGTAGGCTTCCGGGAAATCCGGATTCATTTTGAAGTTGTGATCCATCGCATTGCAGAACGATCCAATTTTGTCGTAGAGCACGCTTGTCTGCTGGCCGAATGGCAGACCAGTCGGCGCGGCAGCGACGTCGCCAGCATGGTTATGCGCGTCTTCGGCTCTGCGGCCTAATCCAAGCTGACCCATCATTCGCTCAAGCGTCGTTTCCACCGCCGCGAAGTTGGCAGCGACGCTTTCCTGACCAGCTTTGTTCGTCCCCTGGGCCTTTCCGAAGTCAGCAACATGTTCCTCGACGTGATGCATTTCACTGTCGAACTCTGTCAGTTGCCCGCCAACGGACTTCAAATTCGCGCCTGCCGAGACGTCGCGCTCGATCTTCTTCGCCAGTTGCAGAAGCTCAAAAGCCTCGCGGTACGCCTCATTGAATTCTGGCTGGCTGGAGTAGGTTTTGTGCATCTCAAGGCAGAACTCATTTGTCTTCTGCGTCAGTTCCTTGCTCGTTGCGACGAGTTCGCGTGGGTCAGAGGTGGCCGCCACAGTAACGACGGCAGACTCTGCATTCTTGTTCACCAGCGGAGGTGGTGGCGGCGGTGCAATTGATCGATCAATCCCCGCCCGCTTCAGCAGCCCATCGAGGGTCGATTCCACCGCATTCAGTCCTTTTGAAACTCCCGCTTGCTCTGTTTTGTTATTCGGCCCCTGAATCGTCGCGAATTCCGCGATATGGTTTTCGACATGGTGAATCTCACCATCGAACTCCATCAGTTGATCACTGATACTTTGGGGAGTTCCCCCTGCGGCGATCGCGGCATCGATCTTCTTGGCCATCTGGAGCAACTCGTAGGCTTCGCGATAGGCATTACCGAAGTCTTTCATCTTGCCGTACGTCTTGTGCATTGAGACACAAAACTCATTCATCTGCTGCGACAGGCCCTTGGCTGCAGGTTGTGGGGCTTTCACTGGTGCTGGTGCAGCGATTGGAGTGATGGCCAAATTCTGCGGCGGCAACGGGGCTGCTGGCTGAACTGGAGTCAAAGACTGCGTTGGGAACGTTCCCTGCTGGCCTGGAATCGTTCCTGGTTGAGTTGGAAACGTCCCCTGTTGTGGCGACATTCCCTGCGAATTTCTTCCCCCCAGACCCGGAATCAGGCCTCCCGATCGCAGAGGCCCCTGTCGCTGACCTAGCCCACCACCTCCCCCGCTTCTTGGCCCAGTCGCAATCGCGGCAGTCGCCATGGAGAGCATCGCACCGGTCGTCAGTACTACGAAAGGTCGGCGGAATTTTGAGGCCATGGGCCAGTCCTTCAGGAATTGATATCGAATAATTAGGGCTGCTCTGTTCTCACCACGCGGAAACCATTCTCCGAGTGTTGAGAATCAATCGCAAGTGGATCTCGTGCGGCCGACGCACAATGTCGGGCAGTGCGCTTCCAGTTGCCTCCGTGCAGATATCCCTTGGAAAGTTGTAACGATCCGGGGCTCAAGAAGTTATCGCGACACCATTCGGCCATATTGCCATGCATGTCATACAAGTTGAATGGATTCGGCTTCAGCTTTCGGACCGGGTGCAATTCGCCGTCCGCGTTGTTTTCATACCAGCAGTACTGGGCTAACTCCACGTCGCCGCAACTGAATTTGCTCGCTGTGCCGGCCCGGCATGACCATTCCCATTCTGCTTCCGATGGCAATTGATACCGCGCTTGCTTCCCCAACTGCCCTTTCTCCTGCTCCAGCTTGGTCAGTTGTACACAGAACTGATTCGCCTCTGCCCAACTGATCCAGGCAGCGGGAAGGTCATTATCGTTTCTCATGCGGTGCGTCGACCAGGGTTGCGACTGCATGACTCGAAACCACTGACCTTGCGTGACCTCTGTCGTGCCAATGCTGAACGGCGATTTGATGACAGTTTTCTGAGGTGGAAGGGCATGAGGTGGACGAGTGACATCGGCCGGATCCATACCGATCGAGAACTCACCAGGTGGAATCAGCGTCAATTCCATTCCGATGGTATTGGTCTCCACGACTGGTCGCCCCGCGTACGTCGCCCAAGCTTGTTGTGTGCTTTTCGCAGCCGCTTCGTTGAATGGTGACTTCAACGGCGCTGGAGGTTCCTTGGGGGTTACAGCAGTTGGAGCCACCGCAGCGATCACTTTGGGATCCGTTGACACGCCTGGCTTCCGCACAGAGCGAGGTTCTGGAAGCGGAGCTTCCTTCAACAATGTAGTGGAAGTCGGAGGCGTAGTTGGCTTCGGAGTTGGATTGGCCGTCGCAGTTGGGATCGGCGGTGAAGCGGCCTCGGCGGTCACAGCCGGGGTCGGCGTTGGTGGCGCCGGTGGAATTGGCGTACTAGTCGCGGCAACGGCAGGAACTGACGGTGGTAGTACTGTCGGCTTGTTGGCATCATCCTTTGATGGTGCCTGAGGTTCCTGATTCGGATTGAGAAGCGCTGGTGCCTCTAACTTGGCCGTCGTCAGATTTGAGTTCCTCTTGGGCGGGTCAACCTGAGGCTTCTCTGCGACCGCCCCTGTGGACGCAGGTGTCTCACTCGGCAAAGCGGGAGCAACCGGAATTGCGGCTGGAGGCTTGTCGCTCTTCACGACTTCGGTTGCGGTCGCCTCCGGAGCCTTTGTCGCTTCCGTTGATTTCTTGACTGCGGTCTGGGCGTCGGCAGTCGATTCCTTTTTATCCTCAGTCTTCTTTGCTTCGCCCTTCTTCTCGTCTGACTTCTTTTCGGCGAACAGATCCTTCACGTAGTCTCGCGAAGATTCGTTCATCGCCACGGCGACCACCGCGCACACAGCCACCACACTGAAGACGGCAAGGCCGAGTCCGCGTCGTTTTGCAGGTTGGCTCCTCACGATCTGTGACGAAGCTGGAGGCATCGCGGTCGCCTGCGAACCTGCTGCAGGTTTATAAGTTGCCCCGCTGAGATTGGCGGCTGCCGCAGGAGCACCACTCTTCTTAGTCAGGCAGTTGCGCAATTCAGAAATGAGCGTCACACAGTTTGGCCAGCGTTGCGTCGGCACTTTGGAGAGCGCACGCCCAACGATCGAACGTTCTTCCGGAGGCAACATCGAAAGATCAGGGGTTTCCTTTAAGTGTCCTCGCATGACGTCTGCCAGGCTGCCAACGAAGGGAACTCGTCCGCCTCGCAGGTGACAGTATGTGATCGCCAGCGAATACTGATCGGAATGCTGCGACGTGTGCCCCTCGAAAAATTCCGGTGCCGCATAAATCGGCGTCATGCTGCCGGTGTGGCTGGTCTGGGCTTGCTCGAGCAAGCGGACCAGTCCGAAGTCAGCGACTTTCGCACCACCTCCCACAAGCAGAATATTCTCGGGCTTGATGTCACGATGCTGAAAACTAACCCGTTCCTGTCCGTCGTACGGATGCCGCGGGTCGTTCAGGAAATCAAGCCCCTTGGCGGCTTCGTGAAAGTACTCCAAGACTTCTTCTCGAGGGATCCCGATGTACCCCTGACGGACCGCCTCCTGAAAGCGATCTTTGAGCGTCCGGTCTGCCAGTTCCATGGCGATGACCAGGTATCGGTTCGTCTGCCATGATCCGACCGTGGTCAGCAAACAGGGGTGTCGAAGTGTCCTGATAATATCCAGTGCCCGCTGTTCCACTTGTAGACCATCGGTCGCCAACGGTACGAACTTCAACGCGACCGCAAATCCACCCGGAGCAATCGCTTTCCAGACTTCGCCATACCCGCCGCGTCCCAGACGCAGCACCAGCTTGTATCCAGCAATCGGTTCGCTGCCGATGTGCAAATCGTCATTATCGTAGGAGCGTGCTGGAGGCTGGCTGGTCGGACTGGTGTCTTCGCGAGGCTTCGTCAGTGGTGCCACTTCCATTCGCGCGCGAAGAAGCATTACCAATTCAGGACAGTCTCGGCACAATTCCTCGGCAGAAACAGGCTCACCGCGGCTCCGCATGTCTTCGCCACGCCGCAGAAGCTCTTCGAGGCGACTCTCAATGGATGGCATGGATTGGATCTCCGACGGGGACTCGTGCCGTGCTGGTACGGCAAACCGAATGTCCTGCAAACGAACTTCCGGCTCGAGGCTCGCTGATTTTAACGAATCACCAAAAATTGTCGCATCGGGATCTGTCCGCTTGTTTAGTTTTTCTGGAAATTTACCTTCCCAAACCGAATCCCCAACTCAAAATCCGGCCCTCGCCAAATTCGTTCGGAATATCTCTCTCAGGAAGATGCCACCCGATGCTCCCATTCACGTTGAGCTGTAGCGAGACCGATTCAAGTGACCAGCCAATTTCGGAATGAAACCGGAATCTATTGCTTATCGTGATAGCTGCGTTGAGCGCCGCCAGCCGTTTTCGCTCGGGGCGTATGTGACAAAGTGCTTGCCCGCATTTTGATTCGGCCGATGGGCCGATTCCTTTCGGATATCAGCATCGGCGACAGCTGCTTGTAAGAGACGCCCCGGCCGACTGTATGTACGGGTGTCGGGTCACGAAAGCTTAGAAGCAGGATCAATCATGCCGAATACGACACTCAACCGCACACTGACAAATGCTCGGATCTCCGGGACATCTCAAATCAAATGGTCGAGTTCTCTGAGCTTGGCCCATAAGCCTCTGCCGGCAGCTCAACCCAAGCGATCGAACGTTGGCTGGAAGTTTTTGACTTCGGCTTTCGTCGTCGCCGGGACTGCTGGTGCCGTCTATCAGCCTTGGAAGAGTGACAATGCCAATTCACATGCGGCCGTCAGCACGGAAGACTCACGCAAAGTGGTTGATATCCAGCGGCCTGCTCCGGCTGGAACAGCCAATGTCGTGCTGCCTGCGACGTTCAAGCCTTGGCAAACAGCGTCTCTGTCGGCTCGGGTCAGTGGCTATCTGACGCATTGGCATACGGAACTGGGCGATCATGTCAAAGCGGATGATCTACTCGCCGAGATCGAAACGCCGGAACTCGACCAAGAGGTGGCATCGGCGGAATCATCGGCTCAGGAAGCGAGTGCTGCCGCGATACAGGCAGTTGCCGAACTGGCAGAAGCGAAGGCTGATCTGAAGGTTGCTGACGCGCAGCTCAATCGAGTTCGAGCCGAATTGGAACTCAGTCGCAGTCAACTGGCTCGCCGCGAGAAGTTGGTGACCAGTAAAGTGATCACTCAAGAAGAATTCGATACGTTTTCGAGGGAGTTTGAAGCCCGTACGGCGGTTGTCGCTGCGGCCGAAGCCGATGTCTCTCGCCGAACGACCAACCTGGAGACACGAGCCGCGATCATCGACGCTCGTCAGTCGACGGCGAAAAGCCGGCGATCGAATGTCGAACGACTCCAGGAACTCCAAGCCTTCAAACGAATTGTCGCTCCGTTCGATGGAGTCGTCACACAACGAAATGCGGAAGTCGGCATGCTGGTGACGGGGCGCGAAGTCCTGTTCGTCGTGGAAGACATGAGTCGCGTCCGCGTGCAGATCAGTGTTCCTCAAACTTATTCGATGCAAACTCGGCCCGGGGTCGATGTCAGCGTGAGCATTCCGGAATCGTCGATGCCCGCCGTGACGGGAACGATTACTCGGACAGCGTCGTCGGTCGATTCGGCTAGCCGAACTATGCTCGCTGAAATTGAGCTAGAAAACTCTTTGCAATTGCTGCAACCCGGCAGCTACGCACAGGTTTCGTTGAAAACACAACAGGACAAATCGAGTTGGACGATTCCGACGAACACCGTACTGATGAAAGTCGAGGGGCCTCACGTGGCGGTCGTGAACAGCCAACACCAGATCGAACTTCGTAGCGTGAAGCTGGGACGGGACTTGGGATCACGAGTGATCGTTGCGGCCGGCATTAGCGGAGACGAACGCCTAGTCGTGAATCCCGGCAATGATCTGACGAATGGGACACCGATTCGAGTGAACCAACGCGAGGAAAAAGTCGAAGTCGCGCATCGATAACAAAGTGAGATCTGCGAAGAATCATGAGATTGTTCACCTGAACGTAATTCCAGCCTGGCAAATGCGTTGCCAAACAGCGAACCCAAATGCACCTGATCCCCTCCCTGCAGAAACCAAACGTCACAAACGAGCAATACCGTATGAATCTTGTCACGGACTCTCGTCTGAACAGTGATTACGGCGTATCATGCGCAACAAAGCGGTTGGCGCTCAGCGCAATCACAGGATCGGCGACGGCCTATGGGACAGTCAGGTGTAACAATGCCCGTGGACGACTCTCCGCTCACACGAGCAAGTCTATTGGTGCAACTTCGCGACGGGACCAATCATGGGGCCTGGCAGGAGTTCATGAAGATGTACGGTCCAGTCGTGTATGGCTTCGCTCGCAAGCGTGGCCTGCAGGACGCGGACGCAGCCGACCTGATGCAGGACGTGCTGCGTTCAGTCTCCACGGCGATCGGACGGCTGGATTACGATCGCAGCCAGGGGACATTTCGGGGCTGGCTCTTCACGATCACCAGGAATCGAGTCTTCAATTTCCTGTCGGCACGTCGACTGCGACCACAGGGGTCGGGCGATACGTCGATGAATCGAATGCTCGATTCTCATGCGGCCGTCACCGACGGAGCGGATGTTTGGGAATTGGAGTACCAGCGGCGTCTGGCATCGCTCGCCATGGATCGCGTGAAGAAAGAGTTTCAGGAAACGACGTGGCAGGCGTTCTGGCTGACAGCCGTCGAAGGGAATTCGGCGGCGGACGTTTCGAAACAAATTGGCATGTCGACGGGTGCTATCTACGTTGCCAAGAGTCGCGTTCTCGCACGACTGAAAGAGGAAGTCGAGTCCATGCAGCGGCAGGAGGAAAACTAAGATGAACATCACAACTTGCCCTCAACCCGAAGAACTACAGCAACTGATCGAAGGCTCCCTCTCTGGGGATCGCCAGGTCGAATGCACGCAGCACATGGATTCCTGCCAGTGTTGCCAGGAGAAGTTGGAAGTCCTGGCGACTGGCGGTAGCAACTTTTCGCAAGTGGTAGTCCATGCTTATGAAGTCGAACCAGTCGCGTCATCCGCGTACTGGCCCGCACTGAAAGAACTGAACGCGGACCTGAGCGAGACGTATGTCCCGCGTAGCACGCCGCGGTCGGCAGAAGTGTCACTGCAGTTCCTGCAGCCCCCGACAGATCCCGCGTATCTGGGACGGCTTGCTCACTTCGATGTGATGCGTGTGCTGGGCCGTGGTGGTATGGGTGTGGTGCTGGAAGCGTTCGATTCGAAGCTGCAGCGTCACGTCGCGCTCAAAGTGCTGGATCCGGATCTGGCATACGATGAGCTGTCACGTCAGCGGTTTTGTCGCGAAGCCCGCTCCGCCGCTTCGATCACTCATGAAAATGTGGTGGCCGTCTACCAAGTCGAGAAGGCTGGCGGAGATCACAATCTTCCCTATCTGGTCATGCAGTTGATTTCGGGCGAGTCGCTGGAGCAACGATTAACACGCGAGAAGAAGTTGCCGACTCGCGAAATCGTCCGCATCGCAATGGAAGCGTCTCATGGCCTGGTCGCGGCACATGCTCAAGGTCTGATTCACCGCGACATCAAGCCGGGGAACATTCTGCTGGAGGGGCCTGAGAATCGCGTTAAGTTGACGGATTTTGGACTGGCGCGGGTGGTGGACGATCCGCGGCTGACCCGGACAGGGTTCGTGACCGGTACGCCACTTTACATGGCTCCCGAACAGGCCAGGGGAGACGAAGCGGACTATCGATCGGACTTGTTCAGCTTCGGGGCAATCCTCTACGAAATGTGCGCGGGTGAGCCACCATTCGCTGGCAATTCGGCACTGGCGATTCTTCGGCAGATTGCTGAAGTGAAGCATCGTCCGTTACGCGAAGTGAACCCTGAGGTTCCTGAATGGCTCGCTCATACAATCGATTCATTGCTGGAGAAGAAGCCGGAAGATCGCATCCAGTCGGCCAGCCATCTGGCTGAGTTGCTGGACTACGAATGGGCATTGATGCGGACGACGTCCGAAGATGTCCCCGTGGTGTGCCAGATCGCGATACAGAAGCGAGCCAAACGTAATCGTCGGATTGCCGCCGGCGTGGGAGCCGCGTTCCTGGCAGTCGGCCTGCTGGCCGGTTCGTTCCTGGCAGGCGGTCGGCGCGACGGAAAAACAGAAGTGTCATCGGCCAAGCCGGTGGCGACACTGAGTGCGAATTCCGGCGCTGTCTGGTCGGTGGCGTTTGCCGCGGATGGCAAATCGATTGCGATGGGCGTGGAAGATGGCTCAGTCCGAATCTGGGACATTGCCAGCGAAAGCGTGACTGCAACATTAAGTGCTCATCGAGCCAACATCTGGTCGATGCGATACTCGCCCGATGGAACCATGTTGGCAACTGCAGGCGACGATGGGTTCATCAAGCTCTGGCAATTACCTGAGACGGAGCCAGTCGAATCTTTCGAGAGCACGAATTCGGTTCGCGGGGTGGCCTTTGCCAAGGATTCACACACGTTGTTCACGTGTGGAAAAGAAGGTGGCGTGCGATGCTGGAAGATGGGCTTTAAGAAGGCCGCAATCGAGAAGACTCAGCACGGTGCTGTCCTGGCGATCGCGTTGTCACCGGACAACGAGACTGTTGCCACAGCGGGAAGCGATAAGATCGTTCGCTTGTGGAATGCTCATACTCTATCGACGAAGCTGCTTCTGGAAGGTCACACCGGTCCGATTTATGGATTGGCCTACAGTCCCGATGGGACGCGATTGGCTTCTTCGGGATGGGACAAGAGTGTCCGGATCTGGAACACAGGCAGCGGCCAACCCGTGCAAACATGGACGGCCCATTCTGGCGACGTGTGGTCAGTGGCCTACTCACCGGATGGGACTAAGTTGGCGACTGGCGGAAGTGAAGGGGCCGTGAAGATCTGGGATGCGACGACAGGTAAGTTGATCTCGACGTTCCTTGGTCATGAAAACGCCGTCCACACAGTCGCGTTCAACCGCGAGGGGACAGAAGTTGCCTCTGGTGGACGAGACGGGGCGGTACGGATCTGGGCGATCAAGTAAGACCACTTGATTGAAGGTCCCATGGAGATTCGAGCGTATCTTCCTGAAGACGAAGCCGCAGTGATTTCGATCTGGAATCGCTGCGGCTTGCTTCGTTCCTGGAATGATCCGAAGAAGGATATTCAACGGAAGCTATCCGTGCGTCCAGATTTGTTCCTGGTTGGAACGATCGATGGCAAGGTGGTGGCGACCGTGATGGTCGGCTACGAAGGCCATCGAGGTTGGATCAACTATTTGGGGGTCTGCCCTGATCATCAACGGCAGGGACTTGGCCGCGAGATGATGCAGACCGCCGAGCAGCGATTAAGAGATTGCGGGGCTCCCAAGATCAATCTTCAAGTCCGCACCGGCAACCAGCAGGTAATCGACTTCTACAAGAGCGTTGGGTTTCAGATGGATGATGTGGTCAGCATGGGGAAGCGGTTGGAAGTTGATGAAGAACAGTGACGAGGAAAATAACGACAGCCTCTTCCTCGTCACTACCGAAAAAAACAAACCGCAGCCAGATGACTGGCTGCGGTTCGATTGATTCAAATTCTGCAGAGGAAAATGACTATTCGGCCTTCTTCTCTTCTGGCTTGGCTTCGGTGGCTTCTTCAGGCTTCGCGTCGGTTTTCACTTCCGGAGTCGCGTCAGGCTTCACTTCGGGAGCGGCCTCGGGCTTTACTTCAGGAGTGACTTCAGGAGTTCCGCCTGCTGGTGGAACTTCAACACCGCCACCGGTCGTGGAACCAACGCCTGAACCCTTTGGCTTCTTTCCGGTCTTCTTCGCATCTGGCTTAACAACTGGAGGAGCAACTCCCTCCATCTTCGACGTTTCACCCATCTTCGGAGTTGGTTTGGGGCTATCGCAACCCAGACCGAACATCGAGATGCAAAACGCCATCAACACCGAACAAACCAAGTACACCTTGCTCATTGAACTCGCTACCCTTACTTCAGCCCGCCCCGCTTGCGAATCGTTCGCGTCTGGACGTTGTAGATTCTTCTCGTCGCGATGGCACATCCAAGACCTTGGAGTACCGACCCTGGCGCGACGACTTCGGCACCCACCGGCCGAAGGATGACACTATTACAGTGCTCGACCACCTGAAATTCAACCCTGGCGAGGCTTAACGGGCCTGTTACGATGGTTTGGACGCCCCGCGAATCGATTGGTGAAACCCTGTCGATCCGACCATCAGGACTCACGATAACGGTCAAATGAGCATCGGGCTCTATCCTCTGTCGGCGATTCGATTTAGAATCACAGCATGACATCACAAGATTTGCCGATTACATCGATTCCTGCCTTCGGTGCCCTGCTGGGCTTGGATTACGGGACCAAGCGGCTTGGCATCGCGGTATCAAATTCTGATCAGACGATCGCTGCGCCGGTCGAAACCTGGACGGTCCGCACCCCCGATCGGGACCTGAAACATGTGAAAGAACTGATTGATGATTACCGTGTCGTAGGGATTGTCATTGGGCTGCCGGTCAGGCTGAGTGGCGTGGAAGGAGACAAAGCGGCCGAAGTGAGGCGCTTTGGAGATTGGCTGGCATCCGCGATCAAAGCTCCTGTCACTTACTGGGATGAGCGGTATTCGTCGATGGAAGCCGAGGTCTTACTGTGGACTCAGGGGTTATCCCCCACGAAGAATAAAGAGCGAGTCGATCGCCTGGCCGCTCAGGTCATCCTGCAGAGTTATCTGGATGCACCGGATCGAAACAGTCCTCCTGCACCACTGTAGACTGATCATGCTTCTGGAAGCCCCAAATCTCCTGGTGAGATTGGCTACGGGTGGATCACGCTCTGAAGCAATTGGAATTCCATGCCACTACTCGATCGAGAAGAGTACATCGAACAGGCGTATTTCTTTCGCACTTTTCACGAGCGGTTGGATGAGAACCTGCCATCGCAAGAGATTCTGGCGAGCATCCGCGAAGAGATCCTGACGACGACAAAGCTGCCGCTGGCCTTGGATGTGCTGCGCGATGAACTGATGCACAAGGGACGCATCTGCGAAGGGATGGCCCATCTGTCTCATTACTTTGCGCCGTTCCAGGCGTTCGTGATGAGCCAAGCCGAAGAGGATCGGTCCAAGTTCGACCAGCGGATCGCGTTTCAGATCCTGGAACGGGAAGCTCGATATCGATCGGAGACCGCATCGCCAGCGGGGCTGTTCGTGTTTCAATTTGAGTGCATTGCTCGCAACAGGCTGGGTTATCGAGAAGGGATGGAGGCGATTGGCACGGATCCGATGTATGACACGGACTGGCGTGATTGGATTGCGAAAGCTCGCAGTCAACTGGGGGTCGTCGAGTTCGCCGATCTGATCTTTTACCGCTCCGAAGCCTATGTGGAAGAACGTCGGCGAACGGCGGGATCCGACTATGTGCCTTCAGCACCAACGCTGTTTGGGCGCCAGGAAGGGCGGATCGCTCGAGCCAATCGCGGCAAAGATCCACTCTATCTGTTTGCCGCATTGCAACGACAACTGGGCTACCCAGCCATTCCTCGCGCCAAGTCATCGCGAGAACTGCAACTGCCACCGCTGTTAGAACAGCGACTGCAGCGACTCGAAAAGCGATTGCAACTGCTGGAGGGGGAATCTCAAGGGAAACTGGATTTGAGCGAGTTCTATGTGAATCCACCGAAGTTCACGGATGATGTCGAGTAGCGACCGGGAGTGAACCACTACTCCGACGCATCGGGCAGCGGGATCGCGCCAGCGGCGGGTTTGCCGTGGCCCGCTTTGATGTAGGCGGCTCGCTGGCGAGCGTATTCTTCCGGGGTCAGTCCATCGGCGATGGTGGCTTCCTGCGATTCTGCGAAGAACCGTTTCAGATAGTTCACGCACCAGCCACACCCCGTCCCTGCTCCACCGCATTCGCTGAGCTGGCTGGCGCGGCGTGGGTGATTCACGCGGATGAAGTTGACGATCTTCCGCTTGGAGATGTGGAAGCAGTAGCAAATGGTATCGTCGAGTTCCACAACCGGATTCCGTCAAAGAGAGGTCATCGAATCAGCAGGTCCAGGACATCTACATCGACATACCTGCGACTTGGCGGGGTCGAATGCGAAGGCCGTTATCTTCCACGATATACTCCCAGCCGGCAGAGTCCAGTAACACTTTCAAGACGCCGCCGACGGTTGTGTTTTCCAGATCGATCGAGATCGATCGATCGAGGTTCTTTTCGCCAAGCTCGTCGGGAGCGTATCGGATTGGTGCGCCGAGTAATTCTTCGAGCAGTTCAATGATTTCGCGGCGACTCTTCGGTTGAGCGGGGGTCTCGAACGACTTCAAGCGTTGACCTAACATCGCTTCGAGATCGAGTTTTACCACGACCGGCATGGGTTTGGGTTTGATGTCAGGTGTTACTTCCGGAGTGACAATCGGCGTGATCGGTTTTTCGACCAATGGATCAACTGCAACAGGTGGCTGTGTGGATGGAGTCTCTGTTTCGGCCGGCAATTCGGGAGGATTCGGGGGCCCCTCTAGAGCAGTTGGTGCTTTATCGGGGCTCTCGATTGGCGTTTCCGCTTTCGGTTCGTCAGGTTTTTGAATTTCGGCGGGCACGGGAGCCTGTGCGACCAAGTCCTTGGTTGGCTTCCGGAATCGCACGTTGGGACGCAGCATCATGATCGCGATGAAGGCGGTCATACCAATGCCCAACGCCCAGGCCAACACTAAGGGCGACTGCATCACGCCTGCCAATTTGCTCCCGAATGTCGGCCCAGCCTTCTTGACGATTGGTTGATTGGCTGGCGGCTTCTTCTGGGCCTTCTCGACCGTGGGATGCTCGGCGATCAGTTCACGTTCACCATCCAGCCGAATCACGAGCTTGGTCTGACAGTCTGGGCACTCAATCTCTCGACCAATAAATGATCGATCGCGGATCCGCAGGATCGTACCGCAATCGGGACAGGAACATTGGCCGGGGGACATGGCGAGTCACTTATTCCAAGGGAAGACCGCAAAGTCTGCCCGCAATTTCTAGCTGGAGAGTCCCTACTTCTGGGAGACATCATAGATCGGTAGCTTCTGTTGATCTGCGAACGCCTTCGTGGTGAACAGAATCATTTTCTTTTCCTCGTTGACGCTGATCACCATGGTCTGTGCAGGCTTTTGCGGATCTTGATAGTTTTTGAGGATGTTGGCGATCGCTTCTTGAGCAGTCATCTTGTCGCCCTTGAAATTCTGAGTCATGTTCTTGGTGAACCCTCCCCCCTTGAGCGCATCGCCATCAATGTCGATGGTGGTCTTCATTTCGCCAGCAATGAAAGAGACGGCGTCCTGCAATGGCGTGCGGCGGAAGTCGATGTCCATTTTCATTTTCATGCGGTCGGCAATCAGCTCAGGAACTTTGCCTTCGTCCGTGGATGGTTTTTTGATTCGTTCCCTGGTGAAGTCGGTCCGAGTCGATTCATCCCAGGCGAGCAACGTTCCTAACGCCAGATTTGGAGCACCGCGTTCAGGCAGCGCTGTGATGACTTGCACATGACGCGGGCCGTGTTTGAAGTTTGACGCCATCGCAAATGCTTCACTCATCTTGGGCAGTCGCCCGATGACTTTGCGTTTCCCCACTTCAGGCGGGTTCATCATCCGCACTGTGTCGAGCAATTCGTGTGGTAGCTTCTTCAGCTTGGCCTGTGCTTCCCGGTCCAGTGTGCTGGAAGTGACCCCCGTCACGTTACGCAGAGTCAGGTCCGAGTAGAATACTTTTTCGCCAAGATGAAAACTCCACGAGGCCGATTCCACTTCGTCACCCAGCCAATCGCAAGTCTGCAGAACCAGTGGCTTCATGTTCTCCGGGAACCACCACGGCGAATGCAAGCGGATCGTTCGCGGTACGAAGACCAGCGTCATGTGTCGTTCGCGATCCGTCATTGACAGCAACTCGTCAATCCCGTCGGCTGCGGGATTTCGGCCGGCAACTGCATCAACCATCTCGCGAGCTTGAGTGCTGGGGCACATTGCCAACGTCTTTTGATCAGCAATCAAGTAGGCCCGTTCCCCAGAGACATAGACCGGGTAATCGTAGTCATCAACGCGTTGTCCAACGAATTCGAGCAACTGGCTCTTCTTGGCTTCCGTCACGAGATGAACCACGGCAGCCACGTCGGGCAGCGACCCTTGAGAACCCGGAATCAGACAGATCTGCGCCTCTTCAATTTGCTCGGGCTTCAGCTTGAACCACTCTTCAAACTTTGCTTCCAGCAGTTTCGCGAGTGGCGGCAGGCAATACCGCAGTTCTTCACCCAGACTTTCCTTCTCCCATAATTCGGCAGGGCGAATGTTCAGGACAACCTGAGTTCCGAACGGAATGTATTGCAATTCGATCTTGGATCCCTTGGTGGGATTGCCCCTGGCCAAGAATGGATTGTCAACTGGAGTGTCTTTCGCAGTCGACATTGCCACAACGGCGGCAGCAGGCTCTGATGGGCGCTCTGCAACTTGTCCAGCACCCGCTTCGGGCTTCTGCGGAACGCTGCTCAGGGCGAAGTAGGCCACACCACCAATAGCCAGAGCAATGACGACCCCGACTACCCTGCCCACCGTTTGCCGCTGGGCGTTCTTCTTCTTCATCTTCCTGAGTCGCGCGGCGGACCCTTCATCGACACCGAGTTCCGAGATCAGTGGAGCGATCGCGATTGGCGCAATAGGGGCGGGTTGAGGACGCGCCGGGGCCGGTCGCGACGCAGCAACCGTCACATGGTTCTCGGGAATCCACTTGCCGACACCGGCTGGTTCGGGCTCGGCCAATTCCAACTGCACTTCAGCGGGCTCTTCGAGCACAAACGAATGGCTGCACTTGGGGCACTTCCCCCGCCGACCGAGCAACTTGCGATCGGGCAGTTTGAGTTCGCGGCCACACTGCGGACAGGGAATTCGAATTTCCATGATCGGACCTGATTAAGGAACCAGCATCGGCACAGTAACGACTGGCCAGAGCCGGTTAGAGTTCCTGTATTCTCATCGCAATTCGACGAGGTTTGCCCGTCTTGTGACAGCCCACTGCTGCGGATGCTGGCGGCATCCATCACGAGGGACATTGAGCCTGCGCACAAGCCTCATCCTGAATAGCTGATAATATGTTAGGGCGTCCGGATCGTGTTTGCCAACCCCCGGCCTTCGGGGAGCCGAGCCGCCGTCGCACGACAGAATTTATGATCCAACTCGAGCCAGAAACCGTTACGGATGTTAATATAACGTTTTCGTAAGTATTGTGGCGGGCCTCGGCGGAGTTCAAGGTGACAGAATCGAAATTGATCTCGGTATCCACGCTTTCACGCGATCTGACCGCTGGGTTGGTCGTGTTTCTGGTCGCACTCCCCCTGTGTCTGGGGGTGGCATTGGCTTCGACTGCCCCGCTATTTTCCGGTCTGCTGGCGGGAATCGTCGGAGGCATTCTGGTGGGACTGCTTAGCCAGTCACAGACGAGCGTCAGTGGCCCGAGCGCCAGTTCGACTGCCATCGTGGCCGCTCAAATCGTGGCGTTGGGCTCATTTGAGGCATTTCTCCTGGCGGTGGTGATTTCCGGTCTGATTCAGCTTGCGTTCGGGCTGATACGGGCGGGATTTATTGCCGCATTCTTTCCTTCTGGCGTGATCAAAGGGTTACTGGCCGCGATCGGGATCATCCTGATCCTGAAGCAGATCCCGCACGTCCTGGGACGCGATACCGACCCGGAAGGGGACATGGCGTTCCTGCAGCCCGATCACGAGAATACATTCTCGGAACTCGGGCAACTCCTGGGGGGCTTCCATCCAGGTGCGGCGGTGATCGGGCTCATTTCGATCGCTGTTCTGGTGTTTTGGGACCGCTATAAGCCGCTCAAGAAATCGATTGTTCCTGCTCAACTGATCGTTGTTGCAATGGGAGTTAGTATCAGCTTGCTCTTTCGTCAGTGGGGCGAGCAATGGGCCGTCGGAACTGGACACCTCGTTCAGGTCCCTGTCGCTGATAGCCTGAAAAGCTTCTTCAGTTTCCTGCAATTTCCCGATTTCACGCAGTGGAACAACCCGGCGGTTTACATGGCGGGATTGACGCTGGCTCTGGTTGCCTCATTGGAAACGTTGCTGAACCTGGAGGCGGTCGATCGAATCGATCCGCAGCAGCGCACGTCGCCGCCCAATCGCGAATTGCTCGCGCAGGGAGTCGGGAATGTCGTGGTCGGCCTGATTGGTGGCATTCCGGTGACATCCGTAATTGTGCGCAGTTCGGTCAACATCGGTGCGGGAAGCCGCACGAAGATCTCGGCGATCATTCATGGCGTGCTGATGCTCGTGTGCGTCATGGCTCTTCCCACCTGGCTGAACTCGATACCGCTATCCTGCCTCGCCGCGATCCTGCTGGTGGCCGGGTTTAAACTCGCCAGCCCGGCGCTCATCAAGCAGATGTGGACGGAAGGACCCTATCAGTTCCTGCCGTTTGCCGTCACCGTGGTGGCGATTGTCATGACCGACCCATTGATCGGTTTGTTAATCGGTCTGGCGATCAGCATCAGCTTCATCCTGCACAGCAATCTGCGTAGTCCTTTGCGTCGAATTGTGGAAAAGCATCTCGGCGGCGATGTCATTCATCTGCAACTGGCAAACCAGGTCAGTTTTTTGAATCGAGCCGCGTTGGACCGGACGCTGAATGAAGTTCCGCGCGGCGGACAGGTTCTGCTGGACGCCCGCCAGACGGTCTACATCGATCCAGATGTTCTGAGTCTGATTCATGATTACAAGGACCACACCGCACCAGCCCGGTCAGTGCAGGTCAGTCTGCTCGGGTTCCGTGCGAAGTATCATCTGGATGACGAAATCCAGTACGTCGACTATTCCAATCGCGCCATTCAGGATCAATTGACGCCCGAGCAGGTGCTGCAAATTCTGAAGGACGGCAATTTGCGGTTCCGGACCGGAAAACGACTGACTCGCGATGTCGGCCATCAGATCAACGCGACGTCGGAAGGCCAGTTCCCCATGGCGTGCGTGCTGGCCTGTATCGATTCGCGAACGCCTGCGGAAGCGATTTTCGATCTGGGGCTGGGTGACATCTTCAGCATTCGGATTGCCGGTAACGTGACCAGTCAAAAAGTATTGGGCAGCATGGAATACAGTTGTGCTGTCGCGGGAGCCAAGCTGATTCTCGTGATGGGACATACTCGTTGCGGAGCCGTCGGGGCCGCCGTCAAATTCGCTTGTTTGCCCGAGACGGCTGGGCAAGCGACCGGCTGCCAGCATCTCGATAGTGTCGTGGACGACATTCAGAAGTCGATCGATCTGGAGTCGTGCCAGCACGTCACCGAGATGACGGCCGATGACCGTCAATCGTATGTCGACACGGTGGCGCGTCGCAACGTGTTGACCTCGATTCAATCGATCATTCAGCAGAGCGACACGCTGAGTAAGCTGGTTCGTGAAGGAAGAGTCGCCGTTGTGGGAGGCATGTACGATGTCTCGACCGGCGAGATTCAGTTTTTGTGACTCAGTTGTGTCACGACAGGACCTAGTGTCATTGCCGCGCAGGCGGGAATCCAGTTCTTCCGTCATGAATCTTCGCCAACCATTGCTACTAAAACTTAGAGTTACAATATTGCCGTGGCTTGCTGGATTCCCGCCTGCGCGGCAATGACGATTGTAGTGAAGGCCTCATGACCGATTGCTCATGAACGCGATGGTTGGCATAGTAGTCTGATGTCTCGAGAACCACTCCTACGCCTGACCACTGCCGGACTGTATTGTTCCCGTGGGGGCTTTCATATTGATCCGTGGAGTCCTGTCGCGCGGGCCGTGATTACGCATGCGCATGGTGATCACGCTGTGAAGTCCTCGCGGACGTATCTGACGGCGGCGCGTGGTAAGATGATTCTGCAGCATCGCATGGGACCGCGCGCTCAGATCCAGGGATTGGACTACGGCGAGGCTGTTGACCTGGATGGCGTTCGTGTCTCGCTGCATCCGGCCGGGCATATCCTGGGCAGTGCTCAGGTTCGCGTCGAACATCAGGGAGAAGTCTGGGTCGTCTCGGGCGACTACAAGGTCGCGCCTGATATAACGTGCGATGTCTTCGAGCCGGTGAAGTGTGACACGTTTGTTACGGAGTCCACCTTCGGCCACGAGCACTATCACTGGGATCACCAATCGGTGACGTTCGCAACCATCCACGACTGGTGGCAGCAGAATCAGTCGCGCGGCCAGGCCAGCATTTTGTACGCGTATTCGCTCGGTAAGGCTCAGCGATTGACTGCCGGACTCGATGCTTCGATCGGCCCGATCATGGTGCATCCGTCGGTCGAGCAGATCAGCCAGCTCTATCGCGAAGCCGGGATTGCCTTGCCCCCGACGCGTGATCCCAATAGCGATGCCGCTCGGGCGGACTGGTCTCGATCACTGATCATCATGCCTCCGGCGGCGCGATGGGAGCAGGGGCTAACATTCCACGGGCACTATGCGACGGCATTCGTGTCGGGTTGGATGGTCCTGCCCGATCAAGCGAGCAAACGCGGCGTCGAACGAGGCTTCCCGTTATCAGATCACGCCGACTACAGCGAACTGCTGTCGGCCGTGGCTGCGACACAAGCCCAGCGCATCCTGGTCACCCACGGCTATATCAGCGAATTTGTCGCGACGCTGAAATCACGCGGCTATGACGCGACCCCGCATTCGACCCCGCGCTGTAAACGACCACCGGCCGTGATTGTTTAGTGGGGACGTGACTCCAAAATCAAACCATAACGGTGTTTGGTTCGAGAGAGGCTTTGTTCGCGCAGCCAGAACCGAAGTTCTGTGCGTCCGTTGGCGGTGACAGGCGCATCAATCCAATTCAGGCCTGCTTGAGTGGCGGCTGTCAGAGCTGCGTCACTGACGGGGGCCACAATTCGCAAGAATTCGGCAGAGGCCGCCAGCGACGGCAACCGCGCGATGAATTGCGAGTCGGATTCCTCAGCAACTGAACTGACAATCAGTGGCACACCGGTGATTTTCGCTGCAAGCTCGGCGCGTTGGCGAGTCTGCAAGTCGCTGGCACCCACGCGCAGAACCACACCGCGACAAGGTCGGTATCGAAAAACGTTCGCTTCACACCGCAACGCAGACGGGTCATGTTCGCAGGAAAACTCGTTCTTCCAGGCGTCGAGGTAGCTTCTCTCGACATCTTGAATTTGGACCACGGCATCCGAGTCGCGAAGGGTCGTGAATAGGTGTGGATAGTTTGGTCCACCCGCTTTCGCTCCCGGCCCGACGCAGGATCGCTTCCAACCCCCAAACGGTTGCCGTCGTACGATGGCTCCGGTGATCGGACGATTGATGTAAAGGTTTCCGGCTTGAACGCGATCCTGCCACCAAAGCTGTTCGTCGCGGCTGAGAGTGTGCAGTCCAGCGGTCAGTCCGAAGTCCGTGGCATTCTGCCAATCGAGTGCTTCCTGCAGGGAAGTCGCACGCATCAAACCTAACACCGGACCAAAGCACTCGGTCTTGTGGAACCAGGAACCTGGTCGCACTCCCAGCTTCACGCCGGGCGACCACAAACAAGGATCGTCACCAATCTGACGGGGCTGCAGCAACCATTCCTCACCGGGTTCCAGAGTGGTCATCGCACGATAGAGAGCGCCACCGGGAGCTTGAACCAGCGGCGTGACGATGCTGCGCAGATCGCTCGCGGATCCCACAAACAAGCTGGCCGCGGCGTCTCGAAGCTGCCGTCGAAATGCGGGATCGTCGTAAACTTCGGCTTCGACGATCGCTAGACTCGCCGCCGAGCATTTCTGGCCTGCGTGACCGAACGCCGATCGGACGAGATCTTTAATTGCCAGCTCGCGATCGGCCTGAGCGGTAATGATGAGCGAGTTCTTGCCGCTGGTCTCGGCAAACAACCGCAGCGACGGACGCCACCCTTGAAACAGCTTGGCGGTCTCCCAACCACCGGTGAGCACGACGCAGTCGACTCGGGGATCGGTGATGAGCGACTTTCCGATTTCTCCATCATCACAGGGGAAGAACTGCAAAACGTCGCGAGGGATGCCGGCTTCCCAAAGTTGAGTTGCCAGCAGATAGGCCGTCGTCACCGTTTCGGGGGCCGGCTTCAGAATGACGCTGTTACCGGTCAGTAACGCAGCGAGCACTCCACCCGCGGGGATTGCATACGGAAAATTCCACGGCGGCGTGACGAGCACCACGCCCAGCGGTTCCGCCTGAAGCCCATTCGGAACGGCATATTCGGCGGCATAGTAACGAGCGAAGTCGATTGCCTCAGAGACTTCCCCGTCGGCATCGGCAACAGCCTTCTTCCCGTTTGCTTGCAGGCAGGCGATCGTCCGAAAACGCTGCTGACTCATCACGTCGGCCACAGTGCACAGAATAGTTTTTCGCTGTTCTACGCCCAACGAGTCCCAGCCAGGTTGCGCCGATCGAGCGGTCTCCAGCACGTCATTCAAGTCACCCAATGGTGGAATCGCGGGGCTTTCCCAGGCAGAGATCTCTCGATGCAGGGCTGCTCGTGTGTGTGGCTGAGTCCAGTCGCTATCCGGCTCGTTCTCAAATTGAGTCGCAGTATCCACCACGACGGTCGGTAGATTTCGGCGAGAACTCGTGACCACCGACTCACGATCCGCCCACCCGCGTTCGAATCGTTCGCGCTGCTCATCCCAGGATTTTGTCCCCGGACGCAGTGTGAAGGCGGCTCGCAGGAAATTCTCAGGTGCGGTGTTCTCATCCAGTCGACGCACAAGATAGGACATGGCCCCGAGGAAATCGTCATCTTTTACGACTGGTGAATACAACAACAGCGATCCAGCCGCATCGCGTACGGCACGCGCCTGGTGATTTGCCATCCCTTCCAGCATCTCCAGTTCGACGCGATGTTCGGTCCGATATCGCTCCCTCAGTTCCAAGGCGAGGGCGGCATCGAACAAGTTGTGTGTGGCTACCCCCATCCGGACCGCCGCCGCATTCTCAGGTCGGCAGCCGAACTCAAGCATTCTGCGAAAGTTCGCGTCCGTTTCCGCTTTGCTGGCGTACGGAGCTGGATACCAGCCGTGCAGTTCGGCCTCGACCGTCTCCATCGCCAGATTGGCCCCCTTCACGAGCCGGATCTTGATATCAGCTCCGCCGTCAGCCACTCGTTGCTGCGCCCAACGGACGAGCGACTGCTGGGCCGGCCACGAATCGGGCAAGTAGGCCTGGAGTACGATGCCGGCCGAGAGTGATCGAAACTCGGGCTCGTCAAGAACCCGCTGAAAGGCACTGATCGTCAGATCCAGATCGCGAAACTCTTCCATATCAAGATTCACGAACTTGCGCGCGGGAAGAGCCGCTCGATAAACTCGACGCAATCGGCTTTCGATCTCAGTGCGGCTTTGCTCCCAGGCCAGCACGCTGACCTGACTGAAAATGGCCGTGATCTTCAGGGACACATAGTCGATGCGCGGATTGGCCAGAAAGTCGAGAGCCGCCTCAAGGCGTCGGTTCGCTTCTTCCTCTCCCAGCACGGCTTCGCCGAGATAGTTCAAGTTGCTACGAAATCCATCCGCTCGACGACGATCGAGGTGTGCATCCAGACGTCGCGGCTGGGCGTCGAGTATGACATTGGCACTTTCACTTCGCAGACGCTTCGCCACCAGTGGCATCACGATTTTCGGAGCCAGGGCGCTGACGGCACTGCCGACCGCCAACAGCGACTTATCGAACCAACCAAGGTAGCGTGGAACGCCGTATTGTTGCGCGATCTCGCGCCAGCGACGGGCCTGAACCGTTGGGACGTGACTGCGGAATACTTCATCGGCCAACGCTAGCGTGAATGCCTTGCCCGCAGGGTCGTCGACCATTCCCCCAAGTCGCGCTGCGTCTCGCTGCTCCGTCGGCGTCTGCACCGTTAAGGCATGACGAAGCAGCCGTTCCGCCCGTTGGATGGTTGCCAGCGGAATCGGCAACGGATTGGTTTCGGTGGAAATTGCAGGAGCAGTCAATGTCGTATTCATGCCGGCATGATATGAACTTGCCCGCGCACATGTCGTGTCGAAATTCTTCCATCGTGATGCGGAATTTGTACAATGCGATGCAACCACTTACGGAAAACCCAATGCGTCAGCCTCAACCCGTCGGAATGCGATCTCGCAATAAAATCTTCAAGCTCGCGCCCGGACTCGACGCGACCGAAGCACTCTTCGATTCCTTGAGCGATGTGCTGTTCTGCGTTAAGGACCCTGCCAAACTTTATGTTGCGGCGAATAGTGCCTTCGTTCGAGCGGCCGGTTTGCGATCTCGTGGAGAGTTGCTTGGTCGCAGCGCCTCGGGACTTTTTCCACCGGCGCTCGCCGCAGGTTACGAACAACAAGATGAGGCGGTCTTGTCATCCGGCGAAGCGGTTCAGAATCGACTCGAAATGGTGACTCGGCCGGACGGAGCGATCGGCTGGTTTATGTCTCAAAAAGTTCCCGTGCGAGATGCCGGCGGACAGATCGTCGCGATCGCCGGAATCTCACGAGATCTCTCCACATCTGCAGAGAAAGGTGCGACGCTCAATCCTTTGGCCACGGCACTCGCGGCATTGCAGAAGGATTTCGCAGGTCCGCTGCGCGTCATGGAACTGGCGGCGACGGCGCGACTATCGGTCAGTCAGTTCGAGCGCCGGATGCGAGAATATACGGGACTCACCCCACGACAGCTGCTGACAAAAGCCAGAATCGAAGCTGCTGCAAAGGCGTTGAGAAGCACTGATCAAATGCTGGGTGCAATCGCGATTGACTGCGGATTTTACGACCAGGCCTCGTTCACGCGGCAATTTCGGGCAGCAACAGGAACCACACCGGGCGACTATCGCCAGGCGTTCCGTGATGGCCCACGCGCATAAGTCCCATTTGTCCTCTCAGTCCGATTAGAATGGGGCTGAGAGAACAAATGGGACTTATGGCTGGGAATGCGGGCTGCGATTATCCGTCACTACCTCAACAGGCTGGCGGTTTCCTGCAGCATCTGGTTCGCGGCGCTGAAGGCCTGGGCGTTCACTTGGTAACCTCGCTGCGCGGCGACCAGTTGCGTGAACTCGGCACCCACGTCGACGTTCGAACTTTCCAACGAGCCGCTCTGAATCGATCCAGCGCTGCCTGATTCAGGCGTTGTGATCACGGCCGGACCGGTGTTCGCGGTTGCTGCAAAATAGTTGTTCGTCGATCGCATCAAACCTTCGGGGTTGGTGAAGGTGGCAATGGCGAGTTGTGCCAATTGCTCGGTTCGCCCATTCGTGAATTGTCCGGTGACGATCCCGTCCTGCCCGACGGTGGCACTCTGGAGAGTTCCCTGAGCATATCCATCCTGGAAGTTCGCAGCGGCCGATGTTCCACCGCCGAGTTGCGTGATGCCGTCAAACGCGTTCGACGTTCCGAACGACAGCTTGATGCTTTGGGGGTTACCAAAGCCCGCCAGATTGTTGATCTGGAACGAGATATTGTCGTTACCGTCGGTCCCTCGCACCGCCTCAATCGTCCCGCTGAACTTGGTCTTGCCCCCCGTGTTGGTGGGAGTGTCCTGGATCTTGAGTGACAGGCTACTCTGTCCCGTAGTCGCCGATCGGAGTTGAATATTGCCGGAGGCATCCAGTGATGCGGTTGCACCGGAGAAAGTAGAATTGATCGTCGAGATCAAATCACCAACAGTCGCTCCGGCTGTCGGGAGAGTGATCGGGCCGACGGGAGCGCCATTTTGATCGGTTCCGCTGATCTGGATGGAATCACCGGCTGCGTAGGCTCCGCCTGTGTGTTGGTCGAGGGATGCAAGAGGCGTAGACGAGTCCGCAGGCATTCCATTTGACGTAAAGGGAGCTTGGGTCGCTAGCAGTTCTGCTTTGCTAGTGCTGGCCACACCCTGAAACGAGCCGTTTTCATTAAAGGTCAGTCCCGCGACAACATTATCCAGGCCGAAACCCGAGATCGTTCCGTCCTTGGGGTCCATGGAGGCTTTCACGTCCCAGACGTTTGGAGCAGTCTTCGTATACGTAAACGTGATCGTGTGCGGAGCAAACTGATCGTCGTAAACTTGAATTGCCGTCGTGGCCGTGTCACCAGGTTTTCCTGCCACCGTTTGAGTAAAGTTCGTGAACTTCGTTCCACCGCCGGGCGTGGCGGTATTGTTTACTATCGACAGCGTCATACCGGAGGCACCGCCTTGATTGGCAGTCAAGACAATGTGTCCCCCCGAATCCAGTGATGCGGTGGCCCCTTCGCCCGGTGTAGAGGAGAGGAACTGGGCGTTGATGGTATTCAAGACTGCTCCCATCGTGTCCGACGGAGTTCCTGTAATGGTGTATTCAGCAGTGATAGGCGAACCGTCAAATCGTGATCCGGTGATTTGGATTTTGTCGCCGGCCGCGTAGGGGACTGCGGTTTGATCCAGGCTATTCAACAATGTGGTATCGGTTGCCGCGCCACCACCAAACGTAAGCGGCTGACCCGAGGTGAGGACGGCGGCGATCGGCGGACTGGCGCTCGAATTCAGATTGCCGTTGAAGCTGATGTTTTGAGTGGCCGAACCGGGGATGGTCATTCCCAATGGAATACGAACGTCGCTGATTCCCGGTACTTGGAATGCTGGCGAAGTGGGCGTCGCTTCACCGACCGTCCCCGTTCGCTGGACGCGATAACCGGTCGCGGGATCGACCAGATATCCCTGTGAATCGGGCGAGAATGCACCAGCGCGAGTATACATCGGACCCGAGGCGTTGCTCACGACGAAGAATCCGCTTCCCTGGATCGCCAGATCGTACGGGTTGCCCGTGCTTTCAAACGTCCCCTGGGTCAGGTTGGTTGATGTGGCACCGACTTGCACCCCGTTACCGATCTGAATCGGGTTCGTTCCGCCTGATCCCGATGATGGGGCACTCGCGGCCTGCAGTGTCTGCGTGAACTGAGTCGCAAACTCAACGTGCTGGGCTTTGAAGCCCACAGTGTTCGAGTTGGCCAGGTTGTTACCGACGACGTTCAACAGTGTCTGGCTGGCACTAAGAGCAGAGGCACTGGAAAACAAAGAACTGAGCATGGTCTGGGATTCTCGCTAATGCAGCATCACATGATGTACGTTGGCGGGCATCCATGCCGTGACAGTCCAATCCGTTTTATTTTGTTGTCAGCGGCTTTTTCTCGCTCCGCAAGAGCAAGCCGCGTCGTCTTCGTTCGATTACTTAAGCGGCGACTTCCATCACCTTGTCCAAGGTGACAAGACTACCGTTAATCTGGAGTTGTGCGGTCCCATCCTTCACAACAACGCTGTCCACCGTCCCCGTCTGCGTTTTGCTGTCCGCATCCGTATAGGCGACCTTTTTGCCGATCAAGCTGGAACCTTGCGTGATCTCTTGCAGCGACAGCATGTCGCTGAAGTTCGAGTTCAATGATTCGATACCGCTGAGCGTCGAGAATTGAGCCAGTTGACCCAGGAATTCCTGGTTCGAGGTCGGCTCAAGTGGATTCTGCGACTTCATCTGCGCTACGAGCAGTTGCAGGAACTGATTCTGTCCGATTTGGGAAGAAAACCCGGTTGAGGCTGAGGACACTGGACTTCACTCCCATCTCGCCAATTCGATCACGCACACAACAGCCACTCAGTCATGTACAGTCGAACGGAAGCAGCGAATTGCCACAGTGATTTGCGCTAGCCCCGTATAAACCTCCACAGTTTGTGTCATCTATTCGTTGCGGTTGACGAGGTGTGACTTACCGGTGCAATTCCGTTACAAACGCTGTGGCTAACGAGTTTTCACTCATCAAGCGACATAGTCCAACTGAGCGAGGATCCCATTACGGATCTGAGGCGTTGAGACAGCCGCAGATCCTCGTCGACCGCTAAAGGCCGAGTATCCCGAATTGTCCGCCCATTGTTTCCGAAAGCCGCGGTCCGATGACTGCTGCCCTGCGCCACCTGTCTGGACTTGGAAATCCCCGAACGCGATTCCTTTGTCCGTCAGCGATTGCTGCAACTGGTTCAACTGCCGCTCGATCACCTGACGAGCCGCGTCGTCCGTTGTGACCATGCGAATGGAGACGACATCGTTCGTCACCGACAGATGCACATTCACGCGACCCAGTTCGGGAGGATCGAGCCGCAAGACGACGCTTGACTTGTCAGTGGACTCAGGCTGATCCAGTCGCTGCATCACCATCGATTCCAGATGATGAGCCAAACTATGAGCATCAATGGCTGCCCCTTGGGAAGCGGGATCCACTGCGGTTACGGCATCCGTAACGCCATTCGCTGATTCGCCAGACATCCCCTGATCAATCGCGGTTGTGTCCGAGGTCTCTTTGGACTTCGCGTGATCCGAGACTTCCTTCACAGGCTCAATCGCATCCGATGAAGCCTCAACGACAGCGTCGCTGATCAGATTGGTCAGATTCGAAAAGTCGACGTGACCCTCTTTCGCGGCAGAGGAGATCGCGGTCAAGACTTCGTTCCGAGTATGACGAGCCGCCGTTCCGCTGATTTTGTCAGGTGTCACTTCGGGAGCGGACTCTCTGGTCGCCTGGACGGGTGTACTCACGTCTGCAGGCTGAACCCGAACGTCTGCTGCCTTGGAATCGACCGCCTTGGCATCAACAATTGGGCTCGAATTGATTGGTGCCGTTGCGGTTTCGGGAGCTTTGACTTGTGCAGTTTCAGCGGCAGCAGGTGGTTGATCTGCTTGAGTGACAGCGGGAACAGCTGGCAATACGCTTGGATCGACGTCGGGCTTCGAACCAGTTGCCACCACAGCTGCAGTAGTAGTGGAAGCCGTTGCAGGAGGATCACCGGCCGGTTGAATCGGAGTGCTCTTGATCGCGATCGGCTGCATTTTCCCATCAGATGGTTGGGCAGCCGGTGATTCCGGGACGCTACCTGTCACGATCGCTTCAGGGCAACCCACGGCCACAGTCGGAACGGCTCCCCCAGCTTGAGCGGCAGCCGTCCCAACAGCATCAGCTGGCTTCGCTTCGGTGGTCAGTACTACAGGGCTTGCTGGTGTTGCTGCAGCGTTGACGGCAGCTGGTTGATTCGACTGACTGAGCAGTGCCATCAGCGCCGAGGAAATCGAAGTGGGATCGGTTTCAGCATCCTTCGCAGGAGGGGCGGGAGCGGCAACAGGCTCGTCAGCTGCTGCGGGAGCGGACGACTGAGCGGCCTCCGCAGCGGCCTGCTGCACCTGCGCGAGCATTTGCTGGAACGACAATGGCTTTTGATTTGGCGCGGCTGGGGTGGTCGCAACCGTGGCTGGTGTCCCCAAATCAGTCCCCGCGACCTGTGAGGGGGCCGCTACTCCGGCAGATGCTGCCAGAACAGAGGAAAGTTGAAGGATCGTAGCGGTTGTATCGATTTTCATAAAACTCGCACTCGGGTTTCCTCCGAAACCATCGAATACAGAGTGAGGTGATCATCAGATTAGTTCGGCAGGGCCTGCCGGATGTTTACTGAAGCTGTCGAAGTAGCCTTCCATGATCGAAATCACAGTCCCGCTGAATATGCCGCTTCGCAGGGTCGTCCTTGTCGAACGGGATGGCGCACCCCCCGCATGGTTGCATCAAGAATACGCCCGTCTCCCGTCATTGATGGCGTCTCGGCAAACATCAATCGAGCAAGCTGCCGTCGCATCTCAGCAGCAACAGGAACTCGAACTCCTTCGACAACAGCGCGCAGCTTGGGCGCGCGGTCTCACGGAACTGCAGCGAGTCACCGCTGAATCTCAGTCGCAAAACGCTGCGATCATCAGCGAGCTACGCGAAGCCGCTGTTGAGTTGGCACATGTCATTGCGGCGAAGCTTGTCTTTCAGCAACTTGCCGCGGGAACGTTTCCCACGGATCGACTGGTCACTGAAGTCCTCAGCCGCTTGAACACGCGGGAACCAACCACGGTCCAACTGCACCCCGACGATCTGGCGGTGCTTAAGGCCAATCATCCCGAGTTCGGTGTTCACGATCAACACGTTCGATTGGTGGCCGACACCAAATTGTCTCGTGGCGATTGCAAAGCAGTCGCTGGTGAAATCACGGTCGTCTATGAACTGCATCGGCAACTCGAAGAAATTCGTCGAGAACTCCTTTCAACGGTAAATGGCCATGCTGAACCTGGACCTTGATCGACTGCGCAGCGACGTGGAAGCCTGCGATGGCTTTCAGACGCAGGGGCGTTTGCGCGTGATTGAGGAAGGTCTGGCCTGCGCACTTCCTGCTGCCTTGGGCGATCAATGCCGGATCCTGGAGCCAAGTGGTCGAGCCATCCCCGCCGAAGTGATTGGCTTTCGGCGCGGACTGGCACAACTTGCGCCGTATGAACTTGCCGAAGAACTGCGATCCGGACTCACTGTCGTCCGCGATCCCGAACGACGCACTGTCCCCGTCGGGTCCGGTGTGTTAGGCCGCATTTTCGATGGCCTCGGTCGACCGATTGATGGTCGTGGACCGGTCATGCCTGGGGAACGTCGAGTCGTTCGCAATGCGCCTCCATCTCCACTCCAGCGCGGTCGCATCCAGCAACCGTTCATCACCGGCCAGAAGGTGATTGATGGGATGTTGTTGTGCGGCCGCGGTCAACGTCTGGGGATATTCGCCGGTAGCGGAGTCGGAAAGAGCACGTTGCTGGGTCAGATCGCAAAGACTGCTGAAGCCGATTTGAACGTGATCTGCCTCGTCGGTGAACGAGGCTGCGAACTTCGTCCGTTCGTGGAAGACTGTTTGGGCGCGGATGGATTGGCGAAGTCCGCGGTCATCATCTCCAGTTGTGAACAGTTGCCGATGATGCGTATTCGCGCAGTCGAGACCTCGATCGCGATCGCCGATTCCTTCCGAGCTCGCGGTAAGAATGTGCTGTTCTTCCTCGACAGCCTGACACGACTGGCAATGGCCCAACGTGAGCTTGGTTTAAGCCTGGGAGAACCTCCCAGTGCGCGAGGTTACACCCCTTCCGTTTTTCAACTGCTCGCCAACACCGTCGAACAGTTAGGCAACGGGGCGATCGGCAGCGTGACGGGCTTCTTAACGGTCCTGGTCGAAGGGGACGATCTGCAGGAACCGATTGCCGACTCGGCGAGATCCCTGCTGGATGGTCACATCGTGCTGGATCGCAAACTGGCGGAAGCCGGTCACTTTCCCGCGATCAACGTTTCGCAAAGCGTCAGCCGGGCATTCCTGCAGGTGTCCGACCCACCACAACAGGTGGCCGCTCGAAAGATCCGCCAGATCATGGCGATGTATGCGGAAGTCCAAGACCTGATCCGGATCGGAGCCTATGTAAAAGGAACCAGCCCTCAAGTCGACAAGATCGTGGAACTGATGCCACACGTGAACACCTTCGTCCAGCAAAACCTCAGCAACCGATTGACGTTTGCTGACACCAAGACCGCGATGAATCGACTGGCCGCAGCGTGGCCCTACTGACTTCTGTCTGGTGATACAATTTTAGGAATCTGTTCTCCGGCCCAAAGGGCCAGCCGTTCCTTTAGCCAGGGTCGAAGGCCCTGGAAACAGAATCTACAAAGGGTGTTTGAAGGCCTGAAGGGCCGACAGTTCAGTTTCAATGAGTGGATGTGTCTTGCCATGCGACGCAATCTCGTTGAACGAGGGCGTGCCATGTGATCGAAACTACCGGCCCTTCAGGCCTCAAGAGTCGTTATTTGGCGGATCTAACCCGGCCCGATGGGCCGGGCTAAGTGAACGGCCGGCCCCTTGGGCCTTAGGATTGGCAACGTGAAAAAGTTTGAATTCCGACTGCAACGCCTGTTGTGGTATCACCAGCAGAAAAAAAAGCAGGCGGAAGTCTTGCTGCAGCAGGCGGTCACGCAGCGCGAGGCGGCATTCGCTGAAGTTGATTCGATTCACAAGCAGATCGAACGAGCCTGCCAATTGCCCGAGAAAATCGGCGGTTTGATCGACGTGGCCGCCCGCCAGTCGATGGCCGCCCACCTGCAGGCGCTGGGTCGGACTTTAACGGCTGCGCAGGAAAAACTGCAGAAGACAGAGGTCCGTTTACGAGAAGCAAATCAAGTCTGCATGCAAATCGAGAAGGATGTGGAAGGCCTGTTGCATTTGCGCGCCCAGCAGTTTGAAGAGTATCAGGACGGAATCGCCCACCAACAACAAATCGCTCTCGACGAAGTGGTCATGCGGCAATGGTCGATGCGAGATGCAGACGCCACGGCATAACCGTGAGGATCGTCCGCAATGAAGACGCTGATTCAACTCGTGGTCGTCGCCCTCATCTTCGGAGGGATCTCGGCGGCAGCGACTATCTTCACCCAGAAGCAAGCGGCACCAACTGTTGCCGCGGCCGACGGACGACTACCAGCCGAAGCGGCGCCTTCTCATGACGATGCCGCGCCAACGGACACCAAGCCTGCCGATCCAAAAACGGCGGCCGATGAGCCAAAACGCGAAGCGACTGACGACAAGAAACCAACCGCGCCCGAAGAGAACCCCCTCGCCGCCGCTGATTCACCACGAGGTCCGCAGGCTGCCTCGAAGCGCCCTCCGATACTGGAAGTCGAGCCGGGACACGGAGATCCTGGCAAGGAAGCGCCTCCGTCTCCTGAAGCTCGAGTCGCCGTACGGCCCCCCTACACTCCTGAAGGAGATGAAGCCGGGGCGTTGATCAACTTGCTACGAGATCGAGCCCGTCTGGCGACCGAGTCCGAACGCCGACTGGCCGAACGGCAGGACGCGATGCAGTTGATCTTCGAAGATCTTCGTGCTGAACAAGCTCAAACACTGAAGATTCGTCAGCGGCTGGCCAACGAGTTGAAAGAGTCCCGAGAAGCAGTCGACGCCGAATTCCAGATCGTCGAAACCGAGCGAGCCTCGATCAAAAAGGATGTGGAAGAGGCGCGTCGCGCGGCAGACGCCGCTGTTCGCGCTGCCGTGGAAGAACGCGATAAGCTGCGCAAGCAGTTAGAGAAGTCCACCACGCCCGCTCCCGAAGAAAGTCCGCGATCCAATAGTACCGCCGGCACCCCCGAAGACAACCTCAACATCAAAAAGATGGCAGCGGTCTTTGACGGTATGCCTGCAGACAATGTCGCGAAAGTCTTTGAGCAACTGGTCAAAAATAAACGGACCGAAGCCGTCATCTCGTTGATGAATGCCATGAAAGAACGGCAAGCCGCTAAAGTGCTGGCGATCATTTCGGACACCAACGCCGCGCTCGCTGCGGACCTGACTGACCGCCTCAAACGACTGAAGGCGGCAGAAAAACCAGCCGCCGAATAACGCGCGCGGTCTTTCTGAGAGCGGCCCGGCGTAAGCCTCTGTCTCGCATGCGACACGGCTTGCTTAAGACCTGCATCACGTGACCCTCGGCAGTTGCTTCGGACTCGGCGGCCAAGAATATTCAGTGCTTGAATGGCCCAGAGAATTGAAGTTATCATGTCGCTTGATCATTAACGACAATACGTTGCGCGATTACGCTGCATCGTAAACGATGCATTTCTGTTTCTTGCACTTCGCTCTCCCTCCCTCGGAGTCTCGGGGCGCTTGAACGGCACCACCTCACTCGAATCGTAAACGTACGATATTCCCGGTTTTCAGGACTCTGAGGTGTGAGTGATGCCCGACGATGAGCCCCAACGCGGGAGCTGGCTGCGATTTTTCATTCGCTTGACGTGGGTTGGCTGCTGCGTCGCGACACTGACCGTGATCACGTTGATCGGCAGTCAATATCTGTCGAACCGGCGGCTGATGATCATGACGAAGCAGACCAACCTTCGCGAACCGAATCCCGCCATCACCTGGCAAAGGCGGTGGTTCATCAGTTTGGAACGCTTGGTTGGTGTCGACACCGAGATGGCGCTGTTCTTCCGTCCGACTGAGTTGCTTGTTCAAGAGCTTGATACCACCGATGCGAAGATCGTCGAAGTTCTTCAGGCGAGTTCCGGACTGCAGAGCATAACCATTCACAACCGAGACCTCCCCCAGAGAGCCCTCAAGGTGATCGCGGATCGGCATGACCCACAAACGCTCCAGTTTCGATTGCCAGTGATCAGCCATGAAGACGCCGCCTGCCTCTCGAGGATGAAGAGCCTCAAATTCGTCAGCTTTGGACAATTCGACCGGCAATCGCGTGAGAACGATTGGTCGTGGCTGAAGCACCTGCCGGACTTGGAAACGTTGAACGTCACACTGTGGAGTGCGAACCGGGCGGACGTACTTGCGTTGTCGCAATCTCCTGCGGTTCGGAACCTCAGCCTTTCGGGTGACGGAGTCACCGATGAGACGCTGATTCTGTTCTGCAATGCACCTCAACTGCAAAGCTTGGATGTTGAAGGTCCAGAAGTTCGTCTCCACTTTGCCGACGGTCAACAACTGCCTCAATCGCTGACCGAGTTGGAACTGCAATGGACGGCGATCGATGATCAGTCACTAGCTGCGATTGCGAAACTGCCGCGATTACGACGAGTTTCGATCTATGGCGGCAAGATCACCGATGTCGCATTTGTCTCGCAGCTGCCGGGGCTGAAACAATTGTGGTTGAATAGCCTGTCGGATCTGACCGATGAGGGTCTAACGTCGCTAAGTCAGAGTCAGTCGCTGACGGAAATCCTCGTCGAGCACTGCGACACGACGCCGACTGCCTTGATCCATTTAAACGCGATCCCAAACTGGACGGAGATTCGATTTGACAATGTCACTTTTCGCCGGTCGGTCGGCGGCGCAAAACCGGAGATCACTCCAGAAAATGCTGCGGAAATCCTGGCCAGGCAGCGCGAATTCGAAAGGATGCAGAACGACGGCCTCAACGGGCCTATCATTTTCCCCAGACGGTAGAAGTGGTGATCCGTTTTTGATAACACCCGTTTGGAGGTGAAGCTACTGGATATCTGTTGTTCAACAACCGCTGATTGACCGCTATGGGACGGCGTCGCATAATTCGGTGGCCGGATTTGGACCGGTGTGGCATTTTTCTCCCCCAATGGTCGGCGCGAATTATGGCGAATTGGCTAAGTCGAGCGACCGAGGGGTTTCGGAAGCCGCCACCCCCGCCTCCCGAACCCTACAACGTGCGCTGCGACTGTGGCGGCACTGTCGCCGGCGATCGCGTTGCGGCGGCGCAGCGGCCCTCATGTCCGATCTGCGGAAGACAAGTCTTTATTCTTCCGGCGAACGTGTACCCAGTGACCGTTCGCCCAAAAAAGCCAAAACCGCCCGCTGCAGAGAGCCCTGTTGAGGACGACGAATCTACCGCGACCTCGACAGCTTCCAAGCCGGATCGTCGCCACGCCGAGCCCGCCAGGAAGTCGACACCACCACCGGAGCCCAAGGGGATCCTGCTGAAGTCCGAAACGCGGCTGGTGACGCCGTTTCGAGCCATCGTCGTCGCCATTACCATCGTCGGATCGCTCACCTTGTGGGGCTTGTGGCAACGCAGTCGCGTTGAATCCGCCAAGGCGAATGTCCTGGCTGCGAATGAAGCGGGCATGCGAGCCTTGAACGAAGGTGATTTCGCGACGGCCGCTCGCGAACTGACACGGGCGCGGAAGGCGGTCGACTTGCTACACCGGACGGATGCCGAAGCCAACACCATCCGCCGACACTGCCGCGAAGCCGTTGCTGGAAATGAACTCTCGGATACCAGCCTGTTCGAGATCTTGGCAGAGTTTGGAAGTGCAGCAGGTAAGTCGAAACTCGGGACCAGGCACCGCGATCGATGGATTCTGTTCGACACCTTGATCATTGAGCCCGAACAGGTAAATGGCCCCTGGGTGCTCGATATGCCCCTGTTGTTTGACGATGGGAAGTACAATGTTGAAATCGATTCGGCACTGGTGCGAGAGGCCGCTTTGGAATCGCAGGCGGGAGGGGACGCGCGTGTCCTCTTCGCCGCACAACTCAGTGAGATCCGCCCCTCGTCCGACAAGAATGGGGTCGCAACGGTGGTCCTCAACGGAAAGACCGCGTTTCTCTGGACGACTTTGGAGACGTACACCTCGCTTGGCTACGCCGAGACTCGCGAAGAGCAGCTGCAAGCAACTCGTGATCTGATCGCACGTCAACTGGAACTATCGGAGACCGCGAAATGAGCTGGTTCCGATCAATACTTCTCGCGCTGACCTGTGTGCTGCTGCCGACACTAGTTGTCGATGCCGCTGACAATGCCTGGTCGACCGAAGCATTCATGAATCGAAAGACCGACTGGGACCAGATGATCGGGGCAACGATTCGAATCGAAGGCCGCGTTTCTCTGAGTGGTGGTGGTCAATTGCGATTGTCGAAGTGTGAAGTCCCCGTTCACGTCAGCGATGCCAACATTCGTTCGCTGCAGGGAAAGAAAGCGGTTGAGATCACCGGTCGGTTGGTCAAAGAGAATGGCAAGCTGTTCCTGGACGCTGATCGAATCCAGGTGATCCAGACCGATCTCGAACAATACGAATCGCGTTTCGCCAAGCTCCGCAATCCGAAGGCGGCGGAATGGTATGCATTGGGTGATTGGGCCTCCGAACGAAGCCGATTCTACGATGACGCGGAGCTATTGAAGAAAGCTCGTACGGCCTTCGATCGTGGCATCACGGTGGAATGGCGCGCGATGGACGCCGATGACGCAGCTGCCCGATTTCAACTGGCCGACAAAGTCTCGAAATACAAGCTATCGGAAGCTCGACGCACGGAGTTGATTCACGAAGGAAATCGCATCCTGTGGGATCAGGCCGCGAAGTCCACTGATCAGCAGGTATGGGGCAAGCTGGCAGCGAAACTGGCGCAGGACTATCCCGTGTGTACTCAGCCAATGGCCGCGTTTCCGGATGATTTGAAAGAGCGTTACGAGAAAGAACCATTGCTGGTCTATCGCGATTCCCCACCGGAAGTTCGCCAGCAATTGCAGCGTCTTTTTTATGCGTCAGTGCTGTTGAAGACGATCCTGCATGACGCCGCGAAAGATGGCTCCAATGCGGAGATGATCGTGAAGCGACTGGAGCAGCAGGTTCCAGAAGCGATCTCACTGGCGGGTCAGTATCGAGATCTCCGAATGAAGTGGCGATTGGAGCAAGCGACCACAGCAACCAGACCAGAGATCGAACTATTGGCGGCCGATTTTCGTGCTCGACAACAGCCGGATCAGGCGAAGCTGGCTGTGACGCGTTGGCTGCAAGCTCGAGAGTCAGGTTCGCGACAGGAAGGTCCGGCGGGACTGCTGCAACTCGCTGAAGAACACCTGTCGCTGGCTCAGGACGAACGTAAGGCAGTGACTCTGCTGGCCGAAGCCAACAAGCTGGATCCGATGATTATTGAAGTGACAGACAAGCTGAGATCGCTCGGCTATGCAAACGCTGGTGGGACGTGGATCAAGTCGAAAGGCGATAGTCCTGACCTGACGCCTTTGGCGAATTCGATCGAGTCCGGATCGGTGGCAGTCGGAATGACTGCGGCGCTGGCGCGAAAATTCGTCAACCCGAATTCGTTATCGAGGGTCTTCACTAAACTTGGGATTGCCGAGGTATGGGCCTGCGGAGCACCGGGAACATCACGAGTGATCATTCGCTTGCAGGGCAGCGATGATGCCAATCTGCGTGTGATTGATATCAGGAACGAGCGTTAACTCGCCTAGACCGCCTTGCGAGTTTCAGGCTTGCCTGGAGGTGGAGTCCGCGGAGTGCGAGCTTGCTCGGCCAGTCCCTCTGCGGAGATCATGTCGACTAGGTCTTGAGAGAGACCGTCCATTTCGATCACCAGTGCATCCACCCGACCCGAGAAGTACATATACATCACCAGAGCCGGAATCGAGATCATTAACCCCGCTGCAGTCGTCAGCAGCGCCAAGCCGATCCCAGATGCCAACTCTTCTGACTTTCCCATGGCCGCCTTGGTGGCAATCGTGTTGAACGATTCAATCATCCCGACGATTGTGCCAAGCAGTCCCAACAGCGGCGCCACGGTGGAAGCCCCATTGAGGACTCGCAGATGCTTACGTAACTGGCTGACTTGGCGATCGCCACCGTCGATGATGGCCTGCTCGACTTCAACACTGCTCTTACCCCACTTGCGGATCCCGTGAGCAAAGATGGTCGCGATTGGACTGCCGTTCTCTTCGCACAACTTCAACGCTGATTTTTGATCGAGCTTTCCTTCTTCAAGATGTTCGAAGAAGCGGCGGACGAAGGGGCGTGGGATCACGCGGCCTCGTCGCAGGACAACCAGCCGCTCGATTGAGAACCAGACAACGATAAACGAGGTCAATGCGAGCGGGTACAGGAATGGCCCCAAGGCGAAGATGACTTCAATCGGTTCGCGCGGGATTCCCTTTGGGACCGACTTTACTGGCTTCGGAACGGGTGTCGCTATCGGATCGGCTGAAGGAGTTGATTGCGCCGGAACTCGGTTCAGCATCACACTAAAGGCGATCACGACGGCCAGCGTTGTGACAATTTGAATGATCGCGCGTCGAGGAAAAGGGACGCTTGGATTGCCATGGGATCTGCGAGTCATCGTCGCTCCATCTCTTCCAGAAAAGGCTCGTGGCATCAATGCCACAGGCGGTTCGCCCCGCATTGTAGCCGAATCTGGTAAATCCGTCAGGGCAGACCGACTTAGGGCGGCTCGACGATTACGGAGAAGCCCGATTGCGGTTCGGAATCAGATGGCGCGAATGACGGCCGCGGCACTCTGGCCCATGCGAGTCCGGTTGACGGACAAGGCGACTCCATTCGTCATTTTCAACGGCTCGCCACGGACGATGTTCAGCGGGCACATCGGGTCTGGCGTGCGATAGTTCAACGTCATCGGCAGTAGACCGTGTCGCATGGCCAGCAAACTGCCGGCCAATTCCACAGCACCAGCCCCCGCATCAAAGTGACCGAAATAGCTCTTTAGAGCCGTCACAGGAATCGACTCGGCAACCATCCCCAAAGCGGTCTGGTAGGCTCTCGCTTCGGCGATGTCGTCTCGTCGCGTTCCCTTACCATGGGCGTTGATATGGCCCAGGTCTCGCGGTGTCAAATTGGACTGACGCAGCGCACTTTGAATTGCACGAGCCAGGCCCAGGCCACTGGATCGATTGTTTGGATCGCGACCGTCACAGCCAGCACCGACACCAAGAATCTCGCAATAGATCGGGGCACCACGACTGACGGCGTGCTCATAACGTTCGATTACGAATGCCGCAGCACCTTCTCCGGCCACGGTTCCGTCACGATGCAGGTCGAATGGTCGACAGGCTTCGGCAGGCGTTTCACCCCGGGAAAGGCTTTCGTACAGATTCAGGCGAGCGATTTCGAGCGGGTGGATGTAGGAGCTGCAGGCACCAATGATCATGGCATCGGCCGCACCGCGTTCGATGGCTCGAACCCCTTCCGCCAGAGCAAGAAGAGCCGAGGATTCACAGCTGGTAATCGTATTGTTCGGGCCGCGGGCATCGTGCTCGATGGCAACATGGCAGGCGGGCATATTTGGGAGTTGCTTGAGCAGCCAGAGGGGGGCGATCTGCCCCAACCCGTCTTCGGCCCATTGAGCAACATTTGCCCCTTCGGCGATATCGTTCAGATGTTGAGCGGCGTCGGCGAGTTCTTCGGGGGTCGTGGAAATGTGACCCGCACCGAATTCAACACCCAAACGCTCAGGGTCGACGGAACCTCGGGACAACCCCGAATCCTTCATCGCCATGGAGGCACCAGCAACACCCAACTGGATGTCGCGGGACATGACTTTCAGGAACTTCCGCTGATAAATGTGTTCAAGCGGGTCGAAGTCGCGAACTTCGGCAGCCAGCTTGGAGGGAAGTCCGGCAGAAGAAAATGCAGAAAGGGTGTCTATGCCAGTACTTCCGGCGATCAAGCGATTCCAGAACGCGTCCGTACCGATCCCGATGGGTGAGACAACGCCCACACCCGTCACGACGACACGAGGCAAACTGGAACAAGCCGTCATAGCCTGACCCTGACAGCCGAACTCGCGAATCTGACCTCGCCAAGTTCAGCGACCCACACAACGGCAGTCCCTGCCATTCCACTGCATAGCGACTTCGGTCCCACCCGAAGGCACTCCGCAACTGTCTAAGAGCAGTGGCTTATCAACAAACGAGACCACTGGCTTCAGGACGATTTGATCGATCCCTCTAGCCTGTCTGTCCCAATTATCGGAAATACAACGTCGATTAGTGAAGATGCTGCACTGCCGTCTGCCGTTTGAGGCATAGCCCTGCGGAGACGCGCGTTACAGATTCACTCCGATCAACTAGCCTGAAGCTGCTGATCCCAATACACCCAAACTTAGTGCCGCTTCCATCAATCGATAACAAACTGAATTCAACAAGTGTTCGAAGTGAAACACCTGCTCCCAGCGAATTCGGCAAGTTACTCACGAAGATCGACGGAGACGAACACGGGAATTACACCGAATTTGGGGGGTAATGTCAAGAACCTATTGGGCTCCGGCCCTAACTGCGGCGTCGCCAAGGGGCGACAACATGGCGTGACGTTCAGATGTTAACGTGTTTATGTAAAATACGTTATGGCAAAGTAGCTGACGGTAATACGGATCCAGAAAGCATCATTTTTCGAATCTGACAATCTGTCGCGATTGGTAGTCGCCGGGGTTTCCGCCGCTGAGGTGGTGATTGCTTGCAGACGCTGGCCACCCTAGAATTCATGACTAGCAAACACCCCTCATTCGTAGACCAAGATTGGGTTGGATCGCCATGTTCCGCGTGACGCAGGAAATTGAGTTTTGCTACGGCCACCGGCTATTGAACTACGATGGCAAGTGCAAGCATCTGCATGGACACAACGGAAAAGCCGTGATTGTGCTGGAAGCGGATAAGCTAGATCACCGAGGAATGCTGGTTGATTTCTCTGACATTAAGCGACATGTCTCGGGTTGGATTGACGCCAATCTGGATCATCGAATGATCTTGAACGAAGCCGATCCCATCGTGCCGCTGCTGCAAGAGCAAGGCGAGCCGATGTTTCTGATCGATGCGAATCCGACGGCAGAAAACATTGCGAAGCTGATCTTCGACTTCGCCAAGTCACATCGGCTACCTGTACGAGAAGTCGCCCTTTGGGAAACATTCAAATCGTACGCCAGCTATTCAGATAGCTAATGCATTGCCAAAACGGTTGGCAACGCCGTGAAGGCCCAATCGGCTCGGCAAAATGGCACCCCCAGCTTGAGCTTTGACGGACCACTATCTCCAGACTCAACGCGCAAGCTGAGCAAAGCGCCCCCATCCGTGAGGGCGTAAGCATCCTGCACACTATTCGAAACACAAGTCACTGACAGGCGCTGTGGGAAACGCACGTCCGGTGATCATGTCTCTCGCCACAGAGTGGCATAAAGAATCCTCGACGGAAGTTGCCTCAAAGATTTGCGGTGGGTGTACTGGCGGTTGTAACCGAGGAGCAGAGTGGGTCTGACTGCTACTGAGAAACCATTGTCAGTTCGCAAATGCGTGAAGTACCTTCCGTCGAGGACTCGGGCTGGGTGGCGTTGTTAAAGCGAAGGTGGGGTCAGATTTCAGATCACTTTCGCTTCGAGAACATGTGGATAGCATCGCTAAGATTGTGCCAATTTCATTTCGGCGCTGATAAATATTGCGGCTTAACTGAATTCGACAGTCCTAAGTCCCTTTTTTAATTGATTTTCTCCTCGCCTCCGGCAACGATGAATATATTCAAGATCCCAATTCGGCGCTCGTCAGATAACGAATTCAGCGCCGAAATGTGTCGAAATCGCAATTCGGCGCTGTTTTCGGCGCATTTTGCTTCGCCAATCGAGAAAAGCAGTTATGGAAAACGATCATCGATTTACTCGTTGGATCCTCGCAATCCTTGGTGGCCTTGCAGTTGGCTACTGTGTCCTGGTTCTTGCCATTGTGGCCACGACTCCAGACCTACGCCTGCGGTTTCTATTGGTGGATAGCGTTGGTGGTGCCGTCGCATCTCAGCCGTCGAACTTGCCAGGAATTGAGATCCAGCAGACACCGGGAATTAAGTGGAAGGGCCTGCAGGCTCCGCAACTTGGAGATCGCCTAGTGGCGATGGATGGTCGGCCAGTTACAAACTTCTTGGACTTCGCGAAGGCGCAATTAGCATTGCGAAACCGTGGTGGATCGCCGCTTTACGGCGAAAAAGATCCTTTGGCCGCAGAAGCTCCTCTCGTTCAAGACGAAGAGGGGAATCGTTGGTTAAAAATTGAATACGTTCGCCCCGGCACTGACAAGCGATTGACGAGTTCTATCAAGCTACAGTCCGTTCCTTCGGACGAAGTTGGGGTGACGCTACTTTGGTTCCTGCTGCAGTTGCTGATCTTTTCGGTCGGTGCGATCGCTTTCTGGAGTCGCCCGTTCGACGAATCCGCTCGCCGGTTCTTCGCGATGTGTACGGCGACATTGGGAGCGTTCGTCGGCGGTTTCCACTGGGCGATGATCGCAGGCAGTTTCTGGTTGACGCTGCCGTTTGCGGTATCGGGGATCTTGCTGCCGGCGGTCACGCTGCACTTCTTCCTCGGGTTCCCACGTTCCAAATTGCCCCTCACATCCTGGCGATTAGTGGTGAACTGGTTAGTGTTTGCCACTCCAGTCGCGGCAATCGTCTGTTTTTTGTGGGCTGAAGGGTTGATCTGGACTCTCAGCGGGCAATCGGCTCGTTTTCCCCCTGAGCTGATTCTGACATGGCTGAATTACCTGCGTTATGGCGTGTATGTCTATTTGTGCGTCTCTGCGGTGTACTTCCTGGCAACGATCGCATCATTGACTCACAGCCTGTTCACGACTCGCAATCCCGTCGAACTCAGCCAGGTGCGCTGGATCTTGTGGGCCGGAGTCGGTGCCGCGATGTGCATCGGCTATGCCCTGGTGCTCGCGGCCTTTTCTCGAACCGATTTCGCGCTGGGCGGCGCACGCTATCCGATGTTCCTGGCCAGCCTGGTGTTCATGTTCGCGTATGCGATCGGCATCATTCGCTACAAGCTGATGCTGATCGACCAGATCATCAGCAAGGGGATGTGGTACTACGTTCTTAGCTATGGTGCCACGGGAACAGTCGCTCTCAGCATCGCTGTCGGAACCCTGGCCGTGGCGGTTGGCAAAATGCCGACGGTCGAGCAGCCGAGCTGGATCATTGCTGGCATCGTGATGCTGGGAGTCATCCTGCTGATCTGGGTTCGCGATTCGTGGCAGCACTTCGTCGATCGGCGATTCTTTCGAGAGAAATACCAACTGGACAAGGCCCTGCAGCGGATCCATCGCGATGCGGGTCGACTGACAGATGTTCAGTTTCTCTCGGAACGACTTTCGGTCACCTGCCGCGACGTACTGCAATCCAGCCGGATTGGTCTGTACTTAAGCGACGGTCGTCCCAATGGATTCCGACTCACTGCAGCGGGTGGTCAGTCGGCGGGAATGCCGATGCAGTTGTCGTTGCCGGACGAATTCATCCAGGCGCTGGCTGATGATCCCACGTTGCAGCGTGTCACGCCGACGACGCGCGAAGGGATCTCGCCCGTACAGAATCTGCTACGACAATGGCACGCGGATCTCGTTCACGGCCTGGAAATCGATGGCAAGCTGGCGGGGCTGGTCGTGTTGGGGCCAAAAGAAAACGGCATGATGTACTCGGCCGAGGATCTGACGTTCCTGACAGCGCTTGCTCAGATTACAGGGATCGCATTGCATTGTGCGAAGGTTCATCAAGACATCACACAACTAAACGAAGATCTGCGGTTGAAGACCGATCTGATCGGTCGTCAACGGCAGCAGATCTCGATTCTGCAGGCCGAATTGGCGACGGTTGCCAGGCCAGATCAGACGAACACGCCGTCAGATCAATTCCGCCGCGATGGCATCATCGGCCACAGTCCCGCACTCGAGGGGATCATGGACACCGTTCGCAAAGTGGCCGCTAGTGAAACCAGTGTGTTGCTGCGTGGCGAAAGCGGAACGGGCAAAGAGCTGCTCGCCAAAGCCATTCACGACAACAGCGCACGGCACGACGGACCGTTGATCACTGTTCACTGCGCGGCTTTGTCCGCCGGACTGCTCGAGAGTGAACTGTTCGGGCACGAAAAAGGGGCGTTTACGGGCGCTCAGAGCGATAAGCAGGGGCGGTTTGAGCTGGCGAATGGCGGATCGCTGTTCCTCGACGAGATCGGCGATATCTCGCCCGAGACTCAGGTCAAGTTGTTACGTGTCCTGCAGCAACGTGAGTTTGAACGAGTCGGCGGGACGCAGACGATTCAAGTAGATGTCCGCTTGATTGCGGCCACGCACCAGAACCTGGAACGATTGATTGCGGACGGAAAGTTCCGCGAGGATCTTTACTATCGACTGAACGTGATCAGCGTCACGTTGCCGCCGCTGCGCGAGCGATCGGAAGACGTGCTGGAGTTGGCGGTGTACTTCCTGCGTCGAGCCGCATCGCGGGCCGGCAAGCGACTCGCCAAGTTTGAGGATGAGGCGATTGATATGCTGGCGCGTTACTCGTGGCCGGGCAATATCCGCGAACTGCAAAATGTGATTGAACGCGCTGTTGTGCTGGCCGAAGGTGAGACGATCACGACGACCGACTTGCCGATGGATCTGCAGAACGACACATTGCCCGAGCATCGTAAACCAATGTCAGACGCCTTCCTTCAGGCGAGTGACAGCGGTGACCCGCTGGTCGAACGTCAGGCCTTAATCGATGCTCTACAGAAATGCGGCGGCAATAAAGCTCGCGCAGCCCGACTGCTGGGGTTGGCTCGCAGCACGTATTTCAGCAAGCTGAAGAAGTTTGGTCTGGCGGATGCCGATGGTCTCGTGAGCCCGATTCGGCGAATCCCGCGCTGAAAGTATCTACACTGCTGTGGAGGCCACCGATGGGACAGGACGGCGTGTTCACGATTCACGAGATCCATGACCATATGCTGACTGTGCGGCAGAAGGCCGTGTTGTCGCATCTGTTCGACGCTCACAAATACGATCTTCTCTTGAAGATCCTGTCGATGTCATACGGTTCGCCGCATCCGAAGGACCGACCCTATACGGCAGCAGATGGCGTGCTTGCTCACATCTTGCTGTCGGTTTTCAGCCACGTGAGCAGCATGAAGGAACGGCACGAGAACTGGGGTGTTTCCCCGGGCGAACAATCGTCATCGGGTGAATGCTTTCTGAAGGTCTGGATCGAGACCGGAACGTGGGGCATTCCGGAGGCTGTTGCTAATGAATACCTGAGCGACAAATATGCGGACAAGGAATTCGTCGATTTCCTGGATCAGCGTGGAATCAAATAACGCTGAACTCTCGCTGACGGCCCGTCCTACCACGCGTCCCGTTGTCAGGGGTTCTCGATCAGTATTTCTGTCACCCAGTTGTTCGTCTTGCAGCCAATCAATGCTTCTCTGCGAAGGCCCACAGGTGATTGGCGGTGCGAACATAAATCGTGTCGCCGACGATCGCTGGGGTCGCGCTCGTCTTTTCGTCGAGCTTGGGATTTTCAGCGACAACCTCAGGGCTCTCTGTTCCGGCTTTCAGCACTGTGAATGTACCATCGTCGAGTGACACGACGTAGATATTGCCATTGGCGGAAACTGGCGACGCATAGTAGCGGCCATTCGCCACGGCCCGCTTTTGGACGTAGATTTCCCGGCCCGTCTTCGCATCGTAGGCAGTGCAGAGGCCTCCATCTTTCACCATGAAATACTGGCCATCAATCAGGATGGCACTGGGAACATAGGGCATTCCTTTCGTCTTCTTCCAGGCAACGTGCGACTTCGTAATGTCACCGTGGCCGCCCGCCTTCACCGCAAAAACGGAATTCTTTCCAGCCGACATGTACTTGATGATGTCATCCCATTCTTGCCGAGTAAGTTGGCCATCCTTGTTGGTGTCGTTGCTGTCGAAAAAGCCCTTCAGAAATGTTTTCTCGCTTTCTTCACGAGAGACCTGGCCGTCCTTATTCACATCTCCTGACTCCAGAAGGTCATCGAATTTCGGGAACTTGAACTCAGTGTCCTCTGAATCACCGGGGGACCAACCGGAAAAGTAGAGCATTCCATCACCGATAACGGGCGTCGTGCAGGTGGCCGACGGCATGCCGACGACGCTCCACTTCTCTTCCCCTGTTTGCAGGTCGTAGCTCACCATACGTCCGTAACCTCCGCAGACCACCTGCTTTCCCCCTTCGGTGTCCCACAGTGCTGGCGTGCAATAGCTGGTGGCGGGCGGTCGCTTCACTTCCCATTTTGGACGACCTGTCGCGACATCCAGCGCGATGATTTTTGGTGCATTCATTTCGTCGCGCTGAAGAACCACGATTCCGTCGACGAGTATTGGTGAGACGCCCGTACCAAAGTCCGCGGCCGTTTTTGCCATCGGCAAGTCGTATTTCCAGAGTTCTTTTCCAGTGAGGTCGTAGGCAAAAAGGCCACAAGACCCGAAATACGCGACGACGGTCTTACCATTGGTTGCCACAGAGGATGCGGCCGGGCTTCCCTCAGTCTTGTGGTACGCTTCGATCGCCTTGGCAGGAGCTTCGGCCCGCCAGAGTTCCTGACCACTTACGATGGAATAGGCAATGGTGAAGAGTTTGCCTTCATCATAGGCCGTGAGGAAGAGTTTATCGCCGACGATGACTGGAGATGACGCACCGGGAGGTACCGGCACCTTCCATTTCACATTTTTCTCCGGTCCGAACGTGATCGGGGGCTTTGACCCAGCAGCAATCCCCGATCCATTCGGACCACGAAACTGAGGCCATTCGGGGACCTCTGCAGCACCAACGGAACAAGCGAAGCTCAAGCAAGTTGTAATCAAAATACGATGTATCATTCACAGTCCTTCAGAAACAGAAGCGATGAGGTTCGAGCGCCCATCAATTTAGACAGATGCGAACGAGGAACGGTCTCGCACTCAGCCCATAGTAGATGCTGGCTTCGTTTTGACAACGCTTATTCACGAGTTCTTGATACTTCTGTCATTCCCTCGCAGGCGGGAATCCAGTGCGTTGATGGGTGATGTCGATTCCGCAACGAATCTCGTCTGATTCCAGGCACTAGCGATGATCTTGGTGCTCAAGGACGGGATTGCCTCGTGCGCGGGAATCACCCGGGGAAACAGAATCACGGACAACTGCTAAGGTTGAACCTCGTTGACCAATCCCAGTCGACGACTCTGTCGTTTTGGCGACGTTGATTCTGCGGGGGACTTCGCAAGGTCGTTGACTTCGGCAGCGAACGGACGCAAACAGGCGGGTTTGTCGCTGCGGCCGCCGCGTTGGTAGTCTCGCCACAAGGTCGGTCCCACGATTGTGGCAGCCAGTCCTACTGCTTGTGTCAGATATTGGAACATCAACTCGACCAGGCGACTGAGTGAAATACCGTGCAATTGGCCTTCACTGCGGTACAACCAGTTTGAGAGTTTGCGAAATTCTGCGAACGGAGAGGAGGGCTTGGAGTCTACAGCGTCCCAAAGCAGCTTTGTTGATTCGACGAAGTTACCACTGTTGGCGATCGTATCCCAGTATTTGGCGAACCGCCGCAACTCTTGGACGGTGTTGAAGTCCATCAAACTGGTTCGCAGGATTTCGTAGGGCGGGTGGGGGCTATAGACCATGCCCCAGGTTTGATCGTGGCGAATGATGGGCGTCCCCCGCAATCGCTTCAAAATTCCGACTTGAATCTCATGCGGTGCCAGTCGCACGAGTTGATCGAATCCGCGTGCGAAACTCTCCAGCGACTCGCCGGGCAGTCCGACAATTAGGTCTGCGTGGACATGGACAGAGGTGTTGCCTCGTAGCCAAGTCAAGTTTTGGTCAACCAGAGCGTTGTCTTGCTTGCGACTGATGAGATCCGAAACATCGTCATTGAATGTTTGGATACCGACCTCAAACTGCAGCGAGCCGGCTGGAAAGCGGGCAATGATTTCTTTCAGCGCATCCGGCAGTCGATCGGGGATCAACTCGAAGTGCAGAAACAGTCCGGGTTGATAGCGTTCCAGGAAGAATTCAAGGATCGCTCGGCTGACGCGAATGTTCAGGTTGAAGGTTCGGTCGACGAATTTGAACTGCTTCACGCCGCGCACGAGCAATCGGTTCATCGCATCGAGAAACGGTTCGAGTGAGAATTGCCGGACGGGGATATCGAGAGCTGACAGGCAGAACTCGCAAGTGAACGGGCAACCTCGCGATGCCTCGACATAAATCACCCGATGCGCAACATCAGCATCTGAATAAAGTTCGTAGGGAAGCGAGAGTCTATTGAGGTCCGGGACTGGCGAATGGATGATTCGCGGGCCCAAGATTGTTCCGACAGGAGCCGTTTCGGTCGGTGCAAGGTGCTCGCGGCAGAATTCTGCGAACGCGAGATCGGCTTCCCCCGTGATGATGACGTCAGCCAACTGAATGATGGCCTGCTGGTCCGTCTCGTAGCTGACTTCAGGGCCGCCGAGAACGACTGTGACTTCGGGGGCCACTCGCTTGAGATCGGCGACCAATCGCGTGGTCTCGTCGACGTTCCAGATATAGACGCCGAGTCCGACGATGCGGGGCGCCTGCGACAGGATCGCATCGAGGATCTCCAGCGTCGGCTGGTTGATCGTGAACTCCAGCAGCTTCGTTTCGTCTCGCAGTTCGCCCATGTTCGCCTGCAGATAGCGCAGTCCGAACGCGCAATGGTGATAGCGAGCATTCAGGGTAGCGAGGACGATCGATGGCATGGCGAGTTCGATGATTGGCCGGAGGTTCTGTGTGAAGAATGATAGCACCGCGACACAGCGATCACATCAGAACGACCTGACATTGTGGTGGTTACAGCATTATTCAACGTGGAGGCATCGTAAGCCTTGGCGTGGTCTTTGCGATTGACCGAAATATGGCATCGGCCTACTTTGATGGCCGGTTCATTCACGAGACCGGGATTCAAGGAAGAATTCGATGGCCTATCACACGACTCTTGTTGCGCTCACGGCATTGCTCTGCGCAGTTTGCCAGGCTGACGAAGACTTCGATATTCCTGTGGCGGCGTGGGAAATATCCTGTTGATGCGACAGTTGGCTGAATCGACGTGCGTCATCACGGTCAGGGATTCTTATGTGCTATCGTTTTGTTGCGAGTGTATGACACTGTCATGGGATCCGTCGATCAATCTGAAGTCCCCCGGGGACGACAGATATTCTTCAACACGCAACAACCACAATCACCATCGAACGCCTCGGTATTTGCAGCCCTCGACAAAGCCGTCTCTTCGGGACAAATGTCACAACGCGCCCGTCAATCCCAATCAAACAATTCCGCCTAAAACAAGGCGTTTTTCTTAGCGTTACCATTCTCGAATGAATTCTCAAAGAACACGAAACACCATCTTGACCGTCACACAATTGTTGGCAGAATGAGCCGCTGAGGAATGGTCATCAAGGAGGAGATGGTGCAGTCACCGCGCGAG
>JAQGHU010000083.1 GCA_028291515.1 Schlesneria sp.
GAACAGATGTACCAGACACGAATACGCCGATCACTCGAAAAACGAGCTCTTCAACTCGGATTCCAACTCACACCGCTGCCCTGTTCCACATGAGTTCCTTGGAAGCCGCGGTTGTCGTTGGACCCACAATAACATACACACATTCGGGTGCCACTGGCGGCCGCTCTGGGCTGCCAGTGTCTTAGCGTCGTTGATCGCGCTCCGATTGCACTAGCCCGGGTCATTCGCGTCCGGGTGGCTCTAGAAGTCCCCGATTTGCTCCCCACCATCCCGAGTCACCAGAGCATCCACCACTTGCGGGCTGATATTGACGGATACGAAGCGAACAGAGCCGTCGGTGAGCAACACATGAGCCCCCCCGGTATGTTTGCTGCTGATCCCGTTGGGATTGCCAACCGCACCGACGGAATTCTCGTCGATATCCTGCGGCTTCATCCACGGGATGTTCAGGCTGCAAGCTTCCACGACCATCAACGTATTTGACGTTCCGTCCGTGATGTCGCGCATGGGGACGCATTTCCCTGCGCCCAGGACCGTGTGATCACCCGCGATTGTCGCATAGCATGTGTTCGTCGAACCAGGCGCGGTGTTGTACGACGGACAGAGATAAGTCCGCGGCGCGGGTGCCAACAAGGCGGCATTTGAAGAACCATCCCAGGTATCGCTGAAGTTGTATCTGTTGAAGCGAGACGCTTCGTCCATATACGGCAGGATCGACACGCGCCAACTCAACTTTGGATTTCCCTGTTGGTCATTCAAATGCGCCGCCGGGAATAACGCATAGGTGTCATGATAATTGTGCATCGCCAGCCCAATCTGCTTGAGATTGTTCTTGCACTGAGTACGGCGGGCCGCTTCACGAGCTTGCTGAACGGCCGGCAGCAGCAGCGCGATCAGAATCCCGCCGCAAACGAACATGATCCCGAACACGGCGACCAACACGATGATAATCACGGAACTGTTCGAATTCTTGGATTTGACTTTGCGTTTCTTCGAACTTCCCTTGCTTGGACCACCATCATCCAAGCTCTCCCCGCAGTGAGGACATTCGGTTTCGTTTGCAGAAACGCGTTCGTCGCAGCTTGGACAACGGGGCATGGGGTTATTCCTGAGATGTGCATGGGGACTGACTGGACCGGCAATTCGAATCAAAACACCAACACATGTCAAATCATGAGCCAGAATAGCACCATCGTCGGCCGAACGAGATTGCAAGTTCTAACGATCACCTTCGCTTTGGTCTTAATCCGATGGTTCTCTGTGGCCGTTTCGATCTCAGATGGTCGCAAACGAGTTCATCGTGTCCCTCGGACACGAACCGGGGGTTCTCCTCAAAGTACAGTTCGACGTCCCGAGTAGCCCTCTCGGGAACAAGAAGGCGACTTCAAATCGCCTCACTTCATCCGGGATCCCACGGATTTGGAATCTCGTCTGCCTGGTGCAAAGGCCTGCTTCCACCGAGGTGAACTCGGTGGGGATTGTCGGGTTTGGCGGAGCCGATTCCCGACCCCTTCGAGCTTGTCTCGATGGATTCAGGCTTTTGCACTGCGCCAACAGCCGACAAAGCCGTGTCTTCCTCCAAACACACCCACTCACAAGAAGCCAATCAACCCCAATCCACACATTTTTCCGCAAACAATCGACTTTCGATCGTTTCCCAAAGAACACGAAACCTCATCTTGCCCATCAGAAATTTGGTGGCAGAATGAGCCGCTGAGGAATGGTCTCAGGATGAGAAGGTGCAGTCACCGCGGAATCACTGACCGCGACGTGATTGTTCTCCGGCCCCTCAGTGGCCTACATCGACGACAGCGGTATGAATGGAGAGCGACCACAAGCACCAACGGTCACATCTGCATTTGGCGCTTCTGAATCTCGACTGCGCCACTGGTTCTTGTGGATCACTGGACTCGCAATCGTGACTGCCTGTGTCGTTTTCATGTCTGTGCGAGGTCCGCGGAAATAGCTTCGGTTTGTGGCTCCAGGCTAAAGGCATCGACGTGTTTGATTACCTTCGCGATGATCTCGGGTTCATCGAATGTCCGCACTGTGACGCTTGGAATGCGCCGCGGAACGACGTACATTTCCGGTGGGCCGCGAATCAATCGATGAATGTGTTCACCTGATGCTGGATCTTCCCGAATGGACTTCATGCAGAAATGGGCTAGCGGCCTTGGATACACGGAATTTCTGGACAAATACGCCACGCTCGAACAACGACGGCGCTGGGATGATTTTCACGCCAGCGTGACTTTGACGGCAGCGCAAAAGGAACTGCTGGCCAGTTTCCGACGTGACATGCTGGTGGTGATGGTGGCTGGGGCCTGGTGTGGCGATTGCATTCAGCAGTGTCCGATCCTGGACCATTTTGCTCGCGAGACGCCTCGATTGCAGATTCGCTATTTCGATCGCGACGACAATCCCGAGTTGGCTGATGAGCTGTCGATCTGTGGTGGTCGCCGCGTCCCTTCCATCGTCTACCTGGCAGAAGATGGCGCGCCATGTGGTCGCTCGGGGGATCGCACATTGTCGAAGTACCGCGACATGGCCAGCAGTCTGGATGGGGCGTTTTGTCCGACGGGCCTGGTCGCGCCGGGGCAATCGTTGCTCGCCAACGTGACGCAAGACTGGTTGAATGACATTGAGCGGATTCAGTTGATGCTGCGCACGTCGTCGCGCTTGCGTCAGAAGCACGGTGATTGATACGGCTCGGTTTCGTTACTGTTCGAAGAACCTCTGCCTCGGGGTGTTTCATGTCTCTGGATAAGCTTTCGCGTCGAGAATTACTTCAAGCCACTGTCGCGGCGGGTGCCGCGGCTTCATTGACTACTTTGGGAACTGACACCATGTTTGCCGCTGAAGAAAAGACCATTGTGAACGGACGCATCAAGCAGTCGATCGTCTTCTGGTGTTTCAATGTCGCCGGCGAAAAATGGGACATGGAAAAGACCTGCCAGGTGGCAACATCGCTCGGTTGTAAGTCGATCGAGATCTGTGAGCCGGATACCTGGGCCACGCTGAAGAAGCATGGGCTGACCTGCGCGATCGCTCCGAACGGAATGCCAGGAGCTCCGTTCGTGAAGGGCTTCAACAATCCGAAGTATCACGATGAGGTGATTACGAGAACCAGCAAGATGATCGAGGACTGTGCGGTCGCCGGTTTTCCAAGCGTGATCGGCTTCACGGGCTTTAAGTGGCGCAATGCGGAGGATCCCAAAAGCGGTGAGATCTCTTTGGAAGAAGGGGCCGACAACTGCGTCGCGGGCCTGAAGAAGATTGCGGCGCTGGCCGAGAAAAAGGGAGTGACGCTGTGCGTCGAGCACCTGAATACTCGTGACGGTTCGCATCCGATGAAGGGACATCCGGGCTATCAAGGGGATGACATCGACTACGTGGCAAATATCGTCCGTCGCGTCGGTTCGCCGCGAATCAAGGTTCTGTTTGATATCTATCACGTGCAGATCATGAATGGCGACGTGATCCGTCGTCTGGAGCAATGCAAGGATGTGATCGGGCACATTCACACGGCAGGTAATCCTGGTCGCGGTGAACTGGATGACAAGCAAGAGATCAACTACCCGCCAATCATGCGCAAGCTGCTGGAACTTGGCTACGACGGCTACGTCGGTCAGGAATTCATTCCGACTCGCGATCCGCTGGCGGGTTTGAAGCAAGCTGTGAAGCTGTGCGATGTTTGATGCTTGAGCTTTTAGATGGCTTGGCATCACCTGTCTCCTGTGTGGTCGTGTCCTTTGTCAAAGACACGACCGCGTCGAGACTCCGAGTCCGTGGCACCCGGCGGCGAAGAAGATAGTGCAAATTGCAAGTTGCGGATTGCAAAATGCAAGACGGGAAAAGGAAGATACGGCCATGTCGGGGCTCCGAAACCCTGGCACCCATCTTCATGCGTTTCGCCAGCGAGAATCTCGCACCGTCATTGGATGTAGGACTGCATTTGCAACTGCTGATCCAAGCCTGCGGCAGCTTGGCCGGGGTTGGCAGATCCGCAGATGGCATTGCTGACGGCCACTCGCTTCGCTCCTGCTTCGATCACGGTTGCGATGTTTTCTGAAGAGATGCCGCCGATTGCGAACCAGGGGAGACTGATTTCGCTCGCGACTTGCCGGACGAAATCCAGACCCGCGAATTGATCGAATGCTTTCGTGTTGCTGGGGAATGTTGGTCCGACTCCCAGATAGTCTGCCCCGTCGAGAACTGCCTGACGCGCTTGCTCAATTGAGTGCGTCGAAACCCCGATGAGAAGGTCTGGACCGACGATTCGACGAGCATCGCGAACGGTGAGTTCGTCCTGACCGACATGAACGCCATCGGCATTGGCAAGGACGGCCAGATCAGGACGATCGTTGATAATCAGCAAGGCACCGTATTCTTGGGTAATGCTGCGGACACGGCGAGCGTGTTCCAACAGTTCCCGGTCGGGCATCTGCTTTTCGCGGACTTGGATGATTCCCACTCCCGCCGCCAACGCATTGCGAACGGTTGATTCGAGACCACCGGGACACGATTGCGACGTGACGAGCAGATACAGAACTCGATCGTGCAGGCGTTCGCTAACAACAGCGGTTCGCAGCACGGCTTTTTCGGCGGTGTACAGGCGGTATCGAAGCTGCTCGACCCGCTGAGCGAGGGCTGAATCGATGAGTTTGCCGTATTCTTCCAGCGTTCTCAGAGCCTCTTGGACTCGCTTGAATGAGGCTCGGGCAACATCGGCGGGGGTCAGGCGAGCGTATTCCGAGGGGGTGCCAATCGCTGTGCCGACATCTCCGAGGGTATCGCGGGCCGCCAGGCGGTTCGATTCGGGAATGCTGGCTAATGCTGCGGCCAAGTCGTGGCGGCACTCTTTCAACAGGCGCGAGAGGTTTGCGTCGTTGAGGGCGAATCGAGCGAATTCCTCGATCACACGCAGCCCTTCGCCCGCCCGATTCGCCGCGGCATCCAGAATTCTCCATATTTCCAGCGAGGGTGGCATTCGGTCCTTTCGCGATGAAACGGCTCAAGTCAGGACGACAGAGTTGTGTAAAAACGGACGTCGTACGATGCCTTGGCTGGCGAATCAAGGTCGAACGGTGCCTTGGGTTAGGTGCGGTTGTGGTCGGCTCCTTGCCCTTCGTCAGACACGCAACTAGAATCGCCCCGGAACCGTAAATGATCAGACAAACGTTAGTTGCGATTAATGCTGTTGGAATGATAATGCCGGTGATATCGAGGGCCAAGTTCGTTTGATGGTGATGGGATTCGATCTGCGAAATGGCCAAAGACGATTTGTGACGACGTCTCCTTGATCGCTGGCGTAGAATGTTGGGTACGCGAAGAGGCGACTGAAAATCCCTGGCACGGCCGGTGAAACGGTTCGTGGTGAAACGACGGTTATAAACAGTGGGTTGTCCCACACTTGGAAATCCGGAGGCTTCGTAATGTACGAGCGATTTACCGATCGCGCCCGCAAGGTGATGCAACTGGCCAATCAGGAAGCCCAACGATTCAATCATGAATACATTGGAACAGAGCACATCCTGCTGGGCCTCGTCAAAGAAGGTTCGGGCGTTGCTGCCAATGTGCTGAAGAACCTTGAGGTTGATCTGCGCAAGATCCGCCTGGAAGTCGAGAAGATTGTCCAATCCGGGCCAGACATGGTCACGATGGGCAAGCTGCCTCAGACACCGCGAGCGAAGAAGGTCATCGAATACGCCATGGAAGAGGCTCGCAACCTCAACCATAACTATGTCGGGACCGAACATCTGCTGTTGGGTTTGATCCGCGAACAGGAAGGCGTGGCGGCTCAGGTTCTGATGAACCTTGGCCTGAAGCTGGAAGACGTTCGCGAAGAAGTTCTGAACCTGCTCGGCCATGGAATGGAAGGGGCCGAAGGGACGACAGAACGTGGCGGAGCAGGTCAAGCTGCTGCTGGTGCTGGCAAGACAGGCAAGAGCAAGACGCCAGCACTCGATAGCTTTGGTCGCGATCTGACAGAACTGGCTCGCCAGAACAAGCTGGATCCGGTCATTGGGCGTGCGAATGAAATCGAACGCGTGATTCAGATCCTTTGCCGTCGCCAGAAGAACAATCCAGTTCTGCTGGGCGAAGCGGGCGTCGGTAAGACCGCGATCGTCGAAGGCTTTGCCCAGATGGTTGTGAACGGCGAAGTGCCGGAACTGCTGCGCGACAAGCGAATCGTGGTGCTCGACCTGGCGATGATGGTCGCTGGAACGAAGTATCGCGGTCAGTTCGAAGAACGTATCAAGGCAGTGATGAACGAAGTGAAGCGTGCCAAGAACACGATTCTGTTCATCGACGAATTGCACACCTTGGTCGGTGCCGGTGGGGCGGAAGGGGCAATCGATGCCTCGAACGTGCTGAAGCCAGCTCTCAGCCGCGGTGAAATCCAATGTATCGGTGCGACGACGCTGGACGAGTACCGCAAATACATTGAAAAGGATTCGGCCCTCGAACGACGCTTCCAGATGGTCGTGGTCGAGCCTCCATCACCAGTGCAGACGATCGAGATTCTGAAGGGTCTGCGCGACCGTTACGAACAGCACCACCGAGTCCAGATCACAGACGACGCTTTGGCAAAGGCTGTCGAACTGTCGACTCGTTACATCACGGCTCGTTGCCTTCCCGACAAGGCCATCGATGTGATTGACGAAGCGGGCGCTCGCGTCCGACTCAAATCGATGGTCCGACCACCAGACCTGAAAGAAATCGAAGAAGAGATCGAACGGCTGAATACTCAAAAAGAAGAAGCCGTCGCGAATCAGGACTTCGAAAAGGCGGCGTCGCTGCGTGATCAGGCTGATAAGCTCAAAAAGAAGAAGGAAAACCTGAACAAGGACTGGCGAGAAAAGTCCAAGGAAAAGGATGGTGTCGTCGACGCCGAAGTGATTTCGGAAGTTGTTTCCAAGATCACCGGGATCCCGTTGACTCGTCTTTCCAGCGAAGATGCCGTGCGATTGCTGCGGATGGAAGAAGAACTGCATCGTCGCGTGGTCAGCCAGACCGAAGCGATCCGGCAAGTTGCCAAGGCTGTTCGTCGTAGCCGCAGCGGTTTGAAAGATCCGCTGCGTCCAACGGGGGTCTTCCTGTTCGCCGGTCCGACCGGGGTCGGTAAGACACTGACGGCCAAGACGCTGGCCGAGTTCATGTTTGGCGATCAGGATGCTTTGATCCAGATCGACATGAGCGAGTACATGGAGAAGCACAATGTCAGCCGACTGATCGGTGCTCCTCCGGGATACGTTGGCTTTGAAGAAGGGGGCCAGCTAACCGAGAAAATCCGACGCCGGCCGTATGCGGTCGTGCTGCTGGATGAAATCGAGAAGGCTCACCCGGACGTCTTCAACATGCTGTTGCAGATCATGGAAGAAGGCCACTTGACCGATAGCTTCGGTCGTAAAGTCGACTTCAAGAACGCCATTGTGATCATGACGACCAATGCCGGTGCGAATGCAATTACCAGTGAATTCGGTTTCGCACCCAAGGATAACGACACCAGCTACGAACGCATGAAGGAACGACTGACACACGAGATTGAACGCGAGTTCAAGCCTGAATTCCTGGGACGTCTCGATGAAGTCGTTGTCTTCCGCTCATTGACCGAAGAGAACCTCAAGCAGATCGTCGTTATCGAACTGTCGAAGGTTCGCGAACGTCTCAGTGAGAAGGGTCTGTCGTTGATTCTGACCGACGAAGCCAAGCAGTACATCATTGAAAAGGGGAACGCCACCGAATATGGAGCTCGTCCGCTACGCCGTGCGGTTGAAACCTATATCGAGGATCCTCTGTCCGAAAACCTGTTGCAAGGAATCTTCCAGGGCCACAACACCATCACGGTTCGCGTGAAGGAAGTCGGCGACCAGAAGCAACTGGACTTCGAACCTTCGTCAGTCGAACAGCCGAATGAAGAACTCGTGACGGCAGGAGACGGAGCCAAATAGGTCCGTCGACGAACTGTCTTTTGCGATTTGAGAACGAGCGGCTTGGTGGGATTTGTCCTGCCAAGCCGCTTTTTGCTTGTGCGATGCAAACCATTCTGTAAAAAATGGTTGCGACGTCGCATCAACGCGCAACTACGAGAAGCTGTTGAAAAAGTAATGAACTGACGATATGCTTTGCCATGTCGTCCTTACCGCTGATCGTGATTTGTGCTCTGCTCGTGGCTGCGGGTCGAACCAGCCCTGAAGTCCCAACTCGGGAATTCGCCGCAGCGTCCGCTCCAGTCGGTTTGGCTGAACTCCGTGGCACACTAGAGTCGATTGTCGGGAACGATCTACGGCACGACCTTTTAGCCGTCTCACGCAGACCATTTGTCGGTCGCTTTTGCGAGCGAGCCGCTCATTCTTGGCGATCTGCCGAGGTCAATTTCAATTGCCTGATGGCTAAACCGGTTTCCAATTTTTCAGCGGCAACTAACCGCGATGCGGTCATTCGGCTTTAGGGAGCCCATGTGGCCAAGTAATAGCTGGCATACGCTTTGCTCCTATTTCTTGCGGGAATGTAACCGTTGGGGTTAGGAGCGTAAGTGAAAAATGACCGCCCAGTCAGCGCTAAATAGTTGGCCTGGCGTGGCAAGTTCCTTTTGCGTTAGATCTTCGGAAATCACTATTTGACCCGCCTTGGCACCGCAGTTCGTGACATTGCCCGTCGACTTTAATGACGCCTGTTGTCGGAACTGCCTGTTGTGAAATAAGTTAGGAAATTTTCTGTATGACTGCTGCTCATTCGTCCGTTCATGTGAAGCCGCTGCCAGAATCGTCGACCACCGCAGTTCTCAAAACTGCAAGGTATTTGGGCATCCTTGCAGCACTTGTCGCCGTTGGTTGGTGCGGACATCAGACGCACTGGACCTTCCGGCCGGTGACTCATGCGAGCGAAGGAACTCATTCTGATGCTGCTCATGCGACCGAGGCGAGTAACGTCACCGCGCAGAAAGTAGAGGCTGGGCCGACAGCAGCAGGAGACTGGAAAGTCACCTTTCCGTCCGAGCATTCGATGGAGGTTTCTGGGATCAGCACCGCTCCTCTCCAGCAAAAGCCAATTGCCGAGCGCGTCCGGACAACGGGAGTGATCACTTATGACGAACGAATTTCAGCGAGTCTCTCTGCTCGAACGACTGGTACGGTTTGGCGAGTCTGCAAGCACGTTGGCGAAGCGATCAAAAAGGGGGACGTACTGGTTGTCGTCGACGCAGCCGAGGTGGGGCAGTCTAAGTCGGAATTTCTGAGCGCCCTGGTGGCCTTGGAATCCAAGACGGAGATCCTGACTAATCTGGAAAGCATCGCGAGCGGTGCCATTCCTCAGCGACAAGTTCGCGAAGCGAAAGTCGCGATGCGTGAAGCAAAAATTCGCCTGTTGAACGCCGAACAGACGCTGCTGAATATGGGATTCAACATCAAGTCTGAGGACTATCAGGCATTGGACGATGCCGCTCGCGCAGAGCGAATTCGGTTTTTGGGTCTTCCCGACACTGTCGTGGAAGGACTGCAAAAGATGACCTCCAATCTGCTGCCGATCAAGGCGACCTTTGACGGCATCGTCTTGCGTCAGGATGTTGCGCTGGGGGAAACCGCAGAAGTCGGCAAGCCGATTCTAGAGATTGCTGATATTCGTCGCATGTGGTTGAAGCTGGACGTTCCTAAAGAAGGCGCATCTCAACTGGCTTTGGGACAGCAGGTCACGTTCAATCCCGATGGAGTCGACAAGGACTTGCACGCGACGATTACCTGGATCAGCACGGAAATGAATCAGCAGACTCGAACATTGCAGATCCGTGCGGAAGTCGACAACCCTGTTGTTTCGACCGACCCTCAAACGGGAAGAGAAGTGCGACTGCTGCGAGCCAACACGTTCGGGACAGGAACGATCATTCTGAGGAACAGCGATACGGCACTCGTGGTCCCCGTTTCCGCAATCCTGCACGACGATCGGCAAGCATTGGTATTCGCCAAGACCGACAAGTTGACGTTTGAACGCGTCAATGTGTCGCTAGGTGTCCGTGACGGTAGTGTCGTGGAACTCGTGTCTGGCGATTTGAAGCCAGGTTCCGAGATCGTGGTGCGCGGTGGACATGTCTTGAAGTCCGAATGGACACTGAATCACGTCGCTTCAGCACCGTGATCACTGTTTGACGCATACGCTTTGACCTGCCCGCCTATTGACCGCTGAAATTACGCCCCGCCAACAGTAAAGCCTCGTGACGACTATGTTGGATTCGACGATTGCCTGGTCCCTATCCCATCGGATGATGATCCTGCTGGGGGCCGCCCTGGTGTCATTCCTGGGATACCTCAGCCTGAACTCGCTAAACCTGGATGCCTTCCCGGATACGACTCCCGTCCAGGTGCAGATCAATACCGTGGCTCAGGCATTGGTCCCCGAGGAAGTGGAACGCCAAGTCACGTTTCCAGTCGAAATGGCACTGGGCGGATTGCCTGGACTGGAGCAGTTGCGTTCGGTTTCTCAGTTCGGTCTCTCGCAAGTCATCGTGACCTTCCGTGATGGGACAAACATCTACTTTGCCAGACAACTGATCAACGAGCGATTGACGGGTGTGGAAGTTCCGCCCGGCATCAGTCGTCCGGAAATGGGGCCAGTTTCAACTGGTCTGGGCGAGGTGTTCCACTACACACTGATTTCCGAAGACGGCGACCTCACCAAAGCAAAAACGCTGCACGATTGGGAAGTCAAACCGACGATGCGAACGGTTCCCGGTTCGGCCGAGATCAATTCCTGGGGCGGTTTAAAGAAGCAGTATCAGGTACGCCTGGACCCTGTTCGCCTGGTGAAGCACGGCTTGAAGTTTGACCAGGTACTGGAAGCGGTGGCGTCGAACAACTTGAACGTCGGTGGCGGAAGCATTCGTCAATCGGGTGATACGGTGCTCGTCCACGGTGTCGGCCGAACGATCGATGTTCCGCAAATTGAAGGGATGGTCATCACCGCAGTCGATGGCGTTCCGATTCGCGTCCGTGACGTCGCCGATGTCGTCGTCTCTCACGAAATGCGGCGCGGGATTGTGACCGCGAATGGCAAAGGTGAAGTCGTCCTGGGCTTGGGCTTCATGTTGATGGGCGAAAACAGCTATGCCGTGACCAACCGACTGCGGAACAAATTCCACGAGGTGCAGCAAACCCTTCCCGCCGGTGTGCGCATGGACATCGTCTATGATCGTACTTCGCTGGTGAATCGCGTCATTGAGACAGTGAAGAACAACCTGTGCGAAGGAGCGTACCTGGTCATCATCCTGCTGTTCCTGCTGTTGGGGAACCTGCGAGCCGGTTTGATTTGCGCCGCGGCCATCCCGCTTTCAATGATGGTTGGTTTCATTGGCATGTGGTACATGGGGATCGCCGCGTCCCTGCTGAGCCTGGGAGCGATCGACTTCGGGATCGTTGTCGATAGTTCAGTAGTGGTGATTGAAAACATCATCTGGCGACTGGCGCATCGCGGTTCGTGCGCGGGTGAAGAACGACTGCAGGTCATTCGCCAGGCCGCATCGGATGTGAAAATTCCCACCGTGATGGGCCAGCTCATCATCATGATCGTCTATCTGCCGATCCTCTCACTGGAAGGGATCGAAGGGAAGATGTTCCGCCCCATGGCGCTCACGGTGATTTTCATCCTCATCGGATCGCTGATCATCTCTCTGACAGTCACTCCTGTTCTGGCAAGTCTTGTTCTGCCTCGCGTCTGCGAAGAGAAGGACGTGTTCCTCGTTCGATTCGCTCAATGGATTTATCGTCCGTTGCTGAAAGGGGCGATCAAAGCACGATGGCTTGTGCTACCTGCTGCCGTCTGCGTTTTGGGATATGCACTGACCGTGGCGGGGGGGCTGGGTTCCGAGTTTGTTCCTCGATTGTCAGAAGGTGACCTCGTCATCGGCGTGATGCGAGCCCCCGGAACAAGTTTGGATGTCTCAGCCGAGATGAACACTCGGCTGGAGCGAATGCTGCTCGAGAAGTTCCCAGACGAAGTCGAACGAGCCTGGAGTCGCGTCGGGGCACCAGAAGTTGCGACCGATTCCGGTAACGTCGAAGTGACCGATTTGTTTGTCGCCTTAAAGCCACGTGCCTCATGGAAGCAGGCCAGAACCCAGTCGGCTCTAGTCGAAAAGATGGTCGTCGAAGTGAATGAGATGAAGGGGCAGATCACCTGGTTTACTCAACCGATCGAACTGCGAATTAATGAAATGGTTTCGGGCGTGCGTGCGGATGTGGCCTTGAAATTGTTCGGCGATAACTTTGACACGTTGATTCCGAAAGCTCAGGAACTGCAGAAGGTTTTGGCTGGCATTCAAGGTTGCAATGACTTGACTGTCGAACAAGTGACGGGGCAGCCAATCCTGAGGATCTCGTTGCAACAAGACGAAATTGCCCGCTATGGAATCTCTGCGAAAGCGGTGCTGGATGTTGTTGAATCGATCGGAAGCAAAGTCGTGGGGGAAGTCGTGGAAGGCCAGCTTCGCTTTCCGCTCGTCGCTCGATTGCCCGATTCGATGCGCGAAGATCCTGAGGCGATCGGACAAATTCTGTTGTCGGCACCAGGTGGTGAACGACTGCCACTATCTCGTGTAGCCGATATCCGTCGGTTGAGCGGGCCGAAGATGATCACTCGCGAATGGGGCAAGCGACGTGTGACAGTTCAATGCAACGTTCGCGGCCGTGACGTCGGTAGCTTTGTCGGTGAGGCTCAGAAGAAAATTGCGGCCGAAGTGGAACTCCCCAAAGACAAGTTCCGGATCGAGTGGGGTGGTCAGTTCGAAAACATGCAGCGGGCCCAGCAGAGGTTGACAATCGTGGTTCCGTTGGCGCTCAGTCTGATCGTGGGGCTCCTCTATCTGACATACCGTAGCGTGCCGGACACAATGATCGTATTTGCCAGTGTTCCGTTTGCGTGCGTGGGAGGAATCTTGGCTGTCGCGATGCGGGAAATGCCGTTGTCGATTTCGGCCGCCGTTGGATTCATCACACTGTCTGGAGTATCGGTGCTGAGCAGCATGATTCTGGTCTCGGCGTGGCGAACGGCCGTTCAAGCAGTAACCTCGAAGGACATGGCGATGCCAGAGGTTCCGAACGTGGCCGTCAGTTGCCTGAGAACGATCCTGATGACCGCCTTGGTCGCGAGCGTCGGGTTTATTCCGATGGCGACCAGTGAAGGTTCAGGAGCGGAAGTCCAGCGGCCGCTGGCGACCGTCGTGATCGGCGGCGTGATCAGCAGCATGGTCTTCACGTTGTTCGTGTTGCCGATTCTGCTGGGGTTCCGGAAATCCGCAGCGGCACGACCCGCCGTCTGACAGGTATCGCCCAAATCAACTCCCGGCGAACCGCCCTGGGTTGGTGCACGGACAATACTGCCCGTGTTGCCGTGCGCTAACCCGGGGCGGCTCGTCTGCCTACACGCTGTACTTTTGTTCAGTACCAACTATCCTTTGGGGTATGCCGAACAGTCTGTGCGAAACGTGTCGATGGGTCCGTGTGGTCGCTACGCCACGGTCGCGTTTTTTGATGTGTACGCTCTCCGGCACAGACTCGCGGTTTCCAAAGTACCCGCCGCAACCGGTTGTGCGATGTGAGGGCTTTCGCCCGCCCGACTCCACATCGTCCCCATCGCAATCCGACGACAATTCAACAGGCGAAAACGAAGTCTGACCCTGTTCGATGCTCGCTTTCGGGAAGATCTTGCTTCACGACAAGCTGCGATTCGATTGGTAGAATGCCTGTCTGTCGCCCGCGAATATTGATCTTTCCGGTATTAAGGTTCTGTCGATGAGTAAACCCAGTCTCCTGCAAGCTGCACTCACGCGAGGTCTCGCCCTGGATGGAGATCTTTGCGAAGAGCTCAGTGAACTGGGCGAATACGAGATCGCGACAGTGGCTGACGCCGAAGCGCTGACTCAGGCGATGGCCGAATTCGTAAAGCGGGCCGTGGATAGCGACGAAGCGGTCTCGGCTTTCCCTGAATTTGTGCGGCTGTTTCAATCGGTTACATTGGCGGAGGCTTATCGACATCTGGCCGTGAAGGGAATTCCCCTGCTGATCGAAGCCTATGATGCGAGGCTGATCGACCCGAGCGAATGCGACAGCGACCTGTTGTTTGCTCTCAAGATCTTTACGCGATACGGCACCGACGACGGATTGGATCGCGTTGTCGATGCCGCGTACAGCGTCGCGTTGCAGGACGGTTATCTGTGGGCCGTCATCTTCGAGCAATTGGGTGACAGCGATCCCGTGATCCCCAGTTTTATTCGCCGTCTTTGCAATCCGTTGCCGGATGGATTCGTTTGCGTGGCGTTTCTTGACTGGGTAAATCGACTGGCTCGTGATCATGTCATCTCGATACATCCGTTTAATACCCCTGACGGAATTGGAAAGTTGCGAGGTTGGTTAGCCAGCAGCGATGAAGATGAATTTAGTTATGCGCACGCGGCGGCAGCAGCGGTGCCCTTCATCACGGATCCTCCACGGTCAGAGTTGCTGGCACTGGCGATGGATCATTCCGACGTGGGAGTGCAGATGGAAGGGGCCTGGGCTTCGGCCGTGCTGGGAAGTGACGCCGGGATCAAGTTCCTGGCTCGACTCACGTTGGATCGGAATCTGGCGATTACCGCTCGAACCTACCTGCAAGAGCTAAAGCGAGCGGACGCGATTCCCGATGAAGCGAATGAGCCGGAATTTGTCGCGATGGCCGAAATGTGTGACTGGCTCTCGCACCCGCAGGAGTTTGGGCTACCCCCTGACGACATCGAACTTTACGATGCGAGGGAACTGTACTGGCCACCGACGAACGACTGGCGGCCGTTGTGGCTATTCAAATATCACTATCGTGTGGCGGGCGATGACGAGTCGGAAACGGACGGCATCGGGATGACAGGCAGCATCACGTTTTCGCTGATTGATGAAACCAACGTCGAGATGTCTCCCGAGGATATCTACGCTCTGCACTGCTGCTGGGAGTTGGAAGCGAACGACGATCCTCGCGCCCCTGCCGAGCGATCAATTGAAGCGGGCCGCGCGTTGATTGACGCGGCGCAGCGCGATGACATTGAAGACGACGAAAAGTTCTAAGGCTGTTTCTGCTACGCTCCCTGTCACAAATGAAGGGAGCGATCTCGGAAGGACCTGTGATGTCGGACATCACTTATCGCTTCGGCAATGATCTCGATCCTGCTGAATTTATTGAGATGCTGAACGCAACCTCATTGGGCGTACGTCGTCCAGTCGGTGACCTGCAAACGATTCGAGACATGATTCAGCACGGTAATCTGACAGTGTCCGCCTGGGACGGACCATTGCTGGTGGGAGTGGCGCGAAGCCTGACCGACTTTAGTTTCGTGGCCTATCTGTCGGATCTGGCTGTGCGGGAAACGCACCAAAAACGTGGTATCGGCCGAGAACTGATTCGGCTGACCCGAACGAAATTAGGACCGACAACCAAGCTCGTGCTACTATCTGCCCCCGCCGCGATCGAGTACTACCCTCAATTGGGATTCACTCAACATCCCTCCGCCTGGACGATCGACGCTCACGAGCCATTGTTGTAATTCACAAAAGCAAAAGGGCTGTCACAACATGTTGCGACAGCCCTTCGAATACTTCAGCGTGAACCGCAGGCTTAGCCAAGTTCGGCCATGCGCTTGCAGATCGCTTCGGCCATTTCGCGAGTCCCGACGGCAGTCGGATCGTTGCGATCGGCCTTCATATCGTACGTGACGTACTTACCTTCTTCGATGATGCTGGCGACGGCCCGTTCCAGCTTGGCGGCGGCAGCAGCTTCACCCAAGTGCTCCAGCATCAGCTTGCCGGACAGAATGAGGGCTGTCGGGTTGACCTTGTTCTGGCCTTTGTACTTCGGAGCCGAACCGTGGGTCGCTTCGAAGATCGCCGAGTCGGGGCCGATGTTGGCACCAGGTGCCACACCCAGGCCACCGACCAGACCCGCACACAGATCGCTCAGGATGTCGCCGTACAGGTTGCCCATGACCAGAACGTCATAGTTCTCTGGCTTCTGGACCAACTGCATGCACATGTTGTCGACCAGCCGTTCGATATAGGTGATCGCGGCCGCAGTTCCTGCTTTGTCGGCCAGTGTGGGTTCGGCTTTGACTCCGGTGGCCAGCTTGCTGTCTTCGTACTTGGCTCCGAAGGCGGTGGCGACGGCACGAGTTTCGTCGTACCACAGGCCGTCCGTGAACTTCATGATGTTGGCCTTGGAGATGGACGTCACCGACTTGCGTCCAAACTTCACGGCATAGTCAAAAGCGTAACGGCTGATGTTGCGAGTCCCTTCGACAGAGATCGGCTTGATGCTGACGCCGGTCGTCGTCAGACCGCTCTTGATCTTCTTGCCTGTGGATGCAGCGTTGATAAAGCTGATCAGTTCACTCGTCTTGGCATCGCCAGCCTGGAATTCCACGCCAGCGTAAAGGTCTTCGGTGTTTTCTCGCACGATGACCAGATCAACGTTGGTCTTGTCGAAGTATGAGCGGACACCTTTATAGGTCTTGCACGGACGGACGCAGGCATACAGTCCGAGCTCTTGTCGCAACGCCACGTTGACGGACCGGAATCCCTTGCCGATGGGAGTCGTGATCGGAGCCTTCAGGGCGACCCTGTTGGCTCGCACCGAGGCGAACACGCCGTCGGGGATCTTGCCCTGGGCTTCGATGACTTCGATGCCACACTCCTGCACGTCCCAATTGACCTTCACGCCTGTTCCATCGATGCACTTGCGAGTGGCTTCGGCGAGTTCGGGACCAGTTCCATCTCCGGGGATCAGCGTAATATCGTAAGCCATGGTTTTGTCGGGTCTTTCTGCGGAGCGGGAATCGAATAGGGCAGTGAGCGACCGGGGGCGTCTCCCGTCAACATTCCGGGCACGTTAGCGAGGACGCTAACACGAGTCGACTCTGTGTTGCAAGCCAACCCAAGATGAGGACTCTGAAACCTTGGAGACTGAACACAGGTACACAAGATATAGTCCTCACATTCCATTCCTGTTCCCGAAGTTTCCAATTGGGTAGCAGTGCGCCACCAATGGTGGTTTGTCGATCACCACCAGTCAGGATTGTCAGGCCGTTCTGAAATTGTCAGGATATTGAACGCCCCCTTTTAAGGGATGAATAAGATAGGCGAATGTCCGAAATCTTGACAGCGCGTGCTGCTGTCTCCTCTGTCATCTCAACCTCTGGTCGAACGAATTGGAATTACTCATGAAGCAAGCGTGGCTGGCGACAACCCTGGTGATCTGCGGCTTGGCGCAGGCACTGATCGGCGGGCAGGTGGCGATTGCCGATGATGATCCCACCGGCGCACAACTGCTTCCGAAGGATACGCTGCTGTTTTTCAGTATTCCCAGCGTTCCCGACTTCAATGAAGAATTCGATAAGTCGGTGACGGGTAGCATGCTGCGCGACCCGGAACTGAAGCCGTTTCTTGATGATGTCCGCAAGAAAATCGACGAACTGTCAGACAAACTGCAGGCTGAAGTTGGCGTGACGATTCCCGAGTTGCTCGCCATCCCCAAGGGTGAAATAACCATCGCTGTGATGGAACGGCCCGCTCGCAAGTTGGCCCCTGTGTTGATCATGGACTACGGCGACAAGGAAACGATCGAAAAGCTCCTGAAGAAGATGCATGATGGACTGGACGATGTCGCGGAGCACTCCACTCAGGATGTCGGCGATGTCAGCGTCCACGTTTATGCCTTCAAGAATCTGGAACCGAACAATCCGTTCCAGACATTGGCCTACTTCAATGACGATTCATGCCTTGTTTTCTCGACATCTGTCGACGCCTTGAAGGAAGTGCTTGACCGCTGGGACGGCGACAGCACCGACACCCTGGCGAACAACGACATTTACAAGTACGTGCAGGATCGTTGCAAAGAGGAATCCAGCGACCCCGCCCTGGTGTGGTTTGTTAATCCAATCGGATTGATTCAATCAAGCCTCGATATGGCTTCGGAATTCGCTCCGCAAGTCGGGATGGCGAAGATATTCCTGCCATCTCTGGGAATCGACAAGCTCAAAGGTTGGGGCGGCGCAAGCTATTATGGCAGCGACGATTTCGACGGCGTTTCGAAGACGTTTGTGCATGCCGAGCAACCCACAGGTGTGCTGAATATCTTCCAGTTTCCAGCTACCGACCTGGCCCCGCCCAAGTGGGTTCCCGCCGATGTCACGGCCTATTTCAGCGCCAATTGGAATGTGCCTCAGGCCTATCAGGCGATCGAGTCCCTGGTGGACAGTATTCAGGGTCGTGGAGCGACTGCGAAGCAACTGGATAAGCTCGCCAATTCGGAAGATGGTCCGGGACTCCATATCAAGAAGGACGTCTTGGACTTACTGGATGGAAAGTTCCATGTGACTCAAAGAGCGTCGGAGGACAGCGATGAACCCGCGCCGAAATTCCTGATGGCATTCGATGTCAAAGACCCAGCCAAGATGAAGAAAACCCTGGCCAAGGCCGCGAAATCCGAAGGGGCCAACCTCGAAACTCGCGACTTTAACGGCGAAACGATCTATGAAGTGAGTGCTGGTGATGATCAGACCATTTCGATGGCCGTGACTGGTGGCCAAGTCGTTTTCACCAATGACACTCCTGCTCTGGAAGCGATGTTGCGTACGGTCTCGACCGCGCCGCTTGCCGAATCAGTCGGCTATCGGAAGATTGCGAAGCGATTCCCACCGAAGGTCTCGATGATTGCTTACTCGCGCGCCGACGCACAAATGAAAGCCGCTTACGAGATGCTGAAGAACGCGGATAACGCGGAATTCCTGGAAGGGATCGACGTGAAGAAGCTTCCGCCGTTCGAAGCCCTTGAAAAGTATCTGCGCCCCAGTGGATCTTATGCCGTCCCAGACAAAAAGGGGGCGCTCTTCGTAACGTTCCAATTGAAGGAAGGCGATAAGTAACTGTTCTATCGCAAGGCATTGCAGCGAAATAGTTTACGAATTTAGATGGCTCGTATCTCATGTGAGGTGCGAGCTTTCTGTTTGTAGAGGCGAATCAAGCGAAACCGCGATTGGTGGCTGGGGTTTGTTGTTGGTAAGTGACTGGCTTCAACGCAGTGGCGTTCAAACGTTCTTCAACAAGGTGCAAGCTCATGCAGCGAACTCATTGGGGCACAGTGGCGGTGGCAGTCGCGATTTTGAGTGGTAGCGTCATGACCGCGTTGGGGCAGGACGCTGACGCGGGTTCGCTGTTTAAGCGATTGGACAAGAATCGTGATGGGCAGGTGGCCAGCGACGAAGTTCCGGAAGAGCAGCAGCGGTTGTTTCAGCGGCTGGTACGCCTGGGTGACAAGAACGGCGACGGAAAGCTGACGGCGGAGGAGTTCGAAATGGCGAGCCAGCCCGAGGAGTCTCCGAACGTCCCGCTGAATCAGGATGGTGATCGCCGCGCAGATGGTCGCCAGCGGTTCGAAATGCTCGATCGGAACAAAGACGGAAAAGTGACTTTGGATGAAGTTCCCGAACCTCTCCGTGATCGATTGAAACCGATTTTTGATCGCTCCGGAAAGCAAGAGTTGAGCGTCGAAGATTTCGGCCGATTTGGAGGGGATGGTCGTCCTAGTCCGGCTGAGTTCTTCAAACGCTTTGATGCGAATGCGGACGGAAAGGTCTCTAAGGAGGAACTTCCCGCAGAGGCTCGCGAACGCTTGGCTCCCCTGTTCGAACGCCTGGGCAAAGACGAAGTGACATTGGAGCAGTTCCAACAGTTCAGCGAACGGACTCGTGACGCGATGGGTCGCCCCGGGATGGGAAATCCAGAGGAAATGTTTGGCAGGCTCGACGCGAATCGTGACGGCAAGCTCACCGTCGAGGAAGCTCCCGAGCGTGCCCGGCCGATGGTAGAGGCTGCTTTGCGACGAGCGGGAAAAGAAGTGAGCGGATCGTTGACGAAAGCCGAGTTCGTCAAAAACGTGCCGCAAGGTCGAGACGGTGCTCGACCACCAGCGGGTGAACGTCGCCCCGAGGGAGATCGGCCGCGAGAGGGTGCGCGGCCTGCAGAGCCAGAAAGGTCACGCGATGATGGTCGCCGTCCAGACGGTGGTCGTGAGCCTCGACCAGATCCAGCCACGAATGCCGACAATGTCCGCAGCCCCGACCGACGAGTGGATGGCAATCAACCCCGCGGACGCTCGCCGACGTTCGTTCAATTGCTGGATACCAACCGCGACGGCCGACTTACAAAGGACGAACTCTCGAAGGCCGCCGAGAAATTTGATGAGTTAGACCAAAATCACGATGGCCTGCTCGACTCGACCGAACTAATCGGTGGTTCGGCGGTCGAACCGGAACCTCGTCGCGATGAAAGGATGCGGCGACCGGATGGAGATACCGCCAGCCGTGAGCGATCCGCACCGTTTTTCCAGAGACTAGATCGTGATGCCGATGGGAAAATCTCCAAGGACGAAGCGCCGGAACAACTGAAAGAGCGTTTTGGAATGCTCGACACAAATGGTGACGGATTCATCAATTTGGATGAATTCCGAGTCGGAGCGGGATTGTTGGGCGAGCGGGTGCGAGATCGAGCAGAGCCCCTCCCCCGGCAGGAAGCCCCCACGGAGGGTCGCCGCGGCGAAAAATTCGAGTGACGGACGAGGCACTTCTGCAAAATATCCAAGGCGGCAGAGCAACGTCGATTGCTCAGCCGCCAATTGTTTTGACAGAATCGATTTTGCGGCCATTTCAGCGAGATTACGGTCACTTGCTGACCGCCGGCAAAACCAAAATTGAGAATTCGCCTAGCTCCCACAGCCCACCTTTGACATCGCATGGGGCCAAGGCTAGCATTCCCCGACTTACCAGTTTGTAATCCCGGTGGGGCTGCTGTATGGCTGACAGCGATGATGATCGCGATGGCCGTAACTCTGCAGCCAAGGGGTACGTTCTGGCAACGCAAGTGATGAGCATCGGTCTGCAAATGGCGATACCGCCAGGCATCGGCTGGTGGCTCGATCAAAAATATTCGACGGCACCGTGGTTGACGGTGGTGGGTGTGCTGTTTGGATTCTCGATCGCCATGCTCGAACTACTGAAGTTTGCCAAAAACAACAAGTAGTTCTTCGCACTGTTGGCGACTCAAGATCTTAATTGGTGGTTGGAGATTGAGTTGAAGACACTCGGCGGCCGGTTGGTGGCGCTGACGGCAGGAATGCTTGTCGTTGGGTTGCTGCTGGCGGTGATTGCCTACGGGGTGTCTGGGCTGCTGGGGTTGGAGGGGTTGGCGTATTCGCTGATACTCTCGTTGATCCCGGGACTGCTGACTGTGTTTGCAGGAGAATTGCTGAGGCATCGCAATCTATCAGCCTACGTTGTGCTGGTGGGTGGCGGGTTTCGGATGTTGTTTGTGTTGTTAGGGATGTTTGCAGTTTCTGCACTGCGCCCTGATCTTGGGTTTCGCCAGTTCACGGTGTGGTTGATCGTCTGCTATTTGGTGGCGTTGGCGCTTGAGACGGCTTTGGTGCTGCCTCCGACAACGGCCCCAAAGCCGCTCGACGATCAAAGCTGATTGGAATGCCATGTCGGCAGATGATCCATTTCATCACGTCCGCGATGCGAATGTCTGGGAGCTTCCCGTCTTCGTGTTGCGGCTATTCGGTCTCGACAGCTATCCCAAGCTGCCGGTGTATACCATTATGGGCCACGAATTCATCGTGACCAAGTATATGGTGTTGCAGGTGGTGGCATTGGTTTTGTCGGTGCTGGTGTTCTACGGCCTCGCTTGGAGAGTTCGCGGCGGCAAGCCGGTTTCCGGTGTGTGGTGGAACTTCTGGGAAACCCTGGCTGTTTTCATTCGCGATCAGGTCGTGCGGCCGTCAATCGGTATTCCGCATCACCATGATGGTCATGGTCACGGCGATGCTCATCCGGCCGATGCTCATCACGCTCTTGCAGTCGATGTTCATCACGGCCCTGGGGCTCACGTAACCACGGGTGGTCATGTTGCAGTTGAAGTCGGTCATCCGGCGGACAAATATCTGCCGTTTGTCTGGAGTGTATTTTTCTACATTCTGTTCTGTAACTTGCTCGGCGCGATTCCGTTTCTCGGTTCGCCGACAGCAAATATCAATGTCACCGGCGTGCTTGCTGTGGTGACCTTCGCGCATGTCGTGTTTTTCGGAACACAGCAATCAGGTGTGACTGGTTTCTGGAAGTCGCTCGTGCCGAGTATGGATCTGCCTACGCCGATCGCGGTGATTCTGCTGCCTAGCATCTGGATCATCGAAGCAGGTGGTCTCTTGATTAAGCACGGTGTGCTGGCAATTCGTTTGTTTGCCAACATCATGGCCGGCCATACAGTGCTCGGTGTATTTTTGGCTTTCATTGCGGCGGATGTTGGAAACCTGTGGGGCATCGTCATGCCAGCGAGTATTCTCGGGCAGGTCGGAATTGGCTTGCTTGAGCTGTTTGTTGCGTTTCTGCAGGCTTACGTGTTTGCCTTGTTGGCTTCGTTGTTTATCAGTGCGGCGGTAAATCCACACTGAGTGTGTGTTTGGTGTTAAAGCGTCTTGGGGCGTTCCCGAAATTCAGGTTGAGGAGAGTTGTTGTGAGTCAGAATCTGCGAGTGTTGGTGTACGGAGTTTGCATGCTATTCGTGTTCGCAACTCCAGCTTTTGCTCAAGTTGGTGGAGGCACTGGTTACGGTGGGATTCACTTTTCCGGTGCAGTCGGTGCTGGTTTGGTTATCATCGGTGCCGCATGGGGTATTGGCCGTATCGGTCAAGCAGCCGTCGAGTCGATGGCTCGTCAACCAGAAGTCGCCGGCAACATCCAAACGGCAATGATCATCGCTGCCGCGCTGATCGAAGGTGCGACGTTCTTCGCACTGATCGTCTGCCTGAACAACAATGCGGGCTACAAGCCGTTCCTCATGCAATGATTTGAATTCTGCGGTGTCGGCGTAACTGTGTCTGTCACGGGTGGCAAGTCATGTTTGGGTCTCTCGTTCGATCAATTGGTGTGCTGACTCTCAGCCTGGTGCTGATGGGTAGTGCGGCCACGTGGGCTTCGGCGGCAGATGAGCATCATGATGCTGGGCATGCAGCCGAGCATCATGAGACCGGGCTGCCGATGGACTGGAGTCGGGATCTGGCTCTCTTTTCGCTGGTGACGTTCGTCGTGTACGTCGCTGTCTTGCGATTTGGAGCGTGGGGTCCGTTGCGGACTGGTCTGAACGAGCGCGAACGACACATCCGTCAAGATATTGCTGACGCCGAAGCCAATCGGATCAAGTCGGAAGCGATGATCGCCGAACGCGAAGCAAAGCTGGCGACGGTGCAGGATGAAGTTCGTGAACTGCTGGCGGAAGCTCGTCGAGATGCCGAGCGAACGAAGCAGGATATCATCACGACGGCTCAGAACGAGTCGGAAGCGATGAAGCAGCGGGCTGTTGCCGAGATCGAGCGATCGCGAGATCAGGCATTGGCCGAGTTGTTCGACTTCGTCAGCAACAATGTCGTTGGTGCTACCGAGCGGGTGATCGGACGAAGCTTGAATCAAGGCGATCACGATCGCCTGGTCGGTCAAGCTTTGTCGGAAATGAACATCCGCCGAAACTGATGGCAATCTGCTTTGGTTGCGGGTGGCTTGTTCAATAGGCCAATAAGCATAGTGCGGACAGGACTGAACCTGTGGACGTTGATCAGAAAACGATGAAGTCGAACACGGCGGTGGACCCTCGCGGGGAATCGATCGCTACAGTGTACGTCAACGCTTACCTGGACGCTGCCGGCCAGGAAAGCGCGGGTGCGGCTGAAGAATTGATCTCGTTCGTGGACGATGTGCTCGCGTCGCAGTCGGATTTCAGCCAACTGCTGTGTGGGACATCGCTCGGGCAAGATGAAAAGATTCAGTTGATCGATCGAATCGTCGCTCAACGAGCGACTCCACGGTTCACGAACTTCCTGAAAGTTCTTGCTCGACATGATCGTTTGGCACTGTTGCCAACGATTCGTCAATTGGCAGAAGCAGAATTCGAACGGCGATCGGGAAAGCGACGAGTCAGTGTCACGAGTGCAGCCGAGATCAGCGATCAAACGCTGGAATCGATTCGCTCCACACTGCGATCTTCGCTGTCCATAGAGCCGATATTGGAAACACGGGTCGATTCGACGTTGATCGGTGGGCTGGTCATCCGTGTGGGTGATACGGTCTACGATGGTTCCCTCAAGACTCAAATTAAGCAACTTCGCGCTCGATTGCGCGAGAGGTGTCTGAATGAAATTCAACGCGGGCGAGATCGCTTCAGTCATCCAGAAGGAAATTGAAGACTTTCGTGGCCAGCTTCAAACAAGTGAAGTTGGACACGTCGTCGAAGTGGGTGACGGTATCGCGCGAGTTTACGGCTTGGCTTCGGCCATGGCCGGTGAAATGGTCGAATTTGCCAGCGGTGTTCGCGGCCAGGTGTTCAACCTGGAAGAGAATTCCGTCGGTGTGATCATCCTCGGCGACTACCTGAAAATTTCCGAAGGGGAAGAGGTCCGTACGACCGGTGCCCTGTTGTCGGTGCCAGTTGGCAACGCCCTGATCGGCCGCGTCGTCGATCCACTGGGTGTGGCCCTGGACGGCAAAGGTCCGGTGATGGCCGAGTCGACTCGACCACTAGAAACGACCGCGCCCGGTGTTGCCGGACGTCAACCGGTGAAGCAACCGCTTCAGACGGGGATCAAGGCTGTTGATGCGATGACCCCAGTTGGTCGTGGTCAACGAGAATTGATCATCGGCGACCGCAAGACCGGTAAAACGGCCGTTGCGATCGATGCGATCATCAACCAAAAAGGCGGCGACGTTATTTGCGTCTACGTCTCGTGCGGCCAGCGTGCCAGTACGACCGCCGGCGTGATTGAAGCGTTAACCAAAGCCGGTGCGATGGACTACACGATCGTCGTGAGTGCCTCCGCCAGCGATCCAGCACCGCTCCAATACATTGCTCCTTACGCTGGTGCCGCAATCGCCGAACACTTCATGTATCAGGGTAAGCATACCCTGGTCGTGTATGACGATCTGACCCGCCAAGCCACCGCTTATCGCCAACTGTCGCTGCTGATGCGACGACCTCCAGGCCGTGAAGCGTACCCTGGGGACGTGTTCTACTGTCATAGCCGCCTACTGGAACGTGCTGCAAAGCTCAGCGATGAACTGGGTGGCGGATCGATGACGGCATTGCCGATCATCGAAACACTCGAAGGTGAAGTTTCGGCCTACATCCCGACGAACGTGATCTCGATCACGGACGGCCAGATCTATCTGGAACCAGACTTGTTCTTCAAAGGTGTTCGTCCCGCTATCAACGTCGGTATCTCGGTATCGCGCGTCGGTGGTAACGCTCAGACGAAGGCCATGAAGAAGGTTGCCGGAAGCTTGCGACTCGACTTGGCCGCGTTCCGCGAACTCGAAGCGTTTGCGCAGTTGGGTACGGAACTCGATAAGGCCACGCAACAGCAACTCGATCGCGGTTATCGCATGGTCGAACTGCTGAAGCAACCGCAGTTCAAACCGCTCGCCGCTGCCGACCAAGTCATGAGTATCTACGCCGGTTCGAAGGGGTACTTTGACAAGGTGCCCGTCCCGCAAGTGCAGGACGCTGAAACGAACATGTTGCAGTTCATGCGGGAAACGAAGAGCGAAATCCGCGATGCCCTGGTCAACACGGGTGTGCTGGACGACAAGACGGAAAGCGGCCTGAAGACGGCTCTTGAAGAGTGGCGTAAGGAATGGGAACGGACGCACGCGAAGTGAGGTCTGCAGGTTCCGTAGGTCGGTGATGTCAGTTACTGGTCGGGCAGAAGTAAGTCATGGCTAAAGCGCGAAAGATCATCAAGCGGTTGAAAGCCGTTCGCAACGTTCGCAAGATCACGCGAACGATGGAGCTGGTAGCAACGGCGCGCTTCAAGAAGGCGATGGATCGAGCCGTCGAAGCCGCAGCTTACACTCGCAAGATCTCTGAAATCGTTGCGGATCTCTCCCAGACGATGGCTGGCGAAGGTTCTGACTTCACGCACCCGTTGTTGCAACAGCGTGAGACCGAGAAGACGGCCATCCTGCTGGTGATTACGTCGAACCGCGGCCTGTGCGGCGGTTATAACGGTGGTGTTCTGCGGCAGACTCAGCAGCGGATTCGCGAGGCGAAAGCCAATCAAGTTGACGTGAAGATTGAGGTGTCTGGAAAACGCGGTATTGGATTCTTCAAGTTCCAGAAGATTGCGACTGCGGCCAGCTACACTCACTTCGAAGACAAGCCGACGTTCGAACAAGTGGACGAACTGGCCTCGCGTTATATCGACAGCTTCATCCGTGGCGATATCGATCGCCTCGACGTGGCCTACACGAAGTTCGAGACGATGTCTCGACAGAAGGCCGTCGTTGAGACGTTGCTGCCAATTGGGAAGCTCCAGCAAACCACTGCCGCGGCAACTGAAAAGCCCAAGGCGACCGTCGAATACGAATTCTTGCCGTCACCACGCGAGATCCTGGAAGAGATCGTTCCGGCGTCCTTCAAGGCTCGCCTGTTCAAATGCTTCCTGGATGCCGGGGTCAGTGAACAGATCGCTCGCATGGTGGCGATGAAGAGTGCGACAGAAAACGCGGATGGCATGATTCGAGCAATTCGAGCTCAATACAACCGAGCTCGCCAATCACAGATTACATCGGAATTGAGTGAAATTATCGGCGGTGCAGCGGCCCTCGAATAAGGCTGCCGACTTCGCCATCGCTGTGGCAACGGCCATCAGCACAGACGACAACCAACCTGGGACTTCCAGACACAACCACGAGAAGTCAGAGAACGAAGAGCATGACTACTGCGACCGCAAATACCGGCCATGTCACTCAGATCATCGGTTCGACCTTCGATGCCGAATTTCCGATGGACAAGCTTCCCGCGATCTACAACGCGTTGAAGATCGAAACGGAAGTCAAAGGTCTGAAGATCAAAGTCACGGGTGAAGTTCAGCAGCACCTGGGTGGCGGACGCGTCCGTTGCGTCGCACTCGGTTCAACGGACGGCATGGTCCGTGGCATGGGAGTCCACGACACCGGCACTCCCGTCAGCGTGCCTGTTGGCAAGGGGACACTGGGTCGCGTCTTCAACGTGCTCGGCGATCCAATTGATGGACGCGGCGACGTTCAGCACGATGAGCGCTGGTCGATCCACCGTGCTCCTCCAAAGCTCGAAGATCTCAGTTCCAAGACGGAGATGTTCGAAACGGGCATCAAGGTTATCGACCTGCTGGTGCCGTTCGTTCGCGGCGGTAAAGCGGGTCTGTTCGGTGGTGCTGGTCTGGGGAAGACCGTCATTCTGACCGAATTGATCGCCCGTATTGCTGCGGCACACGGCGGTTATTCGGTGTTCGCAGGGGTCGGTGAACGAACCCGCGAAGGGAATGACTTGTGGCTCGAAATGCAGGAAGCTGAAATCGGCAGCACCGGTCGACGCGTCATCGAGCAAACCGCGATGGTGTTCGGTCAAATGAACGAACCGCCAGGAGCTCGTCTCCGCGTCGCGTTGACCGCACTGACGATGGCCGAATGGTTCCGCGATGCCACGGGTGCCGACACCCTGCTGTTCGTCGATAACATTTTCCGTTTCTCGCAAGCCGGTTCGGAAGTGTCCGCACTGCTGGGACGTATGCCTTCCGCAGTCGGTTACCAACCCACGCTCGGTACCGAACTGGGTGCCCTGCAGGAACGAATCACGTCGACCAATCGCGGTGCTATTACCTCGGTGCAAGCCGTATACGTCCCGGCCGACGATCCGACGGACCCCGCACCTGCGACCGCGTTCTCGCACTTGGATGCGTTCCTGTATCTGGAACGAAGCATCGCGGAAAAGGGCCTGTTCCCAGCCATCGATCCGCTGTCGTCGTCATCCCGAATCCTCGACCCGTTGGTCGTCGGCGACCGCCACTACAAGATCGCTCGCCGCGTGCAGCAGATCCTGCAGCGTTATCGCGAACTGAAGGACATCATCGCGATTCTCGGTATCGATGAATTGAGCGAAGAAGATAAGCTGGTCGTGCATCGTGCCCGGCGTATCGAGCGATTCCTGTCGCAGCCGTTCCTGGTTGCCGAACCGTTCACCGGTAAGAAGGGCAAGATCACCCCGCTCGGCGAAACGATCGAAAGCTTCGAAGAACTGTGCGACGGCAAGTGGGACCACCTTCCCGAAGGTGCCTTCACCTACGTCGGTGGTATCAAGGAAGCTGCCGAGCAGGCAGAAAAGATGGCGAAGTCTTAAACGCATCGCACCAAACTGGGGTATCCCGCGAGCTGAAGGTCACTGTGTCTAACCCATGTTTCAACGCGACACGTGAGTGCGACCCGCACTAGTCGGAACGATTGGTCAAAGTCGGAAAGCATCTTCCATGGTCAGGATTGAAAACGACATACGCGGGGGAAATACCTCCCGTAGCTCAGTGGTGAGAGTCTCCGTCTTATAAACGGAAGGTCGTCGGTTCGATTCCGACCGGGAGGATTTTTCCCGGCAACGCTCAACTGAAAACTGAATTCGGCTAACAAATTATGGTTGGTGATAAGCTGCGGCTGGTGATTGTTACTCCCGAACGAACGCTGCTCGATGAGCCGGTGTCCGCGCTGCGCTTTCCCCTGTATGACGGTGACATCGGGATTCTTCCCGGGCGTCTGCCACTGATCGGTCGCCTAGGCTGTGGCGAGTTGAAAGTCACCACCGCGGCTGGTGAGCAACACTTCTTCATCGACGGTGGATTCGTTCAGGTTCTCGGCCCCACGGTCTCGCTGCTCACGCACCGAGCTGTCCCTGTAGCCAACGTCTCCGCAGCAGAGGCAGAAAAGCAACTGGCAGCAGCTTCGGCACGAGTCGCCAAGACCGACGAAGAAATCAAGAGCAAGCTAGCCGATCAGCAGCGCGCCCGTCGCATGTTGGCACTTGCCACTCATCGGTAATCGGCTTCCTGCTTAGGCGGGAATCGATCAGTACCGCATCGGATCTTCACCAGCGATTATCGCGGGATAGGTTCCGTAGTTCTTGTCTCGGCACGCGCTGGGTTCCCGCCCTCGCGAGAAACAGCAGCTACTAGGCCCTGAATCCACCGGCACGCGCGGATCTTTCCCCCGAAGTTGCGGTGAACCGCGATCGAGCATCGCACAACCGATATCTTTTCGCACGCTTCTCCAGCATGCCCCGCGAATGAGTATTCCAGGCGGCTTCTCTTCGCGCATCGGCAAACTCACCATAGCTTGCGGTCCTGACGAATCGGGACTCTGTCGGTGGCTTTGCGGCGTAACACCGATAGATTCACGGCGGCAGATTTCGCCGGACGAAACTATGTGTGGCACACATCTCTCTGTGCTACGCCCTTCACGAGCGTTTCTCTGCCCGACAAGATGTTGGATCGAGACTTCTTATGCTATCGACGCGTCCCTTGGATGATATTTCTATTGAACAAACTTCTACGCCCGCTGCCCAGTTTACACTGGAGTTTGAGGAAGGATCGATGGTCATCGACCGCGATCAAATTCGTATCGGATCCAGCCCTGTCTGCGAGATTCATCTGCTGGAAGGGCCACTGCTTCACAGTGTGATTCGCACAGAAGCGGGAGCCGCTTGGATTGAAATCGCTGATGAGGCGGCCGAACTGAATGTCAACTGGCGAGCCTGTCGCCGCATGGCCCTTCGCGATGGCGATGTCATTTCAGTCTGTGGTATGGACATGACGGTTCGCGACGTCGCCAGCTTCTCCGCTCATGCGGGTGCCATTGAGTTGGTCGAGAACATCACGCAACTGACCGCGGACGAACTCTGCGATCGCATTCTTTCCGAGCAGGCGAGTATCGATCAATTCGAAGCGGGCCGACTGCAGGGGATGCAGAAGCTGATGGAAGCGATGAAGGCGGTGATCATTGCCGAGCCTTCGACAGCCGAGATCCTCACGGCCACGCCAGCGATTGAGTTCTCCAACGAATGCCAGCGACTGCTCGATCAGATCCACGAGATGTCCGAGATGATGAACGGACGGACTCGCGAACTGGACCTCTGCGAGACCGAACTAGTGGCAGCCACTGAGCTGCTGGAAGAAACACAGGAACGAGTCTCGCGTCAGATTGAGACGTTGCTAGATCAGATCGATGAAGCATCGGTCCCGACAGAGTTGCGAGCCAGTGCCTGACAGCAGCTTTCTCTGTTTGGTTCTCTCGTCATTCCCGCGCAGGCGGGAATCCAGCGACCGCGGATGGCGATCTTGTCCAGTGAAGATTCGTTGCAAAACTGCTAGATTCCCGCCTGCGCGGGAATGACGCCCATTAGTTCTCGCGAAACAGCAACGGCATCAATTCACAGCCGCGATCCAGCCGCAGTGTCGAGCTTGCCGCTACGATTTCATCATACGTCTTGGCACCGTCAGCGCTGATGCCCGTTCCGCAGACCGCGAATGGCACAAACCCGTGACTGTGCGTCTTCGTGCGCAAGAACGTCGGATGATCAGGGCAGACCAGCAGGCGATACTCGCCTTGTGATTTCAGATATTCATGCAGCGGGCCCACGATGTGCCGATCGATCTCTTCCAAAGCCTGAACTTTGGCAGCAGCGTTTCCCTCGTGTGACGCTTCGTCGGTCGCCTCGACGTGAACGACGATGAAGTCTGTGATGTCGTTACGCAGCGCCTCGATCGCCGCCCGGCCTTTAGCGGCATAGTCCGTGTCGAGATAGCCTGTGGCACCGGGGACTTCGATCACTTGCCAGCCCAGCAGTTTCCCCAAGCCGCGCAATAGATCGACAGCCGTAATCACGGCGCCTCGTTTGCCAAATCGCTCCAGGAATGATTTGAAGGCCGGGCGTCGCCCCTGTCCCCACAACCAGCATTGAGTCGCCGTGTGGGTGCCCGTCGCCGCTCGTTCCTGATTGGGAGCGCACGCGGCAAACAGCGGCTTACTGCGCTCCATCAGTTCCCGGAGTAATTCGCTACCGGGGCCCTGAGGCAAATGAGGCTCGATCAACTGATCAGAAATGTCGTGCGGTGGAGTCGTCAGCGTCTCGGGGCCAAAGGGTGCCGGAGTATTCCTGGCCCGGTAGACCAGCAGGTTGCGATAGCTGACGCCTGTGTAGAACTTCCAATGCTCACTGCCGCATTGATCACGCTGCAGCAGTTCGACCAACGTCTTTGCGAGGTCGTTGGGGATTTGCTCGGCCGTGAAACTCGCCATGCGGCCGTCTTCCAAGGTGACCAGGTTACAACGAATGGCCCAATCGAGTTCACCGAGTTCAATTCCCTGCGCAGCAGCCTCAATCGGAGCCCGCCCGGTGTGGTATTCGAGCGGATCGTAGCCAAACAGGCTCATCGTTCCGACATCGCTGCCGGATGGCAACGAGATGGGAACATGATTGGCTTCGCCGACAAATCCCGCTCGCGCAATCTGATCCATGAAGGGAATGTTCGCAGCCTGCAGTGGTGTCTTTCCGCCCAACGAAGGTTGCGGTTCGTCAGCCACGCCATCGGGAATAACAAGCGCGTATTTCATGAGTGATTCAGTTCGTAAGTCCGCAAAGATGTCCGTCGAGACTCGTTTTAACTGGTCAGAGAACCGATGTCGACTCAAGCTGTCATTGATCCAAACTTTGCCTTTGGTGTCGTAGGTGCAGATTCGCCACGAACTGCTGGATTCCTGACCGCACGGGAATGACGCTGCCATTTTCGCTTCCCCGATGATCGAGTATGCTTTGGCAACTTTTGCCGTCAACGATTTTCATCCACGATATTGAACACCATGACAGACTCCTGGATTGCCGACCGGATGCACAAGATTGATGCCTCCGGGATCCGCAAAGTGTTTGACCTTGCTGCCAAGATGAAGAACCCGATCAATCTGAGTATCGGGCAGCCGCACTACGACACTCCGGAACCGGTCAAGCAGGCTTTGCATCAGGCGGTCGATGCGGGTCGCAATGTTTACAGCCAGACGCAGGGAATCGCTCCGCTACGCGAAGCACTGCAAAAACGAGTGGCGACGGAGCTCGGGCATGCCGACCGCGAACTGTTTTTGACCAGCGGGACCAGCGGCGGACTAATGCTGGCGTTGTCGGTGCTGGTGAACCCCGGCGATGAAGTGATCGTCTTCGATCCCTGGTTCGTCATGTACAAACACCTCGTCACCCTGGCGGGGGGAACCTGCGTTCAGATCGATACCTATCCCGACTTTGGAATCGATCTGAATAAAGTTCGAGCTGCCATCACGCCGCGCACCAAGGTGATTCTGTTTAACAGTCCCTGCAACCCGACGGGAAATGTGGCCAGCGAAGCAGAAGCGAAGGGACTAGCCGAACTAGCTCGCGAAAAGAACATCTGTCTGATCAGCGACGAAATCTATCGCGTCTTCTGCTACGACAGGCCGTTCGTGAGTCCCGTCAAATGGAATGAACAGACGCTCGTGATCGACGGGTTCAGCAAGTCGCATTCGATGACCGGCCTGCGGTTGGGCTACGCACATGGCCCTTCGCACATCATTCAGCAGATGATCAAGTTACAGCAATTCACATTCGTGTGTGCTCCGCAGCCAGTCCAATGGGCAGGACTGGCGGCACTCGAATGTGATGTCAGCGATCGCGTCGCGGACTACGCTCGCAAGCGAAACTTCATGCGGAAAGAACTCGGCGGACTGTATGATATCCGTGGCGGTGGTGGAGCGTTCTACATGTTCATCAAGGCCCCTTGGGGGACAGGAACGGAGTTCGTTTCGAAGGCGATCGAAAATGAGCTGCTGATCATCCCCGGCAACGTCTTCAGTCAGCACGACACGCATTTCCGGCTCAGTTTTGCCGCGGAAGATTCAACACTGGAGCGTGGCGTCGAAGTGCTGAAGCGAATTGCAACAAAATGAGAAAGCTCGGCAACGCGATTCGAAGTTGAGAAGCCCGGATAAGCCTCACCAATGTCAATCGCCACTCGCCGACTTCGCGTTCTGTTCGTCATCGGCACGATGAGCGGCGGTGGTGCCGAACGCCAGGTGATCGAAATCCTGCGGCTCATCGATCGATCACGATTTGAACCCTTGCTGTACCTGGCGACTCGGACAGGTGAACTGCTAACGAGCGTTCCCAGCGATGTCCCGATTTTTGCGTTTCGTGATGACTCGCCTGAAACCTGGATGCAGAAGCTCGTCCGGCGATGCAAGCTCTCCCCCCTGGCACGTTATCTTCATCTCGCTCGCGTACTGCGACGTGAGCGAATCGATGTCATCTATGATCGCACCTATCACGCGACGCTCGACGCGGCCGGCGCGACTTGGTTCAGGGCGACACCTCGCATTTCCTGTTGTGTTGTCGATCCACAACCCGAACTGGAAATGCACGCCAGGCGCGGTCGCGGTCTCGTCTGGAAGATTGCTCGTTCAGCGTACCACAGGGCGAGTCTCGTCCTCGCCAATTCGACTGGCTTGCGGGAACGAGTGGTCGAATACTTTCAGCTGCCACCGGATCACGTCGTGATCAGCCGCAACCTTCTCGATCTGGAACGTCTAGATCGGCTGGCGAGTGAGCCGTTGCCGACGGAAGTAGCGAGCGAACCGTTCTTGCTTGTCGCAGCCGGGCGCCTGCATGCGCAGAAAGGGTATCGCTACTTGCTCGAAGCGATCGACGAACTGATCAATCAGCGCCAGCGACAATTGCGACTGGTCATCCTGGGAACAGGATTACTGCGATCAGAGTTGGAAGAGTTTGCGCGGGCTCATGGTCTGCAGCAGCATGTCACGTTTGCCGGATTCGTCGCAAACCCGCTTCCTTGGTTTCGGCGAGCCAAGTTATTCGTCTTACCGTCGCTGTTTGAAGGCCTTCCCAATTCGCTGCTCGAAGCCGTCGCATGTGGCACGCCCGCTCTGGCGACGGACTGTCCCAGCGGCCCGAGTGAGATTCTGGACAAGGGTCGCCTGGGTGGTTTAGTCGCACCGGCTGATTCAAGAGCGCTCGCCGACGCAATTCATACGGCGATGGATCACTACCCCGAATGGCAACAGCGAGCGACTAAGGCTCGCGAGTCCGTTCGGCAGCGCTACGATGCCAGTACGGGAATACGGGACCTTGAGTCGCTGATCGAGAGAGTCGCTGTCAACAAATAGCTACTTCTTCTGTCCCGGCATGCGAATCAATTCGGGGCTGACCCAGTCGTCCCATTCGTTGGGGAAACCGTCGTAGTGAACGAAGGTCAATCCGTACCAACTGCGGACGACGCGGGCCGGGTACCACTTCTGATCCTTGTGGTAGAAAACCTCGATGGCGGTCCCTTGGTCCAGGTGCGTCGGCTGGAACGCTCGCATTCGTTCGGGACCGACCCATTCGTCCCACGAATCTTCAAAGCCGATGTAGTGGATTTTGCACTGATTGCCCGATGTGACCAGGATTTCCGCTCGATACCACTTCTCTTTCCAATTCACTTCGATGCGTTCACCCTGCCGAGGGGCTTTCCGCTGCGTTGGATTTGACAGTCGCCAACGCGGTGAAAATTCGGGGGCCGTGTCGTAGACGGATTTTTGCCTTTCGACGAAGGCCATCTCCAACTCGGAATACTGCCCCACTTCGCCGACATCGATCTCGCCATCGGCATTCAGATCGACTTTCGGGCTTCCTCGCAGGCCAGCAAGCAGTGCATCGCTGAAAGTCCATTGCCCGGTTGACGAGTTATGCGAATGCGATGAGCAGAGACACGCATAATTCAGTCGTGATTTACGCGATCGAGCTGCATCAACCAGCCCGCCCGAGTAACAGCAGTCCGCCATCAGCAGGACGTGACTTCCATGGAAGTTGGCTTCCAGTGTGTCCAAGATGGACGTGACGGGCCAGGCCGTGTCGCCATCAGCGGCATCGTAGTTAGCGAAGTGAACGCTATGGTTTTTGTGGTCGCGAAAGCCGTGCCCCGTGAAGTAGAAGACCAGCAACTCGCCCGGTTTGGTCTTCGCGAGTTGGTTGAGCAATTCCTTCTGAATATGGCTTTTCGTCGCCTGTCGGTCCTGCAGATAAGTGATGCGATCGTCCGCGACACCTGCAGCCTTAAAATGCTGGACCAGTTGAGCGTCACGCCGCTGATGCTGGGCCGAGGCCATGCCGGGCCAGATATCGGGGTGCTGCCACTCGAGCACCCCACAGCAAAAACGCGAGTTCGCTGCGGATGCCAGTCGACTTCGGCATAGCAGGATGCCGTTGCCAGGCCCCCCAACAAAAAGGCGACCAACAATAACTGACAACATCGTCTCATGGGGATGGCCATCGAGATCTCTTGCCCTGAAAGATCGCGGATCGGTCAACTCGGTCTCGTCAAAAGTTATCGAGAACGGCGGTCCGTCGCTACGAGATTGTTTTGATCTCGTCGAGAATTGGGCATGTGGAAGAGCTTAACTCCCTACAGTCGTTCCGGCGGCGTTGGAATTACTTTTCCGTGAGGATCCGTCGTGGGTTGATCGAGTTCCGCTGCGAGTTCCGCCTGAAGCTCTGGCCCCAGAAAGTGTTCGACTTTTTCGGCCGTGTCGTGCAAGCGAGCGTTGGGAAGAGCAAAGTGACGAGCCATATACGACTCCCACAATCGGTGCGATCGAACAAGGTCCTGCGCGGCCGCCGTTCCGGACTCTGTGAGGGAATCACCGTGCGATCCAGACTCAACTAACCCCTGCCGGATCAGGCTTTGTCGAGCCAGGCGCTGAAACCAACTGAGACGCGCCGGATCACCGATTGTCGCCTGCTGATTGGCTGCCTGCGGTTGCGAACTAGCCGCCTCTTCGCGTCGAAACAGGCTGCCGAGCAGATCTTCACGAACGATCCGCAGTTTCAATCGCCATCGCTCATACCAGGCACGGGCCATTCCATGCCGCGGACTCGCGAAGACGGCCAATAGGAAACAACTGCAGGCCGCGACAGTCATCATTCCAGCCGTGCTCGCATCCTCAACTTGAGGCATCCCCAACCGTGAACAGATCATCGCTGGCAGTGTGATCGCCATGACGTGTCCCAACACGGATCCGACTGCAGCCACGACAATCCCCAACAACAAGATCGTCGACAAGCGATCGCTAAGCAGTCGCGCCGTGGCCGCGGGAATGATCAGCATGGCGATCACCAGAATCGCACCCACCGATTCAAATGCAGCAACCACGGTCGCGGCGGTGACCGACATGAGCGCGACGGAGATCAAACTGGGCCGCATCCCTTGAGCGGCGGCGAGGTCTGGATCGAATGTGCTGAGTCGCAGTTCTTTGAAGAACAGCAGCGTCAGCAATGCATTCACCAACAACATGCCCCCATTCACGATGACAGCTTGAGGGATGGTAGTATCGCCCAGTCGATTGAATGCGGTTGCTTCCAAGTTGCCGTACAGCACACATCCGGGATCCAAGTGAGCTCGATCGGCAAAGAGTCGGATCAGTAACAGTCCTAGTGCGAACATCGAAGTAAACACGACCCCGAGGGCCGCACTCCGCTCGACTCGTCCCCACCGCTGGATCACTTCGGACAGCACCGCCGCGAATACACCCGACAGTGCCGCACCGGCAAAGAGGGCGAGCTGCCGGCGAGCCACCAGCGACATCCCCTCAGCCACACGCGCGGCACCACTGCCTGTCGCTGGAGCTGTCAGCCAGCCGATTTCTTCCATCCATGACACGCCAAGATACGCCAGGACAATTCCCGGTAGAACGGCGTGACTGAGTGCGTCGCCGAGTAGACTTTGTCGGCGTAACAGCAGCCATGTCCCGGGCAGCGCGCACGCCATGGCGGCGAGTGCGCCGGTGACAGCGATCCAGGTGTCGATCCCTTCCCAGACGGAAAGGCGTTGGAAAAACTCGGTAAACATACGATGCATCTGCGAATTAAAAAGCGGTCGGTTCCTGCAAAGTCCTATGTGAGTTGCGCGTGCGGGCTGACCGGCGGCAGGCGCGTTCGCACCCGGTCTTGTTCGAGTAACTCTTCCAACTGTTCGACCAATTCCGGTGCGAGCACATGTTCAATCTCATCCGCTTCCCGATCGACGCGACTGGGAGCCGTTTGAGCAAAGTGAATCAAATACATTTCCCACAAACGGTGGTTGCGCGTGGCGCGGCGAGCCAATCGCATCCCTTCGCTCGTCAGACGATATTTTCCATCAGCCCCCTGACGGATCGAGCCATCGCTAACGGCGATGGAAAGGATGCTTCGCAATCGCGAGGCGGTCCATGATCGAGCCGCCTGCAATTGCTCGAACGACAATGGCATCGTCGCCGGATCGCTTTCAGGGCTACTAGTGAAACTGTGTTCGCGTTCTAAGACTTCGAAACAGGCGCGCAACAGATCGAGTTGTCCGATGCGCCGGTGTGATTCTCGCTGACTCAGCCAATTCCAAAGGATTCCACGTCGTGTCCCCAGCAGCATACTGATCAAGAAGATCGTCGTTCCGGCCAGAACAATAACGGCGCCTGCCGCCAATCGAGGAATGACAGCGCTGACCAAGATTCCGACGGCACTGCTGAGGCTGCCGAGGACTCCGGCGATGATCGTGAGCACGCTATGGCGGTCTGTCCAGAACCGTGCCGCGGTCGGGGGAATGACCAGTTGAGCGACGACCAGCAGCAAGCCGACGCTGGGCATTCCAATCACAGTCACAGCCACGACCAGCGTCGTCAGCAGCAGGTCCAGCCACCAGGTCGGCCAGCCCAGAGCCGCCGCGTAAGCATCATCGAAGCACAACAACGAGAGTTCTTTAAATAGTAAGCCGCAGGCAAGCATGATGATCACGCTCGCGACACCAATTGTGGTCACGTCTGCCGCCGTGAGCGCCGCGGCCTTACCGAAGATAAACTCAGACAGACCCGCCGCGCTGCCCGTTGGCAAACTTTGTACGACGCTCAGCAGGACAATCCCGAAGCCAAAAAAGACGCTCAAGACAATCCCCAGAGCGGCGTCTTCCTTGATCAAGCGTGTGCGCTGAATGAGTCCTGCGCAAAACAGACCGCTGGCCGAACCGATCGCAGCCCCGACGAGCAGCCAGACCGGTGACTTGCCTGTTCCCGGCGAGAGTGCCTCGAGAATGAGATAGGCCAACCCAATCCCGGGCAACGCCGCGTGACTGGCCACGTCACTGACGAGCGACTTCTTACGAAGCAGCATAAACGCGCCGACGATCCCGCCACACGCACCAAACAGCATCGTTCCACACAACACGACTCGCGTGTTGTAGTCTTGCAGCGTGAGGACTCGAAAGATGTCGCTATTGAGCATGGTCTACGGGCAAACAGAAAGTAGGCAAGATTCGTTTCAGGCAGATGCAAACAGCTGGATCAGATTTATTTGTGACTCATCCGGTATCCCACTTGATCGAGCAATGCGAGCTTGCCTCCGTAGGTCCGCCGCAAGTTCTCCGTCGTAAAGACCTGTTCCACAGGACCACTGGCAATGAGTCGCATATTGAGAAGCAGGACTTCGTCAAAGTACTCAGCGACAGTTTGCAGATCGTGATGCACGACGAGCGCCGTTTTGCCGGCGGCTCGCAATTCGCGCAACAGATCCACAATCGCTCGTTCGGTCGCGGCGTCGACCCCCGCGAAGGGCTCGTCCATCAGATACAAGTCGGCGTCCTGAACCAGGGCTCGCGCCAGGAAAACTCGTTGCTGCTGCCCACCCGAAAGCTGGCTGATCTGCCGCGAGGCGAATTCTGCCAGGCCGACTCGCTCCAACGCGGCCAGGGCCTGCAGTCGGTACTTCTTAGTCACCGGGCGAAACCAACCGATCTTTCGATACAAGCCCATGGCGACAACGCCAAGGGCATCGATCGGGAAGTCCCAATCGACGCTGGTTCGCTGAGGCACGTAGCCGATTCGACTAGCCTGCTCGCGGTAGGGCTTACCAAAAAAGACGACATCGCCAGATGCTGCGGGAATGAGTTGTAGCACGGCTTTGATGAGGGTGCTTTTGCCCGCACCATTCGGCCCGACGATGGCGATCAACTTACCCGACGGGGCCGAGTAATCGATGTCCCACAACACGGGCCGGCGCTGATAGGCAACAGTCATGTCATGAATGGAAAGGGGTGACGAATCCAGGTGATTGCTCATTTGGGCTCACCACCTTTGATCTCGGTAGCGAGCTTCCCGTTCATCCCTTTTTCCGGAACGCTACCCCCCAACGATGCGGCAATCACCGTGGCGTTGTGATCGATCATGCCGATATACGTTCCTTCGTAGGTTCCTTCGACCCCCATGGCGTCGGAGTACAATTCACCCCCGATGCCGATCACCACGTCACGTGACTTGGTCCCTTCCATGACCGCTTGGATGTTCTTTGCATTCACGCTGGATTCGATGAAGATGGCCGGTAGCTTGCGCTCGACCAGGAAATCGACCAATCGATTCACATCCAGCACACCGGCTTCCGATTCGGTCGTCACACCCTGCACTGATTTCACGTCAATCTTGTACGCTCGCGAAAAGTATTCGAAGGCATCGTGAGCTGTCACCAGAACCCGTTGCCTCTCGGGAATCGATTTGATCGACTCGCGAACATAGTCATCCAGCTTGGTCAGCTCTTCTCGATACGCCTTCGCATTGGCGATGTATTCCTCGGCATGGGGCGGATCGAACTTGGCGAGCGACTTTGCGACGTGATCGACGCACTGGCTCCAGGCAGTAACATCCATCCAAACATGCGGATCGTAGTGGCCCGCGAAGTCAGGCGGCGATCGCAAGTATTCTTTATCGAGCGACTCGGTCACGGCGTAGACGGGTTTGCCGGAACGTTGCAACTGCGTGAACGTTTCGACCATCCGCCCTTCCAGAGTCAGCCCCGAAAAGAAGACGACGTCAGCATCCTGCAGTTGCTTGATGTGGCTGCGAGTTGGCTTGAACAGATGAGGGTCGACGCCCGACTCAATCAGCGCCGTGACGGTGGCTCGCGAACCGGCGACATGTCTCACGATGTCGGTCACCATCCCCGTCGTGGTGACGATTTTGGTCACTTTCGGTGCCGACGCTGACGAGCCAGACGACTCTTTTGACGGGTTCGCCGGGCTACAGCCTGATCCGAAGTGGGCGGCAATGGCGCAGACAATCAGCCAGGAAGAAAGACGGTTCCGAGATGTCATATGTATTCAGTCGGCGGGGTTTCAGGCAAGCATGTTGATCGAAAACAAAGTTTTGACTAATCAAAATAATACTATCGGTCGTTGATTTCGTCAATGTTGAGCGGGATTCTTCGCGGCGCTCCGATATCATCCCAAAACCGTCTGGCAGGGTATTTTCCACTCCCACTCGATGAGCCGCGTCATGCGACAGAATGAATTTGGCCAGCCCATTGGATCCCCGCTTCCAGGGTGGACACCGCGGCCCGTACCGAGTCGCGAACCGATGCTGGGGCGTTACTGTAGGCTGGAAGCACTGGACCCCGATCGGCATGCGGCGTCGCTCTTTGCGTTGCACGCCAACGACGGTCCGTCATGGACGTATATGCCCTACGGTCCATTCGCGGACTTAGCGGCTTACGTGGCGTGGATGAAGTCCAGTTGTTTGGGGAACGATCCTCTCTTTTTTGTCGTTGTCGATGTGGCTCGTCAACAACCGGTCGGCGTGGCCAGCTATCTGCGAATCACCCCCGCCAAAGGAGTGGTCGAAGTCGGACATCTCCATTTTACCTCGCTACTGCGGCAAACTCCGGCCGCGACAGAGGCGATGTTTTTAATGATGCAGCGAGCGTTCGATCTCGGTTATCGCCGCTACGAATGGAAGTGCGATTCCCTGAATGAACCGTCTCGTCAAGCCGCCTTGCGGCTGGGATTCTCGTTTGAAGGGGTCTTTCGCCAAGCCGTGGTCTACAAAGAACGCAGCCGCGATACCGCCTGGCACGCGATCATTGATTCGGAATGGCCGGTACTTAAGATCGCGTTCGAACGCTGGCTGCATCCCGATAACTTCGATCAAGCTGGGCGACAACGAGTCTCATTGTCCGAGCTGACAGCACCGATCCGCAGTTCGAACAGCCTGGCCAACCCTTGATCGCTGCGCTTCACGAACTTGGCAACTGCTGGTTCTTCTGGGCATCAATCGCCGAACGAAGACAATTCTCGCACAGACATTTGGCACCGGAGCAGACCGGCATCACGGCGGGCAGCTTCATGCACCAGCAGTGGTCCTTGCCTTGAGCGAGATCGCACAGAAAGGAGGTGGCGCACTGCGGGCATGCTTGCTTGGTCGTAGCGGAATCGCAGTCGCGGCAGGATATGGTTTCGTCGCTCATGGCATTCATCTTAACACGTCGAATTCACTTCGTCTCGCGCGGCGTCCCTTGAGATCGATTCAAAGAGTGCGTCCAATGTCCCTCGGTGGCATCCCATATCAATCGGAGAGCATGATGCGAGGCACGCTGCAATCCCTGGCAATGCTCTGTTTCATCATCGGGCAATCAACCTGCGCGCATGCTCAATCTCCCGATCTGATTGTTCATCACGGCAAAATCGTGACTGTCGATGGGAAATTCTCCATCGCCGAAGCAATGGCCGTGCGAGGACAGCGGATTGTCGCCGTCGGCACGAACGAAGATGTCTCGAAGCTGGCCGGGCCAGAAACAAAGCTCATCGATCTGCACGGGCGGACTGTGATCCCCGGTCTGTGCGATTCGCATGTCCACGCGACGGGTGCGTCGCTCTATGAATACGACCATCCGATTCCCGAGATGGACACGGTTGCCGACGTGCTGAAATACGTTGCCGCCCGGGCCGAATTGTTGAACGACGGCGAATGGATCGTAGTGCGGCAAGTGTTCATCACGCGGTTGCGAGACCAGCGATACCCAACTCGAAAAGAATTGGACGCGGTGGCTCCGAAGAACCCCGTGATGTTCAGCACGAATCCCGATTGCGTCTGCAATTCACTCGCCCTGGAGCTCAGCGGCATCACGAAGGATTTTCAGATCACCGACGGCAAGGCGGGGCAGATTGAAAAAGATCCTGTGACTGGCGAACTAACCGGAGTGCTGCGGAACGCGTTGCGGTTCGTCAAAGCCAAGTCGAATGAAAAATCGGCCTCGCTCGACGATCGCATGCTGCGACTGAAGCAGCTATTCAGCGACTACAATTCGGTCGGTCTGACCAGCGTCGCTGATCGTGCCGCGAATGATGATGCCGTGATTGCTTACTCGCAGCTTAAAGATCGTGGCGAACTCTCGTGTCGCGTGTTCCTGTCGTATGGAATCAATGGCAGTGGAAGCCGGAACGAGATCGAAGCGGGAATTCAAAAGGTGGCAGATCACCCGCTGCATCGGTACGACAACCGACTCTGGCTGCGAGGGATCAAGGTCTTCCTGGATGGCGGCATGCTGACCGGGAGCGCCTACATGCAGAAACCGTGGGGGAAGAGCGAGATCTATTCGATCACCGATCCGGAATACCGCGGTTTGCGATTCATTCCGCAGGAGGAGTTGGTCCACATGGCCCGCTATGCACTGCAGCGTGACCTGCAGTTTACGGCTCATTCCGTCGGCGACGGCGCGGTTGATGCCTTGATCCAAGCGTATACCGAGATCAACAAAGATTTCTCGGTTCGCCCGTGCCGCCCCTGCATTACCCACTGCAACTTCATGAGCCTCGAAGCCATCCAGCAGATGCAACAGCTGGGGATCGTGGCTGATTTACAGCCGGCCTGGCTGTGGCTGGACGGAGCGACCCTGCGGAAACAGTTTGGCGATGATCGTCTGACTTACTTCCAACCGTATCGATCACTCTTCGAGCACAATGTGGTCGTGGGCGGTGGTTCGGACCATATGCAGCGGATTGGCAGTTTTCGTTCAGTAAATCCGTACAATCCGTTTCTGGGAATGTGGATCACTCTGGCTCGGCAGCCGCGGCGCACTGACAAGCCGCTGCACGCCGAACAAGCGATCTCGCGCGAACAGGCCTTGCGATTCTACACGATCAACAATGCGTTCTTGACGTTTGAAGAAAGAGAAAAGGGATCGCTGGAGGTGGGAAAGCTGGCTGACTTTGTTGTCCTCAAGACCGATCTGCTGACCTGCCCGCTCGACGAAATCAAGGACATCGCTGTCGATGAAACTTATGTGGGCGGGCAACGCGTTTACTCGTCGACGAATTGATTCTTTCGCCAAAATTGATGCCAACTGAAACTCTCAACCCAACATTCGGAACCGCAATGACATTGGAAGCTTCGCCAGCGACGGCTCTCTTGGATCTGAACGGCGTCGAAATCGTCGACACGTTCGCGGAAGCTTTCCCGATTAAAGCGGCACGACTAATTATTACCGCCGCCAACGCACGTTGGGCGGAAACGGCGGCGACTGTCTTGTGCGGGAATGCAACCAGTGTCATCGCCTGCGACGTTGAAGCGGCCATCGAGCGAGTGATTCCGGCAAACGAGACCCCCGACGGCCGGCCGGGGGTCGCGGTTCTCGCGTTTGGCTTTAGTGTTGATGGGCTGGGCAAGGCTCTGCAAAGTCGTGTCGGGCAATGTGTGCTCACCTGTCCCACAACCGCCTGCTATAACGGCATCTTCGATTGTCCAAAAGAAAAGCAGATCCGGATCGGCGGAGGCATCCGCTACTTCGGTGACTCGTTTCAGAAATCGAAGAAGCTGGGAGATCGTCGCTTCTGGCGGATCCCTGTGATGGATGGCGAGTTCCTGTGCGAAGACTACTTCGGGACAATCACAGGTGTGGCAGGGGGCAACCTGATCATTTGCGGGATCGATCAACTGTCGACGCTTCAGGCTGCAGAGGCTGCTGTCGACGCCATCCGACAAGGAACCAACGTCGCACTGCCGTTTCCCGGCGGCTTGGTCCGCTCGGGAAGCAAAGTCGGATCGAGATATCCGAAACTCAAGGCAAGTACGAATGACGCCTATTGCCCGACACTTCGCGGGGTCACGACCAGCGAACTGCCCGACAATTGCCAGGCCGTCTATGAGATCGTCATCGATGGCCTGAGCTTCGACGATGTGCAAGCGGCGACGCGCCGGGGGCTTCACGCCGCGGCCGCAGTCGCTGGCGTCATTCGCATCACCTCCGGCAACTACGGAGGCAAGCTCGGCAAGCACCACTTCTACCTGCGAGACCTGTTGTAGAACGGCCCGGTACAACTTCTGTTCGCTGCACCGCACGAATTTTCGATATACTGATTTCGCGATCAATGTCCTACCGAGGTTGTGTCGATGAACACTTCAAAGTCACGAGTCAGCCGTCGTACCGTGTTGCTGGGCGTAGGGACAGCCATGGCATTGCCCTGGCTGGAGTCGCTGCCCGTCTGGGGCGATGAAACACTAGTCGCCGACGCTTTGAGTAGCGGAACCCCAGCGGCCTTCCCGAAGCGATTTGCGGCCCTGTTCATGGGAAACGGCATCAACCACAAACACTGGTACGCCACGGGTGCTGGGGCCGACATGGAGCTCAGCAAAAGCCTCGAACCGCTCGCGCCTGTGAAGACCAAGTTGAATGTGATCAACGGGCTGTTCAACAAACACGCGACCGGGGTCGGGATTCATCCTGGTCAGACAGGAAACATCCTTTCGGGAGCTGCTCTTCAAAAAGGAGCCGTGCTGAAAGGGGGCATCAGTATCGATCAAGTGATTGCCAACAACTCTGCCGAACAGACTTCGCTGCCAAGTCTGGTGCTGGGTTGTGAACAGCCGATTACGGGCTACCACGAGAGCAATTTCTCGATGGCCTATAGCTCGCACATTTCATGGCAAGACGCTAATTCGCCCGTGCCGATGGAAGTCTACCCGTCGCTCGCCTTTGATAGTCTGTTCGACAATCAGGGGACGAAGCGAACCAAGAGCATTTTGGATCGAGTCAAAGAACATGCCGCCCACCTGAATCGACAAGTCAGTCGAGCCGATCAGGCCAAGCTCGACGAGTACCTGACGAGTGTACGCGAAGTCGAGAAACGGATCGAACGCACTCGCGACGCCAAGGACAAAGCAGACAGCAACGCCCGTGACCGGGGCCAGCCGGCCATCACGATGAAGCGTCCTGATAACGGGCTGCCGGAAGATCTACGCGAACATATGCGTTTGATGGGCGATATCATCGCCCTGGCGTTTCAAACCGACAAGACTCGAGTTGCAACGCTGCTACTGTGTCGCGATCTCTCGGGGTTGTTCTATCCATTCCTGGATGTCCGCACGGCTCATCATCCTGCCTCGCACTACGATGAGTCGGATGATTACGAACGCGTGTCGCGTTATTACGTCAGCCAGCTTGCCTATCTGGCCACACGCCTGGACGCGATGAAAGAAGGCGAAGGAACGGTCTTGGACAACTCCTGCCTGATGTTCGTCTCGAACATGTGGTCCGGTAGCAAACACGACTCGACCAAAGTTCCGCTCCTTCTGGCGGGTGGCCTCGGCGGTGCCCTCGAAACAGGGCGCGTCCTCGACTACACCAAGAGTGGCGACGATGATCGCAAGCTGTGCAGCTTGTACCTGTCGTTGCTGGATCGCATGGGGATGCCAATGAGACAATTTGGCGATGCGGATACCAAGCTGGCTGGATTGTGACATCGCCAAGTTGAGGCCAACACGCGATTGCTAGTACCGGGCGAGGTCGGCGGATTGTTTCAGGTTCATGGCCTGCACCATTTTCTGAGCTTCGGTCACCATGAACCGCAACTCGCTGCCCAAGGCCATAAATTGCCAGCCTTCGGCGATGCGCTGCTGACAGGCTTCAATCGAGGTGACGTGAATCCCGACGGGAGTTCCGCACTTCTTGCCGGCAGCCAGGATGCGCTGCAGCATTGCTTCAAAGTCGGCCGGTGACGGATCAGCTCCGTCGGGAGTTCGCATCTGAGCGTTCAGGTCATTCGGTCCGACGAAAATCGCGTCGACCCCGGGCAGGCTATAGATGGCCTCGGCGTTTTCGACACCTTCAGGTGACTCGGTTTGCAGGACGACCAGGATTTCATCGTTCGCATACTTGTAGTAGTCGCCAGCTGTCGCGTCGAAATTCATCGCGTGCATCCCGCCGCCAACCGAACGGTTTCCCGTCGGAGGATACTTGGCTGCGGCGATGGCGATCTTCGCTTCTTCAACCGTGTTGACCATCGGGACCACGATCCCATGTGCACCGGCATCAAGCACTCGCTTGATGTAATCATGATCGCCGCGAGGAACTCGCGCCAGGCAAATGCAACCAGCATCAGCGACGGCACCAAACAATTGACCCGCGCTGTCCCAGCCAATCGGCGAGTGTTCGAGATCCACCGTCAACCAGTTGAAACCAACTCGCGCCATCAGCCGGGCAGCGAAGACGTTACCCAGGGACAACCACGTTCCAACTTGAGGCTGGCCAGCTTTCAACGCAGCCTTCACGGTGTTTCGTCGCATGAATGGATCTCGGAGAGTATGGCGGGCGGGAACGAGCGGTCTGCTGCAGCAGTGTCCCGAGACGGCTCGCGGGACGCAAGTCAGCGAAGATTACTGCTGCGATGCGTGAATGGGATCAGAAGAAGAAGATTGAAACACAGAGGCACAGAGGAAACAGAGATGAGATCAAAGACTAAGAATGGTTTAGGCCTCTACTCGCTTTTGGCTTCCTCTGTTTTCTCTGTGCCTCTGTGTTTCAAAATCTCTTTGCTCTTCTGAATTACTCTTCCGTCTCACGGAGTTTGGCGAGGACCGTGTAATCTTCCAAAGTGCTAGTATCTCCAGCTGATTCACGGCCCGCGGCGATATCGCGCAGTAGGCGTCGCATGATCTTTCCACTACGAGTCTTTGGCAAAGACGCACTGAACTTTATCTTGTCAGGTGTCGCCAGCGCACCGATCTGCTTGCGGACGTGCGAAATCAGCTCACGCTCCAGCTGTTCGCTGCCATCGCCACTCTTCAAACTGACGAAGCAGCAGATTCCTTCCCCCTTAATATCGTGTGGGAAGCCAACCACGGCCGCTTCGGCGACTTGCGGATGCGCCACCAGTGCCGATTCCACTTCCATCGTCGACAAGCGGTGCCCGGCGACGTTCAGCACATCGTCGACACGACCCATGATCCAGACGTAGCCGTCTTCGTCTTTGCGAGCCCCGTCCCCGGCAAAATAGCAGCCCGGAATCGAGCTGAAGTAGGTGTCCTTGAATCGCTGATGATCGCCATACAAGGTCCTCAACATCGATGGCCACGGCTGTCGCATGACCAGCAGACCGCCGCTGTTGGCAGGTAGACTTTCCCCGTCCTTGTTCACGATGTCCGGAACAACCCCCGGCAGTGGTCGCGTACAACTCCCCGGCTTAGTCGCCGTGATACCCGGCAACGGCGAAATCATGATCGAGCCCGTTTCCGTCTGCCACCACGTGTCAACGATCGGACATCGCTCGCCACCGATCATGCGGTGATACCACATCCACGCTTCGGGATTGATGGGCTCACCCACGGAGCCGAGCAGCCGCAAACTCGACAGATCATACTTTTGAGGCCATTGGTCGCCCCACTTGATGAAGGCGCGGATGGCCGTCGGAGCCGTGTAGAAAATGTTGACGCGGTATTTCTCGATGATTTCCCAGAACCGACCGTCATGCGGCCAGTTGGGGGCTCCCTCGTACATCACCGTCGTCGCGCCGTTGGCCAGCGGGCCGTAAACGATGTAGCTGTGGCCCGTCACCCAGCCGATATCAGCCGTACACCAATAGGTGTCTTCGTCTTTCAGATCGAAGACCCATTTCGATGTCATCATCGTGCCGAGCGTATAGCCCGCCGTGGTGTGCAGCACACCCTTCGGCTTGCCCGTGCTGCCAGATGTGTACAGGATGAACAACGGATGTTCGGCATCCAGTTCGACAGCATCGCAGTCGGCGTCGACATCAGCCATCAGGTCATGCCACCAGTAGTCCCGGTCCGGAATCATCTGGACCGGCATCCCCGTGCGTCGCACCACGACAACTCGTTGGACGCTCGGCGACTTCTCAAGGCTTTGATCAACCGCTGACTTGAGAGGAACTTCTTTTCCGCGTCGCCAGCCGCCGTCGGCGGTGACGATCAGCTTGGCTTGAGCATCATTGTTGCGGTCCGCAACTGCATCGGAACTGAACCCGCCGAAGATGATCGAGTGCGTCGCGCCGATGCGAGCACAGGCCAGCATCGCGATCGCCAATTCGGGGATCATCGGCATGTACAGGGTGACGCGGTCGCCGGTGGTCACACCCAGCTTTTTCAAGACGTTGGCAAACTTACAGACTTCGCGATGCAAGTCCTGATAGGTCAGCGTGCGGCTGTCGCCGGGTTCACCTTCCCAGATGATCGCGGCTTTGTTCTTTCGCCAAGTTGTCAGGTGCCGATCGAGGCAGTTGTAGCTGGCGTTGATCTTACCGCCGACGAACCACTTGGTGTCAGGCATCTGGCCTTGCAGGACATGGTCCCACTTCTTGAACCAGTGCAGGTTCTGGGCGAGTTCGCCCCAGAATCCGGCGGGATCATCTTTGGCCCGTTCCCACATCTGCTGATACTGAGCTTCACTGCTGATATTCGCTTGACGAGTGAATTCGGCCGGCGGTGGAAAACTGCGAGTTTCGTGCAGGACGCTCTGAATGTCGCCAGACATCGGGAGAATCTCCTGAGGCGTGGGTGCGGGTGATGCGGATCCAAGTTGTGAAATCGAATTAGAACTGGAAACCGCGTGAATTGCCATATCGCCTTCTGAGGTGCCGGGATCGTCTGGTATTGCAACGTCGAACCGATCCTACGACCTTGTTCGCCCGTAAGATTTGCCCGACCAGCAAAGTTGCCGCAGTCGACTAACGCTCGCGCCATAAGTGATCATCGAGGATCCCGAGCCGCCGTTGTTCGACCACGATTTCCTCGCGGAACCGCTTGGCATCATTGGGGTAACCTGCAGTTGGCTTTAGTTCTGGCAGCTTCTCCGTCCAATACTTATTGAAGTGATGCATCGCCAGTTCCCGCAAATACTTGGCGGTCATCGATGCCAACGCCACCGGACCGTGAGATTCCGCCCGCGGCTGAAAACGGAGCTCGCCTTTGCCAAGTCTGTAAGTACTTCGCTCGGCTCCTTCTTCGATGCAATTTACGGGTTGGCCAAAGGTTTCTGATAGCAAGCCATCATAACGATTTCGTCCTCCATGCTTGTCGGCAACGATCAATGCGGGTTGATCTGGCTGCCAGACGCTACGTAGCAGATTCATTGCCAGTCGCGAAGTCGCCTGAGCTTTGTTGTCGTAATATCGAACCAGCCGATTGAACCGCAGCGGCTCGACCACTTCGGCGCGAACAGCGACCAACTTCACTCGCAGTTTCTTGCACAGCTTTTGCCACGGCTCGAGTAGGGCCAGATCATGTGCTTCCACCGGTAGCGGACAATCGTAGCCCGCGTACCACGGCAGCGGATGATGATCTTCATCGGTGCAGGCGGTGTCGCAAGGAGGACGAGCAGCAGCAAGTTCGTCGTCGCTGAATAGCTCACCGCGCTTTGGCGGGGCCGTCGCGACCGGCACCGGAACGGGCGGAGGTGCTGGTCGCATCGCAGCACAGAGACTGGCAAAGGAAGCCGAGGCGGCTCCACAGAGGTGCATCGCTGACCAAACGCCTCGTTCGAGGGCGGTCAATCCGCGCTGAGGCTGATAAACCTGCTTGGAGTCCGCGACGTGCAACCGCGAGTCTGCTTCGGTGGGGGCATTGGTCAGGATGGTGTCAAAGGCAGTCCAGAAATCGAAGTCCTCTGGTCGCCCTTTCACTTCCCACACCGTTACCGCGACCACAAACGGCCCCAGGTTGGGTCCAAGCCCCGCCTCATCCATGCCAATCAGTAGTGCCAAATCGCTCCCTCCAAGGGCACCGCCCTTGACCCGCTTCGAGCTTCCGCTCGGAACTGAATTCTTCGCTCCCATTGGTCGCTTGTCTTTGAATATCTACAACCGTTCGGTGACGCTGGCCCGTTCTGGGGTGCCAGTGTCTTTGTGTCGTTCACCGCGGTCTGATCGCGTACAAAGGCAGTGTGACCATTGGACTCGCCACGCGTTGTTATCTGTTTGTGACTTCGAGAAGACACTGGCAACTCAAAGCCGTCGCCAGTGCCACCCCAATCGTTCATCCATTCGACAGTCTTTACCGTGTCTTGTATTCCTTTGGCTTCCCGTCTGCACCGACCTGGACCGTATAGCTGTCGCCGTCTTTTGCGACTGATGCCTTAATCCATTTTCCCTTGCAGGCGTTTGAGTCTTCTTGATTGGCGATGTTTTCAGGCGGAGCTTGCTCGTTCTCGGCGAGCTTGATGTTGCGATGCAATTGATACATGGCCTGCAGCGACTTGACCTTCTTCAAAGTCGCAATTGTTTCGGGGGCTCCACCCTTGGTGGGTCCATTGCAACTGACCGCGACAGTGGGATCAATCGCCAGGACAAAGGTGGGATTGTTGCTGACGTTCAGGCCGTGGTGGGTCACCATGAACAGGTCCACATGCCCGACAGGATTGTTCGGGGTCATCAACTTGGCTTCGGTGTTCCAAGTCAGATCACCACAGGTCAGGAACTTGAATTTGCCGAAGGTGAACAGCGTGCTGATGCTCTTCGCGTTGTCTGTCGGATCATCAGCCTGTGGTTTGTGGAGCGACGCGTGCGGGTTGGCAGGGCCGTCATTCGGAATCACTTCACCACTGGCGGTCAAGACCTTCAGGTTCAGCGGCAGCCCAGGCGATTCGAGTGTGAACGTGTCGCCCGCCTTGACTGCCTTGCTCTGGTTTTGAGAAGCCGCTCGGTACAGAGCGATCCGCTCGCCGAACTTGTCGTCTTCTTTCAATGAATCAGGAATGCCCCGATCCCAGAAGTTGTTGATCTTGATCTTGTCGGCGAGCGAGGCATGGTTTCCGAAGTGATCCAGATGCCAATGCGAGACCGAAGCATGATCCAGATGATCCAGCTTCGCCACCTTTTGAATCACGTCCAGAATCCGGTCGCGGTCTCGGCCGCCGTTGTCGGGATAGCCCGAGTCGATCAGTATCGACTCGCCCGCGGGAGTGACCAGCAACGTGGCAGCTCCTCCTTCGACGTCAATGAAATAGATATCCAGTCGCCCGTCATCCTTGCCAGCAAAGGATGGCGACGTCGCGAGCAAGCACAACCCAAGAGCCAACACGGTGCGAAGCATGGCAGTTATTCTCCAGAGGTGAGTGATAGTGATGCTCAGCAAGATACCTCTCGTGGCCGCACGCTCCAATGGTCACATGCAGGATATTGAATAGTCCGACAGAACATAAATTCCAGCATGGACGACCTTCGGCTTGAACACTTCATTCTGTCGCCGTTGGCGGCTATTGTGCGTACATCGGAATTCGCACATGTTTTCGGGGACAGAGGCATGCAACGCATCGATCGCGAACAAGCTCGTAAGTACGCTTTTGACTTTCGTGACGAGCCACTGCTGAAAATTCAACCGGGCGAAAGCGTCGAGATCGAGACTTACGACGCCAGCACCGGCTTTTTCAAGTCTGAATCAGACAAGGCGATCCCCGGCAAACGTCCCGGCTTTGACCGCACGCCGGCATTGGCCAATCCGATCGCGGGGCCGATCCATATCGCAGGGGCCGAAAAAGGGGACACGCTGGTCGTCACGATCGAAGACATTCTGGTCGACAGCTATTCGTGGATCGCCACGGGCCCACGTCGGGGGCCGTTGGGGGAATCGACTCGTTGGCCGGAACTGTCGGGCGACTACACGACGAAGATCTTCCAGCATTCACCCGGCCCGAGCGGAACAACTCGCGATGGGACGCTGCACTTCAATGACAAGATCAGTTGGCCAATCACGCCCTTCATTGGCACCTTGGGAGTCTGCCCGGATCGCGAAGTCACGACGAGTCTGGACGGCCAGGGAGAATGGGGCGGGAATCTCGACATTCGCGACGTGAAACCCGGCCACCGGATTCACCTGCCAGTCTTCCATCCGGGTGCTCTCTTCTGCATGGGTGATGTCCACGCGAGCCAGGGGGATACCGAGTTCACTGGAACTGCGGCCGAGACGAAAGCGACGACGCGACTGAAGTTTGAACTGATCAAGGGTCGCAAGATCCCCTATATGCGCATCGACAAACCCGACTCGATCGTCGCAATTTTTGCTTCGCGGCCGCTGGAAATCGCCGTTGAGACAGCAACGATCATGCTGATGGACTGGCTGATCACAGACTATGGTTTTAGTCCGACAGACGCCTATTGCCTGGTCAGTACCTGCCCTGACTTCCGGATCAACGTGTACCAGATGTGCAAAATCCGGAAGCTGGAACATGTTGCTGGTGCTGAGATTCCGAAACGCTATCTGGAATAGGGAATTCAAGAGAAGGCGAGCCACGGATTGACACTGATGAACACGGATTTTGAGGTGTCATATTGTGAAAAGTGTCCGACACATCCTCTGGCTGCTGAACAGGGATCGCTTCCTACTCGCACTGCGGAAGAAAAGGCAATTTTCACGCGAAGCCGCGGAGTCGCGAAGGAAGAGAGTAGAGTTGTATGACACAACCTCCGAGGAGAAGAGCAAGCGACGGAAAGCGGAGCTCCGGGGCCACGGATTGGCACGGATGAAGACGGATTTCTGACGAAGGGAGGGTGGTGATTTGGATTTCCGTGCCGTGCATGACACAACTGGCTGGCTGAGGGGTAAGGGCTGAGGGCCAAGCGACGGAATAGGGTGTAGGGCTTAGAGGTAAAGAGTAAGATTTCTACACTGGGCTGCATGACACAACCCCGGCTGCATGACACAACCCCGGCTGCATGACACAACCCCGGCTGCATGACACAACCCCGGCTGCATGACACAACCCCGGCTGCATGACACAACCCCGGCTGCAT
>JAQGHU010000102.1 GCA_028291515.1 Schlesneria sp.
ATGTTCTGCATTGGCAATTGATTGGGAGGGCGAGGCGGGCGAGGCTCCTGCCGAGCCGCGCGTGTCGATGGACTCACAATCACAGGCGCGGCTCGGCAGGAGCCTCGCCCGCCTCGCCCTCCCAATCACTTGCCAATGCAGAACTTGCTGAAGACTCGATCAAGGATATCATCTGTGTAGATGACACCAAGAATGTGACCCATATGATCAAGCGTATCTCGGATGTCGACTGCAATCAGTTCGTCTCCGACGGATTCAATTCCTGCCGACTCTTCAGCGCGTTTCAAAGCCTCGATGACACCCTCGAGACTTTCCCGGCATCTTGCCGCAGTCATGCCAAGCCATTGCCGAGCCGAGCCGTGCGAAGTCGCGAGGGATTCTCGCAGCGTTTCCGCCAACCGATCGAAGCCTGCCCCTGTCACAGCGCTCACTTCTGGGCTGTCGCTGCCATTCGAATCGATTTCAATCGACGACGCACCTTCTTCACGCAACCACATCTCTGCATCGGGTCGATCTGCCTGAGTCTGGACACGGACACACGCCCGAGCGCACTGACGCGTCTGTTCAAAGAGCAGGCTGTCTTCTTCTCGACGGCTGGCGAGAAGATTTGCCGCGGAGCACCAGACAACGAGATCCGCCCCCTCCACCTGTTCAGACCGATGCAGTTGCGCAGCCCGAGCAATCTGCTCAGTTCGATCTTCCCAGCCGGCGGTATCGATCAGGTCGAAAGCAATTCCCGCCCAATCGACTGGCGATTGCAGGAAGTCTCGAGTTGTCCCTTCGCTAGGCGATACCAATGCAGACTGACTCGCGGTCAGTCGGTTGAACAACGTGCTCTTGCCCGCATTCGGCAGACCGGCCAGTACGACTCGAGTTCGCGTTCGCGACTGCATGCGACTGGATGATTGCTGCAACAGATCCTCGACGAAGCGACGTGCCGTCGCGATTCGGCCCAGCAATTCGCACCGCGATACAAACTCGATGTCTTCTTCGATGAAGTCCAGCCCCGCTTCCAGGTCGGCCAATAACTCCAGCAAATCATGGCGGAGAGCCGACAGTCGGCCCGATAGCCCACCAGCCAGTTGCGCGAGCGCTGCCTGAAGTTCATGATGATCGTGAGCATCAATCACGCCCAAGACAGCTTCAGCCTGCAGCAGATCCAGCTTACCGGCCAGGAACGCCCGCAGCGTAAACTCACCCGCTCGGGCGGGGCGTACGCCTCGACGGTGAAGTGAAGACAAAACCGCCTCCAAAAGAGGAGGCGATCCTGGGAGATGAAGTTCAACGAGAGGCTGGCCCGTATAGCTCCGGCGGTTGGGCCAGTCGTGAACATCGACAGTAATCGGGGCACGTTCGCTGATAGTGATCAACTGGCCCGGATGCACCATTGCGACTCGAGCATTGCGCCACGCATCGTCGTCATCAGGCCTAAACCAGCCCGCCAGAACCTGACGGATCGTCGGCCCCGAGATCCGAACGATCCCTCGACATGCCGAACCTGGCGCGGAGGCCAGGGCGACGATGGTGTCATCCAGCGACAGATCCATCGATCAACCTATCGCTTGCCTTTCTTCTTCTTGTTCTTGCTGTTGTCATCACTAATGCTGTTGCCACTCTTATCCGTACGCCGAATGGCAGTATCCTTATCCGCTGCCTCCTGCCACTTCTGCCACATTGCCAACCAAGCGGAAGGTTTCTTAGGCGGGGCTGGGTTGCCGGGGACGTTGACCAGGGCTGGCGGCGGATTCAGGGCCGCCGCCTTTGCCTTTTTTTCGAAGATCCAGCGTTCGGTCATACTCCAGATATTTGTCGAGATGAAATACAGACACAGTCCAGCTGGAACGCGATAGAACGTCGCTCCCATCACGAACATCATGATGTTCATCATCTTGTATTGCGCGGCCTGTTCTTCGTTCTGCGGCGGCGGCATCGTCAGCTTCTGATGGAGCATCATGAAGCCGATCGAAATACACGGCAGCAAGTTGAATTCGGTCCAACCCAGGAAGGGAACCGCGAACGGCAACCGGAACAGCGCATCCGGCGATGCCAGGTTCTGGAACCACAGGAACGGTTCCATTCGCAGATCGATCGAGCTGCTCAGTGAGCGATACAGAGCGATGAAGATTGGCAACTGCAGCAACATTGGCAAGCAGCCACCCAGCATCATCTTCGATTGCTCGGCAACAAGCTCTTGCGATGCTTTCAGGTACTCTTCGGTATTCTTACCGTGCCGCGCTTCCAGTTCTTTCTGCCGGGCCTGAATCTTCGGCTGCAGTTCTTTCATTCTTGCCGAGTGGGCGGCCTGATGCTTCGACAGAGGAATCAGGCAGGTTCGAACGGCAATCGTCAAACAGATAATTGCCAGGCCGTAGCTCAGACCCATCGCATGGAACGTATTGAGGATCCAGAGCATCCCTCGGCAGATCGTATCGAACCAGCCATAGTCCATCAGAGCGGCTGCAGAGACCTGCGACAGCAACTGCTGTCGTTTGGGTCCAGCATACAGAGTGTATTCGTGCTCGATCGAACCATGGGCGGGAACAGTGAAGTCCTTCGACGTCAGGTCGACAGAGATATCACTGTAAGCAATCGTCTTCCTGTTTTCCGAAACCGTGACCCCTTGAGATTTGGCCACAGTTCGTTGCCGAACCTGATTTTCACCTGGCAACAGCAACGTTGCGAAGTAGGCGACATCGACTCCGATATACTTGATCGGCCGCTCCCAGATCAGTGGCGTCTTCGCCTTCTCTTTTTTCACGACATCCGTCGCGCTCAGCTTGCTGTCGTCGACAGTCGAACCGTCGTCACGCAAGAACCCCATCCGAATGTCGCGGTACTTATATGCGTTCTCGGCATCTTCGAGTGGAATACCTGTCGGGCCATGCACGACGTAAGAAACTGGTTTGGCGTCGTCAGACAGATTCTTCAGCGTGACTGTCATGAAGACCTTGTAGCCTTCAGCAAAGTTGTCACGCACACCAGGCTGTTTCTGTTCTTCGGCCGTCAATCGGCGCAAGCGGAACTTCTTCGTAAGCTCCCAGATGTTGTCGGGAGACGTTAGACGAAACGTGACCGAGTCCGCTGCTTGATCGACGACTTCCCAGTTGGCATGGTCGACCGATTGACCGTTCAAAACCTGGTCGATTGCAGGAACCTGTAATTCCATGGTCCGGCGATCCGTGAATGGATCACTTCCCAAGATCTTCAATCGCTGTCCACGATGGCCAAATGCCGGGTAGCGTTTCACATCGGTCAGTTCAATGGAATCAATGCTGGCGCCTTCGGTACTGAAGTTGGCAGCCAGAAAGAATTCATCCAGCTTCGCTGCATCTTCCTCATCCTTCTGCGGACCAATCCAGATTGATCGCGAAGGGTGTCGAGTCAGTCTTGGTGCTCCCTTTGACGGATTCAGCGCATCGGCGGGTTCATCAACTTCTGTCACGACGGATTCAGGAAGCTTCGGTGCCACCAGGGGTGGTGGCGGGAACAAGACCGGAACCAGGAAGTGCATCCAGCCGATCCACATCAACATGGAAACCGTGAAGAAAACCAAAAACCGCCGCTGATCCATGCTGATCTCGTTCGCTAAATCGCGCTACCAAAACTTCGGTAGCAAAGTGCTTAAAGACGCGTCGTTGCGTTCATCGGAACGTTGCGTCAGGCAGAAACAATGCCAAGGCCAACTCACCCGCTGCTTATCGCCCATCTTTCAGGCGGTCGCCCAGGAAGTTGTCGAGGTCGGGGATGTCATAAATCTTCTGGGCCGTCTTGGTGAAATCGTATTCGACCCGCTTAAATTCGACGGTGTTCCCATTTAGAACGACGTAGGACGACCTCGGATCACCATTTCTGGGTTGTCCGACGGAACCGACGTTGATCAAGACCTTCTTCGCCCCCAACTCATACTTGAAGTCGATCTCTTCGGGGGCCAGAAAATTCAAGTCTTCGGTAAAGACGCCAGGGATGTGAGTATGTCCCTGAAAACAATATTGCTCGACCAGCGAGAAGATCCGCTCCATCTTGCGCTGGTTGTAAATATCTTCCGGAAACACATATTCGTTCAGTGGGTTACGAGCAGAACCATGCACGAACAGAAAATTCGGTTCACGGTGAACACGGGGCAGTTCGCCCAGGAACTCCCACCGTCGGTCAGCCGCCGTACCTGTTCCCGCTTCCAGTTGGCGTCGGGTCCAAAACACGGCCCGTTCTGCACTGGCATTGAACCCCTCCGGATCGAACAAGGCGGCTTGATCATGATTGCCAAGCAAGCACATGTTGGTGGATATCACTTTGTCGATACATTCGCAGGGGTTGGGACCGTACCCAATAATGTCACCCAGGCAATAGATCTCTGTAATCCCCAACCCGCGAATGTCTGCCAGGACCGCCTCGAAAGCTTCCAAGTTGGCGTGGATATCACTGATGATCGCGCGCAACGCAGGTTCCTCAATGCTAAATAGCAACGTAGCCGAGGGATGAATTCTGAGAGCGAATCAGCCAACACGGCTGCTTCAAAAACTACAGAGACAAAACCGGGCCCAAGTACCGACGACTAACCTAAGTCGGTGAATAATACGAATTTTGGAATGATAAGGGCCACAAAACCGCACGGCAAGCATTGACATGGCGGCAGACGGTCGGCGACGGAGATTTGCGTTGCCCCGACGGCACGGCTACTCTGTCCGTTTCGGTTTATCGACCACGATTCTTCCTTAAGTCCAGCCTGAGAAAGCCTGTCATGCGTGTCCGGATTGGATTGATTTCGCTCCCTTTGCTGGTTGTTCTGGTTGGATGCCCGGCTTCGCCCCCCGCGCCGCCATCGACTCCAAAAGCTCCGACGATGCCTGCCACAGCCCCTCCCGCAACAACCAATACGACGCAACCCATTGAAGATGATGCAGTTCCAGATGAACCATCACTCATTGCCAAGCTGGAAAAACTGGGAGCAAAAGTCTCGGTCGACGAAGACAAGCAGGTGACTGAAGTCGACCTCACCTCCGAATCCCTGGATAAGCCAGAGGAAGCTAACGAAGTTTTCGACGATCTGGCCAAGCTGACTCATCTGCGACGAATCGTCGCATTCGGACCCGAAATCCGTAATGATCAGGTCGCCAAGATCGCCGGATTAAAAAACCTCGTGGCTGTTGAACTGATCAACTCCAACATCAATGACGGTGGGATCGAGCATCTGGTGGGGCTGACGAAGCTCGAAACGCTCTACATCCGTCGCGCCAATCTGACCGATGCCGGCTTGGAAAAACTATCGGTCCTGAAGAATCTCCAACGACTGGACCTCCGCTTCACCAACGTCACCAACGCCGGGATGCCGGCAGTCGCCAAGCTTCCCAAGTTGCGGGCCCTCATGCTCGAAGCCACCAAGGTCAGCGATGCTGGGCTCGAACCACTGACCGAGCTGAAAAACTTGATCAAGTTGAATCTTTGGGGCGAACTCTTCACCAATGCCGCAGCCGAACACATCAAGAAGATGACCACGCTGGAGATCCTGGAACTCGACGACACGCGCGTAAAAGACGATGGGCTCAAGCAACTGGCTGGGCTGACCAAGATGCGTGAGTTGTCTCTCGTGCGAACTCGGATCACCAACGAAGGACTCACCGCGCTGAAAGGGATGAAAGAACTGCGTGCCCTGCAACTGCGCGACACGATGTCGACTGACCCCGGCTTGGAGAACATTGCCGGGCTGACCAACCTGAAAAAGCTGGATCTGAGCGAAGGAATTTATGGCGACGACGGAATCAAGCATCTGGCTGGGCTGAAAAACCTAGAAGAACTGAAGCTCTGGAAGATTCCCGTCAGCAATGAAGGCCTTGGCCCAATCACGGGCTTAACCAATCTGAAGGTCCTTAATCTGGCGGAATCGCGGATCAATGATGACGGCGTCAAGATGCTGAAGCCACTGGCAAACCTGGAAGAATTGAATCTCAGCATCACGGAAATCTCTCCGGCGACTCTGGAATTCATTCCCGAATTCAAGAAGCTGAAGAAGCTGCTGATCAATAACTGTATTCAGGTCAGTCCAGACGCCAAAGAAACCTTGCAGAAGGCAATGCCGGGTTTAAAGATCGACGGCCCCTGAACTGGAGACGCAAGTCCGTCTACTTGTACGCGACTTGCTCGTGACGCGGCAGTTCGTTGAGGTTGCGGATGCCGAACAGGGACAGAAATCGCGGCGTGGTCCGATAGGTCACGTCGCGAGATTTCCCGGTTCTGCGTTCCACGGCAACCAACTCGCGGCGCAATAATTGACGGACAACACCACTGGAACCCGGCTTGCCAAGTTGATCGATCTCGGCGGCCGTCAGTGGTTGATGGTAGGCAATCACCGCCAGCACTTCGATCGCTTCTTGAGAAAGCTTGACCTCTTTCGGCCCCAGCCCATACGTTTTGCGGCGGATGCGCTCGAAGTCTTCCCGCAAGGTCATACGGTAGCCCCCTTCAGCAAGGCGGATCTCGTAAGGGCGACCTTCGCGAGTGTACTGAGCATTCAATCCATCAATCTGCGACTCGATGAATGCCGCAGTGAATTCATCTCGCAGCACACCAATCAACTTACGAGTCGTCAGTGGTTCGCCACCCACGAACAGCAAAGCCTCGAGAATCTCGCGAGGAGTCACAGTTCCAGATTTAGGCGCGACAGGTTTTCGATTGGTGGCCTGGTTCGATAACTGCGTCAGCTCCGCAGTCAACTCTTCAGAACTGATTCGGTCCGCAGCGGGTATCTCCGCTTCCGGGACCACAGGCAATGTGGCGGACGCAGCTTCAACAGTCGCGGAAGCTTCCTGCGTGATGTCGCTCACACTTTGTGAATTGGAAACCGGCCCCGCTTCTGCTGTAAAAAACTCCGCCTCGGGATCAACCGGAGTCGGTATAGGCGGCAACTCAGCATCCGATGCCTCCAGCACCTCCATGGCTCGCATATACGCCGCTTCTAACTCTTCGCCAGCCCAGTCGCCCGCTTCCGAACCAGAGTCCTCGTCGAGTTGTCCCCAGAAGGTGTCTTCACCAGATTCATCATCACTAGAAAGGTCATTTGCGTCGGATGTCGTCATCTTGGCACCGCTCCTTCCCTGTGAGAACTGATGGACTGGGCGGGAAGGATAGATCTGATCGGGAAAGCTGGTCAATAGCGATGCTGTCGGCCGAGCGCATGTCATGTCCCGAAGGAAGTTATGCATTTTCACGTGGCTGCGACATGACTGATGGATTAAGCTAATCAGGCGAAATCGTTACATCAGCGAGGGCGGTAGATGGCAGTAGTACTTCAAGATTTCTCTTGGAAAAGGATGATTGAAGCCGTGGAAGCCGTACGAGAACGTGCATGTCGTGCTACTGCCGCACTGAAGACTGCTTCGATTCCTTATGCGGTTGCTGGTGGAAACGCGGTTGCAGCATGGGTTGCTCGTGTGGATCGTGCGGCCGTGCGAAATACACAGGATGTCGATATTCTAATCCGCCGCTCAGACTTCGATTCGGTAAAAATCGCCCTTGAGGCTGTCGGGTTCTCCCACCACAACTTAATGGGTGTCGACTGTTTCATCGACGGGCCAAATGGCAGTCCACGTAACGCAGTCCATCTGCTATACGCAGGTGAGAAAGTTCGTGAATCATATCCTGTGCCGTCAGCCGATGTTTCTGAGGCGGTGCCAGCCGAGGAATACCAAGTATTGTCTTTGGAGGCGCTTGTCAGAATGAAGTTGAATTCATTTCGTGACAAAGACCGGATGCATCTTCGCGATCTTCTGGGGGTGGGATTGCTTGATGATTCTTGGTTGACGCGTTTGATTCCCGAACATGCCGAGCGACTACAGCAAATTATCGACGATCCCGATGGCTGATTTTATCGCAGCAAGATCGCCACCGAGAAATAGATCACCACGCCGACGATATCGCTCAACGACGCAATCAGCGGATTCGACATGATTGCGGGGTCCATTCCGAGCGATTCGAAAAACATCGGTAACAGCGATCCTGTGACGGTGCCCATGGTGACAACCAGCGCAATCGTCACAGCCACGACACCGGCCTGCATCCAGTCCCGCCCGAACAGGCCTTGGAGCGCCAGCCAAGCGAAGAGCCCCAGCACCAGTCCGAGGATCATGCCTGTTAAGAGCTCTCGAATCGCCATGCGGATGCGGTCTTGTCGAGACAGCGGCTGCATCGCCATCGCCCGAATGACCAGCGTTGCCGACTGCGAACCCGTATTGCCGCCACTCGCAAGGACCAGCGGCAGAAACCAATCCAGCCAATTGCTGTCGTTCTCGACTTTGCCAAATGCGCGCATGACAGTCGCCGTGCCCAAGGCCATTACCGACAAGACCAACAGCCAGATTCCACGCTTCCAGGCAATCGTCAACAGGGGCGTCGAAAGGTAGCTGTGCTCCAGCGGCTGCATCGCGGACTGACGATAGGCATCCTCAGCCGCCTCTTCCTGAATCACGTCCAGCACGTCGTCGTGTGTGATGATGCCGACCAGCCGATTTTCCTCGTCGAGGACCGGCAGGGCGATCAAGTCAAACTTGGCGATCAGCCGCGCCGCTTCTTGCCGATCGTCGCTCACGCGTACGGCAATCAACTCGCGTCGCATGACATCAGCCAGCAACGAATTCGACCGAGCCAGAATCAGCTCACGTAGTGTGATCACCCCGTGCAAGTGCCTCGCGTCGTCGACGACGAACACATAGTAGATCGTCTCGCTGTCGGGTGCCTGCTGACGCAACCGATTCAACGCCTCGCTGACACCGATGTTCTCGGGCAGCAACGCATATTCAGTCGTCATGATCGAGCCGGCCGAGTCCTCCGGGTAGGACAACATCCGGCGGATTTCGTCTCGTTCGGCCTGCGCGATCAACGGCAGCAGCGCTTCCAACTGCTCCTCGTCCATGTGCTCAAGCAAGTCAACGCGATCATCAGCCGACATCGCTTCGACCAACTGCGACAGGTGCTTGCGATCGACAGCCGCGATCAGTTCGATCTGCTGTGAGGGCTCGATGATCTCGAAGATCTCGGCCTGACGATCAATCGCCGTCGATGACAGCACCCGCCACGTGTCGGCGGGATCCAGCCCCTGCAACACCTCGGCGATGATGACCGGGTTCAGAACTTCGCAGAACTGCTGCAGACCGATGTCGTCGCTTTCGGCCAGCATCAACTTCAGATCCGGCTGAAGCAGCGGGTTGTAAACTAATGTTCCCGCTGATGACCGGATGCTGCTCATAGCAATCTCTAAAACAAGAACCCCAACCGGAACAAGTCCAGTGGGGTTCTGTTAGCAAACTTGATATTAACTTCCCAAATCAACGCTTCGAGAATTGGAAGCCACGACGGGATTTCTTGTGACCGTACTTCTTACGCTCAACCATTCGGCTGTCGCGGGTCAGGTAGCCACCATCGGCCAGCGTGGCGTGCAGACCTGGATGGATCGCTTCCAAGGCACGAGCGATACCGAGGATGATCGCTCCGACCTGGCCAGTGGTTCCGCCACCGTTAACACGGACCCACACGTCGACGGTACCGAGCTTCTCGGTCGCCTTCAGCGGAGCCTGAACCAGAATCTGATCTCGCTCAATACAGAAGAACTCTTCCATGGGGCGATTGTTAATCACGAAGGAACCGTTGCCAGACTTCAGGCGAACACGAGCCACGGCCGTCTTACGACGTCCCGTTCCCATCGCCACGCCGAATCGGTCCAGCTTGCCACGGCGGATAATCGGAGCCTGTGGCTCGACTGCAGCCACGGGGGCAGAAGTTTCTTGCGTGAACGTCAATTCACCCGGTTCAACGGAACTTGTCGTATCGTCCATGGGGCACTGCCAATTCGGTTGCTATTGGAGACTGAAGTATTTTGATTAAGCGAAAACAGACTATTTAGGCAGCAGATGCTCGGGCAGCGGGGCTGGCTGTTGAGCTTGGAACTGATGGCTTGTTCCGACAACCAGCTTCAGCTTATCCAGCATGTGACGGGCCAACGCGTTCTTCGGCAGCATGCGTTTGACGGCCAGTTGCAGGATCTCAGTTGGCTTCTTGGCCCACAGATCCAGCGCTGCGATATTGCGTTGACCGCTTGGCCAGCCGGTGAACCACTGATAGCTCTTCTTCGCCATCTTGGTCGTGTAGTGCTCATGATCCTTGTGGACCATTTCACCACCCGTAAATCGCACCTTGTCAGCGTTCAACACGATGACGTAGTCACCGGTATCGCAATGAGGAGTGTATTCAGGCTTGTGCTTACCCATCAGGACAGTCGCCAGTTGCGTTGCCAAACGCCCAACGATCATGCCTTCGGCATCAACAACGTACCACTTCGGAGCGTACGCTCCACCTTGGCGCACTTCCGCCGGTTTGACAAATGATGTCTGTGGAGCGATCACGACCGTCCGCCTTCCGTCAGTATCCGAACACGCAGGAGAAAGACCTTCATCCCGCAACAACAATTCATGGAGCCAGCCAGACCGCACGCGCACAAAGGGCGAAATGGTCCGCCGAGGGAGGAGAAAAGGTAACGATTTGTCGAATCTGCTTCAACCGTCCGCCGAAAATTGTCGCTGCCGATGCTCTAAGTTGTTTGTTGCGAAGCTTTTCGCAGGAAACAGCAACCTCGTCATCGCCTTCATGACATTTTGCCGTTTCTGCACAAGGCAATATTCCGCAAACGCATATCAAATAAATGCTTACGAAACAACTAAAGTCCGCAATGCAACTTCGCGGCAATTTGGCTCGCCCAGATTGCAATACAGACGCATCCCTACAACGCTCAAGCAAACAACTCCGCAATCGGAGTCGGATCGCTGACAAGATGAGTCGGCCGCCCCTGCGGCGTGTACAGGATCTGATCGGGATCGATTCCCAATTTCTTGTAGATCGTGGACACGAAATGCTCTGGCGAGAGGACGCGATCGACGGCGTTATAGCCCGCTCGGTCCGTCGCCCCGATGATCTGTCCGCCGGGGATGCCCGCTCCGGCCAACATGACGCTCATCGCCTGTGACCAATGGTCGCGACCGGCATCGCTGTTGATTTTCGGCGTGCGACCGAATTCACCAAGCATGACGACCAGCGTACTGTCCAGAAGGCCGCGTTGATCCAGATCGTCGATCAACGCTGCAACCGTTAGGTCGATTTCAGGCATTCGCTTGTTGAATGCTTCGAACAACTTTGTGTGATGATCCCACCCCCCTTCATTCAGCGTGATGAACGGGACGCCCGCTTCGACCAATCGCCTGGCGAGCAGCGCCCGCTGGCCGAAAGCGTGTCGTCCATATTTATCGCGGACCGTCGGCGGTTCCTTGTGGATATTGAAGGCGGCTTGAGCCTTCTCGCTGCGCATCAACTGCTGACCCTGCATGTAGTAGTCGTCGAGCGCACGAACCGGATCGGCGGCGGCGGCGGCATCGGTCACTCTTGGCAAACGATCGACCCGGAGGCGAATCGATTCGCGTTTCGTGAATCGTTCGTCGGTGATTCCGCTCGGCAATGCAACATCCCTGACGCGGAACGATTCACTGTTCGGGTTATCGGGAACGACAAACGGCGCGTACTGCGCTCCCAGAAAATTTGGCCCGCCAGAGCGAGTCATGCTGGGAATTGAAAAGTAGGCGGGCAGTCCATCCTGATGGCCTCGGGCGTGCGCCGTCGCCGATCCCAGGCTGGGGTGGAAGCTGACGAAGGCTCCGCAACCAACAGGAATTCGCGGAGGTGCCCCGGTCATCATGTAGTGATTGCCAGCGCCGTGATTGCCCTGGTTGTGGCAGATCGAACGCACGATCGCCAGTTTATCCGCCATGCCCGCCAGTCGAGTCAGATGCTGCGAGAAGAATCCGCCGGTAATTTTGGTCGAGATCGGTTCAAACTCGCCGCGCACTTCTTTCGGAGCCAGCGGCTTGGGATCAAAAGTTTCGTAGTGAGTCGGCCCGCCATCGAGCCAGATCAGGATGCAGCTTTTGGCTTCGGTGCGTGCGGGCATCCCCGTATCGGCAGAGATCCCGCGGCGCATGATCCCATCGACGAGTCCCAGGCCAAAGAATCCACCCAGGCCGAACTGAATCGCGTTTCTGCGAGTGACACCAGCGCAATTTCGATAGCTGCTCATTGTTAACTCCAGTCAATTCGCGATTCAGTCTTCGACGACCTGGTTTCGTGATTTTAATTTCACGTCAACTTGCTGCATCTTGTCAGATCGAAAGTATCTCATTTTCACTCGATCACCAACTCGATACTTGCCGATGGCCCCCTTTAAACTATCGAAGTCAGTGATGGGCTCGGAACCAAATTCGGCAACGATATCTCCCACCTGGATGCCAGCATCAGCCGCGCTTCCGTTCGGTTCGACTCGCGTAATTTGACAGCCGTGTTGTTTGCCTTCACCCCAGACACCCAGAAACGGCCCTGTCGAGAGGATCAATGCCATGGCCAACGTCGCGATCATGGCCACCGTGTTCTGCATGACATGCAGACAAATCGGCATCACCAGCGTCTTGCGCCATTCGTAAGCTGTTGCGAACGCGATCCCCAGAAACGACGCGAGAATCGAATGCAGAACACCGTAAGTATGGACGAATCCGAACAACAAGCCCTGAAGAAGAATCGCTGACTTGATGTCAACGTGCTGCTTCAACCATCGATAAATCATCCCCCGGAAAAACAATTCCTCGCCCAGCGGCCCGGCCGTGCAGGCCGTCAACAAGAACAACCAGAACAGGGGATTGCCGAGATTTCGAGCGGCAGGCTCGACGAAGGGATTGGTGTTTTGGTTGATGTTAGGAAAGAGTTGCAGCGTGATACCCAGCACAATTCCCAAGCCAATCCAAATCATCATCGTCGTAGGGATCGCGATCACTGCCTCCATCGCAGAGGTGGCCAATGGGGGCAACCGAAGTTGGGCGCCGCGCAGACGCGCGATGACCACAGGAAAGAACCACATCCAGGTCGTGACGATCACGGTCAACGGAATCGCCAATGGCTGTAGCTTTTCGGGATAGAGACCCACCGAGATTCGCACCGCGAGAATCGGCATCAACCCCGCCAGCACATCTTCCCAACGCCAATCCAGTTCCGGAAACATCTCGCCGGTGTCATCTGCGTGTGACAAGATTACTTCAGCGGGGAGGGCTTCTTCCGACATCAGGCAACTCAATCCTTGAATACAAATTCGGGGGTGTTGATGAGCGCCCACATCAGGTCTTCAATCACTCGACGGCGATTCGTATCAGACTCACTGAAGAGACTGACCGCGTCATTCAACTCGTCTGTCGCAGGCCGCCGGGCATACAACGACAAGTACAACTCCTCGACAATCTGAGCTGGCGTCTTGTCCGACTGCGCCAACTCGTGAACTCGACTCTGATCACTCGCGACTTTGCGCGACAGTGTGTTGGAATTCATCAGATGCAGCGACTGAACAATCGTCGTATCGAGCGTCCGTTCACAAGGAGGATCTTGATTCGGATCTTGTCTACCAAAGGCATCCAGGAACAACGAATCAATGCGTGCGGTCCACAATTCCTTGGCTCTGGAACCGAGCGGCATCGCCTCAAAGTCCTCACGAACACCCGTGGCTGTACTAACGGTATCGAGCAGCACTTCCGCTCGCAGTCGCGTCCGATAGTGACGCGAAAAGTTCAGGTGATCCGCGACATTCTTATCGTTCGGAGCCGAATCTAGGCTGTAGACATGCGACGTGGCGATTCTGCGAATCAGCTGCTTGATGTCATAGTGCTGCGCTCGGAAGTCGTCCGCCAGTGCTTTCAACAACGGACCATTGGATGGCGGATTCGTGGCTCGCAGATCGTCGATCGGATCAACAAATCCGCGGCCCATCAGATCGGCCCAGACACGGTTCGTCATCGTTTGAACAAAAAAGTCGTTCTGATCCGACGTGATCCACTCGGCCAGCGCTTCGCGTGGATCGTCAAGGTTGTCCAGACTTGGTGCCGTCCCGAACAAAGGCTTGGGAGTCATTGGCGTGTGTTTGAGCGGATGGTTCACAGCCCCATTCGTTCCCGCGAAGATGAATTCTTCCGAACCCGAAATCGGGGCCGAGATTCCAGTTCCCTTGCGACCTAACTTCGCGAAATATGCCGCAAACGAATAGAACTCGTCCTGTCCGTAGACTTCAAACGGATGGTGGTGGCACTTCGCGCACTCGAGCCGAATTCCCAGGAACAACTGGCTGACGATCGTCGTCAGTTCCTCCGGAGCCCGCCGGTCGCGAAACATCACCGTGTTGCCATCGCGGAACGTGCTCCCTCTGGCAGTCAGCAGTTCGCGCACGAATTGGTCATACGGCTTGTTCTTCCGGAAGGTATCGCGAATCCACGAGTCGTATGCCAATGTCGCCTTGATACCGACGTGATAGGGATTCGGTCGCAGCAGATCGGTCCACTTGTTCGCCCAATGCTCCGCATATTCGGGATGAGCCAGCAGGCGATCGATCAACGCCTCTCGCTTGTTCGCGGCCGAATCGTCTAAAAATATTTTCGCTTCGCTCGCCGTCGGACCACGACCAACAATGTCCAGGTAAGCACGTCGTAGAAAAGTATGCTCGGCGCAGGGGCCTGACGGAGTGATTCCCAGCGTCTTCAACTTAGTCCAGACCAGGTCATCAATGAAGTTTTGCCGCGGCAGATTGGGATAAACATCGTCACTGGCTGGTTCCGGGTGCGGGACCGCGATGCCACTGACATCGATGTGCCCCATGTAACGCGCCATCACCGCCGTGTCACCGACAATCGGCCCCGCCGTCATTAACCCCGTTTCATTCACCGCGACAACGGCAGCTTCGTTGGACATGTACGATGACAAACGAGTGACATCTCGGGTTGATCCGTCGCTGTATTTTGCGGTCACTCGCAGTTGCTGTTTTGCCAGTCGCGGCAACACGCGTTCATGTGGCTCGACAGAGACACCAGTCAGAGCTGCAATCGTTGTGGCATCTTGTCGCGACATGCCCGAGGTGATCCAGTCGGCCAGAATTCGATACTCGGCGGAATCGCGATCAATGCGTTTACCTCCGCCATGCGGCAGTTCGCCGATCGGTTTCAGCAACAGCAGACTGCGTTCAGCGGCCGGGGCGAAGACTCGTCGCCCGCGACCTTCTTTTGCCAATGCTTCGAAGTCAAAATCGGGGTCGAATCCTAATAAGCTCAACTGAAAGCCGTTTTGCCCCCGTTGCTTCCCATGGCACGGGCCGGAATTGCAGGCGTATCGAGACAGCACGGGCATCACATCGCGTTCGAAATCAACGGCCGGTGGCGTCGCGAATTGCTTGACGGTCACGGGGATGGAGACAACTTCGCCACGAACTTCAGTTCGAACGACTGCGTGACCTTCGGCGAGCGGTCTGACATAACCCGATGTCGAGATATCAACGACCCCTGCAGGTTCCACGGTGTATTGGACATCACGACTGAAGTCGTGCACTTTCCCATCGATCTCAACATCGATGACAATCTGACTTCCCGCCAGGCGTCCGACCAGTTCAATCTTTTGAGGTGAAACGCGAACCCCGCCACAGGCGCCGGTACACAACGGCATCACCAGCGCAACAGCATTGAAAATCAGCAGCGGTAGTAGCTTACGACGAATGTGCATGGAGGGACGGCAGGAGTGATTGTTCTCAGGCGGAATCTCCCATCAGGGTATACCGAAATGATCGGCTAGTCCAAGGTCGGAACCACGCAAATTCCGAAAAGGGAGCTATCGCTGATCGTGAGAACTTTCGGCGTCCGACACAATCAGGGAGGCTGAAGTCTTAGGCCAAGCGACAAAGGCATTCCTCACAACCTGGAAGCCATTTCTCAAGAGGAGTCACCGCGCTGGGCAACTCCCCGGATGTTAGGGCCAACGGTATAACTTTTCGATAGGAAGCGACCACACCTGTCGACCGCAATCAAATAGCTATGGTAACTTGTGGTGACCCCAGGACAAATTCGGACAAAACAGGCCCGAAAAAGCCTTTTTCGCCCATAATCCGCGCGGTTTCTGACAACGAGTTCTGCGAGTAGACCGCATATTGCTCGAAAGAGCCGCGTCGTGTGCTGAGTGTCTTGGTTTTCCCGGATGCTTCGCCAGCCATGAATTCGCCGACAACTCGGCACACGGAAGTGCGCCTGCTACTTTGCTACGGGTTTCGGGCCGCGAACGATCCATGTATCCTTCCCCTCCCGAATTGTCGGCAACTGGGAGTAAATGATTCGTGTCCGCTTTCCGCTTTTTTCTTGATGCCGTCGATCCTGTTACCGGTGCTCGTGTGGGCCGCTGGCAGACTCCGCATGGAACCATTGAAACGCCCGCCTTCATGCCTGTGGGGACGTTAGCTACGGTCAAAGGCCTGACTCCCGAGCAGTTGCGACGAGCCGGGGCCGAGATGGTCTTGTCAAACACCTATCATCTGGCGCTGCGTCCCGGCGCAGAGGTCGTGGCGGAAATGGGGGGACTGCATCAATTCATGGGCTGGGACGGCCCGATTCTCACGGACAGCGGCGGATTCCAGGTCTTCAGCCTGGCGACGCTTCGCAAGATCGATGACGACAAGGTCGTGTTTCGCTCTCACACTGACGGCAGTTTGCTTCAGCTTTCGCCAGAACAGGCCGTCCAAATTCAGGAGCAACTCGGTGCGGATTGCATCATGTGTCTGGACGAATGCCCTCCCCATGATGCGCCTCCCGAAAAAATGAGGAACGCGGTTGATCGGACGACCCGCTGGGCGGCGCGTTGCCGGGACGCACAGAAGCGCGACGATCAGGCGTTGTTCGGAATCGTTCAGGGCGGAACGCATCAAGAAATGCGTGAACGTTCCGCTGCAGGCTTGCTCTCCTTGAATTTTCCGGGCTATGCGATTGGCGGCCTGAGCGTCGGAGAAGCACCGGCTGATATGTACTCGACACTCGATTACACGGTCCCGATGCTTCCGGGGGATCGCCCCCGTTACCTGATGGGGGTTGGTCGGCCGGTGGATATCCTCGAAGGGGTTCTGCGCGGGATCGACCTGTTCGATTGCGTGATGCCTACTCGAAATGGCCGTAATGCGACTGCTTTCACGAGCGAAGGAATGCTGAAACTGCGCAATCTGAAGCACCGGACCGACCCACGGCCGCTGGATGCCGAATGCGACTGTCCGGTGTGCCAGCAGTTCAGTCGAGCGTATCTGCGACATCTGTTTATGGCCAAGGAGATGCTGGGTCCGATCCTGCTCTCTTGGCATAACATCGCCTACTATCAGCAGATGCTGAAAAAACTGCGGCAAGCGATCCGGGAAGGAAAGTCGGCAGAGTTCCGGGCGGCTCAACTTGCCGGTTGGCAGCGATCCGTTTAAGATGCCGACTTCGAAATTTGGCCGGATCATCTGTCGCCTGCGGGACTTGTTGAAAACGAATGCTAGTTTCACTGACTTCACTGGTCATCTTCGCTGAGGGGGAAACCCCGAAAGATACAGGCGGCATCTGGATCATTCTGTTGCCATTGTTGGCGATCTTCACACTTTATTACTTCATGGATTCACCACGTCGTCGCGATCAAAAACGCCGCGATCTGATGATGAAAAACATGAAGAAGAACGATCGCGTGGCGACGATTGGCGGCATTCTCGGTAGCGTCACTGACATTTCCGCTGATGGAAAAGAGGTCACTTTGAAGGTGTCTGATAACACCCGGATCCGTTTTCGTCGGACCGCCATCTCCGAAGTCTTTGGAGATGAGACCGAGACACCTCCCAAAACGACATGACTTCAAGTCATTCGTCGCGACGCATTGATTCACCAATCGGGCCTTGGCGGTCCGTCATCTCTGAGATAGTTGAATTCACGAACAACGACGTTAGGACGGAACTCACGAATGGACGGATTTGGAAACTGCCTGCTTCTCCTTCAAGAACAGCTGGAAGCGCCGAAGACCCACGGCTGGCTCATCCTTGGCGTTTTGGCAGTCATCTTCATTGCGCCCTTTTTGCTCGGCAAATTGATCGCAAGGTCGTTGAAGCTGGACGATCTGTCAGGCCGGATCGGCGTCGTCCTGATGACGATTTTCATGGCCCTGGGACCGTTCGCCTACCAAGAGATTGTTGGTCGGTTGGACGAAGCCAGGGTGATGAAGGAACGCGCAGTACGTAAAGAGAACCTGAAAGCGGGCGATCCTGAACTGGCCGCCGACGAAAAACCCTACGTTCGCCGGACTTGGCGAGACGCCATTCACTGGGGTATCGACCTGGCCGGGGGAACCAACCTCGTTTATGAAGTCGATCTGGCCGCTGCGAAAGAGCAGGGGAAGTCCGTCGACAAGGCCACCCTCGACAAGATGGTCGATGCGATTCGCAAGCGTATCAACCCGTCAGGTGCTGAAGAAGTTGATGTCCGACGAGTCGGCACAGACCGCATCGAAGTCATCATCCCCGGCGCCGATCCTGACCTTGTTCTGCAAAAGAAACGCTTGATCGTCAAGCTGGGAAGCCTGGAGTTCGGGATCGTTGCCACGACTCGTAACGACCAAGCCCTGATCGACCAGGCCATCAAGTTGCCCAGCGACATCAATGAACTGCGCAGCAAATCCGGCGATGAAAGCGTGATTGTCGCGGCCTGGCACGATCTGGCTGACAAGAAAGATCGCGAACGCGAATATCCCAACGTCGGCTTCCGGTCTGTCCCGCGGCTGGATCGGGACGGCAAAGAAGTTCAGGTGCCGCAGCTGCTGATCAAGCATGATCCCCCCAACCGAGCTGTGACCGGTTCCTATCTGACAAATGCGCGGGCCACGACGGACAGCAATGGTGCCGGTGCCGTCGCCTTTACGTTCAATGCCCGTGGTGCCGCCCTGTTTCATAAGTTGACCAGCGACAATCTTCCGGATAAGACCGATGGAGCACAGCGACAACTGGCGATTTTGCTGGACGGCAAGATCCAGTCGGCCCCTGTGATTCGCGAAGTGATCAGTTCCACCGGTCAGATCACCGGCAACTTCAAGAAGGCTGACATCGACAGCCTGGTCGGCGTGTTGAACGCGGGGGCGTTGGCTGTTCCGCTCAAGGAAAACCCAGTCAGCGAATTTACAATCAGCCCGCTACTGGGGATCGACGTGCAGACAAAGGGGATCAGTGCGATCCTGATTTCAGCCGTCGCGGTGTTCATCTTCATGCTGGTCTACTATCTGGTCGCCGGTGTGATCGCCGACTTGTCGCTGGCGTTAAACCTGCTGCTGGTCGTCGGGGCGATGGCTTTCATTTCGGCCACTTTCACGTTGCCCGGCCTGGCAGGTCTGGTGTTGACCATCGGTATGGCGGTCGATTCGAACGTGTTGATTTATGAGCGAATGCGTGAAGAACTGGCCCGCGGTGCCAGCCTGCGATTGGCGATCAAGAACGGTTTTGACAAGGCCTTCGCGGCCATCATCGATAGTAACGTCACGACCCTGATCACGGCCGTCATTCTGTACCTGATCGGTACCGACCTGATCCGTGGTTTCGCCGTCTCGCTGTTCATCGGGTTGATGGTCAGCTTGTTCTCGTGCTTGTACTTCGGCCACTTGTGCTTCGACATTGTCGAACGCAAACGCTGGGTCAAGACCCTGAAAATGATGCAGTTCCTGGGGGAAACGAAGGTCGATTTCCTGTCCAAACGCATGCTGGCCTTCGTGTTCTCGGCTGTCGTCATCTGCGTCGGGCTAATCAGCCTGTTCTCACGCGGAGAGCAGAACATGGACATCGACTTCAGCGGTGGAACGATGGTGACATTCGAGTTTGTCGAACCGCAGGCCACCGACGCAGTCCGTGGTCCGCTGGAAGCAGCATTCCCGAATGGCATCAGTCTGGAACGGCTGACGTTGAGCGGCGAAGACGCAACTGCCGTCAAAGGCAAGCGGTTCCGTGTTCGGACCACCGAACCAGATCAGGCCAAAGTCGGCGAAAAGATCAACGAATCGTTTGGCGGTCCCGAATATGCCTTGCGTCGTGTGACTCTCGACGACTTCAAAGTGGGTGACATCTCCGAGAAACTGCCTGCGAACAGGACCCGTTTTCAGGGGGGCCATCAGGCAGATCTGAAATTTACCGGGGCCATGTCCGAAGCGACTGTTATTGATTACATCGCCAAGGAACTGTCCAAGTTGAAAGTCGGTAAAGAGCAGCCGAAGTACGACGCGGTACAGTTGCTGCTGTCCGCTCGTGGGACCAAGGCGGCTGATGAAGGAAACCAATCGGTTGGCCGAGCCAGTCCAAAGTTCTCTGAATTCTCGGTGTTGACCGCCAAAGAGATCGACACGACGGACATGGAAATGGCCCTGAAGGATATTCAGGCCACACTAAGCAAGCAGCCCTTCTTCGAAGAAGTGAATGCGTTCGACACCTCGGTCGCCACCGAGACGAAGAAGTTGGCGTTATTGGCGATTGCGGCCAGTATCGTCATGATCGTCATCTACATCTGGTTCCGGTTTGAGAAGGTTTACTTCGGGTATGCGGCGGTGGCGGCGCTCGCGCACGACGTGCTCGTGGTAATGGGTGCGATTGCCATGGGAGCATATCTCAGCAAGACACCGCTTGGTCCCTACCTGGGATTGGAAGACTTTAAGATCAACATGGGCCAGGTCGCCTGCTTGTTGACGATCGTCGGTTACTCGCTGAACGATACGATCGTGATCTTCGACCGGATCCGTGAAATCAAGGGGAAGAGCCCGAAGATCACATATGATATGATCAACCTGAGCGTCAATCAGACGTTGTCTCGTACGATCCTGACCGCCTTGACGGTGTTTATCGTGGTCATGGTCCTTTATGTCGCTGGTGGCGCAGGGATTCACGGTTTTGCGTTCTCGATGATCATCGGGGTCCTGACGGGTGCTTACAGCACGATCTACATCGCTAACCCGGTGTTGTTCTGGCTGGTCGATCGTGAGAACCGATTGGCCCCACCGAAAAAGGCTGCCGCCTGATCGTGAGTGAGTGAATACAAAAGCCCCGCCGAAGTGCATTCGGCGGGGCTTTGTTTTTTGGTGGGATTCGATTGGGGAAAGCCGGTATTTATTTCACGGCCCCGTGTTCATCGGTCCGCGTGCTGACGCAGCGCGGCTCAACTGGGAGTTCTTAAGCATCGCGACATCGCATCATGCTGGCCAGCACTGGCCGCCACCGTCGACTCGCAGGACCTGGCCCGTGACGAAGTCACCTAAAGGGCCCGCGAAGAAGTCGACAACACGAGCCACTTCGTCGACCAGGGCGATGCGATCGAGCGTCCCTTCAGAAACCATCCGGTCTCCCGGGACTTGGCGAGTTCCCAGGAAGCGACCCGTTCGTGTGTCGCCGGGTGCCAGGCTATTGACGGTGACGTTATAGGGACGCATCTGCACTGCCAGGCAGCGTGTATACTCGACCACGGCGGCTTTGGCGGTGGAATAGATCACGCTGTTTTCGCTCCCCTTGAACGCGGCGATCGAGCTGATAGTGATCACTCTTCCGGCTTTTCGCTCCATCATCCCCCGAGCGGTCTGCTGGCAGATCAGAATCGTGCTGAGCAGGTTACGATCGAGCACCGCTTTCACATCGATTTCTTTGACCATCACCGCATCATTGGGATTGGGTTTTCCTCCCCCGGCCGCGACGTCTCCACCAGCGTTATGGACCAGAACGTGGATCGGGCCCAGTTCCTGCTGAGCGGTCTTCACCACATGTTCGACATCGGCATTCACAGTCAAATCGCCAAGAATGCGAATCGTTCTGACACCGAATTGCTCGCCAATTTGCCTAGCCACATCGGTCAGCGTCGTTCCCTCGCCATATTCAGAAGGCCCGTTTTCTCGCATCCCGTGGACGGCGATATCGCAGCCCATCGCCGCCAATCGCTCGGCAAATGCTCGCCCCAAACCACGCCCAGCTCCTGTGACCAAAGCAACTCTACCCGCCAGTGGTTTCTCCAAGTGATTTCTCCCGAAGGCTTTATCTGTGACTGTATTTCTGCCGCATCGCGGATCAAGACCCATCGATTCTTGTAAGACGAGACCGCCAAGTCGTCAAGAAAGGCCCTGCATTTTGTGGACATTAAGCCATCGTGCGAGTCAAACGCCTCACCGTGGACAGTGCACCAAAGCATGTCCGCGCTGTCTGTAGGACGGCCGGGGTGGCCGGAGAATGCCGCTATCAGGCTGTGAACATTCCGGGGCTAGCGCATATTGAGCGGCTCAACATCGATAATGAATTCGATTTCGGGGTGATTAGGAATCGTCGGCGCAGCATGCAGCCAGAGATTCTGCAGCGACGACAATTCGACCGCTGTCATTTGAAGGTGATAGCGAAAGTTCGCTTTCAATCGGGTCACCAGACACGGAGCCGGACCAAGGAGGCGAACTTCCAACCCCAATTCTTTCGCGCTGCTGCGAAGGATCTCACCGATCTTTGTCGCGAAGTCTTTGACTTCGTTTTCCACAGGGCCGCGGATGACAACTCGCGCCAGATGAGTGAAAGGAGGAACCTTCAATGCCTGACGATGACGCAATTCGTCGGTGGCGAACCCCAGATAGTCATGAGCGGCAGCCTTCATGATCGCTGGCTGATCAGGCGAGGCAGTCTGAACCAGGACTCGCCCCCCTTTTTCACTGCGCCCGGTGCGTCCAGCGACTTGCGCGATCAACTGAAAAGTCCTTTCCGCGGATCGCAGGTCGGGCTGATGCAACAATGTGTCCGCGTCGATCACTCCGACCAAAGTGACGTTCGGAAAATCGAGCCCCTTGGCGATCATCTGGGTTCCGAGCAGAATCTGCACTTCGCCGTGCCGAAACTGTTCCAGAGCCGTATCATGACTGCCTCGTTTCTGCATCGTGTCGCTATCCATCCGCAGGCACTTGTAGTCCGGAAAACGAGTTTTGACTTCGCTCTCCAACCGCTCGGTCCCCATCCCCAACGAAAGCAGACCAGGCTTGGCGCACTTGGGGCAAGCTGACGGGGGCGTGGTGCTGTAATCGCAACTATGACAAAGAGCGACTCCGCGAGCCTTGTGCCAGGTTAAGGTGACATCGCAATCGGGACATTTCACACCTTCCCCACAACTGCGACACCAGAATACAGGCGAAAAACCGCGCACGTTGAGGAACAGAATCACTTGTCCACCGGCCTTTAAGGCTGCCTGCATGGAGGTAAACATTGCTCGACCAATGCCCGATCCTTTCGCGATGGCGGGATCATTCCGGGTATCGACAATGACGACCGGCGGCAGCGGTAGCCGTGCGACGCGTTTCGGCATCGCAATTAGCGTGTCTTGCTTGCGCAGCACTCGCAGGAAGGACTCCAGCGTTGGGGTTGCCGAACCGAGAATTAAGGGAATCCCCTCGAGTTCTGCTCGCTGCCGAGCGACCTCGACTGCGTGATAGCGCGGCGTGCTGTCTTGTTTGAAACTGGTCTCGTGCTCTTCATCGATCACGATCAAACCGAGATGCGGCGTCGGCGCAAAGACGGCGCTGCGAGCACCGACAACGACTTGCACGGCCCCGCTGGCAATCTGTTGCCAGTGCCCATGCCGCTCGGCATCCGTCAAATGGCTGTGAAGGACAGCGACGGACGGAAAACGACTGTGAAATCGGCGTATCGTTTGCGGCGTGAGGCTGATTTCCGGAACGAGCACGATTGCTTGTCGGCCGTAACTGACGATCTCTTCAATCGCCTTGATGTAGACTTCCGTCTTGCCGCTACCAGTCACTCCATTCAACAGCAGAGTTCGATGCTGGCTTGATCTGACAACCTCTAGAATCGTGTTTACGGCACGCTGCTGATCGGGATTCATCACGATTTCGCGGTGGGCCTCGGGCTTCGCCATGATCGGAGCAGAAAGCTGCCTTTCACGAGAGGCGACGATCAATCCTTTGTCCCTCAATCCGTGAATCGGTGCGAGGCCACAACTGGCAGCCTCGGAAAGCTCATCGACACGTAAGGGGCTCGCTGCCGAAGTGAGCACTTCGAAGACCGCACGCTGTTTCGCGGGCAACTTTAATTCGCGGAACAGCAATTCTCGATCATTCAGCCGCGGCAATATCGCGGGATTGAGAGCAAAAAAAGTGAATTCACGTGTCCCTGCCCGCGATTTCACACCCGCCGGGACAATGCTTTCCAACACCTGCCCCCACCCGCAGAGATAGCGGTCGGCGATCCAGCGAGTGAGTTGCAGCATTCGCCCATCAACCAGCGGTTCGCGATCCAGAACACTCGTCAGGGTCTTCAGCGTCTTACCGATTGGCAATCCCGTCGACAGCCCCACACAAAAACCGACCGTCGGCTTGTTGCCTCGCCCAAACGGGGCCTCAATCCGCTCGCCCGGACTGACCAGGTCGCGCAGGTCGTTCGGAACAACGTATTGGAAGACCGTTGTCAGCGGGCGATTGAAGACTACTTCCGCGACCAGGCAATCTGCCGCTGCAGCCACTTCCCATGACTGCAGGTTTGGTGGCAGTTCTTCTTCGGAGAATAGTGATGACTGGCGAGTCTTAGACACGTGAGGTCGGCTTAGGGTTGAAACGCTTTTTTCGCGTCGAAATCAACGTCGCTCAGGCCGACATTCGTCCTGATATTGGAGTAAGTATAGTCTTCTAGAACTGGCGCACTCGATTCTCCAGTCTGCGGAAACCCGAGTTGTTCGACTCGAACAGCCAGATGCGTCTGCTGGTCGATCCACAGCCGAGTGATATGAAACTGAACCTTGTCGCGGGGAGTCGGGACAATCGACTCGTAGACCGTGCATGTTTCGCCAGTCGCCAACTTGGCGTCAGCCTCAATTCGCGTGCTGACATCGCTCTGCATTCGATCGGCTTCCCACTGAGCAATGACCAGGTCGAGCATTTTTTGAAGACCAATCATCGTCACCGGATAGCGGTTATCGGCCATGGCCAGCGATCCCGTCGGCTGCAGGGGCTGGATCCCAAGGATCGATTTGTATCCTGATTCCTGAACCAGCAGGTTATTGCTGTTGCTCCCCTTTACGTAGACGACCTGGCGTCCTGCGACGGCCTTTGGTTCAACAAACTTCAAATAGACGCTGAAGGGTTCGACTCGCACCTTCAAGTTCATTTTCGTCGCGACGAGCTTGCGACCAACTTGCTCGCGTTTATCGAAAACGGCTGAGTAATCCTGGACGCCCTTCAGGGCATCGCGCGCCTTGTAGGCGGCTTGCAAAAATTCATCCAATGCGTGCGGCGAAGCAGTTGAGATCGCTTCGTTGCTCGGTGAATCAACTCCCAATGTCGATTCGGGCAGATCAACGGTTGATGTCACCGCGGCCTGGGGATCAACATCCGCTGGCTTCGCAGAAAAGAAGGCAATGCGAAGTATGACTGCAGCAATACAAATCCCGACGACGACCAGGACTGCCGATCGCCATCGAATTTGTATTCTGGTCACTGCAGCCATCAACAACACCTTGATAGGTTCAGTCCACTACTTGGCAGCACGCTTCTTGGCGATCAGTTCCAGCAGGGCCTTGAGAGGATCTGCGAACTTCGCCAATCCCTCTTCCATCAGAACAATTTCCAGCTTGTTGAAATCGACCTTCTGATCGATATCTGCAACGATCTCCGTCGGCGGCAGTCGGTCCACTTTCCTCGAAAAGACTTTGCCCGTCATTTTTTGAATCGCCGCATTCGTCGCCGGTGGATTCGTCTGAATGTCCGAGCCAGCCAGAGCATCCACGTACTTGTCAGGCGAATCGCTGGGATCTTTCGTACCCGTGCTCGCAAAGATGAACTCTTGCTTCAACTGCAGGTTCTTGTCCGACCAGAACTGGCGGTTCTCTTGCCACAACCGCTGGGCATTGACGATACCAACCAGGCCTTGCGCACCTGTCGATAAGTCTGGCACATGCTTCTTCGTGTAGACATCAATCCGGCTGACAAAAATGCTATAAACCGACTTGAAGCCTTCCAGAGACGGTCGTCGCTTGGCACCGCGCCAGATTGCATCGCGGGCCGCAACGTACTGGCGTCGTGAGAACAGGAGCGTCACATTCAACGTGATCCCGGCTGCGGCGAGTTCTTCCAGGGCACCCAGGCCAGCTGGCGTTCCTGGTACCTTAATCATGCGGTTCGTGTGCCCCTTCGCCCACTTCTTGCCGAGCTCGATGTACCGAGCCACCTTTTCATCATGCGACAGCGGACAATCGGCCGCTTCTAACAGCGGATCCAGTTCGAAGCTGACATAGCCGTCGTCGCCTTTCGTGCTGCGATGAACTTCGGCGAAGACATCCTGAGCCTGCTTCACCAGCCGATCGGTCATCTCCCAGGCGATATCCGCGTCCGACAGCCCCTGCTTGGACAGTTCGATGATCTGGTCATCGAACCGACCGGTTTTCAGCAGATCGGAAATGATGATGGGGTTTGATGTTGCTCCGGTGGCTCCGAACTTGCGATTTTCGAGCACGAGATCAGGATCAATACTATCGAGCCATAATTTCGTACCACAGCTGACCAGTGTTTCGAGTGGCGTCGGCATCGTGATAACTCCGTCTTGCAAGGGTCACGTTATAAGTGCATCAATTCAGTCTCCCGAACAGCAATGGATCTGTCGAGGCTGCATGCCTGGCATTTCGCATCGAGCAGTCGTCAGTGATTGCTGACAGGATATTTTGACCTAAGTCGCACCATTCTTCGAGGATTCGGCGGCGACTTCAACCAGCGCGGGACGAGACTTGCAATTGGTCACTCATTGAAATTTGAAATGACGCAACTGATATCGAACAGAGTCCGGGAACAGCCGCTCACCAGTTGTGAACGGGTGCCACTTCCGAATTCAAGACTGAACCCAGACGCTTCTGTCGCCAGAAGTTACGCGGCTGCAAAGAGATCGTGCGAGTGACGCGACATGAGTTCGAGAATTCGCCAATCGAGCCAGAATTCGTCCGGATCTTGCCCGCGACGTGCGATGTATCCCACATGTCCACCGCCGGCTGCGACCGCCAACCGCACTTGTGGCGACCAGCATTCGATAGAGCGAGTGAACATCTGCAGCGGGACCATTGGATCGTCTTGTGACGTAATAATCGTCGTTGGCACTTGAATTTGCGGCATGAACTGCATGGCACTGCAGCGGTCGTAGTACTCACGACTCGTGGAAAAACCGCTTACGGGAGCGGTGTACCAATCATCAAACTCCATCAAACTTCGTGGCCGATTCCATTGCTCTGGCATCGGCGCATCGGGTCTCTGCGAGCGACGCTGCAACAAGTCACTAAACAACTTGCCGGCGAAATGGCGGTCATACCATCCCGTCAGCGTCCTGCGAAGAGCCCCCAGGCTATGTGACAAGTCGATGGGGGGATTGACCGCAATCGCCTGAAGCACCTCGCTCGGAATGCGTTCGGGCGATTCGCCCAGATACTTCAGCAGAATATTGCCGCTCAGGGAGACTCCCAGCAGGCTCAAATAAGGTTCGCGGTGAACAATTCTGTTGCGACGCCATGATGCGGCGTCGTGCGTCTCACACCAACAAACGATGTTTTCGAGCACTCGAGCCAAATCATCTGACCGACCAGCATGATATGGCAAGCGGGCCAGGCCACGTCCGGCACCACAACCGCGCATATCCCAACGGAAAACACGTGTTCCCTGCTGCGTCAGCTTTGCCGCCAGCCGCACCAGCACCGGACTTTGATGGCTGCCGTTAAGCCCATGCATCAGCAACGCGGCTCGATCGCCGGGCTGCCAACCTGGAGGACAGTCGTCATGAACGATGACGATATCACCATCATCAAATTCGATTTGGCGGGGAATAGCTTGGTACTGATTCAACCGACCGAACCAACATCCGGCCGCCAACGTCTGTCGATGAGCGCCGCTTAACCACCAAGGGGCGAGGAAAGGGCTTAATTGCAGATACCGATCCGTCAACGCCACTCCGAATCACTCCAACTCTTTAGATGACTGGTTGTTATTCAGACCCAACAACGACAGTCATGACCATACTAACCGAAATATCGTCAACACATCCACAGATTACGACGAGTGCAGGGGACAAAAATGGAACCAACAAGATTCACCCGACACAGGCAATCACTGGAAACACAGGCAATCTAGGAGGTATAGTTCGCCACCGCCAATATTCGATACAGGCAACGGCAGAAATCCGCCACATTATTCGGCCCACCCGATACGAGATTTAGGGCATTTATTACAAGATCAAAATGTCTCAGAAACCATTGCGACCACGCGGTTTTCAAGGTTTTCGAGCAACGCACCGGGGCCTCGCGATACCTACGAAGCAGAATGTCCAAAAGCAAGCAGAATTTTGGAGTTAAACTCCGGCCTGATCGTTGACATTCAAATCCTCCGACAATACCATCTCTAATTCCCCATTTTGGGGTGCCGGTAGTCTTTGTAGTTGCTTCGAGAGGATTCTGGGCGTGTCAGGACCAAGACAAGAAAAAATTCGCATTCGCATGGAATCGTACGACCATTCGGTCCTCGATCAATCAGCCGCAGAAATCGTCGACACGGCAAAGCGAACTGGTGCGGTTGTGCATGGCCCGGTGCCACTTCCAACCCGCATCGAACGATACACCGTTCTTCGTAGCCCGCACATCGATAAGAAATCACGCGAGCAATTCGAAATTCGCACGCACAAACGACTGGTTGACATTCTGCAACCGACCGGAAAGACCATCGATGCGCTGAATAAGCTGTCGCTGCCAGCTGGCGTCGACGTCAAGATTCGTGCGTCCGTTAACTAGCGTTGCTAGTCGTGCTTCTTGAAATTCAGTTCTGTTGGCTAGGGTGTCAGTCATGTCTCGTGGGTTGCTTGGCCGTAAAGTCGGCATGACGCAGGTGTTTGATAGTCGCGGCGCGATTGTGCCGGTGACGGTCGTCGCCGCGGGTCCTTGTGTTGTGTTGCGCTTGCGGACGATGGATCGCGATGGTTACAACGCAGCTCAGTTAGGCTTCGAAGACAAGCCTCGCCGGCTGTCTTGCCGTGCCGAGCGAGGCACTGTCGCCGTGCTGGATGCTGCTCGTCCAGGTAAGGTTGAGAAGCCAAATTGCGAGCCAAAGCGGTTTATTCGTGAGTTTCGCGATGCTCCTGAGTATACCGTTGGGCAGGTGCTGACTGCATCCGAGCTGGCTGAATGTCCGAAGGTGGACGTGATCGGTGTTTCCAAGGGGCGTGGCTTCGCTGGTGTGATGAAGCGACATCACTTTAGTGGTGTGTGCGCGAGCCACGGTGTGAAGAAGGTGCATCGATCTGGTGGTTCCACCGGACAAAGTACCGATCCTGGCAAGGTGTTCAAGGGAACCAAGATGCCTGGTCGGATGGGTGGGGTGCGAGTCACAGTGCGCGGGTTGCGACTTTGGCAAGCCGACGCGGATGCTGGAATGCTGCTGATAAAGGGGGCCATTCCTGGCTACTCTGGCGGTTATGTCATTGTTCGCGAGACCAACTGCTATTGATAGCAGTGTCGCGTGCGATGTTCTTCTGATGTCGAATGACAACACATTGGTGATTTGAATGGCTTCATTTCCAATTTACGACCAATCAGGTGCGCCCACAGGTCAAAGCTGTGAGCTGAATCCTGATGACTTCGCGAAGGTGATCTCGGATCGCCTGCTGCACGAGGCCGTCATTATGTACGGCTCGAATCAGCGGCTCGGGACATCGAAAACGAAGTCTCGCGCCGAAGTGATCGGTAGCGGCAAGAAGATGTACAAGCAAAAGGGCACCGGCAACGCCCGTATGGGTAACAAGCGAACGCCGGTCCGCCGCGGTGGTGGTCATTGCTTCGCCAAGCGACCGAAGGACTGGAGCTACCGCCTGCCTCGCAAAGCATTGCGACGAGCGACCGCAATGGCGTTTGCCAGCAAGGTTCGCGACGGCGAGTTGTTCGTCCTGAACTCGCTGGCAATCACAGAGCCAAAGACGGCCCCGATCGCGAAGATGTTGAACAAGATTGGTGTTGGCGAAGCGAGCTGCTTTATCGGTATCGCGGAACCAAACCCAATCGTCTGGAAGTCCTGCCGAAACATCGAGCGTTGCTCTCTGGTTCCAGCGACCGAGTGGAATGCGGGAACTCTGCTCCGCAATCGATACTTGGTTGTGACCGTCGACGCGATTGAGCGATTTAAGAAGCGATTTGATCAGCCGACCGCCTGAACTGAGTCCAGCGAGAATTGAGAAGAGGTTAGAGATGGCTGTGGAAACAGGAATTGTGTTGCGGGGTCATCAGGTCTTGCGACGCCCGATTATCACCGAAAAGACGATGCATCTGTCCGAGCGACGGAATACGTTTGTCTTCCTGGTGGACAACTCGGCCACCAAGACAAGCGTCAAGGCAGCCGTGGAAGAGCATTGGTCGGTTCGAGTGACCGGCGTGCGCATCCAGAATCGCGTGGGTAAGACGCGTCGATTCAAGGCTCTGCTCGGAGAAACAGGTGCTTCAAAGCGAGCTCTCGTGACGCTTCACGAAGACGATCGCATCGCCCTGTTCTAAGAAATTTGGATTTGGTCAGAGTCGGTTGATTGCAGATTAGGATTCGCCATGGGCATTAGAACATACAAACCAACCAGCGCCGGTCGCCGCGGCGGGATGGTTAGCGATTTTGCGGACATCACCGACAAGAAGAAGCGTCCAGAGAAGACTCTGGTGTCGCGATTCAAGCGTCGCGGTGGTCGCAACTTCCAGGGTAAGATTACCTGTCGTCACCGTGGTGGTGGGCAGCGAGTTCTTTACCGTCAAATTGATTTCCGACGAAGCAAGGACGGCATCACCGGACTCGTCACGCATATCGAATACGATCCGAATCGTACTTGCCGAATCGCTCTGGTTCAGTACGAGGACGGCGAAAAGACTTACATCCTGGCTCCAGAAGGCCTGGCAGCCGGTGCGAAGATTGGTAGCGGAACATCAGTCGAGCCGTTGCTCGGTAACTGTATGCCGATGCGACTGATTCCGGTCGGCACCTCGATTCATAACATCGAATTGCAGCCAGGCCGTGGTGGACAGCTCTGCCGCAGTGCCGGTGTGTATGCCGTGATGAATGCCAGCGAAGGCAATTGGGCTCAGATTACTCTGCCATCCGGTGAAGTTCGTCGAGTTCCTGCCGAGTGCCGTGCAACTATCGGTGTACTTGGTTATTCTGAGCACTCGATGATCGTCATCGGTAAAGCCGGTCGCGTTCGTCGCAAGGGGATCCGCCCTTACGTTCGTGGTTCCGCAATGAACCCGATCTCGCACCCGATGGGTGGTGGTGAAGGCCGTCGTTCGGGCGGTCGGCATCCCGTTAGCCCCACCGGCAAGCTGGCCAAGGGTGGCCGTACTCGAAATCCACGACGTCCAACGCGAAACGCGATTATTCGCCGCCGCAAGTCACGACGTTATGGACAGGTTTCACTGTAATACTGAATTCCGTTTAGTTGTTTTTGAATGGGCCGAGAGGCTCGAGGCGAATCACCATGGGGCGAAGTCTTAAGAAGGGGCCGTATGTCGACGCGAAGTTGATCGCGAAGGCAGCTGCCATGCAAGGACGCAAGAAAGAACCGATCAAGACGTGGGCCCGCCGGTCGACGATTTCGCCGGAATTCATCGGGCACACGTTCATGGTTCACAACGGTAAAATCTTCGTCAGCGTGTATGTCTCCGAAGAAATGGTCGGACATAAGCTGGGCGAGTTTTCGTTGACCCGTACGTTCCGGGGTCACGGAAACAAAGGCAATAAGTAGGCGAATCGCCTTTTTTGAGAGCATGGTCATGGACTACCGAGCGACAATTCGTTATGCCCGTATCTCGCCGATGAAGGTACGGCATTTGGCAAACCTGGTGCGGGGTCGTTCTGCACGTGAAGGTTTGGAAACCTTGCGGTATCTGCCGCATCGCGGAGCCCGAATGCTGGAGAAGGCACTGAAAAGTGCCATCGCTAACGCTGAAGAAGCGGGTGTGCGGAACGCGGATGCCCTGGTTGTTCGTACAGCCGGTGTCGACAGCGGCCCGACGTTGAAGCGAATCCAACCGCATGCGCGTGGGATGGGCTTCATGATCAAGAAGCGTATGTCGCACATCAGTGTGTCGGTCAGTCTGCCCGAGCAGAAGTAGTCGAACAGAATCTGGTTAGTTGGAAGGATACAGTTCCATGGGTCAAAAAGTTCGACCGACGGGATTTCGAGTTGGGATCGTCGAAGACTGGCGAAGCCGCTGGTACGCTTCGCGTTCCGAATTCGGCGATCTCCTGATCGAAGACCATAAGCTGCGCACGTTCATCAAGAAGAAATACGAGTTCGCCGCGATTCCTCGCGTTGAAATCGAACGAACTCGCGACCAGGTCGTGGTGCATCTGCACACGGCTCGTCCGGGGATCATCATTGGTCGTAAAGGCCAGGAAGTTGATCGTCTGAAGGCGGAACTCGAAGATCTGACTGGTCGCCGAATGGACCTGAAGATCGTCGAAATTTCGCAGCCGCTTAAATCAGCGGTGCTGGTTGCAGAGGACATTGCCCAACAATTGGCGAAGCGAGGCAGCTTCCGCCGAGTGGTCAAGCGGTCGCTCGATCAGGTGATGGAGACGGGTGTCGACGGGATGAAGCTTGAGCTTTCCGGCCGCTTGGGTGGCGCGGAAATGTCCCGAACCGAAAAGGCCAGCCGGGGTTCGATCCCGCTGTCCACGATTCGCAAACACATCGACTATGGGTTTGCAATAGCGAAGACAACGATGGGTGTCATCGGGGTCAAAGTTTGGATTAACCTCGGCGAATACGAGCAGGAGCAGAACGATGGCACTCATGCCCAAGCGGGTAAAGCACCGCAAAGAGCAAAGAGGGCGCGTAAAAGGTAATGCCAGCCGCGGCATCACAGTTGCGTTTGGTGACTGGGGCTTGCAAGCTGTGGAAGCCGGTCGGATTCGCGGAAACACAATCGAAGCCTGCCGTGTGGCGGTATCGCAGTACGTCCGTGGTGAAGGCAAGCTTTACATTCGCATTTTCCCGAACAAACCCATGACCGCGCGTCCATTGGAAACGCGAATGGGTACCGGGAAAGGCGAGCCGGATCACTGGGTGGCCGTGATTCGTCCAGGTAAGGTATTGTTTGAACTGGCTGGAGTTAGCGAAGCGGCTGCACGCGAGTGTTTTGCCCGCGTTGCTTACAAGCTGCCGGTCCGCGTTCGTCTGGTCGGTCGGACTCATTAGTCTGCGAGTTGGCTTCTTAAGCCGCACGCAAGTAGGGTAGGGTCATGAAAGATTTGAATAACGAACAGCTGGAACTCCAGTTGAACGAAACATGCCGTGAACGGCTGGATATGAAGATGAAGGCGGCGTCGGACAAGACCGTCGGCCATCGCAGCAAGAAATTGCGACGAGATATTGCTCGCGTTCTGACCGAATTGCGGTCGCGCGAAATCGCAGCTCAGAAAAAGAGCTGATTGTCGTCGGCAGAGTATTGAAGACAAATCGTCAAGTTTTGCGAGAGCGGAAGATGCGTAAGCGAGAGATCGGGATCGTAACGTCAGATGGCGCCGATAAGACGCGCCGCGTTGAAGTCGAACGTGTGTTGGCGCATGCCAAATACGGTAAGACAATTCGACGCCGAACCGTCTGCCACGTCCACGACGAAGAGAACACTTCCAAGACCGGCGACCGAGTCGAGATCGTGGAAAGCCGCCCGCTGTCCCGTTTGAAACGCTGGCGACTCGTCAAGGTTCTCTAATCGCACAACTGTTTGACACGTGATTGTAGATGTTGGGTGTGACTTATGATACAAATGCAGACGATCGTTGACGTTGCCGACAACTCTGGTGCCAAAAGCGCCCGGTGCATCAAAGTACTGGGAAGCTCTGGACGCCGAACGGCAGGCTTGGGTGATATTATCGTCGTCGCTGTTCAAAGGGCAACGACGACTGGTGTTATCAAGCGAAAAGCGGTTGTGAAGGCGGTCATTGTCCGCACGAAGCAGCCAACTGGCCGCGCCGATGGCAGTTCGGTTCGATTTGATTCGAACGCCGTTGTGATCGTCGACGACGAAAATAATCCAAAGGGCAGTCGCATCTTCGGAGCGGTCGCTCGTGAATTGCGTGAACGCAAGTTCATGAAGATTGTCAGCTTGGCTCCGGAAGTTGTTTGATTACATCGATTGACTCGCAGGCGAAAGCAGCCCTGCAGCGAAGAGGCATGTGATGAGAATTCTGAAGGGTGACATGGTTGTGGTGAGTGCGGGTGATGACCGCGCTAAGCAGCCTCGTCGAGTGCTTCGCTTGGTTGAAGGCGGCGCTCGGATTGTCGTTGAAGGCGTGAATCGCGTCTATCGCCATGTGCGAAAGGGGCATCCGAAGAGCCCTCAAGGCGGACGGTTGTCGGTGGAAATGCCGATCGCCGTCAGCAATGTGCAGGTTTACTGCCCGAAGTGCAACCGCGGCGTTCGCGTCGGAAGTCGAGTTGATGAAGCCGGGAAGAAGTTTCGCGGTTGCCGGAAGTGCGGATCGCAACTGACCGCCAATAAGTGAACCACAAACAGTCTGCAAGACAATTGACGGAATAAGGCTGAAGCCCAATGAGTGCCCTGCAAACCAAGTATCGAACAGAGATCGTTCCCCGGCTGAAAGAGAAGCTCGGCGGACGTAACGTGCATGCCATTCCGAAGATCGAAAAGGTCGTATTGAGCATGGGGCTCGGTAAGTCCGTCGGTGAGCGAAAGCGATTGGAAGAGGCGGTCGAGCAGCTCACTATGATCGCGGGCCAGAAGCCCCGAATCACACGTGCTCGACGAGCAATCTCTGGTTTCCGCTTGCGTGAAGGCATGGAAATTGGTTGCGCGGTGACTCTGCGATCGAAGCGGATGTACGAGTTTCTCGAGCGCCTGATTCACATCGTTCTGCCACGCGTTCGCGACTTTCGTGGCGTGAATGGAAAAGGCTTTGATGGTCGCGGCAATTTCAGCATGGGATTGTCGGAACAAATGGTGTTCCCCGAGTTGAATCCAGATAAGGTGTCGTTCGTCCAAGGGATGAACATCGCGGTCGTCACGACTGCTAAGACGGACGATGAAGGGCGACAACTGCTGCAGGAAATCGGGTTCCCATTCAAGAAGGAATAGGGAAACGCAGCAACCGGATCGACGATAGCAGGTCCAGTCAGACAAGAATCGGAGCATTTCAGTGGCAACGCTAGCACATGTGGTTAAGGCGGCTAAGAAGCCGAAGTTTTCATCGCGAATTGAACATCGATGTCAACTCTGCGGACGTCCGCGCAGTGTGTATCGACGTTTCAAGCTTTGCCGGATCTGCTTCCGTAACATGAGCTTGGATGGATTGATCCCTGGCGTACGAAAAGCAAGTTGGTAAGTTGCCTACGTGGCAACGAGTGATTTGGGACAGGAAGAAATAGAATGCCGGATCCCGTAGCGGATATGTTGACGTGCGTGCGAAACGCGGTGGCCGCCGAGCGACCGACCGTTGAGCTTCCGAGCTCGAAGTTGCGGGTGTCGATTGCCGACGCCATGCAACGTCACGGTTATATTTGGGACTACGAAGTTGTGACTCCTGAGGACGCCGCGTATAAGGCTCGCCTGCGGATCAATCTGAAGTACGGCCCGACCGGCGAACGAGTGATCCAGAAGATCTCCTGCGTCAGCAAGCCAGGCAAGCGAGTTTACTCGTCTGTCGGCGACATCCCGAATGTGTTGCAGGGCTTGGGTATCTGCCTGCTCTCAACCAATAAGGGCGTCCTGGGCGGCGGCGAAGCGAAGAAGGCCAATGTTGGCGGCGAAGTTCTGTGTACGATTTGGTGATTCGAATCGGATCGCCGCAGCGGAAGCAAGTTTGAATCGAAGACTTGGTCAGGTGAATAATGTCTCGAGTTGGATCAGCCGTCATTACCGTGCCTTCAGGCGTTGATATTAAGACGCAGGACGAACAGGTCCAGGTCAAGGGAACTCACGGACAGTTGTCCATGCGTGTCCCTGATGGGATCGGTGTGGCATTTGATACGGGCAAGCGTGAGTTGGCCGTGTCGCGTGAAGATGACCGTCGTGAGCTGCGGGCCCTGCACGGTTTGACTCGCGCACTCGTGGCGAACATGGTCCGCGGCGTGGTTCAGCCTTGGGAAAAGAAGCTGGAAATCGTTGGCGTTGGCTATCAAGCATCGTTGGCCCCCGGCAAGTTGACGTTAAACGTTGGTTTCGCGAATCCCGTTGTGATTCCGATTCCGAAGGGCGTCACCTGCGAGTTGCCAGACAATACCCACGTGATTTTGAAGTCGGCAGACCGCCAGGCAGTCGGTCAGGTCGCCGCGAATGTTCGCAGTGTTCGTCCCCCTGAACCGTACAAGGGTAAAGGGATTCGTTATGCCGGTGAACATGTGAAACGTAAACAAGGTAAGGCATTCGGCAGCTAAGTGGCTGGCATTCATCAGCCCTATCAGTCTGGTCTGAATTTCGGAAGTCGGTAAATGAACAAAGTTAAGCGTCTCGCGAAGCAACAAGAGCGACGGAAGTATCGCGTCCGTAATCAACTGAAATCCGGTGGACGGGTTCGGTTGTCGGTCTTTCGAAGTAACCTTTACTTCCGATGTCAGGCCATTGATGACACGGCAGGGAATACGCTCGCGGCAGCGTCATCTGGCGAACTGACCGGGGATGTTGTTAAAGGATGTGATGCCGCGGCACAAGTTGGGCGATTGATCGCTGAACGACTGTTGGCAGCAGGAGTCAAGGAAGTCTGCTTGGACCGAGGTGAGTATCGTTACCACGGCCGGGTGAAGGCGTTTGCGGATGGTGCTCGAGGCGCTGGATTGAATCTCTAATCGTTTCGTCGCCTTCATCAACAAGTGTTCAAGCATTCACAAGAGGGGTCGGTCCGGTGGCGGAGCAAAACCAAAAAGAATATCCCGAACGAGTCGTACAGATCCGTCGGTGTGCTTGCGTGGTCAAGGGTGGCCGTCGGTTCAGCTTCACGGCGCTAGTCGTCGTTGGCGATGGCCGCGGTAAAGTTGGCTACGGCTACGGCAAGGGCGTCGAAGTCCCCCAGGCCGTGGAGAAGGCTGTGAAGTCAGCCGGTAAGAAGATGTACAACGTTGCCATCGAGAACGGAACAGTGCCGCACGCGGTGATTGGCAAGTTCGGTTCGTCGTCGGTGATGCTGATGCCAGCCAATGCTGGTACGGGAATTATTGCTGGTGCTGCGGTTCGATCAATCGCCGAAGCCGCCGGAATAACAGATGTGCTCACAAAGTGCCGTGGATCGAGCAATCCGCTGAATGTCGTCAAGGCCGCCTTTGACGCAATCCGCCAGCTTCGGCATCGGGCAGATGTAGCTAGGCTTCGCGGAGGTTCCGAACGATGATGATCCATGAATTGACCACTGTCGAGGGAGCTCGGCCGCGTAAGCGAATTGGTCGCGGTATCGGCTCTGGACACGGTAAGACATCTGGTCGCGGTCACAAGGGTGCTGGTAGCCGCTCGGGTTACAAGCGTCGAATCACGTTCGAAGGTGGTCAGATGCCGCTGACAAGGCGGATCGCCAAGCGTGGTTTCAACAATCGGCAGTTCGAAACCGAGTGGGAAGTTTGCGACGTTGCTGCGCTGGAGAAAGCGTTCAATGCCGGTGAGACCGTGACTGTCGCGGAGTTGCGAAGTCGTGGTGTGCTGCCGCGACGCAAGTCGGGCGGTTGCGCCGTCAAGCTCATTGGTACAAGTACACTGACTAAGTCACTCACGGTGATGGTCGGCGGTTGTACGGCCGGAGCGAAGAAGTCTGTTGAGCTGGCTGGTGGCAAGGTGGTCACGCGAAGCCGTAGCGAAGTATAAGCTCAATCCGGGACCGCCATAGAACCGTCAGATACTGGGTGAAGCGTGTACGCATCATTTATGCAGCTTTTGCGTATCCCGGAAGTACGCGCCAAGATCGGCTTGACGTTATTGCTCCTGGGCGTCTATCGCCTTGGTTTCTCCGTGGTCCTGCCAAACGTGGATCAAGAGATCTTGGCAGAAAACATGAAGAGTCAGGGCGGTGCAGATGGCATCGATCGCATGGTCGCCATGCTGTCGCTGTTCTCCGCCTCTAACATTGGCATGATGACCATCTTCGGTTTGGGGATCATGCCTTACATTTCGGCGTCGATCATCTTTCAACTGCTGGGGACGGTTTATCCACCGTTAGAGCAGATGCAGAAAGAAGGTGAGGCGGGGCGACGAAAGATCAATGAATATACTCGTTACGCAACAGTCGTAATTTGTTTGTTCCAGAGTTTCTTCTGGGTACGAATGCTTGCCAGCGGCGGTGCCACCGGCAACCCGGTGTTCTTGCCTGGTTTCAACGACTTATTCTGGCAGATTTCGGCTGCGATCACGATGACCACGGGAAGCATCTTCCTCATGTGGGTGGGTGAGCAGATTGATGAATTCGGTATTGGTAACGGGGTTAGTCTGCTGATCATGGCCGGGATTCTGGCACGCATGCCCGAAGCCGTTCGTTCGCTGGTTGCACCGGTGCTGGAGAAGGGGATGCCGTTGGGTAGCCCGACCGGGATCGAGCGATACGCGACATTGGTCATATTGTTCCTGGTTGTGATTGTCTGCGTAGTGATGATTACTCAGGCGCAGCGAAGAATCCCTGTCCATAGTGCCAAACACGTTCGCGGTGCGAAGGTTGTTGGCGGGCAGATGCAGTCGCTTCCAATTAAGATCAATCAATCAGGCGTAATGCCGATCATTTTCGCGTCTAGCCTATTGATGTTCCCTCAACTGATTTTCGGTATGCTGGCCTCGGCGGTGGGGACTGTGCCGTTTATCGGAACGTTGGCGACGGCGGCAGATGTGGCGTTTAAGAATACGGGTGGCGTGTTTTACAATACGTGCTACGTCGCCTTGATTTACTTCTTCTGCTTCTTCTGGACTGCGGTCACCTTTAATCCGACCGAGATGGCGAATAATCTGAAGGACTTCGGCAGCTTTGTGCCTGGGTATCGTCCAGGGGCCCGAACCGCTCAATACCTTGAACGAGTCATGTTGCGGATGACGTTTGTGGGTGCCGCGTTCCTTTCGCTAGTCGCCATCATCCCGACGGTCGTAGTGAATTCGATGAGTGTGGATTACCTGGTCGCCAGCTTCTTCGGTGGGACCGGTTTGTTGATTTGCGTGTCGGTGGTGATTGACTTGATCACGAAACTCGACAGCCAGTTGGTCATGCGTGGCCTGCCGACGCTGTTGGACCGCGATACGAAGTAGAGCTAATTGTTAGACAGTTTTTGGGGAGTGCGGTCGTGAAAGTTCGATCAAGCGTGAAGCGAATCTGCGACGGTTGTAAAATCGTTCGCAGAAAGGGTAGAGTATATGTGATCTGCGCTCTCGACGCCCGGCACAAGCAACGCCAGGGTTAGTTCTTCGTCTGATCGCGCAATCGTTTAGAGCCTTCGGCGAATCACGGCAGCCAATCGCGGTAACCGGGTCGCCGATCTTGTTTTTGGAAGTTTAGAGGGAACGGACTAGAAGATGCCACGTATTCAGGGCGTTGATATTCCTAGCGACAAGCCAACGTTTATCGCGTTGCAATACCTGTATGGTGTCGGACCGCACGTTGCGTTCGAGATCTGCCATTCAGTCGGCATCGACCCTCAGCGTAAAAGCCGAGAAATGAGCGAGGATGTCCTTGCTCGAATTTCGGCGCTGCTGGACAAGGACTACACCGTTGAAGGCCAACTTCGACGACAAGTTCAGCAGAATGTGATGCGATTGAAGGATATTCAGTCCTACCGTGGCCTGCGACATCGCCGCGGCTTGCCAGTACGAGGTCAACGGACCCGTACGAATGCCCGCACTCGTAAGGGTGTGAAGAAGACTGTGGCAGGCAAGAAGGGCGTTAAGGACATGAAGCACTGATCCTTGGGATTACTCTCGTTTTGAGTGGTTGGAAAGTTAAAAATGGCACAAGGCAAGAAGCGACGCGTTCGCCGAAATGTGACTCGCGGTATCGCGCACATCAAAGCGACGTTCAATAACACGACGGTCACGATCACAGACACGAACGGCGACGTTCTGTGCTGGGCAACGGCTGGTACGGTCGGTTTCAAGGGAAGCCGCAAGAGCACCCCGTTCGCGGCACAGCGCGCCTCTGAGACCTGTTCCGAGCGCGCTGCAAAATTTGGTGTTCGAGAATTGGAAGTTCGCGTCAAGGGCCCAGGCTCGGGTCGTGAAAGTGCGATCACCGGCTTGCAGTCGTTTGGCGTGCAAGTTCGTGGCATCGAAGACGTGACTCCATTGCCGCACAACGGTTGCCGTCCTCGCAAGAAGCGACGAGTCTGATCGTTGAGCTGGCTGAGATTCACTGCCTAAAACAATGTCGGGTATTGGGGGATAGCAGATGCGGATTCGCTGGCGTGGATTAGAATTGCCGAATCGGGTGGTTCCCGAAGTCGAAGGTTCGAGCGATACCTACGGCAAGTTCACGATCGAACCGTTTGAACGCGGTTTCGGGGCGACAATCGGTAACTCGTTGCGTCGAATCCTGCTGTCGAGCCTGGAAGGGAGCGCGGTCACCCGCATCCGTATTCAAGGTGTGCAGCACGAATTCACGGCGTTGCCCGGGATCGTCGAAGACGTGACCGAGGTCTGTTTGAACGTGAAGTCACTGATCGTCAAGAACCGCAGTGCGACGTCGCGGACTGTTCGCATCGAGAAGAGCGAACGTGGCGTTGTCACCGGTGCGGACATCGTTGGCGATGAGCAGATCGAAGTCGTGAACAAGGATCTCGTCATCGCCACGATGACTGATGATGTCTCGTTCCAACTGGAAATGCAGATCGAAAATGGCCGCGGTTACGTGCCGGCTTCCGAGCAGTACGAACAAGAGCCTGAACTCGGTGTGATTCCGTTGGACGCGATTTATTCGCCAGTCCTGCGTGTTCGATATCGGATTGAAGAAACACGTGTCGGTCAGCGAACGAACTACGACCGATTGATTCTGGAGATCTGGACCGATGGTACGATCACTCCGGAAAATGCTCTGGTTGAATCGGCCAAGATTCTCCGCAAGCACCTCAGCCCGATCATTACTTATCGCGAAGCTGGTCCAGTGACATCACCGGACGGCGGCCTGCGAAACATGATCGATGCAACGGGCTATGCGCCCGTTGATCTGGAGCTCGAAGAGAAGCTGCAGCAGAGTTTGGCGGAATTGAACTTATCGGTCCGAGCAACGAACTGCTTGGAGTCCGAAGGGATCAATTCGGTTCGCGACCTGGTGCTGCGATCCGAAGATCAGCTTCTGCAGGTTCGCAACTTTGGTGAAACGACTCTGCAAGAAGTCCGAGAACGCCTGGGTGCGATCGGCTTGCGTTTGGGAATGCGTTTGCCGCAGTATCTGCAGCGAGACGCACGTTAATTTGTTAGCTTAAGTCCATCAGGAATTTTGATAGCGAGTATTGGTGATGAGGCACAAAAGGCGAGGTCGGCAACTCGGACGGAACGCGGCACATCGACGTGCCATGTTCAGGAATATGGCGACCAGCTTGATCACCACGGTGATCCCAGCTGGCAGCGACGTTCCCGAAGGTCGAGTCTCTGGCAGAATCGAAACAACGATCCACAAGGCCAAAGAGCTGCGACCGATCGTCGAGAAGCTGGTGACGCTGGCAAAGAGGTCGCTTGTTCACGCCGAGAAGTCCGTTGAATTCGCGACTTCGGCCGCGCGGAACACGACTGAATGGCGCGAGTGGCGGAAGTCGGACAAGTGGCAGCAATGGAATCGTGCGATCGCTCCAGCAATCGCTTTGCGACGCCGAGCATTTGCAGCCCTTCGATCGCGTGCCGCTGTCGATTTGCTGTTTAGCGAACTTGGACCCAAGTTCCGTGAACGAGCAGGCGGATACACCCGTATTGTCAAGTTGGCGCGAGTTCGCTTGGGCGACGGCGGCAAACTGGCAATCATCGAATTCGTCGGTGATCGCGACCGCAATAAAGCACGACGCTCGACTCTGAAAGTCGGTGAGTGATCTTGCTGAGCTGATTTAAAAGAGAAGCCTCGCTTTTGCGAGGCTTTTTCTTTTTGTATGCGGTTGGTCTGGCCTCCCACCCCCTGCGCGGGAATGATGAAGAATTAGGCCGTGATATAATCCGAGCTAACCGTCGGACCGCTATAAGTCGATGCCTAATTCTTCGATCTTCCGGTACAGACTCGATAGGCCGAGTTTCAATCGTTTGGCGGTTTCGCGTTTGTCGGGCCATTGACTGAGGACTCGCAGGATGTGCAGTCGCTCATAGTGACGCAGGGCCGAGCGCAAGTCGTCCGTATCGGGCAGAGGCTGGTCGGATCCACGCAGGTCAGGCGGCAAATCATTCGGACGGATCTGCGTCCCGTCGCACATCATGACCGCTCGTTCAATCGCGTTGTCTAATTGGCGGACGTTCCCTTTCCAGGGGGCCGACATCAACGTTCGAATCGTTTCACTTGTCGCCGCGGTGACCCGCTGGCCCATAGCCCGGCTGTGTTTTGCGATGAGGAATTCGACCAGCTCGGGGATATCGTCCAATCGTTCTCGCAACGGCGGGATGCGGATGGTCATTCCGTCCAAACGATAGAACAGATCCACTTGAAAGCGACCTTCCGAAACCTCGACTGACAGGTCTCGTGTGGTGGCAGCAACAATGCGCGCCGACATATGGAGTGGCTTCGTTGCTCCCAACGGCGTAAATTCCTGGTATTCGATGGCTCGCAGCAGCTTGTCCTGGGTGGCCAGCGGTAACTGCGAGACCTCATCCAGATAGACCGTGCCGCCACCGACGGTGTGAAAGCTGCCAGGCAAGTCCTCATTGATTCCTGGTAAGCCGCCAACATTGGCACCGAACATCTGCGCTTCCAGTTGTTCGCTGGGTCGCGTTGCACAATTGATGGCAATGAATCCTTCGTCGTGCTTCGGGCCCCACTTGTGAATTGTCCTGGCAAACAGTTCTTTGCCAGATCCGGACTCGCCAACGAGCAGCACATTCGAATTGGTCACGGCGACTCGGCGAGCTGCATCTTGAACTGCCTTCAAGGCATTGCTGGAACCGATCAAGGATTCGCCGGATTCGCGGCGTGCCAGCTCTCGACGGAGAAACTGATTCTCCATCGAGAGTTCGCGGTACTGAAACAACCGTTTCAGCTTATTAGACAAATCGTCGAAGATGACCGGTTTGACGAGATAGTCGAATGCCCCGGACTGGAAGGCTTCGACGGCGTTCTCGACAGTGGCGTAAGCGGTGATGATCAAGCCTGAAACGCTTGGGTTCAGTTGTTGTAGTCGCCGCAGCAGGGCCAAGCCATCACCGTCCGGCAGTTGCACATCACAAACGGCAACCTGAAAATCACGCTGACGAGCATGCTGGAGAGCCGCGGCGACGTTTCCGGCTGTCACGACATCGTATCCCTCGTCGCTGAGGAACTCTCCCAGCGAAGTGCGGATAATGGGTTCGTCTTCAACGATCAATACTGAACGGGGCATATCGACTTTGAATTGCTGGAGCCTGGTGGATTGTCAGTGAAAGGGAATCTCAAGTCTGAGCGGACGTGGTCAAAGGCAAGGCCGGTGGCGTTTCGTCGCGCCTGTTGTCGGTATCATGCCGTTCAGCATCGAGTTTGGCCAGATTCAGCCAGACGGTGAAGGTCGCGCCTGGCAACGAACTGGCCGTCAATTCGATGCGTCCGTCATTTTGTTCAACGATATTTCGGCAAACAAACAGGCCGAGGCCGGTCCCTGTCTCTTTGGTCGTGAAGTAGGGAGCAAAGACTCGTTCGCGGTGTTCAGGCGAAATCCCGTGGCCATCGTCCCGAATGTCGATTCGAAGTTCATTGGCTTCAATCGCGGTATGAATCTCGATGCAGCCACCTTCCTCGGTCGCATCCATCGCGTTCAGGATCAGGTTCAGGAACACCTGGACCAACTGATCGCGAACGATCATCAGCGGCGGCAGATTGTCGACATAATCGGTAACGATCCGCTTTCCTTTTTTGCGTTTGTAGTACTTGGCAATGTTCAGTGCCGCATCGAGGACCGCGTGGATGTCACATCGAGATCGCTCGTAAACGACTGGACTGCTGAAGTCGACGAGTTCCCTTAATGTGCGTTGGATGCGACGCAACTGGTCGTCAACCAGTTGCAGCTTTTCGCGGGTTTCGGGCTCGATGTTGCGGCGATTCAGCAGTTGAACCAGTGAACTAATCGCCGCCAGAGGATTTCCGACTTCGTGAGCGATGCCGGCAGCGAGCAAACCGAAGGCAGCCTGCTTTTCCTGTTGGACGATCATCGCCTGCGATTCCTGCAGTTGCCGCGTGCGCTCCAGAATTCGATGCTCCAGCAATCGCTGATTTTCCTGAAGCTCGCCGTTGAGCTGCCCGAGTCGCGAACTGGCCCATTTCAACAAGCCGATCAGGGATGTCCCGGCCCATGTCACCCATGCCATGAAAATTGGCGTCAGGATCAGGGCGGCAATCTCGTCGCGGCTGTGAACCGCCAGTGCTAGAGAGATCGCCGAATAGCTAAGGACGTGCAGCCCCAGCGTCGCCCAGGTAATCGATGGCTTGTATCGAATCGCGCAGACCAGCAGCGATAGAAAATAGTAGAACCGGAAGGCGCTCAGCACGCCTCCGTCGAAGTAGCACAGCAGGCCGATAAACATCGCTTCCATCAGCGACACGAACAAGGGCCATTTGCTAAAAAAAACCTTGCCATGGAGGCTATAGTAGGTGTCGAGGAGCGCGTAGATCGCTCCCAGCACCAGAATGGCGTCCAACGCACTGCGGTTCGAGGCCTCACCGCCACCGATCAGGTTAACGAGGCCATAGCCGACACAGATCCCAAACCAGCGAATGCGGACGGTGATCGCCTGTACTGATAACTGCCAATCGAAATCGGGCGATTCGATTGTGGGCGACTGTGACATTGAGCGAACTCAACCAGACGGCGGGTGGAAACGAAACCAGATTACTGCAGCGAGTATATCCGATGCCGCTCCACCTCGACCAACCAAGTCGCCCTTCGTCTGGATACCGAGGCAGGTATTTGAACGATTACCGCGTCGGAACCGGTGGACGCTTGGCGAATGCCGTGCGAATAATTTCCAGCACCCGTTCGCGTTCTTCACCAACGAGTGTCAATCGCGGTTCGCGGACCCATTCGGAGCCGAGGCCGGCTTCCTGAACGATCAACTTGATGTACTGGATGAAATGCACATGCGTATCCAGTTTCATGAGCGGCTGACTCCAGCGATACAGAGCGCGAGCCTTGTCCCATTCACCAGCGCGCGTCAGATCCCAGAGGTGTTGGTTTTCGGCGGGGAATCCAATCCCGCTGCCAGCAACCCAGCCGTCAATTCCCAGGATACTCGCTTCGAGCATCAAGTCGTCCACACCCGTAAAGACGGCGTAACGTCCGCCAACGGCGTTGTGAATTTCCGTGATCCGGCGAGTATCCGCCGAGCTTTCTTTGATTGCCACGAAGGCAGGTTCATCGGCCAGTTCCGCGAAGAGAGCTGGAGTGATGTCGTTCGCGTAACTGATGGGATTGTTGTAGATCATAATCGGCAGCCCGCCGCGTTTGGCCACCGTTCGTAAGTACGTCATGGACTCGCGCGGATCACCTCGATAGCTCATGGGTGGCATCAGCATCACGCCGCTGGCACCCAGTTTCTTCACGTCTTGAACGTATTGCACAGCGGCCGCGGTACTCGATTCGGCAACGCCGCTCAAGACGGGGACACGACTTCGCGATGTCTCCACGGCGCAGCCGATCACCGCGCGTTTCTCGTCTGGAGTCATCGTCTGGTTTTCACCAAGAGAACCACAGACGATCAGGCCGCTGACTCCACTGGCAATGATCGCCTCAAAATGCTGTGCGGTCGCACCCAGATCCAATGATTGATCTTGCTTGAATTGTGTCGTCACTGCGGGAAAAACACCGGTCCAATAAGGTTGCATCGCTTTGCCTGTTTGAGAAAAGTTTGTTTGTCTGCGATTTAGCGGCCGTGCCGCCTTTAGCGTTCCGATGTTCCAGTCGCCTTGGTCTCTATCGAAGCCGGATTCTGCGGCGAAAGTAAGTGCCGCTGAAAATAGTTCGTCATGACAGAATAGAGATGCCGAGTCGTATTTCGCCCTTCCGAAATCGAGTGCGACCGTCCGGGGTAGGGCATAATTTCAAAGGATTTATTGTTTGCGATCAGATCGTTCATTAACTTTTCGGTCCCCTGGTAGTGGCAGTTGTCATCACCAGTGCCATGCACAAGCAGCAAGTTTCCTTTGAGTTGAGCGGAGTGCGTCAGCGGCGATCCATTCCGATAGCCTTCGGCGTTGTCATCGGGCAAACCCATGTAACGCTCCTGATAGATGGTGTCGTACAGCTTCTGATCGGCGACAGGGGCGATCGCAACGGCGGTGCGATAGAGATCGGGATATCGAAAGATCATGTTCAGGCTCATGCTGCCGCCGCCGCTCCAACCCCAGATACCAATTCGCTGGCTATCGATCGACGGATATTTCTCGATCAGAACACGAGCGGCGTTGGCTTGATCCTGAGACGCCAGGACTCCGACCTGGCGGTACACGCACTTTCGCCACGCACGACCTCGAGGCGACATCGTTCCGCGATTGTCAATGCTAGCCACCACGCAGCCCTGTTGTGCCATCATCATGTGCCAGAGCCCGCGCGATCCTTGCCAGGCATCGCGGACGGTTTGGCCGTGAGGCTCTCCGTAGACGTGAACCAATAGTGGCAGTTTGCGGGAGGGATCCGATTTCGCAGGCCTGATGCTCCAAGCATCCAGCTCCACATTTTCGGCGACATTCAATCGGAGGAATTCAGTAGCAACCGACTGCAATGACGCGAGCTTCTCACGCAATTTCGAGTTGGTGACCAGCGTACGAATGACCGAATGATCGGACATCCGAATCAGTTCGACAATCGGCGGACTGGCAAACGTCGAATAGGTGTGAACAGCCCATTCGGCGTTCGGCGAGATGTTGTAGCTGTGCCACCCGGGTTGATCAGCGGGGGTCAGGCGTTCCAACGGGCCGCCTCCGATCGCAGTTCGATACAAGTACGACTGGGTCGCATTTTGCGGCGAGGCCGAATAGTACAACTTGGACTTCGGCTCATCGACGGCTTCAACGCGGAGCAAGTCGAATTCGCCAGGCGTCAATGGGACCAGCGGCGATCCATCGACGGCCGCAACATACGCATGTCGCCAGCCGTCTCGCTCACTGATCCAGAGAAAGTTTTTGCCGCCATTCAACCATTTCACGGGATTCTCGTTCTCAAGCCAGGCGTCGTCGGTCTCAGTGTGAATTGATTTTGCGGCCCCGGTCAGTGGATCTGCCAACATCACCTTGTTCACGTTCTGCAAGCGATTGAACTGTTGAATGAGCAGGCCCTGGCTGTTCGGGGTCCACTCCATCCTGGCGAGATAGTGGTTCCGCGGATCGCCCGGAATATCCATCCAGCGAACGGATCCACCCGATGCGTTCACAACACCAACACGAGCAGCAGAGTTCTTGTCGCCGACCTTTGGATAGGCAAACGAGATCGTCTTGGAATGACTTCCCGACGTGTTCTCGACGAGGTGAAACACGGGAACGTCACTCGTATCGAACTGCCAGAAGGCAACCGCCTTTCCATCGGGACTCCAGCGGAAGGCGTCGCGGATCTCGAGTTCCTCTTCATTCACCCAATCGGCAGTCCCGTTGATCAGATGGTTAGATCCGTCTGAAGTCAGTTGTGTGATCTCCAGACTCGCGAAGCTCTGCACGTAGACGTTGTTTTTGCGAACGTAGGCGACCTGAGTTCCGTCGGGCGAAAACTTCGCGAACATCATCGTCGCCGGTTCGGCATCCCCCCCCAGTTTTTTGAGTTCGCGGGAGGCAACATCCAAGACCCAATAGTCGCCGCGTGTGTTTTGACGCCATACTCGATGACTGTTGGTGAAGATCAACAACTTGGCTTCATCGGCAGAAAACTCAAACCGATCGATCGAAAGCGGCTTCTTGTTATCTGCGACGACGAAAGATTGAGCTGAAACAACGATCGCTTTTTCCCCACTGGCGACATCAATGCGAACAAGGTCACGGCCTTCGCCCTTGTCGGCAGCCGGCTCCAGCGAGAAGTACGTTCCCGTGAGTTTGCTCCAGACGACGCTGGGAACCTTCTCTTCGTGGAACTCGTCCGAATGGAAGATGCGATCGATCGTCAGCAGGGTGCCTGTTTCGGCCTCTTGGTTGCGAGCTTCAGCACCTTTGCGAATCGCGACTTTCACTTCCGCCAATCGTTCCGGCCAGACGAACTTGGGGGCCTTCAACGGATCGTAACTCTGCAGATGCTCTTTCAACCGCGTGGTCGGCTTGGTGTATTTCAGTTCGGTTTCGCCGAAGACCTCTCGACAAAGGTCAGCCAGTCGCGGGTCGTACTCGATCAATTCGACACGCGTATTTACGTGATTGTGGTCATGATCATTTTCGCGGTTGTTATCGAACCAGGACTGGACACCTTCTGCGAAGTATTCGTGGTGATTGACGGAGGCATACTTCCCGTTCCACAAACCAGCGTCCATCGCTTTGCGGTAGGCGTCTTTCAATCGGTCATTGAATGTCGGGTCAATATTCTGCATGCCACGCAGATGAATGTTGTGAGCCAGCTCGTGGATCAGGATGTTTTCCGTCAAATACGGATCACCCGAGTACCCGAGCAAGTTTTCCTCGCCACACGAGCAGTAGGGGTCCGTCTCGCTGCCACCGGTCCCGCGAGCACGGGCATCCCAAAAGTCTTTGCCGGAGAACCGTTTCAGATTCCGATCCGGGGCTTCTCCTTCGCCCAGGTGCGCAAACTCCGGAAGATCCGTCGTGAACTCATTGTGCGCGATGATGCACAGCCGGGCACCGCTCTTGGTCATGGCATCGCGCACATCCGGTCGCTTCGCCAGCATCAAGTCGATGAGATACGCCGCCTCCTTCAAGGCGAACGGGTTCACTTTGTCAGAGGCTACAATCGGAAATCCACTTGCGTTTGCCGATTGAGTGTAAAACTTCGGGGCACAGTGCCCGGCTTCAGGATCGAATCGAAACCCCTGAATCGGCACTTCGCTGGTGACAATCGCTTCAACCTTGTCATCGCGGCCCACGACTGCAAATCGATGCCCCAAGGTCGTCGTGATGACCGTATCCTTGCCTGGAGCTACTGACCCGTTGGGAACACGTTCCGAATCCGATTTGAGCCAAAAGATCTCCACAGGCTCATTCGAGCCATTCAGGATCTGCAATTGCGGACGGCGCGGTTTCGCGGTTTCGTCGGCATGCACGGCCAGCGTGACAAATGCAGGAACAATCATCAGTAGATAAATGAACGGTCTCATCGGACCTCCGGATATCGAATGGAACTGGCGTAGCGATTGGCGAGTCGTCACTAAGTTAGCGGACTCTCAGGTAGATTTCAGGAGACATCGACGACGCGCGGCCCGAGCACGGCCATCTTCGGAGTGATCCCGAGACCGGCCGAAGTGCTGGCGCTCATGAATCCATTTTGACGCTGGGGAGCACCGTCGGCCGTACTGACCGTGACGTAGCTGTTGAAATCGGTACTCGTGAATCGGAATTCTTCGGGAGTACTGTGCGCCAGGTGGGCGATCGCTGCCGTGGTGATGTCGCCCCCCCAGCTATCTTCCAGCGTCATCGCGATTCCCATTGAAACGCACAGATCGCGAGCTTGACGCGTCTTCGTCAGGCCACCGAGTTTGCTGATCTTGAGATTGACGACATCCATCGCCAAATCCGCTTTGCCACGCAAGAGCATTTCGAGACTATCGACATTCTCGTCCAGGACAAACGGGTGATCGGTATGTCGTCGGACGGAGAGACATTCATCGTAGGTCAAACAGGGCTGTTCGATATAGACATCGACATCTCGCACGCCACGTACCACGCGCATCGCTTCGTGCTGCGTCCAGCCGGTATTCGCATCTGCCACGAGTCGATCAGAGGAAGCCAGCATAGCCCGGACAGCGTGGATGCGTTCGATATCGGTGTCGGGATCGCCGCCGACCTTCAATTGAAACCGCGTGTACCCGGCAGCTCGATATCCCGCGACCTTGCGAGCCATCTCGTCGGGAGATTCCTGTGAGATCGCACGATACAGCCGAACACTCTCCCCAAATCGCCCCCCCATCAAAACACAGACCGGCAATCCAGTTGCCTGGCCCAGCAGATCCCAACAGGCGATGTCGATCCCTGATTTGACGTAAGCGTGTCCCTTGAGCGCGGCATCCATCCGGTGGTTGAGTTTGCTCAGCTCGCGCGGGTCGAAACCCAATAGATGCGGAGCCAGTTCTCGCAGACCCGACCGAACCCCTTCGGCATAGGCCGGCAAATAGAATGGCCCCAAGGGACAGACTTCTCCGTACCCAATCAGGCCGCCATCCGTTTCGACCCCCACGATCGTACTGTCGAAGACTGAAACGGATTTGCCGCCGGACCAGCGATAGGATCCTTCGACAAGCGGCAATTCAACGCGATGAGCAAAGATCCGTGTGATCTTCATAGCAGATTCCAGGGAACTAATCAGGGCTGAGAATGGACGATCGGCGTCGGCCCGATTCTACTGAGCGGCACTTCAAGTTACTTGGCGAGAAACGGCATTCCAGCATGAAACCGCGCACATCAACACCACTGAATTCCCGGTCCATGGTGGCGTCGCCGGTAAGCGTGGCGCTGCTGGAGCAATTGTTCGACCAGGTTCCAGATGTCACGTTTTTTGTGAAGGATGCCGAGGGACGATACCTGGCAGTGAATGATTCGTTAGCGACTCGGCACGGGTTGAAAAACAAATCCCAGGCGATTGGGAAGCTCCCCAGCGACATCTGCCCCGGCGATCTGGGACGAATCCCGGTTGAGCAGGACGCGAACGTCATTCGGACGGGGCGTCCGTTGTTGAATCACCTCGAACTGCACTGGTATCAGCCTCACCGAGCTGGTTGGTGCCTCACGACGAAGCTGCCAATTGTCCAAGCCGATGGGATCATAATCGGGGTGATAGGTATCTCACGCGATGTCCGCGTTCCGATTGAACCTGACGAGATCCCGGCAGATTTCGCCGCCGCCATTCAGGAAATGGAAGACGACCTTTCCGAGTCGATGACACCGGCCGATTTGGCTCGGAAATCCGGACTGACGCCGCAGCGGTTAGCGCGCCTGACCAAGCGGTTGTTTGGGCTGACTCCCAGTCACTTCATCACGAAATCGCGTTTGACTGCTGCCGCGCGAATGCTGCGAGAAACGAGCCAATCGGTGTCCGATATCGCGTTGGCATGCGGGTTCTACGATCATAGCGCGTTCACTCGGGCGTTCCGCGCTGCTGCCGGAGTGACTCCCACGGAGTTTCGCGGGCGGTGATATTGCCGGCGATTGAATAACGTCTTCGTAACTATTTTCTGAACCATTGTTCAGACCCGTCCCGTCGCGATTGGCATGGACATCAAACAGTTTGCCAATCATGCTTGGCACCGTTGATCAACTTATTCTGGATTCCTCGCGCTAGATTGACCTTCATGGCATGGATGCCCCGCCGAAGTCTATTCGTTTTGATCTCCGTCACGCTCGTTCTCAGGCTGTGCTGGGCGGGGATGATAGAGATGGCGAATGACGAAGCCTACCACTTCCTATATACCGTCCACCCCGATTGGAGCTACTTCGATCATCCGCCAATGCTGATGTGGGTGGCCAGCTTGGGACGCTGGCTTTGTGGGGGGTGGCTGCATCCTCTTTCGCTGCGGCTGGGTTTTGTGCTGCTGTTCGCGGGTAGCACCTGGCTCATGTTCGACTGGACAGCACGCTGGTTCGGCGAACGTGCGGGATTTTATGCCGCCTTGGCGATGAACGTTGCCGCGTACTTCAGTGCGGGGGCGGGCACGTTTGTCTTGCCAGATGGTCCCTTTCTGTTCTTTGCACTGCTGACAATGCGCAATCTCACCGAAGCACTCTTCACGAAAGTCGACGGGGTTGCTGTCCTGCGAGTCGAAGTCAAAAGCCCCCTTCGATCGGATGTTATCGCTTGGGTGTGGGTCGGATTCGCATGTGCGGGAGCTTTGACGAGCAAATATCATGGAGCGCTACTTCCAATCGCGACGTTGGGCTATGTGATCGTCACACCACGAGCATGGCCGATTCTACGGACTCCAGGGCCCTATCTGGCCGCGATTCTGGGTGCTTGCGGATTGATCCCGATTTTCGTGTGGAATGCTCAGCATGACTGGGCTTCATTGGCATTCCAGGGAGCACGCGCAGTTGGAGTCCAATTTTCGCCTGTGGGCCTGGCGACGATGATCTTTGGGCCCATCGCCTTCTTGCTGCCTTGGGTCTGGCTCCCGGCAGTCGGAGCTCTTGTCACGCGGATACGTCGATTTCGAGAGCTGACCGGCGTCGATCGGTTTTTGGTTTGTTTGTCAATCGTGCCTCTCGCCCTGTTCTTCTGTGTCTCGTGTGTTCGACCTATTCTGCCGCATTGGCCGCTGGTTGGATTTTACCCACTGTTTCCCTTGGTAGGAGCACTGTGGGCGCGCAACGCCGAGCTGAATCCGAATCAAGTTCGCCGATGGGTTATCTTCATGTGCCTCTGCACGCCGGTGATCGCTTTGATATTTGGCTGCCAGGCTCGGTTTGGGCTCTTCAATTTTCCGTGGAAGAGTGACCCAGCCCGTGAAATCAGCGGATGGGAATCGGTCGAACGCGAACTCGAAACGCGGGGACTACTTGATCGCCCCAACACGTTTCTGTTTACCGAGCACTGGTATGACAGCGGGCAACTCGCCTTCTGCGTTCGTAATCGGCTCGCTGTCACCTGCTACAACCAGGGGGACGCGCGCGGATTCGCTTACTGGAGCAAGCCCTCGGATTGGGTCGGCAAAGACGGCCTGCTGGTATGCACGGAAGATTTACCGAACCTGGAGAGGTTCAAGCCGTATTTCGAACGCGTGGAACTGCTCGCCAGCTTTTCGATGACTCGTGGTGGAAAGCCATTTCGGCCGATCCATGTCTACCTCTGTGCAGACCAGCAGCAACCGTTTCCATTCGCCTATAGAAGCCGGAACCAAAACACGGCGCCGTAACGGCATCCTGAAGAGTTGATGGTTTTCCCGATGAAGGCCGTCAGTCGTTTTCACCCTCCTGGCGGCAGTTCTTCACCTGTTGTCTGGGCGTCAGAATTGCTATGTTGCGGTCGCCGGACCAACCCGACAGGGTGGCAGGACGCACTCCGATGAAATCTGCTAGGGAATGGATCAGATGATTGATATTGCTGTCGTACCAGTGGCAGGCCATGGAACTCGCCTGCTTCCCGCCACGAAGAGCCAGCCCAAAGAAATGCTGCCCGTCGGCCGTCGACCGGTGGTGCAATATGTCGTCGACGAGCTGGCCCAGTCGGGAATTCATCGCCTGCTGTTCATCACGGGGCCCGGCAAGACTTCGATCGAGAATCATTTCGATATCAATCCCGAATTGATTTCGTTCCTGCGCGAGACGGGTCGCGAAGAACAACTGCAGGAATTGCAGTTCGAACGACAGCAGATGGAGTACTTTTACACACGCCAGCGCCGGCAACTCGGCCTGGGGCATGCGGTCCTGTGCGCCAGACCCTTCATCGGTGACCAGTCGTTTGTGGTTGCCTTGGGTGATTCGATCTTAGGGGTCCATGCCAAGTCGAACGTCGTGCAGCGTATGGTCGAGCAGTTTGAATCCTCGAAAGCCGATGTCGTGGTTGCCTTCGAAGAAGTCCCCAAGGAAGACGTCGTCCACTACGGCGTGGCGTTGCCGAAGCAACCAGCCGGAGCGGTATTCGACTTGCTCGATGTTGTCGAAAAGCCGAGCGTGGCCGAGGCCCCGAGTAACCTCGCCGTGGCGGCTCGGTATGTTTTTTCGTCGTCAATCTTCGATGCCCTCGCCAAGACCGAACCAGGCAAGGGGGGCGAAATTCAACTCACGGACGCCATTCGCCGCGTCTTGCGCGAAGGTGGCAAAGGGGTGGGGATTCGCCTGACTCACGAAGAGCGCCGGTTCGACATTGGAAACTTTGAAAGCTACTACCGAGCCTTCGTGGAGTTTGCGATGGCCGACCCCGACTACGGTGAAGATCTGAAGCAGTTTGTGCGCGGGTTGCTGTAACAAATCCAGACATCTATGAGTTGGTGACGGAGCACTTACGATGCAACTACTACGACGCCGGGCTTATGCTCGCGCGGGTCTCGTTGGCAATCCGTCCGACGGATACAACGGTCGGACGATCTCGTTCATCATCCGCAACCTGTGGGCAGAGGTGGTCCTATACGAATGGGACGAGATCGAAATCCTCTGGAGTTCCGAAGATCAAAGCCGTTTCCGTTCTGTGCATGACCTCGCCCAGGATGTTCGGCTGCATGGCTATTACGGCGGCGTCCGCCTGGTGAAGGCAACGATCAAGCGGTTTGTCGAATACTGCGATGCCCAGAAGCTAAAGCTGCACGATCGCAATTTCTCGATCCGCTACCAGAGCACCATTCCTCGCAATGTAGGGTTGGCCGGGTCCAGCGCTATCATCATTTCGACTTTGCGTGCGCTGATGGACTTCTACGAAGTGACGATCCCTCTGGAGGTCCAGCCATCTCTGGCTCTGAGTGTCGAAACGCGTGAACTGGGGATTACCGGTGGCCTTCAAGACCGCGTCATTCAGTGCTACGAAGGCCTGGTCTCGATGGACTTCTCGAAAGACAAAATGACGACTCGCGATGGCTACGAATGTGGGGTGTACGAGCGACTCGACCCTGCATTGTTGCCTCCGATCTATGTGGCGTACTGCGATGAAATGGGTGAGCCGACCGAAGTCATCCACAATAACCTGCGCCAGCGTTATGACCGCGGCGATGCCGATGTGGTGACGGCGATGCGCACGTTTGCGGACCTGGCTCGAGACGCGCGACACGCACTCGGCCAGGGCGATGTGGCCCAGTTAAGTCGATTAATCGACACCAATTTTGATACGCGACGATCGATCTGCCAATTGCATTCCGGCCACATCGAAATGATTGAACGGGCTCGCAAAGTGGGTGCGACAGCGAAGTTCGCGGGTTCCGGCGGGGCGATCATCGGCACCTACACGGACGAATCGATGTTTCGTGCGCTACAAAAGGAATTGGGGCAAATGCGCTGCATGGTGCTGAAGCCAATCATTCAGTGATGCGATTCGATGTCCTTGGATTGTGACCTGTCAAAGTTCGATATCGACGACGTTCCCATGTTGCAGTAGCAGTCGAAGACTATAGACGACAACGACTGAGACTAACGCGGTCGCCCCGAGTAGCAGCCAGCGTGCAGCCCGTGGCCGATATCGGGCGATGATTTGAGCCAGCACGCAGACGAAGGCCACCATCGAGAATTTGAAGTAGACCATTCCCTTCGCGCCCCATTCGGCGATAAAAAATCGAGCCACGGGGTTTGCTTCAATGAAGACACCGCCGCTCTGACTGAGCAGGATATACGTCATGAACAGGTCCAGACTACTCACAACGATGTACAGCAGTGTCTCCTGCTGCACCATCGCGGTGCCCAGAATGTCCCGAATGGTCACGGGATTTTGAGGACTTGGTTGACGAGACATCCAGTCGAATCCTTCAGAAGTCAAAAACGATCGTCGTCATTCCGCGATGAGTTCTCGAAGCTTCTTCAGATAGGGTGGGATGGCGTCCAGTGGCTCTTCTTTCGCTTCGTACTCCAGTACCAGAAAGCCGCGGTAGTTAGCTTCCTTGAGAATCTTGACGACGCGGGCCAGATCGGCGGGTTCTTTTTTGCCACCCGGACTCATTTCCACCTTGATTTGAGCATTTACGGCGTACGGTGCGATCTTCGCCAGGTCTGCGTAGGGATCGGCCGTACTGAAATTGCCCCCGTCAAAATTCACGCCGAACCAAGGCGAAGATTTGACCCCTTCAATGATTTTCAGCATCTGTGCCGGCGTCGCCGTGATGCCACCGTGATTTTCGAGAGCTAGACTCACTCCTTTCGTCGCGGCGTATTCCAACGACTGGTTGATGCCCGCGATGCACCGTTCGCGAGCCACCTCTTCCGTTTCGCCTTTGGGAACATAGCCAGCGAAAATACGAATGGCTGGTGCTCCTAAGGCTGCCGAATAGTCGATCCAATCGCGGCACATTTTCAGATTGCGTTCACGGGCCTCACCCTCGGGCAAACAGAAGTCATTGCCGATCGCAGTTCCTGAAATATCGAGCCCCAGTCGAAAGGAGCGTTCCTTTAGACTCATCAGATAGTCGTTAGTGATCTCCTTCGGAAAGTAGTAGGCCGTCAGTTCGCACCCGTCCAGATTTTGTTCTGCACAGAAGTCGATGAACTTTTCCAATGAGAACTTGGCGTCACTCAATTGATCGGGCGTCCAGTTCTTGGGAAGGACTCGATTGAACGAGTACGCTGCGAGACTCAGCTTCATATGCGACTTGCCATTTCGTTGTGGCGGGGTCGCGGCCTGCATTGGGCGACCGCCAATCAAGGCAGAAGCGGCTGTGACGGCGCCGAATCGAAGAGCATCTCGCCGAGAAATCAGCAGGTCGGCCAAATTGTGAACCATGACAGGTACCCTTATCATGAGGTGGACGAATAGAATGCTTCGCTTATTCTGCCCAGATCGGCAATGGCCCGATAGCGATACCGTTCTGAACTGTGATCGGAAATCCGGAGTCCGTGATGCCAGCGACGTTAGAGGTTCGACAACTTAACAAGGAATACACCACCGCCGAAGGGCCTCTCTCGATCCTGCGCGATCTTGACCTGACAATGGAACGCGGCGAGGCCATTGCTATTACGGGGCCCTCTGGGAGCGGGAAAAGTACCTTCCTGTACATGATTGGGTCGCTGGATACTCCCACATCCGGCAGCATTGCCCTCGACGGCCGCAATCCATTGACCCTGACTTCGGCCCAGCAAGCGGAATTCCGAAATCGGCAGATCGGGTTCGTTTTTCAGGATCATCACCTGCTGCCTCAGTGTACCGTCCTGGAAAATGTGCTGATTCCCACGTTGCCTGCCGAAGGGTCGACGGCAGAGGCAGAATCGCGAGCGAGAAAGTTGCTCGAACGTGTCGGCTTGGCAGGCCGCATCAATCATCGGCCGGCCCAACTCTCGGGGGGGGAACGTCAGCGAGTCGCCGTTTGTCGAGCCCTGATCAATCAGCCGATCTTACTCCTGGCAGATGAACCTACGGGAAACCTGGATCGAGCGACCGCCGAAAGCGTTGGCACATTGCTGTTGGAATTGAATCGCGAGTTCAACACGCTGCTGGTTTGTGTCACTCACAGTGCGGAACTCGCCAGTCGCTTTCCGAAACACTGTGAACTGCGTGACGGCAAGCTGGAACTCTTCAAATAAAGATCGCCGGATATGCAACAAATTCGCTGATATAAAATCTTTGACAAAATGTCTCTGGCTTCAGTATTGTTTCGCCTGCAATGTCCGATTGGCCTCTCGTCTGTTTGAATATCGAGATCGAGGCATTTTCAGGAGGTGGCGTGATGGCGATGCATCGTTTGGTTTTCCAGAATCGAAGTTTCCGCTGGGTATTGACCGCAACCGTCGTCGGCACGCTGATGCTCACGTCGCCAATCCTGGCCGACGAGGATGCGGCTGAAGCAAAATCGGGCGTCACTTTCACGAAGTTGGTCGGATCGTTGTTTTCTGGCGCTGCTGAGAAGGCAGCGGTCGAAGACTCGGCCACTCCACTGCCGGGATCGTCCCATGTGCAAGCGGGCGAAATTAAGATTCGGGGAACTCGGACCGGCCATCAACTCCAAACGTTCTGCCTGAATAAAGAGGGCCTGATTTTCGCGGTCGTGGGTGCTCCTCGTTCTTACGGTGCGAAACTGGACGGCAAGAATAACACGGCAGAAATCCGCGTTTTCTCTGCAAGCGGCGAAGAGCTTCGTCAGTGGACTGTTGATTTTGCCGTGCAGTCCATCGCGATTTCTCCAAGCGGAAAAGTCTTTGCGGCTGGGAACGGCCAGATCGCGAAGTTTGATTCCGAAGGAAAGCTACTGAAAACAACTGACGCTCCGCATATTGCTTCCCTCTTGAAGAACTCCGCCAAGCTTAAGGAAGAAGCGGAAGCGGCGATGGAAGAGGAAAAAGAACAATACCAGGAACAAGTGAAAGCATTGAAAGAGCAGGTTGATCCCCAGCAAAAGATGCTGGACGAAATGAAGACCGCGCTCGCAGCCAAACCGGAAGCAGAGCAAACGGCTGCCGCCAAGCGAAAAATTCGGACGCTGGAATTGGCGATCAAGAATCAAGAAACACAAAGCAAGGCAATGCTTCAGTTCTACAAACAGCGAAGCGAGAGGAAGATCGACGATGTCATCAGCGAAATGACCGGTCGCTTGAAGATCGTGAATGCCTTGGGAGCCACTGACCAGGATGTCTTTATTGCCTCGGGTGTCGTGAAGGGATATGGCTACGCCATCTGGCGGACCAGCCACGATTTTGAAGGGGCTGAGCAGATCGTGACAGGATTATCTGGCTGCTGCGGGCAGATGGATATCGGCTGTTGCAATGACAAGGTGTTTGTCGCAGAAAACAGTCGCAAACGCGTCCTGCAATACGATCGCGACGGGAAGAAGATCGCGCAGTGGGGCGAGGGAACTCGGAATGGAGCGGATGGTGCCGGATTCGGTGGCTGCTGCAACCCGATGAACGTCTGTTTCGGAACGGACGGCGAAGTGCTCACGTCCGAGTCAGAAGGCTACATCAAGAAATTCACGAAAGAAGGAAGCTTCCTCGGTGTGGTGGGCCAGGCCAAAGTCAGCGGCGGATGCAAGAACGTTGCCATTGCACTCTCGCCGACTGGCGAGAAAGCCTATTTCTTCGATCTGCAAGGTTCGCGAATTGTCATCCTCGACAAGAAGGCGGATGGCGATAAGCCGAGTAAAGCAGACAAGCCTGCTGATGCCGAATCAGTGAAGGCAAAGCCTGTTTCCTTGCGTTAGATCGCATGTGCTTCTTATTCATGACCGTCCCAAGCGGAGCTATTTCATGACATCGATCAATCGACGAGTTGCACTCACCGTTTTGGCCAGTTCACCGCTGGTAATTTCTCGATTTCTTCCTGCCGCAGAGCCAGGAACTTCAGCGCCAGATCTGACGCTACTGGTCATGGACCCGTTGGCAAAGGAGTTATCGTGTCCGTGCGTGAAAGGCTATGCCCAGCGCGAGTACGATGAACTTGGTAAGCATCTGGCAGCCAAGTTGAATCGCTCCGTCAAGGTGGTCTATTCAGAGACGATGGTCGGGGCAATCAAAAGCGGAAAGTTGCCGGAAGGGGTCGACCTGATCATCGGCAAACGTTCCGTGGTGGAATCGGATGCTCGTCTCAGTCAGGTTGAAATCACCCCTCTGGCGTCGCTCTCTGGTAAGGATGGCATTGCCACGCAATTGGGTCTGGTCGTCGTTCCGGCTAAGGATCCCGCCAAGTCAATAGCGGACCTCAAGGGCTACCAGATCTACTTCGGGCCCGAGGATTGTGATGAAAAGCACAAAGCGGCGTTGGATCTACTGAAGCAGAATGGTGTCGCCTTACCGTCGAAGCTGGAGACCTGCGCGGCGTGTAGCGAAGGAGCCACCAAAATCTTGGAACTGGGTCCAGACGTTCGCGCAGCAACGGTCATCAGCAGCTACGCGGCCCCCCTGCTGGAAGGCTGTGGCACTATTCAGAAAGGGGACTTGCGAGTCGTCGGGAAGACGGCCCCTGTTCCATTCATTACCGCCTTTGCCACTGATCGGGTCAACAAACAAGACACTGCAGCCATTCAGACGATATTGCTTGACTTGATCGAATCGCCCAAACTCTGCGGAGCCCTCGAGACTCGCTTGGGGTTCGTTGAGTTGGCGAGCGCAGGCGAGGCGACTAAAAAAAAGTAGTCTCTGAGCCAGCGCCTATCGATTGGACTGGCTGGCGCGGGCCGAAACGGGACGGCCATGTCGCGTGGCTACCAGATCAACTACCAAAAGAAATGGTGCCGGTCTGGAAAAAGCGACTGAGAAGTACCGGTGTCGGTGGCGTCGCCGCGACGAAGTCCTTCGTCATTGTGTCTGGTCGCGAATCCAGCGATTCGGCCGACGGTTTTCGGTGCTTCAATGCTGCCGACGGAACCGAGGCCTGGAAGCTGACGTACCCGGCTAAGGGAGACCTCGACTACGGCAACTCGCCGCGAGCAACCCCGCAGATTCACGGCGATTTTGTCTATCTGCTGGGTGCATTCGGGCACCTGCACTGTGTCAAGTTAGGGACTGGCGACATCGTCTGGAAGCAAGACTTACGTCAGGCGTTCCAAGTCACCCGCAAGACAGTCTGGGGACATTCGTCGTCTCCTCTGGTTGCGGGTGAGCAGTTGATCGTCAATCCGGGTGGTCCCCAGGCGGGATTCGTGGCCCTTGAACTCGACACAGGTAAGGTTCGCTGGAAGACGGATGGAGACGCAGCCGCATTCGCCTCTTTCGTACTCGCGGACATTGGTGGCAGACAGCAGATCATCGGATACGACGCCACTTCTTTGGTGGGGCTTGATGTTCCCACCGGGCGAAAGCTTTGGCGACATGTTCCTCGTCGGCCAAATGATTTTAATGTCCCCACCCCGATCCTTTGGCATGACAAGCTCATCCTCAGCACTGAAAACAATGGCACTCGCTTGTTCGAATTCGATTCAGAGGGCCGTTTGATTGATGAACCGGTGGCCGTGAACGAAGACCTGGCACCCGATACGCACACGCCGGTTGTCGTCGGTGATCGACTATTTGGTGTGTGGGACGAACTGTACTGCCTGGATCTTAAGGCTAACCTCAAGACCGTCTGGACAGGCGAAGCCAAGACGTTTCATCAATACACCAGCCTGATCGCCTCGGAGAATCGCCTGCTGGCAACGGGAATTCACGGTGAACTGCTGCTGATCGATCCAACCGCCGATCAGTATCGAGAGCTTTCCAGAGTCGATATCGTCGAGGATGATTCTGGGGTTTTCTCGCATCCAGCCATCGTGGGTGATCGGTTGTACATGCGGACAAGTTCAGACGTGCGATGCTTGGCACTGTGTTAAACTTGTCGTGACATTGATGTCAGCAAACGTTCGCGAATGGTGTCTGTGCATCAAACACGGTCTCCGCGGCGGCCTCACCACTAACGATTGAATCGGGGATGCCGACGCCTCGAAACGCATTCCCTGCCAAGGCGAGTCCCCGGTGAGTCGCCGTCAGGGATTCGATCCGGTGTACTCGATCCAGGTGACCGACGTGATATTGCGGCATCGCCCGTGGATAACGCACGACAAGTTCGAACTGGGGAGGGCCTTGAATTCCGAAGATATCTGACAACTCGTCACGCACGATCCGTTTCAAAGATGCATCTTCATAGTCATTCAATTCCGGCTGCATCGCTCCGCCGACAAAGGTGCGCATCAACACAGAGTCTGCGGGAGCCCGTTTTGGAAACTTGCGGCTCGAAAATGAAGTCGCCAGGATTCGCCGCCGTTCTCGGTGCGGAACGACGAGGCCGAATGAATTCAGTGGGTGGCGAACATTCGCCAATTTATGCGCGGTGACGACGATCGCGCTAGAGGCATATTCAATCTGATCGAGTTCCGACGAAAGCGCTGGATCTAGTTCCCCGAGCAGCCTCGCGGCCTGATGTGCTGTCGTCGCGACCACGATCGCGTCAAATAGTTCTTGCGTTCCATCCGCGAGCACAACGCCGTAGCCAGCCGATGTGTCGAGTTTGCTCAGCGACTGGATGCGAACACCGGGACGGACGGTGCATCCTGCTTCAACTCGTTGCCGTAACGCGGCCAACAGTTCTTCCATGCCACCGGCGAGTCCCGCGAATAATCCGTAACGAGCACCGCCGGAAGTTGTATCCGACGCAATCGCCCGCTTCGTATTCTTTTCATTCCGCGATGCACGAATTAGGCTGCCATACTCGCGCTCCATATCGAGAAAACGGGGCATTGTCGCGGCAAGGCTGAGTTTTTCAGGATCAGACGTGTAGATGCCTCCTATCAATGGCTGGACCAGTCGATCGAGCGTTTCGCGTCCAAACCGGCGTCGCACGAAATCGGCGAGGCTTTCGTCGGCCACGTCGCCTGGAGGAACGAAATACTCCATGAGCATTCGCAGCTTGCCCCAAGGAGAAAGGATTGGTGTCGTCAGGATTGGCCAAATGGCGGATGGGCTGAGGAGCTGAAATCCCTCTGGAACGGGAACCGGACGGCCATCGAAGAGAACGTGAACTCCCCGGTATCGCGAATCAGTCGCAATAAGGCGGTTTTCGAGCCCCAGTCGCCGGCAGAGGCCGATCGCTCCGGGTTTATTCGTCAGAAAGCTATCGGCCCCTGTATCAACCAGGTAGTCGCCGATCTGCTGAGTCCCGATAATCCCACCGAGACGAGGGCCGGCCTCGAACAACGTGATTTCAACTCGCGATGATTGTTTCGCAGAGAGCTCGATCAGGCGATGAGCGGCAGCTAAACCCGACAGGCCGCCACCGATGATGGCAATTCGCCGACCTGTGTCAGGATTCGTCATCGCGAGCTACCTGGACCTTAAATGCCTGGCGTGAGGAGTTGCTGAATTGTCGCGGTGACCATCTGTCACTTCTGGCCCATTTCGTGGACCATCTCAACTAAAGCTTTCACATTGTCCGGCGGAACCTCGGGGAAGACCCCATGTCCCAGGTTGAAGATATGCCCAGGTCGCCCTTCGGTGGCGTCAAGCACAGCTTTCGCCCGAGACCGCAGCGTCGGCAAGTCTGCCATCAGTGACACAGGATCAAGGTTTCCCTGAACGGCGACATCGTGACCGACCGTTCGCCAACCATCGGCCAAGTCCACTCGCCAATCCAAGCCGAACACACTGCCGCCCGCCTCGCGAAGCATCGGCAACAGCGCTGGATTACCCGTCAAGAAGTTGATCACAGGAGCGTCGGCACGAATTCCTGCGACAACTTGTTTTGTGAAGGGAAGCACATAGCGACGATAGTCGGCTGGTGACAAACAACCGGCCCAGCTATCGAAAAGTTGAATCGCCTGACAACCCGCGTCGACCTGGGCATTGATGTAACGGACCAGGCTGCGAACCAGGCGTTCCATCAACGTGCGCCAGGCTCCTTCATCGCAGTACATCATCCGTTTGGTTGAGAGATAGTTCTTCGAACCGCCACCTTCGATGACATACGAAGCCAGTGTGAATGGTGCTCCCGCAAACCCCAGCAGTGGGATATCGGCTGGCAAATCACGTCGAATCAGCTTCACGGCATCGAATACGAACTGCAGCGAATCGACCGTTTCCAATTCATGGAATCGATCGACATCAGCCGCGGTGCGGATCGGATTGTGAATGACGGGCCCTTCACCCTTGGCATATTCCAAGTCGATGCCCATCGGCTCCAGCATCGGGAGCAGATCGGCAAACAGAATCGCGGCGTCGACACCAAGGACCCGTTGTGCCGTCAGCGTGACTTCCGCGGCCAATTCCGGCCGTTTGCACAACTCGATGAACGTGACCTTGCTGCGAACTGCCATGTATTCAGGCAAATACCGTCCCGCTTGGCGCATGATCCAAATGGGAGTGGTATCGGTTGGTTCGCGGCGGGCGGCTTTAAGCAGTCGACAATTTTGCAGGGCAGGTGTCAGCATGGGGGCTCCGGAGTGAAATCGAATTGTAGCCGTGAGGTTCCCCGGCGAGTAGCGAGCCTGATTTGATCAACGTGGCGGTCGCGAAGATTCATTCGGGCAATTCGCCAGCGAGCATCTCGGCGTCATCGTCCTGCCCCGCTTCGCTCATGCCCAATTGCCGCATCTTGCGATACAGATTGGAGCGATGTAACCCCAGCAACCGAGCCGCTTCGCTCATATTGTTGCGAACACGACGAATTCCTCGTCTGATGAAGTCTTGCTGGAACTGGTTCGTTGCTTCACTGAGCCCCAGATCCAGAGAAGGTTCATGCGACCGATTCTGATCGGGACTGAGGATGAATGCCAGATCATCTGCGGCGACAACATCGTTCGGAGCCAGGAAGGCAACGCGTTCCATCAGGTTGCGAAGCTCGCGCACGTTCCCTGGCCATGTGTGCGCCTGCATCCGTTTCCGGGCATCAGCAGAGAGCTCCAGCTTTGGACGCCGGGCTTGAATGGCAAAACCATTCAGAAAGTGCTCGGCCAGCGCCAGGATATCCTCGGGGCGTTCGCGTAGCGGTGGCAGATCCAGCGTCACCACATTCAGCCGGAAGTAGAGATCTTCGCGGAATTTTCGAGCTCGCACCGCTTCCGCCAAATGTGCGTTTGTGGCAGCAATGACGCGAGCATTGATGGGGATCGCCTGCGAACCACCAACGCGCGTGATGACCTTTTGTTCCAACACTCGTAGCAGTTTAGCTTGGCCACCGAGACTCATGTCTCCAATTTCGTCGAGGAAGATCGTCCCCCCTTCGGCCACTTCGAACTTGCCGCGATGCATTTCCCGCGCGTCGGTGAAGGCCCCTTTTTCGTGACCAAACAGCTCACTCTCGAGAAGCGTTTCGGTGAGTGCGGCACAGTTCACCGCAATAAAAGGGCGGTCTGCTCGCGGACCTTGAAAGTGTAATGTCTGAGCAACGACTTCCTTGCCGGTGCCGCTTTCGCCGAGGATCAGTACGGGTAAATCGGTTGCTGCCAGCCGCCGAATCGTGCTGCGCATCGCCTGCATCGCAGGACTTTCGCCGATCAGCGAGACCCCCTTGGTCAGTTGCTCTGTTAACTGGCGATGCGAGCGAAGTAACGATTCGCGTTCTCGCGTGTTCTTGAGAGCAATAGCGACCTGAATCGACAGGTCATCCAGCGTCGCTTCGTCGTCGGCGGTGAAGGTTCCGTCGTTTTTGTTGATGACTTCGAAAGCACCAAGCAACTTGTGTTCGCCATCGAACAGGGGAGCACAAAGCAAATTTCGGGTCTTATAGCCGCTAGCCACGTCTACTTTTCGGCTGAATCTGGCATCGTGATAAGCGTCATCCACACGCAATAATTTCGCAGAGTGAATCACCTCACCGACGATGCCGGTTCGATCCGAAAAACGTAGCGAGTTCCCTTCCACTCCCAGCGCGGGACAGGCAACGACTTCCTGGTGCTCGCGATCCCACAGGAAAATGCTGGCTCGGTCACATCGCAGAATTCGGACAGCCTCGCGCGCGATCAGTTCCAACAGTGGCTCAGTTTCTTGAACTGTGGAGAGCTTCAACGAGACTTTCAAAATCCCGCGAAGGCATTCAATCCGATGGTCCGCACGGCCGCGATCGGAGAGGATGTCCAGGCAAGAACCCAGCGTCCGCGCTATTCCAACCGTGAGTGGCAGGATCTCCGCGGAAAGGTGCCGCCCCACGAATGTCAAAACCCGACCGCCGCTCAGTTTGGTTCGCACGGGAACGGCGATCAGTGTCCCAACGGCAGGGCCTTCGAGAATTGTGGAGACTCCACTATCCCGATCGAGCACGTCCGCCAGGAGATCGCGCGGAATATCCGCACTGTTCCAGCGACCGGACTGAACCGTGACGGCCCAGTTGGGGGCTCGATCAAAAAGGCCAACGCCACTGGCACCGAGTTCACCACAGATGTCCGCGAGTTGCTGCCGAAGAAAATCTTCTTCCATCGAGGCTACGGCAACAGATTCGATCAACCGCTCGATGATTCCGATCATCTGCGGAGCGTCGGAGACGGGAAACTGGTGACTGACTTCCGACCACGCAATCCATCGGGCGGCCACGGGAATCTCACTTTCGCGGAGAACGGCACCTGCGGGATTTCTTGCGGAAACCCGAATCAACTCCATTTCTGCCGTATTGTTGATACGAAACGGCGGAAACACGCGTCGAAATGATACCGATTCGCGACAAGTTTTCCAGAGACTGACGACAGATGAAGAGACAGATGTCGTCTAATGGATTTGAACTAGCCTTGAACTTCACCTTCTTCGGTGACTGGTTGGTCATCCGAATCCGCATCCAACTCAGCCTCTGGTGGCAATTCTTCGCTGGCGATGGACTCTTTGCGCAACAAATGCATGTCCATTCCACCCGAATTCAGAACCCGGAACGGAACCCAATTCTCGGGAAGGTCAAATTCACTTTCCGTCGGAGTTCGCAGCACCATCAGCGCGTTGGGCGTCGTCAGATCATCCTTCGTCAAACGAAGTAGTGACCGATACAGAGGCGAACCTCGCTTCAATTTCTTGATCATGGCATAGGGGGGATCAAAGAAGACGACATCATACGGAAACCATCCGGCATCGCCTTGTGCTTTGAACGAGCAGCGCAGGCAGTCGACTCGCCAGCACAGCGTTTTATCCGTTACCTGCAGGGCGGTCGCGTTTTGAATCAGCAGTTCGTGAGCTCGATGGTCCTGCTCGCAGCAGACAACGCTTTTAGCACCCCGACTCAGCGCTTCGAATCCCAACGAGCCGGTCCCCGAATACACATCCAAGACCCGCTTTCCGGGCAGAAGGTCTCGAATATGATCGAACAGTTTCACCTTCGCACGATCTGTGATCGGACGCGTATTTTGCCCAGGATTTGCCAGCAGCTTTCGCCGCCGTAGATCACCCGCTACGATTCTCATTCCACCGCCTGTACTGCCAAAGTCAGTCGCGTCAGGGCTATTTGCTGCCCCGCGAAATGCGACAATCCAAGTCGACAGCGTAGAGCGTCCCTGCCGAGACCGTCAAGGACGTAGCGACTTTCTGAAGATTTGCCCGCCGGAAATGAGAATCTTGTATGAGTGATAGTTCGTCTGAATCCGTACCGAATGAGACACAAAACCCCGAGGCATCCGCATTCACACTGCCCTATTTGACGGTGGATCTGCCGGGAATTGGTGGTCGCTGGAAAGACGAACCGGAAGACTTTGTCGTCGAAGAGATTCCGGCCTATGAACCAGTAGGAGCCGGCGAGCACCTCTTCCTTTGGGTCGAAAAGCGTGACGTTTCCGCAAACGATCTCGTTCATCACGTCGGTCGCACATTGCGCTGTTCGCCGCGGGACATCGGTGTCGCTGGCTTGAAAGATCGGCGAGCGATCACGCGGCAATACATCTCTATCCCGGCCAAGCTGGCAGCTGCAGTCCCGCAGGTTGACACGGACAAGATCAAAGTTCTTCGCTCAGAATTGCACGGAAACAAGCTGCGCACGGGCCATCTCCGTGGCAATCGGTTCACCATCGTGATTCGCGATGTGGGTGAATCCGCCGCGGAACGAGCCGCTGCGATTCTTCGCCGCATTCAATTGATGGGGTTCCCTAACTACTACGGGAGCCAACGTTTCGGCCACAACCGGGAAACTCTGCGACTCGGCTTGGACCTGCTGACAGGGCGCAAGAAGTCGAAGGACATTCCGGGTGCTCAACGCCGGTTTTTGCTACGGCTTTCGCTTTCCGCGGTTCAATCCGATCTGTTTAACCAAGCGATTGCCGAGCGAATGACGGATGGCTTGCTTCACAAGGTTCTCTCGGGCGATGTGATGGAAGTCGTGGCATCCGGCGGGAAATTTCTCGCAACAGATGTGGCAGCCGAGCAACCACGATATGACTCGGGCGAGACCGCCGTCACGGGCCCCATGTTCGGACTGAAAATGCGCGAGCCCACCGGCAAAGCCCAGGAGTTCGAGCAGGATCTGCTCGCTCGCAGTGGTTTGGGTCCGGAACATTTCTCGAAGTACCTGAACCTGATGAACGGAACGCGGCGATCCTATGTCATCCGTCCGGGCGAACTGGACATTAGCCCCGAGACGGACGGACTACGATTCCAATTCACGCTTCCCAGCGGCGTGTATGCCACTATGCTGTTGCGCGAGTTCATGAAGTCCGATGACCTGCCCAGCGTCCCCGAAGCGGAAGACGGTAGCGACGAGGACTGAGCCCGTCTCCACTTGGAAGAACTCAAGGCTCTCGCAGCTCAATCACGACGCCATCAATCTTGCCCGAATAAGCGAAGGGGGCTTCATAGTCCCCGACCGCCCCGTTTTCGTCACGTCCCACCTGTAGGCCATCGGCAGGTTGGGACACCATCGGGCCATCCAGTTTCCCGGAACCGATCTGCTTCTTGTTGGCAGTGAGCACGACTGCTCCCTTGCTCGACAGGGTAGCTGTGATTTCTAGCGGAGCAGCGGGGAGTGCCTCTGTCGCCACAACGGTCGCAAGCGTATTTCGACGGCGAACAGCGAAGGTGAGCTTATTGTTTTTGACGTAAAGCGAATAACCGTTGGCCGTTCCGCCTTGCGCGACCAGCACCCCGTTGGGGCTGGATTCACTGACGGCCACTGCAATTGAGAGTGGCTTGTTGGCACTTCGAGGTGCCTTGCCACGCGCTAATGTGCCTCCAGACTTCAATTCGAATCGAACCGCGGGACTTCCGTCTGTGGAGTCATCACTCGTATCAGGCTGACCGTACTGTGGCTTCCAGATCCAAGGCAAGACCTTGGCTCGATGAGCCCATGATTCCCACTTGGCAGTCATTTCGCGGACTCGCTCGGGGTGCTGCGCCGCTAGATCCGCGGTTTCTGTTCGATCCACTTTCAGATCGTAGAGTTCCCAAGGCGCGGCCGGGCCTTTGGCCACCAGTTTCCAGTCACCGACGCGAATAGCTCGATTCCCTTCATGTTCCCAGTAGATTGCGTCTCGCTCGATTTTTCCGTCCCCAAAGGCGGGCACCAGGCTGCGACCTTCCAGCGGAATGATCTTTTCGCCGGCATGTTCTTGCGGATACGAGGCCCCGCTGACATCGACGCACGTCGCCATAATGTCGATCAAGTGTCCCGGTTGGTGACGCACTTCGCCTCGATTGGAAATTCGCTTCGGCCAGTGGGCGATCAAGGGCGTTGAGATTCCCCCTTCATGAACCCAATGCTTGTACTCACGAAATGGCGTATTACTGACATTGGCCCAGCCTTCTCCGTAGGCAATGTAGGTATCGCGTGGCCCAGGCATCACCTTTCGGCCGGTCAGCATGGGCCATCCATCGCGGGTCTGCTTTGGCTGCACGGGAAGTAATACCTGGTCGGCTGCAACAACGGGCAGACTTGGCTGTACACCGCGTTCGACATTGGGTTGACGGCCTGTATTTTCAGCACATCCGCCATTGTCCTGCAGGAACAGAATCAACGTGTTGTCCAACTGTCCCGAACTTCGCAGCTCTTCTACCAGTTCTCCAATGCCGCGATCCATGGACTCAATCATCGCTGCATACACTTCCATGCAGCGCGCTTCCCACGCCTGGTCTTGGACGCTGTCCCAGTCACCTTTGGTCGGGGTGAGTTTCCACGCGGGATCGATCAAGCCGAGTTTGCGGGCTTTGGCAAATCGAGCCTGCCGGATGGCGTCGTATCCTGCATCGTAGCGGCCGCGTTGTTTCTGGATGTCTTCCTCAAGGGCATGCATGGGCCAGTGAGCGGCCGTGTAGGCTAGGTACATGAAGAATGGTTTGTCCGCGTGGTTGCGTTGATGCTCGCTGACGAATCGTCGTGCGTGATCGCTCAGTGCCTGGGTGTAGTAGTACTGCTTGGGTTGATATTCGGGATCGGTCAGAGCAGGAATCATCGTGTTGTCGCGACACAATCCCGCCGGATCGAAGAACGTCCCCGCACCGACGATTGTGCCGTAGTAGTGATCGAAACCTCGTTGCATTGGCCAATTGTGCTTTGGCCCTTCGGGCTGCGTATGCCGCGTGACATGCCACTTGCCGGCCATGTAGTTGCGATACCCCGCGGGACGTAGCGCCTCGGCGATCGTCACGCACTGGCGGTTCAAATCGCCCCGAAATCCGTCCTGCCCACCGTCGTTCGTCATATGACCAACGCCCGCTTGATGCGGATAAAGGCCCGTCAACAAGCTCGCCCGAGTCGGACAGCAACGAGCCATATTGTAAAATTGCGTGAATCGCAGGCCATTGGAAGCGAGCCGATCCAGGTTCGGGGTCGTGATCTCGCCCCCGTAGCAGCCTAGGTCTGAATACCCCATATCATCCGACAAGATGACAATGATGTTGGGCTGTTCGGCAGCTAGAAGTACGTTTTGAATTAGCAGCCAACCAGCCAGAAGTCGAAACTTCAGCATAAATAACTCCGAGTTAGTTGAATTTAGATCTGGCTATTCTGCCAAACCAAAACTAGTCGTGCGACCGTCTGCTGGACAAAAACCTTCGGCCGCAGCCGAATTGGTGAAAGGTCGGCCACTTGCGGCATGAGTGCGAGACAACACTATCGCTTTTTCCGATACTGAACATCAGATGTCATAATGTTCATCTCTGATTGTTCCTCTCTCAGGCACCCTGTCCAGCCTCGGCTGCCGCTGCTAAAATGTAGGATCAGAGGGATCTGCTTTTATGTCGCAAATCGGCCTTTGGCGAACCCACTTCAATCTGGTAGAAATGCCGGACTCCATTCGAAGCAATCTCGTTTGCACCATAGTTTTTGTTCAAGGCTGACAACCGATGGCGACCGTCCTTTCCGCTCCCCCCGCCAATCGCCCCGCATCCTCCGCACCTGCCACAACTCCTGCTGTGGTCAATGACGAAGTGCCCGACGTACCGGTCCTTCTTGATCCCGCCGAGGTCGATGAATGGCTGGAGTCCGTAGATGACATCCTGCATCGTCTGGGCCCCGATGCTCTCAGCCAATTGCTGTCGCGCATCTATTCTCGCGCGCAGGGGCAAGGTGTTCCGATTGTCCCTGCGCTGACGACTCCTTACGTCAATACGATTCCGACCGAAGCCGAGCCCGAATTCCCCGGTGACCGAGCGATCGAACGCAAGATCCGCAGCCTGGTCCGCTGGAACGCGATGGCGATGGTGGTCCGAGCGTATAAGAATTCAAACGTTGGCGGACATATCGCCACGTTCGCCTCTTCGGCGACGCTGATCGAGACGGGATTCAACCACTTCTTCCATTCGCGAACGGCCGACCATACCGGTGACATGATTTACTTCCAGGGACATTCGTCACCCGGGATGTATTCACGAGCATTCCTGGAAGGCCGTTTAAGCGAAGAGAACCTCGTTAAATTCCGTCGCGAACTGCCGCGCGGGACGGGCCTGTCTTCCTACCCTCACCCTTGGTTGATGCCTGATTTCTGGCAATTTCCTACGGTCTCGATGGGCTTGGGTCCGATCTGTTCGATCTATCACGCTCGTTTCCTGCGTTACATGCAGCATCGCAATTTGATCGACACCTCCAAGTCGCGCGTCTGGGCCTTCCTGGGTGACGGCGAAATCGACGAACCTGAATCGCTGGGCGCGATCTCGCTTGCTTCGCGCGAGAAGCTCGACAATCTGACCTGGGTTGTGAATTGCAATCTGCAACGGCTGGACGGTCCCGTTCGTGGCAATGGCAAGATCATCCAGGAACTGGAAGGAATCTTCCGTGGCGCTGGCTGGAACGTGATCAAGCTGGTCTGGGGCGGCGAATGGGACGCTCTGTTCGATGCCGACGAAACTGGCATCCTCGTCAAAGAGCTCGGCGCAGTTGTTGACGGTCAGTTCCAGAAGTATAGCGTCGAAACCGGCGCATACATTCGCGAAGATTTCTTCGGTCGTCATCCAGACCTGTTGAAGCTTGTTGAACACCTGAGCGACGAACAATTGCAGCATCTGCGACGCGGTGGCCACGACCCAATCAAGGTCTACGCCGCCATGAAGTCGGCTGTCGATTACAAGGGAGCCCCGACGGTTATCCTCGCTCATACGGTGAAGGGATTCGGCCTCGGCCCTGAGGCGGAAGGCCGCAATACGGCTCACCAGACAAAGGGGCTTGCGGAAGACTCCCTCATCATGGTCCGCAACCGCTTTGAATTGCCGTTGACCGACGAACAGGCGAAGGCTGCCGTGTTTTATCGACCACCGGCAGACAGCCCGGAGATGAAGTATCTGCATGAGCATCGCAAGGAACTCGGTGGTTATCTGCCAACTCGTGTTCCGACGACCGAAAAGCTGGTGATTCCTGCCGTTGAACATCTGATCGAAAAAGCCGCCTATTCGTCACGCGAGCGATCGACGACGACTGTGCTGTCGGAAACGATGAAGGCACTCATTGGTGATAAAAACATCGGCAAGCGAGTTGTGCCGATCATTCCCGACGAAGCTCAGACATTCGGGATGGACGCCTTGTTCTCGCAGTTCGGGATCTATTCCAGCAAAGGCCAGCTTTACACGCCGGTCGATGCGGGATCTCCCAAAGCGTACAAAGAGTCGCTGACGGGTCAGATCCTGATGGAAGGGATCAACGAAGCGGGAGCGATGTCTTCGTTCGTCGCGGCGGGAACGGCATATGCCAACGTCGGCATGACCATGATTCCGTTCTACATCTACTACTCGATGTTCGGCTTCCAACGAGTTGGCGATCTGATTTGGCTCGCCGCCGATTCACGCTGTAAGGGATTCCTCTGCGGCGGAACATCCGGTCGCACGACTCTCAACGGTGAAGGTCTGCAACACGAAGACGGTCACAGCCAGTTGATGGCGGGGACTGTCCCAAATCTGCTGGCGTATGACCCGGCCTATGGCTACGAGCTGTGCGTGATCATTCACGATGGCCTGCGTCGGATGTATGCCGAAGGTGAAGACATCTTCTACTACCTGTCGGTGTACAATGAAAACTGCGTGATGCCGACCATGCCAGCCGGCGTGGAAGAAGGGATCGTCAAGGGGATGTATCCTCTCGATCCGACGATCCCCGCCAAGAAGCGAGCAACACGGCCTCAGTTGTTCGGTAGCGGTCCGATCCTGAATGAAGTAGTTCGTGCTCAGAAGCTGTTGGCCGATAAGTTCGGCGTGGAAGCCGATGTGTGGAGCGTTACCAGCTACAACGAACTGAAGCGAGACGCTCAGTCTTCCAGCCGTTGGAACCGTCTGCATCCTGACCAGAAGCCGAAAGTGAGCTACATCGAGCAAGCCTTGGCTGGATTGAAGGGGCCATTCATCTCTTCCAGTGACAATGTGCAATTGGTAGCCGATCAAGTCCGGCCTTACGTTCCAGGGACTTATGTGGTCTGCGGAACAGATGGATTCGGCCGCAGCGAAACACGTGAGGCCTTGCGACGTCACTTCGAAATCGATGCCGAATCGGTGGCGTACTCGACCTTGGTTGCGCTGGCGAAGGATGGAAAATTCGACGCCAAGAAGCTGCCATCAGCACTGAAAGAGCTGGGGATTGATTCTGAGAAGGTCGACCCCGCACTGGCATGACTGTGGTCCGCAGCTGAATCGCAGGCACCTCGTACATCAACTATCGAACCACCGAATTCCGAAAGACTGACGAATGGCGATTGAATTCAAAGCCGACTCCCTGGGCGATGGTGTGAAGAGTGGCGATGTCGCTTCGATCATGGTCGCCGCAGGTGACACGATCGAGGCTGGCCAGATTGTGATGGAAGTCGAAACGGACAAAGCGGTCCTACCGATCGAGTGCCCTCATGCCGGGACGGTGTCTCAAGTCCTGGTGAAAAAGGGGCAGACGATCAAGCCGGGTGCTCCATTGCTGTCCATCGAACCCAGTGGTGCCCCCGCCACCAGCAAGAACGGCGGCGCGAAAGCAGCAGCGGCTGTTTCGGCGCCCGCACCGAAGTCCGCAGCTCCTGCCGCGACATCCGTGGCAACAGCGCCGCGGGCACCACTGCCAGAGTCCAATGGTCGCGATATTCCGTTCCCAGCTGGCCCCGCCACGCGCCGTCTCGCACGGGAACTTGGCCTGAATCTTTCGAACATTTCAGGAACTGGTTCGGGCGGACGAATCACGCTGGAAGATGTCGCTCGTGCTGCTGCCGGAAGCGGTGGCGGACGCGGTGTTGTCGAGCCGCCACTGCCCGACTTTTCACAGTACGGCCCGGTCGATCGCCAGGCCTACACGAAACTGCAGAAGACCGTCGCCACCAACCTCAGCTTGGCGTGGCAGCTCATTCCGCATGTGACTCAGCATGATCTGGCCGACATCACGGAAACCGAAGCGGCTCGCAAACGATTCGTCGAAACAGCACCGAAGGGTTCGCCCAAGGTCACGATGACGGCCCTCGCAATGAAGGCTGCCGTCGCGTGTCTGAAGGAATTCCCGCAGTTCAACTCCAGCTACGATTCGGCCAAGACCGAAGTCGTGTTGAAGCGGTACTACAACATCGGCGTTGCAGTCGATACGCCGAATGGCTTGGTGGTCCCAGTAATTCGCAACGTCGATCAGAAGACCGTCGTGCAATTGGCTGCGGAACTGACCGAATTGGCAGGCAAGGCTCGCGATCGCAAGCTGCAGGTCAGCGAAATGCAGGGGGGAACGTTCACGATCACCAATCTGGGTGGTATCGGCGGCACAGCCTTCACCCCGATTGTGAACTATCCAGAGGTCGCAATCCTGGGAATGTCACGCACGCAGAAACAGTTGCAGCTGATCGATGGCGAGATCTCCGAACGCATGATGCTGCCGTTGTCGCTGTCCTATGATCACAGAGTGGTCAATGGGGCCGATGCGGCTCGCTTCACCGTGAAGCTGGCTAACTTGCTCGCCGATGCCTTTCGGCTGCTGATTGAGTGCTGATCGGCAGAATCCGTTTTCACACCGACCAAGCCACTCGGTTCACGTGCCTCGCGAGACCAATTTGACTAGACTACCGGCCCGTGGTGAGGAACCATTTCCGCACCTCGGGCCGTCTTTCATGGCTTCGTACAAAATCCAGAATGAGATCGAACGAAATAATGGCAGACTTGAAGACGCAAGTACTGGTGCTCGGTGGTGGTCCTGGCGGATATCCCGCCGCTTTTGAAGCAGCCGATCACGGGTTGCAGGTCACTTTGGTCGATGAGGGAGCTCAGCCGGGCGGCGTCTGCCTGAACCGCGGCTGTATCCCTTCGAAGGCCCTGTTACACATCGCCAAACTGATCAACGAAACCCGCGAATCGGCCGAACACGGCCTCTCTTTTGGTGCCCCAAAGATCGATCTCGCGAAGCTTCGCGAGTGGAAGAACACCGGCGTGGTGGGCAAGCTGACTGGCGGTGTCCGTACACTCGCTCAGATGCGTGGCGTGAACCTGATCGGAGCACGTGGGACCTTCCTCGATGCGAACACCATTGAGTTGAAGTATCCCGACGGCAAGACGGACAAACTGACGTTCGAGAAGGCAATCATCGCCACCGGTTCGTCACCAGCAGTGCCTCCAATTTTTCAGCTCGGCGATCCACGCGTGATGGATTCCACCGGTGCTCTGGAATTGGCTGATATCCCCGGTTCGTTACTGGTCGTGGGAGGTGGTTACATCGGCCTTGAGATGGGGACCGTTTATGCGGCTCTGGGTTCAAAGGTCACGGTTGTTGAATTGACTGCCGGGTTGTTGCCGGGTGCCGATCGCGACCTTGTCCGACCGCTTCAGAAGCGGTTGGAAAAGCAGCTCACTGCGATCCACTTGAACACCAAGGTTGAAGCTCTCAAGGTGACGAAAGCTGGTATCGAAGCCACCCTCGTTGGTGAGGGTGTGACCCCGAAGCAGACTTTCGATCGCGTGCTGATCTCCATCGGCCGACGTCCCAATAACAAGGGATTCGGCTTGGAAAACACTGGCGTGCAATTGGACGAAAAGGGCTTCATCAAAGTCGATCGGCAACGCCGCACAAATGTCCCGCACATTCTGGCGATTGGCGACGTGGCTGGCGAACCGATGCTGGCTCACAAGGCCACTCGCGAAGCCAAGGTCGCTGCGGAAGTGCTGGCCGGCGGCCCCGCCGAGTTCGACAACATCGCCATTCCTGCGGTCGTGTTCACCGATCCAGAAATCGCCTGGGTTGGCTTGATGGAACATGAAGCGGCCGCTCAAAACCGCGAAGTCAAAGTCGTGAAATTCAACTGGGGCGCATCCGGTCGAGCGATCTCGTTGGCCCGCCCTGACGGTTTGACGAAGATGATCGTGGACCCCAAAACAGAACGTATCCTTGGCGTGGGAATCGTCGGCGTCGGAGCAGGCGAGATGATCGCTGAAGCCGCCTTGGCCGTTGAAACAGCCGCCGTGGCCCGCGATCTAGCGGAAACTATTCACGCTCATCCAACTCTGGGCGAGACACTCATGGAAGCCGCCGAAAGCGTTTACGGTCAGGCAACCCATTCTTATCGACCCAAGCGGTAGTCTCTTAAATCTGTGTCCTTCTGCGTAATCTGCGGATCATACTCTTCCGCAGATTACACAGATTTAGCAGATTAAATGCAGAAGAAGCGGTAGCAAAGAGTATCCGTTGAATCAGTGCGCCGTATACATCATCTGATTTCAAACCCAAGCGACCCCGTTTGGATACGCATACGTGGCGATCGATTCCGGTAGCATTGTGATGCTGTAGCCCGGTGCAGTTGGCGGCATGTACTTGCCGTTGTTCATCACGATCGGATCGATGAAGTGTTCGTGTAAATGGCCGGCATATTCGCAGAGACGGTCATCCAGTGATCCACTGACGCTGACGTAGTCGATCATCGCTAGGTGCTGGACGTATTCGCAGAGACCGACGCCGCCCGCGTGCGGGCAAACTGGAATCCCAAACTTCGCCGCGAGTAACAGCACCGACAAGACTTCGTTCACGCCACCCAAGCGGCAGCTATCAATCTGCAAGACACCGATTGCATTGGCCTGCAAGAACTGCTTGAACATAATTCGATTCGCACAATGCTCACCAGTCGCGACTTGAATCGGTGCCACGGCCTTGGCGATCGCGGCATGACCCAAAATATCGTCAGGATTGGTTGGCTCTTCGATAAACCAAGGCTTGAACTGAGCCAGTTCGCGAACCCATTCAATCGCGACGGGGACATCCCAAACCTGATTGGCATCAATCATCAACCGACGATCCCAACCAATTTCCTCACGGATGATGCGGCATCGGCGAATATCATCCTGTAGATCACGTCCCACCTTGATCTTGAAGACGTTCCAACCTTGAGCCAGGCATTCGCGACAGAGCTTGCGCAGTTTGTCATCGTCGTAGCCGAGCCAGCCCGCTGATGTCGTGTAGGCGGGATATCCGTGTTGTTCGAGATGCTTGATGCGACTCGCTTTTGTGGGTTCCACTCGTTTGAGAAGAGCGATCGCCGCGTCGGGCGTCAGCACGTCGGTCAGATAGCGAAAGTCGACGCAGGCAACGAACTGTTCCGGCGTGAAATCGGCCACCAATCGCCACAGCGGCTTTCGCTCGACCTTGGCCCACAGATCCCAGACGGCATTCACAACAGCAGCGGTGGCGAGATGGATCGCTCCTTTTTCGGGGCCAATCCAACGGAGTTGGCTATCACCAGTGATGTGACGCCAGAAACCGGCCATGTCTTGAGTGAAGGACTCCAGTGTCCGACCCACAACGAGCGGCGCGAGCGCCTGAATCGCCAGACAACAGACTTCTGTTCCGCGACCAATCGTGAACGTCATCCCGTGGCCGGCCAGTTCGTCCGGGTGATCGGTCTTCAGGATCACATAAGCCGCGGAATAGTCCGGATCTGGATTCATCGCATCTGAGCCATCCAGCATGCGTGAAGTCGGAAACCGGATGTCGTGAACAGTCAAGCCGGTGATCGTCGTCGCCATATGAGATTGCCCTATCAATGGAGAAAGCCCGGCACATTGCGGAGCCGGGCTTTAGAAATCAGTGAGACCTGCCTATTTGCGAGCTTGAATCCGGGCGAGCGAACTGGCGACCATACCACGGGCGTCGCGCGTTTCCAGAATGACTTGTCGAAAGCGATCCGGATAGGGGATACCGCGGATCAGCATCAGGGTATCACCGCCGGCATTTGTCAGTCGAATGTCGCCGGTGCTGTAGAACGTCTGACGCGAATCAGGATCGATTGACACATCGGCGATCTGAGCGAGCGGAACAGAATCCAGCAACCGGATGCCCAGCGAGCTGACGCGATTCACCGCGCGATTCGTCACCGTATAACGTGACCCAAACACCTTCAGCAGCAGGTAGACAGCAACACCGATCGGTGCCGTGGGAAGCGCCAGGATGTTCGAGGCCTTGATCCCCCAAATCTTAACGGGGACGCATTCATACAATCGATTCAGGAAGTCCCCGATGGCCGTGCAGGCGATCGACGGATACATCTCTTCAACCACTGATTCAAACTGAGGGCTGACGCCCGATATCGCCTGAACTTTTTTCGTCAACATGGCTTCCGCTTCGAATCCATTTCGGAAATGGGACCGCTTGAACGAGAGAAACGATAGCCAAAGCGGGGTCAGAACTCCAGCGAACGGCGCGATGACGCCGTTGCGTTTACTTGGGACGTGGGTCAGGAAAACTGACTTTGTTGGAATCTCCTGCATCAGGTGCCAACAGGCAGGCGGATGCCACGCACCAGCCGACAATGGCACCGGCAAAGACATCGCTGGGATAGTGAGCGGAAACCTGAACCCGCTGCATTCCCACCAGAATTGCCAGCAGCGTGAAATACCAGCGGCCACGGGGATAATAGGCGCTTAGCATCATCGCCAAACCGACGGCTGTCGCTGAGTGGGCAGACGGAAAACTTTGCAGATCGTTTCCGCCGGATCCGGACCACCAGCCACCAAAAGTGGCCCAGACCGTCTCGGGAAAAGCGGCCAGTCCGCGAGGTCGATACCGGATGACAAGCAGCTTGAGGAGGCTTGCAGTCAGTCCCGCTCCCAATGATCCTCCCAACAACTGCAGAGCCGAGCGCCGCCGCGGAACATCCAGAATCAGGACGCCGATCACGATCAGTGTTGCGCCGACACCGTGGCCAAACGTTTCCACGTTCTCAAGGAGTTCGGCGAACCATCGCGGATGCTTTCCTTCCTTGGCATATCCCGCGATCGGGACATCGATCGCGAGTGACACCAGAACGGCAATCAGCATGATGATCGGAAACGGATGCCAAAACGTTCGACGCCGTGGGGTGATCGATGTCGCTAACTCAGGTTTTGACATCGTCATTCGCCGAAATTCTCCGCTGATGAATGTGAGTTACTTCGAGGCCCCGCACCGGGAGTTTAGTCGCCGGGACCACGATGTCACAGGCTAACCTCCAGACGGTGTTAATCTGGGATGTTTGGCAGCCTGCCTGCAGGGGTTGGCAAGGAAACTTGTCTGCCATCCCGGCGGAGTCCGATTGTAATGGCTACGGAAACAAACGGACTTTTTCCGACAATACCACCGGCCCGTTTTGCTGAATGAGGCAACTGGTCGAAGCGCTGGAGCGAGCCATGCCCGATCCTCATATGATGGAAGTTTTGGACCACGCCGCCCATGAATTGTTGATGTGGGTCGGCTTCGGCACATTGGTCGGCCTGTCAGCCAAAGCGATCATGCCTGGCCGCGATCCCGGGGGAGCCGTCGGCACTCTGTTGATGGGGATCGCCGGAAGCTTGATTGGCTGCGGCGTACTGCTGCTGTTCGACACCGGTTTCCGCGTCACTCCGATCAGCCCACTGGGCTTTGCTGCCGGAACGGGCGGTGCCTTCCTGTTGCTGCTGTTCTTCCGCATTCTGTCGAATTCATACATCGTCGAAGCAGTCGACGGGAAAACAAATGCGACCGGGGCCGCATCGGTGACAACGTACTATCGACGACGCGGCCGCCGCGCTGCGTGATCGAACCGCCGCACTACTTGGTTAGTTTCCAGCCATCGGGAGTCACAGCCAGACCTGTGGCTCCCTTGTGGCGATCATAGACCGCGTGCATTTCATCGATCGAATCGAAATAGCCGACGATGAAAGCGGCGCTGAATGATTCTCCCGGCTTAATCGGACGCTCGCCGAATTCCTCGATAAAGCAGACGTATCCGCGCTGGTGGCACCACGCCTCGGAAACGATGCTGGGATCAAGCGTCATCCCTGCCAGCCACGGGCCTGCTTTTCCAGTCTGGGTATCACGGATGTGATAGCCGCGAATCATCCGCTCCGGCACACCATCTCGATCGCGCCGGTAGTTCAGCTTCTGATCTGGAGCGAAACTTGTCGCGAATTCCGTCGAAGGAATGCGACCTTTGTAGCTCAGGTAGACTTCTTCAAAGCTGTCACCATTCTTGTGCTTGATGTGGCCTGGCATATCGATTCGCAGGAACATCGCGTCACTGCCGTTGACGGCTTCGATTTTCTGCATCGAGATGAAGTAACGCTGTCCCACCGGAAAGACCAGAACCTGAGTCCACTTCGATCCTGTCTTCTTTCCAGGTGCCGCGGTGCGGTACTGAAATGACTGTCGGATCGCGACGAAATCGTTCCCGCGGATAATCTCGGGATGTAGCTCTTTGGCCTGCGTGCAGATTTGCGGACCTTCGATGCTGCGCTTCGGGGTATTGCCGTGATATTCATTGCCAAACTTGTAGACCATCTCAGCAGGCAACTGGTCTCGATAGGCGTCGTCGCTCCCTGGCTCCATGATCCAATCGGCGATATCCAACCCAAATCCCAGATCCTTCGCTCCGGTCTTCTTGTCGACGAATGATTGAGCTTTGACGCCCGTCACATAGCCCTTCTTGCGGATCGCCGCTTCCAGTTCAGGAGTCGCGATACGGATCTCATCTTCGACTTCGGTGACTGTGTAGTCTTCGGCGAATGTGAACGGATTCGATATGGCGCACAACACGAGCGATAGCAGAATTCTCGACAGCATGTTTGCGTCCTCAGGAGGTGAGCATCGTCAAGTTGTCAGGCAGAGGCAGGGCGGATGTCGAAGAATCGCTTGACCAGTTCGGGGGCCGGTGGTGGTGAGACCAGGCTTCCCACAATGCCGCCGAAGATCGAGGCCAGTAGTCCCCAGATGATGGGATCGACCCCTAAGATATAGTAGGGGCGGAACAAACCTGCCGCACCGATCATGGGATCCTCGCCGAGGAATTCGATGATGGTCTTGGCCAATTCCGCGGAGCGATGTGCTGTAGCCCAGTTCTGAGCCCAACCACACGAATAGATCGCAAAATAAACCAGGAAACCACCCAGCATCCCCGTCAGTGCCCCCGTCGCCGTCGCTCTTCGCCAGTAGCAGGCCATGATCACGGGGGCAATAAATGTGGCGGCTCCGGCAGACCCGCTCAGGACGACTAATGCTTGCAGGTACTGAGGGGGATTCAAATTGGCAAGCACAGCGATCAGTCCCACGGCCACCATCGACACGGTGGTCGCTCGACGCAATTGAGCTTCCGTCGCCTTCGGGTTGATCAGCTTCGCGTAGATATCTTCAACCAGTCCAGACGCAATGACCAACACGAAGCAACTGACTGACGCCATGATCGCTCCGAATGGGGCGGCCAGGATCAACCCGCTGACGAACTCACCCGTGTGATAGGGGAAATCTCGGGTCACCAGCAGTGACAGTTGCGGAATCACTTCATCGGAACGCTTACCGAGATCCGGCAACAATGACCTCGCTGCAATGCAGGTCATGACCAGAGGAATGTAAATCAGGCAATTGTAGGCGCTGAGCAGAAAGATCGATTTACGCATGACCTCGGTGTTTTGAGCCGCCATGACTCGCACCATACTGGCGGGGGAGGCAAACCCGGCGAAGACCCAGACGAAGAACATTGACAGTGCCAGACCCGGCGTTAAGAATTCACGACCTGCAGTACTGTAGCCGGGGCCCATGGCGATGTCTGCTGAAGTTGCCGCGATGGCGGCTCGCGACGCCTGCTCCATACCGCCTGCCATCGGAACGGCCAGGCAGACGAGTAACATCACACCGATGACCATCATCACACTTTGAAACAAGTCGGTCCAAACGGATGCCAGAAACCCGCCGATCAACGTGTATCCCACGACTGTTATCGAAAAGACAATGAGCCCGATGTAGTACTTCGGACTGAGCGGCAGGAGCTCACGCAAGGCCTGCTTCCAGGTCCGGTTCGCACTCTCGATCGATTCTCCGGTCGCAGTCGCGTCCTTGGCAACGGGTGTATCATAGTCCTCGGACAAGGCGAGAATGCCGCTTCCGGGCCAAGCATGCTGCATGATCGTCGCCCCCGCTTTGAATTGGGCGAACATCGTGAACGACAGGAAGAGCATGATCAGAATTGACGCCAGCAGCCCCACGCGCGAGTCATCAAATCGGACTCTCAACAAGTCTGGCACAGTGACCGCGTTCGTTTGACGACTCAGTTGTGCCAGCCGCTTTCCGACCACGGCAAAGCCTGTCAGTGGGACCACCATGTAGCTGCCGATCCAGACAGCGACGATCCAGCCGAAGCTATAGACCAGCGAGGGGAAACCCATGAATGTTCCGCCGCTTTGAACAGTGGCGGTCAGGGCGAGCGTCCAGGCGCCCAGGCCGCGATTGCCCAGGAAAAAGCCCTGCATGAAGTCCTGCTTTTCCATCGCTTTCTGGGCAAGCGTCCCCAGCCAGACCGAAGCTGCGATGAAAATCAGAAGTGCCGCCAGAACACCATAGCCCGGCGTTGGAACCGCAGTAACAGCAAGCAGCATCAGGACCTCTATCGTCTCGGTGTCGGCAACCACACCCTCAGTTGTTGTCGCATCGCATCCGTGTTGCGATCAGTTCTCCAGGTCGGCGTCCTTCATGAAGCAAAACGCAAAGAGTCCAGAGATCACCGTGCAGACGCCCCAGGGAACAACGATCCCCCAGAAAATCCAATCGGGAAATCCCAGGACAAACGTCAGAGTCTTGGGGTCACGACCATACCCGTAGAGACAGCAGTACCCCACACAATAGACTGTGGTGAGGAACCAGATCAGGAGTGCCGCAACGGCTTCGCGGCGTGCGGGGGCCAGCAAAGGATGTTCGTTCGGTACTGCCATGCAAGAGACCTCTCGACGAACGGCAATGTGTGTCTGCGATCAGTTGTCGCATCAACATGGTCGAGTCTGTCGAGAAGGTCAACCGTTCCGAGGTGCAAACTCATCTCTTTAACGGTGATCCGCAATTGGCGACGGACAACGGGCGAAAATAGAGGGCGAAGAAGTGTTTAGCCACGGATGAAACACAGATTGAACACGGACTTGGAGAGAAGCTGCTGTATTCGGTCATCTCACTCTCCGCGACGATATCCCTCGTGTTTTGACAGTCAGGTCAGCTCTCGACAGATTTTGCTGGATCGCTCAATCCGGCCGCACGCTGCTTTCGACTGGCCAGCCAGTGTGCGGCGATCTCCAATGCTGGGGGCAAGAGTGAGAGGCCGATGATAGCGAATATGACGAGTTCGAAGTGCTCTTTCACGAAGGGCCACGTGCCAAACCAATAACCCAATGGAACGAAGATCAGCACCCACAGGATTCCACCCACGACGTTGTAGACCAGGAACAACCGGTAGTTCATCGATCCCATGCCCGCCACAAACGGTGCAAACGTGCGGATGATCGGGACAAATCGCGCCAGGATGATCGTCTTGCCGCCGTACTTCTCGAAGAAGCGGTGGGTCTTCTCGAGATGACCTTTTTTCAGGAACGGGATCTTACCGCTGAACGCATGCTCGCCGAACCAATGTCCCATCCAATAGTTGACGGTATCTCCTGCGATGGCCGCGATGATCAGGAGCGGCAGCAACCATTCGATCCGTAGTGATCGGTCTGCCGCAAAGGCGCCAGCGGCAAACAACAGGGAATCACCCGGCAGAAACGGGGTCACCACCAAGCCGGTTTCGCAGAAGATGACGCCAAACAGAATCAAATGTGACCAGACGCCATACTGCGTGACAATCTTTTTCAGCTCGTCATCAAGGTGCAGCAGAAAATCGAAGCTCCAGCGCAGGAACTCCACCAAGTTGAAACCTTGATTGGCAGCATCGACCTCATTGCCAGCCGCCAAAATCCCAAGCGGCATTGCCGAAGCGAAGGGGAGTGGGTTCACGAAAAGGCCGAAGATCAGTTGCATCGCATCCGTTGCGACCGATTCCAATCCGTTTGAAAGCATGTCCACGTTTCGTCCTTGAAAACCGAATTCCGTTGCTGGCAAAGTGAATTCATCGGTCGTGTTCCGTGAACTCTCTCTTCAGGCGAGAGCAGTCGGCATCATACCGAACAGGTCGCCTCCTGTATCCTTCAAAAGACCAACCAGCCACCGACCTTGGATCTACGCGGGTTTTGTAACAGCGGCAGGTGACCGCAGTTTATTGATTTCGTTGACCAGTTTGGGAACTTCGACGATCGACGAAATGACGGCCGCAGTCAGGAAGAAGATACCGCCCACAACCAGCATCCCGCGGCGGGCCATACTGGGCCGCAATTCGGGCGGCAATAGGACGGTGTTAATCACGGCGACATGCAGACTGCTGAATCCCAAGGCGTAGTTATACATCATCCCCGAGAAGATCAGCAGCACGTCCCCTCTGACAAAGGTCAGCATGATCAGGCCGAGGACCGCATAGATGCAAAGCACGGCGAAGTAGAGCTTACCGATGTGCTTCGTGTCCCAATTGCGTAAAAACGGCAGTGCCGTCCAGCAGACATCGACCCACCGTCTGAGGACTCCATCCGCGGTAGATGCCATGCTGGTCGCCAGGACCAGGAAGCCGCAAAACAGAGTCATGCACCAGAAGACATAATTCAGCGTTGGTCGACGAACTTGCGGTGCCGTGCCGTCGGTCGACTCGATCGTTGTCACCGGCCCGCCAACGGCATTGCCAACGCCTTCTGCCGTCATTGCCGCGGCTTGATACTTATCCTTCAGCTCTGTGCCGCGCGGCAAGAATTGAACGGACAGCATGCTCGGTAGGGCCAATCCCAGGAAACAGGCGGGCATCCACAGCCAGAACTGTTCGCGTTCGATGTGCCTGACCCATTTGCCCCACCGAACCATGGAATCTTGCGTGACCTTAAACACCATCCCCACGTGCGATAGTTCAATGGCGTGGCCACCGACGATGCTCGGGATGGCACCGACATGACGCCCCATCCCCCAACCTTGCTCGCGCGTGAAGTTGCTGATGGGGGTATTCGTCAAGCCACCGTTCCCCGAGATGGCGATCATCGAAACCAGGATGCCGATCATCGAGAGGTCAAACTTAGGCAACAATCGCCCCTGACCCCAACTGGTCGCGATATTTTCGAGCTTCGGGACATGCTTCGTTTCGCCCGGATCCTGCACTCCATCTGCGTTGATGTCTTCATCGGCAATCACGGGCACAGTCCCGAACTTGACGAATCCGGAAGAGATCTCCATCCAGGTGGATGCTTTGGAGTAGAAGACTGCGAGAAAGATCAAAAACCCCATGACCACGACAAGTTTGAAGGTCATGATCACCTTCAGCGAGTTATAGACCTTGCCACCGATCGTGAGTGGCAGCAGGAGTGCCAGGAAGATCACACACGACAACACCGATAGCAGGAAACCATCCGTCGCAGGGATGGGTAATCGCCCCAAGTAGAGTGCCGCTGCCGGAATCGCGGCATTCGAAGCGAGATAGGGCAGGAATGATCCGCAGTCCAGCACAAGGTAAATCGCCAGCCAGAACATCGGCCCGGGCAGCGTTCGAAACTTACCGGTAAAGATCGGCTCGCCTGTGTACAGCGTGTACCGGCTGATCTCGATGTTGTAGATCACCTGCCCCAGAATGCTGAGCGTTGACAGCCACAACAGCGCCCCACCATACCTCGCCGTAACCAACGGCCCCGTCAACCATTCGCCGCCACCAATCGCAGCCGCGGCCATGACCATGCTGGGGCCGATTAAGGCTGTCCAGTTCCGAAGCCTGAAGACTGGAGCATCAGGCAAATCTCCCCCATCCCACTGCGGCATCTGCTGCGAACCGGGATGCGGAGGGATAAAGTCCGTAGATGTGGCGGATGGCGAGGGCGTGTCCGTCATGGGTTGCTCGTTCAAGTTGTGGCAGCATCATCGGGAGAGGTCCGCCTTGGAGGCAGGGCGGAACGAATCAGAGATGGTAGTCACAGACCTAGCAGGATGCGAGCATCAGCCAAGACGAATTCGTTTCGATGACGCTCTGTCCAATAACTCGATTTGAGTCGACGGTTCAAGCAGATTAAGCAGGTTTGGCAAAATGTTTCGCGCGATTAGCGCTGCGCGGGATTCTGGATGAGCGATCCCAGTTGCGTGGTCGAGCCAGCGCGGCCTAGCTTTGGTTCAATCGAGAAGATGAAGCCAGCGTTGTTCTTGCTCCAATCGTAGTTTGCTCCCAAGTGGAACAGCATCCATTCGCCGACTCGGGTGATGGTCAGCGATTGACCACGGCTTTGACCCGCCGCAATGTCGTAGGAGGCGCTCATGGTCGAGACCCACTTCGGGCTCATCGTGTAACTGTAGCTGCCCGTCAGAATCTTGCTATCCAGCGTCGCTCCCTTGATCTGCTGCACGCCAACATACGCACTACCGCGGAAGCTGCGTTGGCTCATGACGCCCAGGTTCCACCACTGCTGACCACCTTCGAAGAAGTCATACATCGAATCGGCGATCACCGAAGTGCGGTCTCCGACATTCCAGACATAGTGCCCGCTGAACAGACCAAAATTCTGCCCGAAGTTGTCTCGATTCGGATTCGGGAAATAAGAAATCCCCAGATCCAGCAACATCCAGTCCTTGATACGTTGTCGATCTGGCGGGCCGACTTTCGTCTGCAGACGTTGGCTGATTCCCAGACGTAGCGCCTGCTGAGTATCAACGAGTTCGTTGTAAGGCGCGCTCACACTGGTCGCGGACTGAGAACGAACGGCATAGAACCGCGGATCGAACTGCGGAGGCAATGTTCCGTTGAACGTATTGGTGATGAACCGTTCGCGGAATCGTTCTTGGGCATTGTCTTCGAACTGATTCCACTGTGGGATCTCGTCCAAACTTCGACTGGCTTGGGCGTAACCATAGTCGGCATCGAGCGTCACCTTATGAGCCAGACCGTTCAAATTCAGGATATCACTTTGGATATGAGGGAATGCTCTCCAGAAATGCAGGCTGGCGCGGACCCCGCCACGTCCATAGAGTCGATCGATCGATTGATTGGTGAAGCTATCGCTCCAGTAGGCTGCTTCGCCTAACACATAAGGTGACAGTTTCAACGGGCCCAGGTTAAACGGCGCGTCCAGTTCGTGACGAGTCATCGTCACCATGCCATTGGCATCGGTGTAGTACGGGAGAGGGGTGAATGTATCTTGCGGATTGGTCGGAGCCGTCGCCTGATTGAGTGCCGCGTAGGCCAGCGAGGTGTGTTGACTCCAATTGACGTAGTCGCCCAGTAGCGGAACCCCCAGCGAATTCAAATCACCGCGTGGCAACCAGGCGGTATTGTTTTCAAAGTAGTTCACGGTTGGCTGAACCAGCAACGACCAGGTCCAGTTATCCGCTGGCTTCTGTCGCAGGTACGCCATGACATCCAGGTCTTTACCTGTGTCGAAATCTTTTTCAAAGAAGCTTTCGCGGACGTTTCGGTCCGACGCCACTCCGATTTCCGTCAACAACTTCATATTGTAAGCGTCGAAGTTATGAGTGTGATTCCACTCAAAAATTCCTCGATTTACATTTTCTGGGACTAACGTTCGACGATCAAGCCCCAGGTTGTCGACGCCACCATCATGGACGTAATACTTGATCCCTCCACCCGAATACCGATTTCCCCACTGGTCGACTCCAGAGTATTTTCCACTGGCGCCGAGTGCCGGACCGCGGTAGCTCAGGTAGTCCACCAGCAAGTTCAAGTTTGAGCTCATGCCCTCGGGTCGCTGCAATCCAAACAGAGCGTGGGCGTCCCACTTCGATCGGATCTGCGTTCCGAAGATTCGATCTTGGCCAATCTGTAAGCCCGTCAGGGGTACACCAGGATCCTCAATCGGGGTTGAGACCTGCGGCACATAAGCGAGCGGAATGTCCCCTGCCAGAAATTGCGTTCCCTGCGCAGTCACCCAATACGATTCTCGGGGAATGAGTTGACCGGTTGTCGGATCGACCTGTGTTCCGCTCCCCGTTGGTCGAGGTTCGAGATAGAGATCATTCGCTTGAACGCGATATCCTGGATACCCGAGTTCGCTGGTGGTGAACCACGCATTCTGAGCGTGGTACGATTTCAAGGAGTCTTGACGAATCGTTTGCGCACGAATGCGAAAGGTCACATCGCGTGACGGAATGTAGGTCTGCAGATCAGCATCCAGAATCAGTGCTCGGTTCTCTCGAGCATCGTAGAACGCGCGTGTCGCCCGGATGACGTTGTTAACCTCCACGCCACCCAGTTGTGGCAGCAGTGATTGCCGCCTGATAACGATGTTTCCTTCCAAGTAGAGTTGAAAGGATTGCTCGGGTCGTTGCAACATCTCGGGTGAGAACTGGCCCGACTCAGAGGCTTCGGTCCAGATGATCACGCGATCAGCGCTCAGATCGATTGCCCCGCTTCCATCCTGTCCCCCCACCGTCATTCCGTCGACCACGACGTTCACTCCACCGGTGATCAGCGTGATCTGCTCGGGCGGAGTCGTCTTGTACGACATCTCGCTTTGAATATTGAAAGGCATCGCAATGCTGCGCGGAGAGACGCGAACTCGTCTCAATCCAGCCTGTGGTTCAAGCGGTACGTTTCGCCAACTTGGGTCCACATCGACCGGCGCGGGGATAGTCAATTGAGTCTGACGCAAAGTCGTTCGTGTGGGGCTTCCCGTTCGATCCACCGCACGGCGGTAGAGCGGATCGTCCTTGCCGGGACGATTCGGAACACGTCCTTTGACGGACAGCGACATTCCTCGATTCGATGCCAGATCAACCCACAGCGACTGTTCGCTTCGGGTCTCGGTTGGGCCTTGCAGTTCAACGCCATCTTCGAGGTAAACCGTGACATGGCTTCGTCGATCACTACGTGATCCGCGGCCGTGCGCCCAAACGACCATGCTGTTGGCTGTGTAGACCTGATCACCCTGCACGACTCGACATGATCCGCGGAAGAGGGCAATCGTGGTCCCGTCTTCGGTCCACTCTTGCGACCAATCGGCGGAAAGTTGGATCGGGGCATCGGCAACGGCGGGCGATTCCTGAGCAATCCCATAGATGCGCGGGGATATCGTCGCAACTGCGACCGCGAAAATCGCGGTACAGCACGCAACCAGCCATCCGGTTCGCAACTGGATTTGACAGCCCCGCACGGGCGCTCCCGAGTGTATTGAGTCCGAAGTCAACCGTCCCTGGTGAATCTGGCCTCAGCCACGCGTTGGCTTGCGTTTCTTAAAGCCTTTCACGATCCGCTCCGCGCATCATGAAGGGCAACCAACTCGTGACAGAACCCCGGTGGAAATGGGCCGGGAGTATATGGCAGCCCGTTTTCCAGTGTCAATTTGGGTTTACGGCAAGAAAGCAGTCAAGTTTTCGGGGCCAGTCAGCGTGATTTCGTTACCTTAACGTAACCCTTCCCACAGCTCCAAGTTCCCGCGATTCGACACAGACCCTTCCTAGTGGCAGAATGACACAATTGTTTACTGCGTAAACTGTTGCGGCGCGGAGATCGCAATCGATACGGCGTTGGGTCGAATTATCATAAAGATTTATTCAGAAATGACTTATGAATAGTTATGATTCGCAACGACTTCGCGGCCCAGTGCGAGATTGCCTTTCCAATCTGTGTCACGTCGCTTCATTTCTTCAGATTGCAAAGAATAACGCATTGGTTTGCAGCGACTGATCGGCAGTTCCCGCCGTGGAATTCTGATCATCCCGTGTTTTCGATGCGAATCGGAGCCGTGATTGCTAGATTCATCACGCACGATATTGATGCTATTGCTTCAGCCAACTATCAATCTGCTTCTCCTAGATCCTTTTTTATGATTCGGTTCCGACACACTGATGGGGCTCCCATCGGAAACTTGGCACGCTCCTTACTCTTGGCGTGGGCGATGTTTCTGATTGGTGGATTTGCTTTGGCCTGGTCACTAAAGCCAGACCCTCGCGGATTCGGGACGCATCAGCAAATCGGATTGCCTGAGTGTTCGATTCGATTGCTCTTTTCGCGACCGTGCCCCGGTTGCGGAATGACGACCAGTTTTTCGCATTTCGTTCGCGGAGAGTTTGTTGAAGCGGGCCGAGTCAACATTGCTGGTCTGCTGCTGGCAACGTTGTGCGTCCTGATGATTCCTTGGTGTCTGTACAGTGCCGTACGTGGCACGGCGTGGTTAGTCGAAGAACCGATGATGCTCTTGACCGTGTTGATCGTGGTCATTGGCAGCATCGCGCTGGTTTCATGGCTGTTGGCCATTTGGCGCAACGCCTAGTTGTGTTGTTGCCTGGTTGAGTTCGGCGTCGCCAAGGATGGCGATGTAATCCGGCGAAGGATCGCCCTATGTCCAAACAAACATCTCAGTCGCTTATGTCCCGCCGCCTGGTCATCAAGGCTGTCGGCATCGGGCTATGTACGGCCGTCGCCTCGTCACTACCGGGTTGCTCGCTGGGTGTGATGTTTGGAAAGATGGTGATGGGTGAACCGCTCACCCCTGCCGACTTCAAGACGATGACCAAGGAAGATCTCACCAAGGGCAAGTACACCGTTCTGGTCGTTTGCTCTGCCCCCGAGTCCATCGACTCAGAGCATTCGACATTGGCCTACGATGTCATTGATGGTGTAACCCGGCGAATGAAATTGCATGGGGTCAAAGTGATCAATCCAGACCTTGTCGCCAGTTGGATCGATGATCATGGCGGGGTAGGCAGTGATCCTCAGGAATTGGCGAACGAGTTCGAGCCGGACTACATTGCCTTCATCGAAGTCCAATCGTTCAGTTTTCGAGAGCCAAACAGCCCAAAATTGATGCGTGGCCAATCATCCGGCTATGTTCGTGCGTTCTCCGTCAGCGAAATCAACGGTCATAAAAAAGTCACCAACGTATTTATTTCGGAGTTCAACTCGACCTACCCGAAGCACACTCCGGTTTCAGAGCAAGGTCGGTCGTCGATGATCTTCCAGAAGGAATACATGGATCGCTTCTGCGACTTGCTGGGCGAGAAATTCTACGATCATCGGCCCGGATCGGATATTTAGTTCCACACCCGCCGAAGTCTTCCCGATCGGAACTGCCACAGGAAAGTCTCTATGTCCAAGAGTTCTGCAAATCGCCGGGTCCAGAGCAAATGGGTCTTGATCCTTGGCGGCCTGGCTTGGTGCATCCTATTCAGTGGATGCCGAGTTGGCTTGCTACTGGGTCTCCTCATCGCGGGTCCACCGACAGTTGAACCAGAATTCGACAAGCAAACCAAGGCATCCATGACGGACAAGGATGTCACCGTCGCCGTGGTCTGCTTCGCACCAACAGAGGTGCGATACAGCTTCGACAATATCGATCATGAACTCGCCAAGTACGTCGCGTTTCGTCTCGCGGAGCACAAGATTTCGATCGTTCCGCCAGACCATATTCGTGCCTGGCTGGAAGAGAACAAGGATTGGGATAAGCCCGAGGAAATCGGAGCTGCCTTCAAGTCGACGTACGTGATCTATGTCGACCTCAATGAATTCTCGTTGTTCGAAGAAGGAAGCACATCGCTGTACCGCGGCCGTTCGGAAGCGGTCGTCAGCGCCTGGAAGATGGACGATGATGGAACTGCCGAGAAGATCTTCAGTATGGAAAAGATCTCCAAGTTCCCTCAGCAGCAACCCGTGAGTGCGTCTGAGGACACCTATCCGAACTTCAAGGGCCGCTATCTGTCGCGACTCAGTGACGAAATCGGTCGGTTCTTCTACGAATACTACCTGTCCGACGAAATCGGAGCCGGGAACTGATCCCACGGAAGAAACGCAGCCGAAGGTCGAACTCTATGCCTTTTCAGCAGGTTCGATATGCGGTTCCGTTGTCGTCTCCGGGGCGTCAACAGTCACTTCAATGGCGGCATCGGAAGTTGGCACTTCGGCAGCTTCAGGCACAGCCACATTCGCAGGCGCCGTAATTGGCTTGAACAGCTGTGACCAGGAACGATGAAACTCCACTCCGGATAGCAGCGAAGCTAATCCACAAGCTCCTGCCTTCCACATTTGGAATTCGCTTCCAAAGAGTGGCCGGGCAAAAAACCAGGTCATGGCGATCGTGGACGCCCCCAGTAGTATCCCCTTCGCGATTGTGGCATTTCGCAATTGTTGAAGAGAATGCCTGGCGAGCGCCGAGCGTGCCGACATGTGAGCCACTTTGCGGAACGATTGCAGATTCTCTCGAACCGCTTGCTTGTCCTGCTTGTGCTTCGGTTCAGCCATCAAGTGGGAACGATCTGGCTCTGCGGGGAGCGAAAATGAAACGGTATCTTGGACGGGTGGAGTTGGTACGGGTGCCTTGTTCACAACCAGCGGTTTCGCTTCGTCGCCTCGGCTTCGAGCCAACAGGCGGGCCATAAACTCATCAACCGAATCTTGAATAGTCGAATTACTCTCAGATGGCGTTTCTTCGCCCTTCGCAGCAAGGTCATCGACCATCGCCGCCAATTCTTCGCGCGCTACCGGAACAGTATCGCCCGTCTCCTGCGGTGACTCCGAACTTGTCTGGTCCGCCTCCACGGCGGGGAGATCGAACAGCATCGCCAACTTCGACCGTAAGTCGTCACCGGCCTCGGTCACTACAACCGGCTTCTGTTCTGGCTCGGTCGAATCAGCCTTCAAAGCTTCCGTCACCCAGTTGGGTTGCTCGACTTTGAAAGTCTCATTCGAAGCGGCTGTTTGAGACGGCGCATTTTCAACCCACCACGACGGCAACGCTCCCGCTGTTGGAGTTGAAGCGATCTCCTCGACGGGAACACCGAACTGGCGATTGACGACTTCCATCGTTTCGTCGGCACTCAAATCCTGTTCAACAGTGAGGCTAACGTGAGGCGCCGGAGAAGCGGCAACTTCACCCGTCTCCGTTGTAACAGCTTTCCGCACCCCCTTGACCGTGGTACCGCCGGCCGATTGACGTTCAATCGACATCGCAGGGGGCTCCATCGGAATTGATGGGATCGGGACGAACGCCCCCCAAGGATCGATACCGGTCAACGGTGGTGAAAAGTCCGCTGGTGGTGCAGACGAGACAGGAACCTCGGTGCCGAGTCCGAAAACCGTCAGGTCGCCCCAGACATTCTGGTTTTCGGTGTGCGAATTACCTTCAGAACTCGGATCGCTTCGCTCCGCCATCGTCGGATTGGAGTCATGAGGGAAGGGGGCGGGTTGCTCCTCAATCTCAACGAGGGCCGAATCGATCGTCTGCAGAACCCCAATGCGTTCCAAACTTGCATCCCACGTCCCATCACTCGAAGCCGCAGTAGGAAGTGGCGGGAGAGGAGGGGTTTCGGAAGCAATTGCGTCGCAAGTAGCAGTCGTCAATGGCACACCTGCCGGCCACGGATCGAACGTATCGTAGCGAGGTTGGTTTACTTCGGCGTCGGTGACCTCATTGGCAATCGGATCGATGACCTGATCGGGCGATGCGATATCAGAAAGAGACTGCTGAGCAAGCTCGGTTGACAGCGGTGCAGTCGGCGCCGAGTGTTCGCTAGCAGTTGACGGTCCGTCAATCACAGCAACGAGACTACTGGCACTTCGATTCGCTATCGAAAGCTCCAGGTACTGGCAGCGATCGAGTAGAACGTTGCGTTCTCGAATGATCGCGGCAGCATCAACTCGTGCTGTCTCCGCCCGCAAAGACTCTCGCTCGAAAATAGCTTGTCGTTGCTCGAATCCGACCTTTAACAACGCAAATTCTTCGCGTTCAATTCTCAGTCGTTCGCGTTCTTCTTCGACTGTCGAGTACAGCGACGTTCGACGTTGGTTGTCTTGTTCGACTCGTCTGATCTGTTCTAAGCGATCAGTCATCACCAGTTGCCGTTCGTGCTCCAACTGCTGCAACGAGGTATTGAGTTCCCCCCTCTTGAGATCAATTTCTCGCTTGGCCGCATCGATTTGGCGTCGCTGTTCTGCAACCTCCAACTGGTGCTGATGCCGCTGTGCTTCAAACCGAGTTTTGAGAGCCAGAATCTCCGCCCGTTCGTTTGCCAGGCTTGCCTGATCCGCGCCGAAGTCCTTCCGGTTCTGTTCGTGGACGACTCGAGTTCGTTGGAGTTCTGACCGCGTCGACGACAAGCGGTCCGCTTCCGTCTGCAATGTCTCGCGCTGCCGATTGATCGCCTCCGTTTGGTTCGCAACGTCACCCGCCATGCGTTGATAGGCGACTTCCCACTCTTTCCAGATCGTCAGGTGCTGAGCGTGCTCTTCGGCCAGACTGCAACGAGTCGATTCTGCAATGTCCGCGATCCGCTTGGCTTCACCTGCCAACTGCTGCTGTCGTGCATCGAGGTGTGCTTCTTGGGTTGCCAGCCGCGCTGCTCGTTCCTGCAGGTGCTCAGTATCAACCGCAACTTGTTCGACCCGGCGCAGTAACTCTTGTTCACGAGCTTGCAGAGACTGAGCCCACAAGTTGGCATCTGCCGCTAAAGGTTCAACCGGTTGACTTACCGGCACATGGTTTAGCTCTAATTCCGCCAATCGCTGCTGAATTTCGCCCAACCGATCATCAAGTGAAACACTGGTGATACCCCGTGGATTCTCGGAGTTTCTCGTTGATGCTTCATCCGAGCGATGCCCTTGATGATCGATGGCATGGGCACTCAGCGGCGGTACTTCAATAACAGCAAAAACCGCATCCGTCTGCGAAATTCGCCCGTCATTTTGCGGGTTGCCGTTCCCGCTTACAGGTGTCTGCACAGGATCCGGCGTCGTAGCGACGGGCAGGTCGACGCGATGAACTTGCGCGCCAGCGTCCGAATTAGTGGTCTCGAAGGCTGCGACTTCGTCCTTCGTGGCGGATCGAACCCGAAAGGTGACGGGGCCAATACTCAGACGATCGCCTGAGCGCAATGCCATTTCGGCGATCGGGCTGTCATTCACCCAGCTTCGCGAGTCCATCGACTTCACGATCGTTCGATTCTCACCCACCATCACGATGGCGTGTCGCGACGCGATTCCGGCAAAGCTCAGGCGAATGTCGCAGTCATCAGCGCTGCCAATCAAATGGCGTCCTGGCACCAAGGCAATGGGAAACAGGCCGCAATGACTGGGCGGTTCCAGCACGAGTGGTGCAGTGAAGTTCAGCGAGCGACGTGTGGAAATCATAGTGCGAGCGTCATCCGGCCAGAAGTTCCCGGCAGGCCTCCTTGCCGCTTCGATTCTCAACACATCAACAGTATCAGTTTGAGAAACAGGGGCGCAATAACCTCTATCTCGGCAAATACCGTGAGGAATCCGTATGGTCAAAATCGGTCGCCGGATGGTGCCAACATTTGCCAACAATGGCTCCCGGTACTCCCGAAACCACTGAGATGGAAGAAGACTTCGATTCTAACGGCTGTTCCAAACAAACCATTTCTACCGGTTTTCTCGCGCGGGCTCGGCAGGCGACGCGAATTCGCGATGCCGCGATGTTGACAAGAGAAACCGTCACAGCCACAGCTTGAATCGATCGCGAAGTTCTGGCGGCAGCCGCTTCATCACGGCTTTCTCGATCTGATTTGTCGGATATCGGGTACTGAAGTGCATCGCGATGATCTTCTCATTGTGGAACTTGTCAGCCCGTTCCAAAAAGTCATCCAGGTGCATGTGCCCGTACTTGTGAATTTTTTCGCGCCGATGGTCAGGACGAAAGAACGTCATCTCGATGATCAGAATCTTGGCCTCGAACGCTAAGGGATAGGCATCTAACCCCGCCGGCGATGTGTCGCCCGTATAGCAGATCAGCGGAGTCCGCAGTTCGTGCGTCACTTCGGCCCCAGACAGTCGCAACTCACGAATCTGATCGCCATTCAGGCTTTGGTATTCAGGCTTCAGCTTACGCCGACGCTGCCAGATCAAATAGCCGACTGAAGGGACTGTATGCGTTGTCGCGAAGACAGTTACAACGTGCTCGCGCGACAGTTCGATTTCCTGGCCATGCTTGACCGGCACCAGGTTGCAGACCATTCGTCCGCGATCCAGCTTTTGCCAGGCCTTCAGCATTTTCTCCGTCGGTTCGACGACTTCTTCGGGAAGATAGATCGTCGGCGGCTCCATTTTCATCATGCGCCGGCGAGCCACATAGACAGGCAACGACGCCATATGATCCAGATGTGAATGCGTCACCAGAAACGTCGGGACACCGATGAAATCCCAGGGGCTGCCCCCCAGATCGAAACCGATTTTCAGTTCGGGGATTCGCCAATAACTTTGGACAGCGGCGCGCGAATAGCCTTCGATCGTCAAGCCGCCATGCTGATACGAGAGGACGGGAAGGTTTTCGAGCATGAGGACTGCGACCACTAAAGAATCTTCAAATGCCAACCGGCACGAGCACCGGAAATCAAACTGGCCGCGTGACGAGACGGTTTAAACTCGAACCGCCTTGCCCGAAGCGATGCTCTTTGCTTCGGCGTGACACATCTTTAATGCATCGCGAGCAATCTCCGCCGACAGCAATCGGGGAACCTCCCCGGATTTCACGGCGTCGACGGCCATCTGCAATTCAGACGTGAACGCCGCACACCACTCCGTCCCACCCTTTAACTTTGGCTGCTTCGCTTTGCCATTCGCAACGACTGTCAGCGGGCGATCGGCACACCAGTCGCCAGCGAGAGTCCCCGCACCGTAAATCAGCGTCGCCTTTTCGAGGTAGATCTCGAATCCATGCGCGAACGCCAATCCCTCGGCGGCAATCCCACCGCTGACCGCGCTTACGGCGATTGACGCATCATCATAGACATATTGAGTATGCACATGGTTCACGCAACCCTCTTCCAGAATCCCACGCGAAAAGACTTGCTGAGGAACTCCGCACGCCAGGCTGATGAAGTGGTTGTCGTGAATGTGCAGATCGATTCCCCACCCGCCCAGCTTTCGATAGTCGGACATGTCGCCCGACCATTTGGGGGCAGAGATCACCCGCCGAAAATGGGCGGCACGAAACTTACCATACTTTTCCGAGGCAATGGTTTCAGCCGCAAACTTGAACTCGGGGAAGAAAGGCAAGACATGGGCTACCATCAACAGGCGGCCGGTCTTTTTCGCTACTGCAAGCATTCGATCGGCCGACTTCGGATCGAGTGCGATTGGCTTTTCGACCAGGACGTGCTTTCCAGCCTCAAGGGCGTCGATCGCGACTTGTTCGTGTCGGTCATTGGGAAGGCAAATATCGATCAGGTCAATATCGGGATCCTTGATCATCTCCCGATAGTTGTCATAGGCACCGATGTCGGTCAGATCGAGTTCTATCCCACGTGGTCCGAAATTGCCCTGAATCGACCGCCAGTCACCAATCAACTTTTCGGGACTGCGCGCGCAGATCGTGGTGACTCCGCCGCCTTTGAGCTTCGATCCGGTGATCCGCCCCGCATCCGTGAACTTGGTAGCCCCAGAGAAATGGGTCCATCCCATGAAGCCCAGCCCGACGATTCCGATTCGCACCACGTTCCAGATCCTCCGCCACTCAAAACCTGAGATTTCCCTTGAAAATCGGGGCGTAGCATCAGGCTGAACGACTGGAAAGTCAAGCTGCGACGGGAGTTTAGGTGTTCACCCGAGGACGACAGACTCTTAAGGCTTCACCCCACTCAATCGCATTTCACCATGCCTGTTTTAGAGGCACATGCTCTCGCCTGTTTTTTAAGCAGCAAGAAATGGCTGGCGCCTTGGAGCGCAACGCAGCGTCGTTACCAATTAATATGTAATGGCTTACGTTGCGGAGTTCGTCAAGCAAACAAATCACGTGTGCGGTGGCGATTGCAGTCAGTCACCCCTCGTAACGACCTGAACGAAAATTCCAGCAGCAACGATTTGCACTAGATTTCCCAGCAGGAAAGATGTTATCCTTCTGACTACGTCGTCTGGTTGATAACACTGTTCGCATGGTGTTCATTTGGTGATGAGCTGCTGATCGGATCAGCAAGTCAATCTTCAGATCGTCGCGATTGATGGCTGCGTGCAATAAACAGGGATGCTTGTAGGACCATGAAAGGGGTGGCCGCATGCTGGTACTTTCTCGGAAACCTGGTGAGAAGATTTTGATTGGCGAGGATGTCACGGTCACGATCGTTCGCATTGGGCCGAACACCGTACGCATCGGTATCGAAGCTCCTCGCGCGATGAATATCGTTCGCGAAGAGTTGTGCGAACCTGCGGGACACTGTGAACGAGTCATTGAAGTCCATACGGACGAAGAACTGGCATAACCAGCCCTTCGAACCGCGATACGAATTCCAACGGCGACGCTAGCCATAGCGTCGCCGTTTCTTTTTTGAACCCTTTAATTCAGTGAACAGCCAGCCCGAACATTGAGGCGGCGATTCTTGATGGGTTACAATCCCCGTTCTGTTTGACAGCTCGACGTTCGCACCGGGAACCTGCCATGCTTCAACTGACTGGTCGCGGAACAGCTCATACCTGCAACGGGATAACCCGCCGCGATTTTCTTCAAGTCGGCTCCCTGGGAGCCGCGGGCCTGACGATGGTCGACTTGGCCGCGATGGAAGCTCGCGCCGCCGGCAGCAAGCCAGGCAAAGATGATCGCTCGGTGATCATGATCTTCAACCTGGGTGCTCCCAGCCAGCTCGATACGTGGGATCCGAAACCCGAAGCGCCACTGGAAATTCGCGGGCCATTTCGGCCTATTGCTACCAAGTCACCAGAAATCCAGATCAGCGAAATCTTCCCGAAGCACGCCGAACTGGCAAATCACATCTCGTTCGTCCGAAGTTGCAATCACAACGCTCCTGCGGTCCATGATGCGGGATGGCAGATGATGCAGACAGGACGGTTCTTCACTGGCGGATTGAACACGCCGCATGCGGGAAGTGTCGCTGCGTACCTCATGGGGCGTAAGTCCGACCTGCCTCCATTTGTAGTCCTGCCCGAGTTGATGGGTTCCGGAGGTGGCAATCTACCCAACGGCCAGGCCGGTGGCTTCCTGGGAAAGGCGATGGATCCATTTGCTCTGAACGCTGATCCATCGAAGCCCGACTTTGTCGTCCCTGACTTATTGCCGCCGAAGCAGATCGGCGAAGCAAGGTTAAACCGACGCCGCAAACTGCGCGATGTCGTCGACGAGACCGTCTCTGGATTCGAGCAATCAGAGAATGCCCAACTCCTGGATAACAGTTTTCAATCGGCGTTCCGGATCATCACCAGCCCCCAGGCGCGCGAAGCATTTGACTTGAGCAAAGAGCCGACGTCAGTTCGCGAGCGCTATGGAATGAACCGCTTTGGCCAGTGCTGTCTCCTCTCCCGACGGCTTGTCGAAGCAGGGGTGCGATTCGTGACCATCAATACTTTCTTGACGGTCTTCAATGAGGTCACCTGGGACATCCATGGGACCGCCCCCTTCACGTCGATCGAGGGGATGAAAAACATCGTTGCCCCCATGTACGACCAGGGATACAGCGCACTGATCGAAGATCTGGTTCAGCGTGGCCTGCTGGGCAATACACTGGTCTGCAACCTCTCCGAATTCGGACGAACCCCTCGAGTGAACCCCGCTGGAGGTCGCGACCACTGGCCGCAATGCTGGTCCGTCTATTTCGCGGGGGGAGGAGTGAAGGGTGGCCGAGTGATCGGTCGCAGCGATCCGATCGGCGGCTATCCAGCCGAACGGCCCGTCACACCTCCGGAAATCATTGCCACGATCTATCACAGCCTGGGCTTCGATGTCGAAGATACGTTGCCGGGTCCGGCCGGAAGACCATTCCCGCTCACAGATTCGGGGATGAAGCCGATCATGGAACTATTTGCTTAGCACACTAAGCCAATTCCACGAACTCAGTGCCCGACGGATTTCTCGCTGGAAGTCTCATGAAACTACTCCTCCGATTCGCGATGCTGTCTCTGACGCTGTCCGCGAGCAGTCAAGTATCTGCTTCCGATGGCCTGAACATACTTCCCGCAACCGTCCATCTGACGGGGCCCGAATCGCGACAAACATTGATCGTTGAATCGACCGAGAGCGGTTACGCGACGGGGCAGGTTCGTGAGGTCAAGTTTTCATCTGACAACGAAAACGTCGCCAAGATCATCGACAGCGAGATCATCCCCACCGGAAATGGAGTCGCGACGATTACAGTCACCAGCGGCGGTCGAACAGCCAGTATGAAAGTTACGGTCGATAAGTTCGATGTTGCTCATCAGTGGACCTTTCGCAACCACGTGCAATCGGTCCTTTCAAAAACAGGATGCAATTCTGGTGCGTGTCATGGAGCTGCTGCCGGGAAGAACGGATTTAAACTTTCACTTCGCGGATACGATCCCGAGGCGGACTTTTTTTCCATCACTCGACAGGCGCGCGGACGAAGGGTGGTTCCAGACGATCCGGGACGCAGCCTGATTCTGACGAAGCCGACCGGGATGATTCCCCATAAGGGGGGCGTCCGTTTCGCAGAAGATTCGCACGAGTTTCATGTCATCGCGGAATGGCTCGCTCAAGGCCAACAAGGCCCTGCGGCAAACGATGCCAAGATCTCTCATCTCACGATTCTACCTGAAAATGCACGCCTCGTTCCTGGCACAGAGCAGCAACTGATTGTTCAAGCCCATTTCACCGACGGCCACACCGAAGATGTGACTCGCTGGGCGAAATACACATCAACCAACCACACGGTTTGCCAAGTCAATGAAACTGGGTTCATCAAGGTCACCGGAAGCGGTGAAGGAGCGGTCGTCGCGTGGTATTTGGCTCAGAACGCCACCGCCACAATCACGGTCCCGTACATCCAACAAGTTCGTGCCGCAGCTTTCACCGAAGCAAGACGGGCCAATTTCATTGACGAGTTCGTTCTGGAAAAGCTCGCAGCTCTTAATATCCCGCCGTCAGCAAGGTCCGATGACAGCGAATTCGTGCGGCGTATTTACCTCGACACGATTGGCATGCTGCCGACGATCGACGAGTCACGAGCATTTCTGGAAGACACAGATCCGGAAAAACGCCTGAAACTAATCGAGCAATTGCTGGCGCGACCCGAGTTTGTGGATTACTGGGCGTACCAATGGTCCGATCTGCTGCTCCTGACGGGGAATCGCCTGCGACCGCAAGCCGTCAAATCTTACTACCAATGGATTCGTGAGCGGGTCGCGAACAATGTTCCGTGGGACGAATTTGCCCGAGGTGTCATGCTGGCCAAGGGGAGCACGTTCGATAACGGCGCGGCGAACTTCTATGCCTTGCACCAGGATCCACAAGACATGGTGGAAACCACGTCGATGGCATTCCTCGGCATGTCCATCCAATGCGCCCATTGTCATGACCACCCCAATGAGAAGTGGACCAACGATGATTACTACGGGATGGTCAGCTTGTTTGCTCGCGTTCGAGGCAAAGGCTGGGGAGGCGATTTCCGCGGCGGCGATGGAAATCGAGTGATCTTTGTCGACGACCAGGGGGAAGTGCTGCAGCCGCGCACAGGCAAACCACAACCACCGAAGCCTCTGGATGGTGAGCCGATTTCATTTGATGGCTCCGAGGATCGTCGCGAACACCTGGCTCGCTGGCTGACATCTCCACAGAACCCTTACTTCGCCAAGGCCATCGTCAATCGAGTCTGGGCCAACTACATGGGCAAAGGATTAGTCGAGAGTATCGATGACATTCGCCAGACGAACCCCGCCAGTAATGAGAAACTGTTCGCCCACCTCGCCGAGCAACTCGTGGAAAACAAGTACGATCTGAAATGGCTCATGAGAACCATCCTGCAGTCAGAGGCCTATCAGCGGTCACATCAGACCACAAAAGAGAACATCGGCGATCAGCGATTTTATGCTCATGCGTATCCACGACGGCTGAAGGCCGAAGTCTTGCTGGACGCCATCTCGCAAGTGACGGCCAGTCCCACTGCCTTCAAAGACCAGCCTGCAGGCACGCGCGCCCTGCAATTGCCCGATTCGAGTATTACCTCTTATTTTCTTGATGCATTCGGTCGTCCAGAGCGATTGCTGACATGCACTTGCGAACGATCTGATGAACCAAGCATGACTCAAGTGCTGCATCTGACGAATGGGAAAACGATCCAGGAAAAGATCGAAGCCAAAGAAGGGCGCATTACGCAACTAGTTAGCACGGGCGCGTCGTCAGCAGAGATCATTGATAATGCTTACTTGGCTGCGCTATCTCGACGTCCCACCGACGGAGAACAATCGCGACTCTCTGCGATCCTCGACGAAACCGCCGACTCTGAAAAACGTCAGGTCATCGAAGACTTGTTCTGGAGCATCCTGACGTCAAAAGAATTCTTGTTTCAACACTAGTGCTGGCGTTTCTGACTGTCGGGTCGGTTCACATCGAATCCACAACAAAACAGGCTCTTTCGCTCCTGCTTATCCGCTCCGGCAAATCTGGCCGAATGTGGGCAGTCTACCCCATCCATTCAAAGCATTTTTTCGTTGCGATCGCGATAACTTGACAATTTGTCGAAACCGTCAAGGCTTGACTTGCCGATGAATCTGTGCTTCGGTCGCCTCCCCTCTCATCCTTCCAACCTACGCAGTATGAGATAGGAGAAATCCAAAGGCGAAGGGAACGAAGAGAAGTGTCGCGACGAGTTACGTCATCGCGACACCCTCAATGATGCCAAAGTTGCGGAACCAGGACTTTCGACAATCCTTTGTTGAGTAACATTTTCCGCTTGACGCATTTTTTGAAGACCTCTAGGATCACCTGCGTGATTGCTGCGGTAACTTAGTTTGAAGAGATCACTCCCCACTCAGGAGTGTCGCACTTTTGAGTCGCCTCTGCTTTCGGGTGCCAGAGAGGACGACAGTTCAGGACACCGGTGCCCGATGTTTTTTTCCAAAGGAGCCACGGATATGGCCGCGAAAAAAGAAGTTGCTGCTAAGAAGGTCGAAGCCAAGAAGCCTGCTAAGTCTGCAAAGGCTAAGCCAGCTGCCAAGAAGAAGTAAATTTCATTGAGCGAAAGCTCTTTGATAAACAGGCTGGATCTCACCCATTCAGCCTGTTTTTATTCTTTGGCTAGAAAATCTAGCGGCCGCGCAATTCAAATAGCGACTGCGTCTTGATCACCGTCAGCTGATCCGGAAACGTGTGATAGGCATGCACCACCACACTGTGACGGCAAACTTCGGCTCGAATTAGACTTAGCGGGCCGGGACTAAAGCGGTTCGTGCCAGGGAACTCGGCAAATAAGCTGGCCTTCGCCCCGTCCGCGATAAGTTCTTCGTGTTGTCGCAGGAAGACCGACAGCGAGAACTTCTCCAGCGTGCAACAGACGTCGTAATGCAGCCCCCACTCAAAATCGACTGCCTCGGCGTGTGAACCTCTAAACCGTTGCTCGAACAAACGACCTCGACCGGAATGCGCCTCGTCTCGATCGGAAATCAATTCCGTCACGACCTGGCCGCGGGATCGAAAGACCAGCGCGTGGCCTGCGGGGATCAACAGCACGTTCAGATCGAGATCCAGTGCTGCTAACCGAGCCGTCTTGTGAGCGCACAATAGTTCCGGATGCAACTCCCGGCCGTAGGCTCGAAAGATGAGGTTCGCAACATCGGGACGAGCGACCTTCACGTTCATGATGCTCTACACGATCTACTGCAATGGTCTGTCGGCGGCCCATTCCGACAAGGCCCGTTACGATGCATGTTGCAGCAGATCTTCTAGTCCTTTCCGATGACAGAAATCTCCAAACGACTCGCCAGAGTGTCGATTTGCTTTGTAGTAGTTCAAAGCAGGCGCGACAGCAGACGCGACTTCAGCTTCAGGAATCATATCTTTGTAGATGAAGGCCAGGCGAGTCCCCTGGGCATTGCCGCCCAGAAAAATTGTGTATTTTCCTAGAGCCTTGCCGACGAGTCCGATGTCCGGCGTGTAGGGTCTCGCGCAACCATTCGGACATCCGGTCATATGTACAGAAATACGATCGCTGCCGATTCCAAGCCGCGCCATCTCGACTTCCAGATGATCGATGATCCCTGGCAACGCACGCTCGGATTCGGTAATCGACAATCCGCATGTGGGAAACGCTGGACAGGCGATCGAGTAACGCCGCAGTAGCGTCAGTTCGTGATCTTGCTTAATCCCATGTTCGGCCAGCATCTTGGAAATATCTGCTCGATCTGCCGGGTCAATATCGCACAAGATGACCGACTGCAAAGCGGTGAGTCGGGTCTCCATTCCATACTTGTTCAGGATGGCGCGCAGTCCCGTTTTGATGCGCAGATCGCCCTCGTCCTTGATGCGACCACATTCGATATTGATCCCCAGGAACAGCTTTCCGTCACCCTGTTCGAACCAGCCGATATGATCATCGACATCGGTCACTTCGACATCACGCGGAGCGGCCAGCGGCTGACCGTAGTATTCTTCAACCTTCTCTTTGAACCACTCCAGACCGCGATTGTGGATCAAATACTTCAACCGCGCGATCTTGCGGTCTTCACGATTCCCGAAATCACGCTGCACTTTGACTATGGCTTCTGAAACCGCAATGACCTGCTCGGGGCGCACAAACGCCATCGGCTTTGCCAACGCGACGAAGGTCTTCTCTGCGGAGGGAGTCTTTCCCATCCCGCCACCGACCAGCACGTTGTAGCCAACGACCTGATTGTCCTCGACAATCGCCAGCAATCCTAGATCGTTCGTGTACAGATCGATGCAGTTATCCTCGGGCAACGCCAAGGCGATTTTGAATTTTCTCGGCAAGTACAGCTTGCCATAGATCGGCTCTTCGACTGGCTTGAACTCGGCAACATTCGTTCGCTCGCCATTATCATCGGTCAGCCAAATCTCATGATAGGCTGTCGTTCGTGGCTTCAGATGCTCGGCCAATTCGGTGGCTAGCGCCTGCATTTGATTGTGTGCGGGATTGTTCTTGATCGGGGCAGGGCACGCCATCACGTTACGCTTCACGTCTCCGCACGCAGCCAGCGTCGTTAGCAACGTGTCATTGATCCCTTGCACAGCCGCTTTCAGATTCGACTTGATGACACCATGCAACTGAAAACCTTGCCGAGTGGTCACTCGCAGCGTTCCATTGCCGTATTTGTCGCACAGATCCAGGTGATCGAGGAACTGCTTTGTGGTCACCCTGCCGCCGGGAACCGCGGACCGAACCATGAAAATGTACTGCTTCCCTTTGGCAGTCCCATCCTCTTTTTTGTCCTTGCGATGGTCGCGATCGTCTTGCTGGTAGATCCCATGCGGTTTGAGCAGTTGTTCGGAGTCCGCGCAGAATGCCGCTTCCGTCTTCAGTTCTTCGGCCAAAGTACCACGCAACTGGTGGCTGTTTTCCTTCAGAACTTCGATCTTGCTCAGCTTCAATTCCTCAGACATTTTCCCTCAGGCTCCGCAGTCAAATACATCACTGAAATTGGTCGTTTCGTATCCATGTGAAGTATAGCCGGACCGCACAGGGAGGTGTAGGTGAAGGACACCGCGCACGAAGAACCTGTTCACCGGGATTGCAAATAGACACAGCAATATCAACGCAACTGAATACAGAGCCGACAATTGCGAACAAACAACGAGAGACGAGCCGCGTTTGAATTGTCGGATTCAATGAACAGGACATCATCTCAGGGTCGCTTCAATCGACTGGCAGCCAACGGCAGTCTTGGACGATTTCTGAGACTTATCCGCATTTCATCCGTCTTCAATCCGTAGCCGCGACTGCTAAATCTATTGCTTCGGCGCGTCCCGATTCGCAGGTAGCCCCGGCGGGAGACCAAAAACCCGGTTGAGGCCTGCAGCTAACTCGGCGTTTTCCAGAATGTCGTTGTTATTCTTGTCCCACTCTTTGAACCAACTCTGGAAGGCGACATTCCATTCATCGCTCGATACCAAGCCATCTTGATTGGCGTCGGTACCTCTGGCGAGCATCGGTCCCAGAAAATTTCCGGGACCAAATCCAGCGGGAGGACGAGCCCCTTGCGGAGCATTGGGAGGCGGAGGCAAAACCTCATTCAAGCCTGCGGCAATTTCGTCATTGGTCAGCGATTTATTCTTGTCTTGATCCCAATCACGGAACCATTTTTGACCGACATCAGCGAATTCGACTGCCGACACTTTCTGATCCTGATTCTGATCGTCGACCTTGAGAAAGACACCTGCCAGAACATTCCCCGGACCGAATCCGGGACCGCCGGGACGCGGGCCACCGGGACCAAAACCCATCCCTGGTGCGCGACCTTTAGACTTGCCATCCAACTGCGCCAAGATCGATTCGCGACGCTTGGTCATAAACGTCTCTAACGGCGGCGGATTCGCAAACATTCCGGGTCCCGGCCCGCCTCTTGGGCCAGCAGGACGACTGGCCGCTTGTTTCGCATCTGCGGCAACCAGATCCTTGATGGCGGCTTGTACAACCGACAAGCTGGCTCGCGTCGACCCATTCTCACCGAAGCAGGAGTCCGTCAACTTCCGCAAATGGTCACGATAACTTCGATCGAACTCATCCCAAGCCAGCAAACGATCCAGCAATTTGTTGCTGCCAACGTGAGGGTGGCTGACACTCAGTTCCTGCAGTTGATCAACCGAGCCAGCCAGGAAGAAGGCCCCCATCGAGAGATCCATATCCCAAGGAAGAACCATCAGCTTGTTTGATGCCGGCGACAGGTACAGATAGTAGTTGTGAACATGAGTCAGAAAGCTGTCCATGTTCGACAACAGCGTATTCGCGGCCAAAAATCGCGCGAATTCATCAATATCCAGATAGGAACCAATTTCGCGTCGAAACGTCTCGTCATCGGCTTGATGAACCAGCCGCAGAGCACCAATGAATCGCCGAGCGTCGCTCTTCTTGACATTCGTTTTTGGCTCGTACCATTCGTACGCGGTCCAGTCCTCGCCCTTATACTCCAGCCCTTGAGTTCCTTCGGGCTTCAACAGCATCCCCTTGGAAGTCTGGAAGTGCCGTTTCAAGAATGCCTTGTCGACATCCTCAACCATGGTGTACAGCCCTAGCAACTCGTGATCACATTCTCCATCAATCGTCAACGAGATTTCAGCGAATGCCGTTCTTGGAGCAGGGACTCCGGCGGCCTGAAATACCGGATATGACAAAGCCTGCCGAACATGTGTCGGGTCCATCACGTTGTTGTGCAGGTTCAGTTGCTGCAGTCCATGAAATCGTTGATCTTCGACGAAGCGATTGAAGTCAATTTTCAGTGGGCGCTTGCGACTGGAAGCGGACATCATGTAGGTGCCGTTCCCCTTGAATCGCACCCCGATGTCCTTGAATGACTCGCCATCGAGTTCGATATCCGCCTTCACGTAGTCGAACTCAAACCCAAAGCTGCCCGGCCGGAAGCCTCCTGGTCCTTGTGGTCCCGGTGGCCCAGGCGGTCCAGGCGGTCCACCGAATGAGGGCATGCCGCCGCCAGTCGGCTGCATCGCCTTCCAATTGTCGGCCGTCAGATGCAGATGAATTTTCCAGACGCGAGTCAGCCCGAAGATGCCATCGGAATCATTGGCGGGAAGAAGAGTCTCCGGCCCCTGTGCTGAAGCAACTGCCACCAAGGCTAGAAAAAGAGAGCAACCAGTGCCAAGTCGAAACAACTGTCGCAAGGTCATGCTCCCACCAGAGACAATAAACGGTGGATCGCCGGCCGTGCCGAGCATTAAAGCCTGCACGCCGGACAGCTTCCTGGAACGGAAGAAAACAGCCAAGAAATTGAGTGCGCTGGGACTCGAACCCAGGACCTACGGATTAAAAGTCCGTTGCTCTACCAACTGAGCTACGCACTCTAAGCATTATTGCTTCGGCACTTGGAGCGATTTAGAGACCAAGAACCCAAACTATACCCGCAACGGGGCCGAGATTGAAGCAAGTCAGCCGCTGTTCCGCAAGCCGACGAGGTGAGATGGTCACCAACAACGTTCTTGCCATGAAAGCTCGCAGATTCTCAACAACGGACCACAGTCGAAAATCTGCCGCCTCTAGGCGTCAAGCCCCTGTGACCAGAGTCGATGACCCGATATTCATTTCTGAATCTGCAGCCTGACAAAGGGAAAACCGGCGGCGCGACGGATTCCATTGAACAACGTTGGCTGATTTATCTGGCGCGGGCAACCCGCTTCGAATGTCAAAGCATCGTCTGGCGAGACGTTGGCGATTTCGACTGCCGTCCCGTCTGTCACTGTCACACCAGCCGATCGTAGCCGGGTGGCGGTGGCCGCGATGATGGCTTGCTTCACGATGTCAGCCGAGCATTCGCCTTCGGCATTCTTTAGCGGTGCAAATTCGGTTTCACGCAGGGTTTCGACCGCCAGTACCGACTTCGCGATCGAAAATGAATCGAAAATAAATCGTTCGTATTTGAGGGCGTTTTCAGACTCAGGATGCACCAGAGTCCCCTCGGCATCCAGGTACGCAACTTTCTTATGAACCGTATGCCATGGCAGCGACGCAGGCTGCGCAGCAATCCGTTCCAGAAATGTGCGTTGAAAGAGATGGATTCCCGTATTTCCGGCCCGCAATTGCAATTTGCCGTCGCGATCTTGCAACGTGCCCAGCGATTCGGGCAGGTCACTGTATTCGATCATGCGCGTACGACCGTCGATTTCAACCAGCAAACCCACGCGTTCATCGGGTGTTTGCTTGCCTACGAATTTGACCGAGACTTCAGCCGCATGTCGCAAGTGCAGTCCGATGAATGCCGGGTCACAAACGTGGACCAGCGGATTATCCACCTGGTGATAAAACAGTGTCTCAATCCCGCGGTCCTGCAATTCCTTGAACAGACCGGCTCGCGACATTGCGAATGGCAGGCCACCGTGTCCATCAGGGTTCAGAGCCAGCGACGATTCGCTGCTCATCAGCAACTTACCCGTCGTCGAATCGAACGCAGGTACGGTCCCTTGCTGGAACAGAGAAACATTCTTGGGATCAAGGCCAAACCAATGTTGCTGTTCGAACCACTGTTCGGTCGCGACGTGGGTCGCTTCACTAGTCATGATCAGATATGGAATCTCGATCTGATACCGCTGCGAAAGGGCCAGGACTTGCTCGGCAAGCAGATGGAATAGTGATCGCCCGCTGATCGGACCGATGGGGAACATACCCTTTGGATACGAAGTCCCTAGTCGTGTCGCGACTCCGCCCGCAACGACAACAACGGCGATGCGTCCCGATTGCAGGAAATCACGCCCTTCCTCGGCCGCCTCAGACCAACTATGCCGCTCCGCAGGCGACTCGGGCCAACGAATAGAATGCGAAGGCGCAGTGACATGGCTGTCGACAGAAAGCTGTGTATCCGCGGGGGCGTGCTCCGTAGCATGGCCCTCCACGAAATCCCAATCCAACTGTGCCAATTGATGCGCCAGATGTCCTCGATCATCAGCCGACAATCGCTCCCAGAACCGCAGCACCTCTCCCTGATTGAGTTGCTGAATGTGATCGAGCAGGGCAGCGCTCAATTCATGATCGGCGCTGACTAAATTCAATCCAGTTGATTCATTGGCGACGGCGCTGCTCATCTTTTTCCTACTCCGCGTTCAATCATCCTGAGTCGATTCAGAGATTGCTAGTGCTTGCTCTCTGTCGTCAATCACGAAGCTCCAATCGCTGCACTGCTGGTTATTGGAAAACGCCAATTCAGAATGCCACAGGCTGATACGCAACTCCCGCGCCTGTCGGCTGTCCGGGTCGACGGTTCCAGATCCAGAAGCCTGTCGTTAGGAGCGCAGATCTCAATAATCGCAGGACCGATCGCGCATTGTGTGAACACCCGAAACTTGAAGGTTAGTCTGATGCGAGCGTCCGACCAACATTCACTTCAAGTGGATGGCTTTCGGTCAACATGCGTACGGACTGAACGAGTTCCAGATTCAGATGTCCGAACTTCGCGCCCAGGAGATCGACGCGAACCTCACAGGAATGAGTCCAATAATGAGCAGACTCAGAGTGGGACTTGAGCATTGATTGACCGCGCCCGTCGCGACGGTTCATCAAAAAAAGAACTCCGGCTGCTAACCGGAGTTCCTCTTTACCAATTCGATTTGAATCTACTCAGACTTGGACTTCATGCATTTCCAGCAGCGAATCCAGCTTCGTGATCTCCAGAACTTCGCGGACATCTTGCGAGGGATTGTAGAGGTGGACCTCTACTCCCTCATTGCGAATCGCGCACAACATTCCCAGCATTCCACTGGGGATCAAACGCACACCAGTCAGATCGAAAGCGAGCGTTTGACAGTGATTTTCTCGAATCAATTGCATCAGTTCGTTGCGACATTCGGCGAGGCTTAGTCGGTCCAAGACTTCCCGGCCACCGAATCCGACGACCGTCAACTCACCGACGTCATACACCTCCAGCTGGTTGGCCAATTGCATTTCAGATCACTCCTCAATTGATCAGACCTCGTTCTAAATCCGGCCGTCACAAAAAAGCTGGGGCCGTGCCAGCGAACAGTGACGATGCGATCAATTGACTGATGAAAAATATGAAATCAACAAAATGATCGCAGCGTCAAAATCACAGACGCCGCAACCGCTGTTCCGGCAATAGGAGGCAACGAGGCGATTCGCGCGTAAGCCAATATTACGAAAAAGGTTGCAGAATCAGAGTTCAGCTGCAATCGCCCAGCACTGGAGCCGATTGCGGCAAATTTGCACACAATTGGCAACAATCGGCGCAAAACAGAAGTGTCGATAATCGCATCATCGGGTCACGGCTTCCCCCACGTATCGATGCAAATTGCAGATACTGAAAAGAATGGGCGACCTGCGATGAAAGGGCTAGTTGTGGCATTTTTTGAAAGCTCCGTCGCTGAACTCGCAGAAAAGACGCGAGTTCGCCATCGGCTTAGCGGACCCGCGCCTTGAAGCTCACCACACCACCGGTGTGAGCGGGCAACGGTTGGGTCAATTCCCAAATCAGGACCAGACTTCCTTCGCTATTGTCCTGAACCACCAACCGGCCTTCTCGGTCCGATGTGGCGCTGTCTTCGATATACGCCAGGCGCGGCGTCAAGTTGTCGGCGATCCGAACGTGATGAACTGTGTTCGGGCCACGATTGTCATAGCGAATTGTGAACTCAACGATGTCACCTGGTTGAGCCGTATCCTTATCGGCGAGTTTGACGACTCGCAGATCACCTGGTTTGTCAGAGCCTTTGTCATCGATCCCGACGATTGTGGCCACGTGAGCTTCATAGGTGCCCGTCATCGCGACGTCAGTCTTGGCGGCAATCACCGGATACAGTTCACGCGACCAGACCAATGAAGCCTGGATGCCGTAGTTCAACCGAGCTGCGTCGGCAGTCTCCAGCTTTCCGAACTGAACAAACGTCAAATCCTGGTAGACATTCAGCAGCTTGTCGTGAATGGCCAGACGTTTGGCTTGCGACACGTTACCTTGAATTTGCTCACTCTCGAGACCACTGGCTCGGGACCGCACCAGCACACCGCCGGTCATCTGATTCTTCGTGTGGTTTCCAAGCTTCAAGCGAGTGTGGTACAGGTTGCTGCCGGCTGCGTGGCCAACTCCAGCAACTTCGTCCAGGGTCATCCCTTCATGAGGTCGGCTGATCGTGCGCACTGTCGAAACACGCGGTGCATACACGCAAACGCGGTTTGTCGGACGAACATGCTCTCTGCCAACATGGTCGGTGTACTCGGCGACGGTATCTTCCGTGTCGAGGCCGTCTCGCATGTTGCTGTCGTAGTGGACGGGGACCGAGCGATCACCTCCGTCGCACAGGTATTCATCGGGAAACTTCTCGGCCAACGCTGTTGTTTCACAGCGACAACCCAGCATTCCTTGCGCGAATGGGTTCGGGCCAGGTGCGCCCCACCGTGGCGTGGGCGGGCATTCTGTGATCGTGAACGGTGGACAATTCGGATCGTCGACCTGCGTATGACTGACTTGAGTGACCCGATTGATCGACTGCTGCAAAGGCCGTCGCGAGTCTGGTGATTTCTTGGCGAGGCGGACAACGCCAACAGATGATTCCGGCGATTCCGCTTGATTTCGTGGTGCCGCGGCTCGCTGAACCGGTTGGACAGAACGACCATTCGCGGGCAGTTCTCCTGCGGCGGCCAGACGCGACATGGCCTGCGGCGCCAATGCGGCAGAGCAAGTCATCGCGAGCAGTGCCAGGGCGCTGGATTGCGAAAGCTTAGTCAGGAAGCGTGCAGGATGAATCATGGCGATGGGTCTGCGAAGTCAGGTTTAGCGACGACCAGCAGCAACTGGCCCACGCCAGCCTGCACTGAAATCAGCTTGTTGATGAGACGCTGGTTTCAACGCCTCAGTCGGCCTTTTCACCACTCGAATCGGACCACCTGGTCCGTAGAACGAAGGATCGGGCCGATGGGGGTCGGGGGTCCGACCGCCCATCCGAACGATGGCCATCGGACGCCCCAGCGAATCCGCCTCGGCAAGGGCATTGCGAGAAGGCTCGATGGTCGTAATCCGCTGTGTCTGATCGAGGAGCAGTTGAGGAACTCGGTCCGGTTGCTCAAGGTACAGAACCTTGGTGACCAGTCGACCAGCGGCTGCCCACTCGAACTCTTCGATCGTGAATTCAAAGTCGATTGGAAAGTCTTCTTCGCGACCCGCAGGTGGATGCAGTCGGTCAATCAATTCGATCGAAGGAAAGAAATCGATTCCCGAGAACTCTTCCAACCCACTGACCTTCAAACGATACATCCGGCCGACCAGCAAGCCTGCTTGTGCGGGGGCCGCCAACTCAAGGGGTCGATCCCACGATTCATAAAACGTCACCTTGCCTTCGGCAGGCAGCGTGACCTTCACCGGTTGAAATGAGCCTGGAGTAACTCGCCCAGCATTCACGGCCCATTGAGCAGCCGTCCCGGGCGGTGACATCTGGTTCAGGGGGAACTGGCGACCATCCACTGGAGGGTACTGCTGAGCCAGGACTGATGTCCCGCAGGTCAGTAAGACCGCCAGAAGTCCCGCGATGATTGAAGAGATCTTCACCACGATGTCGCCTGCTGAAGAAGTGATTTGACGCGCTGGAAATCAGCCCGGCCGAAGAATTCGACCGGGCTGGTATTTTCAAGCTGATGCTTGGACTAGCGAGGTTGAGCGTTGTTCCAAGCAGGATTCGACAACTCGCCCGGTGAGTAGACCGGATGCTTTTCCTTGTAGTTGATGTAGCTGACCGGAGGTGGCAGGCTGACCCCAGGTTCATGGCTGACGTCAATCAGCATGTCCTTGGTCGGCTTCGGAATGTTGTTGTTGGAACGGTTACGAACCGTGTGTGATTGCAGACTTGCTGGACCACCGAGTGGCAGATGCGTCGGTCCTGGCAGACCGATCGGTGTACCCGTGATCGGCATACCCCAGGCTTGCATGTTCACACCCGAGATCGGAGCACCTGGATAACCAGATCCAGCCATCATCATCGCACCGGGAATCTGTGGCGTGTACTGACCTGCTGGTCCGATTGGCATCGGAGGCATCAACTCGCCCTTGTCGCCGTCGACCTGATGCGAGACCTGATCGATGTTGTCCTGGCCCATACCGGCCATTGGTCGAGCGACTGGTCCTGCGGATCCCAGATCCTTGTTACCCATTCGCAGCACGGCCATGATCGTCCCGCGTTTGTCAGCTTCTTGAATTGGATCGACACCAGGATCAAGACGGGTCGAAACCAGAGTTTCCACATTGGCGATCGCCAGTTCCTGGTACTTTGCATCCGGTAGGTAGATGACCTTGGTCACGAAGTTGTTGCTTTCAACTTGTTCCAGGTCTTCTTCGGTGAGCTGAATCGGCACACTGTTGTGTGTGAGATAGGCTTCCGTGTTTGGATGAGTTGGATACACCTGCAAGGTTGGATACAGAGCCACTGGATCTTGACCAGCAGCATCGCGTCCTGGCAGGTTGGTGATCTTCAGACGGTAGGTTCCGCCCTGGAAGAAGTTATAGCTGGCAGGTGCCACCAATTGGTTTTCGGCATAACCATTTGGGATCAGCCAACCGATGTGCAGTCCAATTGGACCCACGAATCGGATCTGGCTTGTCGCCGGAGCCTGTGGCATTCCCATGCCGGGACCGCCAGGAGGGCAACCCCACATCCCTGGGCCGCCACCCATCGCCATCTGCGGAATCACACCGGGCCCGGGGCCATCGACCATTGGTCCTGGCCGCATCATCTGGGCGGCAGGTGGAGCGTGATACTCCCCCTTGTCAGTCAAATGACTTCCATCCATGGCGCAGCCGACGCACACGACGACGACCGTGCCTAGAGCCAGAAAGTAGTACTTCATCGCGACCCCTCTCCGAAATAGGCACTGCGACTCGCCGCATGCAAAAGTGTTGACGTACATTCGTCAATTACTCCTGCACCAACTCGAATCGGCTGTCCCTGCCGAATCCCGTGCTCTCCACCAGCGGTCAACGTTCCGCCATGGTTTCCTGATTCATCAACCCACGCTGACCGGCTGACAGCGAGATCAACCAGTTTCTCCGTCGACCGCGACTGACAATTCCGGATACAATGACAGCCTTCAAGCGAAGGCAGTCCAGACCCGGGACTGTTCGTACTTTGGTCTGTTCTCTTTTCGGAAGGAATCGCCTTGTATCTTTGGCAAATCCGGCATATTCCGAATTCTTGGCGCAAACTCACCCGATTTTCGGTCAAACTTGCCTTTTCGCTCATGCTCGGATGGGTCGGCTGGCTGGGAATTCAGTCTCTGCTGGGGAAGGGTGGCGCTAACTCCGCCGTAGCAATGGCTTCCGACGCGAAAAAGACACCGGATCCTGCTGTTGCAAAGGCGGCGACCGACTTCATGAAGAAGCTGCACGAATCGCTCTACGCCCGGACCGCGATCAAGGCCGAAGTCGAGCAAACCGTTTCGATTGGAACCCAGCAGTTCCGGATTTATGGCCACTACCTCAGTAGCGGTGAGAAGTTACGTCTTGAATACACCATCCAGCCCGACCAGGGAGTGGCCGGTTCCCTGCTCGAAATCTGCGACGGCAAAGAGTTGTGGAGCATGGTCAAGATCGCGGATACAACCCGAGTCACCCACCGTGACGTGCAACAGATCAAGGCCGCCGTCGCGGGATTGCGAAGCACTCCGGATGTCGTCCTGACGGCCGAGTTGGGTCTGGGAGGAATCACGGCGTTATTGGCGTCACTCGAACGAACAATGACATTTGATGCGATGAAAGAGGAATCCAGCGATGAAGGCCCCCGAATGGTTGTCCAGGGGCGATGGAAACCAGAAGTCGTTGCACGCTGGCCGCGAGGCAAAGACGATTTGCTGCCAACCTATGTTCCTGACCTCGTCCGGGTCTGGGTCGATCCACAGACGATGTTTCCGGTCCGCATTTCGTATATCAAACGAGTCCTGGAAAAGGACAAGAAGGTGTACCGGCCGATGGTCACCTTGAAGTTCAAAGCGGTGGAATTTGACACACCCGTGGACGACGAAGACTTCACGTTCACTCTTCCGCCAAAATCCGCGCCCCCTGAAGATATCACTCGGCAGTTTCTCGACCGCATGAAGAAGAGCGCGGATGACGCGACAAATGCTGCGAACGCAGCCAAAGCCGCCCAGGCAGCAGCGGCAGCGGCCGTTCCAACTCCGGCTCCTGCAACCCCCGCAGCGCCAGCACAAAGGTAGGCTTGTGACTGAGAACTATGACGCCATCCTCATCGTTTCTTTCGGTGGGCCGGAACAACGTGACGATGTCATCCCTTTCCTAGAAAATGTCCTGCGCGGCAAGCCGGTTCCACGCGAACGACTGTTGGAAGTCGCCGAGCACTACTACCACTTTGATGGTGTCAGTCCGATCAATCAGCAAGTCCGGGAACTGATCACCGCCTTGCAGGCCGAACTGGCTCGCTCGGGGATCAATCTCCCTGTTTACTGGGGAAATCGGAATTGGCACCCTATGCTGGCCGATACGCTTCGCCAAATGGCCGACGATGGGATCCAGCACGCGATCGCCTTCTTCACTTCGGCATATAGCTCGTACTCGGGGTGTCGTCAGTATCGAGAAAACATCCAGCAGGCGCAGGCCGAAGTCGGTGAAAGCGCTCCGAGCGTCGACAAGCTGCGAGTTTTCTACAACCACCCCGATTTCATTGCCGCCAACGTTGACCACATCCGCACGGCCCTGGCCAGTCTTCCGGATCATGCGAACGTGGCGTTCACGGCCCACAGTATTCCGATGTCGATGGCAGACAACTGCAACTATGTTGCTCAACTCACGGAAACATGTCGCCTGATCGCGACCGAATTGAATGTTCCATCGGATCGTTGGCAGTTGGTGTATCAAAGCCGCAGCGGTCGGCCGACTGATCCATGGCTGGAACCCGATATCGGTGATCATATTCGCACTTTGCACAGCAAGGGCGTCACGTCACTCGTGATTGCTCCCGTTGGATTTCTTTCGGACCACATGGAAGTCCTGTTTGACTTAGATGAAGAAGCCAAAGTGCTCTGCGAAGAGCTGGGGATGGCCATGTCCCGCGCCGCGACCGTTGGAACTCACCCCCTCTTTATCTCGATGATCCGCGAACTCATCCAAGAGCGGCTCAGCCAGACGACGAATCGTCGCGCCATCGGCTCTTTCGGTTCCAACCACGACATCTGCCCGATGAATTGCTGCCTCTATCCGGTTCCAACTGCCAGACCAGCGGCCCCTTAATGCTGAGTGCCGCAGGCCTTCGTTTAACCGCGTAAGCAGTCGACCCGCGCGTCGCGGCGGCCGCCAGTTCTCATTTCGATGGGACAGATGCGACCCCTCGGACTGATGACATTCTGGCATGACCCCTGTTGGCAGATCGCAATCGCAGCGGCAGCAACCTGTTATCTTGTCGTAGTTTACGTAGCAAACTCTTGGACTCGGCTTAATCCCTACATTCGTCAAAGCCGCTGAACCAGTTCAGCTCGATTCAAGTCGTATTGTCGGAATCGCCGATACGGACGACAGAGGATTGTCTCCACGGGTCGCCGTTGCGCAACCCGACAGATTCCGATTTCGGGAGGCGATGGCCAACCGTCATCGTAATTCAGGGACTTGATTTGGTGCGATGCGATACCGTTCGCGGTGCAAGCATCGCCAGGAGACGCGGCATGGATCGCCGATTGACGGCAATGCTGATGCTGGCTGGTCTGCTCTTTGGGCAGCAGTCTGTATTCGCGGCCGCCCCACAACCGATCATGACGAATAAGACTCGTTTCCGCATCCCCTTCAAAATTGAACCTGCGGCTCTACAGCGACTCAACGCCCGCGAGTTGCAACTGCACGTCTCGCGAGATGGTGGCGTCAACTGGGAACTCGCCCAGGCCCTACCACCCGAATCCGCAAAATTTGAGTATCAAACCTCTGGCGACGGTGAATATTGGTTTGCAGTGAAAACAGTCGACGGTCGTAATCAGGTGCATCCACCCGCCGGCCGGTATGAGACTGGCTTGATCGTTCAGGTCGACACCGCGGCACCAATCCTCGATCTGACGCTACAACAACTCGCTGCTGGCCGCGTTCAACTCTCCTGGAACGCCGCCGACGCTCATCTTGATCCCACGACACTCAAGCTGGAATACCTGCAACCCGGTAGCCAGGATTGGGAACCGGTAGAGGTCACGCCCAAGACGAACGGGCAGATTGCGTGGAATGTCTCGCAGCAGGGTCAGGTGAAAGTTCGTGGCACAGTCGCTGATACTGCGACAAACATTGGCAAGGGCCAAGGCCAGATGCAGATCATTGCGGTTGGCGACCCGACACCCAAACCAAAGACTGGACGACGCGTTCCGATCGCCGAACTTGAAGATGGCCAGGAGCAAGTCTCCATCGAGAAAGCCCCTGAAAAGACTCCCGATGAAGCCCGCGCCATCACGAGTATGCCAGGCGCACGGATGCCTGCTGAGAAGTCATTGATTGCCGACACCAATGACGAGTACCGCGGTCCCGTCATCACTCCATTTGGTGGTGCCCCATCCGCTCCGCAATCAAATATCGCAGCCGATCGGTTCGCAGCCAGCACGGTCGATACGCGACCCGAGATTACCAAAGATCGCTGGGGCGATGTGTTGGAAAACGCCGCTCCGCCAGCTCAGATGCCAGTCGCGCCCCCACTCCACAATCCACCTCGTCAGAGCGAACATCGACGAGTCGTTAGTTCGCGCCGATTCCAAGTCGGGTACACGGTGGATGACGTCGGCCCGTCGGGAATTGGTGCGGTCGAACTATTCATCACACAAGATCATGGACGCAAGTGGTATCGCTACGGCGAAGACCCGGATCGTCGCAGCCCGTTCGATGTCGAAGTTCCGCAAGACGGCGAATATGGATTCTCGATTCGTGTTCGCAGCGGCGCCGGTCTGGCAAATGACCCGCCTCTCGCCGGAGAAGCCCCATCGATTCTCGTCGCCGTGGATCAAACTCCTCCAACAGTGGAGTTGATTTCAGCAAACCAGGGACACGGCGCGAACAGCAATCGTGTCCAAGTTCGGTGGCGAATCGCCGATGAACATCTCGCCAACAAGCCAGTCGCTGTCTACTACTCACCGACCAAATCAGGTCCGTGGGAGGCCGTCACGGGTTGGACAGACGACAAAGGTGGCTTTGAATGGACAGTGAATCCAGGCTCGCCACCTCAGTTCTACGTGCGCGTGGTCGCTCGCGACTCGGCCGGGAATACCGCGAAAGCCGAATCGGCACAGCCGATCCTGGTCGATCTAGCCCGCCCAACAGCTCGCATCGTTGACGTCGAGGCACCGCAGACTCTTGGACCGAAGTAGCAGCAATTCTACGAAGCCAACGAGAGTCTTACGCCCTCCTGTCTCTCTCCGCGATTTCGCGTGAGAATGGGTTTCTCCCATCTTCTAATCTGTGAAATCTGCTCAATCTGCGGATCGATCTTTTCCATCCGCAGATTTTGCAGAGAGACGCAGATTAAAGAGGTGAATAGTTCTCCCCCTTCAGATCGGCGAACATCTGCAACTTCAGACAGTCGGCGTCGGTTCTGACGTGGGAGGCTCGAACTTAGGAGCCGTCGATTCAACGGGCTCGTCCTGTGGTGCCGGGCGCGTGGCGTTGCTTGAGTCGTGCTTGTTGTAGACCGCATCATCGACCGAATGCTCGATGCCCGCCATCCCCTTCTTGAACTCGACGATCGCCTTACCGGCGTCACGAGCCACCTTCGGCAGGTTCTTACCGAACAACAATAGCGCGATGCCGGCAACCAGCAGCATCTCCATAGGACCTAAGTTGCCAATGAATGCGATGGGAAGCATGTTGCTACCTCCAGAGAAAAACGGTGGTTACTTCGTATCCGATTTTTTGGCTTCGAGATTATTGGGATCAGCCGGATCGTCTTCGCGAATCCCTTTTTTGAATTCCGTGACGCTCTGCCCCAGGGATCGCATCAATGTGGGCAGGCGACTTCCACCAAACAACAACAGGGCTAGTCCAAAGACCAAAGCCAGTTCCATGGGACCAAGCGCAAATGCAACGGGAAACATGACTGACTCCTTTTCCGCAAGATGTAATCTGGCAGAAACTTGGACGGATGGTGCGACAACAAGGGCACGCGACGCAGGATGAACCTGCTATCAAGTCTAGCGTGTATCCACTCGAGTCGCCCGCGAAGAGAGCAGGAAGGATGAGCGGTCACCAAAATTGTACCCGCGCAGACTGCACTGTCAATCCGATTCGCCCAGAGCGTCGTCAATGCCTCAATTTCTGGTCATCAAAGAGTTTGCCCCGGCCTTCACACGCTTCAGTCATACTGTGGGTGAAATTGCTGCCATCCAACCAAATCGCGCAGAGCGTAATTCTGCCCCGCCTATTCCTCTGGTAACCGACCTGCAAGATGCTAACCTTAATTGTGGCAATCTGCTCGCTCCAGATTGTATCTTCACTACCAACTGTGGCTGCCAGCGAGACGAGTGACATGGAATCGACCGTCAACGATCCGGCTAACGATGAGACCATTTCCAAAATCCTCAATTGGAACGAGCGTGATCGCGCTAAACTGACGTACCAACTACTGCTCAGCCTCGAAGATACGAGCAGCGAAGACACGTCTCTCTCCCGAGAAGACATTGATCGTCTGTGGGCGGAAGTAGCGCAGCGTCGACTCGCAGACTTTGATGCCGGGCGAATTGGTTGCGTGTCACGCGACGAAGCCATGCGATTGGCCCGTCGAGATCTGGCGCAATGACCGAAGTTGTTTTCCTCGATCCTGCCTTGGCAGAATTGCGTCAGGCGGCTCAATGGTACGACCAGCAAGAGTCAGGCGTTGGTCGTGAATTCTTGACGGCAGTAGATCAAGGGTTGAATCGCCTATTGCATGACCCGACAGCCAGGCCAATCGCTGCAGAACGCACGCACCGACAAAGTCTTGATCGGTTCCCCTTTGAGCTGCTGTATCGAATCTGTCAAACGCGAATTGAAATCGTGGCCGTGGCACACCACAGTCGTAGGCCGGGATACTGGCAAAAACGTATTCGATGAATTCAGGGCGGGATCGAATCTAATCATTTCGCACCCGGACGAGTAACAAAAAGGATCAAGTCGTCGCCGGGTGCTTGATTCACATTTGGCTTGACGCGATCGTCTTCGCCGTCTGCACCTAAGCTCTGCAGTAAGAATGCATGTCCTTCATTTTTGTAATTGAACTGCCCATCGCTGAACGGATCCCGCGGAATCTCGCTGATAAATCGGGGCGATAAATCATCGAGCTTATCGGGATATTCTCCCTTTTCCGCATAGTGAGCGGTGGCCGCGAATCCAAGCCGCAACAGCGCAATTCGAGTTTTCGCTTTCGTTTCAAATTTGACGGACATACCGATGTTGGGAAGCAAACGCGTGAAGTAGAACTGCCCAACTTTCCGTCCAAACACTTCAGGAGAATGATTTTGGGCGAACACACGTGAAACATACGTGCTCGGATCACCAAACCCCTGATTGGCGATGCGTAAATCTCGGATAAGAGAATTCAAAGCGTTATCGCGTTGCGGAAATGTTGCGGGACGCAACGCGTCCACATAGCGATCCAACTCTTGGTTGCAAAGACGCAGACATTCGTCGAATGCAATCGTCAGATTGCTATGACTCGGCACCTTCCACTTCGAAGTCACAGCATCGAGAAGTTGTATTCGTTCTACGAAGTCGACGTTGTCTGCAATCGTTGGAAATGGAGGTAACTCGCTTAAGGCACGCTGAAATTCGAGCGCAGCGGGTGCATCCAAGTTTGTAAATCGCAGGAGCGCCGCATCACCGCGCCATGCCGTTGCATCGATCTCATAACAAACTAGACCACAGATCAAGTTGGGGGTCTGTCCCATCAGCCTGCTGAGCCGGTGGCAGGCCAGCAGATCTCGCTTCGCTTCCTCGAATTGTCCTCGTCCCATACGCAACATTGCTCGTGCGACAAGGCATTTGGCGGCGTCTCGACTATCTTGATGCATGTCTAGTAGGATATGCAGCACCAGTTTCTCGTCGTTGTCGTCTGTCAGCATCGGGAAGTAGCAACGTGAACACTGCGTCCCTTCGACAATGACTCGTAGCGCTGCCTCGTTGCGTTCCAACCACTCCAGGACCTGAGGAAATTGAGATCCCTCCCACGGTTGATCGATGACTTGATCGAGAACCTTCTGATCCCCTCTTTCCGCCCACTTGTCGTATCCGGGCACAAGCAGGTCAGATTCCTCGACTCCAAGAATCGCGAGGGTGCGCGCCCGCCGATTGGTTCGAATGCCCATGCCGAGCCCGCCTCTTGCGAATAAGACTGCGGCATTGTTGTCCACAGTCATACCTTCTCTGAGGTGCTCGTTGAGCGCGGCCAGATAGTCGACGAATCCATCTGAGTCGACAGGTGCCGTCACAAACGTTGTTTCTCGAGAGATCGTTGGAGCTTTAATCGGGCCGACTGTCGGCATCGCGTCGAGATGTTCAACCGTCTCAGTCACTTGATCGAGATCCTGATTCCTCGCTCTCATTCCGAAGAACCAAACGGCAACAGTGACTGCAACCAAACCGGCGGCAATAATTAACAGCTTGCTTCGAGACACTTGAACTGAGCCTTGCACGTTGAAAAGATCATTGGCCTTCAATAAATTGCCGCGCCCGGAGTCGTTCGGTGTAATGGACCTCAATGGACTCGAAGCACCAACATCACACCCGCTGCAACACGTAAATCACGTCTTCCGTATCCGCAGTAATCTCAATCGGCCAATCGATATCGTGACGGAAGTCAAACGTCTCGACCAACCGTAACCGCGGCTCTGTCGCCAGCAGATCGAACATCTGCAAGGCCGAGTAAGTTCGGAAGGCCGTCTCATCTTCGATCCGGAACTTCTTGGAAGGCGTGGTCACGTCGTAAGTCACGCCAATTCGCTCGACGCGCTTCTTCTGATCCAACCCGATCGACCATAAATTGGAAACCACCGACAGCGGGCCACGACTGGCGGACCAAGTCTCGGACGTGCACTGCTGCGGCGTCTTCGGGATCAAATGCAGCCCCAGCAGGTAGATCCCTCCTTTATTGAGAGACTCTGCGACACACTTCAAATGGGCTTCCGCCGTCGCTTCCGAAGGGAGATGCCGGAATGTATTGATCAGGTTGAACGCCGCGTCGTACTTCTTTTTGACCGTGAAAGCAGCCATATCCCCGACAAACGCCGTCGGTTTGAATCCCTGCCGCGCGAGCCGTGCATTGCAGTATTCGATTGCCTTTTCATTCAGATCGTTGCCGGCAACTTCGTAGCCCGCTTTGGCGAACTGAACCAGCAGTCGACCGGTTCCGCAGGCGGGCTCAAAGACTCGCTTTACAGGTCGCGACGAGTATTTCTCAAAGCATTGCTGCAGGAAGCGAAATTCTGCCGCCCAGTCTGATCCGAAAATTAAATCGTAGTACTTGGGATAGTCGTACAGATGACCGGGAATGGTTTCCATGAGCAGACGGTTTCCTGCGGCGTAGAAAAGGGAAGACGAAGAATCAGAAGATTGAAACACAGAGGCACAGAGAAAACAGAGTTAGGGAAGAAGATGCCGAGAGGCCAGGCTATCAAGTCGCCGAAGAGCGTTTCTACGATCTTCTCTGTTACCTCTGTGCCTCTGTGTTTTCAACTCTTCTCCGCCTAATTCCCCGACTTTGACTCTTTCAGCGAAGAACTCGCCTTCACCAATGAATCGAGCGAGACGAACCCATCAGTCGTCGGTCCCGACCCAGGCTCAGCTTGCTTCGCGCACCCGTTGCATCCCGAACCGCAGCCAGCAGTAGGCGAAGACAGCAACTTGATCAGACGACGCAACACGATGACGACCGCAATTGCGATGAACGCCACCGTCGCGACAATCTGCCAGTTCAGTTCCGTCACGTTAACCCTTTTCCGACCATTTCCAGTCTGTCACACCTGCCAGATTTCGAATGCATTCTTTCGGCCAGCCACCCTGCGACAGCGAAACGATGGTTTCGGCACACATCGTCAAGGTATCGAACTGCGACTCGTGATCCAGCCCCGCCAGGTGACCGCTGAGCAGCACATTATCCATTTTCAGCAACGGACTGTCGGCGGGAAGGGGCTCGACTTCAAAAACGTCCAAACCCGCTCCGCGCAGATGTCCCGAATTCAAAACCTCGACCAATGCCTTCTCGTCAACCAATAGTCCACGAGCCGTATTGATCAGCACCGAGCCCGGCTTCATCTTCGCGAACGTCGTCTTGTTCATGATGTACTTCGTTTCCTTCATCACCGGCAGATGCAAGGTCACGTAGTCTGAAGTGCTGAGCAAAGTATCAAAATCAACGAGTTGAATGCCCCATTGCTCAGCGAATTCTTGACTGGCATACGGATCGAAGGCGATCACTTTCATGCCAATCCCAACCGCTCGAGTAGCGACCGCGCGACCGATCCGCCCCAAGCCCACAATCCCCAACGTCGTCCCCATGATTCGCGGCGTTGAGAAACGCTTCCAAGTACACGCACGAACAAGTTGATCACGCGAAGGGAACCCGCGGGCCACGCCGAACAGCAACGCAAACGTATGCTCGGCGACGGCATGGTGATTGACGCCAGGCGTCGTCGCGACAACCACTCGATGCTTGTCGCTGGCGGCCAGATCGATCGCGTCAAACCCCACTCCGGTTCGGGACAGAACACGCAGCTTGGGACAAGCCGCCAGCAGATGCTCTGGCCATGGTTCTGAACCGGTCACCACCCCCACGCAATCCCGAACCAGTGGCAACAAACTGGCTGGATCGTAGAGATTCATTTCCTTGGGAGGAAGAACGACTTCGAACCCGCCCGCCTTCAAAATTGCGATGTGCGGGCCTTCTTCAGTGCTGAGAGCGGTGCAAACGACCTTTGGCATAGCGCGAGCCTTCAGGATGGGATTGACTGATTCGTTCGAGGATAGGGAAACTACCCGAACAACTTCTTGACCGCCAGTCTCCCCGATCGTCATTGACAGTTTGGAATTGGAGCGACAATCGGATACTATTGAGACTGAGTTTCAATCCGCGGAACCCGAGGTGACTATGCTCGTCGTCCCCCTCGAAATGATGACTACCGGCGAACAAGGCCGCATTCACGCCTTGGATGGCTCGCCCGAATTCGTCGTGCGCCTGCAAGAAATGGGCCTCCGCGAAGGAGTTCCCGTTCAAATGGTCCGCGCAGGCTCACCCTGCATTCTTTCCGTGAACGATCAGCGACTGTCCCTCAGATTTGAAGACAGCACGACCGTGCTGGTGGAATTGTTGAAATGCACACGCTGAACGATCTGCTAAAAGCGGGGCAACGTGGCCTGATTCTCGATGTCACTGGCGATGATGGTGTTTCCGTCCGTTTGATGGAAATGGGCCTGACCGAAGGAGCGGACATCGAATTGATTGGATTTGCCCCGCTGGGCGATCCTGTCGAATTTCGAATCCGGGGATACCGCCTCTCGCTGAGGAAAGCAGAAGCCTCCCGCGTGACCATTGATTTACTCTGACATTGCCTTCCGCCGTCTGAAAGCTCCTGCTCGCAATGCCTGCCGCCCCACCTGCCGTTTCGACCCGCTCGCTCACTGTCGCCGTCATCGGTAATCCCAATACCGGTAAAAGTACGATCTTCACGGCGCTGACGGGCATGCATTCGCTGATTGGCAATTACCCGGGTGTCACCGTCGAGAAAAAGATCGGCAACTTCCGCCACCAGCAACAGGATGTGCGACTGGTTGACCTGCCGGGTACCTATAGCCTCTCACCACGATCACTCGACGAAATGGTGTCGGTGGAGGTTTTGCTCGGTCGCCAGGCAGAAGTCGGCCGCATTGATGCCGTTGTCTGTATCGCTGACGCATCGAACTTGGAACGGAATCTATATCTCGTCAGCCAGGTCCTCGATCTCGGCTTGCCGACTGTCCTGGTCCTCAACATGTGGGACGTGGCCCAGTCGCGCGGCATCACGATCGATGTCGAAAAACTATCGCAGACCTTGGGCATCCCAGTCGTCCCTTGTGAAGCACATCGTCACAGACAGATCGACGCCGTCAAAGATGCCGTCCTCTCCGTTGCTGGAAAGAATGGAGTCGAATCACCTCGCGTCTTTCCTGCCGCATTTTATGACGAGGGAAAGCAACTGGGATCGCAATTGCGGGACTGGGGTGAACCTGATGTCCCCTTCTACGTCACCGAGCGATTGCTGCTGGATGTCGGCGGGCAGATTGAATCGACGTTCGCCGCCCGTTTTTCCACGCGACTGACTGAAGTGCTGGCCGCAGCGCGAGAACGCCTGAAGGCCAGTGGCTTTCGAGTTCCCGCCGCCGAAGCGAAAGCTCGCTATGCGTGGAGTCGCCAAGTCCTCACGGGAATCATGGTTGTCCCTCAGCAACAACAGGTCACCGCCAGCGATCACCTGGATCGGTGGCTGACCCATAAAGTCTGGGGATTGACCGTCTTCGTCCTGATCATGTTTGTGGTCTTCCAGTCCATCTCGACCTTGGCCGCACCGGTCATGCAGCTCTGCGAAATGGGTCAGCAGATCGCCGGTGATTGGGTCAGTTCGCTGATGTCTCCCGGTCCGTTCCGCAGTCTGCTGGTCGACGGCGTCATCGCCGGGGTGGGGGGGATTCTCGTCTTCTTGCCGCAGATCTGCTTCTTGTTCTTTTTTATCGCGCTGCTGGAAGATTGCGGCTACATGGCGCGGGCCGCCTTCCTGATGGATAAACTGATGACGAAGGTGGGCCTCAGCGGCAAATCGTTCGTCCCGCTGATGTCCTCGTTCGCTTGTGCGATCCCTGGAATCATGGCGACGAGGACGATCGAAAATCGTCGCGATCGGATGGTGACAATACTGGTCGCTCCCCTCATGAGTTGCTCGGCCCGATTCCCTGTCTACACGCTGATGATCGCCGCGTTTTTCCCTGACATTGCCTGGGCAGGCGGGTGGATTACCCTTCGCGGCGTGCTGATCTTTGTCATGACATTCTTCGGAGCCTTCGTCGCGATCCCTGTGGCATGGCTGCTCAAGAAAACCATGTTCCGGGGCGAGACGCCGCCGTTCGTGATGGAGCTTCCCAGCTACAAATGGCCGTCGGCTCATATCGTTCTGTTGCGCGTCTATGAAAGTGCTCGCGCGTTTGTGATTCGCGCCGGCACTCTGATTTTTGCGACCTCCATTCTCATCTGGGCCGCCAGTTACTTCCCCGGCGATCACACGGAACTCAACCGGTTGCAAGAGCAGGTCGACGAAGCGAAGGTCTCGCTGAATACCGAGATCTCAGAGAAAGCAGAACTAGAAAAACAAAAATCGACGCTGTCCCAGAAGGGGTCCGCCCCCGAACTCACCGAGATCGATCAGAAGCTGGCCGCTATCGAATCGAAGTTGGAACCACTCGAAACACTAATCACGACGAAAAATGCGATGTCCGAGCATCTCCTCGAAACCAGCTATCTGGGACGTTTCGGCAAGACGATCGAGCCTGCCGTGAAGCCGCTCGGCTGGGATTGGCGAATTGGCGTGGGGGTCCTGGCTTCGTTTCCAGCCCGCGAGGTCATCGTCTCCACACTGGGAACAATCTATAGCCTGGGTGGCGATGTCGATGAAGCAGACAGCGGATTGCAGAACGCTTTGCGCGAATCGAAATGGCCTGACAATCGTCCGGTCTATTCGATCCCCGTCGCGATTTCGATCATGGTCTTCTTCGCCCTCTGCGCTCAATGCGTCTCGACATTAATGGTCATCCGCCGCGAAACGAATAGTTGGGGTTGGCCGCTGTTCACGTTCACCTACATGACCGTATTGGCCTACATCGGAGCCTTCTTAGCCTATCGCCTCTTTGCGTTTCTCCTCTAGGACGCCGACTCGCGCAATGCCATCTGGGGCCCGCCCAGGATCTTGTCTCCGAAGTCCCAGCCTGCAGCGGATATTGCAGAACAATGAAAAACCCGTTATCTCCAAGATCCATTTTCGAGCAGACGAGGAGATCACATGGTCGACGGAAATAGTTGGAGCTCAGCGATGTCAGGATTACTAAAGGGGCTGGCGTCAGCCGTGGCCGCGGCGGGCGTGCTCGGAGCAGCGCATCACGCCGAAGCTCAATACTACCAACATCATCACGTTGGTTCTGGTTATGGAGCACCGATCGCTCGAGATGGGGCAGGGCATCTCGTCGATTCTCGCGGCCATCATGTTGATCAATATGGTCGACACACCGGCGCGGTTGGTGTCTATACAAATGGGGCCTACGCCCCTCCTGCTTATGGCTCGCCGCAGATCTACTCTCCCCCGTCTGGCTATGGTGGCAATGTTTACGGAAACACGGGCACTTGGAACCCAGGTGTCGCCTCTCCCAATATGGTCGCCGTTCCCACAAACAACATCCCGCCGAATGTGATTCCGGGGTCGCCGATCGGAAGATTCGGAAAGGTGCTGATCACCAATCCGCGGGACTCCGGTGGCGACGTGAACTACGTCTTGAATGGCAACAACTACTCGATCCAGCCCGGGCAGACGCAATCGCTCGACAATGATCGAGTTTGGACGATCGACTTTGCCAGCAGCGGCCCGCGCGGCGGAGTCCGCTACACGCTGAGTCCTGGCCAATTCAAGTTCGTGGTGAAAGAGTCCGGCTGGGAACTGGTCCGTGCGGCCAATCAATCGGTGAATTCGGAACAAGCCGCGCAATCACAGATTCCTCCGGCACCACTTCCAACCCTGGATGCCGGAATCTCGTCGCCTGCTCCCGCCCCATTCAATCCACCACCGAAGTAAGTCTCTTGGGCGAGCCGCACCGCGTCAGCGCGCGGACCAATGAACGACCCGCGACGACTCTCTGTTTCCTCTGTGCCTCTGTGTTTCAAACTCTTCCACTCCGCCCCTTTCACGCCGGGTGCGATTCAATCAACATGCTGTGATGCAGCGTCACTCACCGGAGATCAATGGTGGGTGAAGTGAATTTCAATCGCGTTGGGCAGCCAAAGAATGAGAGAAGGTGGCGGCTCCATTCAGGATTCCGTCACCTCTCACAAGTATCGTCAAGTTGTTTGACAACCGTTGGTGTTCGGTCATCGTCGAGTGATTCGAGAGACTTGTCCGGGGGAGTTCATCACTCCCCCAGACTTTGCCTCACGTTCCGTCGCTCATCGCGATTGTGACGTTCAGGTCATCGAGTCGAGCACGGGTCACTCAGTTGTCTAAACTAGCGGTAGCAAGCTGGAGCGGCACAGGTTGGGCCACAGGCAGCTGGAGCTGCACAGGTTGGGGCACAAGCAGCTGGAGCGGCACAAGCTGGAGCACAAACTGGAGCGGCACAGCTTGGAGCACAGCAGCTTGGCTTGCAGCAGCTACGGATCTTGCAGCAGTTCAACTTGGGCAAGCACAGCTTAGGCATCTTGAAGCAGTGCGACTTGCGGCAGCAACCGGTGTTGCATCCGCTGTTGCAGCAGCCCGTGGCAACTGGTGCACAAGTGGCAACAGGAGCGGCACAGGTTGGGGCACAGGCAGCGACTGGAGCTGCACAAGTTGGAGCACAAGCAGCTGGAGCTGCACAGGTCGGGGCACAGGCAGCTGGAGCGGCACAGCTAGGAGCTGGGCTACAACAGTTACCACGGGAATGATGGAACAGGCCAGCGTTGGCACTGTTGATGCTGGCGAAACAAACCAGCGCGGCGAATGTCCAAACGTACTTCATAGCAAATCTCCTACACAATCTGGGGCCGGAACGTGAGTGACTGTCGAGGGTTCCTGCCGGACACATTGTCCGGTGGTCTCGACTCGTCTGTTTGACGCATGGTGTGCATCACTGCCCTAAGATTTCGGCGTTGGCAAGCTGTGCCGCTCAGACAAAGCCTGCCGATTTGCAAAGCGGCGTAGACTGTGGGACAACTTTCCGGCTGTACTACCTTTGAGGGCACTGAATCACGCCAAGGCCCAATATCTCCCCTCCCCAATCGGACCAACCAAACCCATTGTGATATCCCTTGTCTTCATCTCGCTTGGCATCCTCCTCACATGGGGTACATTGCGACGTTTGCCTCGCTGGACGAGTGCCACAACCTTAGTTCCAGCCAGTTATTGGGCGCTCGCAGCTAGTTCGTTGTGGACTCTGACGTGGATCCTCGACCACCTGACTAATCAAGTGTCACAGTCGGTCGCTGATCACTTGTGGTATGCCTGTGCGATCATCGCCCTCTGCCCTCCCATCGCAGTGCTGGGATCACGACGACCGGGGACTCGCGTCTGGACTGCGTTCATCCTGGTTCCGATGCTGTTCGCACTCGGCTGGCCGGTGATCACTCTCTGGCTTCAAGGCAGCGACGTTCGCGGCCTGCAACTCGAAACCCCTCAACTTGTCGGATACCTGCTGGTTCTGGTGATGGGCGCCGGCAACTATGTCGGAACGCGTTACACCCTTGCCGCTGTGCTGTACGCGGTCGCAAATGGACTCATCGTGCTTTCAAGTTCACAAGCGTGTCCTGCATGGCTCTCTGACCGATGGTGGGTGCGACTATTCGCGACAGCGGGCATGGTGGTGGCCGTTCTTTCAGCTGGTCGCGAAGCAATGCTCGCCAGTCACGGATCGCCCGGATTCGACAAACTATGGTTCAGTTTTTTTGACCAGTTCGGAATCGTCTGGGGTCGCCGAATTCAAGATCGCGTCAACTTCATAGCGGCCAAAGAGAATTGGCCCGCGAAGTTACAACTCCAAGGCTTCCAGTGGACTACCGCAGCCGACCCGGTGACGAATGCCAGAATTGAACACACTTTTCGGTGGTTATTGCGAAGATTCGTCGATCCCGATTGGATCGACGAACGGCTCGGCCAGCAGTCGCGGGCGCAGGACATCTCGCCACTTAGCGCAGACTCGTGAGCCGCAAATGTGCTATCAATCGCCTGAACGAATGCGCCTGCGAAGGAACGCTGCTCATGCTACCACAGATTGTCAGCACCAAAGAACATCGGTTCGATCGACACCCCCCGATCCATCCCACGGCCGATCGCCGGATTGGAGCCCTCACAGTTCTGCTGGACGTGGCTTTGCAGCTTGGTCCGGAACATGACCTCAGTCAGATTCTCCAGATCGTCACGTCCGGCATCTGCCAGGCTTCGCTCTGCGAACGAGCGAGCTTGTTTCTGGTCGACGAAGCCGCAGCCGAACTGTATACGCACGTCGCCACCGAATTGGAGATCCGCGAAATCCGCATGGGGATGGACGAGGGAGTCTGCGGTTGGGTGGCGGGCCATCGTCAAATCGCTCACGTCAGTGATCCCCCCCACGATGATCGTTGGAATTCGTCCGTCGATATGCGCACGGGGTATGTGACTCGCAATATCCTGGCGGCACCCGTGATCTCTAATATCGACGATCGACTGGTTGGCGTCCTCCAGGTACTGAACAAGGCTCACGAAGACTTCGATGCCTTCGATCACCAACTCATTCAGGCCTTCGCCGCTCATGCGGCAACCGCTCTAGAACGCCGCCGCATGCAGGAAGAATTGCTGCGTGGCCAGGAATTCAAGCACTCGCTCGAAATGGGCCGAAAAATTCAACGAGGCTTCCTCCCCGACTGCCTCCCCGATGTGCCGGGCTACGATGTCGCGTCCTGGTGGCAGCCTGCGACATTTGTCAGCGGCGACTACTACGACTGGCTGCCGCTGCCAGACGGACGAACTTGTTTTGCGATGGGTGACGTCAGTGGACACGGCTTGGGTCCCTCTCTGATCATGGCATCGCTACGAGCGATGTTGCACGTTCTGGCGAAAACTTTCGCCGAACCGGATCGCATCGTCGAACTGCTGGCTGATTCGATTGCGCCCGACCTCAGACAATCGCAATTCATTTCGTTCCTGCTGGTGTCGCTCGATCCCATCACGCACACCGCCCGCTACGCCAACGCGGGTCATGCCCCGGCATTGCACTATCGCCATGGCTCGGATTCGTTTGCCAGATTAGAAGCCACCCGAGTCCCACTCGGCTTTCCTCCGATTCCCGTCGACGATGTGGTCCCGCAATTGGCGCTGGCCGAACGTGATCTGCTGGTCTTGGGAACCGACGGCGTCATTGAAGTCCGCAACCCTCAAAATCAGTTATTTGGCGTGCAGCGACTTCAAGAGATCGTTCGCAGCCATCGTGATCGACCGGCCTCTGAGATCGTAGCGGCGATCAGTTCGGCAGTTCTCGACTTTCATGGCGAGCATCCGCCAGACGATGATTCGACCCTCGTGATCGTGAAACGGACGGCCTGCGGCAATTGACGAATTCACTCGCCGAAAGTCGTGAACCGAATTTTCCCGCGTCCGTTACTGACACTATCATTCCAACGATTCACATCCCCGGAAGAACGAAGATGGCGAAGAAGAAATCGAACCGCACGGTGCTCGGCAAAGGAAAGTTTCTGCGGTTGGTCCGCGACGGCAAGTGGGAGATCGCCGAGCGTATCAACGCGAGTGGCGTCGTCGCGGTGATCGCCGTGACGGACGACCGCGAATACGTCCTGACCGACCAGTTTCGTCCAGCCGTCGGGAAATTCGTGATCGATCTCCCGGCGGGCCTCAGCGGTGACATTAAGGATCAAGAAAACGAAGCCCTTGCGGTTTCAGCCGTACGTGAATTGACTGAAGAGACAGGGTTTGCCGCGAAGACGCTGAAGCACCTCGCCGACTGCCCGTCGTCACCCGGCCTGACATCCGAAGTCGTTTCATACTTCCTCGCTGACAAAGTCACCCGGGTCAGCGAAGGTGGCGGCGTGGAGAGCGAACAGATCCAGGTCCAGACCCCCAAACTGAGAACGATCAAGAAATGGCTGGCAGATCAGGTCGCCGCCGGAAAACTGATCGATCCCAAGGTCTACGCCGGACTGTACTTCATCAGTGCGAACTCGAAGCGGTAGCGCTGTGCATCCAGATTCGGCATCTACTGTTGATCGCTACCTCGGATTCCTGACTGGCATGGCCGTAGGGGATTCAATCGGCCTACCTCGAGAAGGAATCGGTCGCCGTCGAGCGGCGAAAATGTTCGGCGACGGCCCATTGAAGCAAGGGCTGATCTTCGGATGCGGAATGGTCAGTGACGACACCGAGCACATGCGAATGACAGCCGTCGCTTTGCTGCGGGAATCGCAAGACCCGAATCGATTCGCGAGGATCCTCGGCTGGAAATTGAAATGGTGGCTCTTGGCGTTGCCGGCCGGAACAGGCATGGCGACCGCGAAGGCTATCATTCGCCTCTGGTTGGGCTGGCCTCCAAATCGCAGTGGAGTCTTCTCTGCTGGAAATGGGCCTGCAATGCGATCAGGCGTCATCGGACTGTGTCTCTATCGCGACAATGACCCATGGCGCGATCTTGTCCGAGCGTCAACGCGAATCACTCACACCGACCCTCGTGCTGAAACAGGAGCACTGCTGATCGCGTTCGCCGCTCGACAGGCTATTCGCGCAAATGGTGTGATCAATGCATCTGAATTCCTGGCGCTATGTCGCCAGGAATGCACCGACGACGAATGGCAGAAGACTATTTCCAAAGTGGAAGCGGCGTTGGCTGCAGAAGATTCGGCGATTGAGTTCGCCCAAAATATCGGCTGCGAAAAAGGGATCAGTGGCTACATCATCCACACGGTGGCAGCCGTCTTATTCTGCTGGCTCCGTTGGCCGGGCGAGTTCCGTCGGCCACTGGAACAAATCGTGAAACTCGGAGGCGACACGGACACGACTGGTGCAATCCTCGGCGGCTTGGCCGGTGCAACGTGTGGCGTTCAAGCCATTCCTCCCGAATGGACCGATCGACTGATTGAGTGGCCCTATTCAGTGACATGGTTGCAAAATGCTCTCGGTAAGAACTTGCATCGGCAGTTCGCAGAATCCGATGGTTCGGTGAACCTAAGCGGTAGCGTGCGTCCTCCATTGCCTCGCCCCTTCAACGGATTGATGGTCCTGCTTCGTAACGTCGCTTTCCTGATGGTGGTCCTGGCGCACGGATTTCGCCGTCTGCTCCCACCCTATTGAGTTCATCGGTGATCGGGTTCCATCAGGCAAGTCGACAATTTTCGCGTTGCCGATCACTCCCCTCCAGATTTTTCCCAGATTCTGTCTAATGGTCGCCTGTCTCAAGCGTCTTTAAGGCAGATCACTTCCAGCACCTCGGGGACGAGGATGAGCAGTTCGGCAATCACCCGGGCAATGATGCACGAGTCTCTCGTCGAGCCAACTCACGTCCCTGCCGAGACTTCCGAAGTCATTATGGAAACGGATCGAGCAGCAACGGTCGCCTGGCTGCAGGCGATTTTGAAGGAATACGAAGGGCCGCTACTGAGATACGCGCAGCGAATCACCAAGGATCTGGATCTGGCACGCGATGTCGTGCAAGAGACGTTTCTGCGGGTTTGCCGTCAAGATCGAGCGGCCCTGGATGGACACCTGGCGCGGTGGCTATTTCGTGTCTGCCGCAATCGAGCATTGGATGTTCAGCGAAAGGAGCAACGCATGTCGGTTGCCACAGACTTGGATCTGCACACGTTACCGTCCAGCACTGGCCCAACCGAACAGTTGGAACTCCGCGAAACAAACTCGCGGCTCTTGCTGCTGCTCGAACGGCTCCCGTCGACCCAGCAGGAAGTCATTCGCCTGAAGTTTCAGAACGACATGAAATACCGCGAGATTGCCGAGATCACCGGCCAAAGCGTCTCCAATGTCGGCTTCCTGTTACACACCGGTTTGAAACGCCTGCGCGATCTGATGAAACACGACAACTAGCGACCTTAAGCACGAATTTTACCGCTTTTCCAAATACTTCACATAACCACGAACCCGGCCTTCGGGAGGTTTCCATGACGACACCTGCCTTCAATTCCAATGACGATCGACTGACCGCATACGCTCTGGGCGAACTCGAGGGAGATCTGCGAGCAGCGTTCGAGAGTGAGTTAGCCGACTCCCCAGCACTGCAGCAAGAACTTGCAGAACTGCAAAGCCTCACAGGGCGACTTCGCTCCGAACTGGCGGAAGAAGTGGAGCCCGCGCTGACCTCGACACAGCACCAGGTGTTAATGACCCAGGCCGCAAAGCCAGTGGCAGTCGCGATCGCTCCAGCAATCACGCCGCGACCAACCCGTCATCAGAGTTGGGTGCTGCTGGGACCAGGAATCGCCGCTGGACTCGCAATTGGAGTTGGATATCTCAGCTATCCTGCACCCACGATGCAAACCGCAAGCCTTTCCGATCTCGATTCTTACGCGGCCAGTCAGCCAGCCGGTCCATTTGAGGAATTCAACAGTCTCTACAAACAACAAAGGTTTGCAGAAGCCGAAATTATTGCAAGAGAACTAAAGGCGTCAAATCCGGGTGACGGTACAGCGGAAGCTCTGTTCTGGAAAGCACGATTCGCTCGCCGCAAAGGCAGCAACGACAAGCTACAACTCGACAAGGAAGAATCATATTGGAATCAGTTGGATGACGTCGAGCAGGGCGTGGTCGTTAGTACTGGCGACCCGAATCCGTTGACCTTCAGTGACAACTGGAGCGACATCTCGGATCGACGTAAGTTTCCGTCTGGCCCCAATCTCTCCTTGTATGATGCGCAAGAAGCCAAGTCGAACAGTGGTCCGGTAAAGACCGATTCAAACGGAAATGGCATACCGCTGCCGGTGGCACTGACAAAAAACAAAGGTATGGCAGGGGAAGAGGCACGCCAGAAGCGAAATTATTCCTTGCCTCAATTGACCACGACGACTGGAACGCAACTCATGCTCGAGGCCGACGAATCGGGGCCCCGCAAGCCAAACCAACTTGGCTTTGTTGCCGCTGACCTTAAACGTGGTCAGGAAGCGATCAAAATCTCAGAAAGCCTGAAAAAGCGCGTCTCCCTGCATGAAGACAAGCTCTCACTAGGCGACACCATCAAGAAGATTCAGACCGCTGCAGATATTAACATCAGCTTCGATTTCGATGGGCTAAAGGAAGCAAACGTTTCGACGACTGCCCCGGTGACAATCGATGTCGATGGCATCCAGGCGAAGAGTGCATTGAACTTGATCTTGGGTCGTTACGATCTCGCCTACACAATCGACAACGAAGTTCTGAAAATCACCAGTCGGGCTCGTCAACAGAGCGAGCTTGCCGATCTTCAGCGTCAGGAATCAGAAAACGAAGCCTACGAAGCACCGCCCGAAAATGCCTTCCTGACTCCGATGCAACAACCGCTCTCTACCTTTTCAATCGACGTCGACTCTGCTTCATACTCGAATGTCCGTCGATTCCTGACACAGGGTCAGCGGCCACCTGCCGATGCCGTCCGAGTCGAGGAAATGGTCAACTACTTCAGCTACAACTACCCGCAACCAAAAGATGGCGAGCCCTTCTCGGTCACTGCCGATGCCGCTCCTTGTCCTTGGCAACCGAAGAACTATCTGGCTCGAATCGGGCTGCAGGCTCGGACAATCGATAAGGCGAAACGGCCTCCGACGAATCTCGTCTTTCTGCTCGATGTCTCGGGATCCATGCAAGCCGCCAACAAGTTGCCGCTGGTCAAGCAAGCGATGACGATGCTCTGCGAAGAGCTGAACGAACGAGATCGCATCGCGATCGTCACCTATGCCGGCGACGCTGGCGTCAAGCTCGCCTCAACGCCCGGTTCCGACCAGACTCAAATCATGCAGTCGATCGAAGCCCTGCAAGCCGGTGGTTCGACAAACGGCGCCGCCGGAATCAACCTGGCTTACGAAGAAGCTCTCCGTCACTTCAATGGTGAAGGCGAAAACCGAGTCATCCTCTGTACGGACGGAGACTTCAACGTCGGAGTCAGCAGCGACGATCAGTTGGTCGAATTGATCCAGCAGCAGGCCAAAACCAAAGTCTTCCTCAGCATCTTCGGCTTCGGCATGGGCAACCTGAAAGACGCGAAACTGGAGAAACTGGCGGACAAAGGAAACGGCCACTACGGCTACATCGACGATCTGAAAGAAGCCCGCCGCGTCTTCAACGAAGAACTTGTCGGCACCCTTTACACGGTCGCGAAAGACGTCAAGATCCAGGTCGAATTCAACCCGCTCACCGTCGGAGCCTATCGCCTGATCGGCTACGAAAACCGAGCCCTAGCCGCCAAAGACTTCAACGACGACACGAAAGACGCCGGCGAAATCGGGGCTGGGCACACCGTCACCGCCCTGTATGAGATCGCCCCTAAAGGTCAATGGCCGGTCACTAAAGAAGTCGATCCCCTGAAGTACAGAGCAAACGCCAATGAAGCGGCTCCCGTCGAGACGGCTCCTAAACAGAACTTGTCCCCAGAATCGGCCGACGACCTGTTCACCGTGAAGCTGCGATACAAGCAACCCACCGCCGATGTCAGCGTGAAAACGATCGACTACGTTGTCGACGACATCATCGGCAAGAAGATTGTTCCCTCGCCCGATCTCGTCTGGGCCGCGTCTGTGGCTTCGTTCGGCATGCAACTGCGACACTCTCAGTTCAAAGGAAACTGGACAATGAACGATGTCTACGAAGCCGCTCAGGGTGCCAAGGGTGCCGACGCCAACGGCCGTCGCCGCGAATTCCTGGATCTCGTCCAGGCGGCCAAAAGACTGGCCCCTGCGACGAAGTAATAATCCAGAGTGTTCGTCTTCTGGGAGGGCGAGGCTCCTGCCGAGCCGCTAAGTCTCGTTGCGTTCGATCAACGAAGGAACGATCAGTTATCGCTGTGACTCTACTTAGACTGTGAACTCACGAGAGACCTCTTCCAACTCTGGAAGAGGTCTCTCCGTTTGCATCTGGCACAAACGCGTCTTTCCCACGTACCTCTGGCGGCTGGATTCAGTAGCCAATCACTGGCTGCCTGGTTACGATTCCGGTGATCTTCAAGCTTCCCGTCTGCAACCAATATTGGCGCGAACGTTCCTCATCTCCAAGAGCGCCTCATCCTGAAAGGCGAATCACGTGGGAGTCGGCGTCTCGATGGTAATGTTCAGTGATCGGGCGGAGGTTTCGGGCAGCGATGTTTGCCGCGAACTCTCTGCAAGATGGCCAAGCCTGACAGCTCCGACAGAAATTGATGCCAAAGAGAATATCGCGTCATTCTCGATTGGATCGGCGATGGTCTTTCTGGCTCCGATGCCCGCGCCCATTCCCTGGTCAGATTTGGAAGGCCCCTGCGCCACCAGTCTCCTGTGGAAGAATGCCGCTCAGGAAGTGAAACGACACCAGCAACATCTGCTAGTTACGATTTTTGGCGAACTGGATCCGATCGAGTACTCCACGTTGCTCACTCAGGTGACCGCCGCAGTCTTGGCGGCGAGTCCCAGTTCCATCGGTGTCTATTGGGGCGGCGCGACACTCGTGATCCCCAAACCCATCTTCATCGATTTCGCCATGGAAGTCCTGGCCGAAGGTCCTCCGCTCCACATCTGGGTCGATTTTCGAGTCGGCAGCGAATCGGACCAGACCAGCAGCGGCTTCACCGCGGGAATGACTGCCTTGGGTCATATGGAGCTGGAAGCCAAAAACACCCCCGAAGCACCGGGCGAACTCCGCGAACGATTGATGGGATTGGCGGGTTACCTCCTCGACAAAGGCCCGGTGATCAAGAATGGAGACACCATCGGGGAAGATGCAAACGAGCGAATTCGCGTCGTGTACTCCAAATCCGCCTTCGGCCACGACGGTCAGGTGATGCGTCTGGAATATGGACCGACATCGAAGCAGAAGCCCTGGTGGAAAATGTGGTAAGCCTCGCCTGATTGCCTTGCTACACAAGACTTAGCGAATCCCGGAGGTCCACACAGTTCAACAGCGGCTGATCAATCCCTGCCGTGCAAACCTTGTCGCCAGCCGTTAGACTTCCCTCTCCTGCGACAATCCTGGTGATCGCGCCTGTGATCGGTTGTTCGCTGCCATCAATGACTTCGGGTCGTCTTCGGGATTTCGTGGATGTCGGAAAAAGCGAGCGCGCCGGCTGACTTGGCCGGAATCTCGATCCGAGTGCTCATCGTGGACGATGACGAATCACACGCGCAAGCCGTGGCGGAAAGCCTGCGCCGTGTGGGCTACGACTGCACCGTCGCGGGATCCGGCGAACGAGCGGTCGCGCTAATCGAAAGCCAAACCTACGACGTCGTCGTCACCGACCTCATGATGGACGATGTCGACGGGCTCGAGATTCTGCGCAAATCCAAGCAAGAGTTGCCCGACGCCGAAGTCATCCTGTTGACCGGCCATGCCTCAATCAAAACTGCCGTGGCCGCCGGACAGCACGGTGTCCATACCTATCTGACGAAGCCGCTGGATGTCACAGAACTCCGACACGCGGTCGAGAAAGCATCGGCTCGCGTTCGCCTGCTTCGGCAGAACGCCGAACTCAGCCAGCGATTGGATGAGAAGTTCGGTTATGAAGGTGTGATCGGCAACAGCCCTGCGATGCACCGCGTCATCGAAAAGCTGCGCAGCGTCGCCAACACCGACAGCACCGTGCTGATCCTCGGCGAGAGCGGCACCGGTAAGGAACTGGCGGCGCGAGCTCTGCATCAAAACAGCGAGCGCAAAAACAAACCATTTGTCCCGCTCAACATCTCCGCCCTTCCTGAAAGCATCTTGGAGAGCGAACTGTTCGGCCACGAAGCGGGTGCCTTCACCGGCGCAGCCACGAAGCGCATCGGCAAGTTCGAGTATGCGAATGGCGGCACGCTGTTCCTCGACGAAGTCGGCGAAATGCCGATGGCCACCCAGATCAAGCTGCTGCGAGTCCTCGAAGACCGCAAGATCACCCGCCTGGGTGCCAACGACGAAATCGAAGTCAACGTCCGCCTCGTCGCTGCGACAAATGCCGCGTTGCAGGAGATGGTCAAAAAAGGAAGCTTTCGCAAAGATCTGTACTACCGACTCTCGGTGGTCACGATCGAACTGCCGGTGCTCGCCGAGCGACGTGGCGATATCCCGCTGCTCGTGGATCATTTCCTCAAGGTTCTCGCTGCTCGCTACAAGAAGCCGATTCCCATTGTCACCAGACAAGTTCAACAAGCCTTGATCGCTCATTCCTGGCCAGGCAATGTTCGCGAGTTGCGCAATGCCGTCGAAGGGATGTTGGTCCTCGACAAGGATGGCAAGCTCGATGTCGACGACCTCCCTGACGACATCGCTCCACTGGGTCAGAATGCGGATACAGATCCAAATGCCGCAGCAGCACGAGGTGCCGATGCGCTGATTGGACGCCCCTTCACCGAAGTCGAACGCTACTACATCGAACGAGCGTTGGAACTAACCGGTGGAAAACGCGAAGAGGCCGCTAAAATACTCGAGATCGGCGAGCGTACGCTGTACCGGAAAATCAAGGAATACGACATCAAAAGTTAGGTCTACCCACTGGAACTTCGAGGCGCGGGTGCCACGGTTATGGAGTCTTCGACATGGCCGTGTCTTCGATCGAAGATTCTGGCGTCACTAGTCTCGCATGAAATTGGGTCTTCAAGACTGGAATTCGATAGCAAGCGAAATCATGGATTTGATTGATACGGTTGTTCCCGACGCGACTCGCCACGAACAAACATTGACCTGCTTCAGTGAAGACGAGATCGCTCGGTTCTGGCGCGATGGCTATCTCTGCGTCCGACAACTCGCCACCTCTACTGACGTGGCTCAGATGCGGCGAATCACGGATCTCGGATTGCGTGAACAATTAGGCCCGATCGAGTACGAAGCGGACCTGCACTACCCGGGTGCCCCGAAGTCTCTGGACGCCGACGGCGGACGGACCGTTCGACGACTGAAGCAAGCGCTTAGTCGCGACTTTTTGTTCACCGATTGGATTACCCGTCCCCAGGTGCTCGGTCGACTTCAGCAGTTGCTGGGACCACAAGTTATCTGTCCGCTGGCTCACCACAACTGCATCATGACCAAGCAGCCTCAATTCAGCAGTGAAACCGGCTGGCACCAGGACATTCGTTACTGGTCGTTCGCCAAGCCAGATCTCATCAATACTTGGCTGGCGTTGGGTCGAGAATACTCCGCCAATGGTTGCCTGCAGGTGATCCCCGGTTCGCATCGCGTCGATTTCGATCGATCTCGCTTCGACGCGGAAACCTTTTTTCGAGCCGATCTTCCCGAGAATCACCCGCTGATCCAGTCGCGTCAGTATGTCGAACTGGAACCAGGCGATGTCCTGTTCTTTCACAGCAAGACACTGCATGCCGCCAGCCGCAATACCACGACAGAATCGAAGTACTCGGCGGTCTTCACGTTTCACGGCGGCGACAACTATCCGCTGCTCAATACCCGGTCAGCCGCATTGCCGTCATTGATGCTGACACCCGGTCGCTAAGTAAGTAGGGTGTGTGAAGTCTTCGGAACACACCATCTTACCTGTTCCACATTACTGGTGCGTTCCGAAGACTCCACGACACCCTACATTTGCTCAACTTCACCACCAAGTGTCAGGGACTTGGAGCATAGGCATCTACACATTTTAAGCCAGAGTAATCTGAATGATTGTCCGCCCGTTTTTTTCCCTCAGGCCCAAGGGGCCGGAACTTTGTCCAGCCAGGGCCCTTCGGCCCTGGAATAGGCCCATGATCAAACTTCCAAAGGCCTGAAGGGCCGGACATTTCAGGGAGCGCCGATTTCAAGATGAATTCCGCGCACTCTGTCGGAGGCATGAACTCGATGAGAGATACCCGTGGAATTAAAGGACCGGCCATTCAAGCCTCAAGAGATGTAATTAGAGGTCCTGTTCCGGGGCCGAAGGGCCCCGGCTGGACAAAGTTCCGGCCCCTTGGGCCTCATGACAGAGGCCCAAATATCCCAAAACGAATATGTCTGAGATGTATGGATACCTGATGTCGTGTCTTCAAACCGGAGCGATTCGATGAGTCCAGAAGCGTTCCAGGAATTAATCGCTCAATGGCAGCAAGGGGGCGCGGACTGGTCCGCCATCGAACAGGCCTTACGTGCTTCATTTGGAGCAACGGTCGCAACGCCAGATGTTCAAGTCGACATGGATCGCCTCCAACGATGCGGCTTCCCGGAAGTCGTGTATGGAGCGGGAAAGACCCCCGACGCCATTGCCGCTGTTTTCCAGGCACAATTCGCCGCAGGTCAGAATTCGCTGGCCACCCGAGTCACCCCAGAACAAGCCGACATGATCTGCGGCCTGTTCCCCGACGCGACTTCCAATCCGATCGCGAGAACGATTGCGCTGATGCGAGCCCCTGTGGAAGTCCACGGCCGTGTTGTGGTCGTCACGGCCGGGACCAGCGATCGTCCCATCGCCGAGGAAGCGGTGGAAACGGCTCGCTGGATGGGATGTCACACAGATTTGGTTGTCGATGTGGGAGTGGCCGGCCCACTGCGACTGCTGGCCCAGCGCGATCGACTACAAGCAGCGGACGCCGTGGTTGTCGTGGCGGGAATGGAAGGGGCGTTACCGTCGGCTATCGCGGGCTGGGTTGCTGTTCCCGTCATCGCGGTTCCCACCAGTGTCGGTTACGGAGCGAACCTGGGCGGATTTTCAGCATTACTGAGCATGTTGAACAGTTGCGCTGCAAATGTCGCGGTGGTGAATATCGACGCCGGGTTCAAAGGTGGCTATCTTGCTTCCATGATCGCACGTCAAAGTTGCACCTCTGCCAATCCGTAGTCACGAGAAAACGAATGTCCGACGCCACATCGATCGAGCGCATCACGTCCGCTCCCGTTCCGCCCACCCGCAGGGATGACGCCAACAAGGGCAGCTGCGGTCGAGTACTGATCATCGCCGGCAGTCGCGGCATGAGTGGTGCCGCTTGCCTGGCCGCATCGGCGGCACTCCGAGGCGGAGCTGGGCTGGTCACGTTGGCGATTCCTCAGGCGATTCAAGCAATTGTCTCAGTGTACGAGCCATCTTACCTGACCTCGGGATTGCCTGACGATGACTCAGGTCGTATCAAATCTACGGCTCTCAAGCAAATTGGCGAACTGCTCACGAATCAGACCGCAGTCGCGCTCGGCCCTGGGCTCAGCCAATCACCCGGCCTGCAGGAGCTCGTCAGCGAACTCTACGAGACGGTGGCGGTGCCGATGGTCGTCGATGCCGACGCCTTGAACCTGTTGGCTCGCCGACCCTACCTGATCAAGCGACCTGAAGGGGCACCCGCGCGAGTGCTCACGCCACATCCCGGCGAGTTCGCTCGCCTGACGGGACTGGACGTTTCGGCCATCCAGCAAGATCGCGAAGCGGTCGCGGCCAAGTTCGCAATGCAGAACAACGTGGTTGTGGTCCTCAAAGGGCGCGGAACGATCATCACCGACGGACATCGCTTGGCGGTCAACACGACTGGAAACAGTGGCATGGCCACCGGCGGAACCGGCGACGTGCTGACGGGCCTCATCGCCGCTCTGCTGGGCCAAGGTCTCGATGCATTCGAAGCCGCTCGACTTGGTGCCTATGTCCATGGGACCGCGGGGGACCTGGCGGCCGAGTCGCTTTCGAAACCCGGCATGATTGCGTCCGACTTGCTGACTCAAATCGGCCGCGCCTGGTGCGAACTGGGGGCGTAACGATCTATTTTCATGACGATAGCACTCTGAAAGATCGCTGCTCTGTGAGCTACTTCCTAAATAGGATCGACTTTACAGTTCTAATCAATCCGACGCGATCGGGCTCGTTATGCTGCAGGTGCTCGTGGCCCCACAACGTTACGCCACCTTTGTAGCAGTCTTCGGCCAGAGAAAGTCCGATCTCTTCAAAGTTCTTTCCCAATTCTTGCCTGAGGATTTCTGGTGTATCTTTAGCGCCGATCACAAACACTCGATTCTTTAGGTCGGCCGGGATTTCTTTGTCAAAGCGGTCCCTGCGGTTCACGTAATCCGAGTCAAAATCGATGAGCAGGACGACGTAGCCGTCCTTGTTGTTTCGCAAGTACGTGACGTACTCAGTTCGAAATTTATCCAGCACCCCCGGCCACCCATCCACACATGGTAGGACCTGAATTTGCCGTACGTTCACTTGATCGTGAAGGACGAATCCATTGGCGAGTTGTTCGTCCGCTCGATCTTCGGGAATGACATAGACATGAGGCAGGAATTTATTGACGCTCATCCAATGACCTCATCACGTATCAGAGCATCGATCAGATCACCGTTGTAATTGAAATCACTTAGGAGCTTGGAAATCGTCGGGTCGAGATGTGATTTTCGAGTGAGAACGAACGTGTTTTCGTCAGAGAATTTTCGCACAGTCTCGGGATGATGGCTCAAAACGATGAACTGTCCGCTGTGTCTGGCCATCTTCCTCAGGGATACAATAAATTGACCGATCTCGGAAAGAGACAGGTGGTTGTCCGGTTCATCCCACATGCAGACTATCGGAACACCGGCTGCGCTTGACGCAATGATGTAGGCACCGATGAAGTAGCACTTTTCGCCATCGGACAGCGCATCGAATTCCACGGTCAGGGTTTCTTCCGACTCCTGTCCCATGAAAGTCACCATGAGCTGCTTCCCGTCCTTTCCTCGATCGACATTCTCGATCGACGAAAAATCAGGCCTGATCGATCTGAGAAAAGTATCAAATGCGCCGTAGGCGGCGGGCTTCTTTTCGAGTAAGCCCCGAAGACACGAAGCGTAGTTGGACGCGTCTTCGTTGAGTGCGTCCGTGGATTGGTCTGAGAATCCGAGCATATTTGCGGGAATAGGCGAGACTAGCATAAGCGAGGCAAGGTATGTCTTAAGTTCGTCTACGGAACTTCCGGAAGGTCTTTCATTGATGATTTGAATCGCGAAGACATGCCAGTCGAGGCCAAAGCTATTCCCGCCCGCGATGTCCACCACTGCTTGCTGGCGGGTGAAAATGGCCCTTCCATCGACAACGAGACTTTCGTCGAGAATACGTGCCTCGCGAAAATTGTCGGGCCAATCGAAGGACACGGCGTATACAAACTTTTTGCCAGACTTCGCTACTTCGATTTCGAAACGCATCGGCCGGTCGGTCCGGCGAAACGCGAAATCATTCAGCGAAATCAGTTTTCCGACCCGACCAGGGCCACGACAAATCCCTTGAAATACGGCAATGGCCTGACGGGTTGTCGACTTCCCGGCTCCATTTTTTCCAATTATTAGTGCAGATGACTTACCGGAAAAATCGAGCGTCATACTCTCCAGACACCGGAAATTCTGGACGTAAAGTTTTTCTATCATGTAACATCCAAAAACGGTAAAGAATCTCAATCCGTAAGTGTCGGCAGATTGATTTGTTTCCAGAGATTGTAATATCCAATTGTATGCGAATCTTCGCTTTACTTCAGCCCCACACGGAGATCAACGGTGGTGAGTTGGCCGATGATCATGACTCCATAAGGCGGCTCAGCCGAAAATGACACAACTGAGATAAGTTTGCAGCCGATCCCTCTTGCGTGCCAGGCGACTACAGTTTGCTACCGAAAGAAATCCGGCAGTTCTTCCGGCGTTGTAGTCTGGAATCGAGGTTCCGGCTCCGGTTTCACAAGTTCAAACACCTGCTCGGTGAATCGGAACTGCCCCTTCAGCGCTGCCGCCCCGTAAGGCTTGGCGCTTCCCGAAACCGCCCCCGCCACGAGCACCGGCCGAGGTGCCATCAACGCGGCGAGATGCGGCACGTCACCGACATCGCGCAGAATGGCCGGAGCCATTAGCCCCAGTCGCTGGCCAACATAAGGCTGATCCGTGACATAGCTTCCCAGCGAGTTGACTGTCGCCACGCGAGAAATTCGATCATCAAGCGCTCCAGCACACAGCCCAACCAGCCCAGCGGTTCGCAAACCGATGACCGTGATTTCCTGCGGCAGCTTGCCGTCTTGTTCCTTCAAGGCATCCAAACTTCGCTGGACATCCCACGTCCATTGCCCCAATAGCGGCCGACCGATCCACAACGACCACTCGGCGGTGTTATGATCGGGGGCTCGGCCAATCGTATCCCGCAGCACCGCCGCGTTGCCTGTCGCTCGCAAATCAACGCCGACCACCATCCAACCACTCGCTCGAAGTTGTTCCGCCAGTTTCCCTGTCGAAGCGGCCTCGGCCCCGCCATCCATATCGAGTACTAATGCGATTCGAGCGGCATCCACCACGACATTGCGTTTCAAGGTCAAAGTCAGCCCCGGTTCGGGTTCGAAGGTTAATGTCTCAATCTTGCTATCGGGATCACGTTCGGATTTGAGGTTGAGCGGTGATCGAGTCGGCATGTCACCCAGAGCTTCCTGCAACTCCGTGATGCCGTGCTGATGCATCGCGTTCCAACCATCAATCGAGCTCGGAACTTCGATCTTCGCCAGCATTCGCTCTGCTTCGGCCGCGGCAAATCGCGGAATCGTGACAAAGTCATCCGGCCGAGTTTCACCCGGAAAACAGCGCAGCAGTTCGGGATCTTCTGTCTCGATCGCGGGTTCGATGACAGGCGATCCGTCTCCTTCTCCTTTCAGATGCTTCGTCATCCAACCCAGCATCGCCTCGCGCATCGGCTGGTTGTAGTTATGTTCCGACTCTATAATCGTGTGTCGTACCGTGGCATCCTTGAAGAGCTTGGCGATCGCTTCAGCCCTCGCGACCGATTTCTTGGCTTCGTCCACCGAAAACTGGAATGCGTCTTTGGTGGCACTGGTCACCATCAGGCCACGGTTCGCTGCCAGCCCCAGCACGTCACCTTCCTCGGTGAAGGTCAATGCCCCGGGGACCACTTCGCACATGCAACAGGCGGCACTCAGATAAGCCTGATAGTTGCCCACCGAACACGTCGGGACGACACAGCGAAACCGCTCGTCAAACGCGCCGGCATACATCGTTTGATTGCCACCGCCGCTCGCCCCCGTGATCCCAATCCGTTCAGGGTCGACTTCAGGTCGAGTACACAAATAATCAACAGCCCGCATGTTTTCATAGACTTGCAGGCCAGCCAGCGGCAACCCGACGGGCAGCAGCGTCGCCGCAACCATCTCACCGTGGTATTCCCCCAGTTTCTTCCCCACCGCTCGCTCGCCTGCACCAAAGGCATCGACGCTCAACACGAAGAAGCCCAACTTGACCGCGGCAATACAACGCGATTGCACGACGGGATCCTGTTTGGCACCCGCCCAATGTCCATGCACATTCAAGATGGCCGGCAATCGCCCCGGCTTGCTGGGTACATACGCATTCGCCGTCATCCAGACGCCAGGCCGAGTCTGAAACATCAGCTTCTCGACGCGATACCCTTCACGCTCGAACTCACCGAATTTCTGCGGCTCCAAGTCGCATGGCGTTTCCGGAAAACCTCCCCAAGCCGCCAGAAGATGATCCTTCAACAGGGCTCGGCGGTGCTGCCATTCATCCATCGTCGCCGGCGGTTCATCCCCTTTTCGCAGGTCCAATCCCAGTTGCTTCACAAAGGGACTGAACTGTCGCGGCGGCGGCAGAGGTTCGTCGGCAGAGACACTCCATGCGGACAGCGCCACGAATCCGCTGAACAAGACTGCAAAGCAGCAACGCATCATCATTCCTTGCCAGGCGGAGAAGACTTGGATGCCAGTAGCTTGATTGGCAACTTGTCGAGTTTGATTTCCAGCGGAAGATCTACGATCAACGTCGGCGCTTCATAAACGAAGTGATACTGCGTGACCGGTCCCGCCAACTGTTCCCAGCGATAGTCGACACCTACAGCGCCATTCGACTGCAGCGTCGTGTCGTAGTCCGTGAAGTCGAAACGTTTGCCCGCCTGGTTCTCGAAATACACCGCATTGTGAAACATCCAGGTTCGATGCGATTCGAAGGCCGGCCCGCCAGTATCGTAGGCGACATTCACCTTGATCTCAGCCTGCACATTCCCATCGGGTGGCCCTTCAAATTTGATTTCGCGCAACCGAACTGTCACGCCACCTCGTCGCCGGGCCGCCCCTGCGGTTTGAGAAGTCTGATCAAACACGATCCGTTCGGTGGCAGCAGCCAATTGAACCGAGATTCGCCCAACCAGAGTGACCTCTTGGGGAGTGGTGGCATTGGGCATCAAAAAGTCGAACTGAACCGGAACTTCACGCCCCGCATCGCCAGCGGGTAGCTCGTAGGTAGCAGCGGGATTCCAAGGCTCCAGCCGCAAGTCCCCAACCATCGCCACCAGATCAGCCGCGGCGAAATGTAGGAACAACGGCCGCAATCGCGGCTCCAGACTGAGCTTCCCCGAGATTCGCAGCAACTGATTCGCACTGTTACCAACAATCGGGCGAACCTCGGCCGCCAGGATCGCCAACCGGTACGGTCCTGCATGTTGAACCGCAAGCTCCTTACGATCTGTTGCCTCACGCGGACGCAGAACCAACACACCAAGTTGCGGATCGAACACGGCCCGAGTCTTCAGCACGTCGCAGATCTCGTCCAGGCACTCCCAGAATGGCCGGCTGTCCCAGTCCACAGAAATCGTTGTATCAACGAGCGGCCGAATGGCCCCACCGAGTTCCACTCGATTCCGCGTCTGACGAGTGATCTCCGATAGCACCTCACCCACAGTGGCTCGGCCTGAATATCGGACCAGTGAAGCATTCGCCGATTCCCGTGCTGCCCTGCGTTCGAGTTGGACACGGATCCGCTTGAGCGACTCTCGAACAGACGCACTTGGGGTCAGTTCGGGCGCGGGAAAGTACTTCAAACCTTCGGGCCCAAGATCCAACAAACCTCGCTCGGCCTTGGTGCGATCCACCAGAACCGGCGCATCCAACTGCTTGATCAGGGACTCGACCGAGGTCCGGACTTCGGTGGGGGATGCCGAATCGGCGGCATGGGCGATCGCGATCGGCACAACCGCTGCAATCAGCACAGCCAGCATGCTCTGAGTCACCATTCGAATCGGCAATTGTCGCACTGCGAGTCTCCCGATCGGTAAGTCTACACCCCGAATTCCAGAACGGAAACTCGCCCGATCGCAGTTTGGCTCCGCTGCGACAAGCAGAAGAAGCTAAGTTTCGGCTACCGCAAGTGCTCGTTCTTGAACAACGACACCGCGGTCCGCCGCGATGGTTGGCTACGTGAATTAACTCGAGACAACAGATGAAACAACTGATTGCACTCGTTTCCGCCAGTGTGCTCTTCCTCATCACTCACGGAGTGATCATTGGTGGCGAGCCGATCGCTCTGCTCGAACTACGCGTCGGCAAAGATCGCATCGAGGGACGGATTGCCGCACACGACGACCAGAAGTGCTGGCTCCTGACACGTGAAGGTCGATTGGCGTCCTTCAATACCGATGATGTCACCGATTTTCACGAGTTGGAACCGCGATTTCGCCCCTTGTCGTCGCTCGACCTGCGCGATCAGCTTCAAAAGGAGTTCGGACGCAACTTTGAAGTGAAAACCACTCAACACTACGTGGTCGTGGCGACGCACTCGACTGCCGATCGATATGCCACCCTCTTCGAAGGGATCTATCGCCAGTTTCATGCTTATTTTTCGACCCGTGGGTTTCGAATGACCGACCCCGAGTTTCCGCTGATTGCCGTCGTCCAGCCGGATCAGCAAGCGTTCGTCGATTACTGCGTCGCAGAAGGGATTCGACCCCAGCCCGGGCTCGTGGGCTGCTATTTGCCCAGCTCAAACCGTGTCGTTCTCTATGACCGGGGATCGTCAGCCGATGTCGACGAAACCATCATTCACGAGGCCACACATCAAGTCGCGTTCAACACGGGAGTCCATTCGCGAATCGGCCAATCGCCCCATTGGCTCGTGGAAGGCCTCGCCACGCTGTTCGAAGCGGAAGGCATTCGCAAACTCGGCACCAAAGGCGACATCCAGGAACGCCTGAATCTCGAGCGATTTCGCTGGTTCCAAGAATACCGCCAGGAACGCCGCCCCGCGAAGTCATTAGAAGCATTCTTGCGAGAGGACGGCCTCTTTAAGAAGGCCCCACTCGATGCTTACAGCCAGGCTTGGGCTCTCTCTTTCTATCTGGCCGAGACTCGACCAGCGGAATTCGCCAAGTATTTGAAGATCGTGGCCACCCGAAATCCGTTGGAAACCTACCCAGCCGACGCCAGAATCAAAGATTTCCGCGACGCATTTGGCCGCGACTTGGAGATCATCGAGAACGGCATGCTCCGATTTTTCAGTCGCTTCGGGGAATAATCGACGAGGAAGTCGTTGCGTCACAACCACAATGAAATAACGTAAGTCACTTCCAATACAATGTTTACTTCATATGAATCTGTAAATTCATGTCGATTTTCCAAATCGGCCCGCTGGCATTTTTGGGTGGTTTGTTTCGCCCCGACAGCGGCCAAAAACAAGCAACCGATTGCTACGCTTGATATTGGCGCGGCTTGGGAATAAACTCCGCGACCCTGGTGTTTTGCGGGACCATTGTTTTCGCAAGGTGGCGGGTAGTCGTTGTTTTGTGACATTGATGATTGGGTATTCTGACGATGCCGACGATTAATCAGCTGATTCGTAAGCCTCGAAAGCACCAGCCGGTTCGGACAAAGACGCCCGTTCTGGAAGGATGTCCACAGAAACGTGGCGTGTGCTTGCTTGTAAAAACCGTAACCCCGAAGAAGCCTAACTCAGCCCTCCGTAAGGTGGCTCGTGTTCGGTTGTCCAATGGGAAAGAAGTCACTGCCTACATCCCCGGCGAAGGCCACAACCTGCAGGAACACTCCATTGTGCTTGTTCGCGGCGGTCGTGTGCGCGACTTGCCAGGGGTGCGCTACAAAATCATTCGCGGTGTGCTGGATACCTTGGGTGTTGCCAAGAGAATGCAGGCCCGCAGCCGCTACGGTGCCAAGCGTCCGAAGTAACGAATTACTTCGTCGCTGCTGTTTCTAACTGGTGCCTCGCTTTAATTCACTGAGTTTTTCGTTTTTGGAGGTTTTGATGGCTGATCGTTTCACAGCCAGCCGTTCGCAGTTGATGCCCGATGCCCGGTATGGTTCCAAGCTGGCGTCGAAGTTCATCAACTGTTTGATGAAAGACGGCAAGAAGAGCATCGCTCTGTCGTCGTTCTACTCGGCAATGGACATGATCGCCGAGAAGTTCCCCGAGCGACCCGCCATTGAAGTCTTTACGACCGCTGTCGAAAACTGCCGCCCTTCGATCGAAGTTCGATCCAAGCGAGTCGGTGGCGCCAACTATCAAGTTCCAACACCTGTGAATTCCAAGCGTCAGCAGACGCTGGCCATTCGCTGGCTGCTGGAAGCCTGCCGCGACAAGAAGGGTCGTCCAATGGACCGCCGTCTGGCAGACGAGTTGATGGCTGCCTTCCGTCGTGAAGGTGCTGCCATCACCAAGCGTGAAAACGTTCACCGTATGGCCGACGCCAACAAGGCGTTCGCTCACTTCGCCTGGTAATGCCGACCGCTACTTAGCACGAATTCAACGAGCCTCGGATGTTGCGACATCCGAGGCTTTTTTCGTATCTATCGAATTCTTATTTTACCGAGCGTTCAATCTGGCCAGCCCAGATTGAACGCAAACTCCGCCATTCCCGTACAGGCTGATGACTCTTCATCCGTGTTCAATCAGTGTTTCATCCGTGGCTGAAACTCTTCTCATCACTAACCAATAAATTCCAGATCAACCGGATGCGGAATGATCTTGGCATCGTAAGCGCGTTTCAACAGCATCGCGACCGCTTCGCGTCCGCGGGTACCGAAGTCCAGAGTCCAATCGTTGACGTACATGCCAACGAACTTGTCGGCCTGGCTGCGATCCAGATCACGTCCGAACTGCAGAGCGTACGCCAGCGCCTCAGCACGATGATTCAGCGCGTACTGAATGCTTTGCTTCAGCAACACAGTCACTTCTTCCATTGCCTTTTGGCCCAAATCGCGGCGAATTGCGTTTCCGCCCAGCGGCAATGGCAGACCCGTGTCTTCCATCCACCACTTGCCCAGATCGACGATCAGATGCAGCCCGTCGTTCTGATACGTGAGCTGTCCTTCGTGGATGATCAGCCCCGCGTCGACCTTGCCAGCGGCCGTGACAGCCAGGATCTCATCGAACGGATAGACGACGGGAGTAAAATCATCTCCCAACGCCAACTTCAGTGCCAAGTAGGCCGTCGTCAGCTTGCCGGGAATAGCGATCGTCTTGCCGCGAAAATCGTTCAAACTTCCGGGCTGCTTGGCAACAATCATTGGCCCGTAGTTGTCGCCCATGCTGGCACCGCACGCACACAAGGCGTACTTGTCGGTGACGTAGGCGTATCCGTGCAGGCTGACTGCGGTCAGTTCCAGCTCTCCGCGAAACGCTCGGTCGTTCAGCGTCTGGATATCCTGCAATTCATGAGTGAACTGGTACGATCCCGTGTCGATCTTGTTGTTCGCCAGGGCGTGGAACATGAAGGCATCATCGGGATCAGGGCTGTGGCCAACGCGGATTAGCATGATTCGGTGGATTCAATAGAGTTCGGAGGCGGTATTCGACACATCGCATGGTTGCGAGCTGGAAACTGAGGCATCATAGTCGGCACTCGACCAGTTGACTACACGCCCGCAACGATCCGCCAGGTTGAACAGACTTCTTTGATGCCTCGCAGTCGCTGCGAGAATATTGCCAGTGTCCCCTGACCTATAAATTATCTCCCCATGAGCCTGTTGACCGTTACCGATCTCGTCCGCCAGTTTGACGTTGAACCCGTTTTGAATCGGGCCACGTTCGATGTCCGCCTGGGTGACCGGATCGGCCTGGTTGGGCCCAATGGTGCCGGTAAGACGACGCTGCTCCGCATTCTGGTCGGGCTGGACCATCCCGATTCCGGACAGATTCAGATCGCGTCGAGTTCTGACATCGTTCTGCTCGAACAACATCCCGAATTCGCCGAGGGGCGAACGCTGATTCAAGAAGCCCGCGAGGGACTCGCCACCATTTATCAACTGCAACGCGAATCCGACGAGATCTCTCACCAGATGGCGGGACTTGCAGATTCCCCCGAGTCGCAGCGTCTTCATAAGCGCTACGACTTTGTCCAGCACGAACTGCAGCGGCTCAATGGATTCCAAGTCGATCATCGCATCGACGAAGTGTTGCAGGGCTTGGGGTTCGACAAATCGCAATACGACCAGCCGCTGACAACCCTTAGCGGCGGACAGCAAAATCGCGTCTTGCTCGCTCGGATGCTGCTGCGAGCCCCCGAGTTGATGCTGCTGGATGAGCCGACCAACCATCTCGATATTGCCGCGACCCAGTGGCTTGAGCAGTTCCTGATCGACTCTGGCCGGACCATGATCGTCGTCAGTCACGATCGATACTTCCTCGATCGAATCTGCACGCGAATCCTCGAACAGCATCGCGGCAAGCTCACGGACTACCCCGGCAACTTCTCCAAGTACTGGCAACTGCGTCACGAGCGACAGGCGGTCTCGCAGAAGACTTTCGAAAAGCAGCAGGAGTACATCGAGAAGACCGAGGAATTCATCCGCAGGAACAAGTCCGGGCAACTCTCGAAGCAAGCGAAAGACCGCGAACAAAAGCTGGCGCGAGTCGAAATCGTCGACACCATCTCGGACATCAGCGGCCCGACCATGGGGTTTGCCGAGCCCACCCGGACCGGTGATTGGGTCGTCGATGCTGAAGGACTCACCAAGGGTTTTGTACCTGGCCAGCCACTCTTTTCCGGTGTGACGCTGCAGATCAAGCGCGGCGAACGCTGGGGAATCCTGGGCCCCAATGGAGCCGGCAAGACGACCCTCTTGCGTACGTTGCTGGGCGAACTGAAGCCTGATGCGGGACGCGTTCGTTTCGGAACCGGGGTCAACGTCGCCTACTTCGATCAACAACTGTCGAGCGTCGATCCGAGCCTGGATGCGATGGAGGCGATCCGCCCATCCGATGTGGCCCGCTACACCGATGGACAGCTTCGCGACCTGCTCGCCAAATTCGGCGTGAAGGGGGACCTCGCCATTCAACAAGTCGGGGCCATGAGCGGTGGCGAACGCAGCAAAGTGGCCCTCGCCAAGATCGCGGCCCTGCAGCCTAACGTATTGGTGCTCGATGAACCGACCAACCACTTGGATCTGTGGTCGCGTGATGCCCTTGAAATGGCGTTGAAAGGCTTCGACGGGACTTTGCTGTTTGTCAGTCACGACCGCTATTTCCTCGACCAAGTTGCCGATCACGTCCTCGTTGTCGAACCGGGCGGCTGGGCCACCTATGAAGGAAACTACTCCGACTACGTCCTGTTTCTGAAGAACCGCGACGCCGAACTCAGAGCCGCCGAGTCTGCCAGCGGGAACCGCGACAAGACGCCTCGGTCGGATGACACGCGAGTTCCTCGTGAAACACGCCGGAAGCGAATGTTCCCTTATCGCAAAGTCGCCGACATCGAAGCCGAGATCGCTGACAAAGAAGAAGTCGTCGCTCAGTGTGAAGCGAACCTGGTCGATGTTGCCTATCACCGCGATGCTTCGAAAATGAAATCAAACCTGGAACTCTATGAAGCAACGAAAGTCGCCTTGGTTAAGCTGTATGAGCATTGGGAAGAGGCAGTCGAATTGAATTGAATCGCGGGACATCACGGATGCGCTGGCTACGACCATTGGTTTATGTTTGGGTCTTCCCGGGGACCGCTGTCGGCCTGGTTGGGACCGCATTGGCTTTGGTCAGTGGTGGCAAAGCAAAAGTCGTCGATGGAGTGATCGAAGCCCACGGCGGCTGGATCACAATGCGTCTGATTCAAGGCAATCGCTGGGTCGGGCCGATCGCCGCGATCACCTTGGGTCACGTCGTCCTAGGCTGCGATGAAGCAACTTTGGAGCGAACTCGTCGGCATGAACGGGTTCACGTTCGCCAGTACGAACGCTGGGGCCCGTTCTTTATCCCCGCGTATTTTGCGGCCAGCGCCTGGGTCGGCTGGCGAGGCTACCACGCCTATCTGGACAATCCGTTCGAAGTTGAGGCGTATGCTGTCGATGACACTCGAAGTGTAGAACCCGATTAGGTGACGGTGTGCGATTCTCCTCGGTGTATTTCTGCTAGTTGGGATTTTCTCAGTTCAAATCTGCGTGATTCTGCGAAATCTGCGGATCAGGATTCTTGTCCGCAGATGACGCAGATTTCACAGATTGAAGCACCCAAATCAAAATCAGTTACTTCTCCACTTCTGCTGTCGTTCCCGTGATCAACTTCGCGGACCGACTTCGTTGATGATCGAGTTCTTCGGCCAGTGTCTTTGTCACTGAGGTGCGAACCTTCGCTCCATCAAACAGGACATCCAGGTTTGTCAGCACGATTCGTTCCCCTGCTTCTAAGCCCGATTCGATCACTGCCAGATTGTGCAGCGTCCGAGCGATCTTCACCGGCCGCTCTTCGATCTTTCCGTCTTTCTCGACGAATGCTTTGCTCTCCAACACCGCGTCACGCGGAACGAGGCGAGCTTGCTTGAGGATCGGTCCGTCAATGCGAGCCTGCACGAATGTTCCCGCCAGTAATGGCGTCGCCTGCTGAGAATTGTCGACCTGAACATACACCATCGCCGTGCGAGTATGCTCGTCCGCCTTTGGGGCCGCGCGAACCACGTGCCCTTTCCATCGAGGGGCCGCCCCTTCGTTCTCGGCCAAATCCACGGGAGGGAACCGGCGATCGAGAACATCGGGCAACAACTTGGCATAGTCGTCTAATGTCACCGACAGCGGGATCTCAACGATCTTCTGATCGGTGATCGTGGCCAGGGGATCGCCGACGCGAACGTACTGTCCGACCTCAACCTGCACTGCGGCAATCGTTCCATCAAACGGAGATCGCACGGACGTTCTCGCCAACTCGATCTCGGCGACTTTTAGATCCGCTTCATGACTTTCGATCTTGCGCTGAACCAGTTCCCGCCGCACCGGCAAGAGGTCTCGATCATTGCTGCTCTGGACGAGACCCTTTTCGTGCACACGCAACTCCATCTGGGCTCGCCTCAGATCGCTGTCCGTGTTGATTCCCTGTTTGCGAAGGAGTTGGACCTTTTCATATTCGCGCTGCGAATCATCGAAGTCCGCGGCGATCGTCTTGTGCAACCGCTCGAGATTCGCCTCTTCCTGCAGGATGCGTTTGAGTTCCGCTCGATCTTCGTGCAAGTGAGTCCGCCCCTGTTCGACCCGCGCCTCGTAGGTCGAAGGATCAACGCGGACCAGCAGGTCCCCCGAATAGTCGCTCCCCTCGCTCGATTTCCGGTTCTGAGCCCGAACGGCCTGGCCCACCTTCAGTTGAGGGTGAATCTCCGCCACTTCACCCGCCACTTGAGCCGACAGGATGACTTCCCGATCCGCCTGGCTGGTGCCAAAAGCACGCACGACTTCTCGCAGATCCAATGCCTCAATCGCGAATACCTCGACGTTATATGTTCGCTCGACCGGTTCTCGCAGAACGGGTGGTTTGGCGAGCAACGTCAGTCCATGACTGACTCCGAAGCCGATCGCCAATGCCAAAGCGGAAAGCACGACAGAAGTTAAGTAACGCCGCTTCTGAGGCGGTTGATCCGAATGCGGAGTTCTGAGCTCCAGAAGTTGTACCGTTACAGGGTGAGTCACAGGCGCTCCTTGAAAATCACTGGCATTCACTCAGAGAACTATAGGCGCGCCGTAAAGTAGTTCACAATGCCGATTTCTCGACTTTCGATCCGACAATCAATCTCGCCGAGAGATTAACCACGGAGAAGACGAATAAGAAGTTTTTAGCCACGGATTGAACACGGATGAAACACGGATTGGGAAAAAGATTGAGAGGAGTGAGGCATAGTCGGTTTTTGTAGCTGAGGTCTTGGGCGAGATCGTTGGTGGTGCTGCCCGATTTGGATGAAGGACATTGCAAATTGCGAAATGCAAATTTTCAATTGGCAGACGGGAAGAAGTTTCGCAGAGATGTATGACACAACCTCGAACCCTTCCCTTCGTCATTCCCGCGCAGGCGGGAATCCAGCGATTTGGGAAGAACCCTTCCTCTCTGATTTCGGATGACAGAACCGGCCGGCACGTAGGCTGGCTGAGTGTCA